>NZ_CP091851.1:0-1420833 GCF_022059845.1 Terrirubrum flagellatum | reverse complement strand
CCGCCGGCAGGTAGGATTTGGGGTCGAACTGTTCGCCAGCGTCGGCCATCAGCTGATAGACCGGCTTGATGGCGCCCTTGGCCGCCATCATGGTGCCGGTTCCGACCTCGAACACCTGCATGATATGCGGCGCATTGCCCGCCCGGAACGCGGCGATGCCCGCGTTCATGGTGTCGGGATAGGAGCCCTTGTAGGTCGGAACGACCTTGTAGTCCTTCTGGGAGGCGTTGAAGTCCTCGGCGAGTTTGACGACGACGTCGTTGTTCGCGCCGGTCATCGCGTGCCACCACTGGATTTCGGTCTGCGCCAGCGCGCCGGTCGCCATCAGCGCGGACAACGCCACGCCGGCCAATCCCACCCTCAAGCTCATTTTTCGCTCCCTTTGCCTGGACCTCTTGTGCCGGCTTCTCTGTGCGTACGCCCCATGAAGGATACGTGACAAGCCCAAGGTCTTAAGCCGGCATACTATCGTCGAGGGCCGGGGGAAAGAGGCGCCGGCGCGCCGTTCACGCAATTGTTCATGGACCATTCAGGAAGCCGCCCGATCGCCCTTTGCGTTGGTCCGCCGCTTGCATTAGGACCACGCGGGGCACTGCGGAAAGCGCAGCGCCGACGCCGACATTCCGCCCGTATTACGTGGTATAAGGAACAAGGGCGTCGGTTCGAGGGGAAGTTAGGGGAACTGGATGTCGGTGGCGCGCTTCGGGGGAATTTGCGTGCTGGCGCTTGGCGCGTTGGCGGGGGCCGGTTTTGCCTCTGTTCAAGGCTCTTTGCCCGCATTGCCGTATGGTTTTGATCAGACGTTGCGCGCCGCTACGCTCGCCACGGCCGGCAAGCTCGGGGTGAAGCTCCCGGATAGTGGGACGAAAGTGGCTGCGGGGCCCGCCCCCGCCGCGGCGGCCACCGGGCCGGTCCAGCGTCCGCCGGTCATGATCAAGGTCGGCAAGGCCGAGCGCAAGACGATGCCGGTTCGTTTTGAGACGATCGGAACGGTGCAGGCGATGGCCACCGTCAACATCCGCAGCCGCGTCGACAGTCAAATCATGGCGGTGGAATTCGCCGACGGCGCAGCGGTGCAGGCTGGCGACGTGCTGTTCCGCCTCGACGCGCGCACCGTCGACGCGCAGATCAAACAGGCCGAAGGCAATCTGCTGCGTTCCAAGGCGACGCTCGACCTCAACGAACAGGATATGAAGCGCAAGGAGCAGCTCGCGAAGGCCGAATCGACCTCGCAGGCCCTGCTCGATACGGCGCGCGCCAACGTCGCCACCGCCCGCGCCCAGATCAAGGCCGACGAGGCGGCGCTCGAGAGCCTCAAGGTTCAGCGCACCTTCTTCGACATCGCGGCCCCGATCACCGGTCGCATCGGCGTCGCGACGCTGAAGGTCGGCAGCCTGACGAAGCAGAGCGAAAGCGGCCAGGTGCTCGCGATGATCAACCAGATCTCGCCGATCTATGTCGCCTTCCCGGTGCCGCAGCGCCTGCTGCCTGATCTGCGTGAAGCGGTCGCCGCGGGCACGGCCAAGGTCGCCGCGATCCCGCAGGGCATCACGAAGTCAGCCGAAGGCAAGATCGCGCTGCTCGACAATTCGGTCGACGCCACGACGGGCACGATCATCGCGCGCGCGGTGTTTGAAAACGCCGACGAATTGCTCTGGCCCGGCAGTCTTGCGAACATCCGCATCGACCTGCGCACGATCCCCAATTCGATCACTGTGCCGCGCGAGGCCGTGATGAACGGACAGCAGGGCAATTTCGTCTATGTCGTGGACAATGGCGTGGCCCGCATGAAGCCCGTCGTGATCGATCGCATGGTCGATCAAAGCACGGTCATTTCGAGCGGACTCGATGGCACCGAGACCGTCGTGACCGACGGCCAGATGCAGCTCGCCAACGGCGCTCGCGTCACCACCGCGCCGCCCGCTGCGCGGCCGGTCGCGCAACCGCCGCAGGGCGCGCCCGCCGCCGGGGCGCCGCCGTCACAGGGATAAGCGAAGCCGCCGCCAGAAGCCGACACGCCAGGATCGACAATGTCGCTGCCCGAACTCTGCATCCGCCGCCCCGTGATGACGACGCTGCTGATGCTGTCGTTCGTGATCTTCGGCCTCTTCGCCTACAAGAAGCTCCCCGTCGCCGCGCTGCCGCGCGTCGACTATCCCACCATCAACGTCTCCGTGCAGATGCCAGGCGCCAGCCCGGAGACCATGGCGGCCTCGGTTGCAGCTCCGCTGGAACGCGCCTTCGCCACCATCTCCGGCCTCGACTCGCTGACCTCGGTCTCGACGCAGGCCAACACGCAGATCACGCTGCAGTTCAATCTTGATCGCGAGATCGACGGCGCCTCGCTCGACGTCCAGTCGCAGATCAGCGCGACTTTGCGCCGCCTGCCCGCCGAATTGCCGGCGCCGCCGAGCTTTAGGAAGGTCAATCCCGGCGACACGCCGATCCTCTTCCTTGCGCTGAAGTCGGAGACGATGCCGCTCAGCGAGGTCAATGAATACGCCGAGAACATCCTCGCGCAGCAGATCACGCAGCTTCCAGGCGTCGCGCAGGTCAATATTTTCGGCCAGCAGAAATATGCGGTGCGCATCTATGTCGACCCGAAGGCGGCCTCGGCGCGCGGACTCGCGCTCAACGACGTGCGCAACGCGATCAATGCGGCGAATTCCAATGCTCCGGTCGGCACGCTGCGCGGCGAAAACCAGCGCGTCACCATCGAGGCGACCGGACAGCTCCGCCGCGCCGAGAATTACAACAACCTCATCGTCGCCACCAAGAACGGCGTGCCGGTGAAGCTTGAAGACATCGCGACGCCGAAGGACTCGGTCTACAACGACCAGACGGCGGGCTGGTTCAACAATGACCGCGCGATCGTGCTCGCGATCTTCCGCCAGTCCGACGCCAACACCGTCGAGACGGTGGATCGCATCAAGGCCACCCTGCCCGCATTCCAGGCGCAGTTGCCGCCTTCGGTCTCGCTGATCGTCAACAATGATCGCTCCATCTCCATCCGCGAGTCGGTCGAGGACGTGCAGTTCACGCTGCTGCTGTCGGTCGCGCTCGTGATCATGGTGATCTTCGTCTTCCTGAAGCGCCTGTCGGCGACCGTCATTCCGACGCTGGCGCTGCCGGTGTCGATCGTCGGCACGTTCGGCTTCATGCAGCTCTTCGGCTATTCGCTCGACAACATCTCGCTGCTGGCGCTGACGCTCGCGGTCGGCTTCGTCGTCGACGACGCCATCGTGATGCTCGAAAACATCGTGCGCCACATCGAAGAGGGCATGAAGCCATTCACGGCGGCGCTCGTCGGCTCGCGCGAGATCGGCTTCACCATCATTTCGATCACGCTGTCGCTGATCGCGGTGTTCATCCCCGTCTTCTTCATGGGCGGCGTCGTCGGCCGCGTCTTCCGCGAATTCGCGGTGACGATCTCTGTCACCATTCTCGTCTCGGGCTTCGTGTCGTTGACGCTGACGCCGATGCTCTGCGCGCGCTTCCTCAAGGAGGAGGATCATCACCGCAAGGTCGGCCTGCTGGAGCGCATCCTCGAAGGCTGGTTCCAGGCGATGCTGTGGCTCTATCGCGTGGCGCTCGACTTCGTCCTGAAATTCCGGCTCGTCTTCCTGCTGCTGACCTTCGTCACCGGCTGGTACAGCGTGCATCTCTATCAGACGGTTCCGCGCGGCTTCTTCCCCCAGGAAGATACGGGCCTTCTCACCGCCTTCACCGAATCCGCGCCCGACACCTCCTTCGAGGCGATGGTCGAACGGCAGAAGCAGATCGCCGCGATCGTCGGCGCCGATCCCGCCGTCGACTATTTCAGCTCGAACATCGGCTTCGGCGGCGCGATCAACCAGGGCTTCCTGTTCGTCGCGTTGAAACCGAAGGATACGCGTGATCGCGTCGAAGTGATTCTGTCGCGTCTGCGTCGCGAAACCGCGAAGGTGGCAGGCATCACCTTCGTCGCGCGCCCCGTCCAGAACATCAACCTCAACGCCGGACGCCAGTCGCGCGGGAATTACCAGTACACGCTGACGAGCCCCGACCTGAAGGCGCTGTTCGATTTCGCGCCGACCATGCTGGCGAAGCTGCGCACGCTGGACGAATTGCGCGACGCCTCGCTCGACCTGCAGCTCACCAACCCGCAGGCCGCCGTCGATATCGATCGCGAGCGCGCCGCGACGCTTGGCGTGAGCCAGGATGCGATCAAGCAGACGCTCTATAACGCGTTCGGTTCGCGCGAGATCTCGACGATCTATACGCCGGCGACCGATTATTCCGTGCTGATGGAGGCGACGCGCGACTTCCAGTCCGACGCGACGGCGCTCTCCCAGATCTATGTCAAATCATCGACGGGCCAGAACGTCCCGCTCGACGCCGTCGCCAGCGTGCGGCGCACGGTGGGTCCGCTCGCCGTGGCGCGCGTGGCGCAGCAGCCGGCGGTGACCATCTCCTTCAACCTGAAAGAAGGCACTGCGCTTGGCATCGCCACCGCCGCGATCCGTCAGGCGGAGCGCGAGATCGGCATGCCCCCCTCGATCATCGGCACCTTCTCCGGCACGGCGCAGATCTTCGAACAGGCGGTCGCCGGCCAGCTCCTGCTCGCGACGGCCGCGGTGTTCGTGATCTACATCGTGCTCGGCGTGCTCTATGAGAGCTTCATCCACCCGATCACGATCCTGTCCGGCCTGCCGTCAGCCGGCATCGGCGCGTTGCTCTCGCTGCAGCTCTACAACATGGACCTGTCGGTGGTGGCGATGATCGGCATCCTCATGCTGATCGGCATCGTGAAGAAGAACGCCATCATGATGGTGGACTTCGCGATCGAGCGCAGGCGACATGGCGACGATGCGCTGACCGCCATTCGCGAGGCGGCTCTGGTGCGGTTCCGCCCGATCATGATGACGTCTTTCGCCGCGATCTTCGGCGTGCTGCCGATCGCGATCGGCCATGGCGCGGGCGCCGAACTGCGCCAGCCCCTTGGCATTGCTGTCTGCGGCGGCCTGATCCTGTCGCAGCTCCTGACGCTCTTCATCACGCCTGTCGTCTATTACTACCTCGACAAGATCGACAGCCGCATGAAGGAGAAGAGCCGCGACGAGCACGCCGACGCGGCCCATGGCGCGCACGGCGCCCATCACGGGCATGGCGCGCATCCGGCGCCGGCCGGCCACGGCGCGCCGCCGGCGGTTCCCGCGGAATAATGCGCTCGGGCGGCCGCGCCGCCCGTCATTCCACTGTGATGTTGACGAGATCGCGGACGGCCCGTCCCGCCCGCCTGTCGCCCGGCACGACCAGTCGCAGCGAGCGGTCAGCAAGCGCAGCCCCATCGCGCTGCGTCGCGATGATCACGCTCTTGCCCTCGAGCTCCGGCGAAAGCTCCGACAATGACAGGGTCACGACATAGCCATCGCGGCCGCGAGCCCGCAGCACCATGCGCACATGCTCGGCATGCTTGTCCGCCTCGATCACTCCGGCGGCGACGAGCGCGTCCCATAAGAGCGGCCCGCTCCATTCCGCGGTCTCGTCGCCCCTGCCCGTCTTCTGCGTCAGCTTGATGGTCTGTCGCGGCAGCGCGGCGATGCGCTCCGCGGTGAAATCGACGACCGGCCGGCCGGCGCGCTGCAATTCAAGCCCGCCATTGGCCGCATCGGCGACGAGCCTGATTGATCGAGCCGCCTCCACGCGGACGTCCAACTGGATCAGCCCCGCAGACGTGTCGGCGAGCGCTGCGGCCGTCGCGGCGCCCGCGAGAACGCATCCCAACGCGAACGCGAGCGCCCGGCTTCCCGTCTTTACCATTCGCGCGCTCCCTGATTTGCCGCGCGCCCGTTTCAGGCCGGCGCATCGCTATAGTCAGCGGGATATATCGAAATGGCAAGGCCATGAATGGCCTTCGCTTTCGCTCGCAGTGGACGACTCAGGCGCGTCAATAAGGTTAACAGCCCGTCAAGTTTGACAGTTAACAGACCGTAAACTACCTCTCGATGCGCGGGCTTCATCAGGTGGTGATTTATGCGTGTCTCCTCGGGAGAGCGTTTCCGCTCGTTCAGCCCGTCCCCGGTTTCGATCACGCCGTTGCGCGCCGTCGCGCTGGCGACGTTCGGCGTGACGCTTGGCGTGGTTGGAACGCTCGTCGCGGCGCCCCTCGCAGTTTTCGCCAATGACGACGCCGGCATTCGCGGCCTGATCATGCGCGATGGCGCATCACGCGCCGCCACGCGCGCGCAGGCTTTCGCCTATCCCCGCAACGCCGGCTATGCCTCGGCGCCCCGCGGCGTGAGCTACTATTTCCAGCCGATCGTGCGCAGCTTCGCGCCGGAGCCTAAGCTGCGCCAGCGTCCGCCGCTGCCGCAGCCGATCCTGACGGGATATGCGCCGAAAAGCCGCGAGCTGTTCCGGGCGATGGACGAGACCGGCGCTCCGCCGCGGCCGGAGCAAACGCATGCGCAGCCGAAGCGGCCGCCCTCCATTCGGCGGCATGCGACGACCCGCGCGCCCGATCGCGTCGCCGCCGCGCAATCGCGCCGCGCGGTCTGCGTGCGCACCTGCGACGGCTACTTCTTCCCGATGGGCAGCCCCTCGTCCGATCTCGCGGCGCAGGAATCGCTCTGCCAGGCCTCCTGCCCCGGCGCGCCCGCAAAGCTCTTCACCATCGAGGCCGGCGGCGCGATCGAGAACGCCGTGTCGCGCGATCTCCGCCGCTATACCTCGCTGCCGGCCGCCTTCGCCTACCAGAAGTCGCGCTCGGCGAGCTGCACCTGCCACCAGACGGCGCAGCAGACCCACATCTCGATCATGCGCGACACCACGCTGCGGCCCGGCGACACCGTAGTCACCGGCGAGCGCGCGGTTGTGTTCAATGGCGCGACCTCCTGGCCCTATCGTCCGAGCGACTTCAGCGATTTCCGCGTCTCCGGCCGGCTCAATGCGGCGCAGAAGCGCGAGATCGATTCCCGCGTCGGCGTCACCTACGCCGCCAATCTGCTCAAGCCCTATAATGTCGCCAAAGCGCGCGAGATCACGCCTGTCGCAGCGGTCGAGATCGTGCGGCCGCAGCAGGTCTCCGAGCTTGTCAGGCGCGTCGATGGCGGCCCGCCGGCGCCGCGTCCTGCGAATATGATCGTCACAGTTTCCAGCCCGTCCTCGCCAAGACCCGCGAACGTCATCGTCGCGGTTCCCGGTCCAAGCTCTGCAATCCGCGTGGTCGAACGCGGCGCCGCGCCGGGCTTCATCATCCGGTAGGATAGCCACAGGCGGCTTGTCACGGCCGCCGCCCGCCTTTACTTGCGCCGCGTTGACCCGACGCTGCTCTAGAGATCCGTTCAATGCCCGAAGTTCACGACGTCCTGATCATCGGCGGCGGCGTGAATGGCTGCGGCATCGCCCGCGACGCGGCGGGGCGCGGCCTCTCCGTGTTTCTCTGCGAGATGCATGATCTCGCGAGCGGCACCTCGTCATGGTCGACCAAGCTGATCCATGGCGGCCTGCGCTATCTCGAATATTACGAATTCCGACTGGTGCGCGAAGCGCTGATCGAGCGCGAGGTGATCTGGAAGATCGCGCCGCATCTCGTCGCGCCACTGCGCTTCGTGCTGCCGCATCACAAAGGCTTGCGGCCCGCCTGGCTTCTGCGGCTCGGCCTGTTCCTCTACGACCATCTCGGCGGCCGCAAGAAGCTGCCGCCGACGCGCACGCTCGATCTGACGACCGACGCCGCCGGCAAGCCGCTGAAGCCCGATCTCTATCGTCGCGGCTTTGAATATTCCGACTGCCGCGTCGATGACGCGCGCCTCGTCGTGCTCAACGCGCGCGACGCCGCCAACAAGGGCGCCGACATCCGCACGCGCACAAAGGCCGTCTCGGCAGTGCGCGACGCCGAAGGCTGGACGCTGACGATCGAAAATCTCGACACGGGCGCGCGCAGCGAAGTGCGCGGCAAAACGCTGGTGAACGCCGCCGGCCCATGGGTGGCGGACGTGCTCACGGGAACGCTGCGCGCCAATTCGCGCGCCAAGGTCAGGCTGGTGCAGGGCTCGCACATCGTCACGCGCCGCATCTTCGATCATGACCGCGCCTACATCTTCCAGAATGCGGACGGCCGCATCATCTTCGCCATTCCCTACGAGGATGAATTCACGCTGATCGGCACCACCGATCGCGACTATGACGGCGATCCCGCTAATGTGCGCGCAACCGACGAGGAGATTTCCTATCTCTGCGCCGCCGCGAGCGAATATTTCGTCAAGCCGATCGCGCCGTCCGACGTCGTCTGGACCTATTCCGGCGTGCGTCCGCTCTATGACGATGGCGCGAGCGAAGCGAAGGCCGCGACGCGCGACTATGTCTTCGAGCTCGACGATAATGGCGCGCCGCTGCTCTCGATCTTCGGCGGCAAGATCACGACCTATCGCCGGCTGTCCGAGGAAGCGCTGGAGAAATTGCAGCGCTGGCTGCCGGCGTCCTCTGAGGAAAAAGAGGGCTGGACGGGCCGCGAGCCTCTGCCCGGCGGCGAATTTCCGATGGAGGGCCGCGTTGCGCTCGCCGACGAATTGCGCCGCGATTTCCCCTTCCTCTCCGTGCGACAGGCTGCGCGTTATGCGCGCAGCTATGGCCTGAAGGCGCGCGATTTCCTGAAGGACGCGAAGAGCGCCGCCGATCTCGGCCGCGATTTCGGCGCCGGCTTCACCGAGGCGGAAGCGCGCTATCTCATGCGAAGCGAATGGGCGCGCGACGCCGACGACATGCTCTGGCGCCGCTCGAAGCTCGGCCTGCATCTCGACACCACACAACGCGCAGCGCTCGCCGACTGGATCGTTTCCGAACGCGCCACAACGGCGCGCTGATTTCCCGGAAGCCGGAGAGGCATCATGACTTTCGATTTCAGGGGCAAGCGCGTCGTCGTTTGCGGCGGCAGCCGCGGCATCGGCCGCTCGATCGCGCTTGGTTTTGCAACGGCTGGCGCCTCTGTCTCGATCTGCGCGCGCGGCGAAGAAACTCTGCGCGCAACGGAGAAGGAAATCGCGGCCCATGGCGGCGTCCATCACGCCTCGCCCTGCGATCTCGCCGACGCGGCGGCGATCGTTTCTTATATTCCAGCCGCGGCGGAAAAGCTCGGCGGGATCGACGTGCTCGTGAACAACGCCAGCGGCTTCGGCTATGCCGACACCGAGGAAGGCTGGAGCGCGGGGTTGAACGTCGATGTGATGGCGATCGTGCGCGCGACGCGCGCAGCGCAGCCGTTCCTCGTTAAAGGCGACGGTTCGTCGGTCATCAATATCTCCTCGATCTCGGGCTATCGCCCCTCTGTTCGTGGCCCCGCCTACGCCGCAGTGAAGGCCGCCGCCATCCAGTATACGACATCGCAGGCCGCGATGTTCGCGGCCCAGCGCGTGCGGGTGAACTGCATCGCGCCGGGCTCGATCGAATTTCCCGGCGGGAGCTGGGAGCGGCGCAAAAACAGCGATCCCGCCTATTACGACCGCGTGCTCAAATCGATTCCGTTCGGCCGGCTGGGAACGCCGGAGGAAATCGCCAATGTCGCGCTCTTCCTGGCGTCTCCGCTTGCGAGCTGGATCACCGGCCAGACGATCACCGTCGATGGCGGGCAGTTGCTGTCGTAATATTTAGAACGAATTTTTGAAGGTTGTCATGGCCGGGCGTGGCCCGGCCATCCACGACTTCCATGCAGCAATGAAAAGACGTGGATGCCCGGGCCACGCCCTGGCATGACGAAGCGGAAAACCGCCGCGTAACTACGATCGCAGCCGCGCCAGCTTCTGGAATCCCGCAATTGTCGCGCGCGCATCGCCAATGACGGCGCCGACCTTCGCAATCGTGAGCGCCGCGCGATAGCGCGCGACGAGTTTCTCGTCGCCGATCAGCGTGACCTCGCGCGCATCAGGCGCGAGCCGCAACCCTTCGCGCACCTCATTTCCGATGATGATCCCGGAGAGATAATCGGCGATCTCGTCGGCCTTGAGATCGCCAAGCAGAACAGCGCTGCGCGCGGTGAAGAGCTGGTTGAGCAATCCGCCTGGCGCGTCCGCCAGCGCGAGCTTCACGCCGCGCGCGAACGCTTCTTCCTGCATTTGCGACGCAGGCTCGATCAAGCGGCCAAGGATCGAATGCTCCTTTATGACGGCGTAGACTTCGCCGGTCATCATGGTGCGAAAGCCCGTCAGCCTCCCCTTCTCCATGCGCGCCCATTTGCTGTGCGTGCCCGGCAACACGACAAGCGCGTCCGCATCATCGTCGATGGCGCCGAACGCCTGAATCTCCTCGCCACGCATCACGTCAGGCAGCGGCGGCTTCTGCGCCACGCCCGGCAGGAATTTCAGCCGCACGCCATCGCCTAGCGTGCGCTCGACGACGTTGGCTGCGAGATCGGCAAGCGTCGCTGGCGCGAATGCGTAAGGCGTCTCGACCCATCCATTGCGACTCGTGATCATGCCGGAGAGAAAGATTTCAGCGCCCGCATGAAGCCAGTCGCCGATCGCTCCGCGAAGCGCCTCCTCGAAGCGCCCGCCCCCCACCTTCAGGATGCCGATCTCGGCGCGGCGCTCCTCCGCGAGGCCTTCAGCGCCGAAGCGATAGGCGCGGAAATTCGAGGTGCCCCAATCCACGATGATTGGCGGGTGCTGGCTCATTGACTTGCCGTCCTGATCGCATACGGAGGCTGACTTATGTCGATCCGGTCCGCCGCATCAAGAGCAGGATCGGCGGAGGAGAATCTGATGGGCCTTCTTCATCCCGACCGCCTGTTTCCCGCTGATCCCTCGACGCGCGAGATTGCGCGCCGCCTCTATGACGACGTGCGCGGCCTGCCGCTGATCAGCCCGCACGGACACACCGATCCGAGCTGGTATGCGCTCGACGAAGCCTTCCCCGACCCCTCAACGCTGCTGGTGAAGCCGGACCATTACGTTTTCCGTATGCTCTATTCCCAGGGAGTGAGACTGGAAGAACTGGGCATTCCCCGCAAGGATGGCGGCGCGGTCGAGAAGGATACGCGCAAGATCTGGCGCCTGCTGGCGAAGCATTGGCGTCTGTTCCGGGGAACGCCGACGCGCCTCTGGTTCGAGCAGTCGCTCTCCGACATTTTTGGCATTGAGGAGCGTCTGTCGCCCGAGAACGCCGACAAGCTCTACGACCTCATCGCGGACAAGCTCGCTTCGCCGCAGCTTCGTCCGCGCGCGCTGTTCGAGCGCTTCAAGATCGAAGCAATCTCGACCACCGACGCCGCGCTCGATGACTTGAGATATCATGACATGGTTCGCGCTTCGGGCTGGAAAGGCAAGGTCGTGCCGGCCTATCGCCCTGATTCTGTCATCGACCCCGAATTCGACGGCTTCCAGGCCAATCTCGACAAATTGAGCGAGATATCAGGCGAAGACGCGCGCACTTGGAAAGGCTATCTCGCCGCGCATCGCAAACGGCGCGCCTACTTCATTGAACGCGGCGCGACCTCCAGCGATCACGGCCATCTCACCGCGCGCACCGCCAATCTCTCTGCGGCGGAATGCGAGAAACTGTTCACGAAAGTCGTTGCAGGACAGGAAAATGCGGAAGAGGCCGATCTTTTCCGCGGCCAGATGCTCACCGAGATGGCGAAGATGAGCGTCGACGACGGGCTTGTGCTGCAGATTCATCCGGGATCGTTCCGCAACCACAACGCCGGGCTCTACGAAGCGTTCGGCCGCGACATGGGCGCGGATATTCCGACGCGCACCGATTATGTCCGCGCGCTCAAACCCCTGCTCGATGCGGTCGGCAATGAACCCAACCTGACCGTGATCCTGTTCACGCTCGACGAGACGAGCTACAGCCGCGAGCTCGCGCCGCTTGCCGGCCATTATCCCTGCCTCAAGCTCGGCCCGGCCTGGTGGTTCTTCGATGCGCCGGAAGGCATGCGCCGCTTCCGCGAACTGACGACGGAGACCGCCGGCTTCTACAACACGGTCGGCTTCAACGACGACACGCGCGCCTATCTCTCGATCCCCGCCCGCCACGATATGGCGCGCCGCTGCGATTGCGCCTATCTCGCGCGCCTCGTCGCCGAACATCGCCTTGACGAGGATGAAGCGCGGGAAGTCGCGCACGATCTCGCCTATCGCCTGGCGAAGCAGGCTTACAATCTCTGATGAGCGAAGCTCCCGTCATCGAAACCGCGCGGCTGAGGCTGCGCGGCCATCGCGTTGAAGATGCGGCTCTCACCGCGGCGCTATGGGCCGACGCCGACGTCACGCGCTTCATTGGCGGACGTCCCTTCACGCAGGAGGAATCCTGGTCGCGCCTTCTGCGCTATGTGGGCCACTGGGCGCTCATGGGCTTCGGCTACTGGGTCGTCGAAGAAAAAGACAGCGGCGCGTTCGTGGGCGAAATCGGTTTCGCAGACTATCGTCGCGACATCACGCCTTCGCTTGGCGACGCGCCCGAGATCGGCTGGGTGCTTTCGCCCTCGGCGCACGGCAAGGGCTACGCCACGGAAGCGGTGAATGCAGCACTCGCATGGGGCGACCGGCATTTCGCAAAGCGCCACACCGTCTGCATCATCGCGCCGGACAATCAGGCGTCACGACGCGTCGCGGAAAAATGCGGCTATCGCGAAATCCGCCGGACGACCTACAAGGATCATCCAACGATCGTCTTCGCGCGATAAAACTGAAGGGCGCGCTAGCGCGCGAGCCAGCCGCCATCGACCGGCAGCACGACGCCGTGAACATAGGCGGCCGCATCCGAAGCAAGAAACACCGCTGCGCCGCCGATTTCTTTCGGATCGCCCCAATGTCCCGCGGGAATGCGCGCAAGGATCGCTGAGCTGCGCTCCTTGTCCTCGCGCAAGGCCTGCGTATTGTTGGTGACGAAATAACCCGGCGCAATCGCATTCACATTAATCCCCTTCGGCGCCCATTCGCAGGCGAGCAGACGCGTCAGGCCGGCAAGTCCGCTTTTCGACGAGGTATAGGAGGGAATGCGGATGCCGCCCTGGAATGAAAGCAGCGAAGCGATATTGATGATCTTGCCGGCGCCGCGCGGAATCATGTGACGCGCCGCCGCTTGCGAGAGGAAGAAAACGGATTTCAGATTCGTATCCATCACCGCGTCCCAGTCGGCCTCGGTGAAATCGACCGCATCGGCGCGTCGGATGATGCCCGCATTGTTGACGAGGATGTCGAGCGCGCCGCCCCACTTCACCGCCTCGTCGATGACGCGTTGCACCGGCTCGATCGTGACGAAATCAGCCTTGATCGCGAGGCTGTCTCGCCCAAGCGCCGCGATGCGCGCCTGCGTGTCATCCATTGCGGAGCGGCCTGCGAGCGCGACGCGCGCGCCCGCTTCAGCGAGCGCAATCGCGATCGCCTGACCGAGACCGGTGTTGGCGCCGGTGACGAGCGCCGTCTTTCCCGCGAGATCAAACGCCTTCATCACACCCTCACAGCAGCGAACTGACAGGCGCGGGATCCATGTCCGTAAAAGTCTGGTTGTCGCCCGCCATCGCCCAGATGAACCCGTAATTCGAGGTGCCGCAGCCGCAATGGATCGACCAGGGCGGCGACAGCACGACTTCATCATTGCGCACGATCAGATGACGCGTCGCCTGCGGCCGGCCCATGAGATGCACGACGACCTGATCCTTGGGCAAATCGAAATAGAGATAGGCCTCCATGCGCCGATCATGGGTGTGCGGCGGAATGCTGTTCCAGACATTGCCCGTTTCGAGCCGGGTGTAGCCCATGACGATCTGGCATGTCGGGAGATCATCGACATGCATGTATTTCGTCAGCACGCGCTTGTTCGACGTCTCCACGGCGCCGAGCTGGTCGCCCTTCATCGCTGACGCCTTGAACAATTTCGCCGGATGCGCCGCATGCGCCGGCGCGCTGCAGGCGTAGAATTTCGCGGGCGATGAAGCGTTCGCGTTATCGAAGGCGAGCGTCTTCGTCCCCATCGGCAGATAGAGCGCGTCGCCCTTGTCGAGTTCATAGCCTTTGCCGTCGGCAATCACGCTGCCGGCGCCGCCGACATTGAAAATCCCGATCTCGCGCCGCGACAGGAAGAAAGGCGATTTGACGAGATCGGCAAGCTCCTGGCCGAACGAGAGCGCGCCTGTCGCAGGCGCGATGCCGAACACGACCATGCGGTCATAATGCGTATAGACCGCCTTGATGCGGCCAGGCGTGAACAGGCCGGTCACAAGAAAATGCTTGCGCAGCTCCTCCGTATTGAAGCTCTCGGCATGATCAGGATGAATGGCGTGCCTGATCTCGATGTCGATGGCGCTCATGCCGACTTTTCCCCTCTTGGATTACTCGAACAGCTCCGCCTGCTCCGCGAGCACGCGCGGCAGCGAGCGAAGAATTTCGGTGAGATGGCAGCGCATCGCCTGCTCGGCGGCGTCGGCGTCGCGCGCGTCGATCGCGGCGATAATCGCCTTGTGCTGATCGACGATGGCGAGCATCGCGTCGCGATCCCACAGCGTCAGGTGGCAGACGCGATCCATGTGATGCTTGATGTCGACGACGAGAGCCCAGGCGAGATCGGCTTCGGCGCCGGAGGCGAGCGCGGCGTGAAAGCGTTCGTCATGGGTCTGGAAGGCCGGATGATCCCCCGCCTCCGCGGCCGTAATTTGCGCGGCGATAATCGAGTCGAGGCTGGCGCGAATGACGGGAGCGAAGCGATCGCAGGCGCGCCGCGCGATCGACGTCTCCAGCGCCTCGCGCGTGAAACGCACCTGCTCCATCTGCCGCGTAGAGATTTTCACGACGATGGTGCCGCGCTGGGGCATCACGCGCACCAGTCCGATCTTCGAGAGCGCGATGATCGCCTCGCGCACCGGCTGCCGCGACACGCCGAACTTCAGCGCGATATCGTTCTCGGAGAGGCGCGCGCCGGGCGGCAGCTCAAGCGTGACGATCGCGCGTCGAAGCATCCGGCCGACCTGATCGGCGAGCGAGGCGCCGCCGGGATCGTCGGGCGGAAAGGCGCGCAGAACGGGCGTCATTGCCTGGGGCATGAAACTGCCATACCACGCCATACAAGATTGTCCAAGGCGGGTTGCGGCGGCGGCCAATCGCGGACACAAGCGGGCTTGGGGGCGAAGCGAGCGACACTATGACGAACACCAAGAGCGCGGCCGACATCGCCACGGCCTTCACCGACGCCCGCCGCCGCGCCGCGCCAATCGCCGTCTATCCCGGCGAATTGCCGGCGACGTTGACCGACGCCTACGCCGTGCAGGAAGCCGCGATTGCGCGCTGGCAAGACCGCATCACGGGCTGGAAAGTGGCGGGCATCGCGCCTGATTTGCGCGAGAAATTCGGCGCCGCGCGTCTCGCCGGTCCGGCCTTCGCAAGCAAGGTTAAGCGCGCGGGCGGCGACGCCGTTCCCTCCTTCGCGATTTTCGCCGGCGGCTTCGCCGCGGTCGAAGCCGAATTCATTTTCCGCGTTGGCGCAACGATTGCGCCTGACGACGCCGCCAGCGAAGACCGACTCGCTGCAAAGATCGCAGCGATGCATGCGGGCGCGGAGATCGCGAGCAGCCCGTTCGGCGGCATCAATGATCTCGGCCCGACATCAGTCATCTCAGATTTCGGTAATAATTCCGGACTGCTGCTTGGCCCCGAGATCAAGGATTGGCGCACGCGCCCGCTTGCGAGCCTGACGTCGCGCGCTCTGGTCAATGGCGCGAATGTTGGCGAAGGCGATGCGTCACGCGTCTTCGGCGGACCGCTGGCGGCGCTGGCGTTTCTTGTCGCGCAGCTCGCTTCACGCGGGCGCTCGCTCACATCGGGCGATCTGGTTTCGACGGGTATGACGACGGGCATCCATCCGGTGAAACCGGGCGACCGTGTGCGCTTCGAATTTGTCGACGACATCGTGTTTGAAGCCGTCGCCGAGAAAGCCGAGCCGAGGGCCTGACGCTTTCCCGCTCACCGCGGCGGCCTTATGGTCGCCGCCCACTCCTACATTCTGATCGCCTTCGATGACGCGCCTGTCCCTCGCCACGTTCGACCGCCTTCCCACCCATGTCAGGCGCTTTTCCTATGATCGCGCCGCGCTGAAGACGGGCGTCGTGCATCTCGGGATCGGCGCGTTCTCGCGCGCGCATCTGCTCGACTACACCGACGAGATTCTGTCGAAGGAGTTCGGTCCCTGGGGCGTGTGCGGCGTCAGCATGCGTCGTCCTGACGTCGTGGAGACGCTGCGTCCGCAGGACGGGCTCTACACCATCGCCGTGCGCGGCGCGGAAGGCGAGAAGCGCGTCGCCATCGGCGCGCTCAACGCGCTCGCGGTTCTGCCGGAGGATCCGCGTGGCCTGATCGCGCGCATGGCGTCAGCGGATACGCGCATCGTGTCGCTGACCGTGACCGAGAAAGGCTATTGCCACGATCCCGCGACGGGGCGCCTCAACGCGGCGCATCCCGATATCGCGCATGATCTCGAACATCGGGAGACGCCGCGCTCGGCGATCGGAACGATCGTCGCGGCCCTTGCCGCGCGCCGCAAAGCCGGCCTTGGCCCCTTCACGGTGATGCCGCTCGACAATCTCCCGTCGAACGGCGAAGTGGTTCGCGGCCTCACCCTCGCCTACGCCGCGCTTGTCGATGATGCGCTGGCGCAATGGATCGAGAACAACGGCGCCTTTCCCTCGACGATGGTCGATCGCATCGTTCCCGCGACGACCGACGCCGACATCGCCGCGACCGCGCAGGCGCTTGGCCTCGAGGATCGCGCCGTCGTCACGACGGAATCCTTCCGCCAATGGGTGATCGAGGATGAATTCGCGAATGGCCGCCCGGCCTGGGAGAAGGTCGGCGCGGAGATCGTGTCGGACGTCGCGCCATTCGAATTCATGAAGCTGCGCATGCTCAACGGCGCGCATTCCTCGCTCGCCTATCTCGGCTATCTCTCCGGCCATGAGACGGTGGCGGAGGCGAGCGGCGATCCCGTGCTGGCGCAATTTCTCGAAGGGCTCTGGCGCGAGATCATTCCGACCGTGCCGCCGCCGTCGGGCGCCGATCTGCCGGCCTATGCGAAGGCGCTGCTCGATCGCTTCCGCAATCCCTCGATCCGTCACCGCACCTGGCAGATCGCCATGGACGGCTCGCAGAAATTGCCGCAGCGCCTGCTCGGCACGATCCGCGAACGTCTGAAATCAGGCGCGCCGATCGCGCATCTCGCCACCGGCGTCGCCGCCTGGATGCGATATGTCATGGGCGTCGACGAGAACGGCAAGGCGATCGAGGTGCGCGATCCCCTCGCCGACAAATTGCGCGCGGCGGCCGACGCGGCAGGCCGCGACGCAGGTCGACTCAGCGCGGCGCTGCTGCGCTTCGACACGATCTTCGGCTCAGACCTGCCGGAGAATGCGACGTTCCGCGCCGCCGTGCAGAGCGCGCTTGCGCGCATCCTGCAGGATGGCGCGCGCGCCGCGGCGAAAGCGGCTTGAAATCCGGGGAGCCGCCGTCTGTCTTGAGCCGAGTGACGCCAGCCAATCGCCGAGCTCAGGCGGCGCCTCTCTGATCAGACGGTTTTCAATTTTCTGCTGAGGAACAATCCGGTCTGCTTCCTCGATTCGAGCGCGCCATTCCCTTGCCGGAATGCAAGCGTGATCGCGTCGCGGAAAGCCTGTTGCTGAGCTTCACTGGCGCGATCTCCGGGCGGATAGGATGTGAGCGCCAGGAATATGTCCTCGGGATCGGTGATCCGGAGTTTCGCCGGATAATCGGAGTAAGCGACATTGCCGAACTGCGATTGCATCAGGCGTTCGGCTGCGTCGTAGCCGAACAAGGCCGCCGCCGGATCGGATGGAGCGCTGCCGAAGACCGTCGTCAACGCATAGATCTCGCGCATATTGTCAGCGCCGTTCGTGGTGACCGCAAGCAGGCCGCCCGGCTTCAGCACGCGCCACATTTCCGCAATGGCCGCCGCCGGATCGGCGACATGATACAGCATGTGCATGGCGACGACCGCATCGAAGGCGCAGTCTTCGAATGGAAGGGCCGCGGCGTCTGCTTGTCGGCCTTCGACTGAAGCAAATGGCAGCGAGTTGCAGCGCTCCACCGCTTCGGCGACCATGCCGGGCGACATATCCGCAAGCACAAGTTTCAACCCTTTCGGCAGCGCGCTTGCAGATGCGGCCCAGAACCAGCCCGGACCGCAGCCGATGTCGAGAACGCGATCTCCGGTCGTCAGCGACAATTGTCGCGCGACCCAGGGAAACCAGGGAGCGTCAGCGATCGTATATTCCCGGTTGAGACGCGCCCGCGCGGCGAGTTTCCGGCTGTCGCTATATTGTTGTGCGTTTTCCTCCACCGGAGATGACATGCCGGCTCCCTTTCGCATTGGAACGCCACTGACCGACAATAACGCTATGCGCGCATCCGAATGGTGGCAATCTCGCTGGCGATGAGCAGCATTGCAGATTGAACGGCGTCAATCGCGCCATTGACGGCGCGCGGACGGCGGCGAAGATCGCTGACCGCGCCCAAAGGATTCTACGACTGCGGTTGCACAGGGAACAGCATGGTCGCGAGCGAAAGCTTCTCTGATTTTCTTCGCGAGCAGCTTGAACCGCTCGGCCATATCACGACGCGTCGCATGTTCGGCAAGACGGGCCTGTTCTGCGACGGGCTGATGCTCGGAATGGTGCGCGACGACGCGCTCTATTTCCGCGTCGATGACGAAAATCGCGTGGCGCTCAAGGAAGCGGCGTCAGAGCCGCCGCTGAATTACCGGAAGAAAGGCGCCGACATCGATCTCTCATTCTGGCGCGTTCCCGACCGCCTGTTCGACGAGCCCGACGAATTCCTCGTCTGGGGACGCGCGGCGCTGGGCGCTGCGCGACGCGTGGCGGCGAAGCGCGAGAAGACGACGCGCAAGATCGCGCCAAAGCGCAAAAGAATGAAGCGACAAGCGCAATGAATGCGCATGTGTGACGCCTCGCGCAAAAGACGCGCGCCTCGCAGCGTCATCGCTTTGTCGCAACAATCCGCAACCGCTCGTTAACACGCTGTCATCCAAACGGCGCCGCCTTGCTTGATGATGTTTCTGATTATTACGATGACCGTGCGTCATTCGCGATTCGCAGAATGATTGTCAGGCGACAGGGGCGATCGTGGCGAACGCGATTAAGCGGCGAATTCTTGTGAATTCCAGTTACGCGGCGCTCGCGATCGCATGTTTGCCGTCGCCGCAGGCGTTGGCCGCGACTTATTTCGTCAGCGATGCAACGGAACTGAACAACGCCATTGCTGCGGCGAATGCGAGCCCGGATGCGAGTTCGACGATTATCGCGACCCAGAGCTTCACGATAGCCGGATCGCTGCCCAATCCGTCAAAGTCCCTGACGATCGACACGCAGGGCTTCGTTTTGTCTGGGATCACAGCAGGCAGCATCACGTTCAACGGCAATTTTCCCAGCGGCTCACTGACTTTTGCCGGAACGCTTACAGGAGGAGCCTCCGCAGGCTCCGCCGGTGTCGGGCTTGTCGTCAATAGCGGCATCGCGACAGTCGGCGGCACGACCGCCCAGGTCATCAACAATGGGTCCATCACAGGCGGCGCGGGCAATTCCGGCGGCCTCGGCGTCTCGCTCACCAATGTCGTGACCTTCATCAACAATGGCGCAGTCGCCGGCGGACTTGGGCAAGGCGGCGGCCTCGGAAACAACGGCTCCGGCGTCAATATTCTCAACACTGGCGCGACGCTGATCAACAACGCCAGCGGCGTCATTCAGGGCGGGAATAGCCAGGTGGCGGGCCACGTCGGGGCGGGCGCTTTTTTGGTCGGCTCATCTGCCAAACCTGCGACCCTCATCAATTTCGGCACGATCCGCGGCGGCTCCGATCTTAGTGGTGTCGGGGTAGGCGCTGCTGCGGTCGCCGGTCGCGGAACCAACACCACGATCACCAATTCCGGCACTTTGGAAGGCGGCAACGGTGCGGCCGCGATCGCGATCGACAGCTCCTCTTGGAATGTTTCCGTCATCAACAGTGGCACGATCCGCGCCGGCAGCGGCTCGGCCAACGCCATCGCGATCAATACGGGTGCGTCGACTCAACTTCGTCTTGAACTTCAGGCCGGCTCGCAGATTTTCGGCAATGTCGTGGCCAGCCCAACCGGGCTCAACGACGTCCTCAAGCTCGGCGGAACCGCCGACGCCAGCTTCGACGCCTCGACGATCGGCGCGACCGCGCAATACCAGAACTTCGACGCGTTCCAGAAGATTGGCGCGAGCGCCTGGACGCTGACGGGCGCCAGCACGGCCGTGACGCCGTGGCAGTTGCTCGGCGGCGTCCTGTCGATCGCCAGCGACGCCAGCCTCGGCGCGACCAGCGGCGCCATCACCTTCGACGGCGGAACGCTGCGAACCACGGCGAGCTTTACTTCGGCTCGCAACGCGACGATCAACACCGGCGGCGGCGTTTTCCAGACCGACGCCGATCTGACCTGGTCAGGCGCGATCAGCGGCGCCGGCGCGCTGACCAAGACCGGCGCCGGCACGCTGGTGCTGACCGGGACCAATACCTATGCCGGCGGGACGACGATCTCGGCTGGCGCTCTGCAGCTCGGCAACGGCGGCGCGTCGGGCTCGATCACGGGCGACGTCATCAACAATGGCGCCCTCGCCTTCAACCGGTCGGACGCCTACACCTTCAGCGGCCTTATTTCCGGCTCGGGCACAGTGTCGCAGATCGGCTCGAGCACAACCATCCTGACGGCGAACAACAGCTACACCGGCGGGACGACGATCTCGGCGGGCACGCTGCAGCTCGGCAATGGCGGCGCGTCGGGCTCGATCGCGGGCGACGTCATTAACAATGGCGCGCTCGCCTTCAACCGCCTGGACGACATCACCTTCGCCGGCGCGATCTCGGGGACAGGCGGCGTGCAGAAGCTCGGCGCCGGCTCGCTCACTCTGACGGGCGCCAACAGCTATAGCGGCGGCACGACCATCTCGGCGGGCACGCTGATCGGCTCGGCCACGAGCTTCGGCGTCGGTCAGATCGCCAACAACGGCGCGCTGATCATCGACCAGCCGACCAACGCGAGCTTTGCCAACCAGATCAACGGCGCCGGCCCCTTCACCAAGCGCGGCGCCGGCGGCCTGAACCTGACCGGCGCCAGCGGCCTCACCGGCGCGACGACGGTCGAGGCCGGCAGGCTCTCGGTCAACGGCTCGCTGTCAGGCTCAGCCGTGACCGTGCTCGCCGGCGCGACGCTCGGCGGCTCCGGCGTTGTCGGCGCGACGACGGTTTTGTCGGGAGCGACGATCGCGCCCGGCAATTCGATCGGAACGCTCACGATCAACGGCGCTTATGTCCAGAACACAGGCTCTATCTATCAGGTGGAGGTCGCTCCCGCGACGAGCAGTTCCGATCTCATTCGCGTCAATGGCAGCGCGACGCTGGCGAGCGGCGCAGGCCTTTCCGTCGTCAACTACACCGGCGCGTCCTATGTCGCGGGCCAGCGCTTCACCATCCTGACGGCGAGCGGCGGCGTGACCGGCGTCTATGCGTTCGACGATCTCGCGCTCACGCCCTTCCTCAGCCTGCGCGACATCTACGACGCCAACAACGCCTATCTCACCGTCGTGCAGACGCAGAGCATCGCTGGCGTCGGAACAACGCCGAACCAGACCGAGACGGGCAAGGCCGTCGACAGCCTGCCGGCCGATAACACGGTGCATACCGGCATGCTCGACCAACCGACTCTGGACCGTGCGCGCCTCGCGCTCCAGCAACTCTCCGGCGAAATCCATTCGTCCGCCAAGACGGCGGCGATCGAAACCAGCCATTTCGTTCGCAACGCCGCGATCGACCGCATGCGCGATGCGTTCTGCGGCGTCGCCGCGCCGAAACTGCAGCGTCCGGCAGAAGAACAATGCGACGCAGGTCGCGCCGACTTCACCATGTGGGGACAAGCGTTCGGCTCCTGGGGCCGCACGAAAGGCGACGGCAACGCCTCGACGCTCAGCCGCTCAACAGGCGGCTTTTTTGTGGGCGCCGACGCGTCCGTTTTCGCAGGCTGGCGCGCAGGTTTGCTCGCGGGCTACAGCCGCAACGAATTTTCCGTGAAGAGTCTCGGCTCTTCCGGGCATAGCGATGATTATCATCTCGGCGTCTATGGCGGCGCTCAATGGGGGCCGCTCGGCTTGCGCATCGGCGCAAGCCACACCTGGCGCGAGATCGGGACGAGCCAGTCCTTCAGCCAGATCCTCGCGAATGGTCTGACAGCCGATTACCGGGCTCGCGTCACGCAGCTCTTCGGCGATCTCGGTTATCGCTTCGATTTCGCCGGCGTCGCGCTCGAGCCCTACGCCACCCTCGCCTATCTCAATCTCGACACCAGCGGCTTCACGCAGCGCGGCGGAGATGCGGCGTTGATCGTGCGCGGCGACGCGACGCAAGCGACGTTCAGCACGCTCGGCTTGCGCGCCGCGAGCCAATTCGCGTTCAGCGGAATCGAAGCGCAGCTCAAGGGCGCGCTCGGCTGGCGCCATCTCTATGGCGACGATGCGCCGACTTCGGTGATGAGCTTCGCCGCGGGTTCGACACCGTTCACCATCGCCGGCGCCCCGATCACGCGCGACGCCGCCGTCGTGGAGGCGGGGCTCGAAGTGAAGCTGGCGCCGGGCGCTGTGTTCTCTGTTTCCTATGGCGGTCAATTCGGCGACAACGCTGCCGATCAGACCGTGCGCGGCCATTTGCGCGTGACGTTCTAAACGCCGCATCAAACAGCCTCGCTTCCCACCGACCTTGCATCCTCTCGAAACCGCGCTCCTTCCGGAGCGCTCGCCATCGCGTATCGAATCCGCCCTCGCTTGACTCATCCATAACCCGCGAGCTATGCATAAACCCATAGCTGGCGGGTTATCAATTTCGGATGTCTGAGGCTCACGATCTTCTCTTCCGGACGCTCGCCGACCCGACGCGGCGGGCGATCTTCGAGCGGCTGTGCCGCGACGGCGCGCAAACGGTCGGGGCTTTGACGGCCAAGGCCGGCGTGTCGCAGCCCGCCGTCTCCAAGCATCTGGGCGTGCTGAAACAGGCCGGCCTCGTGCGCGACCGCCATCAAGGCCGCCAGACGCATTACACCGCGCAGCTCGCCGCGCTCGCGCCGCTGATCGACTGGACGCGCGGGATGGCCGGCTTCTGGGAGAGCCGCTTCGACGATCTCGAGGAACTGCTCAAAAGGATGGACCAATGAATTCGACCGAAACGCGCACCGTGATTGTCGAGCGCGAGATGCCTCATCCCCCGGAAAAACTCTGGCGCGCGCTCACGCAACCGCACCTGATCGAGGAGTGGCTGATGAAGAACGACTTCAAGCCGGCCGTCGGCCATCGCTTCAATCTGCGCGGCGAATGGGGCGGCGTGCTCGATTGCGAAGTGCTCGCGATCGAGCCGAACAAAACGCTCTCCTACAGCTGGAACTTCGCGCATGATGACCCCGCCTACAATCTTGCCAGCGTCGTGACCTTCACGCTGACCCCGACGAGCGGAGGCACTCATCTGCGCATGGAGCAATCAGGCTTCCGCCCCGATCAGAAGCAGGCCTTCGGCGGCGCAAGGCACGGCTGGCAGGGCTTCTTCGAGAAGCTGGAAGAGGTTCTCGCGCGAGCGGAGTGAAATCCCCGCGCTTCGATTCATCGACAGGAGGCCGCATTGAACTGGAACGCGTGGGTCCGGCAATTCCATCGCTGGATGTCGATCATCTTCACCGCGACCGTCGTCGCGAATTTCATCGCCATGGGCCTCGTCGGACAACCTCCCGGCTGGATCGTCTATTCCCCGCTCGCCCCGCTTTTCCTGCTGCTGTTGACAGGCTTGTATATGTTCGTGCTGCCCTACGTCGCGAAGGAGCGCGACGCGCAAGGCGCGCGCTGAGTTGAGGGCGACAGAAGGAAACATCGATGCGGCTTGAAGGCGGATGCTATTGCGGCGCGGTGCGCTATGTCGCAGAAGGCGAGCCCATCCTGCGCGCGCAATGCCATTGCCGGGCCTGCCAGCACATCTCGGGCGGCGCGCCCAATCTCTTCATGCTGATGCCCGCGGAAGGCTTTCGCTACACCAGTGGCGCGCCGAAAACCTACACGCGGCCTGACAAGATCGACGCCGTGACGCGCGAATTCTGCGCCGAATGCGGAACGCATATGATCACGCGCCGCCCCGGCCTGCCGCCGGTGGTGCTGAAGATCGGCACACTCGATGATCCCTCGGTCTATGGCGGCGCGCGCATGGCGATCTTCACCGCCGAGGGACAGCCTTTCCATCTTGTCGCCGAGGGCGTTCGCGCGTTCGAGGGGCTGCCGCCAGGCGGATAAACGCGCGACTTATTCCACGCTACTGATTGATCTCGGGCTCGACCAGTCTGGCGAGATTCTTCAGCGACTCCTGCCAGCCGAGATAGCAGGCTTCCTCCGGAATGAGATCGGGAATGCCCTCCTGCACGACATTCAATTCAGTCCCGACGGCGACTTTCTTCAGCGTCACCGTCACATGCATTTCGCCGGGCAGATTGGGATCGTCGAAGACGTCGGTGTAGCGGATGCGCTCGTTGGCTGAGAGCTCCAGATATTTTCCGCCGAAGGAATGGCTGTGGCCGGTGGTGAAATTGCGGAACGACATCTTGAACGCGCCGCCGACTTTCCCGTCGAAGGAATGCACGGTGCAGGTGTAGCCGTTCGGCGGCAGCCATTTCGCCAGCGCGTCGGGCTCGAGGAAGGCGCGATAGATCTTCTCAGGCTTCGTCGCGAGGACGCGGTGCAGGCGGACAGTTCCGGGCATGATGTTTCTCCCTTGCGGCCGCAGGGATCGCGGCTTCTTGTGGCGCCGTTGTAGCGCAGAAGCCGCCGGTCCGGTCCAGCCTCAGGGAGGGAGAGGTCTGAACAAGGCGAATGGCGCGGCCGTTCGTTAAAAAGAAATTCAGCGGGAGCGAACGCGATGGCGAAGAGAATGTCGGATAAGCCGGCGAAAGCCGCGAAGACGACGAAGCGAAGCGCTGCGAAGCCGGCTCTGCTCTCCGGCGGCAATCCCCAGATCGCCAGGGGCGATGGCGATGCGCCGGTGCAGGCCTATATCGCAGCCATGCCGGGCTGGAAGCGCGATGTCGGCCGCCGCCTCGACGCCCTCATTGCGCGGGCCCTCCCCGGCGTCGTGAAGGCGGTGAAATGGAACTCGCCCTTCTATGGCGCGCCGGCGCCGGCCGGCGAAAAGCAGGATTGGCTCCTGAGCTTTCACTGCTTCACGAAATACGTGAAGGTGGCTTTCTCTAGAGGCGCGTCGCTGCGCCCTCTCCCGCCGGGGGAGTCAAAGCAGAGGGATGTGCGCTATCTCGACATCCATGAGGACGAGGAGATCGACGAGACGCAGTTTATGGATTGGGTGAAGCAGGCGAGCGGGTTGCGGGGGGAGAGGATGTGAGGGGGCGGAGGAGCGAGAGGTTCATAGAAGCGCCGAGAGCTTGTCGACAGTGTCATGTCGGATCAACCATCACATGATACGCTTGTAGCAACTCAATGGCCGAATCGACTACTTGGCTAATAAAGGATCGGCCCGATGGGTCCAATCGCTCTGTTCGACAAGTCATTTATCGAAATGCTGAATCTCGACGAAGCGACGATTTTCGATTCGCTCTATTCGTCCGTAATTTGTCCGATCTTTTATACAGAAGTCCTTGCGGACCTTTCAAAAGAGCCGCCAGGTCAGCGCACAGTAGAGAAAATCGTTGCAGATGTAGCTCGCAAGACTCCAATCTTGCATTCAGCACCCAACGTATCGCACTCCACGTTATGTGTCGGAGAGCTGTTGGGGCACTCGGTTGAAATGCGCCGCGTTCCGGCAATTGCGGGCGGTCGCGCGGTGCGACAAGGCGATGGCAAGGTGGGAGTTGTATACGAGCAAAGCCCCGAGGCTAAAGCATTTGACCGCTGGCAACGTGGAAGATTCCACGAACTTGAGCGTGAATTTGCATCTCATTGGCGTGAACAATTGAAAGCAGCAAAGCACGCCGATATGGCGAAGCTCGTCAAGGCGGCGCTGAAGATTAACGACTCTCCAAAGACAATTGAGGACGCGTTCGCTATCGCGAAAGAGGTTGTGAAAGGAAACGGACAGCGGTTCGCAACGCTGAAAACCGCATATGCCTTGCTTGGTCTCGATCCGGGGCAATGGAAGTTTGTGCTGAATCGATGGAAGAAACTGGGCGGACCACCACTACCGACATACGCTCCCTATACAGCCCATTGTCTGCTTGTGGAGATTTTCTTTAACCTCGCGGTGGATAAGGGGCTGATCTCACCCGATCGCCCAAGCAATCGAACAGATATCGCGTATTTGTACTACCTGCCTTTCGCGATGATGTTTGTGTCAAACGATAAGCTGCATAGGAGAACAGTGCCCCTGTTCCTTAGCGCTCGGCAGCGGTTTGTGTCGGGAGACGAGCTAAAAGTCGATTTGCAAGCGCTCGACGCGCATTACTCCGCTTTGCCAGAGGCCGACAAAGCACAGGGGCTATTTCGGATCGCTTCTGTGCCTCCGAACGATGACACGTTTTTGACCACACGAATCTGGAAGCGGTTCGGTATGAATCTCGAGCAGCGAGCAAAACCCTTCGATCACAACGAAAACAAGGAAGCTAATGACCGGATCGTGGCGGAGATGAAAAAGATGACTGATGCCGCGAAAGTTCAACAGGGCGGAACGTTCAGCCATCGTGAGCTGACGGACCCCGACGTGATTTCAATCCAGCGACTGATTCCTTTGCAGAGAGGAAAGTGGCGCATCCTGCCTCCTGGCGTTGAGGCAAACTCTCCATAGGTGAGAACACGTAGCATGGACTAGCAACATATAATCTGTCGCTTCCGATGTACCAAGTAAGTAAGTCATGTTTTCGACTAGCCCACTCTGCGGACTAAATCACGCGACGAGGGGGCGACAATGGTCATGAGAAAAGCGACAGCTACCATGAAGAAGAGCACGACCCCACAAGCGCTCCCCCCCTCCCCCTCTTCCCTCATCTCCGCCAAAATCAACGCCCTCAACGACTGGCGCGGCGAGACGCTGGCGCGCGTTCGCGCTCTCATTAAAGAGGCCGATCCTGACATCGTCGAAGAGGTGAAATGGCGGAAGCCGTCGAATCCGCACGGCGTTCCCGTCTGGGAGCGTGACGGCATGATCTGCACCGGCGAGACCTACAAGGCGGCGGTGAAGCTGACTTTCGCCAACGGCGCGGCGCTTGAAGATCCGTCCGGCCTATTCAACTCCAGCCTCGACGGCGCCGTCAGGCGCGCCATCGACATTCATGAGGGCGACACGATCAATGAGAAGGCGTTCAAGGCGCTCATTCGCGCCGCCGTGGCGCTGAACGTCTCGCGTGCGGCGGCCCGCCCGGCGAAAAAGCCGAAGGGCCCCTGAGCCGCACCGGCTCATTCCGTTGCGCGGCTTTTCGTCCGCGCGGGCGGATTGCGCAACTGCAGGAAAACCGGCCGCACCATGTCGGCGGCCTTGTTGCGCGGCGCCTTTTCATTCTCGACCAGGCCGACCGCCGCCTTGATTTCGGGCCGCAGCGGGCGGCATGCGAGCTCTTTGCCGGCGAGGCCGATCGCCGCGAGCGGCACGATCGACATGCCAAGGCCGGCGGCGACCAGCGTCTTGATCGCCTCGATATTGCCGATCCTCATCGTGGGATCGACGGTCAGATTCGCGCGCGCCAGCCATTGCTCGACGAACGCGTTGATGGAGCCTCGTGTATGCTCCATGATCAGTGGCGCGCGGGCGACGAATTCAGGCGTGACGACATCGGGAATATCGCGCGCTCGCCGGGGAAAGATGGCGACGATCTCTTCCGCGCAGAGGCGCGTGACCTTCAGCCGCGATTCCGGGATCGGCAGCATCACGAATCCAAAATCGGCTTCGCGCCGCGCGACTTTCTCGACGACGTCGCGCGTCGGCATGTTGCTGACGAGAAGCTCGACGCCGGGAGCGACCTGCTGAAGATGTTTCAGCACCGGCGGCAGGCGATAATTGAGCGTCGTCAGAGTCGTGACGAGAGAAACGCGGCCGACCCATCCCTCCCTGTAACGCTTCATCGAACTCGCTGCGCGCTCGCAGCTCTCGAAAATCGCACGCGCATGTGAGGCGAGCTCAAGACCCGCCGGCGCCGCAGTCGTGCTCTTTCCCGCGCGCTCGATGAGATCGACGCCGAACCTCTCCTCTAGCGCGCGAATGTGAAGGCTGACCGCCGGCTGGGTGAGGTTGAGCTGTCGGGCGGCTGAGGAAAAGCTGCCGCGATCAATCACTTCGATGAGCGTGCGGAGATGATCGAGGTTCACGCTTCTCATAAAAGTTTTCCTTATCGGAAGAATATGAAATCAAAATACGACTTATGTCATTGCGCGTGCAATAGGGGCGCGTCGGCCAGGGCCTTTGAGGCGTCGGGCTCTCGCCGATGCATTTCAAATCGTTCTTTCACGTCGAGCGAGGGCCGCGCCCACGCTCGCCTTGCAATGGAGAAAGTCAATGGATCTCTATGTCATTCGTCGCCCGAGCGCCTGGGCCAGCATCGAGGAGCTCGAGCTCGCCGGCGCCAAGTCCGCCCGCATCGGAAATGAAGAGATGGCCGACCGCGTGCGCTGGATTCGAAGCTATGTCGTGCATGAGGCGGACGGCCGCATCGGCACCGTCTGCATCTATGAAGCGCGCGATGGCGAGTCCATTCGCGAGCATGCGCGCCGCGTCGGCATGCCCGGAGACGACTTCCAGCGCGTCGCGAGCACGGTCATCGTGCGAGACGATCCATCGGAAGTCAGGATCGCGGCGGAGTAATCCAGCCGCTCGCGATCCGGCCCGCGCGCAGTTGCGCGGGCCCTCCCTCATCTGCAATTCTCCGCGCCCTTTGGAGGCCGCCATGAGCCGTATCTTCAAGGCGGGCTTTGGCCTGCTGTCTTATCTCTTGTTTCTTGTCGTGTTTCTCTATGCAGTCGGCTTCCTCGGAAGCATCGTCGTTCCCAAGGCGATCAATGACGGCGCAAGCGGCGACCCCTGGCTCGCCACCGCGATCGACGTTTTGCTGCTCACATTGTTCGCCGTGCAGCATAGCGTGATGGCGCGTCCAGGCTTCAAGCGCTGGTGGACGAAGCTCGTGCCCACATCGATCGAGCGCAGCGTGTATGTGCTGTTCGCGAGCCTCCTGCTTGTGCTGCTGTTCTGGCAATGGCGCCCGATTGGCGTTGAACTCTGGCGTTTCTCGGGCGCCTGGGCGAGCGTGATGATCATCCTGTTCTGGTCGGGATGGGCCATTGCGCTGATCAGCACCTTTCTCATCAGCCATTTCGAACTGTTCGGCGTGCGGCAGGTTCTGGCGGACTGGCTTGGCGGCTCTCCGATCTCATCGCTCAAGACGCCCCTGTTCTATCGCTGGGTTCGCCATCCGCTCTATCTCGGATTCATCATCTCCTTCTGGTCGACGCCTGTGATGACAGTCGGGCATCTGCTGTTCGCCGGTCTTTCCACGGCCTATATTTTCGTCGGCATTCACTTCGAAGAGCGTGATCTCCTCGATCATTTCGGCGACGCCTATGCGTCGTACAAGGAGCGCGTGCGCATGCTGCTCCCAGTCCCGAAAAGCCGCTCGACGCGCGACACGCCAACACCTTCGGCGCCGCCTGCCGTCTGACAGCTCGAACAGAAGACGAAGGCGGTCCGCAACCCGGTTGCGGACCGTCGCGCCGCCGCCTTAGAGCAGCGCCACCAGACTGACCCGCTCGGCGGCGCGCAACAGCTCCGGCAGATATCTCTCGCGCAAGGTCTCTTCGCTCGTGCGATTGGCGTGCGTGCTGATGTTGATCGCAAGCCTGGCGTGGCGCGAGCGGCCGGGCACGGCGACTGCGATCGAGCGCAATCCGAGCTCCAACTCTTCGCTGACGAGCGCATAGCCGAGCGTGCGCACGCGATCGAGCCTTTGCCTGATCTCTTGCTTCGTCGTCAGCGTGTGCGGCGTGAAGGCGTCGAGCTTCGCGCGGCTGAAATAATGGTCGAGCTCATTGTGGTTGAGCTGCGCGAGGATCGCCTGCCCCATCGAGGTCGCATGGGCGGGCAGCCGCGTGCCGACCGCGAGATTGGTGGTCATCACGCGATGCCGCGCGGCAGAGCGCGCGATATAGACGACGTCCTGGCCTTCCAGCGTCGCAGCCGATGCGGACTCGCCGAACTGCGACGTGAGATCGGCGAGCACGTCGCGGAACGTGTCGAGTTCCGTCATCCCAGTGAGATAGCCGCTGCCAAGCTCCAGCACCGCAGCGGTCAGTTCGAAATGCTTGCCGTCCGAGCGCGCCAAGCCCTCTTCGCACAAAGTGCGCAGGAACCGCCGCGCGGCGGCGCGCGTCATGCCGGTGGCGGCGGCGGCTTCCGTGATGGTCTGCTGACGGGCCTGCCGGAAGCTGCGCAGCATCGCGAGCCCCTTGCGCAGGGAGTCGACGGTCTCCTCGGCCATGAGAATTCCTCCCGCACGACGGCCTAGCAGGTTCGCGTGCCGAACAAAAGAGCTGCCTAGCGAACAATCCGCTTGAGGCGTCGCCGCGTTCGGAGCAAGAAGCTCAAAACAAGGCGATGGGAGTTTAGGGATGGCGACGTTTCTCAGCCTCCGTGAGGCTGTCGCGACGAACGTGAACAATGGCGACGCGGTCGCCATGGAAGGCTTCACCCATCTCATCCCCTACGCCGCCGGCCATGAAGCGATCCGGCAGGGCAAGACGGATCTCACGCTGATCCGGATGACGCCTGATATTCTCTACGATCAGTTCATCGGCATGGGGCTCGTAAAGAAGCTCGTCTTCTCCTGGGGCGGCAATCCCGGCGTCGGCTCGCTGCATCGCGTGCGCGAGGCTGTCGAGCAGGGCTGGCCGCGCCCGCTGGAGATCGAAGAGCACAGCCACGCCGCCATGGCGAACGCCTATGAGGCTGGCGCCGCCAATCTGCCCTTCGCCGTCTTCCGCGGTTATATCGGCGCCGACCTGCCGAAGGTGAATCCCCGCATCAAGAGCGTCACCTGCCCTTTCACCGGCGAGGTGCTCGCCGCGGTTCCCGCCATTCGCCCCGACGTCGCGATCATCCATGCGCTCAAAGCCGATCGCGAGGGCAATGTGCTGCTCGAAGGCATCACCGGGGTGCAGAAGGAAGCGGTGCTCGCGGCGAAGCGTTCGATCATCACCGTCGAGGAGATCGTCGACGAATTCGGCCCGCGCAACGCCAACGCCGTGATCCTGCCGCACTGGACAGTCGGCGCGATCGCTCATGTGCCCGGCGGCTCGTTCCCGAGCTACGCGCAGGGCTACACCAGGCGCGACAACGCCTTCTACATCAACTGGGACCCGATCGCGCGCGATCGCGAGGCGTTCCTCGCCTGGATGAAGACGAATGTTCTGGAGTCGACGCCGGAAGCTTTCGCCGTCCATCGCAGACAAGCCGCGTGAGGGAGCCCGAGATGAACGTCGCTGTGTCCCCATCCGCCGCCGTAACGCCGACCGAGATGATGACGGTCGTCGCGGCCCGCGCGTTGAAGAATGAGGATGTCTGCTTCGTCGGCATCGGCGCGCCGTCCGCCGCCTGCAATCTCGCGCGCCTGACGCATGCGCCAAAAATCACGCTGATCTATGAGAGCGGCACAATCGGCACGCGCCCGAGCGTGCTGCCGCTTTCAATCGGCGACGGTGAACTCTGCGACACCGCGCTGACCACGGTGCCCGTGCCGGAGATGTTCCGCTACTGGCTGCAGGGCGGCCGCATCACGGTCGGCTTTCTCGGCGGCGCGCAGATCGATCGTTTCGCCAATCTCAACACGACGGTCGTCGGCCCCTATGACAAGCCGAAGGTGCGTCTCCCCGGCGGCGGCGGCGCGCCCGAGATCGCGGCCCATTGCGGCGAAATCTTCATCACCATGGCGATGGGCCTGCGCGCCTTCGTCGACAAATTACCCTTCGTGACCTCCATGGGCCATGGCGAGGGCGGCGATCATCGCGCGCGTCTCGGCCTGAAAACGAAGGGACCGACGCGCCTCATCACCGATCTCTGTACGTTCGAGCCTGATCCCGTGACCAAGGAGATGACGCTGGTCGCGCTGCATCCCGGCGTCACGCGGGAAAAGGTTCAGTCGCAATGCGGCTGGCCAATCAAGGTCGCCGACGACGTCAGGGAGACGCCGGCGCCGACCGCCGAGGAGCTCGAAGTGCTGCGCGACTTGCACGCGCGCACCAGGAAGGCGCATGGCGTCTGAGAAGCGCGGCCTAGAGCATGGCGCGAAAAAGTGGGAACCGGTTTTTCGCAAAAGCCATGCTCTAAATTTATAGAATCGATCACGTTCCCGCACTTTGATTGATTCAATCAAAGTGCGGCGTGATCTTAAGACGCGGATGAAGAGGACGTAAGAGATGCGGGAAGTCTTTCTCTGCGACGCGGCGCGGACGCCGATCGGACGCTACGCCGGCGCGCTCGCGAAAGTGCGCACGGATGATCTCGCCGCCATTCCGTTGCGTGCGCTCCTCAAGCGCAATCCCAAGCTCGACGCGTCGCGCATCGATGAGGTCGTGTTCGGCTGCGCCAATCAGGCCGGCGAGGACAATCGCAATGTCGCCCGCATGGCGCTTCTGCTCGCGGGGCTCCCCGAGACGATCCCGGGCCTGACCGTCAACCGTCTTTGCGCGTCCGGGATGGATGCGATCGGCGTCGCCGCGCGCGCCATCAAGGCGGGCGAAATTGATCTCGCCATCGCAGGCGGCGTCGAAAGCATGAGCCGCGCGCCCTTCGTGATGCCGAAGGCCACGGAAGCCTTCGGCCGCTCGAACGAAGTGTTCGACACCACGATCGGCTGGCGCTTCATCAATCCGCTGATGAAGAAGCAGTATGGTGTCGACTCGATGCCGGAGACCGGCGAGAACGTCGCCGAAGAATATCAGGTCAGCCGCGAGGATCAGGACAAGTTTGCGCTGCGCTCGCAGCAGCGCGCGGCGAAAGCGCAAGCGTCAGGCTATTTCGATTCAGAAATCGTTCCCGTCGAGGTCCCCGGCCGCAATGGCGATGTGACCACGATCGACAAGGACGAGCATCCGCGCGGCGACACGACGCTCGAAACGCTCGCAAAACTGAAAGCCTTCGTGCGCACGCCGGGCACCGTCACCGCCGGCAACGCGTCCGGCGTGAATGATGGCGCCGCGGCGGTGATCCTCGCGTCCGAAGACGCGGTGAAGGCGCACGGCCTGACGCCGCGCGCGCGCATTCTGGGACTTGCGACAGCGGGCGTGCCGCCGCGCATCATGGGCATCGGGCCTGCGCCGTCTTCTGAAAAGCTGATGGCGAAGCTGAAGCTCAAGATCGGCGATTTCGATGTGATCGAACTCAACGAAGCTTTCGCGAGCCAGGGCCTTGCTGTGCTGCGCATGCTCGGCGTCGCCGACGATGACGAGCGCGTCAATCCGAATGGCGGCGCGATCGCGCTCGGCCATCCGCTCGGGATGTCCGGCGCGCGCATCACAATGACCGCCGCGCATCAATTGACTGAGATCAAGGGCAAGCATGCGCTGGCGACCATGTGCGTCGGCGTCGGCCAAGGCGTGAGCATCGGGCTCGCCCGGGTCTGAGAGAGGCAGGAGGAAAGCTGATATGGCGGACGTCTATCGCCGCGAAGGAACGATCGTGCATCCGAAGTCGCTCTTCGCGGACTATCGGAGCACGGTGAAGCGCGCCCCGCAGCAGCCGAAGATCATCATCCCGCAGACGCTGACCGAAGCAACCGGCCCCGTTTACGGCCATGAGAGCGTCACTGACAGCGAGGCCGATCTCACGCGCCAGCACGACGGCGAGCCGCTTGGCGAGCGCATCACCGTGTCAGGCCGCGTGCTCGACGAGAATGGCCGCCCTGTGCCCAATACTCTGCTCGAAGTCTGGCAGGCGAACGCCGGCGGCCGCTATGTCCATGAGCGCGACCAGCATCCGGCGCCGCTCGATCCAAATTTCACCGGTGCGGGCCGCGTCGTCACCGACGCCGAAGGCCGCTACAAATTCGTGACCATCAAGCCCGGCGCCTATCCATGGCGCAATCACAACAACGCCTGGCGCCCGGCGCATATTCACTTCTCGCTGTTCGGGCCGTCCTTCCTCACGCGCATCGTCACGCAGATGTATTTCCCCGGCGATCCGCTGTTTCCCTATGATCCCATCTATAACGGCATCACGGACGAAAAGGCGCGGCAAGCGCTGATCGCCCTGTTCGACTGGGACAACACGACGCCGGAATGGGCGCTGGGCTATCGCTTCGACATCGTGCTGCGCGGCCGCAACGCGACGCCGACCGAGGAGCCGCATCATGACTGAGTTTCTCTATCCGCCGACGCGCACGCCGGAGAAGCGTCCCGATGTGCTGACCGCGTCGCAGACGGTTGGTCCGTTCTTCCATTACATGCTGACGCCGCATGATTATCCCACGCGCCAGCTCTTCACCAATGACCTCACCGAGAATGGCGTCGCCGGCGATCGCATCGTCATCGAGGGCCGCGTCACCGACGGCGACGGAGAAGCCGTTCCCGACGCGGTGATCGAGATCTGGCAGGCGGATTCTCAAGGCCGTTACGCCCATCCCGACGACAAGCGCGGACCGGCCTCAAACAATTTCCGCGGCTTCGGCCGCTCCGCCACCGACAAGGACGGCGTGTTCAAATTCGTCACGGTGAAGCCCGGCGCCGTTCCCGGCGTCAATGGCGCGACGCAGGCGCCGCATATCGCGGTGAACGTGCTCGGCCGCGGCATGCTGATCCATCTCGTCACACGCATTTATTTCGAGGGCGAAGCGACGAACGCGACGGACGGAATTCTCGCTCTTGTTCCCGCGGAGCGGCGGTCGACTCTCATCGCCAGGCGCGATACGAAAAATCCCTCGCTCTATCGCTTCGACATCAGGCTGCAGGGCGACGGCGAGACGGTTTTCTTCGACGTCTGAAGCCTCACTTGATCGAGCATGAGGCGTTCTCCGCACGCGGATTGACGTAGTAAGCCCAGGCGCGATTCACCCGCTGGCGCTGCTTGAACTCGGAAAATCCCGGCTTGAGCTGATAGGCGATCGAGAGCTGGCAGCTCTTGTCGGTGATCGCGACCGTCATCACTGTGCGGCTCTGCGGATATTCGACGGTGCGCGTCAGCTTGTTAGGGCCGGCGACCTGCCAGCGACTGCGTCCCTCATCCTCGCTTCCGCCAAGAGCGCGCACGCGCTGGGCGCGCACGGTCTTGCCGCCGCGCGCATTGGCGCGCTCCCAGGTTTCATCGATCTGGTTTTTACCGGAGAGAACGACGCGGAACGATTGATGCGTTCTGACAGCCGGATTGGGCTCCGGCCGCACGCGAGCGGCGGTATAATCATACGAGCCTTCGATGATGGTCTCGTCCTGTGCTTCCGCCATCACCGGCGGCGCAGCGACCATTGCGGCAAAGACGAGCCCGGTGAGAAACGCAAGGACGTTAGACAGGCCGGGCGGCGCGATATCGTTGCGCTTGATCATCGCCGCATCTCCCAAATTTCCCTGGCCTTCGGCGCGATTGCGCCCTTATCCATTGTTACTGAATCCAGCAGCTTGGGCTCTCGGCGTGCGTGTTGGCGAAATACGCCCATTTGCGGTCGACGCGGCGCCTGAACTTGAATTCGCTGAAGCCGGGTTTCAACCGATAATCGACGTCGACCCTGCATGTTTTATTGCTGACGGTCGTGACGGTGATGAATGTCGTGCTCTGCGGGTGGTTGACCGTTCGAACGAGTTTGTTCGAGGCCGCGACTTGCCACCGGCTCCCGCCCTCCTCCGCGCTCCCGCCGAGCACGCGTGTGCGCTGCGTCGTCGAGCCGCCGAAACCAAAGGCGTTCGAGGCGCGCCAGGTCTCGCTGATCTGATTGGCGCCCGAAAGCACGATGCGAAATCTTTGAAGGGATCGCAGCCCGGACGCAGGGTCGGGCCGGAGCCGATCGGACACCGTGTAATAGGAGCCTTCGATCACCGTGTCGCCTTGCGCCTGCGCGCGCGCCGGCGACGCGAGAGAAGCGGCTGCAAGCAGTCCCGCGCCGGCGATGACAGCCAGACGGGACGCGCTCGCAGCCGTCATGTTCTCAGGCCCGCCCGAGGAAGTCGCGCTTGCCGACCTCGACGCCGCCCTTGCGCAGGATGTTGTAGGCGGTCGTGACGTGGAAATAGAAATTCGGCGTCGCCATGTTGAGCAGATACTGCTCGCCTGTGATGGTCATGTCCTGACCGCCGATCTTCAGCGTGATCGGCTTCGCATCGGCGCCTTCGAGCTTCTCCGGGCCGAAGCCCTTGATGTAATCGCGGGTCTTTTCCAGCCGCGCGATCAACTCATCGAAGGTGCGCTGATCGTCCGCCCAGGAGGGAACCTCGACGCCGGCGAGACGCGACACCGCGCCCTTGGCGAAGTCGCTTACGAGACAGCACTGATGCCAGAACGGAAACATGTCGGGGAAAAGCCGCGCCGTCGTCAGCGCCTCGGGATTGATCTTCTTGGCTTCGCAATGCGCCTTCGCCTTGTTGATCACATGGATCAGGGCGCGGAGCATATTGTCGAAGGTTGTGACCGAGGCGGAGTGCATCGTAAGCGACATGGGCGGTTTCCTGAGAAGATTATTCCAACAGAAGGGCCGCGAAGCTAAGCCGGGGCGCAGGGGCGCGCAACGCGACAGACAAGTGGGCGCAGATCACGATCATGCGCGTTGCGCATGACGGGACGTGAGACGGGAGCAAGGCGATGAAGATCATCGGCATGATCGGTTTCGGCGCGATCGGCGAACTCGTGGCGAAATATCTTTCTGAAGCCGGCTCGATCCAGCTCGGCCCTGTTCTGATGCGGCCGGGACGCGCCGTCGCCATCGCCGCGAAGCTGCCGAAACCCGGCTGGCCTTGCGAGGATGTCGACGCTCTCATCCGCGCCCGCCCCTCGCTCGTCGTGGAATGCGCGGGACAAGAGGCGCTGCGCGCCCATGGCGCCGCGATCCTCGCCGCCGGGATCGATCTCATGCCGATCGCGACGGGCGTTTTCGCCGATCATGATTTTCGTCAGCGAATGATCGAGACAGCCCGCGCCAGCGGCGCGCGCATCCTCATCCCCGCCGGCGCGACAGCAGGCCTCGACGGACTTGGCGCGCTGGCGGTCGGCGGGCTCGATCGCGTGATCTACACCTCGATCAAGCCGCCGCACGCCTGGCGCGGCACGCCGGCCGAACAGGCGATCGATCTCGACCGCGTGACAACCGCCACCATATTCTATGAGGGTCCGGCGGATCAGGCGGCGCTGGCCTACCCCAGGAACGCCAATCTCGCCGCCACGGTGGCGCTCGCCGGAGCGGGCTTCGAGCGGACGATCGTGCGACTCGTCGCCGATCCCGCAGCGACGGGGAACGGCAGCGCCATCGAGGCCGAAGGGGCCTTCGGACGGCTGTCTGTGAAACTTTCCGGCCCTGCCATGGCCGACAACCCCAGAACGAGCGCCGTCACGGCCCTCTCGATCGTCCGGGCGCTGCGCAACGAGGCCGGGACCTTTGTCATATGACGGCCGCCAGACCGCTGCATTGACAGCGCCGGACCCCCATGCGACCGCCTCGGTAAATCCAGTCCTGACCCGATGAATCAGCCTCTTCGCCTTGGAATCGCCGGCCTCGGAACGGTCGGCGCGTCAGTCCTCCAGTTGGTCCAGCGTCGCGCCAACGATCTCGCCGCCGGCAGCGGCCGGGCGGTGCGCGTGACGGCCGTCTCCGCCCGCGACCGCAACCGCGACCGCGGCGTCGACCTCTCGCCCTACGCCTGGTTCGACGATCCCGTCGCGCTCGCCGCGGCGAACGACGTGGACTGCATCGTCGAGTTGATCGGCGGTGATGAAGGACCGGCGCGCGCGACCGTCGAGACGGCGCTGAAATCCGGCAAGCATGTCGTCACCGCCAACAAGGCGCTGCTCGCCAAGCATGGGCTGGCGCTGGCGAGGCTGGCTGAGGGCCAGCGTGTGGCCCTCGCCTTCGAGGCCTCGTCCGCCGGCGGCATTCCGGTCGTGAAGACGCTGCGCGAGGCGCTCGCCGGCAATGCGGTGACGCGCATCTCCGGCATCCTCAACGGCACCTGCAACTACATCCTGTCGCGGATGGAGCTCGAAGGGCTGACCTTCGACGAATGCCTGAAGGACGCCCAGCGCCTCGGTTTCGCGGAGGCCGACCCGACCTTCGATGTCGGCGGCTTCGACACCGCGCACAAACTCTCGATCCTGACGAGCCTCGCCTTCGGCGTGAAGATCGACGCCGAAGCGATTCACGTCGAAGGGATTTCGGCGATCACGCCGCTCGACCTCAAGATGGCCGACGAACTCGGCTATCGCATCAAGCTGCTCGGTGTCGCCGAGCGCACCGCGACCGGCATCGAGCAGCGCGTCCATCCGACGATGGCGCCGAAATCCTCCGCCATCGCGCAGGTGATGGGCGTGCTCAACGCCGTCACCATCGACGCCGACGCGGTCCGCGCGATCACCCTGATCGGCCCCGGCGCAGGCGGCGACCCCACCGCCTCGGCGGTCCTGTCCGACATCGCCGACGTCGCCCGCGGCCAGATCTCGGCGCCCTTTGGCAAGCCCGTCGACCAGCTCGACGACGCCGCGCGAGCGCCGATGCAGCGCCACGAAGGCGGCTACTATGTCAGGTTGACGGTGGTCGATCGTCCCGGCGCCATGGCCAAGATCGCGACCCGCATGGGCGACCACCAGATTTCGCTCGAAAGCATCCTCCAGAAGGGCAAGGGTCAGCGCGGCGGCGACGGCGCGACCGTGCCTGTCATTCTGATCACCCATGCGACCTCCGAGACCGCCATTCGGGCGGCTCTCGAAGAGGTGCAGAGCGAAGGCGTCGTCACCGAGCCGCCGCAGGTCATTCGCATCGAGCGCTAGTTCGCAACCGGCGGCTGCGCCGTTTCGCGGCTGGCCGCCCCATCATCGCGGGAGTCTTTCATGTCCGGCATCGTCGTCCATCAGGACAAGGTCATCGAGCGCATTCTGACGCTGGAGCTCGTGCGCGTGACCGAACGCGCGGCGGTCGCCTCGGCCAGACTGCGCGGCCATGGCGACGAGAAGCGCGCCGATCAGGCCGCCGTCGACGCGATGCGCCGCGAGCTCAACAAGCTCGCGATCGACGGCACCATTGTCATCGGCGAAGGCGAGCGCGACGAGGCGCCGATGCTGTTCATCGGCGAGAAGGTCGGCACCGGCGTCGGCACGAAGGTCGACATCGCCGTCGATCCGCTCGAAGGCACGACTTTGTGCGCCAAGGACATGCCGGGCTCGATCGCCGTGATGGCGATGGCGCCGTCAGGCTCGCTGCTTTATGCGCCCGACGTCTATATGGACAAGATCGCAATCGGCCCCGGCTATCCCCAGGGCGTGATCGATCTCGACGCCGCGCCGGAAGATAACATCAACGCGCTCGCCAAGGCGAAGGGCGTGAAGCCGGCGGAGATCACGGCGCTGATCATGGATCGCCCGCGCCACGCGGAGCTGATCGAGAAAGTGCGCAAGGTGGGATGCTCGATTCGGCTCATCACCGACGGCGACGTCGCCGGCGTCATCCACACGACGCAGCCGCAGACCGGCATCGACATCTATCTCGGCATCGGCGGCGCGCCGGAAGGCGTGCTCGCGGCGGGCGCGCTGCGCTGCGTCGGCGGCCAGATGCAGTCGCGCCTCATCCTCGACACGCCAGCCAAGGTCGAGCGCGCGGCGAAGATGGGCATCAAGGACCCCAAGCGGAAATATGATCTGACGGAGATGGCCGGCGGCGACGTGATCGTGGCCGCGACCGGCGTCACCGACGGCGCTCTCCTGAAGGGCGTGATGTTCCGCGGCGACGTGATCGAGACCGACACGATCGTCTACCGCTCTGTCACCGGCACCGTCCGCCGCATCCAGGCCGAGCATCGGGAACTCGCGAAGTTCCATCTGGATTGAGATGAGCGATCCCTCTCCGTCGCAAGTCGGGCTTGCCAGACTTGCGCATTCACTATGCTGATCTTGGGCGAGCCCAAGATCAGTTGGAGAGGGAAGTCGGCGCTGCGCGATGCGCAGCATCGTCGCCAGGCCGACAGGGTGAGGGTGTCGGCGCCCTGCCAGCACAATAGAGGTTCACCCTCATCCGTCGCGCATTCGCGCGACACCTTCTCCCAAGGGAGAAGGCGAAACTCGTCAATGCTGCGCCTGAGACAATCGAACTCGCGGATTCGCACCCATGCCCATCACCACGCGCATTCTCTCTCCCGCCGACCGCGCGCAGTGGGAGCCTCTGTGGAAGGGCTATCTCACCTTCTACAAGGCGAACGTCGCCGATCGCGTCACCGATATTACGTGGGATCGCTTTCATGATCCGAAGGAACCGATGTGGGCCTTCGGCGCATTCGACGGCGAACGCATGGTCGGCATCGTCCATATGATTCTGCATCGCTCATGCTGGACCGAAGACGACTACTGTTATCTTCAGGATCTGTTCACTGCCGATGACGCCCGCGGCAAGGGCGTCGGACGCGCGCTGATCGAGCGCGTCTATGCCGAAGCGAAGGGTCGCGGCGCCGGACGCGTGCATTGGCTCACGCATGAAACCAACACGACGGCGATGCAGCTCTATGATCGTATCGCCGACAAAAGCGGTTTTGTTCAGTATCGCAAGATTTTCTGACGCCGCTCACGCCAGCGCGACGCAATCGATCTCGATGTCGAACTTGCCGAACCATTGCGGCACGCAGACGAAAATCCGCGCTGGCGGATTCTCGGGAAAATAACGGACATAGATTTCGTTGATCGCCGCGAATTTCTCCGCCGACGTGCAATAGACGTTGCACTTCAGCACATTTTCCAGCGACGAGCCGGCGGTCTCCAGACAGAGCTTCATCTGCTCCAGCACAAGCTCGGTCTGCCGCTCGATCGGGACTTGCGCAACTTTGCCGGTTTCAGGATCGAATGGCGGCAGGCCCGAGACGAAGACCATGCCGCAGCCGCGCACGACCACGGACGCCGGCGCTTTCCCCTGCCCGCTGCCGATCGCCTTCTCGATAAAGGTCGAGATCGGCTCGACCCGGATTGCTTCCCGTTTCATGGCGTCGCTCCCGCATCCGGCGCAAACGCGCCGCTCGCCGCAACGGTAGCGCAAGCTTCGGAGAAGATGCTTCGATAACGGGCGAAGGATGGTTGTGATCATCGCTGGCGCCAATCGCCGCTTCGTGCTCTCCGCGATTCCCTGAATCGCCTGCGCCCGCTAAAGCTGACCTGTGCTGGATCACGCCCCGCCCCGCCCCTTTCTCAACGTCGCCTCATCGGCGACCGGCCGCGTCTGGCGCGATCGGCTGGACGAACCCGGCCGCGCGCAGGCGCTGATGATGACGCAGCAACTCGGTCTCTCCGATGCGGTCGCGCGCGTGCTCGCCGGCCGCGGCGTCGCGGTCGATGATGCGCAAGCATTCCTCGATCCGAAAATCCGCGATCTCATGCCGGAGCCTTTCACGCTGACGGCCATGGAGGCGGCGGTCGATCGCCTCGCGCGCGCCGCGAGAGCGGACGAGCATGTCGGAATCTTCGGCGACTATGACGTCGATGGCGCCTGCTCGGCGGCGCTGCTCGCCTCATTCCTGCGCCATCACGGCGTGCGTTCGCGACTGCACATTCCCGATCGCATCACGGAAGGCTACGGCCCCAACATCGACGCGATCCGCGCCATGCGCGAAGCCGGTGTGACGCTGCTTGTCACCGTCGATTGCGGCACGGCGAGCCATGAGCCTTTTGCAGAAGCGCGCGCACTCGGCCTCGATGTGATCGCGCTCGATCATCATCAGGCGCCGGTCGAGCTGCCGGACGTGCTGGCGATCGTGAATCCCAATCGGCAGGACGATCTCTCAGGCCTCGGCTCGCTCTGCGCTGCAGGCGTCGTGTTCATGACGCTGGTCGCGCTCAATCGCGCGCTGCGCGACGATGGAAAGCCGTTCGATCTCATTTCCGCGCTCGATCTCGTCGCGCTGGCGACCGTGGCCGATGTCGTGCCGCTTGTTGGCCTCAACCGCGCATTTGTGCGTCAGGGCCTCGTGGTCATGGCGCGACGCGAGCGCGTGGGATTGCGCGCGCTCGCCGACGCGGCGCGGCTCGATGGCCCTCCACAGTCCTGGCATCTCGGCTTCCTCATCGGCCCGCGCATCAACGCTGGCGGCCGCATTGGGGATGCTGCGCTCGGCGCGCGTCTTCTGCTGACGGAAGACGATGTCGAAGCCGCACGCATCGCCGCCCAGCTCGACGCACTCAATCGCGAGCGGCAGGCGATCGAGGCGGCCGCGGTCGAGGAAGGCGTCGCCCAAGCGGAGAAATTGCTCGCGACCGACGCCGCTATGGCGGCGCTGCTTGTGGGATCGCCGGACTGGCATCCCGGCGTCGTCGGACTGGTGGCGGCGCGGCTGAAGGAGCGCTTCGGCCGCCCGGCTTTCGCGATGGCCTGGGGGACTGAGAGCGTGGGCACTGGCTCGGGCCGCTCGATCCCCGGCGTCGATCTCGGCCGCGCCGTGCGGGCGGCGGTTGAGGCAGGCCTGCTGATGAAAGGCGGCGGCCACGCCATGGCCGCCGGCGTGACGCTGGGGCGGGACCGCCTCGCGGATTTCGCCGCCCATCTCGACAACGAACTCCGGGAATTCGTGGCGACGGCATCAGCCGATCGCACGCTCTCCATCGATGGCGCGCTGAGCGCTTCGGGCGCGCGGCCGGCTCTGGTCGCCGACATCGCCCGCGCCGGCCCGTTCGGGGCCGGCAATTCCGAACCGGTGTTCGCCCTGCCCCACCATGTCCTCGTCGACGCTGCGCCCGTCGGCCAGAACGGTCACCTCAGGCTGCGGCTCAAGGCGGCCGACGGCGCGACCATTGGGGCGGTCGCCTTCCGCGCAAAGGATCAGCCGCTGGGACAGGCGCTCGTGGCGCTGCGCGGCGAGCCCGTCCATATCGCAGGGACGCTCTCGATCGACCGCTGGGGCGGCGGCGAACGGGTCGAGCTGCGCGTCATTGACGCGGCGAAGCCGCAGCGCTGACAGCTCCCGCAGCGGCGCCCCCGAAATCGCCGTGAGCAAGCCCGGAATGACGGCTTGCAGCGACGCGGATGGCCGCTTATACCCCGCCCGTTCGCGCCGGCCTTTCGGCCCATGCGCCCGCGCCCATCGTCTAGCGGTCCAGGACGTCGCCCTTTCACGGCGAAAACACGGGTTCGAGTCCCGTTGGGCGCGCCAATGATTTCAAAGACTTAAGACGGCGAAGTGCGAATCCGTCAACTATTCGTCTAATATGCGTTTGCGAATTCGGGCGTCCGATCGCGAGCGCCTGCGAACTGATGGCGCCTCGCGTCGCACTCCGCTAGCGGCTCCCCCAAGGACCACCGCAGATAGGCCGGCGAACCTCGCCGCTACCAAGCGATCTGTCGGACTTGGATAGTTGCGCAGCGACAACAAGGTATGCCCATAACCGGCTGTTCGAGTCCGCTCTTCATAACCAACATTCAGATCACACTCGCGCAGCCCATGAGGCCTTTCAACTCGCAATATCTGCGGGAAGAGTCTCCGACTGCGCCTCGTTCAAGGGAAACGCGACGATGCCGGCGCGCGAAATCGCACGGATCTTGATGGCGGGAAATCTCAGAACTGCAATTTGAGACCTGCGTTGAAGGCCTTGCCGTGGACCTTGTCGCCGAAGCGATAGTCGCCGCGCACGAAGCCGAGGAAGTTCGTGTCGACGATCTTGAACTGCAGCCCGCCGCCAACCTGGCCGAAGGTGCCGACGCGCTCCGACGTCACGTCGAATGTCGTGCCGATCGTCTGCACCGTCGCCTTCGTGTCGCTGGCGAACTCATGCCACACCGAGCCATGGATGAAGGGCGCGAGAATCAGCTTGTCCTGCACCACGAAGCTCGTGCCGATATTGGCGCCGGCCCGGCCCAGAATGCTGTTGATCGCCGCAAACGTCGCCTGATCGCCCGTCCCCGTCGCCAGCGGCAGGTTGCCGAAGGTGTAGCGCCCCTTCGACACGCCGATCGACGGCTCGACATACCAGCTCTCGAACAGGCTCAAACGGTAGGACATGTTGGCGTTGAGGCTCAGCCCGTCGCCGGTCAGACGCTGATCCCTGGCTGTGAACGCCACGCCGCCGCCCGACGAGTTCACCACCGCGTCGTAGAAATCCTTGCGCAGGTTCACTTCCGCCACGAACGGCCCGTTCGACAGGAAGGCGTACAGCGCGACATAGGGCACGTTCATCTTGATCGACGTGCTGACGCTGGTCGAGCCGCCGCCCGGCGTCGGCGTCACCGAATATGACCGGCCATTGGTGTTGGCGACGCCGCCGAAGACGCCGGTGTTGAAGTTCCAGCCGGTGCCGTGGATGTTGTAGACGCCAAGGTCGGCGCCGGCCTGGAAGCCGGTGAAGGTCGATTTGGTGTTGGTCGCGGACTGCGAGACCAGACCCGATCCGGTCGACGAGCCATTGAGATTGGTGGTCGCGTCGCCAGTCGAGAAGCGGATGAACGGGCCGCCGCCGATCTGGTTCGGGGCCGGATCATCCGGCCGCGACACGATCGCCGAGGCGCCCTGGAAGAAGCCCGTGGTCAGGCTGGAGATCGCGCTGTTGAGCCCCGTGGCCACGCCCGCCACCGGGGCCGGATTGAACACCGACACCACCTGGAAGCGGCCCGAACCCGGCGAACTCTCGGCCAGGAAGTAGTTGATGAAGCCGTTCGTCGCCACCAGCCCCTGATTGACCGACAGGCTCGAGCCGCCGGTCACGGTCAGCACGTCGATCGGCGTCGCGAAGGCGACGGTGCCGGGCTGGACAATGTTGAACACCAGCGACGTCGAACCCGAGCCTGCGCCGTTGACCGTCACCAGATCGGCGCGCGCGCCTGATGCGCGCGACAGATCGATATCAAGCGCGATGCGCGAGCCGGCGACGCCGGTGTAGCCGCCGCCCAGCGTCAGCGAATCCGTGATCGAACCGTTGCGCAGGTCGATCAGGCCGGCCGCCGTATTGACGAAGCTCGTCGCGCCGAGCGTGCGCGATCCCGTCGCCGTCACCGTGCCGCTGTTCGTAAAGGTCGTGACGCCGGTGAAGTTGCCGCCTGTCAGCGCAAACGTGCCGCTGTTGGCGAACGTGCTGTTCGCCGTCGTCGCCCCGTTGACGGTGAAGGTTCCGCTGTTGACGTTCGCGCCATTGAGCGCCCCGCCCGTCGTCGTGGCGATGTTGGAGTTGGTCAGGCCGTTCGACACAATCCCCGAATTCGCGAACGTGCCGGAATTGACGATCGAGCCGCTCCAGGTCCCGGTGTTGTTGAGAATGCCGGAACTCGACGCGACATTGCCGGTCCAGGTTCCGGCGTTGGTGATCGTCCCGGTGTTCAGCGCGACATTGCCGTTCCAGAGACTGTTGTTGGCGATCGTCCCCGTGTTCGAGGTGATGGCGCCGTTCCAGGTCCCGTTGTTGGTGATCAGGTTGCTGTTCAGCGCGACATTGCCGTTCCAGAGATTGTTGTTGGTGATCGTCCCGCTGTTGCTCGCGACGTTGGCGTTATAGGTCCCGTTGTTGGTGACCGTTCCCGCGTTGGTCAGATCGTCATTGATGGTGCCGCCGGCGTTCACCGTGATCACGCCGCCGGCGAGATTGTTGATCGCGTTCGCCGTCAGCGTGCCTGATACGCTGATCGTCGCCGAGTTGGTCAGCGTCGTGATGCCGGAGAACGTCGCGCCGGCGTTGACGAGAAGCGTCGCGACTTCCTTGTTCTCGAAGGTCGAATTCGTCGTCGAGTTCGTGCTCACCGTGAACACGCCCGCGCCCATATTGACGATCGTGCCGGTGATCGTCCCCGCGCCATTCCAAGCGCCTGAGTTGACGATGTCGGTCGTGCCGGTGACGACGCCTTTCCAAGTCCCGGTGTTGTTGATCGTTCCCGTCGACGCATTGGTCACGTCGCCGGTCCATGTTCCGCTGTTGTCGATCCGGCCGCCGTTCGTCACGTTGCCAGTCCAGGTCGCGGCGTTGACGATAATGCCGGTCGAGCCGTTGACCACGTCGCCGGTCCAGATCGCCGCGCCGGTATTGTTCACCGTGCCGCTGTTCGACAGCGTTCCGTTCACGGCTCCGGTATTGTTGAACGTCGTCCCGTTCTGGTTGCTCACCGGCGCATTGAGCGTGCCGTTGTTGTTGATCGTTCCGCCGCCGCCGGCCGTGTTGGTGACAGACGCGACCGTCTGCGTCGTCGCCGCGGCGATGTTCAGCGCACCCGCGTTCACCGTCACCGCGCCCGTGCCCAGCGCATTGGTCGCATTCGCGTTCAGCGTGCCGCCGCCGACCGTCGTGCCACCGCTGTAGTTGTTGTTCCCGGTCAGCGTCAGCGCGCCATTCGAAGTCGTGGCCAGCCTGCCCCCGCCGGAGATAACGCCGGACAAGGTCAGGTCAGGAAATCCAACGCCGCCGACGCCGACGTCCAAGTTCGCATTTAACGTAATGCTGTTGCCAAGCGTGAATGGCCCTGCATTGACGGCATTCGTTGTGAACAGGCCGGCCGCCGTGTTGACCGTCAGAGCGCCCGTTCCCAGCGCCGTGTTGCTGCCGATGCCGAGCAGCGGGGCGCTCAACGTCGTGCCGCCGGTATAAGAGTTATTGCCGGTCAGGATGGTGCTGCTGGGCGAAACTCGCGTGATTACCAAAGAGCCGCCAACGCCTGCGATCGTTCCATCCAGCCTGAGATTGCCGCCGCCGCCAACGCCCGACGTCAGCGTCAACTGATTGGCGTTGAGATTGACCGCGTTCGCCAGTGTGATGTTCAACCCGCCGGTGTTCGTCAGCGCGCTGTTGCCCGTCACCGTCAGCGTTCCCGTGCTGAGCGCGCTGTTGTTGCCGACCGCAAGCGTTCCCTGATTGAGCGTCGTGCCGCCAGAATAGGTGTTCGCGCCCGTCAGCGTCAGCGTGCCAGTTCCTATCTTGGCGATGCCGCCGGTGCCGAAGCCGGTGTTATCGCCGATCGTGCCTGAGAACGCCGCCGGCGAGGTATTGTCCGCGCCGATCGTCAACGTCGCGGCACCGCCATTGCCAAGAATAACCGTCCCGCTCCCTGTCAGCGAGCCGATGGTATCGCTTGTGGCGATGAAAAGGCCTGCGGGGCTATTCATCGTCACCGCGCTGGCGTCGGGGATTGAGTCTCCGCCAACAGCCACTAGCCCACCGGCGGAAATCGTGGTGCTGCCGGCGTAGCTGTTGTTCGTGAAAAACGCGACGGTGCCGCCCGGCATGTTCACTGTCACATTGCCGACGTTTGCGCCGATCGCGGCGCCTACGATGATTTGCGCAGCTCCACCTCCGAATGTCAGATCTGTGTTTGCGGCGGAGCCATTGACGCCGCCATTCAAAAACAGTCGTCCGGCATCCGCATTGATGCGCGACGCCGTATTCAGCGTGATCGCGCCACCGTGGACGCTATCGCCCGAGATGTTGCGCAGCGCGCCATCATTGGCGACGCCGGTTCCGTTGAGCGTGATCGCGTTGCCGAAGTTGATGCCGCCCTGCAATTGCAACGCAGCGCCGCTCGTGACGATGACGGCGCCGGTTCCCAGCGCCGAGTTGCTCTGCGCATTGATGACGCCGGCGCTGATCGTGGTCACGCCGGTATAGGTGTTCGCGGCGTTGAGGATCAGCATCCCGGCGCCGATCTTCTCGAGCGGACGCGGACCCGCTGTTTCCGAAATGACACCCGATTGCGTGGCCGTTCCCGTGAGAACCTGCAGCTGCGTCGTGTTCGAATTGATGTTGATCGGCGCGGCGTTGTTGACGCCGGCGCCATAGTCGATCACCGAACCCGTCGTCTGGATCGCACCGAAACCTGCGGCAAGATTGGTCTGCAGGCTCAGCGTGCCGCCCGCCAGCACCATGCCGCCGGAAAAGCCGGCCGTATTGAGCCCGGCCCCGAAGGTCAGCGTGCCGGCTCCGATCTTGCCCAGCGTGCTGGCGCCGGTCAGCGTGCCCGTCAGCGTCAGATTATTCCCGCTCGTGACGTCGATCGCGCCCGTGGATGTCATGTTAATGGTGCGCGCGGTCGAGAAGGAGCTCGTCGCTTGCAGCACGCCGCCATTCAGCGTGACGCCGCTCGCGGCGCCGCCGAGATTGGCGTCGGCGCTGACCGACAGCGTGCCGAAATCGATCGTCGTGCCGCCGGTGTAGGTGTTGGTCCCGGTCAGCGTGAACGTGCCGGCGCCCGACTTCGCCAGCGCGGTCGGATTCGCCCCGTCCTGGATCACGCCGTCAAACTGCGAACTCGCGTCGTTAAGTCCAACCCTTAACGTCGCCGTCGCGCCGCCGCTGTTCGTCACCACGCCCGAGCCGGTCAAGGCGCTCACATTCGTGGCGCTGCCGGCAATGTCCAGCGTCGCGCCGCTCGCAACATTGACAGTCGGGAACATGGAGAGATTCCCCAGGAAGTTCGCGTTGCCTGTCAGCGTGCCAAAATCGACGGAAATTGACGTCGCGCCGCCGTTGCTGATGGAAAATGATGGCGCGAACGAGACTGTGCCTGTGTTTCCGGTCGAGCCAACATGCACCGCAACGCCCGATCCAAAGCCGAGGTTAGTGGGCGATAGGGTCAGCGTCGTCCCTGCGGCCGCGCTTACAGTCGGCGTGCCGTTCAGGGTAAAATTCAGCGGACTCAGAGCCAGAGACGACGTCGCCAGCAACGCGCCCGTTCCCGACACGGTGACATCGCCGGCGCCGAGGGCGCCCGAATTATTGATGCTCAGCGTACCTGCATTGATCGTCGTGCCGCCAGAATAGTTGCTGGTCCCGCTCAGCGTCAGCGTGCCGGTTCCGGCCTTGATGAGCGCCGTCGCGCCATTGATCTGGCCAGCGTAGGAGCCGCTGAGATTGCTGGCGTCGCCGACCGTCAGCGTGCCGCCGCCCTGGATAACCGCCGCGCCTGTCGTCCCCGTCAGCGCGCCGAAGGTCACGCTGTTGCCTCCGGTGTCGATCGTCCCTCTATTGGTGACTGTCGTCAGGCCAGTCAGGGCGCCGACAATATTGAATGTCGAGACGGCGCCGTTGGTGAGCGCTCCGTTGAACTGCCCCCGGGCGTTGACTGTTCCGACGTTGGTGAGCGCGCCATTGAAGATGCTGGTCGCGGCGTTCGTGTTCAGCGTGCCGCTATTGTTGGAGCCGCCGCCGGTCGCTGTGACCGTGCCGGCGTTCGTGAAGGTTGCGCCGGTATCGTTCAAGAACCCGGCGGCCGTGACGCTGCCGCCCGCCTGGACATTGACGCCCACCGCCGCGGCGCTGTTGTTCTCGAGAACAGTCGTGATCGTCAGGTCGGCGCTGACGTTGATCGAGGATGTTCCGCTGATGAGCAACGAGCTGGCGGCGGATCCCGCCGTGCCGACCGTAACGGGATTGTTGGTGGTGTTGTTGATGCTGGCGTTGACGCCGGCGTTGGGAGCGTTGTTGTTCCAGTTGCCGTTCACGCTCCAGTTGCTGTCCGTGGCGCCCGTCCACAAGGTCTGCGCCATCGCATCGGGCGTGAAAGCCGCCACGCCGACGAGCGCGGTGCTCCCGAGCAGAAGGGCGATCCGACGCCTGCCCCGTCCGCCGTTCACAAACTTCGAGCCCGACATCCCGACCCCTGTTGTTATTTCTGACGCGACCCGCCGGACACGGATTCGCAAATTTTTGAAACGCAATAGCCTTGAAGAGATACAAGGCGGTTTTCCCTGGGGCAACAATTGCGCCGTCCGGCCGCCGCAACCGGCGACGCCGAAACCTTGTGCAACAAATACACAAATACTTGATTCAACGTATATAATTAGCTTTCTCGGCTAATCATCCTGAAGTCATCGGCCAAAGCGCGGCGACATTGTGTCGGCGAGTGTCGCGCGGGAGCAACACTACCGGAAACAGTCGAGGCAAGCTCAGCCGCTGAACGCGGCCTGAGCCTCCGGCAGTCGCCAGATCCTGTTGATCGCCGCGGCGCCAGCAGCGACTATTTCACTTTCGTCGTCCTGAACATATTGACCGCGATCGATCAGCACGCGCCCGTCGACGATCACCTGATCGATGTTGGCGCGGTTCGCGAGCGCGATCAGCCCGCGTCTGGGATCGAAGAGCGGTTGCAGATGCGGATGGGAGAGATCGACGACCGTCAGGTCGGCGGTCGCGCCCGGCGCGACGATCTCAAGTTAATCAAAATCCGCCATGATCGCCGAAACTCGACGGTCCCGGACACGGCGCGCCATGCGGTCTCGGCTGGCCGTTTCGGGGGATTCTCCGGCGCGTCCCGACGCCGTCGTCGACGCAATGGCGATTGCCGCCAGCCAAAGGCGCAATCGCAACTTTCCGCTAGCGTTTAGTTGTGAAAGCTCCAAGGCGACCACGACAGGCGCCTGGTTTCATCTATCCCCGCACTCCGGTGGTCGCGTTCGGTTGTTTGGCGATATCTTCCAGGACGCGCTTCGTGTACTTTTCCTCGCCTCCGTGGGCGAAGTTGAGCGCCTTTTTCCAGAGCTTGCCCATGAGCAGGACTACGCCCTCATGTCCCGCCTGCGGCATGCGCCGATGAGGGGTAAATCGAATGTGCTGAAGAATCTCGGAGATATATTTGCGTTCACTGTCGCTGAAGTCGGTTGGCGTGATCTGATAGACTTGCCGGTTGACTCCGTCTTGAAATTGATCCCGGTCATTTTGTCTGGCGTAGCCGATCATCTTCCATGCGAAGTTGCTGAGGTAAGCATCAAAATTCGGCGTCCCGATTTTCAGCTTGAGATATTCCTCCCGCCCCATGGCGCATTCGAGATAATAAGGCAGGACCTGGACGAGAGCTTGCTGCGTCTTCCTGAGAGCAGCCTCGAACTCGCCATCAGGCCGAACCTTGTCGGCGTTGCCGATATCAATGACGACCTGTGGGCGATTCTGATAGCTGGGCCCGTTAACAGACATGCGTGCTCCCGAGAAAAGAACATGCCGGCTAATGCCGTAACGATTCAACTCCGCCGAAACTCTCGAAGCCGGCGCATGCATTCCAGATCACACGTTCAGCCGCATGGCCCGGCGCAACAACGCGATATCATCTGATTGCACGCGTCGAGATCGAGGACTTCAGCGCACGAAGAAATAACACCGCGCCGAAAGCGCGACCATCGCTCGCAACATGCAGTTCTGGCCAAAGACGCCGAAGATCCGGCCAATGCGGATCACCAGCGCGCTCGAGCCCCCATTATTCAACATTTCCGGAGCGCGGATTCTGGAATCGCGCGCGGTATTGTTGAAGCGTCACGCCAAGTTGGCGAACGACGGCGCGTCTCAGGCTGTCCGTAGCGCCAAAACCGCACCGCTTGGCAATCGCCTGGGCGGACATGGTGGTGTCTTCAACCAGGCGTCTGGCCTCGTCGACCCGAATTCTCTCGACATAGTCGCGCGGAGTCTCTCGAAGCTCCTCGACAAATAGACGGCGGAAATTTCGCTCGCTCATGCCGACGCGGCTGGCGAGAGAGGCGGCGCTCAAATCCTCTGAAAGGTGCGCCAAAGCCCATTCCTGTGCTTTGCGAATGGCGGGAGCGGCGCTGAATTGGGCCTGCAAATGCGAACTGAATTGCGACTGACCGCCCGGCCGCTTGAGAAACACGACCATATTGCGGGCCACGTTCAATGCGAATGTTCGCCCGTGATCTTCTTCGATGAGCGCCAGAGCGAGATCGATGCCGGCCGAAATGCCGGCGGAGGTGTAGGTCTGCCCATCCCGCACAAAGATGCTATCGACCTCAACCGTCGTTGAGGGGAAGTCGCGCGCAAGGATCGGCGCCACGGCCCAGTGCGTCGTCGCGCGTTTGCCTTCAAGGAGACCTGAAGCGGCGAGAGGGAAAGCGCCGGTGCAGATCGAGCCATGTCGCCGGGCCCGCGGGGCCGCCGCCCGCAACCAACCGGTCAGCGCCAGATCACGCGAGGCGCTGGCCTGACCATCGCCACCGGCGATCAGCAAGGTGTCGATCGATCCATCCAGTTCCGCGAGCGCGAAATTGGGCACGATGCAGAAGCCGAGCGACGTCATCACCGGTTCGGTCGAGACGGCGGCGATCGAGAGACGATAAATGGACCGCTCAGCCAGAAAATTCGCCATGGCGAACGCCTCCATGGGCCCGCAAACATCCATCGCCATGACGTCTGGATAAACAAGAACGACAACGTGGCGTGGCAGATCAGTTGAAACAGGGACGTTCATGGCCAGATCGACTTCTGAAACCGCAGCCATGATCTTGCGTTCAACTTTCTTTCATGACGAGATCGGGAGAGTCACCCGTCGCTGCGTCATTTTGAAGCTCTAGCGAACGGCGGCTGAGCGCCAACTCCGGACATTCAGGGCCGTTCTCCAAAGCAGACGCTCGCCGCACGGATGCGTGGTCAAACATGATCGCGAGGAAAAGATTGATTCCAGTCTCGGACGAATATCGTCGTTTCGTTTAAATACGCCTCCACGCGTGACGCGAGATGAAATTTGGCCGCACCCGCCGTCAGAGCAGAGAAAGTCTCGACGCGGGTGCGCCACCCGTCGCGTCCCTGCGTTGTCGTCAAATGGAACTCCTGTCGCGCAGAAAGCGAATCGTCTGGGCGAATAGAAAATCGAAGTGTTCCGGCCGAATCATATTCAACATCATTGCGTATCTGCGCATTTGCCCGATGCGTCATTCCATTGCAGTTTCGATTGCCGGAGCCCCGATTTCTACATCGCCTCCGCTCATCTCGGGGCGAACAGCGGTTGCGCCGCCGTCGAACTCGGATTTCTCACCGATCAGCGTGTAGGCGATGCCCAGTTTGAAGGCTTCAGACCAAAGAGAATATAATGCCAACGTTGAATACCGATTCAACTTTTCAGACCTGACCCAGCCACGCTCTTAATGAAATAACGCTGGAGGAAGGAGTAGGCGATGACGACGGGAGCAAGCGCCATCGTCGCCGCCGCCATCAGTGTTGGAAGATCGGTCTGATAACGATCGTCCTGCATGATCGCCATGCCGAGCGACATGGTTCTCATTGTCGCGCTGTTGGTCGCGACGAGCGGCCAAAGAAGACTGTCCCACTCCGAAAGGAACCGCAGAATGCCGAGCGAGATCAGCGCAGGCGTATGCATCGGCACGACGATCTGAAGCAAAATGCGCCACTCGCCGGCGCCGTCGATTCGGGCGGCGTCGATCAGCTCATCCGGGGTTCCAGCAAGGGCCTGCCGCATGAGGAAAATGCCGAAACTTGAGATGGCGAACGGTACGATCAATCCGGCATAACTGTCGAGCCATCCAAGATCTCGGACGATGAGATATTGGGGTATGACGAGAACGATGAACGGAACCATCATCGTGGCGATGATTATCGCAAAGATGATCGGCTTGCCGGGAAAACGGTATTTCGCGAGCGCGTAACCGGCCAACGTCGCGAAAACGAGATCAAGCAGCGTGATCGCCGCGCAAACGACCAGGCTATTGAAGAAATATCGCCCAAAATCGATGCGGGCAAAGACATTCTTGATATTCTGGACGAGATTGGGATGGTCCGGGATCCACCAGGGAGCTTGTGTGAAGACATCCTCATGCGTCTTTGTCGCGGTGAGAACCATCCAGGCAAGCGGAACGATGATGAGCGCGCAGCCGAAGATCAGCGCGGCATGCGCTGGCCAGTCCGTCGCAAGGCTGCGCAGATAGGCGCGGCGATTGGCGGAGGAGAATGGGATCACGCGCTTTCTCCGCCACGGGGACGCAGAAGGCTAAACTGCACCGCGGTGAGAACAAGAAGCGCCGCGAACATCAACATTGCCATGGCTGAGGCGTAGCCCATTCGGTTGAAGCCGAATGCGGTTTCGTAGATCAAATACGGAAGGACCTTGGTCGCGTCAGCCGGCCCGCCATTGGTCAGCGCATAGAAAAGGCTGAAAGCCTGCGCCGCGCGGATCACCGAGATCACCATCACGAACAAAAGAAATGGTCTTAGAAGTGGCAGCGTCACATATCGGAACAGAGCCCAGCGACCTGCGCCGTCAAGCCGGGCCGCCTCGTAATACGTCATGGGGATCGCCTGCAGGCCGGCGAGGAAGATCACCATGTAATAGCCGACGTTCTTCCAGAGGCTCACCAGGATCACCGCCGGCATCGCGAGGTCGCGGTTGTTCAGCCACTGCACGCCAGTCACTCCGAAAGGTTCAGTCACGACCTCGATCAGGCCTCCAACCGGAGCGAGAACGACGCGCCACAGCGCGGCGACGACGACAAGAGTCAGCACGGCTGGTGCGAAGATGACCGCCTGATAGAAACTGCGGCCCTTGATATTGCGGTCGAGCAGGATGGCGAGGCCCAGCGAGATGGGCAGTTCAAAGGCCAGTAGCACGACAGAATAATAGACCGTCACCCAGGCCGAATGCAGAAAGTTGGGGTCGGTGAGCAGTCGCTCGTAGTTGCGCCAGCCGATAAAGCGCGGTGGACCAATGAGGTCCCATGAGGTCAGGCTGACATAGGCGGCGTTACCGATCGGATAGAAGACGAACGTCGCGAAAAAAACGACGGACGGAAGCACCATCAGCCACGCCGTGCCGGCGTGACCGGGCGCTCCGCCGCCGTGAAGAGCGCCTTTTAGTCTCGCAAAAGAGGGCGCCATGAATCCGCGGACGGCGAACCGCCGTCCCCGGTTCGCAGAAGGACTGATCGCCGTCACGGGCGTTCGTCAACCCTCAAGCAAGCGGTCAACTTCCGCGGCGAATTGTGGAACGACCACCTCGGCCTTTTCCCCATTCGCCGTCACACGATCATAGGCTTTGGCGACAATGCTCGAGAGCTCGACGAAGCGAGCGGTGCGCGGCATGGGAACGCCGACCGAGAGATCCGCGAGGAAAGACTTGATGCCAGGAATGGCCTGCACAGCGGGGTCCTGATCGAAGCCTTTCCAAGGCTGGACATATTGTGCTTGCTGCAGCCACACCTTGCGGTTCTCCGGCTTGGCCGTCATGTAGGCGACGAACTGCCAAGCTTCCTTTTGCACAGACGATCTGGCGCTCACCATCCACACCCAGGGATTGAGGCGGGTCTTAACCTGTCCGCCTGCGAATTGCGGCAGTCGCGCGATGCCGTACACGCCATCCTTGAATGTAATCTTCGGATAGGCGGCCTCAAGCGACGGCTGGAGCCAGAGGCCGGAGTTGATCATAGCCGCACGTCCGGCGCCGAAATCGTCAATCGGATTGATTGTCGGCGCAAGGCCAAGCGCGGCGAATTTATTCGAGCCGTGAAAAGCCTTGGAGACGTAGTCAAGAACAGCGACGCCACCGTCGTTGTTGAAGCCGTTCTTCGCGCCGTCCTTTGAAATGAAATCGACGCCCTTCTGCGGAAGCATCGCTCCCCAATAGTAGAAATGCGACGAATTGCTACGCGCAAGCCAAGACCATCCGGCGCGGATCACCTTGCCATTGCTGTCAGTCTTCAGCAATTTTCGAGCGGCCGCAGCGACGTCCTCCCACGTCTGCGGCGGCTGGTCGGGATCGAGCCCGACCTCCTTAAAGAAGTCTTTTCGGTAGTACATTGAGATGGAGGCGAGATCCATCGGGATGCCGTAGAGCTTCCCATCGACCACGAATCCGTCAAGCACCCCGGGCTCGTAGGCCGCGACAAGTTCATCCTGCGTCTTGAAGCCAAACGCAGTCGGATCCACCGGGGCGATCAGCTTGCGATAGACGTAGTTCGGCAGGTTGCTGTCGCCGACTGAAACAAGGTCGGGGCCGCCGGCCCCACCGGCCCATGCGGTGATGATTTTCAGTTCGTTCTGATTGGTTTCAAAATCTTCGTGCGTGACGTCGATCCCGGCTTCCTTCCTGAAGCCAGGAGCCATGATCTCGTTGACGATCCTCACCCGCGACGGAAATGTGTGACCCCAATAAAGAATCTTCTTGGCGGACTGCGCCCTGGCGCCGCCGAGCGAAGCGCCAGTCGCCGCGATTGCGCCGCTCGCGCCAAGCGAGCGCAGCATGGCGCGACGTGAAAAACCTTGTCCAGTGAAGTGTGACATGACTCATCCCCTGCGTGTTTGCTCTGCCCTTACCAGCCAACCGCGTAGCTCATGCGGCGCGGGTCAGCGCCAGCGCTCAAGCGGCCGTCGCCATGACGTTTCACCGCGCAAACCCCGCCTGCCAGCGCCGCATGACGCGGCCATTCAGAAATGGCGTGTCCCCTTCGACGAAGATCGTCCCCGATCTCGGCCATCAAAGGCGCCTCGAGCTTCAAGCCCATGGGTTCGCACGGATGCGGATCCTCGGTCGCCGGTACAGCCGTGGTCGCCCAGCGCGGCGCCTCGACGGCCGCCTGCAAATCGAGGCCGAGATCAAAATGGTTCACGAGCATCTGCAGCATGGCGTTGGTCTGCACTTCACCGCCCGGCGTGCCATAGGGCATCACGAAATCCTCGCCCACGACGAGGCCGGGATTTGGCGTCAAACGTGGCCGCTTGCCAGGCGCGACGTGATTGGGATCGCGCGGGTCGAGCGAAGCCTGGAGACCTCGGTCCGAAATTCCGAACCCAAGAGACGGCGCGATCGGCGAGATCAGCATTGTGGAGTCGCTCGGCGTTGCAGAGAACGCATTGCCCATTCGGTCGACGACGCAGGCGTAAGTCGTGTCGGGACCGCCGAGGCCGACCGGCGATGACTGATCGGTGAGGTTCGCCGCGCGCGTCAGTTCAATGCGCCGTGCGTGCTCCGCGCCATGCCCGGCCGAGATAAGACGCTCCAGGGGCGGATTCACGACATCCGGATCACCATAAAAGCGATTCCGGTCGGCGAGCGACGCCTTCGCCGCCTCGACAAGCACATGCGTCCGATCCGCGACCGTCATGCGCTTTAAATCGAAACGTTCAGCGATGCGCAACATCTGCAACACCGCCGGCCCCTGACTCCACGGACCACACGCGAAAACCGTTTGGCCCCGATACGTCACAGAGACAGCGGGGAGCTCCTCCACAGCGAAATCGTGCAAATCCTCGACGCGCAGGAACGATCCGACGCTCTCGGCGAAGCGACCGATCTCGGCGGCGATTTCGCCCTTATAAAAGGCGTCACGCGCTGCGATGACGCCCGCTTCCCGTTTGCCACGTGCCTTCCGCTCGGCGGCGGCAAGATGCTCAAGAGTGGCGGCGAGGCGCGGCTGACGCAGGATATCGCCAGTCGCCGGAACGGATCCGCCGGGCAGATACGTTTCAGCAGCGCCGGGCCAACCGCGCAGGCGCTCCGCGTTCTCGGCGAGATTGGACTGCAGAAAATAATGCATCGCGAAACCATCGCGCGCGAGCTCGATCGCGGGGCTGAGAATGTCTGCCGCCGACATCGTGCCATAGCGGCGGAGCGCCAACAGCCAAGAGTCCACGGCCGCTGGCGTCACCCAGCGCTGCGGTCCCTCTGGAATGCGCCCGCCGCCAGCGGCGGCCACGGCTTGGAGCGTCGCTAGCTTCGGCCAGCGGCCAACGCCAGCGATCGTCGTCGTGCGCCCGTCGGCCATGCGGATCAGGATCGGCGCGACGCCGCCGAGATTGGCCATGTCTGGCTGAAGAACGTTGAGCGCGAACCCGGCCGCGACGCCGGCGTCAACGGCGTTCCCCTTTCCTTCGAGGATGCGCAGCGCCGCAATGGCGGCAAGCGGATGCCCAGCCGCAACCATGTGACGGCTGCCAGTCAGTATGATCCGGCCAGTCGGCGCATCCACTACACCCATGCGTCGTAGGTCCCTCCTGGCTTATTCAATCCATCGATTTGATTTAATAGGGTTGCGCAAGAACGCGCAACCGTCTTCTGATATCTCTCGAATTCGAGCCGACGTTTGGAGCCATGGCGCTTTTCGGAACCAACCTGGAGCATGGGCAGCGCTACAATCGGCGCGTTGTTTTGGAGGCCATTCGCCTCCACGGGCCGCTGTCACGCGCCGAAATCGCCCGCCGCACCGGCCTGTCCGCGCAAACGATCTCCAACATCATGGAGGTGCTGAAGCGTGAGCATTTGGTCACCGAACGGGCGCGACGGTCCGGCTCCCGCGGCCAGCCGCCGATCAACATCGAAATTGATCCAGCCGGCGCCTACTCATTCGGCGTCTCCTTCGATCACAGCCGATTGTCAGTAATCCTGCTCGACCTCGGCGGCGCGATTCGCGGTGAAGTAGTTCTGCCCGTGATCGAAGCGACACCCGACGTGCTCGTCCCGCTTATCGAATCGGCGGCGCAGGCGCTGCTCGGTCGTCACGCGGCTCCGCGCGAACGGGTCTGGGGGCTCGGTCTGGTGCTGCCGGCGCTCGTTCGCAACGGCGACCCAACCGCGCTTGGCCCGCTTCCAGGACCAAACTGGCAAGAGTTTCCCGTCGCCGACCGTTTGCAAGAACGGCTCAGCCTCCCCGTGCTGGTCGATAACGATGCGACGGCGGGAGCGATCGGCGAGATGCTTTACGGCGCCGGCAAGGCGCTGCGCAGCTTCTTCTATTTCTATCTCGGCGTCGGGCTGGGAGGCGGGATCGTCATGGACGGGCGGCCGGGGCGGGGCGCGTCCGGCATGGCGGGCGAGGTCGCTCATCTGATCAGCGTGCCCGGCGGACTTCCCTGTGCGTGCGGGAATTCCGGTTGCCTCGAACGCTATGTCTCCTTATCCGCTGCGCAAAGCGCGCTTACCGGCGAGCCCGAGGGCGCGCGGGCGGTGGATGTGGCGGCGCTAGCGGCCGCCTACGCCGCGAAAAATCCGCGACTGACCGCGTGGATTTCGGCGGCGGGCATACATCTGCGCAACGCCATCGTCAGCGTTGAGAATCTGCTCGACCCTGAAGCTGTGATCGTCGGCGGGCTGATGCCGGAGCCGTTGCTCGATGCTTTGCTCGCAGCCATCGAACCCCTGCCGCCGAGCGTATCCAGCCGTCACAATCCGCAGGGTCGGCGGCTGGTGAAGGCGCAGGCCGGCCTCAACACGCGGGTGCTGGGCGCCGCGGCGCTTGTGATGTTCGACACAATGACTCCTGACTTCGCCCGCCTGAGGCGCCAGGAGCATACGGAGCCAGAGCCTATTCGGCTGGCCGACGCTTCCTGATCGCGCCTGATCGTTCGCCTGCGAGCAGCGCGGCTCCAATGACTCCGGCATCGTTGCCGAGCGCGGCCGGAACGACCTTCACATCCGCCAACAGCATCGGCCAGGTGAAATCCGGCAGCGCCGCGCGGATCGGGTCGAGCAGCGCCGGGCCAGCGGCGCTAATTCCGCCGCCAACAATACACCCGTCAAGCGCCAGCGCGTTGATCAGCCCACCGAGCGCCTGAGCGATGCGGCGAGACGTTGTTGCAACCGCCTTCGCCGCGGCGGCGTCAATCGCGATGCGATCGAACAACTCTTTCGGATCCGCAATCGCCGCCCGCCCCCCGGCGCTTCGATAAGCGGCAAGAAAACCTTGAGCGCCGGCGAAACTCTCCAGGGATCCCGGCCGACCGGCGCCGTGCGACGGCCCTCCCTCGTCCAACACGATCGCCCCAAGTTCGGGCGGCTCGCCTCGCCGACCCGTGACCACCTGCCCGTCCAGCGCCACGCAGCCGCCGACGCCGGTGCCGAGAGTCAGCATCGCGAAGCGCCGGAACGCCGAGGCGGCGCCACAATTCAGCTCTCCGATCGCAGCCGCGACGCCGTCGTTGGCGACATGGACCGGCGCCCCGATTTTGTCCGCCATCAAGGCCGCCAGCGGGCGCTCGCGCAGGATCGCAATGTTAGCCCCGCCGTCCGTTAGCCGGCCTGTATCCGCATCGATATGCCCGGGCATGCAGACGCCGATCGCTGTCGCCCGCCCGCCCACGTCCACATCCAGCGCCCTGCAGGTTTCGACGACGCGCTCCAGAAAACCCTCAAACGCGCCATCAGCGGCGAACGGGAAGATGCGGCGGACGAGCATCCGGCCCGCGGCGTCGATGGCGCCCGCCTTCACAGCCGTGCCACCGATATCGACGCCAATCAACATTTCAGGCCGGCAATTTGATCGAGAGGGCCTTCGACAGACCGGGATAACGCATCGCCTCGGGCTCCATGCTGCGCCGAAGCGCAAGATGCGTCGCAAGCCATTGAAAGGGCGCGATCGCGGCCAATGCATCAAGCGGCGCGGCCGGCGCACGGATCTGCATCCAGTCGAACGAAGTCGACGTCTTGGTGAGATTGAGAATGCGCACTTGCACGCCACGCTCGGCCATGACGCGGGCGGTCGTTTCCGCGACATGTCTTTCGTCCGTCGCTGCGACAATCATGACGACGAGACTCTCCGGACCAACGCCATGCAGGCGTCCATGAAGCAGCTCCTCGAACGTGAAGGCGGCCGTCGCGAAACCCGTGATCTCAGCCACTTTGAGCGACGCTTCGAGCGCGATGCCGAGAAAGCGGCCATTCCCCGCTATGACCACATTGTCGACATGGTCGAGCTTCGCCGCGAACTCTTCGGCCGCCCCTTCCGCCGCCTCGATCAGCGCCGCGAACCGCGCTCGAGAAAATTCGGGCAGATACGCGCCATTTGCCCGCGCGGCGACGCCAAGCACGGCAGCCAGAGTGGCGGTGAACCCTTTCGTTTTCGGTCCGATGGGTTCGCCTCCGATGCAAAGGACTAGGCGCGAAGCGGGCAAGCGGGCAAGCGGGCTGTCGGCCTCGCATGTGACGATCAAAAGAGGACCACCCGCCCCCAACGCTCGCTCAGCAGCCGCGACACTGGTCGTGCTCGCGCCGCTTTGCGACAGGATCAGAGCCGGTCTCGCGCCGTAATCTTCCGCGAGATAGGCTGACGGGCCAACGACCGGCGGGCGCGCCAGCGAAGGCAATGTCTCCGCCACAACCGAAAGCGCATTCAGCGACGAGCCCGAGCCGATCAGAACGGCGCCCGCCAGAGAGAACGCCGGGGCGGTGTCCGCAGCCCGCAACGCCGCAGCAATTACGTCCGGTTGGTCTCGAATATAGTCCTGAATCCGCACCCGATGGACGCCTCGCCAAATTTCATCCAATAAGTGGATTAAATGCTGCCTCGCTCCTGTGCAAGGCAATCGGCGAGACCGCTTTCGTGGACGAGACGATCCATCTCAGGTCAAGAGGGTCTGAAGCGAGTATCTCGCTTTTGGGCGCGGAACTCACGAGGCTGGCGTTCGAAGGGCGGGAAGTACTCTGGCGGCCGGAGCCCGCGATCTGGGCCGGCGCGTGCCCTATACTCTTCCCGGTGGTTGCGGCGGTCCGCGGCGGTGTTGTGCGGGTCGACCGTCGCGAATATGCGATGCCTTTGCATGGCTTCGCCGGAATTCGACGCTTCGATTTCGTCGCGGCGAGCCAAACAAATTGCGAACTTATTTTGCGCGATGACGACGACACGCGCGCTCATTATCCATTCGCATTCCGGCTTGGCGTAAACTTCGCGTTGCGGCCCAAAGCGCTAGAGATCACGGCGCGCATCGAAAATCCAGGCGAAAAGCCGCTGCCGGCGAGCCTTGGATTCCATCCCGGCTTCCGCTGGCCGCTCGTAGAGGCCGCGGCGAAATCGGATCACGTCGTCCTCTTCCCGGACGATCGCACGCTCGCCTACACACGCCCGATTGAACGGCTGGTGGGTCCTAAGCGTGGCATTCTTCCCTTGCAGGACGGCCGGCTGCCGCTTTCGCCGACGCTGTTTGCTACCGGCGGAGTACTTCTCCTCGGGCTCAACAGCCGCTCCGTCGCCTTCGGTCCGCGCGACGGCGAAATGATCCATGTGGATTTTCCGTCATTGCCGTATCTCATGCTGTGGAGCCGGCCGTCGGCGCCATTCCTCTGCATCGAACCGCTGAGCGCCCATGCCGATCCAGTTGGGTTCGACGGCGAACTCGCGGAAAAGCCCGGCGTCACGCTTATATCGCCCGGCCAATCCGCGACCTTCTCGATGCGGATTCGTTCGTCATTTCGCGGTTCCTAACGCGCCAGATCCGCCTTGAGGATCGGCGCCGCGACAAGTCCTGCGCTGCGCACGCCATCGTCTTTGGCGTAAACAAGCGATCCCGCTCGATAGACCCGCGCCGTGCGCGTCAGGTCGAGGATGTTCGTGGTCGCATCGCCTTCGGTGACGGTGATGTCCGCGATCTTTCCGCTCTCCAGCGTGCCAACCTCTCCTTCGACGCGGCATACGCTCGCCGCTGTGCGCGTCGCGGACAAAATGATGTCGAGCGCGGACATGCCGGCTTGCCGCATCAGATCGAGCTCGGCGGAGACATCGCCCACCGGGTTATACAAAGTCGTCGCGTCGGTGCCGAAAACGATGCGCACGCCAGCCTTCACCGCGAGCGAGATGCTGTCGAGATGCGGCCGCCGCAACAGAACGGAGCGGTCGATCACGAATTGCTCCTCGCCGCCGGCGGGGCCGCGCTCGACGATACGAGGATAAACCGAGAGGGTCGGACAGAGCGCGACATCGTGCTTCACGAGGAGCTCGGCCCCACGTTCGTCGAGAAAAACGCCGTGTTCAACGCTGTCCGCGCCCGCTTCGATAGCGTTTATGATCCCCTGCGTCGCAAGCGCATGGACAGCAACAGGACGTCCCGCGTCGTGCGCCACCTCGGCGGCGGCCCGCATTTCCGCGACCCCGAGTTGCACTTGCGTCGGCAGCTCGGTCAGCGTGCCGGCTCCGCCTGTCGCCATCAGCTTAATAACGTCTGCGCCGCGCTTGATCTCCTCACGCGCAAGCTTTCGCACCTCGTCCGGTCCGTCCGCTTCTTGGCTGAGGTTCCGCCAGCCGTGTCCGCCGGTGATGCATATGGCCTTGCCGCTTGCGAGGTAGCGCGGGCCGACTGTCCAACCTTCATTAAGCGCGCGCTTCAATCCGAAGACTTCGGGACTTTTCGCGCCAAGATCGCGAATCGTCGTGAAGCCGGCGCGGAGCGCGGACTGAACATAGTTTGCGCCCCAAATCGCCGCCGCGCCTTGCGGCAAATTCAGCAGTTGCGGCTCATGAAACACATGCATGTGACTATCGATCAGACCGGCAGTGACCGTATGGCCACTTACATCGACCACCTCAGCCCCGTCGTGAACATCGGAGGTCTCGACGGGGCCGACGCGACCGATCCTTCCGTCGACGATCTCCACGGCGCCGCGCGCGAGCACTTCGGCTCCACGCCCGCTGACCACCCGTCCGCCTGACAAAATGATCCTGCCCATCGCACGCCCTTTGCTCAATTCATTTGATTTAATAATAAGAGGCTGCGCGAACATCAAGCCGCTACAGCCGAGACCCATGGTAAGCCGATGCCTAATCCTGTCCTGAAAGCTTTGGGCCGACCGCTTCGGCTTGGCATCGTCGGCGACGCGCCGCCCTGCCCCATGCGTCTCGTTCATCGGACGGCGACCGAAATGTCAGGTTGCTTCCGCCTCGTTGCAGGAGTGATGTCCTCGAACCCGGATCGCTCGCGGCGCGAAGACGCTCAGCTGATGTCGGCTCTTCGTTGCCAGGACGCCACTTTCAGGATGTGGCGCAAGTACGCTTTCGTCTGACTGATGGAGCGCGCGGGCGACTTGACGTCTGCAACGCGGCGGCCAGCTTGTCGAGGTTGATATCTATCCCCTCAAGGTCAGCGACATTCTGATCTGACCTCGCGCGCTCAAGTCGCGCGAAGGCGATCCCTCTTGAGGCGTGCAAATCGCTGCATCAGGACCGGATTGAACGGCTGCTTCGCGATCAACTTCGTGTCCGGAAGCGCCTCAGCGAAATGGCAGGCGACCTGAGCGCCTCCGGGCAGCGCGCGCAGATCAGGCCGCTCAACCTGGCATCGATCCCGAGCATGAATGCAACGGGGATGAAAGGCGCAACCCGGCGGCGGATTAGCCGGGCTCGGCGCATCGCCCTGCAAAATCGCGCGACCTTCACGCAAGCCCGGCGCTGGCAATGGCGCGGCTGCCAGCAGCGCCTGCGTATAGGGATGGCGTGGCGCGGCATAGAGCGTGCGCTTATCGGCAAGCTCGACAATGCGACCGAGATACATCACCGCGACCCGCGTCGCGATGTGTTTCACGACCGCAAGATCATGCGCAATGAAGATATAGGAGAGTCCGAACTGGCTCTGCAGATCCTGAAGCAGATTTACGACCTGCGCCTGAATGGACACGTCAAGCGCCGACACCGGCTCATCGCAGACAACGAGATCAGGCCGCGTCGCCAGCGCGCGCGCAACACCAATGCGCTGACGCTGCCCGCCGGAAAATTCGTGTGGAAAGCGCTCCGCATGCTGCGGGCCGAGACCAACGACGCGCAGCAATTCCTGCATCTTTGGCGTTACATCCGCTGGCTTCGCAAGGCCGTGCAAGATCAACGGTTCGGCGAGAATGTCAGCGACCGACATGCGCGGGTTGAGCGAGGCGAAAGGGTCCTGAAAGATAATCTGCATCCGCCGCCTGAGCGCCCGCAAAGCCGTTTTGTGGAGCGCTCGCACATCGGCGCCGTCAAACCGGATATTTCCCGACGTCGCTTCGATAAGTCGCAGGATGAGTCGGCCCGTGGTCGACTTCCCGCAGCCGGATTCGCCCACCAGCGCGAGCGTCTCGCCGCGCTTGAGCGTGAAGCTGACGCCATCGACCGCCTTCACAGCGCCGATGCTTCGCCCGAACGCGCCCGTGATCGGGAAATGCTTGGTCAGGCCGGAAACCTCGAGAAGAGCGCCGCTCATAGTCCCCTCAAGCTTCCGCCACTTCGATTGGCGCGCGCCAACAAGCCGCCAGATGATCGAGGCCAAGCGTTCGCAATGGCGGCTCCTCGTCGCGGCACCTTTTATTGGCGAGCGCGCATCGCGGCGCGAAGCGGCATCCCGCCGGCATCGCATCGGGGGAAGGGACCATGCCTTCGATTGTCTGCAATCGCTCACGATCTTTATCGAGCCGCGGGATCGATGCGAGCAGCCCGAGCGTATAAGGATGCTGAGCGTTGGCGAAGAGCGTCGCGACTGTGGCGCTCTCGACGATCTTCCCGGCATACATGACCACAACATCATCCGCGGTCTCGGCGATGACGCCGAGATCATGCGTGATCAGGACGATAGCCGCGCCGAGCCTTTTCTGAAGATCGCGCATGAGCTCGAGAATCTGCGCCTGAATCGTCACATCGAGCGCGGTCGTCGGCTCGTCGGCGATCAACACCTGCGGATCGCAGGCGAGCGCCAGCGCGATCATAACTCGCTGACGCATGCCGCCGGACATCTCGTGCGGATAGGAATCGACCCTGATTTCCGGAGACGGAATCCGCACGAGCCGCAGCATCTCGATCGCGCGCTCCCGCGCCTCGGCCGCCGACATGTCACGATGACGCCGCAACCCTTCGATGATCTGATCGCCGACCCGATAGACCGGATTGAGCGACGTCATCGGTTCCTGGAAGATCATTGCGATTCTGGCGCCCCGAATCTCTTCCAGTTCGGCCCGTGAGCACTGCAAGAGGTCGCGTCCGCCGAATATGATTTGACCACCGGCGCGAATTCCCGGCGGCTCCGGCACCAATCCCATGATCGACAACGAAGTTACGCTCTTGCCGCAGCCGCTTTCGCCAACGATGCCGAGCGTGCGCCCCTTGGCGACTGAGAAACTGACGCCATCGACGGCGCGATAGAAGCCGCGGTCCGTCCTGAAATGCGTCTTCAGATCGCGAACGTCGAGAACGATCTCACGATCGTCGCCTTGGTCGGCGCTCCGGTGAAGACCATCGCTCATTCAGGGCGCCCGCATCGGAAAGGCGAGCGGCGAAATCGTAAGATGATCGCGCTTCGCCCAATCAAAGTCTTTCACCTTCGGCTCGGCGCGTCGCTGCGCCTCCTCTAGAGCAGCCGCCGCAGCGGGATAGTCCATCGTCAGCACTTTGCCGCCGTCCACCGCAACGACGCCATTGACGATGACGGTCTTCACCGCGCGCTCCGCGGCGCAATAGATCAGGCTGCGCAGGGGATCGCGCAGCGGCCGCATCATCGGGTGGGTCGCATCGACGATGACGATGTCCGCCTTGGCGCCCGCCGCAAGACGCCCGACGTCGTCACGGCCAAGCGCTTTCGCGCCGCCGAGCGTCGCCGCGTTAAAGGCGTCGCTCGTGCGCAGATCGAATACATTCTCGGCCATCATGCGCGATCCAATGCAGACCGCGCGCAACTCCTCCAGCATGTGATGTGGATAAGTGTCGGTGCCGATTCCCATCTTCACGCCGGCGGCGACGTAGCGGCCAAAGCTCTGCATCGCGATGCCGCGTCGCTGGAAAACCACCGGGCAATGGGCGACGGTCACGCCATGATCGACCAGCATCCCGATGTCGTCAGTCTCCGGCCAATGCGCCGAGGTGTGATGATCGAGAAAAATGCCATGGCCGATGATGCTGACGTCGCTCAGGACGCCAAGCGACTTCAGCCACTGCACCGGCGTCAGACCATGACGGCGCGTGATTTCGTGAAATTCGACGACGCTTTGAGCTGCATGAATCTGGAAAGGAAGCCTGCGCGCCGTCGCCTCAGCGTGGCTGTCACGGATCAGCCCCGGCGTGCAGGTGTCGATCTGCGATGGCGACACCATGCCAGACATTCGTCCCGACGAATGTTTCGACGCGACTTCGATAAGCTTCAGCGCAGCTTCCATAGCCTTTGCGCCGGCCTGCTCATTCCAGTCATAGGTCACGACGTGGCCGTTATCGGTTCGCCATGAGGCCGAGCGATACATAGGCGCAAGAACGCCGCGCAGACCTGATGCGGCGAAGGCCTCAAGCCAGCCCTCCCAGGCGACGGACATATCGACCAAGGTCGTGACGCCTGACATGAGGAGTTCGGAATAGGCGACCTGAGCGCAAGCCTTCACCCCCTCGGCGTCGCAACGGAACAGCGGCATGAACTCATAAAGCGACGAGCCGTAGAGTCTTGCGCTGCCAAGCTCGTCATTCCAGCCTTTTGTCATCGGTTCGGACGATGGATGCGAATGAATGTTGACAAGGCCGGGCATGATCATCGCGCCTCGCCCGTCAATCATAGATGCGGCATCGCCCTGATAGGCGCCCCCAACATGAATAATCCGGTCGCCGTCATAAGCGACGTCGCCGTGGCGCAGATAGACATGGCCCTTCGCCCCGGCGTCATAGGCGATGATCCAGTCGGCGTTCCTGATGACGGTGACGGACATGCTGCAATTCCAACGTATCTGTGAGTGAGTTGCCGTCGCCGCGACGCGTTGAAATGCGTCGCAGCGACAACCGGCCTTATTTCGTGAATTTCAGGTCGAGGCCTTTGTAGAGGCCGCAGCCATAGATATTGTGGGCCTTGAACGGCCCCAGTCGCGCCGAGGCCGCGATCTTCATCGGCTCGTGATAAAGCGGAATCCAGACGGCCGCCTTATGCACCTGCTCGAGCACCTCGCCATAGGCTGCGGCGCGGTCGGCGTCGTTCGTGGCCGCCATTCCCTTCAGCAGTAGTTCGTCGGTGCGCGCATCCTTCCAGTTCATCCGGTTCGGGGTCGGCGCGTTGGTCGACTTGAAATAGAGATTGAGCGCGTCACCGGCCGAAATATAGGGATAGCTCATCCCGAACATGTCGAACTCCTGGGTGGCGAGCTTGCCCCAGGCGATAGTCGCATCGAAGAGCTGGATGCGCATGTCGACGCCGACCTTGCGCAAGTCGCCCTGGATCGCCTCCATCAACTTCTGCCAGGTCGACCCCGTGAAGCCATAGATGAGCGGCGAAAGCTTCTTGCCGTCCTTGACGCGGATTCCATCCGGTCCACGGACCCAGCCGGCTGCATCAAGAAGCTTGTTGGCTTCTACAACGTTCGTCTTGATCAGTTCAGGCGTGAGCTTCTTGTTCCAGTCCAGCGCTTCGGTGGAGATGTAGCTGTAAGCCGGCTCGACCTCGCCGAAGAACAGATTGTCCGCGATCGCCTTCTGGTCCACCGCCATCACCATGGCGCGGCGCACCGCAGCGTCGTTGACGCCATCCTTGTCGATCTTGAACCCAACGAAATAGGTCCAGAAGGCCTCCTTCATCTCCACGATCTTGAGATTCTTGTTGGCGCGCATCTGCGGCATGCCCGTGAACGGCGCATATTGCGTCACCTGCGATTGACCGGTCATTACCGCGGCGAGACGAGTCGCTTCTTCCGGCACGATGCGCCATACGATTTCTTCGATATGCGCCGGGCCTTTGTTCTCATAGATCGGAGGTCCCCATTTGTAGGCGGCGTTGCGCTTCATCCGGAATTCGTTGCGCGGCTTCCAGTCGACCCAGCAATAGGGTCCGGTTCCGTTGAAACCCTTGACGCCAAAATCGGCGCCGAGCGCCTCCACATTCGCCTTGTCGACCACGACGGCGAAGCTCTGGGTCAATTGATACAGCAACTCAGAGAACGGCGCCTTCAGCTTGTATTCGATGGTGTAGTCGTCGGCAGCGACGATATCCTCCACCTGCCCGGCCCGCCACGCCACCGGCGATCGCGTCGCCGGATCGATCCAGCGCTTGATCGAGTAGACCACATCCTGCGCCGTCATCTTCTTGCCGTCGCAGAAGCTCACATCGTTGCGCAGCTTGAAAGTGTAGGTCTTGGCGTCCGGAGAAACCGACCAGCTTGTCGCGAGACCCGGCTTGATCGTCGCCATGTCATAGTCGAGCGACACCAGCGTGTCGCCGAGCATGAATAGGATTTCCGACGCGGCGCGCGCTGTCGAGCGATGAGGGTCATAGCGATCGCTGTCGACCTCGCGCACCACGGTAATGCTGGCGTTCGACCCCTGCGCAATCGCCGGTCCGGCGAATGCAGCGACGGCAAGAGCCGCGCCTCCAATCGCCTTCAACAATGCTTTCATGATCTCTCCTCCACTCATGAAGCCAAATTCAGGAAGGCCTTAGCCTAGGTGTTGCGCAGACGCGGATCGAGCACGTCGCGCAGCGCATCGCCCAGAATGTTGACGCAGAGCACAATCAGAACGATGCCGAGACTCGGCAGCAGCGAAATATGCGGCGCGAAGAACAAGGAGTCGCGGCCCAGCGAAGCCATCATGCCGAGTTCAGCCTCCGGCGTCCGCACTCCAAGGCCGAGGAAGGACAGCGCAGCGCCAATCAGGATCACCTGCCCAAAGCGCAGCGTGAGAAACACAAACACCGAAGAGATGCAGTTGAGGCCGAGATAGCGCCAGATCAGCGTGCGGTCGGGCAGGCCAAGCGCGCGGCCGGCCTCTATATAGTCCTGCGCCATCACGACAACGGCGGCTCCACGCGTGACTCGCGCGACATCGGGAATAGTTGCGATCGAAAGCGCGATGACAATCGCGGTGAGGCCCGGACCGACAACCGCAGCCAGCGCAAGGCCCAGCAGGATCGCTGGAAAAGAAAGCAGAATATCGGCGAAGCGCATCACATAGGGATCGATGCGGCGATAGAAGGCGGAGAGCATGCCGAACAGGGCGCCAAGCACGCCGCCGAGCAGCACCGATGCGAGCCCCATCACGAGCGTCAGACGCGCGCCATAGAGCAAGCGTGAGAGCATGTCGCGGCCTTGTGCGTCGGTGCCGAGCTTGTGGCGAGGGACGTGGCCATCGCTCCAGAAGGGAGGCAGGAACGGACGGCGAGTGGTCTCATAGGGATCGAATGGCGCAAGCCATGGCGCGAACAGGGCGCCGATGACGATGATCACAAGAATCAGCAGCGCCAACGCAGCGAGCCTGTCGCGCAAGATGCGGCGCACCAGCGACGCTGCTCCAACGCGGCGCGGCGGCGCATCATTCATTGAGGCGCTGACATCAGCCATGCGTCTGCACCCGAGGATCGAGCGCAGCGTAGAGCATGTCGACAACGAGATTGATGCTGACGAAAGCGATCGCGAGCGTCAGAATCGCGCCCTGCGCCAGGGGAAAATCGCTCGCGAGAATGGCGCCGACGGCGAGCCGGCCGATGCCAGGCCAGGAATAGATGGTTTCAGTCACCACGGCGCCGCCCAGTAGATACCCCGCTTGCAGGCCGATCAGGGTGACGACCGGGATCAGCGCGTTGCGCAGCACATGCTTGATGACCACAGTGCGCTCGCGCAGCCCCTTGGCGCGAGCCGTGCGCACATGGTCGGCGTTCATCACTTCGAGCGCCGCCGTACGCGTCATGCGCGAAATCGGTCCGACGAAGGTGAGGCCCAACGTCATCGCGGGCAGAGTGATGTGGGAAAGGCCGTCGAACGTCCAGAGCGGCCCGCCCCGGCCAATGAACGGCAGTAGGTCCCACTGATAGCCGACATATTGCATCAGGATCAGCCCGATGAAAAACACCGGCGTCGACACGCCAGCGACGGACACCGCGATGACGAGCCGATCGATCAGGCGTCCGCGATAGACCGCTGCAAACGCGCCAAGAGCGACGCCGGCCGGAATCGCCCAGACGAGACAAGCGAACATCAGTTCCACTGTGGGCCCGATGGCGTCGCCCAACTCGCTCGTGACGCGGCTGTTCGAGATGAGCGACACGCCGAGATCGCCCTGCAGCACGCGGACGAGATAAAGCGCGAATTGCACGATGACAGGGCGATCGAGGCCCATGTCCCTACGAATCTGAGCCACCAACTCCTGGCTTGCGGTCGGGCCTGCAATGATCGCCGCCGGGTCGGCCGGAGTCAGTTGCAGAAGCAGAAAGCCGAAAAGCAGAACGCCGAAGAGGACCGGCGCGGCGAGCGCCAACCGATAGGCGATATGGTTCAGCATGACGCCGCGTGAGCGGGTCTGAGGCGGCTCGCCGCGCCTATTGCCTGCGCACGCGTCGCGGCGCTGCAGCTTCGCCGCGCTTCTTCTCGAAAGCTCCCCGCCTGCCGCGCGCTACTCAACTCGCTTCCCCGGTCGCATCGTGAACGATCTTTCCATCGAGTATGGTCAGATCAACGCGCGTCTCATGCAAGATGTGTTCCGGGGTCGCCGTGGTCAAATCGCGCGAAAACACGGCGACGTCAGCGAGCATCCCCGGCAGAAGCCGGCCGCGCGTTCTCTCGGCTTTGTTCACAAAGGCGCCGAAATCGGTATAGGCGGCGATCGCCTCGTGAATGTTCAGCGCCTGCTCCCTGCCAATCACCACCCCGCGGGAAGTTTTGCGCGTGAGCATCGTATAAAGGTTCGGAAAGATGTTGACGTCGCACACTGGCGCGTCGGACGACGCGGCAGGCTTCAAGCCGGCGGCAATCCAGTCGCGCATGGGATAGCTTGCCGCCGGCCGCTCATCGCCAAGAACCGAGCGATAGAGATCGCCAAAATCATAGATGAAGACGGGTTGCGGCGTCGGCTCGATTCCAAGGCGGACCATGCGCGCAATCTGCTCCGCGGAATTGAAACCGCAATGCTCGATCCGATGGCGGCGCTCCGGATCAGGCGACGCCGCGAGCGCGCTCTCCATTGCGTTCAACGTCTGCTCGATCGCAGCATCGCCAATTGCGTGCACCGCCAGCTGATAACCCTTGTCGTGATAGTCGCGCGTGAGCGCATCCATCTCCGCGTCGGTCAGACAGAAGATGCCGTTTGTCTCGGGCTCTCCGAGATAGGGCGCGCTCATCGCCGCGGTGCGGCCGCCGGCCGAACCATCGGTGAATATCTTGACCGGCCCGACGCTCAGCCAGTCGTCGCCTTCGCCGGTCACGAGACCTTCAGCGAAGCACTCCGCGACAATGCCTTTGTGGCCGCCAAGAAGGCACATATTGGTGCGAACCGGCAGCCGCTGCGTGCGCCGCGCCGTGCGGTAGGCCTTTACTTCGCGCATCTGCGAACGAATGCCGACCGCAGCATCCATCACGCTCGTCACGCCGAAGCTGTTGCAATAGCGCCCGGCCCGTTCGATCGCCGCAACAAGCTCCTCGTCTGTCGGGTCCGGGATCACTTTCTGAAGCGAGTCGCGCCCATTCTCCGCCATGAGACCGGTCAACGATCCATTGACCTGCTCAATGGCTCCGCCGGCCGGAACGGGCGTACGCTCGTCGACGCCAGCGAGCTTGAGAGCGAATGAATTCGCCACCGCCAGATGGCCGCAGGCCCGCACGACATAGACGGGATTATTGGGAGCCGCCGCATCGAGCTCGGTGCGATGCGGATGACGCTTCACATCAAGCTCGAAATGGTCGTAGCCGCGCGCCAGAATCCACTCTCCGGGCTTGATTTCGCGGGCCCGTCTGGCGATCAGCTTCAACATGTCGTCGAGCGTGCGGATGAAGCGCGGCCTGACGTCCAGCTCGCTCATTGTGAGCCCGAGCGGCAGGAGGTGCAGGTGCGCCTCGTAAAAGCCTGGCGTCGCGAGGCGCCCGTTAAGATCGACGACTTTCGTCGTCGGACCAATGAGCGGCTCCATGTCGGAAGGCGCGCCCGTGGCCAGCACGCGCCCGGCCCAAAGCGCGGCGGCGCTCGCATAGCCCTCCTTCAGCCCGAGATAGACTGGGCCATTGAGGAGCACGATGTCGGCCTGCGGCAGAGCGGTCACGTCTGATCTCCGGATGCGCCGCGCAGCATCCTATGGCGCGGCCGCGCCACGCAAGACGTCACGCTCGATCCGCGCATGCGCGGCGCGCAACGCCGCCCTCAACCATTGAAGGCCGCCTGCGCTTCCGGCAGATCCCAGATCTTGCCGATCACAGCCGCCGCGGCCGAGCCGATCGCGGTCTCATCTCCTTCAACATATTGGCCGCGATCAATCAGCAGACGCCCGTCGACGATCACCTGATCGATATTCGCGCGGTTCGCGAGCGCGATCAGGCCGCGCCTGGGATCGAACAAGGGTTGCAGATGCGGATGGGAGAGATCGACGACGGTCAGGTCGGCGGTCGCGCCCGGAGCGATGACGCCGAGATCGGGGCGTTTGATAACGCTTGCAGCCGTCGCGGTGACAGACTCGATCAGTTCGGGCGCGTTCGCCGCATCGGCCCGTCCCGACGAAATCTTGGAGATGATCGACGCGGCGTTCAACTCTCCGAGGAAATCCATGTTGTAGCCGTCGGTCCCCACCACGGTTTTCACGCCATGGTCGGCGAAGCGCCCGAATGCGGCGGTCACGCCGGCGCGAGCGAACACGCGCGGACAGTTCAGCACCGTCGCGCCGCGCGCCGCCATCAGCTTGAGATCGCTGTCCGAGCTTGAGATGCAGTGGGCGGCGAGAAGATCGGACGCAAGCAGGCCGAGCGATCTCACGTCGGTGAGCCGAGGGAGTTAGAATCCATCTCTTGCTCGCCTTTCCAGCTCCGCGCGGCTCATTTCGTTGAGATCGAGCGCAGGCAACAAGTTGTTGTCATTGGCAAAATCTCGCCCATAGGCGGCGGAAAGAAGCGAGAGGCCGGCCTCGTGCAACGAGGCTGGATGCCCAACGAGGCGACCAAGTAGCACGGTAGGCAGCAAGCCATAGGGAGCATCTTCGATCACATAGCGACTATCGAGCGTCGTGGGGCCAAATCCACCTCGCCCACGCCTGTGCAGTTCCGCATTCATTTCTGCGATGCTGCCAATCGGCAGCTGATAGGAATAGGCGTAATGCTCGCGGATTGTCCTGACCGACACATTGAAGGCCTCTGCTATCGCCAGCCGCTCATCATCCAGCGCTTCCATCATGCGGCCGACTGCCGGAGTTACATTTTCTGCTTGGCCCCATCTCTCTCCTCGCTCCATCCGCGTCAGATTGAACAAGGCAATCGCGAGATGGTTCTGCGGGTTGAGGTTGCTGAGCGCGATCGCAAGAAGACTTTCGCGCGGCAGAAAGCGCTCGCCAAAGAGCGACGTGCACAGCGCCACCGATTCGGTAGAGGCGCTTTTGGGCACGCTTGCGAGATCAATCTTGGACCGCAACGAATTCACGGTGACCTCTTGAGGCGAGGTCTTGCGGCCAGTTGTAAGAGTTGTGCTCCAAGCAACGATCGGCAAACGGAGCCGACGCTCAGCCAGCAAACGCGATAAATAGAGTGCGCCGAACGAGGCGTGCGAGCTGATAATTACCGATTGCCCATCCTGGAGATGCGGAGCGATAGCGTCGAAAGCCAGCTTGTGCGCATAACCTGGCATCGCCAGCATCACAACATCGGCATCGCCCACGGCAGCTTGGACGCTATGCGCGACCCGTAGATCGCACGTTGCTTCGATTGCTCCCGTTGCTCGTAGCGCCGCGCCGGCGGCGAAAACTTGGGCGCTTCGCCCTGATGGTGACCAGAGCATCGGATCATGTCCTGCAACTGATAGATGCGCCGCCGCGCCGCAGGCCACTGCGCCGGCTCCGAGGATGCTCACACGCACGCGCTCAGCCTCCATTTTGGGGATGACGACAGGAGCCGGCGAGTGACCACTCGTCCCACAACCGCAGGCTTCACTCTCGATCTTTGACGACACATCGCGAATTCCAGCAGCGTCGAACCGCTATGGGTCGCCCGGGTTCCGCCTACCTACCAGCACCACGCCACGACTAGATCCACACTCTAAGGGCGCGTTCCATTCGATCCGCCGCTTGTGTGACGGCGTAAGCGATCACCATGTAAATCACGACCGCGATGACAAATGCTTCGAGATAGTAAAAATTGAGAGCCGCAGTCAGTTGCGACTGCGCGAAGATGTCAACAACCTCAATTGCAAAGCCCAGCGAGAGGGCCTTCATAATGACCATGATAGAATTGGTCAGATCCGGGATGGCCGCGATCACAACCTGCGGGAAAAGAACTCTCCGAAATAGCTGGCCGCTCGTATAGCCCAAAGAGCGGGCCGCATCTGCCTGACCAGTATCAAACGAGTTCAGAGCGCCTTTGACAACCTCCGCTTGGAACGCGGCAATGCAGGCTGTCACCGCAATCACCAAGATTACCCAGTTCGGCGTCGCATGACCATTGAACTTCACACCGATCAGTGAGGCCAGGAATTGGATGACCGGAGGCAGGCCGTAGTAGGAGAGGAAGATCACGATCACCATGGGAATGCCCTTGAAGGCGACCTTGTAGGCGAAAACAAATTCTCGCAGCACGGGTACTCGCTGATGTTCGACAAGCGCAAACAGGCTGCCCAGAATCGCCGAGAAAATAAAAATCATAAACGCCATGAGAAGCGTGAACGGAACGGCGCCCAGGATTTCCTGCGCGTCTTGGACCAGAATCTCAAAATCAAACATCATGACGGTCTTCCCTATCTCAAACGCTTGGCATGGCCACTTGCTTCAGTTGCTTAGCCTGTGGCGCGTACATGGGCGAGCGGAGCTCAAATAACCGCACGATAAGCCACGCGACCAGGCACATCAGCGAATAGATGACCGCCAGCACGAGGTAGGTTTCGAATTGATATTGGTTATAGGAACGCTCCATGATCAAATGGGCCGTCGCCATCACGTCCGCCGCCCCGATGTACATGACCAGCGCAACGTTGTGAGTCAGATAGATCAACGAATTTCCGTAGCCTGGCAATGCGATATGCACCGCTTGTGGACCAACAATTCGAGTCATCTTCTGGCGAAATGTGTATCCCAGACTATCAGCCGCATCATGTTGACCACGATCGACCGCGAGATAGGCGGGCCTTATCACTTCTGACAGATATCCGCCGTGATAGAGGCTGAGCCCGACCATCGCAGCGACCGTCGGAGAAAAGAAGTCGGGCGCTCCTAGCAAGGCCACCAGTAACGGAAGTCCATAAAACGCGACGAACAACTGAAGAACGACAGGAACACTCCGGGCGTAGGAGACATAGAGATCAGCAAAGATACTGATCACCGGTAGCCTACGAATCCGGAGTGTGGCCGCAATAAGCGCCAGACAGAAGCCAACGATGAGAGCCGTAAATGTGATCGCGAGCGTCAGCGGGAGCGCCGACATCAGCTCGGGAATCATTGCAGGAATATCCACGTCGAAACATCCCTTGTCGAAATCGCGGCCATATCGTTGGCTATGGAATCATCGGCATCGAGAAGAACGCCTATTTGATGTATTTGACAATTTCCTCGCCGAACCACTTCTGCGAGAGCTTGTCCATCGTGCCATCCTCTTTCAGTTCCTTGAGGACTCTGTTGACGTCGGCGGCGAGCTGCGTGTTCTTCTCCGCGCGATGGATCAACATATAGGTGTTGGCGCTATAGACGGGCTCAGACGCCTTGATGTCGAGCTTCTGCTCTTCGATGACGGTCTGCTCGCCAAGGTTCGACGGCAGGATCAGCGCATCGAATTTGCTGTTCTGAACCTCTTTCAAGCGATCGGGATAGGGGATGCCGGCGCTTGACGCCGTGATGTCGAGTTTGAATCCGGGATTTTCCTGCATCCAGCTCATGACAAACCTGTATGTCCCGCCTCCGGCCGTAAGAGGCACAATCCGCTTGCCGACCAAGTCCTTCATTCCAGCGATGCCGCTATCCTTGCGGCTATAGATTTTCATCAAGCTCGCCCCCATTGGATTCTCCGGAATGAGGAACTGCTTCGCGCGCGCATCAGACCTGTAGTATCCACCGCACGCCATGTCGTACTTGCCCGTTGCAAGCCCCGTTTCCTGCGCGATATCGGCAACGCCCTCCATTTCGAATTTATACTGAGGAAGCTTCGCATTGATGGCTCGCAGCAAATCAGGTTCATAGCCCTGTGGTTCAACGCCGATCGCGCCCCACGCCAGAGGCTTGGATTCAGCCGACGTCGCGATTTTGGCGACACGCACTCCGCCGGGCGCCTGTCCATAGGTTCCGGTTACGCTCGCAAGAGCAATTGCGGCTCCGCCGCAAAGGCTCAAGCTAAGCCGACGGCGCGAAATTGAATTCATTGCAGACATAGTCAGTGCTCCCTTTTTCAATGAACTGCGCGTTCGGAACGAAGGAATTGGACGAGGCGCGGGTTGGAGGTCGTCTCGAATATCTCAGTCGGGCTGCCGTCAGCTGCGACGACGCCACGATCCATAAAGACGATCCGGTTCGAGATGCTCTTTGCGAATTGCATCTCGTGAGTCACCAGAAGCGAAGTGATTCCCGACGAGGTGACGTCCCGAATAACTTTCAGAACCTCGCTGACGAGTTCAGGATCAAGCGACGACGTAGGTTCATCGAACAGCATCACATCCGGTCGAACTGCCAACGCTCGCGCGATGCCTGTTCTCTGGAGCTGCCCCCCTGAAAGTTGGGAGGGATAACTGTTGAGCTTGTCTGAGAGCCCCACACGCTCCAGCTCTCGCAGCGCGATTTCACGCGCCTCCTGCTCAGCTTTTTGCTGAACCACCATGAGCGGATCCATCACATTCTGAATCACGGTCATGTTCTTGAAGACATTAAACTGCTGAAAGACCATAGCCGTTCGACGCCGGATCGCCTGCACAACAGGCTTGTCAGGGCGCTGATAATCCATCTGGATCTGATCGAACGTGATAGCTCCCGATGATGGCTTGACCAGATAATTGATGCATTTCAGCAACGTGGTCTTGCCGGTGCCGCTGGGGCCGATGATCGAGACAACGTCGCCACGACGGACCGAGAGATTGACGCCGTTCAGGACGTTCGTGCTTCCGTAGGACAGCTTTAAGTTTCTGAGCTCAAGCATTTCTGGTTGGTGTCCCCTCGGCGGTAAGTCGTTACGCGGCGTCAGCGTCTGTCCACTCGTCGCCAAGCAATTCCGGCGTCTCAAAGGCTTGCAGGGCAGCAAAATGCTTTTCGCGATCGGCGACGAAGAGGCTACGGACGATTCCGCGCGCGAGGCGGTCGGCGCCTTCACTAATCGCGGGAATATCGCCTGAGAGCTTGCCGTGGCTCAGCGTGGCAGGAAAGTTAAAACAATGAATTTGGCGAAGCGCGGGGCAAGCGCCGGGCGTCTTTTCCTGGAACTCGAAACTCGGCCCGAGATCAGGCGAGCTTTCCAATTCGGAATTGGCCATGCTCGCCGGCGCTTGGAAGCGATCTCGCCAGAGCCGAATCTGTGGCGCGAAAGCGGCCAACTCGGGCCGGGATCCAAGATCAACCTGAAAACCGGTGCCGAAGATAATGAAGTCGGTTTTGTAGCGGCCCTTCGGGGTTGTGATGACGACGTGATTGTCGTTCTTCACGAGAGCGAGGAGCGGGCTGCCGAGATGGAAATACGCGTTGGCGTGTTGCGAGACTCGCAATGTGCTCGGGCGAGGCGGCGGGGTCTGTGCGCGGAGGGTATGGTCGAGGAAGCGCCATTTCCATTCGTCCGGCAGGCCGGCGAAGCCGTGGACGACGCCTTGGCTGCCGATGCCCGTGAACTTATTGATGCGCGGGATGTCCGCGCGGCGAATGAAGAGATCGAGCCGCGCACAGCCAGCCTCGAGAGCAACAGCGGCATTGTCCATCGAAGAAGCGCCTGCGCCGATGATAGCGACCCGCTTTCCGCGCAGCGCACCGAAATCAATGGCGTCGGCGGTATGGGCCCAAAAGCGCCAGTCGATCGTTTGCGCGATCGGAGGCACATAAGGCCCGCCAAGTCCGTCGCGCCCGGTAGCAAGAACGACGTGACGCGCATAAACCATGCTGTCGGCTTCTTGGCTCGCGATGCGCAACGCCAGCAGACCGTCCGACCGCGGCTCTATTGATTTGACCTCGACTCCGTTCTCGACGGGAAGCTCCAGCACCTTTCGATACCAGATGAGATAGTCCATCCATAGCGGGCGCGGCGCGCGATCAAGAACGTCCCAAGCCTCGCGGCCGAAACGCGCCTCGTAGTAGGCGCGAAAAGTCAAAGCGGGCAGACCCATTGCAGGTCCGGTAAGCTGCTTGGGCGAGCGCAGGGTTCGCATCCGCGCAGTGGTGACCCACGGGCCCTCGTGTCCGGCCGACGCGCGGTCGAACAACACATGATTGTCGACGCCGAGGCGCTTCAGCATGCCCGAGGCGACGAGCCCGGCCATGCCAGCCCCTATGATGACGACGTCGCGCACGCGCTGTCCGTCAATCTCGATTGGCGGGACCCACGACTTCGCCGGCAACTCCAGCCATGAGAGATCCTGCGCCAACCGCTTCTCCAGGGCGTCGAGCCCGGACGGCGGGTTGCAGGCGTCGCTCATCGAAGCGCGTTTTCGTGATCTTTGGGCCCATAGACCAGATCAGACAGGAGATCTGCGCTAGCGAGGTCGTGGAGCCGGAAGCCCGGAATAAGCGCCGCGGCCTTCAACACAGCCTCATTGAGCGCAGCGACGCCCGGCGGCAGAGGGTGCGCAGCTGGAGAGATCGCGCCGAACAGAAAAGGAATTTCGACGTCGAGCGGCCGCAGCATGACGCCTTCCAGTTCGAGAGCGCACGCCATGACCGGCTCGACAATCGCCACTCCGAGGCCGCGGCGCACAAGCGCCAGAGCGGTCAGCGACGAGTTGGCATCGATCATCTGAGCCGGCGCCGTCTTGGCGACTGCAAATGCATCGTCGACACGCCGGCGCAGGCGATAAGGGTTCGCCATCGTGATGACGCGCCGTTTTGCAATGTCACGAAGCGAGACGACGTCTTGCTGCGCAAAGGGATCGTTCGGCGCGAGCGCCGCGATACAGGGCGCCTCACCTATCCAATGAACTTCAAGACCAGGATGTTCGACCGGCAGGCTGGCGAGACCGAAATCGGCGGCGTGGGATAACACCTGCTGGACCACGCCTTCCGCCGACAGCGACTGAATGTGGATCTTGTCTGGCAACAGCGCCGGATCGACTGCCGCCAATGCGTCGGGGATCAGCCCGGCCGCCAACGCCGACGTGCAAGCGAATTCGAAGGCTGGCAGCGTAGCTGCGCCGATCGCCTCCGCTCGCGCCCGGATATGCTTGAGCCCGAACAGCAGACGTTCGACCTGCGCGTGAAACTGTAAGCCGCGTTGGGTCGGACTGATGCGGGGGCCACTACGATGGAGAAGCTCGTAGCCGATGTCGGCTTCGAGCTCTTTGATGTGGCGGGTGACAGCCGGTTGAGAACGCCCCAGCAGCCGTGCCGCCCCTGTGATGCTTCCCGCCGACATCACTGCCGCGAAGGCTTCGAGCTGCCGGATGTCGAGAGGCGGGCTATCCATTCAACGAATGATAGAGAGAGATTGATGCAGATCAAATATGGAGTTGTGATACCAAAGGCGCTCAACCTCACACTTTTGAATGAATACGCACTCTTGATGCCTAATCGATATAATGGGGCGCTGCCGTCCTGGGGCCGGCGAGGGTGCATGACGCTTATCGAACACATGGCCGGCATCCGTCCGGGAACGCCACTCGCTCAAGCCATGGCGGCTCGCGCTGAGATCCTAAGGCTCAGTCAGGCAGCTCATGACGCGGTGCTGCTGCCCAAAAAACCAGGCGGTATCAGTCATGGCCTGCGCGCGGCGCTGGCGGCGCGAATGGCGCGGCAGAACGCTCAGCCGCGGCTCGCAGAACACTATGACGAGCTCATGCGTCGCAGCGGCGAAATGCAGGACAGCGACGTTTCCTTGCGCGAGCAAACGCGGGTTGCGGCAATTGTCACCCATGCGGATCTGCTGACGCTGCGGCCGCGCGACGCTACGCGGAACGATATTGAAGCATTAAGGCGCGCTGGCCTTGGTGAGCCGGACATTGTCCGACTCGCCGAACTCGCAGCATTCGTGAATTACCAGGTGCGCGTCATCAAGGGGCTGCAAGGCCTGGGAGAGGCGAAGCGATGAGCCGCGTCGTTCACGCCTTCACAACCGAGATCCCGGTCTGGTCGCCCTATGTGACGCCCGTTGATCTCGCTGCGGCCACGCCAGAGCAGATGGCGGCGATGCAGGTGACGCCATCCAACAAGGGCGTCTCACCATATGTTCTGACGCTTGCGCACGATCCGGAATCGCTCGCGGTGCGCTCGCCCCTTTTCAATCAGATCATGTATGGCAGGCAAGGCCTGACTTCCGCCGAACGGGAGCTCGGCGCTGTCGGCGCGTCCGTCGTCAACCGCTGTATTTATTGCGCAGCTGTTCACGCCTCGCGATTCAATAACCTAACCAAGCGCCCGGAAGTGATGGACGCAATCTTCGCGGACGAGCGTAGCGCGAAACTCGAGCCACGCGAGCAAGCAATCTTCGATTTCGCCGCCCAGCTCTCGGATACGCCGCCGACAATTACAGGGGCGGCGACCAAGAAACTGGAGCAAGTCGGTCTTGATACTCTGGAAATGGTAGACCTCATCCTCTCCGCGGCGATCTTCGGTTGGGCAAACCGTCTCATGCACACGCTCGGTGAGCCAACCGAGCCGATATGATTGCGTTCGCGGCGAGATGCGACGAAGCAAATCCGAATCTGTCATGCGCGAAGCTCGTCGGTAGCTATGCAGGCATACTGCGCCAATTGCAGTCGTGCGGAGCGCTCGTCGATAGCAGACATTCGCACCACATCCGAAAGCGCGATTCGGAGAGATATTTCGGGCCGCGCTTGATTTCGATTACAATTGAGCGCCGCAATAGCGGTGAAAACCCTATTCTCCGCTTTCCGCAGATATCAAGTCGCCTTGACGAAAGTATCGGGCACGCAACAATCGGCTGGAATAAATACTCTCCCAATCTCCTTTGATACAGCGATCGCCGCCGCGCAGTAAAGCAAGCTGCTGAATCAGTGGTCATGGACGCTGCTCGAGCCGCAGACGCGGCTCGAGCAGCCCTGAGCCACGACCGTCAGCGCCAACGCTCCCCGAAAGCTGAACCTTCACTGCCTCGACGAAAGAGAGTGATCCAGGTTAGCGTTGACGCTCGCGTTGAGAGACGAAGCGCCGTATCGACGCACGATCCGTCGTCGGCGCGTCATCAATGTAAGATTTGAGCGATAAAAGATCTTAGGCGTTCGCTGCGCGGCGACTCGAAGAACTCCTTCGCAGACGCGATCTCGACGATCTCCCCCTTGTCCATGAACACGCAGCGATTCGCGACGCGGCGCGCAAAGCCCATCTCATGGGTCACGCAAATCATGGTCGTGCCGTCATTGGCGAGCTCCTCCATCACCTGGAGCACCTCATTGATCATTTCCGGATCCAGCGAGGACGTCGGCTCGTCAAAAAGCATGATAGGCGGCTCCATGCACAGCGCGCGGGCGATCGCGACCCGCTGTTGCTGTCCGCCTGATAGCTGACTTGGATATTTTGACGCCTGCTCGCTGATATGCACGCGCTCCAGATAGAATCGCGCCAGCTTCTCCGCTTTCTCTTTCGTGAAGCCTCGCGTGAGCTGCGGCGCCAGCGTGCAATTGTCGAGAATGGTCAAATGGGGAAACAGGTTGAATTGCTGAAACACCATGCCGACTTCCAGCCGCACGTCCTGGATCGCGAGCCGGCTGCTGGTGACCTCAATCCCATTGACCACGATTCGACCGACGTCATGCGGCTCAAGCCGATTGATACATCGGATGAGCGTGGACTTTCCGGACCCTGACGGGCCGCAAATGACGATCTTCTCCCCCTTTCTGACCTCCAGATCGATCTGCGAGAGAGCCTGGAAGGAGCCATAATATTTGTCGACGCCGGAGATATGAACAGCGATCGGGCGTTCCGCCTGCCTCTTCATGCCGCGTGCTCCCTTACAACCGGCGCCATCGCGCCCGTCGATGCAGCCGCGCGTCGAGGCGCGGCGCGCGCAACCGGTCGCGTGGCGGCCGCATGACGCCGCTTCTCCTCGCTAATCAGATGATCATTGAGATAGCGGTCGATTTTCAGAAATCCGAGGCGCACAATATTGACGAATATCCAGTAGAGCGCAGCGGCTGTCAGGATCGGCGTGAATGGATCATAGGTCGCTTCGAATATGCCGTTTGCGACAGACGTCAGATCATTGACGGTGATCGTGCTGACGACGGCGGTGCCCTTGGCGAACATGACGACTTCATTCTGGTAGGCTTTGAGGCCATAGCGCATGGCGAGCGGGAGGCGAATGCGCAGAAATGTCTGTCGCGGCGAAATGCCCAACGCGTGACTGGCTTCGATCAGCCCGGCGGGGACCGCCTCGAGAGCGCCGCGCACCACTTCGACCATGAAAGCCGTGTGATTGAGGACGAGCCCGATGATCGCGCACGAGAATGCGCTGCCAAAGATCAGCCACAGCGGACCTTCCCGCACTACGGCGATCTGTCCGAAGCCGTAATAGACGAGATAGAGCAGGATGAGCAGCGGCGCGCCGCGAAAGAACACCACATAGGCTGCGGCCACGCCCGACACCAGGCGATTCTTCGACATGCGCGCCAGCGTCACCAGAAGCGAGGTGAAAAGGCCAATCGCGAGGGTCAGGAAAGTCAGCAAAATATTGATCGTCAAGCCGCGCGCCATATCAGGCAGGCTCGCCATGGCGAGCGACAGGTCGATCGGCAGCGCGTTCATGCTTTTGCCTCCGCAATGCCCCGGGCAAAGCGCGCTTCGAGAACGGCCGACAGTCTCAGCGTAAGCGCGCTGAATGCGACAAAGAACAGGGACGCCGCAATGAAGAACAGAAACGGCTCCTTGGTCGCCCCCGCAGCGATCTTCGCGTTGCCGACGAGCTCGTTGAGCCCGGCAAGCCCGACCAGCGGCGTGTCCTTCAGGACGATCATCCAGATGTTGACCAGCCCGGGCAGCGCGAGGCGAACGAGCTGTGGAATAATGACGCGCCGCCATGCGGCGAAAGGCCGGATCGCGAGCGCGGCGGCCGCCTCGAACTGGCCGCGCGGCAGATTGCGGATGGCGCCGCGCACCAGTTCGGCGATGTAGGCGCTGTAGACGATTGTCAATGATGCGACGCCGGCGCCAAATGGCGTCACGTCAAAACCGCGCGACCTCCCGAAGAGGCTCGTCAGCATCGCGCTCCCGCCATAATAGATCAGGAAAATGATCAGCAGTGACGGGACGCCGGTGATGATCGAGAGATAGGTCCGATAGACGCCCTGAATGATGAAACTGCGGGAAAGGCTGCTGGCGATGCCAAAAACGGTTCCACACAGCAGCGCAAGCAGAAACCCCACGACAAAGAGCTGAAGCGTGATCGCGGCGCCGCGAAGCATCTGGAAGGCGTATCCGCCGAACTGTTCGGAGAAGATGTCCATGGCCTGCTCTCGCCCGTCAGAAAGGCGTCGCTGCAGTCAGTTCATCGCGGAAACCTGAGCTTCACATGCCCTTCGCCACGCAAGCCGCGTCCTCGGGGCCTGTCGTGATATCGAGATATTTCTTGCGGATGGCGGTGAAAGTGCAGTCCGCGAAGATCGATTCAAGCGCCACGTTCATACGCTTGAGCAACTCGTCATCACCCTTTTTCACCGCCCAGGAGAGGCCGCGCATCGGCTCCGGGATATCATCCTGCCCGATCTCGTATTCGCCGCCATCAAGTTTCCACCCCTTACCCTCGGGTTTCATGATCAGCTCGATCGTCGCGTTGATCTTGAGCTGGAACAGCATGTTGACGCGACCCGCCAGCAGATCGAGCTTCTCCTGATCCGGGTTGTCGTAGTACGAGTACTCGACTGCGTCGCCGAAGCGGTCCTGAATCCACTTGATGGTGGCCGCGCCGCGCTGCAGAGCAAGTTTGATTCCCTTTCCGCGCAAACCCTCCTTGGTGAAGGTGTACTGGCTGTTGACGGGAACGACGAACGTCGATGGATTCTTGAACAAGCGCCGGCTGAGCGCGAGCCGCTCCCGACGTTCCGGCGTCGGGAGCAACTGCGAGATCAGGATGTCGAACTTGCCCTGAAGCAGCGAAGGGATCAGCGCCTTGAAGTCCATCACGACCATTTCGCATTCGACGTTCATGCGCTTGCACATTTCGCGCGCAAGGTCGGGCTCCACGCCCTTGAGGACGCCGTCGGAGCCGACCATGCTGAAGGGCGGGAAGACGCCTTCATTGCCGAGCTTCAGCTTCTCGGCTTGCGCGGACGTGGCGGCGCTGATCAGCGCGGCCAGCCCGAAAGAACAGGCGCCCGCCAGAGCGATCAGGCGGCGCGTTGGGGAAGTTCGCATTTTCATAGCCTTGTCCTCTCGCTGCGGGGTGGGAACGGGTTAGAATTCAAGCAGATTGTCGCGCAGATGCTGGTGGGCGTAGGCGCGCCGGACGAGCCCCCGCTGCTGCAGTTCAGGCACCAGCCCGTCCGTAATGGTCGCAATGCTGCGGCGGCTGACGTCAGGCAGGTTGAACAGGAATCCGTCGCCGCCGACTTCCTGCATCACTTCCGCCATCTGGGTAGCGACGCTATCGGGATCGCCGACGAGGTCGATCGTCCCGCCATTGCTGTTGTAGCTGATGATCGCCTCGCGCAGACTCTTGTCGCCGGCCCTACGGACGAACTGCGCCAGACTCGACTGATGACCGTTGGTCGTGAGTTCGAGCTGACCGACCGGCGTATCGAGATCGATGTCGGAGAGATCGAGATTGGTGCTCCAACCGAATTGAGCCAGCCGCACGTCGATACTCTTTTCCGCCAGCGCCGCGCGCTGGTCCGCCTTGGCCTGCGCTTCCTGCCGGGTTTCGGCGACGATCGGCGAGACAAGGAACAGGACCTTGCACGACGCCGGATCCCGGCCCGCCTCGATCATGCGCCTGTGGATGTCGTCCCGGTACTGTTTCATCGCGCCGATCCCCTTGGGATGAGCGACGATCGTGTCGGCGTATCTCGCCGCGAACGCCCTGCCCTGATCCGAGCCGCCAGCTTGGGCGATGACCGGCTGGCCCTGCGGAGCCGGGCCGGAGTTCAGAGGCCCGCGCGAGCGATAATATTTACCCTCGAAGTCGATCGTGTGGACCTTGGCGTGATCGATGAGCACGCCCGACTTTCGGTCCGCCACGATGGCGCCGGGCTCCCAGGAGCCGAACAGCCGCTTGACGATCTCCACATACTCCTCGGCCATCTCGTAGCGCTGGTCATGCGGGGGCAGCTGGTCGAGGCCGAAATTCATCGCCGACAGATCGGAGCTGCCGGTCACCATGTTCCAGCCGGCGCGCCCGGACGACACCTGATCGAGCGTGCTGAGGATCCGCGCTGCGAGATACGGATGATAGGCGAAGGTCGACAGCGTCGGGACGACGCCAAGCCGTGAAGTGACCGCCGCCATCATGGTCGCGACGACCGACGGCTCCTGACGAGGAACCGACATCCCGTTCTTCAGAAAAATCTCGCGTGAATTTCGCCAGTTCTGTCCGACGTAGATTGAATCTTCGATCAGCATATAGTCGAAGCACGCCCGCTCCATTGCTCGAACGAGATCGAGGAACAGGCCTGGCTCCATCCATTCTTCGCTGATGTTGCCTGTCCATGGCGCGCGCCAGGCCTGGATGCTCGATCCCTGCAGAAACCAGGCAAGATGGAAGTGATCAGCGGGCATGACGCCTTTCGATGCGAGGCCAGCTCGCAGACTGCGCGTCATCGACAAGCGATGCGCCGACAGTCTGCAGCTAACGCGACGCTATCGGCGCGGCGGCGATGGAAACATCAAGAAGCCCTGATATATGGCCCTGCCGTTCACGAAGAATGCGATGCCGATTTTTTCGGCGTCCTGACCAGGCGAGCGCCAACACCCCGGACAAAGCAATCGGCGGCGCAAATTATATGCGCATCGATGATCGAAAACGGGCGGGCAAGCTTGGCTTATTCTTGATGTTACCTGGACGTAGGCGAGCGATACGGTGCCACATCGCCACAAGGAGCGAAGCGGTGACGCTGAAGGTGCTGCAGCAATTCGGGATGCGCCTCGGAAGCAATCTTGTGACGCTTCTGATCGTATCGGTGGTCACTTTTCTGCTCATGAACATAAAGAAGCCCGAGGACATCGCGCGCAGCGTGCTTGGCCGCGAGATCAGTGGCGAGCAGATCGCGAGATTCGTCGAAAGGAACCAACTGGGTCGACCCGCTTATGTCCGTTACCTCGAATGGATCGGCAACTTCGTCCGGGGCGATCTCGGAAAATCGATCGTCACCGGACGGGCGGTTTCGAACGACGTATTCACGCGGCTGGGACGCAGCCTCACGCTCGCCGGCGTCGCAGCATTGTTCGGAGTGCTGGGCGGTATTTTTCTCGGCGTATTTCTCGCGCAGCGCAAGGGAACTGCGACCGATTTCAGATGCGTGACCCTGTTGCTCGTGCTCGCCTCGATGCCGGAGTTCCTGATCGGGATCGCGCTCTATCTCGTCTTCGTCGTCTGGCTCGGCTGGTTTCCCACCCAATCGGCGATGGCGTTCTCCTTCGGCGACTTCTGGGCTCGCGCCGTCACATTCATACTGCCTGCGGCGACGATCGCGCTGCTCCTTGTTCCACACATCGCCCGGGTGGCGCGGGTCGCCACGTCAGAGGCTTTCGCCGCCAGCTATGTCAGCGCGGCGCGTTTGCGCGGGTTGAACGAACGGCAAGTGAAATGGGATCACGCGTTTCGCAACGCCGCGGTGCCCCTCGCGAGCGTTATCGGCCTCAATCTGGTCTACGCCATCTCCGGCGTGCTCGTCGTCGACTATCTCTTCGGCTTCCCGGGGATCGGATCGCTTCTCGTCGCTGCGATCGGGAGCGGCGATGTCCTGACCACGCAAGGGATCATCATGATGTTCGCGGTGATCATCGCGATCATCAATGTCAGCGTCGACGCCATGATCCTGTGGCTCAATCCGCGGCTGCGGCTCGCGACGCCATGACTAACGGGTTGATGCCAGCCGCGGTCATCGAAGAGGCCCATGCGACGCTCCGGCGTTCGGCCTGGCTGCAGATGCTGTCTTCGCGCGATGGCCGTTTCGGCTTTTCACTGATCGCGGCGATGCTGGCCCTGATTCTGGTAGGGCCGCTGCTCGCTCCTTATGGACCGACCGAAATCCGGCTGGGACCCGCCAATCAGGGGCCATCGGCCAGCCACTGGCTCGGCACCGATCATCTCGGGCGCGACGTGCTCAGCCGCTTCCTTTGGGGCGGCCGCAGCATCATCACGATTCCCATCATCGCGATTTCGATCACCTACGCCACTGGCGGCCTCCTCAGTCTCCTTGCCTCCTACAGAGGCGGCTGGTTCGACCTTGTCACCGCTCGTCTATTCGAATTTTTGATGAGCCTGCCGTCGCTACTGAAGATTCTGCTGCTTGTCGCCGCCTTCGGCCCTTCGACGCCTGTGTTGATCCTGGCGATCGCGATCTCCAACATGCCCGGATCAAGCCGCGTCGTTCGCGGCGCCGTGCTCAGCCAGGCTGGCGTCGACTATGTGCAGGCGGCGCAGGCGCGGGGCGAGTCAGCTCTCTCGGTCGTCATTCTTGAGATCCTGCCGAACATCCTCGGACCCGTCGCGGCGGATTTTTCTCTGCGCATCACCTGGGGAATCATCTCGCTCTCCACGTTGAGTTTCCTTGGTCTCGGCGTGCAACCCCCGCAGCCGGACTGGGGGCTGATGATCCAGGAGGGCCGTTCCTCGCTGCAACAGGCGCCACTCGTCGCCATCGTGCCGGCGATGGGCATCGCTTGCCTTTCCGTTGGCTTCAATCTGGCGGCCGACGCCATCGTCAGACACACGGCCGGCGCCCATTCCGAAGGAGCGCGATGACGATGCATGGCGGCATGACGCAATCGCCGGACACAACCGCGCAGGCCCCTCCGGGGCGCCTGGAGATCAAGGGTCTCAGCGTGCGCTACTCAGGCGCGGCGGACAGTCGATTCGCGATCTGGGACGTGTCGCTCAATCTCGAGCCGGGGAGCATCGTCGGCCTTGCCGGCGAGTCAGGCTGCGGCAAGTCGACGACCGCCAAGGCGGCCATCGCATTCCAGCAAGGCGAGGAAATGATCGCAGGAGCCTCATTGCTCGGAGGCGTCGACCTGCTGGCGTTATCGGCTCCCGATCGCCGGCGTCTCTGGGGGAACCGCGTTTCCTACGTTTCGCAGAGCGCGTCGCTCGCGCTCAATCCGGCCCTCACCGTCGGCCGGCAGCTTGCGCAGCCGCTCCGCCGGCATCTGGGGCTTCGCGGGAGCGCGCTGGCGAAGCGCCAGATGGAGCTGTTCGAACTCGTTCAGATTCCAAATCCAAAGGAGGCGCTCAAGCGCTATCCGTTCCAATTCAGCGGCGGGCAACAGCAGCGCGTCGCGCTGGCGATCGCCCTGTGCTGCAACCCTGACGTCCTGATTCTCGACGAACCGACCACCGGCCTCGATGTCACGACGCAGGCGCATATCTCAACGGCGCTGCGTCGCATTGTGGACGAAACGTGCATCGCAGTTCTCTATGTGAGCCACGATCTTGCTCTCCTGGGCGGCCTCTCGGATCGCCTCGCCATCATGTACGCCGGCCAAATCGTCGAGGAAGGGCCGACCGCCGAGGTGATCCGCGCGCCGCGGCATCCCTACACGAAGATCCTGCTCGGGCTGAGCCCGCGTCTCGACGATCCGAGACTCGTCTCGGGCATCCCGGGCATCCCGCCGGCCGGCGTCGTGCTCAATCAATGCGCCTTCAGTCCGCGCTGTCCCTACGTCCAGGAGAGCTGCCGCAGCGCTCGGGTGGCGCTTGAACATTTCGGCGAGAGTCACACGGCGCGATGCGTTCGCGCCAACGAGCTCGGAAGCGTCGCGCCGGCGCCGGTCGCCATGAGCAAGACCGCAGCCATCGGCAACGGGCATCTGCTGATTGTCGACCAGTTGGAGCTCACCTACCGGCGCGCGACGGTCAAATCGGTCGACAAGGTCTCATTCCGGCTGCGCGAGGGCGAGCGACTGGGAATCGTCGGCGAAAGCGGCAGCGGAAAATCGTCGATCCTCAAGATGATCGTCGGCCTCGTCGCGCCGAGCGACGGCTATATGCGATTCGACAATACGCGACTTGACGGCCTGGCGATCGACCGACCGAAATCGCTCTGCCGCGACATTCAACTGATCTTCCAGAATCCGGACGCGTCGCTCAATCCGCGCCACACGATCCGGCAAATACTCACGCGTCCGCTTGCGGCGTTCCGGCGCGAACTGGCCGCCAAAGATCGAGAGGCTGTCATTCGCGACGGCCTCGAACGGGTGCGGCTCCCTCCCTCCGTGATCGATCGTCTGCCAGGAGAGCTCTCCGGCGGCCAGCGTCAGCGGATCGCGATCGCGCGCGCCTTTCTCGCTCAACCACGGCTTCTGCTCTGCGACGAGGTGACATCTGCGCTTGACGTGTCAGTGCAGGCGACCGTCCTGCAAATGATCGCCGAATTGTCCGCCGAGTCCGGCGTAGCGGTCATTCTCGTCAGCCACGACCTGGCGCTGGTCCGCACCATGGCGGATCGCACCATCGTGATGCGCGCCGGCCGCATCATCGAACAACAGGACAGCGATGCGCTCTTCATCAATCCACAATCCGACTACACCCGCGAACTCATCGCGGCGATCCCGAAGCTGAACGCCGCATGACGACGCTGGCGGCGCAGCGGACGCTTCTCCCGACCGGCGTCGCGGAGCCGCCCGCGGCGCGGCGGCCCGTTCACACGCACATCCTGGAGACAGCACACCTCGCCGGCCCGATCGCCATGGGTCAGCTCTCAAAGCAGTTGATGCAGACCGCGACATTGGTCCTGTTCGGAGTGATCCATCCGCAAACGCTGGCCGCCGGCGGTCTCGCCGTCCGGATCACCGTCACAACCCAAATTCTGTCTGCCGTTCTCCTGACGGTCGGCGTGTCGATCGCTGTCGCGAAAGGCGCCGGCGACGCGCGACGCGTCGCCGCGCTGTATTGGAACGGACTGTATCTGTCGTTCCTCCTTTCACTTCTGTCATTCCTGTGGTTCAGCAACGCGCATCTGCTGCTCACCGCCCTTACGCTGCCCCCGGAAGTCATCGCCGACACTCAACGCTGTCTCGACATCATGCGTTGGGCGGAGCCTGCGAATCTCATCACGCTTGGATTGATGCGCGGCGTTCTTCCGGCCTTCGGAATGGCCCGCATCCTCTATGCGCTCACGCCTGCATCCCTTGTCATCTACTTCGTCGCCGCGATCGCGATCGCCAAGGGCGCGCTGGGGGCGCCTCCCATGGGCTGGCTCGGCATTCCGATCGCGCTTGTTGCGACCAAATGGCTCGCCGCGCTCGCGATGCTCACGATGGTCCACGCCACAAATTGCCGAAAGCACATTCCGCTCGGGCCGCCACGCGTCTCCGTGCTCGGCCTCATGCTCCGCGTGGGCGTTCCGATCGGCGTCGTCCAGGCGCTCGACACGCTGTTCTTCTTCACCACCACGCTGATGATCGGCCGGCTCGGCGCGGCGCCGCTCGCCGCGCACCAGATCGTCATGAATTACGGAACCATCACGTCGAGCTTCGCCGTCTCGAGCGGCGACGCCGCTTCGCTGCGCATCGGATATTTTCGCGGGAAGCGCGAGTTCGCAGACGCGCGCCGCGCCGGATTTGTCGGCATTGTCATGAGTTGCGTCATGACCGCCATCGCCGCCGTCTGCGTCGGCCTGTTTCCTGATTTTTTCCTCGGGCTCTTCATCGATCTCCACGCGCCCGAAACCCAGCCCATCATCGCGATCGCACGATCTCTTGCGCTGATGTCCATCTTTTGGGTGCTGACGGACGGCGTCTATGTGGCGTCACTTGGCCTGCCGCGCGCCACAGATGACAATCGCTTCGCGATGCTGGTGGTGCCCCTGGTGTACTGGGGCCTTGGCCTCACCACAGCTTACCTGCTTTCATCCACATTGCAGCTCGGCCTTGTCGGCTTCTGGTGCGCCTTTGTGCTGGCGCTGACAGTCAATGCGCTGATTCTGATTGGACGCTTCGCTTGGGTCAGCCGCCCGCAGGCGGCTGCGACGGCCCAATCGAACGACGGCCCGACACTAGCGCGACCAGCTTCGAGCCTGGATCACGGATGATCAGAATCGCGCCGGCCGCCATAACGCGGCTCTGGTCGCGCGCATCCGACAATCTTCGCGCCACGATCATGACGATGGGATCAATCGTGCTGTTCTCGGTCATGCTGACGAATCTCAAGCTGATCGGGACACGCATCCCCATGACGGAGATATTGCTGATCCGTCAGCTTATCGTGTCGTTGCTGATCATCCAGTTTTTCGGAAGCGATCTGCGGAGCGCGCTGCGGACCAATCATCCGGGCCTGCAAATCCTCCGCGGCCTCTTTTCATTCGGCTCGCAGCTCACGCAATTCGTCGCCCTGCTCTACATCCCGCTCGCCGAAGTCACCGCCCTCAGCTTCAGCCAGGTCATCTTCATCACGATCGCGGCCGCGGTCATCCTGCGCGAGACCGTGGACTGGCGCCGCTGGCTCGCCGCGATCGCCGGATTCGCCGGCATGGTCGTGATGATGCTGCCAGCCAGCGGCGGCGTCATCAATGCCTTCGCTCTCATGGCGCTGTCGAGCGGCCTGTTCGGCGCCGGCGTCTCGATCACGATCCGGTCGATGGCGGCGACGGAACCGACCATGACGATCATGCTCTATCAGAGCATCATCCTCTGCATATTCTACGCTGCGCCCGCCGCCTGTTGGTGGATCTGGCCGACATCAAGCGAATGGTGGCGGCTCATCCAGATCGGAGTAGTCGGCACCATCGCGCAGTACCTCTTCACGCGCGGCTGCCAGATCGGCGAAGCTTCGGCTCTGGCGCCGCTCGAATTCTCGCGGCTCCTGATCGCAACCCTCGTCGGCTATTTCGTGTTCCTGGAGATTCCGAGCCCGACCACTCTCCTTGGCGCGACAATCATCATCGCCTCAACGGGCTACGCGGTTCGGCACAACGCCTGAACGCTCGCCAGCTTGGGAGACCGCAACTGCGGAACGCTGACTGGGCCCGCTCCGTCGGCCCGCGACGCCGCTTCAGCGCGACGCGCCGCTGCAGCCGCCTCCATGTGAATTTCCACAAGACTGTCGACGAACCGCTCGGCAAGCTTGAAATCCGGCGAATTAGGCCGCGTCACCGCGGTTATCGGGCTGACGCGGCGAGTCAGCTCCGGTTTGAGAACGCGCAACGCTCCTGACTCGATATGGGGCTTCGCGACATGCTCGGGCACATAGCCGATGTTGCGGCCAGACAGAACCAGCGCCAACTTGGCGTGCGCTCCATGTCCGATGTCCCCGAAGGTTTTGAAATAATGGCCGTTGGGGCTGGGATGAATGTCTTCGAGATGCCCCCTGTTGCAATAGGCCGCCGACGCAATGTGTTCCGTCGTGATCATCCGATCCGGAATGTCGAACAGCGGGTGCGTGCGTCCGCAACAGAGAAGCGTCACCTCATCGAACAAACGCTCGAATGTGAGCTGTTCAAACTGATCGGTCACGAGCCCGACGCCAACATGAATCAGGCCGTCAGCGACCCTGCCCGCCATCTGGAAGCCCAGCATGATCTCGATCTTGAAGCGGATGTTCGGATAGCAGGCGGTGAAGTTTTCGATCGCCTCGGAGATGCGCGCATGCGGATTGTCGACGATGCCATCCTGAATGCCGACCACCAACTCGCCGTGGGCTGTCGCGTTCAAGGTCGAAGCGCGTTGCTTGAAGAGTTCAATCGAAGCAAAGAGATCTCTCGCCGCCTGATAGACGACTTCGCCTTCCCGAAACAGTTTGAAGCCTTTCGGCCCGCGTTGGCACAGGCGCGCGCCTAAACGTATCTCCAACGATTTGAGATGCTCGCTGAGCACGGACTGTGAAAGATTCAGCGCCGCCTGCGCCGCAGTGAAGCTGCCTCCTTCAACGATAGCGCAAAAGCAGCGCAGCAGCTTCAAGTCGATATCATAGATCTGGCTTGGACCTGACATGGGGCTCGCTCCTTCAACGAAGAAACTCGGCCACCCGCTTCGGCTCCCCCCTGGTAGGACGGATTTGCAACAATTGTGCCAAGCAATTTTCGCCCAAGCTTTAGGCGCCGGTCCTACGGAATCGACATCAGTCCAACCGCGCTGCGTCTTAGGATCAGCGAACCACGCTCGTGGTCCTGCGCGCGCCAGCAGCTTACTGCTGCATTTTTGTGTTCTTGCCTAAACTAAAATCGGCCTCCTCGCCGACTGAAGCTTGTCGCTTTTCCGATAGTTCGTTTCTTCCGCGGCCGATTAGCTTTCGCATCCTCGGAGCAAACTAATCCATGGCGAAACCTATCGATCCGGCAGACGAGTTCTTCAACGACGCGTGGCTCGATCGCCGTCAACTCCTGCTTGGCGCAGCCGCAGCCGGCGGCGGACTTCTGTCAGCCATTGCGGCTTGCCCCGCGCTTGCGAACGAGAAGCGCGGCGGCGTCTTGCGATATGGCTTCGGCGACACGAATGCCGGCGAGCAGATGGACCCGGCGACCGTGCAGAACGGCGCCAGCATCGAACTTATGCATGTCATTTTCGAGCCGCTGGTCAGGCGCGGGAAAGACTGGAAGTTCTCTCCCTGGCTCGCCGAGTCCTATGAACTCGACAGAGACAAGAACATCTGGACATTCCATCTGCGCAAGGGTGTCAAGTTTCACGACGGCTCGCCGCTGACGGCCAAAGACGTCATCTACTCGCTTGGGCGTCTCGTCGACGAAAAGGTCGGCGCATCGCTGCGATCGCGCCTGAAAGGAAGCTTCAACGCCGGCAGCCTCGAAGCGGTCGACGAGCACACCGTCAGGATCCACATGCTCCGGCGCGATACGATGCTCGACCAACCGCTCTCGCGCTACAATACGGGGATCATCAAGGCGGGAACCGTCCCGACCGCCGACCCAAAAACCGCGATCGGCACCGGCCCCTTCAAGATCAAGAGTTTCGAACCCGGCCAATCCTGGCAGGTTGAACGGTTCGCAGGATATTGGCAGCCCGGCGTGCCGCTCCTTGACGGGATCCAATGCATCAACATTCCGGACCAGAGCGCGAAGGTGCAATCCGTGATCTCGGGCGCGGTCGACCTCATCGATCCGGTCGACTCGGTTCTCGTCAAACAGCTCGCCGCCAATCCCAAAGTCAGGGTGGAGCCGCTGCCGAGCGCGATGTCGTGGTGCATCTTTCTCGACCAGAAAGTGAAGCCTTTCGACGATGTGCGCGTAAGGCGCGCGATCAAGCTTGCCGTCGACCGCAAGCTAATCCTCGACACCGTCTATCAGGGACTCGGCGTGATCACGCCTGATGTTCCATTGCCGCCCGGCGATCCAATGTTTCCCACCGATCTCGGCGACGGCGCCCAGGACATTCCCGGCGCGAAGAAATTGCTGGCCGAGGCTGGTTTTCCCAATGGCCTCGAGTTCACGCTCTACACCTCGCCCATCCTTCCCGGCATGGTCGACCTTGCGGTCACGTTTGCTGAATCCGTCAAAGCCGCCGGAATCCGCGTCACGGTCAACCAATGGCCCGCCGCGACATATTGGGATCAGGTGTGGATCAAGTATCCCACCTATGTCGACTACAATTACCGTCGCAACGCGCACGACGCTCTTGATCTCGTTTTCGCCAAGGGCACGCCTTACGCGGACGGCGTAAACTTCGACCAGGACGGCAAGCTGCGCGAATTCATCGACAAGGCGCTGGTCGAATCAGATCCCGCGAAGCAGGTCGAGATGTACAAGGACGCGTTGCGCCGCGTCGCGCTCGAATCCGGCGTCATCATCCCCTGCTTCCTCAGCCGCAATTTCACGCTCAACAAGAATGCGCGCGGTGAACTGTTCAAGTGGGAAATGCCGATATCGTATTATCTTCTGTCCAAGGACGCGTAAGCACTGCAACGATATCTTGCGAGACAGGCGCGGCCGGACCGGCCGCATCGCGGCGGTGACGCATCGATCGCATTTCCTGCACAATCTTCACGATTCGCACGATAGTTCGCGCGCCGACATCCGTCACGCTGCCTCTTTTTGCGTGCGACTGCCCAAGGCGAAATCGTCGAACAAGGCGGGAGATGCTTGTGGCATTCCCGATGGTTTTCCCGGATCGCAATGCGATGATTTCGGTGTCAGCGGCCGCGTCGGACCGCGCCGACGCCAACCTAGAGGGAAGCAGCAAGTGGCCGCAAAAAAATTTCACCTCGGCTGGTTCATGACCGCCACGGTCGACGACTGGAATCAGCCTTTCTCGGCGAACGGCAATCCCTGGGATGGTGAATTCTTCGTCGATATGGCGAAGGCGATGGAGCGTGCGTGCTTCGATTACATCATGCTCGAAGATACGTTGATGATCGCCGACGCCTATGGCGATAGCACCGAGGCATACCTGAAGTACGCCCTCATGGGGCCTAAAATGGATCCGGCGCCGCAGGCGGCGCTGATCGGCGCCGCCACCAAGAGCATGGGTGTGGTCGCTACATTTTCGACCATGGCCTATCCGCCCTTCATGCTGGCGCGTCTTTGCACAACGCTTGATCACATCTGCACCGGCCGCTTCGGCTGGAACATCGTCACGACAGGCGAGAATCATGCAGCGCGCAATTTCGGCATGGATGAGCTGCCGCCGCGCCAGCAGCGATATGACATGGCGGACGAATACATCCAGGTCGTCAGCGCGCTATGGAAAAGCTGGGACCCCGACGCCGTCGTCCTCGATCGGGAAACCAGCACTTACGCGGATTACAGAAAAGTCCGGCCCATCAATTTTTCCGGCAAATATTACAAGGTGCGCGGCCCGCTCAACACCGCGCCTTCGCCGCAGGGCCGGCCTGCTTTTGTGCAAGCCGGCGGCTCGCCGCGCGGTCGCCAGTTCGCCGCGGAAACCGCTGACAGCATCATCGCAGCGGCCTCCGGCGTCGAAGCGATGCGGGAGTATCGCGACGACATCCGCAAGCGCGCCGCAGCGGCGGGGCGCAATCCGGACGACATCAAGGTCCTCTTCATCGTGGCGCCGGTGCTGGCGGAAACCAAGGCCGCAGCCCAGGAGAGATTCGATCTCTACTTCGACTCGCCCGACTATATCGTGAAGGCGCTGGCGGGCATCAGCTCCGTCACCGACATCGACTTCTCCAAATTCGATCTCGACTCCGAACTGCCGCGTCTGACGACGAATGGCGAGCAAGGTTCGCTCGACGCGTTTGCGCAATGGGGCAGCGGCAAGACGCTCCGCCAGCTCGTCAAGGATCGCGCCAAGCGCGGACTCGACGGCATGGTCGGCACGCCCGAGCAGGTCGCCGAGCGGCTGATCGAGGTGAACGAGGAGTTCCAGGGCGACGGTTTTCTGATCAATTCACCATTCCAGAAGATCAGCCGCCGTTATGTGAACGAAATCTGCGAAGGCTTGGTGCCGGCGTTGCAGCGCCGCGGCGTCGTGCGAACCGAATACACCAGGAGCACGCTGCGCGAGACGCTGCTCGAATTCTAGGAGTGAGCCAGCTCCAGAGAGTCTCCACGAACGCGCCAATCGGAAACCGGAAGCACATGCCGACAAAGAAATTCCACCTTGGCTGGTTCACCAATTTCATTACCGACGAATGGATGCTGCCTTTCACATCGGGCGGCCGCCCATGGGATGGCAAATTCTACATCGGCATGGCGCAGGCGATGGAGCGGGCCTGCTTCGACTATATCATGCTTGAAGACACGCTGATGATTTCGGAAGCTTATGGCGGCACCTCCGAGGCCTATCTCAAGCACGCGATCATGGCGCCAAAACATGATCCCACGCCGCTTGCGGCGTTGCTCGGCGCCAACACCAAACACATGGGCATCGTCGCCACCATGTCCACCATGGCCTGGCCGCCCTTCATGCTGGCGCGTGTCAGCAATACGCTGGACCACATCTGCAAGGGCCGGTTCGGTTGGAACATCGTTACGTCAGGCGAAAATCACGCCGCACGCAATTTCGGCATGGACGAATTGCCGCCACGCCAGGATCGCTATGACATGGCCGACGAATATGTCGAGCTGGTCAAACAGCTTTGGGGGAGCTGGGACCCCGACGCCGTCGTGCTCGATCACAATAACGAGACCTACGCGGACTACACCAAAGTGCGGCCGATCGATTTCGTGGGCAAATACTACAAGTGCCGCGGGCCTCTCAACACCGCTCCCTCCCCGCAGGGCCGGCCGGCCTTCGTGCAGGCAGGCGGCTCGCCGCGCGGTCGCCAGTTCGCGGCGGAAACGGCCGACAGCATCATCGCGCCGTCGGCCGGCGTCCAGGGCAACAAGGCCTATCGCGACGATGTGCGGGCGCGCGCCATCGCCGCCGGACGCGATCCTGACGAGATCAAGGTGCTGTTCGTGGTCGCGCCCATTCTCGGCGAAACCGACGCTGAGGCGCAGGCCAAATTCGAGCGTATCCGGCAATCCCCGTCATTCATCGAGCGGACGCTGGCGGGCATCAGCTCCATCACCGATATCGACTTCGCGAAATTCGATCTCGACAAGGAGCTGCCGCGCCTGACCACCAACGGCGAACAAGGCTCGCTCGACGCCTTCGCGCAATGGGGCAGCGGCAGGACGCTGCGCCAGATCGTCATGGAGCAGGTCTCCCGCGGTCTCGACGGCATGGTCGGCACGCCGGATCGCGTTTCCGCCAATATGGGAGAGATCATGGAAAAGATTGGCGGCGACGGCTTCCTGATCACGCGCCCGCACACCACGTTCGTCAGCCGCCAATACATCACCGACATTTGCGAAGGGCTGGTTCCCGCCCTGCAGCGGCGCGGACTCACGCGCACCTCATACACCAAGAGCACGCTGCGCGAGACGTTGCGCGAGTTCTGATTGCAAGCAGGGCGATCAGGTCCGACGGAAAGTCGACGAAAGGCATGATGATGGGCGCGAAGAAGAAGTTTCACCTGGGATGGTTCATGAATTTCACGCCCGACGAATGGGAGCGTCCGCTCACGTCGGCGGGCGGACAACCCTGGGACGGCAAGTTCTTCATCGACTGGGCGCAGGAGATGGAGCGCGCGTGCTTCGACTACATCATGATCGAAGACACCCTGATGATCTCCGACTCCTACGGTCACAGCCCTCAAGCCTATCTCAAGCACGCCATCATGGGGCCGAAGCACGACCCCGCGCCGCTTGCAGCGCTGCTCGGCGCCAATACCCAGAGAATGGGCGTGGTCGCGACGCTCTCGACCATGGCCTATCCGCCCTTCATGCTCGCGCGGCTCTGCAACACGCTGGATCATATCTGCAAAGGCAGATTCGGGTGGAACATCGTCACGTCAGGCGAGAATCTCGCGGCGCAGAATTTCGGTATGGACGAATTACCGCCGCGTCAGGCCCGCTACGATATGGCCGACGAATATGTCGAACTGGTCAAACAGCTTTGGGGGAGCTGGGAGGCTGACGCAGTCGTACTCGATCGCCAAAGTGGAACCTACGCGGACCACAGGAAAGTGCGGCCGATCAACTTCGTCGGAAAATATTTCAAATGCCGCGGCCCGCTCAACACGGCGCCTTCGCCGCAGGGTCGCCCAGCATTCGTGCAGGCGGGCGGATCGCCGCGCGGCCGGAAATTCGCCGCCTTGACCGCCGACAGCATCATCGCTCCATCAGCTGGCGTCAAAGCCAACAAGGCCTATCGCGACGACGTCCGCGCTCACGCAGCCGCAGCCGGCCGCAATCCGGACGAAGTCAAAGTCCTGTTCGTGGTCTCGCCCATTCTCGGCGCGACCCGATCCGAAGCTATGGACAAGCTCAAGCGCATCCAGTCGGCGCCCTATTACATCGAGAAAACGCTAGCCGGCCGCAGTTCGACATCGGACATCGACTTTTCCAGGTTCGATCTCGACAAGGAGCTGCCGCCGCTCACCACCAATGGCGAGCAAGGTTCGCTCGACGCCTTCGCCCAGTGGGGCAGCGGCAAGACGCTGCGCGAGCTGGTCTGGGACAATATCTCGCGCGGCCTCGAAGGGATGGTCGGCACGCCTGACTCCGTCGCCGACTACATGGAGCAGGTCGCCGAGCAGGTTGGAGGCGACGGCTTCCTGATCACGAAGCCTCAGACGACTCTCGTGAACCGCCGATATATTTCGGAAATCTGCGAGGGCCTGATCCCGGCGCTGCAACGACGCGGCCTCGTGCGCACGCAATACACGAAAACCACACTCCGCGAGACGCTTCTTGAATTCTGAGACGGTGAGTTGTCGCCCCTCTTCGTTAGCGAGGCATCCATGACAAGCAATCTGGCGATCGCTGCCGCTCCCGAGTTCGACATTCCTGCCTCCTCCGTCGACAGCAAGGCGTTTCGGAGCGGCATGGCGAGGCTTGCGGCGGGCGTCAACATCATCACAAGCGCCGGCCCCGCCGGCCCATGCGGGTTCACCGCGTCTGCGGTCTGCAGCGTGACCGACGATCCGCCGACCCTGCTCGTCTGCATGAATCGCAGCAGCCAGTCCTACGCCGTGATCAAGGAGAGCGGTGTCTTGTGCGTCAACACGGTTTCGGGCCTGCATGAAGAGCTTTCGATGCGATTTGCAGGCGCAAATGGCGTCAAAGACATGGATGCAAGATTCACCGGGGCCGACTGGATCACATTGGTCACCGGAGCTCCATGCCTCGCGGATGCGAACGTCGCCTTCGATTGTCGCGTCGTTCGAAGCATCGAAATCGGCACGCATGATGCGCTGTTCTGCGAAGTCGTCGCGGTCCGCGAAGCGGAGAATTCGGAAGGCCTCGTCTATTTCGGCCGCAAGTTTCATCGCGTCGTCGCCTGACGCCGAACCGCTGACGCAAGATAAGGAGCCTGCTGTGAGCCGTCGTCGAATCGAGCGTTCCTGATGCGCCTCTCGGTTCTCGATCAATCGGGCGTTGTCGCCGGACGATCACCCGATGCTTCCATCCGCGAGTCGCTGGCGCTGGCGCGCGCGTGTGAGGAGCTCGGCTATTGCAGGTACTGGGTTTCGGAGCATCACAACAACGAGGCGCTCGCCGGCTCCGCCCCGGAGATCCTGCTTGGAGCGCTGGCGACGATCACGCGCTCGATCCGCATCGGCAGCGCCGGCGTCATGCTGCCGCACTACGCGCCCCTGAAAGTCGCCGAGCAGTTTCGCGTTCTCGACGCGCTTGCGCCGGGACGCATCGATCTCGGCATCGGCCGCGGCCCCGGCGCCGATCGCCAGACAAGCTACGCGCTGAGGCCGGCGATGATGGACAATCCGCTGATGATGGCGGCCGCCGACTCTTTCGCAAACGATGTCAGCGATGTGATCGCATGGTCGCTCACCGAGCCGTTGCCTGACGACCATCCGTTTGCAGGCGTCCGCGCCCAACCGGTGAGCGAAACCGCGCCGCAACCCTGGCTGCTCGGGAGCACGCCGTTCACTGCGAGTCTCGCCGGGCATCTCGGGCTGCCGTTCTGTTTCGCCCACTTCTTCCATGACGGCGAAGGCTGCGCCGAGGCGTTGGACGCCTATCGCGCGCACTTCCGGCCAGGCCGACATTTCAGCAAGCCATATGTGAGCCTTTGCGTCTGGGCGCTCGCTGCGCCGACAGCGAGCCTCGGCGAAGATCTGTTTCTTCCCTATGCTTGCTGGCGGCTCGATCGCGATCGCATGCGCCATACGCCATTTCCTGGACCATCCGAGATCGCGGCGCGGGTCCTGTCGGCGCGAGAGGAGGAGCGCATCGCACAGCTTCGCGGCGCGACCATCTTTGGCGAAGCGCGCGCAGTCGCCGCGCAACTTCGTCGTCTCTCCGAGACTTTTGCGGCCGACGAGATGGCGATCGTGACCATGACGCACGATCCGGCGGATCGTCTGCGCTCGTACGAACTCGTCGCGCGCGAGATGGGCCTCTCGGCCGCCGATCCCTGCGCAAAAGCGGAGCGCGTTCAATGACGGTCATCACTCCTCCGATCTCACCGACAATCGACGTCAAGACTTTCTGGAAGACTCTCAGCGAGCGGGCGACCGGCATGACGGTCGTCACCGCCGATAGCGACGAAGGCCCGACCGGATTTCTCGGTCTGTCTGCGACCCATGTAGCGGCTGACCCCGCCACCATGCTGGTGTCGATCGACCGCAAGACCATCGCGCTCGCCGGCGTTCTGTCGCGACGCCACTTCGCGGTGAATTTCCTCGCCTCCGATGCTGCGGCAGTCGCCAACGCCTTCGGCGGGAAGGCAGGGCTATCCGGCGCCGCGCGCTTCATCGACGGTGAGTGGACGACGCTCACCACCGGCGCCCCGGTCTACAAGAACGCGCTCGGCGTCTTCGACTGCTCCATCACTGATGTGATTGAACGCGGAAATGTTTCGATCATCATCGGCGCCGTGGTCGGCGCGGCCGCGCGCGGCGAAGGCGAGCCGTTAGTCTATTTCCGCGGCAAGACCTACACGACGCTAAGCGCCGCGACATAACGAATCTTGACCCTCCACAAGCGCCGCGCCCGCAATGCTTTCATCGAACATACAACAAGCCGTCACGGAACTCGCAAAAGGCCGGATCGTCGTTCTGGTCGATGATGAGCAGAAGAACGAGGGTGACCTCGTCATGGCTGCCGCCCGCGCCACGCCTGAGGCCGTGGCGTTCATGGTGCGCCACACTAGCGGGGTGATCTGCGCCGCGCTTCCCGGCAGACGGCTCGACGAACTGCAATTGCCCCTGATGCCGGCCGACAACACGGATGCGCAGCGAGGCGCGTTCACGGTCTCGGTCGACGCGCGCCATGGAACGACAACCGGCATCTCGGCGGCGGATCGCGTCGCGACCATCCGCGCGCTCATTCATCCCGACACGAAACCAGGAGACCTCGCGCGGCCAGGCCACATTTTCCCGCTGCGCGCAGTCGAGGGCGGCGTGCTGCGTCGCATGCGCCCCACCGAGGCGACAGTCGATCTTGCGCGAGCCGCCGGGCTTTACCCCGCCGGCATTCTGGCCGAAGTGGTCAACGATGACGGCGCCCTGGCGCGCGGTCGGCAGCTCGAAACATTCGCCGAGACGCATGGCCTGACAATCGCGAGCATAGGCGATCTCGTCCAATATCGCCGGCGCACCGAACAGCTCGTCAAACGGCTGTCGCAAGCGCGACTTCCCACGCGCCATGGCGACTTCGCTATCCACGTATATGAGTCTCTCATTGACGGTATCCAGCATGTCGCTCTCGTCATGGGCGATGTCGCGTCGATCGCGAACGTGCTCGTAAGAGTCCATTCCGAGTGTCTCACCGGCGATATCTTTGGATCAATGCGCTGCGACTGCGGCCGCCAACTGGATGAGGCGTTTGCACGCGTCGCGGCCGAGGGCCGCGGCGTAATCGTTTATCTGCGTGGCCATGAGGGACGCGGCATCGGCATCGGACACAAGGTCAGCGCCTATCGGCTGCAGGACCAGGGCCGCGATACGCTGGAGGCGAATCTCGAGCTTGGCCTTCCCGTCGATGCGCGAGACTATTCGGTCGGAGCGCAGATCCTCGCAGACCTCGGCGTGACGAGCATCCGCCTCATGACCAATAACCCTGCAAAGTACGACAGCATTGCGGAATTTGGATTGAGCATCAGCGAGCGCGTGCCCCTCGTCACCAAGCCGACTCGCCACAATCTGCAATATCTGCGCGCCAAGCAGCAAAAAATGGGACACCTGCTGGATCTCGCAGAAGACAAGCCCTCGCGATCGATGTCGCTTGACCGCGTCTGCGCGAGCGCGGTCGAATAAAGCGTTGTGGAGCGGAAGTTGGCGCAATCAGCCGAGGCGCAGCCCAATCGATGGCCTAGCGAAGCGGACTTCTGGCGCCTGTGGCTGGTTGGCGCGGTCCAGTTCAGCGTGCGTTGGATCGAGATGCTCGCGATCGGTATTTTCGTCTATCAAAGCACCGGTTCGCCTTTTCTGGTGACTTTATTGACGATGCTTCGGGTTCTTCCGCTCGCATTATTCGGCGCCTTCGTGGGCGCCGCGGCGGATCTTGTCGAAGGCCGCGCCGTCCTGCTGTTGAACACCCTGACATTGCTGGCGACGTCCGTGACGATGGCGTTTCTCGCTTATGCGGGCCGCCTCGAAATCTGGCATCTCGCGATCGCGACCTTCACGAGCGGGGTGATTTGGTCCACGGACATGCCGCTTCGACGACTGATGATAGGACGAGTCGTTGGCCCCGATCGCATGGCCAACGCCATGGTTTTCGACGTCGGCTCCAGCAATGCGAGCCGCATGGCCGGACCCGCGATTGGCGGCGCTGCGCTTGCGGCGTGGGGCATCAATGGCTGCTTTGCGCTCGGTGCCGTCATGTATCTCCTGGCCATTCTGGCCGCAGCAGGGATTCGCTATCGCAATCCCCATAAACCGAACAATTCGAGCCTCCGGCTCCGAAACATTCTCGACGCCGTCGCGCTCGTCCGCAGCGATAAAAGACTGCTGGGCGTCTTCGCGATCACCTTCATCTTCAATCTGTTCGCATGGCCGAATCTCAGCCTCATCCCGGTGATCGGCAAAGACAACCTCCATCTCGGGCCGACCGGTGTGGGCTTGCTCGCCAGCATGGAGGGCGTCGGAGCAATCACTGGAGTCCTTGTGGTCTATTTTTTCGGACGACCCGCCTACTATCCCAAACTCTACATCTACAGCGTGCTCGCCTACCTCGTCGCGCTGACGACTTTCGCGATGTTGCCTGACCCCTCGCTGGCCGGCGTTGCTTTGTTCATGGCTGGCCTCGGCGGCTCGGGTTTCGCGATCACCCAGTCCACGCTTGCGTTTCGCTCCGCGACGCCCGAGATGCGAGGGCGCATCCTCGGGCTCCTTTCGGTCTCGATCGGCATAGGCCCGCTCGGCTTTCTCCAGGTCGGCCTGCTGGCCAATGCGTTCGGCGCTCCGCTCGCCACCATCATTACCGGCTGCGAAGGGCTGGTCGCGCTGCTTCTGACCCAGCGCTTCTGGCGCGAAATCAGAATGAGAAGCGATTAAGCGCGTTCAACTTGCGCGGCTGCCGCGCCCAGGCGACTAATAATCGAGACGGCCATAGAGCTCCTGAAATGGAATCATGACGTGCTCCCGATAGGCGGCGCGCTCCTGCAGACGCGCATACCACGCTTCCACATTCAGAACGGATGGGCGTTCGATATCGAGATTGAAATAGCGGTAGAGATGGGTTCCGATCGGGATGTCGGCGAGCGTCAGCGCATCGCCGAGCATGAAGGCGCGATCCTCGAGATGACGGTCCAACAGCATGAAATGCTGGGAACAAAGATCGACTTTTCTATTGACCGAACGCAGATCACGCCGCTCTTCCGGCGTTCGATAGAACCCCCAAAAGACCCCGTTCAGAAAATCTGGCTGCAACGTCGTCTGCGCCCAATCCATCCATCGATCCGGCAGGGAACGTTCAGCCGGGTCACTGTTCCAGAACAACCCATGCCCGTAGCGGTCGGCCAAGTAACGCAAGATTGCATGCGACTCCCAAACGACGATGCCGTTGTCATCGACGACAGGCACCTTGCCGTGCGGATTCAGCGCCCTAAATTCGTTCGTGTCCAAACCGCCGAATTGTCCACCTAGTTCGACGTGGCGATGCGGAAGTCGCATTTCGCCGACGAGCCACATGACCTTCTGCACGTTAAAAGAGCTTTTCCTTCCATAGATCTTGAGCATCGGCCGCCTCGGCAAATCATAAATAGGACCGCATGACAAGAATATCCGAAAGCAAGGAAAGTCCATCAATTTCCGGAGCAAGAAAGATTTGGAGCTCTGGAAGGCGCGACGATCCCTCCCCATTAGACGAGGCTGTCTGAATGTCCTTAGCGCGAGACGCGGCGCCGCTCAGCGCCAACTCCTGACATTCAGGGCCGTTCCTCATAGCAGACGTTGGCGATGGGGCGAGGCGGCTAAAAGACAGTGCGGCTAACTCTCGCGCTGAAGGCCGATCGCCGGGTGTGACGAGTCCATGCCCCCTGGCGTGAGAGCCGCATCGCGACATCCGAAGGGCCCGGTGATAAAGATCGCGGAAAAACCAGTAGGCGCCGGACTCTTTAAAAAAAATTCAGACAAAGGTGGAGACGCCGACTGCGGCGCGCCGAAAGGGGAATGGGCTTTCGCGCGCAGGCTGATCGCCGCAGCATGTGTTCCGCCGTTCACAGGCCAGCCGCCAGGCTGGTTGTGCTCGAAGCTCTCCGCTGCAATCTCGATGAATAGATGATGCAGGCGTCAACGCAGATCGTTGCAATCTCCACGCGCTTCGATCTTCGAGCACGCCGTGCGACCGCAGGACCCACGAGACGCCATTCAGCAGGCGCCGACCCTCGGCGAATACGCTAACTCGCCAATATCTCTCTATAGAATTCAGCGCCCACAGATCTGGAGCCCGTCTCGATCTCTTTGATCATCGCGACGAGCCGATCGACTTTCGGCGTGGCGACGCCATGCTCTCGCGCGGCTTTCTGGACAGGCGCGAGTTGAGCGGCGACGTCGGTGTGGCGGCGGCGCACCACGATGTCGCGCCACACGCCGCTATGCGACTTCGCCGCCTTGCTGTTGTAGGCGATCAACGCTTGCATCGAGGAATCGATCGCCGCCGCGTGGCCGTTTGAAAAGGCGGCAGGATCAAATCCGTTGAAGCCAAGCGGAATGACGCCGGCGGCTTCGGCCGCGCGGAGCACCTCCTGGATCATGGCGATCGTGCTTGCGCGCCATTCCGGATTGGCGATGAATCCGATAATCGATTCATCCGCGACGGCGGACGCTTTCAGAATGAGGCCATAGGCGGCCTTGCCCCAGAGATAGCCGAAGATGTTGTCGGTCTGGATCGCGTCCGGTTCAAAAATGCGCAGCAAGTCGTGAAGCGACTGGAGGCGCTCACTGAGCGCGCCGTGGAGTTCGCCGACCACGACGGCGCCACGCCCGCCATAGGCGATGCGTCCCGGTTCGAGATAGTCCGCCATGAAGTTGACGAAGGCGCCGATGGTGCGCCCGCGCCCGACGATGTCGGCGATGACGAGCTCGTTCAGCCCGTTCTGACAGGAGACGACGGCGCCGTTCTCAGCGAGATGCGGAGCAAGGCTGCGCGTCGCAGCTTCGGTGTGGTGCGCTTTCACGGCCAGCAGAATGAGCGGAAATGCGCCTTTGACCCCGTCAGGCGTCTTCGCCGCGCCGCCGACGCTGAACGCGTCGATCGGCCCCTCGATCGCCAGGCGCCCGCTGTTGATGGCGTCGACATGCGCCTGTTCGATGTCGACGAAAAGCACCTCCCGACCAGCCCTTGCGAGGTAGGCGCCGATCGTGCCGCCGATCGCCCCGGAGCCCCAGATCACCACGTCCGCCATGCAGCCCATCCCTCGTCGCGCTTCCGCTGCTATCCCATATTGTCATGCAGAAAGCGACGTAGCTGACGATAATCTAGTTGATTATTGTCTGACAATCAGAGACGCTGCGATGATGGCGAACGATACGGACCCCGACTCTTCCTCGCCGGACCGCATTGTCGGCGTCCGCGAACAAGCGGCTGACAGGGTGCGGACTGCGATTGCTTCCGGCGACCTGCTGCCGGGGCAGAGACTCCCCGAGCGCGAGCTTTGCATCCTGACAGGCGCGTCTCGCACGACCGTTCGAGAGGTGGTGCGGCAGCTCGAGACGGAAGGGCTGATCACGACCACGCCGCATCGCGGGCCGACCGTCGCTCTCCTGGAAGAGCGGGAAGCGCGCGAAATCTACGAGTTCCGGGCGTTTCTCGAAGGACAAGCGGGCCGCCTCTTTGTCGAACGGGCAAAACCGGATCTGGTCGCGGCGCTGTCGCAGGCGGTTGATGACATCGGCCATGCTCATGATGTCAGCGACATGGTGGGCGTTATCGCCAATTCGGACCGCTTCTATCGCATCCTTGCCGAAGGCGTCGCCAACCGGCCGCTGAGTCAGGCGCTGCAAACGATTCACAACAGGCTCGCGCTCTTCCGCTTCAGTTCCACACGATGGCCGGGCCGCGCGGCGCAAAGCATGGCGGAGCTGCACAGTATCGCTGACGCCGCCAATGCGCGCGACGCCGCAGCCATGGAGCGCGCCTGCATCCATCATATCGAGGCGGCAGCCGAAATGGCGCTCCTGGTGATTGCCGAAAGAGCGCGCGGCGCTGCAGCCGCGCAGCGCGGCCGCCGCGCGCGGAGCGTCGCGGCATGAAGAAACTCCGTGTGACAGGTGACGGAATCGAGCGACGGTCGCGCGCGATGAAAGCGCAATTGGCGGACGCGCAGAGACGACGCTGAGCGATCGCAGGGTTCGGACGGGAGGCAGGACAATGACGAGAGATCACGAACAGAAACAGGGATTTCTCGTCGCTCGTCGCGCGCTTCTCAAGTCTGCGGGCGCGATCATAGGCGCCGCCGGCCTGCCTTCTCTTTCCGCTCTCGCGAAGCAGGCGGGCGTGATGCGCGTCGGGCTCGGCTCGCGCGACATGGGCTCGCTGCATCCGCATGTCGCGACCGGTTCGAACGACACGCCCATCATCGATTCCGTGTTCAGCGGACTGCTCCGCTATGCGTCGCCGCGAGTCGCGATCGACGGCATCGAGCCCGATCTCGCCGAGCGCTGGGAAGCGTCAAGCGACCACAAGACCTATACGTTTCATCTGCGCAAAGGCGCGAAATGGCACAAGGGTTACGGCGAGGTCACGTCCGAGGACGTCAAATATTCGCTCGCCTGGGTGCGCGAGAATCCGCAATCCACTTTCAAGCCGCTCTACGGCAATATCGAGCGCGTTGAGACACCCGACCCCTACACGGTCGTCATCTCGTTGAAGAATGTCGATCCTGTCTTTCCCATCGCTGTCGCCAACTGGCAGGGCGGCTATATGATCTGCAAGAAGGCGTCGGAAGAGCTGGGCGACAAATACAAGAATCAACCCATCGGCTCCGGCCCCTTCCAGTTCGAATCCTACCGCCCGAAAGACAATGTCACGCTGTCAGCGAACCCCGATTATTATTTCGGCAAGCCGAAACTCGATCGCGTGATCTTTTCCTACATCCCCGATGAAACTTCGCGCCGCTTCGCTTTCGTCCAGCAGGAAGTCGACGTGATTCAGGGACAGGCGAGCGAGGAATGGCTGGCCGAAATCCAGAAATCGACGCCGGGCGGCGCCATCGTCGACCTGCTCGGACCGAGCCGCGTCACCGCAATCCACATGAAGAAGAGCGTGAAGCCGCTCGATAATCTCGACGTGCGCAAGGCTATCGCGCACGCGATCAACCGCGACGATTATGTGCAGTTCTTCGGGCGCGTGTTCCAGCCGAGCTTCACCGCGATTCCGGCCGACTACTTCGGAACGATGCCGCAGGACCGCATCCCGAAGGAACTGATCTATGAATTCGATCCGGACAAGTCCAAAGCGTTGCTGAAGAGCGCCGGCTTTGCAGGCGGATTCAAGCTCGAGACGGTCGTCAGCGAACGGAGCGACTATTTGAACCTCGCCCAGATCGCGCGCGAGCAGCTTGCCGCAGTCGGAATCGATCTCAAGCTCAATGTGATGGATCATGGCTCCTGGATCGCCGCGATCATCAAGGAGAAGAAGGGTTCGCTTGTCTGGTCGACCGCCTCGCGCTTCCCCAGCGCCGAGTTGATCCTGCGCGAATTCTGGCTGTGCTCCGCCGACGTCACCAAGCCAAGCGGCGTTCAGGGCTTCGCCGAATACTGCAACCCGACGTTCGATTCGACCTATCAGGCCGGCATTGAATCCTTCGATCCCGCAATACGCGCCAAAAATTTCCAGGAAGCGCAGCTCATCGAACTCAAGGATGTCCCCTCAGTGCCGCTTGGCGGACTGACCACGCCAACGTTGCGGCAGGGATATGTCGATCTCGGATACAAGGTGGAGAAGGACAAGCCCTTCCTCAGCCTTCCCTACATGTATCACCTCAACCATCTGACTTCGGTGGGCTGACAAGCAGCCTCGAACACGCCGCTAACCGCCTGCCGCCCCAAATGCTGAGGCTCATCCTCACGCGCCTTGTCTTCATGGCGCTCGCCATTTTCACGGTGCTCACTGCGCTGTTCTTCGGCGTCCGCCTCGGCCGCGGCGATCCGACGATCGCGATCCAAGGAACCTATGCGACGGCCGAGAGTCTCGCCCGGCTCAGCGAGGCGCTTGGTCTGGATAAGCCGCTGTGGCGGCAATATCTGATCTATCTCGAACATCTCTCGCGCGGCGATCTCAGCCTTTCGATCCAGAACGGCCAGCCTGTTCTCGACCAGATCCTGCAGGTCGCGCCCTACACTTTCGACCTCACTGTGTCCGGACTGATCATCGGGCTTGTTCTCGGCGTGCCGCTGGGATTCCTCGCTGCGGTGCGCCGCAACGCAATTCCCGATCATCTCATTCGCTTCGTAACATTGAGCGGCATTTCGATCCCGCCCTTCATCATGGGCTACTTGCTGATCATCGTGTTCGTGGTTGGGCTCGGGCTGCTGCCGGTCGCTGGCGGCGGTAATCTCGGCGACGCTGGCGATCGCCTCCGCCATCTCGTGATGCCGGCGCTTTCGCTCGGCCTCATCATGACGTCCTACATCACGCGTCTGACGCGGACGACGGTTCTCGAAATCCTGTCACGCGACTTCGTTCGCACGGGCCGCGCGAAGGGCCTGAGCCAGCGCGTGATCCTCACCCGCTATGTGCTACGGCTGTCGCTGGTCACGATCGTCACGCTGGTCGGCCTTTACGCCACCATCACTGTAGGCAGTTCTGTCGTCATCGAGGTCGTTTTCAGCCGGCCCGGCGTCGGCCAGTTGATCGTCGGCGCGATCACCCAGAGCGATTATCCCGTCGTGCAAGGCGCGGTGATCTTCTACGCCGCTTTCGTCTGCCTCGTGAACCTTCTGGTCGACGTCACCTACGCGCTGATCGATCCCAGGATCAGCTACGCATGACGGCCGTCGATCATCAGGCCGCGGCCAATCCCTCGCGCAGCGCTCTGCGCAACGCCGCGCGCTTCATCTGCCAGCTTCCGCTGACGGCCAAGATCGGGGGCGTCATGGTCACGATCGTGGTCTTTGTCGCGGTCTTCGCGCCTTTGCTGATCACGCGCAGCCCGACCGCGCAATCCATGGTTCGACGCAATCGCGGATTCTCGGCCGATTACTGGCTTGGAACGGACAGCTTCGGCCGCGATGTCTACAGCCGCCTTGTCATGGGCGCGCGCTATACGCTGTCGATCAGCTTCAGCGCGCTTCTCATATCCGCCGCGCTCGGCGCGTTCATCGGTCTGCTCGCAGCCTATAATCGCGGCGGGCGGCTTGATCTCTTCGTCACCTGGGCGGTCGACGTCGTGATGACATTTCCAACGCTGATCCTCGGCGTCGTCGCAGTCGCGATCTTCGGGCCTGGCATGGTCAATGTCGGCCTTGCCATCGGCATCGCTTTTCTGCCGCGGCTGACGCGCATGGCGCGCGGTGTCGCTCTCTCCATCATCGCGAACGAATATGTCGAGGCGGCGCGCGCGATTGGCGCAAGTCGCACGCGCATCATCCTGCGGCATCTCGCGCCGAATGTCGCGAGCGAAATGGCCGCCATCACGACACTATGGCTCGGCACGGCGATCGAGGTCGAGACGAGCCTGTCATTCCTCGGCCTCGGCGCGCAGCCGCCGACGCCGAGCTGGGGGCTGATGATCAAGGAAGGGATCGGCACGCTCTACGTCAATCCGTGGCCGTCGCTGCTGCCGGTGCTGGCGATCCTGTTCGTGATCTTCGGCCTCAACATGCTGGTCGACGGAGTCCAGGAGGCGACGAATCCTCATGCCAGGGACCGCTGACGCGATGGTCGCCGAGGCAATCGCATCACCGGACGAGGTGGAGACGCCGCTGCTTGAGGTCGACGGGCTGACGACATGGCTCAATCTGAGATCGGGCCGCGTGCGAGCCATCGAAGACCTGTCATTTTCGCTGAGCCGCGGCGAGAGTCTTGCAATCGTCGGTGAGTCCGGCTGCGGCAAAAGCGTCACCGCTCTCTCGATCATGCGGCTCCTCCCCGCGCCGCCGGCGCAAATCGAGGCGCGCGCGCTACGCTTTGAAAGCCGCGAGCTTCTGTCGCTTCCCGAGGCCGGGATGCGCGCCGTCCGCGGCCGCGACATGGCGATGATCTTTCAGGAGCCGATGAGCTCGCTTCACCCGCTTCTGCGGACAAGCAAGCAGCTCACGGAAACCATGACCGCGCACACCGCGATGTCGAAAGGCGAAATCGCCGCGCGCGCCATAGAACTCCTAAAGCTCGTGCGAATTCCAGATCCTGAATTGCGGCTGCGCGAATATCCGCACAATCTTTCGGGCGGCATGCGCCAGCGCGTGATGATCGCGATGGCGCTTGCCTGCAATCCCAAGCTGCTCATCGCCGATGAGCCGACCACGGCGCTCGACGTCACCATTCAGGCGCAGATCCTCGATCTCATCCGCGAACTTCGCGCGCAGTTCGGCATGGCGATCCTGCTCATCACCCATGACATGGGCGTTGTCGCCGAGAATGCCGACCGCGTCATTGTGATGTATGCGGGGCGCATCACCGAACAGGCGCCGGTCGCCGATCTCTTCGCGCAACCCCTTCATCCCTACACCGCAGGGTTGATGGCCTCGATCCCGCGCATAGATCCCAACGCGGAAGATCACGGGCGGCGGCGGCTCAATGAGATTCCGGGCCTTGTCCCATCCCTGCAGGAACGTCCGGCGCATTGCGCATTCGCGCCGCGCTGCCCGCTCGCGATCGATCGCTGCCGGCAGGTCCAGCCGCCTCTGGAGGAAAAGCGCCGCGGCCATTACGCTGCATGCTGGCGATCCGATGAAATGATGCGAGGCGCAGCGTGACGACAGACACGCCGCCACCGCCGAGCGCTCCGCTGCTCGAAGTTTCGGAACTGAAGAAGCATTTCCCCGTGCGGAAAGGATTGCTCAGGCGCACCGTGGGCCAGGTCCATGCGGTGGATGGAATCTCGTTTTCGATCGGGCGCGGCGAAACGCTCAGCGTCGTCGGCGAAAGCGGCTGCGGCAAGTCGACCACAGGCCGCCTTGTCATGAAGCTGATGGAGCCGACCGCCGGCGCAATCCGCTTTGACGGCGAAGACGTGACTGCGCTCGACGTGGCGCAAGCTCAACATCTGCGACGGCGCATGCAGATCATCTTTCAGGACCCCTATTCCTCGCTCAATCCGCGCCAGAGCGCTGGCTCCATCGTGGCCGAGCCCATGGTGATTCATCGCACGCAATCCGGCACCGCCATCAATGATCGAGTCGAGATGCTGTTCAGGCGCGTCGGCTTGCGCGCCGACGACATGCGCAAGCTGCCGGCGGCCTTCTCCGGCGGTCAGCGGCAGCGCATTGGCATCGCGCGTGCGCTCGCGCTCAATCCGGAGCTGATCGTCTGCGATGAGCCGGTGTCGGCGCTGGACGTTTCAATCCAGGCGCAGGTCGTCAATCTACTTATGGATTTGCAGGATGAATTCGGCCTGTCCTACCTGTTCATCGCGCATGATCTGGCGGTGGTCCATCACATCAGCCACCGCGTCGCGGTGATGTATCTCGGCCGCATTGTGGAGCTGGCGGATCGGCGCAGCCTGTTCCGCGATCCCCTGCATCCTTACACGCAGGCGCTCCTCTCGGCGATTCCGCGCCCCGCGCCATCAGCGAAGCGCGCCGATCGCGCCGTGCTCAGCGGCGACCTCCCAAGCCCGGTCAACCCGCCGAGCGGCTGCCGCTTTCACACCCGCTGCCCGCTCGCAATGCCGCGTTGCCGGGTGGACGACCCAACGCTCCGCGAGGTGAGACCGGGTCATTGGGCCGCATGCCATCTCCATGACGTCGAAGCCAGTTAGGAAGAAGGAGAGCAGACCGCGATGACGACTGAACAGAGGAAAGTCGCGCTTGTCACGGGCGGCGCGCGGGGCATCGGCCGCGCCTGTGTGAAAGCGCTCGCGCGATCCGGATTCGATATTGCGATCGTCGATCTCCTGGTCGAGGAGGCGCAGCGGACGGCCGGAGAGATTCGCGAGATCGGACGGGACGTCGTGACATTCGAAGCTGACGTGACCGACTTCGCCCGGGCGCAGCAGATCGCCCAGGAGGTGAAGGCGCGCTTCAGCCGCATCGATTTCCTGCTCAATGACGCCGGCAAGGGCCAGCCCAAGGGCATCCTCGAAATCACCGAAGAGGAATTCGATCGCACGATCGATATCAACCTGAAGAGTTGCTTCAACTATATTCGCGCCGTCGCGCCGACGATGCTTGAGCAGGGCGCGGGACGCATCGCCTCGATGTCCTCACTCAACGCGTTCTCGGGCGGCGTCACAGCGGCCGTCAGCCGCTTCTCCTACGCCGCGGCGAAAGCGGGCATCCTCGGCATGACGCGCGCGCTCGCCAAGGAGCTTGGTCCCGCCATTCATATCAACGCCATCTGCCCCGGTCTGATCGAGACCGAGCTTGGCAACGCCGTCACGCGCTCGCGCGGTCCACAGATCGCCGCTAACGACATCGCGCTCAGGCGCCTCGGCAAGCCCGACGACATCGCACAACTCGTCGTCTTTCTCGCCGCATCCGAACCCTGCTTCATCACCGGTCAGGCCTTCACGGTCGACGGTTTCCACTACAACTGCTGAGGACTTGGCATGAGCGCTCAAACCTCCACCGAAAAGCCGTGGCAATTGCGAGAGGACACATGGCGTCGCATCGTCAACCATGTCCGCGCGGGCCGCTCGTTGAAGCCGGCGGCGTGGAAGAATGGCGCGCGCTTCGCGGTCGCGCTGTCCTTCGACAGCGACCACGAAACGATTGAGTTGCGGAATGGCGGCAAATCCTATTCGCGGATCAGTCAGGGACAGTATGGCGCGCGCGCCGGCATGCCGCGCATCCTCAATCTTCTCAACCGTCATGACGTGCCCGCGACGTTCTTCATGCCTGCGGTTTCGGCGCTGATCAACGACGCCGAAGTCAAGCAAGTCATGGATCACGGCCATGAGCTCGCGATCCATAGCTGGATCCATGAGTTCAATTCGCAGCTCGATTACGAGACCGAACTCGATCTGTCGCAACGGGCCAGCGATGTGCTGGAGAAGCTTTCGGGTAAGCGCCCGGTCGGCATGCGCACGGCGTCATGGGACTTCAGCCCGCATACGCTGAAAGTCATCCGCAAGCTGGGCCTGCTCTATGACTCTTCGCTCATGGCCGATGACGAAGCTTACGAACTCCTCGACGAAGGCGAACCGACAGGCGTCGTCGAACTGCCGGTCGAATGGATTCGCGACGACGCGGTCTATTTCAACATGGACCGCATGGCGTCGCTCCGTCCCTATGGCGGCCCGGCCATGGTGCTCGACATCTTTCTGCGCGAGCTCGACGTCGCCGCAGAGGAAGGCGGCCTCTATGTGCTGACGATGCATCCCCACCACAGCGGCCATCGTTCGCGCATCGGCATTCTCGACGAGGTGATCCGGGCCGCCAAGGCGAAGGGAGGCGCCTGGTTCGCAACACATGCAGAAATAGCTCAATATTGCGCCTCGGAGGCCAAGCTTCAACGCGCTGGCATCGCGGGCTAAGGCGTGGGAATTTTCTCGAACTTCGATTGCGAAGGCGCAAAACTTCAGCATTTAGATGAAACGTCATTGCGTCTTGCCTGTAGCGCGGCACAAGTCCGGCCGATCGGGCGTGCGCCTATTTTCCTTCGATATGCGATTGAGCGGCAAGGCGCGATGAATCGCCCTTCGCATTCGTTCTCCAGACCAGACGCTGGCGCCGCGACCACATTCGTCGCTTGGCAGACCAGTTGATCAGATCGGAACGGCGTCCTTGAACACCTGAGCCCCCGGAAAATCATCGGATCGCTTTGCCAGACGAGCCGCAGCCAAAGAGTTTAAGCGATCGCGTCGGCGCACACTTGAAAAATAAGAGCGGCCGGCGGGTCGAATTCGTCCGCGCATCGTCAGACCCGCGAACTTCGCCGGATCAATGCTGCGTTGAAATTTCGATATCAGCGAACCGTCCGTTCTCGATTTTGAGGGTCTTCGCGCCTGTACGATTGGTCGCGATCCCCGAGAATGACCCGGAAATTCGGTTCTTCGCGGCATCGAAGGAGATGATCGTGAGCTTTCCCGTGAGAACGAAGCTGTTCGCCATGATGTCGGGGTCCAGTTGGTTAGGCGTGTAGCTTCCATAGCTCGCTCCTCGGCTCACCAAATCATATGCGCCGATGTAACTGCCCGCCTGCGCCAGGCCGAGATTGAATCCAAAGCGCGACGGCGGGTTAGTTCCAGCGAACAGATTCAGGTTGAGCGCCGGCTTGTTGGTGATGACTGTCGCAACCGCCAGCGCGCGATCAGCGGTCCAGGGCGCGCCGTCAATGGCCGCGCTACCCGGTCCAAGCGCAGCCCCGGACGAGGCTGGCTTCGCTGGCTCCGTTCGCGGTGCTGGCTCAACCGGTTTTCCCGGATCCGCAGGCTTGGCTGTGCTCGCCGCTGGCTTGAACGCCATCGAGAGCTTCTGCTGGATCGCCGGCGCGCCAATGACCTTGCGGTCGGGACGACCGTTGCAGTGGATCGAGATGATTGTGTAGTCGCCACTCTTTTCGAGGACGAGCTTGTCGTCCGCGCGATGCGATCCGTCGCATTCCAATGTGCCGGATAAGTCCTCGTTGTTCTTCACCACCACGGTCTTGCCGAGATGAGCCCGCTTGGGGATGACGAAATTTGTGGCTGGAACAGGCCGGAGCGGAGTGACTTTCGCAAGCTCGACATCGATCTTCGGGCTGAGAACGATCGCCATCGGTTGACCGGCCGCCTGTGGAGCCGGCGCGGCCTGCGGCGCAGGCGCCGTTTGCGCGAGGGCCGTCGGCGCGATTAGCGCCGCTGCGAGCATGAAGGCGCATCTCGTCGCGCACGAGAATGAAATCGGCACAGCCTGCATCAACCCGCTCTTCATGAATCCGCCGTTCAAGGCTGATCGGCGCATCCTAGCGCGTTTGGGTGTCCCGACCTCTCCCAAATGGGAGAGGTGAAGCCGGCCGTCGCTCCGTTAGCTTCATCGACGGTCCACCGCGAGGGGAGACAGCCGATGCGCTTGTTCCAACGCCCGTCCGGCATAGCCGAACAAGGCCGATCGCGGATTGCGCCTCCTGTTCCGGGACGGTTGCTCACTCTGGCCTTGTCTGTCGCCATTTCCGCGCCGGCCATGGCGCAAATCCAACCCGCCAAACCGGTGACGCCTCCGATCGCCCAAGCGCAGACAAGACCCGCCGTTCAACCGAGTGCGCCGCGCGCCGAAGATATCTTCGACGAGAACGCGCTCGACAACTGCCTCAAGCTTTTCCAGGCCTATAAGGCGGACGACAAGGGAGGCAGGCTGCTGGTGCGTTTCACGGGCGGGCGTTATCGCTGCCGTATCCATCATCCGCGACGTGTCGCCTCGAACCAAGCCAACGTCCTGGCCAAGCCCGCGCTGGCGCGAAAACTTTCGCCAGCCCGGCCAACAGAGTTGCGCTACTGGCGCTATCAGAACGAGCAGAAGCTCGACGGCCAGGTCGTGGTTCCCCAAAAGTCTGAATACCTTGCAACCGCGACCATCAGTCCGTCGGATCAAAGCGTTTTCACATTCGTATTCGATACGGCCGGCATGCCGGATTTCCAGAACGCCGTGGTGCAGCTCAATGGGCTTGAGGAACCAAAGGTTTTTCCGACCGGCAGCCAGCAACCATCTTCTCAAGAAGACCCCTGCAAGGATTGGGATCATCCGACGGCGCCGATCGCCCAATTCACCGTTCCGGTGACGCCTGCGCAGGACGCCGCACTTTCTCCGACCCATCGTCAAGTGAAAGTCGACATCGGCAAAACTCTACGCGGCATTCCAAACCACACCTCGCAATATGTTTCGGTGCGTCTCGTACCCATCACCACCAGGAAAGGCGTGGGCCCAATCTGTCTGAATGGTCCCGCCACCAATACAGTCGCTCTCACGGCGGCCATGGAGGACGTGACGCAGAACATTAAAGAAGCTCAGAAGAAACAGAGCGACTATGATGCCGAACGCAACGCGGCCACTGGGCCAGATGGCAAGACAGGGAGCCCCATCACCGTCGAGGTGGCGACCTTCCTGCCGGAATTCATTAGCGCGCCTTACAGCTATCTCGATGAATTGGTGACCATCGTCACTGTCCATTCCGACAATTTCCCTGACGGTCTGCAGGATTTTCCGATCGGCTGCGCCTTCAACGTCCAGGAATACCTTTCTGTCGGGCCGCCCAAGCATTGGTACGATCCGGTGGTTGAAGTCCTCGACGCTTACGCGCAGCTTTATTCGATAATGGAGCACTCGGTCGCCAATCTGGTGGTCGCGATCGTAACTGTCGGTCAGTGCGAGCCGAGCAACCCCATCGATGGAAGCGGCGGCACGCACTCCAAATTCTGCGACGCGGCCAATTCTGTGACCTTTATCGCGGTCCAATACGCGGCGACGTTGGTCGGGCTGCCGCCTTCGTTACCGACTGCTTCGAGCCTGACAAACGACGGGTTGACCTGGGCGGCGACGCAGGCCGTTGACTACGGGCTTTCCTACATTCCAGGAGGCGGCGCGGCAGGCGCGGCCGCCAGCTCCGCAACGGAAGCGGCCGTCGAGGCAGGCGCAGAAGCGGCCCTCGCCGTAGCCGTCGCTCAGGCGCGAGAGCTTATGATCGAGAAAGTCCGAGATGGCATGTTTAAAGCATTGAAGCTCAACGGATGCTATTTCCAGAAGGATCCAACTGATGGATCGTCGAATAAGGCGTGGCCATCGTCGGCTGGTCCCGACCCTTCCGCCTGGCGTCAGGACAAGGCTTCCGGCTGCTACACCTCCTACACGGAAATTTATAGCGTCGGAACGAAGAACTTCGCCTATTATCCGCGCGATGCGATCATCTACCTCCGCGTGAAGAAAAACCCGCACGGCATCAACATATCAAAAAACGTCAATATCGAGCTTGATCTTGGCGACTATTATAACGCCCATGCCGGATCCCCCTTTGCGGTTGACCATCGCAAGATCTTGCCGATCCACGTCGATGAGCTACCGCCCGAAGGCGCCCTTATCCCGGTTACGCTTTATCGCAGCTATGCGAAGTTCGTCGACGCAGCGCGAGCCAACTGCGTCAACTGTCTCGACGTGGATCAGGCGGAGGACGCCTGGCTTCATCAGGCGTATGAAACCGGCGTGAAGTCGCGTGTGAAAATTTCTTCCGAATATGTCTGGACGGACTCTACGCTGCGCCCCGATGGGACAACGGGTATTGGCCGCGCGACCGCAAGCTGGTTGGACCAGGGACTCGCGATCAACAAAGACGACGCCTTCGGCAACTATAGCTTCCGCAATAGCGTGACGCCTGCCTTGGCGCCGGCTTGTCCAGGTTTCATCGCATCGAAGTTCGGGACCACATATGTTGGTCAGTAGTGAGACTGCCGGGAATGCGCTCAAGCCTCGCTCTCTGTGCGCAGCCAGAGGAAATAATGCACGGTGCAGCGCTGATAGACGAGGCAAAGCTGACGCTCGACGCGCACGATCCGATCGCCGACGAAGAAGACGCGGGCGCGCTGTCCCTCCTTTAACGAACGTGAGGCGGCGATTAACGGATAAGGCGTGCCCGGATCGATCTGTCGATAGCTGAAATGTTGCGGTCCGATGTCGAAATATTCAATCAGGCCGCTGCTATTGCCTCGTCGGCCCAGCTTGGAGACCACGCCTTCAACGACTTGCGGATGGTCGTTATTCCGCAAGTTGAGAATGATATTGAAAGCCGTTGTGAATCGATAAGCGGCGAAGGCGAATATCAACATTCCCAAGGCGACGCCCCAGCGCCAGCGCGGCGCCATCACCAGCACGAATGCGAGGATAGTCATGGCAAGCAATTGCAGCAAGGGCAAGAGATAACGCCAGAAAAACCGAGGTCGCAGGAACGGTTGGATTACCTGCGCGATGTTCTGCGATAGCGTAGCCGTTTCGAGGCTTTGTGGACGAAATCTCGAAAATAGAAACAGCGCGATGACGATAAGGCCGAGCGGCATGCCCTCCCAGTTGCCGGGAAGAGCGGAGTCGATGTCGAAAAGCGTCTCGAATTGCATGGAAACCAATGGTGCGTGCAACCGGCGAGAGGTCGCATCTCCCAGATGGGAGAGGTCGCCGCGTTCGCAACTCGCTAGTCATGAATAGGAAGGGATGACCGCCGATGAAAGCATGGTCGCAGGCGCTCTGGTTGGGAATGGCGGGCTGCAGCGTAGCCTTTGCGCAGACCGCTCATATCTCGCTCTGGCTATTGGGGGATATGACGCTGCGCATGGAATCGCGTGACGCGGACCGGACGCTGCTCGTCGAAAAGCTCCCTGCTTCGAAAGCTCGCGCACTTGGAATTTCGGCCGGGGCCACTCTATGGCAAGGCAGCCGCAAGGGCGATCGGCTGATCGGCGAAGCATTTTCCTACAAGGCCAATTGCCCGCCATTGCGCTATGAAGCGACGGGCAACGCGAAGCTCGACGCCAGGGGGCGCCTCGTTCTCACAGGGTTGGAGCCATCACGCGCTGCCAACGGATGCGAGCGCGGACCGACGTCAGCCGACCGCGCCACCTCATGGACACTGACTCTCAAGGGAAAACCGACGGATTTCAAAGATGAGGAATAGTCTTGAGCGTCGTGCGCTCTCCGTGTTCATCGCCGGATGTTTCGCTTTAACTGGCGGCGCATCGTCTGTGGCGCAGAATTTAACGAAGGCGCCAATCGCGGCCGATCAATATGGCGGCTTCAACTTCACGGTGCCATCGAACAATATCGAATGCATCTATACCCCGGCCGGCGGAACGCCGACCTATAAGCCGCCCAAAAATGAAGCAGAGTTGTCGTGCGATCGCGCGCAACCCACTTATCTTCACTTTGGCCTCGGCGCGCATGGTCCGGCGGTGATGATCGAGAATCCGGGCGAACAACCGTGCTGCAGCGACGCGCCGGTGCTTGCCTATGGCGGCACCTGGAAACAAACGCCCTTCACCTGCTCGTCCGAGCAAGCCGGTTTGACCTGCAAGCGAGATGATGGCCATGGCTTTTTCATCAGTAGAGCCAAGGCGAACACGTTTTGAGGCAATTTCGTTATTCCGGGCCCGCTGTCGGCGACGCCTGACTGAGAGCATTCGCCGCCAAACGAGAAGCCTGCCCGGCAACCGAGGATTGGTCGCCTCAACGTCGCCGGGTCAGTTCGACATCTGCTCCGCCGCTGCGGCGCTTTCTATCGTTGCGGGGCCATATATGGCCGCAGCGTTGCAACCAAACCGGTCTGACCTCCCGTCCCTGTCTTGGCAAAAATCTGCTTGAGATAAAAACGGACAGTCTGCTCCGTCAGGCCGATAGTCCTGCTGATCTCCAGCGGACCACGGCCCCGCGCCAGCAGCGCTGCGATCTCGCTCTCGCGAGGCGTCAAATGATAAATATCTTCGACGGCGCGCCGGTCAAGATCAGCGCAAGCGCCAGTTCGCCGAATGAAGACGGCAAGCTGAGGAGCCGAAACGCCGGGCATCGTTAAATCGAATCCAATCAGCGACATGACGTCGATGATCAACCACCCGCCCGATTGCGTCGGTTCCTCTCCATACAGACGCCGGCTTGCGCGGCTTGGATCAGCCCGCAGTTCGCAAATGACATCCCTCAGGCGAAGCCGGCGGTCCGCGCCGACGCGCTCGACCACTCGCGCTTGCAGCAACCAAGCAGAAGGATCAAGGAGCAAACGCAGAGCGCTGGCGTTGGCGAAATCCACCGCGCCCGAGCCTCCCACCAGCAAGACGCCGTCGTCCAGGCGGTCGAGCGCCTTCGACAATCCCAACGCGCGCTCTTCCGCCAGCTTCAGCCGGCTGTGCAATGTAAAGACTGAGGCAAGATGCGGGATGATGCGGCTGAGCCGCGTCGCCTCGTGGTCGGTATACTCTCCTGCCTTGCGAGGCCGGCAGAACGTCAGTTGCCAAATGGAGGGCGCCGCTTCTTGCTGCAGCGTCAAGCTGTAGAAGCCGCCCGATGGCCTCACGATCTCGTTGTAAAAGTCGCTTCGCTCGAATTGGTCATCGCGAATGATCTCTCCTTGAAGAACAGGTCGGTTGCGTGGCATCACATATTGATAAGGCTTCCAGAGCGCCCAGCTTCTCGGCGAACCAAATCTTTCAATGTCATCCTCTCCCAGCCCGACCGTTTGCATGAAAGGCGGCGCATCGGCGGATGGAAACGCCATGAAGTGGGCGTGGCCCGCACGCATTATCTGAGCCATTCCGGCGATTGCGGCTGTCCAAGCGTCTGGATCGCCCACGGCGCGGTACAGCAATTCGAGCAACGCGAGATCGCTAGCGTCCACCCCCTGCCTCCGCAGCCTGGCCCACGCAATGGTGTGATTGGAAGTCGATCTCGTCAATCTGCGCCAGGCCGAAGTCGGCGAGACGCAATCTACGCTCGGCGAAGTGGACTGGAATTGACCCGCCTCTATGATTTTTCACGGCTTGAACGGGTTAGCCGCGCCCATTGCTGCAGGTGTCGGCTTTTGAGAACGATTTTGGGCCAATGAGCGACGGCTTAGGGCGCTTTCCAATCGTCCTTGCGTTCGGCTTCGACCTCATAGGTCTTTCCCCATGTCTTGGACTTCGCCCCGAACTTCGGCATCGGCGCCGATCCGGCCTTCGCCCCCGCGACCCGTTGGCCTGATAGTGGATGAGGATTCAGCACCTCCTCCCGGCGCGACGCGACTGGCGACGCTCGCGCCCTTGTTCCGGATCGCGGCCGGTGTCGGCATCGCGATCATCGCGGCCCTTCTCGTTTTGACGGAGCTTGGCGTCAACATCACGCCGCTCATCGCCGGCGCGTCGGTTTTGGGACTGGCGGTCTCCTTCGGCAGCCAAACGCTCGTCAAGGATATCGTCTCGGGTATGTTCTATCTCGCTGATGACGCCTTCCGCGTCGGCGAATACATCGATTGCGGCAAGGCCAAAGGAACCGTCGAGGGTTTTACGCTGCGATCGATCAAACTTCGACACCAAAACGGTCAGGTTCACACGATCCCCTTTGGGCAGCTCGGCCAGATCACAAATTTCAGCCGTGACTGGGCCACCGTAAAATTCAACCTTCGCCTCGCTCGCGACGCGGATCTTGAGAAAGTACGGAAGGCCGTGAAGAAAGTCGGTCTCGCGATGCTTGAAGATCCCGAAGTCAAGGATGAGTTCCTTGCCCCCGTCAAACTGCAGGGAATTGCGGATATCGCCGATAACGCGCTGGTCGTCCGCGTAAAGTTTACCGTGAAACCCCAGAATCCAAGTTTCATTCAACGCCTTGCGATGAAGCGCATCGTCCAGGCTTTCTCGGAAAACGGCATCGAGTTCGCGAGTTCAACGGTCGCGGTGCAGACGATCGGCGCAAACGCTGACGTAGCCGCTGCCGGCGCGGCGGCGGCGCGCGCTCGCAACGCTGACGTCGCGGCTGCAGCATAACGATCCACGCCGTTCCGTCATACATCGCCATCTCACCGCAATGCCCCATAACAGCTTGCGCAAGCCAACTGGCGTGACCGATATCCGGATCGGGCTGATTGAGAGATTGTTGCGCGAGCTGCGCCTGCTCGGCCGATCCTGGCGCGATGACCGCCGCCGGCGCTGACAATCGGTAGTTCAACGCCAAATGCTGTCATGCGTTTCGCATCGCGCTCTCCCATGCGCGGCGTTAGCGCATAGTTCGTAAGATCAATCGCGCAAAGGAAGCGTCGAGCAAGCCGCTTGCCTCAGGATTGGAGGAGATGACTGCTTCTGGAAAATTCGCCTTCGCACAAAGGAGCTGATCGCCGCGGCCTCTGGCGCCAAGCGCAGCTATTCCAGCAGAGCGTCGTTGGATCGCTTGATTTTGCCTTCCGCGCCGCGAGATTCCTGCCTGTCCACAAACTCGCGGATCAGCGTTTTCAGCCTTGGCTCATCAAGCAGCAGGATGGCGTCTTCGGCAGTCAACCAGGCCATCTCACGTTGACCTTTCTCGAGCCACTTCCTGGCTTGCCGCGTCACCCTGAGCGGGAAGAGATCAACTTCGACGAGCTTGAAGGCGCGGCTCATTCTCTTCCAGTAGAGAAATACCCCAAGCGGTCGGCGCGAGATCTTGCCGCGAACGCCCGCTTCTTCGAAAGCCTCCAACGCCGCCGCATCGTGATCGCGGAGTTTTTTCATCGGCCAGCCCTTGGGAATCACGAAACGCTTCGTGCCGCGCGACGTCATCACAAGAAACTTGAGAGCGCCTTTTCTGGTGCGCTTGTAGGGAAGCGCCGCGACCTGCCGCGCCTCGGCCTCCGCCGGCTTTCTACCCTTCCGCGCTTTCTTCTCCTTCGCCATCGAGCGAACGCGTTCCCTCGGTTTCCGCGCAGATGCGCCGGCCAATCGCAATCAAACGACGCCTCAGCGAGGCCTTCGGACGCCGATCTTGCTTCAATGCGGACTGCCTGAACGAATCTTCGCCGGCGTCAGTACGGAAGGCGGGGCGCCGGACGGCGTTTTCGCACGCCATTGAAAAGCCGGCAAACTAAATTTATACTTCGCCGATCCGGCTTGCGCCGGCGTTCGTGATTCACCAGCGAGACAGCCGTCGCGGCAGGCCCGGCTTCGATCGCGGGACAAGCGGAGGAACGACTGAAGGAATGAGTTTGTTCAAGACGCTGCTCGATTTCTGCGGCTTCGTCGCGCTTCTCCTCTGGGGAGCCCATATGGTGCAGACCGGCGTGCAGCGCGCCTTCGGCGCCCGCTTGCGGGCGATGCTGGGATCAGCGCTCGGCAATCGCCTTTACGCCTTCGGGGCCGGCGTCGGCGTCACGGCGGCCCTCCAGAGCAGCACCGCAACCGGATTGATGACTGCGGGGTTCGCCGCCGCCGGGCTTGTCGAACTCGCTCCGGCTCTGGCGGTGATGCTTGGCGCGAATGTCGGAACGACTCTGATCGTCCAGGCCTTCTCGTTCGATGTGGCGGCAGTCGCGCCGGTGCTTGTGCTGATCGGCGTCGTGATCTTCAGGCGAGACTCCCGATCACAGTTTCATGACCTCGGTCGCGTCTTCATCGGCGTCGGGCTGATGCTGCTGGCGCTTCATCATCTTCTCGATGCGATGACGCCAATTGCCGACATGTCCGGCGTGAGAGCGGCGCTTCGCGTGCTGTCATCCAATCCCGTTCTATTGGTTTGCGTCGGCGCGGGCGTGGCCTGGGCGGCGCATTCCAGCGTCGCCGTCGTGCTCCTCGTCATGTCGCTGGCGGCGAAAGGCGTGGTCGCGCCGGAGGCGGCGTTTGCGCTGGCGCTCGGCGCCAATCTGGGGACAGCGATCAATCCGGTCACGGAAACGGTCAGCGGCGCGAACAACCCCGCCGCCAAGCGACTGCCTTTCGGAAATCTGTTCAACCGCGTGATCGGCGTCGCGCTGGCTCTCGCCGCCATGCCGCTGATCTCCCAGGCGATGTCAGCCATCGATCCGGACCCCGCCCGCGCGGTCGCCAATTTTCATACGCTCTTCAACGTCACGCTGGCGATCCTGTTTCTGCCGGCGCTCGACCTCTACGCAGCGTCGTTGCGGAAGCTGTTTCCCGATCAGCCCGATCCGGCAGACCCGGCGCGTCCGCTTTATCTCGATCATGGCGCCAAGGAGACGCCCTTCGTCGCGTTGGGAGGCGCGGCGCGGGAGGCGCTTCGGATCGTTGACGTGCTCGATGAAATGTTGCGCGGTGCGCGCGGCGCGCTCATCGACGGCGACCGCCGCTCAATGGTCGTCACCCGCCGGCTCGATGACGTCGTCGACAAGCTCAATCTGGCGGTGAAGACCTTCGTCGCCTCGCTCGATCCCGCCGACATGAGCGACGCAGACAAACGGCGCGTCGACGAGATTCTCGCCTTCATCACCAATCTCGAACAGGCCGCCGATGTCGTCGATCGCAACCTGCTGCCCCATGCGGCCAAGCGCTTCAAGCGCGGCCTGGCCTTCTCGAAAGCGGATCAGGACGAGTTGACGACAATGATCGACAGGCTGATCGCCAATCTGCGAACGGCCGCGTCCCTGTTCGTCACCGAGGATCAGCGCGCGGCGCTCAAACTCGCCGAGGAGAAGGTCGCTTTTCGCGCCGCCGAGGCCGCTGCGCGCGAGGCGCATTTCACCCAGCTCCGCCAGGGCAAACGCGACAGCGCGCAATCAAGCGCGCTGCATCTCGATCTCCTGCGCGACATCAAGCTGATCAACTCCCATGTCGTCGCGGCGGCGGCTTATCCAGTGCTGGAGCGGACCGGCGGCTTGCTGGAGAGCCGCATCGCAGCTTCGCCGGCGACATAGGGCTGACGCCGACGCTCCGTCAGCTCGGCAGGATGATCACGCCACCCGCGTCGAATCCGACGAACACATCGGAGCCCACGACGAACGGCTGCTTCACACGCTTGTCGACGACGAACAGCTCGATCGCGCCCACCGCGATTGTGTATTCCATATGTTTCCCGAGATAGGCCGCGTGCTTGACCGTTCCGGCGAGCGCATCAGGCGCCGCGGACGTAGAGAGATGGATCGCGTCCGGACGCACGCCGAGCTTCGCCGCGCCCGGCTTTGCGCCGCGGCTCGGCAGGTCGAGGCTGGCGGATTGAAGCCTCGCGCGGGCGCGACCATCCGAAACCGATGCGATGTCCACATCGAGGATGTTGGAATCACCAATGAAATCGGCGACGAACAGGCTCGCCGGCTCCTCATAGAGTTCGCGCGGCGATCCGCTTTGCGCGATCCGCGCATTCGACATGACGATCACACGATCGGAAACGGCGAGCGCCTCTTCCTGATCGTGCGTGACATAGGCCACTGTCAGATTGAGATCGCGCTGCAGTCGGCGAATATCCTCGCGCACGCGGCGGCGGAGTTTAGCATCAAGATTTGAAAGCGGCTCATCGAACAGCAGCACCTGCGGCTCAAGAACCAGCGCGCGAGCGACCGCGACGCGCTGCTGCTGGCCGCCCGATAATTCCGAGGGCATGCGGGTTTCGTAGCCCTTGAGGCCAACGAGGCCGAGCTTTTCGATCGCCATCTCGCGCGCTTTCGCCTTGGGCTGCCCGCTGACCGTCGGGCCGTAGGCGACATTGTCGAGAACCGACATGTGCGGGAAAAGCGCGTAGCTCTGGAACACCATGCTGACGTCGCGTTCGGACGCCGAGAGATTGGTGACGTCGCGCCCGCCAATGATGATCTGCCCCTCGCTCGCCATTTCGAGGCCCGCAATCAGGCGCAGCGTCGTCGTCTTGCCACAACCCGACGGCCCGAGCAGCGTCACCAGCGTTCCCGGCTCGATGGTGAAGGACACGTCGGCGACGGCGGTGACGCCGCCATAGCGTTTCGACACGTTGCGGAATTCGACGGAAGCGGGGCCGCTGCGGCTCATCAGTGACTTCCTTTCAACCCGCGCCGACGACGAACTCGTTGCTCTGGCGGCGGCCAAGCCGACGCTCGCCTACCACGAGCTGAATAAGCCCGATCGCCATGATCATGATGACGATGAGCGCAGATGAATATGCGATGGCGAGCCCGAATTCACCGGCTTCCACGCGGCCGACGATATAGCTCGTCGCCAGATTATATTCGGCCGACACAAGGAAGATCACGGCGCTCACCGCTGTCATGGCGCGCACGAAGGAATAGACCAGCGACGCAATGATCGCCGGCCGCAGCAGCGGCAACACGACCTTGCGCAAGGTCGTGAAGGAGCGCGCGCCGAGCGTAAGCGACGCCTCGTCCAGCGACTTGTCGAGTTGAGACAACCCGGCGATTCCCGAACGCACGCCGACGGGCATATTGCGGAAAACGAAGCAGATGATGAGGATCAACCCGCCGCCCGTCAGTTCGATCGGCGGAATGTTAAACGCGAGAATGTAGCTCACGCCGACGACAGTGCCGGGAATCGCGAAGGACAGCATCGTTCCGAATTCGAAGGCGCGCTGTCCGGCGAAGCGGTTGCGTGTGAGAAGCCACGCCGTGAGGATGCCGATCACGGCGGTCAGCGGCGCCGAGACGCCGGCGACTTCAAGCGTCGTGATGAGCGAATTCCAGGCGGAGCCGGAAAAGAACAGGCCGCGCTCGGTCTGCTCGACGCGGAATGCGGTGAGATAATGTTCGAGCGTCGGCGTGTAGTCGCGTCCCATGGTGCGCACGAAGCCGCCGACAAGAATGATGAGGTAGATGACGACGGTCAGGATCGCCCACGGAATCGCCGTGGCGTAGCTCGCGATGGCGACGCCTTTCGGCAGCGGTTGCGGCAGGCCCGTATCCCCCTTGCCGGTGACAGTCGTGTAGCTCTTCTTTCCAAGCCAGAAATTCTGCAGCCAGAAGGCCGCCAGCGTGAAGGCGAGCAAAATGATCGCAAGCACCGCCGCGCGGCCGGGATCGACGGCGGCGCCGACGACGGCGAAGAAAATCTTGGTCGACAGCACCTCGAAATTTCCGCCGAGCACGAGCGGATTGCCGAAGTCGGCCATGCTCTCGACAAAGCCGAGAAGGAATGCGTTGGCGAGACCCGGCCGCATCAGCGGCCACGTCACCGTGCGAAACGCGGTCCAGCGCGTCGCCCGCAAGGTCTGCGTCGCCTCTTCAAGAGCAGGGCTGATGCCCTGCACCACGCCGATCAGCACAAGGAAGGAGATCGGCGTGAAGGCGAGAAGCTGCGCGATCAGCACGCCGGGCAGTCCATAGATCCAGCGCGAACGCGGAATCTCGAACCAATCGGAAAGGAAGGCGCTGACGACGCCGGAGCGGCCGAACAAAAGGATCAGCGCAAGGCCGATCACGAAGGGCGGCGTGATGATCGGCAGCACCGTCAGCACGCGCAGGACGCCCTTGGCGCGGAAACCCGTGCGCGTCACGATCAACGCAAAGGCGAGCCCGAGCGCCGTCGACAGCACGCCGACAAGAATCGCGAGGAAAAGCGTGTTCCAGGCCACGCCGCAGCGCGCGCCGCCGCCGAGGCAATCAAGGCCCCATACTGAATTGTCAAAAAGCTTGCCGAGGAATTCGAGCGGGGCGAGCCGGCTCGACAGATCGAGGAACGCGCTTTGCAACACCGCCACGACGGGCATGAACACGAACACCGCGATCAGTGCGATGATGGCGCCGATCGACGTTACGATGAACACGTCGCCGCGACAGAAGCCACGATAAGCAAGGCCGTGACAGAGCATGACAAGGAAGGCGGACGCCGTCACGAACGCGCCAAGCCCCATGCCCGCCTGCTTCGGCCCTTCGCTTCCGAGGATCGCCTTGATCCAGTCGAATCCGTAGCCGCGATGACGGATCGCGAATCCTTCGATGATCATCAATGCGAGCCCGGCGACGCCCGCCCAGACAAGCATCGGCGAGAGGCGCGCGTCATCCTTTTTGAGAGAGAGCGCAAAGAGCGAAACAAGGATCGGCGCGAGGATCGGCAACAACCACCACTCGCTGGACAGCCCGAGCGCCAGCGCCGACCCGGCGCGGCCGAAGGGATAGCCGCCCCACGTCGCGAGACTGAGCAAACTGTCTTCGGTCATGTGCCAGGGCGCGAGCACATACGCTGTCGCGCCCGCGAGAATGGCCCCTCTCGTCGAACTGTTCATTCCCCGGCGACCCGCCCCCTCACGACCACTACTTCGGCAGCGATTTCACGCCCGACTCAAACCGCTTGAGCAGACGCGATCGCTCGACAGGCGTTCCCCACCTGGCAGTGTCGTAGTCGATCAATTTGAACTGCGCGAAATCCGGCCCTTCCGCCGACACGGTCGTCGTCGTGTTGGACGGAATAGAGAAAATCCTGAGCTTCGTATTGATCTCCTGCGCATCCGGCGAGAGCGCGAAATCGATGAACTTCTTCGCAGCGTCGGGATTCTTCGCCCCCTTGATCATTGACACGGCGCCGGTCTCGTAGCCTGTGCCTTCGCACGGAGCGACGGCCTTGATCGGAGCGCCCTGCAGCATCTGCGTGTACATGTCGTGGATGAACCCGATTGAGACCGCAGTCTCGCCCGTCGTCACGGCCTTGAGCGGAGCGATGCCCGATTTGGTGTATTGATTGACGTTCCTGTGCAGCGCCTTGAGAAATTCAAAGCCCTTCTCCTCGCCAAGGCGTTGAATGGTGGTCGCGAGGAACACGTAGGCCGTCCCCGACGAAGCGGGGTCCGCCACCTGCACTTCATCCTTCAGCCTGGCGTCGAGCAGGTCAGCCCAGCACTTCGGCTCGGGGATTCCACGCTTCTTGAGAACGTCCGTGTTGTAGGCGACTCCCAGCGCGCCGAGATAGATCGCCGACGTCCTGTACCCGGTCTTCTCGGTGAACGCTTTCGCCCAATCGCGAAGCTGCCCCGCAACTGGCGAGCGATATTCTTCCAGCAGACTCTCGCCGCCGGCCTGAAGGTGGGATTCGCCGGGTCCGCCCCACCAGACGTCGCCTTTGGGGTTAGAAGCCTCGGCCTTCACCTGCGCGTAGACTTCGCCTGTGCTCTTGCGGATCATCGAGACCTTGATCCCGGTCTTCCGTTCGAAGATCGCCGCGCCCTCGCGGCACTGCTCCTCGAGAATCGAGCAATAGACAGTGACCTGCCCTTGCGCTGACGCCGCCTGATGTGACGCCGCCAGCGCCGCGCCGCAAACAAGCGCGGCGCGGACCCATGTCCGTTCAAAGTTCATGATCATCGCTCCTGCGGAAGGCGCTACTTCGGCAGGTTCTTCACCTCGGCGTCCCACTTCGCGAGCAGGCGGCGTCGCTCATCGGACGAGCCATACTTCACGAAGTCATAGTCGATGAGTTTGATCTCGCTCATCTTCGGCGCTTGCGCCGGCACGGCCGAATTTTTGTTGGACGGCACCTGATAGGATTTGGCGGGCCCCGCGAGCGCCTGTGCGGCGGGCGTCAGCGCCCAGTCGTAGAACTTCTTCGCATTCTCGAGATTGCGCGCGCCCTTGATGATCGACATGGAGCCGATCTCGTAGCCGGTGCCCTCGCAGGGCGCGACAGCCTTGATCGGCGCTCCTTCAACCGCAAACACCACCGCATCATGGATGAAGACGATGCCGATCGAGGTCTCGCCAAGGCTGGCGGCTTTCGCCGGCGCAGCGCCGGACTTGGTGTACTGGTTGACGTTCTTGTGCAGCGCCTTGAGATAATCGAAGCCCTTCTGCTCGCCCATGAGCTGCACCACGGTCGCGAGAAGGTTGTAGGCGGTGCCCGACGAATTCGGGTCAGCGACCTGCACCTCGTCCTTGAGCTTGGGATTGAGGAGATCAGCCCAGCATTTCGGCTCGGGAAGCTTCTTCTCGGCGATCAGCTTGGTGTTGTAGCCGAAGCCGAGCGCGCCGGAGTAAATCCCGATGGTGCGGCGCTTGCCGGCGTTCCACTGCTTGATCGCCCAGTCATGCAGGTCCTTGTTCATGGGCGACGTATATTCCTCGAGCAGCCCCTCCTCGGCCGCCTGCAGATGCGGATCGCCGGTGCCGCCCCACCAGATGTCGCCGCGCGGATTGGACGCTTCGGCCTTGACCTGGGCGTAGACCTCGCCGGCGCTCTTGCGCGTCATGGCGACCTTGACGCCCGTCTCGCGCTCGAACGCCTGCGACATGGCGCGGCACCACTCTTCCTGGACGCCGCAATACATCACGAGATTTTGCTGCGCGGTGGCGGGCGTTGCGAGCGACGCCAGCGCCGCGCCCGCCAACGCAAGAAAGCCGGACCGAAAATCCGATAAGCGCCCCATCAAACTCCTCCCATTCATTTGCCGACTATATGAAGAGCGGAATGAGAGGGCGTCAACAGGGTCCACGGCTTTTGGTGTTGGGACCGCCTGTCAGGCAGGCAGGATATTGCCGGCGATGCAGCGCCGCGCGCGCCGAAACGTTGGCGAGGTTCGGTAAGCCCGCGACGCGCGGGATTCACCGCTCTAAGATTCTTGCGCCGCCTCAGGGCTTCGACCTCGGATCAAAATCATGCTTGCCTCGCTCTGTCAGAGCGGAGGCAGGTATGGCGAAGATGGATCTGAACGTCACGGTGGATCATGAGACTGACAGCGTGCGTCTGACGCTGTTCGAGGACGCCCGGCCTCTCGGATGGATCGGATTCACCGCCGCCGAACTGGACGGCCTGATCCAGACTCTCGAAAGAGCCCGCGCTTTCCTGGCCGCTGTCGCGCCACCGCCGGAAGACCAGCCCTCAAAGGATACAGTGGCGCGAAGCTGACCAGCGCTCGATTGAGAGAGCGATCAAATGAAGGGCGCCCGGTTCAATCTTGCTCCGCGCCGCCGCCCGCGCGACCAATCGCATTCGCGTGCGCCACTATTCGCCAAGATCGAAATCGGCGGCGATCAGCTCATGATCGGAGATCGCATATCCCGCCGCATCGATGGCGGCGACGGTTTGCGGGGCCAAGCCGGTCAGGCCGCGGACGAACAGCCAGTCCAGCCGCGCGAAAGGCGGCCGCGGCTCCCCGTCAGGCCGCGTGCGCTGGCTGATCGCACGCGTGTTCACGGTCGCCCAGCCGAACCCGGCTTCGCGCAGATGGCGGAAGAGCGGCTCACGCATTTCCGCTTGCCCAAACATCTCTCCGTAATCTCCTTCGGCGCGAAGCTCGTTGGTGTTGAAGTCGCCGCCAATGATCGCAGCGGCGTCGCCGATGCGTTCGCTCATCACATCGAGCAGGCGCTTGGTCTGCCGCGCGCGATCATCGGCGTCGCTCGCGCTTTCCAGATGTATGCTCGCGACCCAGAGCGGGAACGGCGCATCTTCGATGCGCGCGACGATCGCGTTGCGACCCGCGAGTCGCAATTCGTGATCGCCTGAGGAGCCGTGATACCAGGCGCCGCCATCGTCGAGCCGCGCCATGAAGGCGTCGGCGAGCCGCAATCGCGACAGAATGGCGTTGCCGTGAAAGCTGGCTGAATTCTCAAGATGAGGATTGAGCGTAGCCTCACGCATGCTGCCGCGTCCGAGCTCCACGAACTCCACGCCGAATATGAATCCGGCGCCGTCCGCCGCCATCTCCGCCGTCGTGTGAAGATTGTTCGCGCGGGCCATGCCCTGATCCATCTCGGTCAGCAGCACGATGTCAGCATCGACCTGCGACAGCAGCTTACGCGACGGGGCAGGAAACATGCAGCGTTCCGCATTCCATGCTGCGACGCGAAGGCGCGCCGACGGCGTCGCGGGCTTCGCAGGCGCCTTGAACTCCAGCACGTCGATCGCCGGGACCATGTCGCAGCAGGCGCGATGATGCGCCTCCGTGCGTGGCCCGCCGCGCGCGGCCCTCAACGCGTCGGGCGACGCCGGCTCAAGCCGCGAAACCAATGTATCGACAATCGGACGCATCTTCTCTCTTCCGGAATCAGGGTTCGGCTTCGATTTCGGCCTGTGCTGCAGGCGCGTGACGATAGCGTGTCCGACCGCTGCTCTGTAGCCAAATAGCGAACGCGCCCGGGCTTTCGCACGATCACACCCCTTCTTCTATTCGCGGGTCAGCGCGGTTTACTCTCGCGAAACCTCCGTCGCGCATCCTTTTTGAATGCGCGCGGCCGCTCTGTTCTCGATGATCGCTTTCTCGACGCCCCTCTGGGCCGCCCAGAACGAGGTTGGCGGCCCGCAGGATCTGCTCGTGATCTGGCAGCGCGCCGACCAGACCTGCCGCCTCGGCGGGCGAGATGACATGGAAACGGCCCTGGCCTGCCGGCGGCGCGAGGAGGTCCAGATCAAGGCGCAGGCGAAGGGCTGGTGCCGGGGACGGCTGGGCGAGCCCGAAGAGGCCTATCGCTGGCACCACTGCGGCGCGCAATCGGTCCGGCGCGTGGTGATCGATTGAACGCCCGCGGGGCGCGCGTCGTCTTGAGAACGCCGGAGCGCGGCCATATCTGCCGGGGATGGACCGGAACGAGACGATGACCCACACCAGCGCACGCGTGCCCACGGCGAATGGAAGCCGTTATCTCCAGCAGCTCTGCAAGCATTGGGCGCACAAGATGGAGGTCGAGTTCACTCCCGAGAAGGGTCGCGTGAACTTTCCCTCTGGCTCGGTTGCGATCATGGCGGCGACGGGCGACGCGCTCGACGTCCGCATCGAGGCTGGCGACAGCGAGAGCCTTGAACGCATGAAGCAGGTTGTCGCATCCCATCTCGACCGCTTCGCTTTCCGCGAAGCGCCCCTGCTCTTCGCCTGGACGGACAGCGCCTGAAGCTGACCAACGCCGCCCTCGTCTTCATGGCGGATTGACAGCCATTTCGACTGAGCTTTTCTTTCCCGCCATAAAAGCTGGGGAGGAAAGTATGAAGCATTCAGGAATCATCCCGCCTGCTTGCGCGCTCGCGGCCATGATCGCGTTTGCAGCGCCCGCTCAGGCTCAATCCACCAAGATCGTCGCCATTGGCGCAAGCAACACCTACGCGCAGGCCGTCTCGACCTCGCAGGCCTGGCCGGCTCTGCTTGAATCGATGCTGCGCGCGCGAGGCTACGATGTGAGCGTCGACGTCGAGCGCGTCACGCTCGGCGACAGTTCCATGATCCTGCAACGCATCGACTCGGCCGTTCCCGCGGGAACGAAAGTTGTGGTTTACGATCTCGGCGTCGGCCGCGATCGTGAACGCGGAATCAACACCGCCGCCAACAAACCCGAAGTCGACAGGCGCATTCGTGCTCATGGCGCCGTGCCGATCTTTGCCGCCTATGGCCGCATCGTCGGCTCAGAAGCGTCCAATCCCTCAGCCTGGATCGCGGGCGATCCCAATCATCACATTACGCCGGAGTCGCACGCGCGCGTCGCGGCCTGGCTGCTTCCGCAGGTTGTCGCGGCTCTGAAGAAGCGTTGACGCGACGCGCGATTATTTCGCCCGTTTCCTTGCGCCGCGCAGCACCGTCATCCGCTTCGACTGGCGCATCCTGTAGGCCTTGTCGGCCTCCGACTGCGCGGCGCTCCTGATCAGCTTGCGCAACGCCTTGCGCAGGACCGGCGGCAACGTTTCGATATCGAGATCGGCAGGCTTCTTCATCGCTGATTTCAGCGCTTTTTCTTTATGCGCACGAGACTGACAGCGTGCGGGCTGCGACCGCCGCATTGTTGCGCATCGTCGCCGGCGTCGCGCCATTCTCGCGCACGATCGCTTCGACCTCGCGCGCTATCGCAAGATTCTCGGGATAAGGGATCCCGTGCGTGATGATGGTCGATTCAAGCGCGGCCACCGCGCGGCCATTGTCGAGAGCCGCTGCAACTTCGGCGCTGAAATGGATGAGGTCTTGCATCGGCTTTGTCCGGCGCGCCAGCGAAGGGACGGCGGCAGGCGCGTTATGTCAACCGCGGGGCAATGCGGTCAACCGCGGCCGGAAAACTCCGGATCAAAAAAACGACGCGCCTTTAGATCACGCCGCACTTTGATTGAATCAATCAAAGTGCGGGAACGTGATCGATTCCAAAAGTTTAGAGCATGGCTTAAGCGAAAAACCGGTTCCCACTTTTTCGCGCCATGCTCTATGCGCGCCGCAAACTCTCATGAGTGAGCGAGGTCAGCCGAACAGCTTGTTCGCCGCTTTCGCCACGAGTTCGCCCTGGAAGCGGGCGCCGTCGAGATCGATCTTGCTCGGCTGGCGCTGGCCCTGGCCGCCGGCGATCGTGGTGGCGCCATAGGGCGAGCCGCCAGCGACTTCATCGAGCGTCATCTGGCCCTGATAGCTGTAGGGGAGACCGACGATCATCAGCCCGAAATGCAGGAGGTTGGTGATGATCGAGAACAGCGTCTGCTCCTGCCCGCCATGCTGTGTCGCCGTCGAGGTGAAAGCCGCGCCGACCTTGCCGTTGAGAGCGCCCTTCATCCAGAGGCCGCCGGCCGTATCCCAGAAACTCGTCATTTGCGAGGCCATACGACCGAAACGCGTCGGCGCGCCGACGATGATCGCATCATAATTCGCGAGATCATCAGGCGTCGCGATCGGCGCGGCCTGATCCAGTTTGAAATGAGCCGCCTTCGCGACTTCGAGCGGCGCCGTCTCCGGCACGCGCTTGACGTCGACCGTCGCGCCAGCGGCGCGCGCGCCTTCGGCGACTGCGTTCGCCATCGTCTCGAGATGGCCGTAGCTCGAATAATAGAGAACCAGAACCTTCGCCATGGAAGCACCTGTACGGGGAGCGCGGCGGCAAAGCCGCTTGCGGCGCGGAAGGGCGGAGGCCCTGCGCGCTGGTGGGAACAGACCCTTTTGGAGAGTCGATGCCACCGAAATAGCCCAAGCCGTATTGCTAGAAAATAGGCATATTTTTGATCGCATTATTCGATAAACTAGATAAGTAGATAATCTGTCGGAGAGGCCATGCGCAAGCCCGGCGCGCCCACCCTCGACCAGTTGCAGGTCTTCGTCACCGTCGCCGAGAGCGGCAGCCTCGCCGCCGCCGGCCGCAGGCTCGGCCGCGCCACCTCGGCGGTCAGCTACGCCATCGACAATCTCGAAAGCCAGCTCGGCGTCGCTCTGTTTGACCGCATGACGACGCGCAAGCCGCAGCTCACGCAGGCCGGCCAGGTCGTGCTGGCGGAAGCCCGCGCCATTGGTCACGGCGTCGATGCGCTGCGCTCGCGCGTGCACGGGTTGATGCAGGGGCTGGAGGCGGAAGTCTCGATCGTCGTCGACATCATGCTGCCGACGGCGAGGCTGGTGGACGCGCTGCAGGCGTTCCAGCTCGCTTTTCCCACCGTGCCGCTGCGCCTTCATGTGGAGGCGCTCGGCGCGGTGACGCAGCTCGTGCTGGATGGAACGGCCGTCATCGGCGTCAGCGGTCCGATCTTTGAGGAGAAGACCAGCGGGCTTGAATCGATCCGCATCGGCGGCGTTGAGATGATTCCGGTCGCGGCGCCAAGCCATCCCCTCGCCCGGGCGCCGATCAATGCGCCCGGCGCGGCGCGCGATCACGTCCAGCTTGTCGTCACCGATCGTTCGCCGCTCACGCAAGGGAGGGATTTCGCCGTCTTCAGCCTCAAGACATGGCGGCTTTCCGATCTCGGCGCGAAGCATGCGCTGCTGCTCGCCGGACTCGGCTGGGGCAACATGCCGGCGCCGATGGTGTGCGACGACGTCGCCGCTGGCCGCCTCGTCCGGCTTGCATTGCCGGACTGGCCCGGCGGCGCCTATCCCTTGCACGCGATGTATCGCGTCAGCGCCGCGCCCGGCCCTGCTGCGCGTTGGCTCATCAACCGCTTCGCGTCGCAGAATGTCGACAGCGAAGACGCAGCGAATTAATCGCAGCGGATCATCGGGACCCGATCGGGAATGGCGTCCGTCGCAGGCTCGAAATTTCCGGTCGCGGGATTGCGCACCAGCAGCTTGCCGTTGGCGACGCCGAAATAGGCGCCATGCAACTGCAGCTTGCCGCGTTCGACCAGAATGCGCACGCAAGGAAACGTCATGAGATTTTTCAGGCTGAGTTCGACAGACGCGAATTCGAGCCGGTGGAGATAGGAGCCGTCATCGTCCTTCGGACGCGGCCCGATCGCTTCCGCGGCCGGCGCGATCTGCGACATCCAGCGACCGATGAAATCGCCGGGCGACAAGGGCTCCTGATCATCGGCGAAAGCGCGAATACCGCCGCAGAAGGCATGGCCGAGCACGACGATGTGCTTCACCCGCAGCGCCTGCACGCCGAACTCCAGCGCCGCGCTGGTGCCGTGCTGCGAATTCCCGTGCGCCTCATAGCCCGGCACGATGTTGGCGACGTTGCGCACCACCAGCAATTCGCCGGGCGCCGCATCGAAGATCACTTCCGGCGAAACGCGCGAGTCGACGCATCCGATCACCATGATCTCCGGGCGCTGGCCTTTCTCCGCCAGCATCTCGTAGCGCGAACGCTCGCTGGCGAACCGGCCTTGGAGAAAGGCGCGATATCCCGCGGTCAGCCTTTCCGGAAACATGGCGGCCTCTTTCATCGCCGCGGGCGGACCCGCTTGTTGCGCTGCGATAGCAGAACCGGGCGTCAGGCCCAAATGAGCGTTTTGGCTTGCCGGAAATCGCCCTATTCTGCCTGAACATTGACCGAGCGTCATAACGCGGAGGACGCCATGAACAGCCCCGGAATGTACCGCGTCTTCCGATCCCTGATGGCCTTCGCCGCACTCATCGGCGTGACGGCCGAGGCGTCGGCGCAAGGACAGGGCAATGTCGAGGTGACGCTCGAGGCCGTCGCGGCAAGCTCCTACCGCGCGCCCGTCGCGCAGGTCGCACGCAACAATCTGCGCGTCGTGCTGACCGTCTCGCCGAAGCGAAACCTCACCTACCTCACCTACTGGAACGGCGAATTGCAGAGGAATGTCGAGGGACAATGGCGCGTCGGAGAGAGCGCGACAACGAGCGCCACGCGATCGGTGGGATCGTGGAAGATCAGGCCGAACAATCAGATCGAATATGACGGCCGCATCACCACCAATCTCGGTTCGACGATCAGGCTTCGCTACGTGATCGCGATCGGAGGCGACAGTTGCTCCGCGTCGATGAACGCGGCGACAGCCTCACGCGATGGATTGTCGCGCGCGAGACAGGCCGACGGCACGGAAGTCGTGGTCGATCGGCGCTGGTACGAGAATATTTCCTGTCGCATCAGCGCGAAGTAGATCGCGCGGCGACGAGCTCAGAAGAATTCTGAAAGCGCGAGCAGCGCGCGATCAGCGCGCCGGGTCGCCGCCGGTTCCTCCGGTCGCGCCACCGCCGCCGCCCGTCCCACCCGTGCCGCCGCCAGTCCCTCCGCCTCCGCCGGACGAGCCGCCGCTATCGCCGCGACCACCGCCATCAGCGACGCCGCCGCCGCCAGACGAGCTTGGCGATGAACTGAACGAAGGGCCGGGCGCAGGCGCCGCCGAAGCAGCCGCCACGGCCGAAATTCCCGCGTTGCCGACGGTGGCCGAACCGCCGTCGCCGATGGTGGCGCAATCGAGCGCATTGGCGCGACGGCAGACGTAAATCTCGCCCTGCAGCACCTGGATATTCGTCGCCGACGCGACGACCTCGAATTCGACAATCGTGCCGCGGATGCCGATCGTCGCGTGCGGAGTCTGGATCTTGAACGCAGCGGGATTGGACGCGCCCGTCACCCATCGAAATGTGCCGCGCGTGAGCGTGACCACCGCTTGCTTCGCGCTCGCATCGGCGTTGAAGACATATCGATCGAGCTTGACCGATGAATTCGCGCTGACGTCGAGGATCGTTGAATCCTTGAACTGCAGCAACGCGCGGCCGTTCTCGCTCGTCTGGATGACTTCGTTCTGATGAACCTCACCGCCTTGCGCGATCGTCACGCGCCGCGCGCCGAGCGTGCCGGTCACATTGGGCACGGAGCGCTCCGCGAGCCCGATCACGCTTTGCGCCGAAGCCGATGTCGTGATCGCGCCGATCGCGATCGTCATCGCAAGCCCGCATGCCGCCTGGATCACGCGCATCGAAATCTCCTCAACGAAATTGCGAGCCGCGGGACGTCAGTAAGCGCCCGAAGCTAAAATTTATAGGCGAGGCCGACGCGCACCGTATGCATGGTCGGATTGAATTTGCCCGGGCTGATGCTGCTCACCGCGCCAATGGGCGCAGTCTTCGAGCGGAAATCATAATATTTATAGTTGAGCGACACGATCAGATTGTTCGTAAGCGCATATTCCGCGCCGCCGCCGATCGTCCAGCCGACAAAGGTCTCGGAATAGCCCGTGCCGAAAAGCACGCCCGTCGCCGTCGCTGTCGAGCGATAACGCATGTCAGCGAAAGCGACGCCGCCATCGGCGACGAGCAGCAGGCGATCGATAGCGTAACCAAGCCGGCCATTGACCGAACCAAACCATCTCACCTTGTGGCCGCATGTGAATCCGGCGCCGGGACAGCTCGTCGAGCCGTCGATGTCGCTCCAGTTCGCTTCGCCTTCGACGCCAAGAACGAGATTGTTGACGAACTGATAGTTGTAACCGACGCGGCCGCCGACGAACCAACCATCTCCGGAATGCGAGGCGCCAGTTGCAGTCGCCGTGAAGGCGTAGCTCGTGTCCGACCAGCCATAGCCGCCCTGCGCGCCGACATAGAAGCCGGTCCAGTTGTAAGGCATGGGGAGAGGCGGCATCGGCGCGACGCGCGCGGGAAGATCGGCGGCCTGCGCCGCGAAACCCGTGAACGCCAGAGCTGCGACAGCCAATGTCCGGAAAAATCTCATGAGTCAGCCCACTTAATAGCGACTCAAGCCTAGCCCCCTTCCCGCCCCGGTCCTAGTGCAAAGAGGCCACAATTCGGCGTCACGGGATTCAGGACTATTTTCGTCAATATTTATTCGCGGCGCCTTCGCTTGCCGTGAGAGACGCTCCCCTCAACCCTTCGAGCGCATCACCTTGTCGATCGGTCCGCGCGGCCGGCCCGACTTCTCCGCGATTTCAGCGTCCTGTTCCTCGATCGCGGCGCGCACGGCCTTCTCGCCCTCGAGGCTGTTGACGATCTCGATCGCCACGCGCCGGTTGGAAGCGCGGGTGCCGTCCTCATAAAGAACGTCATACAGCACAAAGCCCCGCTCGAGCGGCTTCGATTTCTTGCGCGTGCCCATGAAAACTCGCCCGTCAAAGATGTTGTGAACCGCCGGAGCAACACGCCCGCGACAGCTCGGGCGGCCGGCGGAGCGAATCGCCTGGAGACGCCGTGAGTGGCGGACGCGGGGCGGTCCGGCAGCGGTATGGGCGGCCCAAGGCGGCCGCGCAAGCCCTCCGCGCGGCCCCGAAAAGCCGCATGCGCGCAAAGGTCGCAGCGCCCTGGAGACAAGGAGCGACAGGCTCCGCCGCCGCCTCGGACGACCTTGATCGCGTAGCAGGCGGGCGGTCTGCCTGCCTGCACAGCAGGCATGATCTCCATATGCCCCAAAACGGGCAGATCGGCGGAATCGGCGCCTCAAGGTTGGATTCGTAAAATTTTCACCAATCACTCATGCGGCAGACGCGCGCATCGTCAGGTATCTTGCAATCCAGCCGCTTGGAGCGCATGACTTGGGTGCAACGCAACATTCGCCGCGGCGACGCGGCCAAGAACAACGGACCTCCAACTCATGCTCCTCGCGACCATCATCCGCCGCATCAACGAATGGGCCACCTATCGCCGCTATCTGCGCGAGCTGGCCGAACTCTCCGACCGCGCGCTCGCCGACGTCGGAATCGACCGCGCCAACATCAAGGCGATCGCCTGGCGCAACGCGCGCGCCGCCTGAGCGCGTCTTTCGGCGCCGGATTCCGGCGCCAGACTCTTCCGGAAACGCGGCCTTCACGGCCGCGTTTCTGTTTCTGCAACAAAACCTCGGCCTGCGCTTTGGCGACGCGGCTGATCTGCTTTTTTGAACGCCTCTTCGCGCTGGACTTGATCGATCCGGATTGATGGAATGCGCCGCCCCGAACGTGCCGGGCGAAAAGAGGACATCATGGATAACAGAAGCGACCTTTGGCGCCATGTCGACGCCGCCAAAGACCGGCTGATCGCGCTCAGCGATCGCGTCTGGGGCATGCCCGAAGTCTGCTATACCGAGAAGAAGTCGGTGGCCGAGCACATCGCCGAGCTTCATCATCAGGGCTTCAAGGTCACCGAGAATGTCGCGGGTATTCCGACCGCGGTGATCGGCGAGGCCGGCGAAGGCGGTCCCGTGATCGCGTTCCTCGGCGAGTATGACGCGCTCCCGGGCCTCAGCCAGGAAGCCGGCGTCGCCGTCCATAAGCCGATCGAAGCGAACGGTCATGGGCATGGCTGCGGTCACAATCTGCTTGGCTCGGCGGCGCTTCTCGCCGCCACCGCGATGAAGAACTGGCTCGCGGAAAACAAGATTCCGGGCCGCGTCCGCTACTATGGCTGCCCGGCTGAAGAAGGCGGCGCGGCGAAAGCCTTCATGGTGCGCGCCGGCGCCTTCAAGGATACGGACGTCGCCATCACCTGGCACCCCAACAGCTTCTGGGAAGTGTCGCCGGCCCTGTCGCTCGCGAACACCCGCGCCGACTTCATCTTCACCGGCCGCGCTTCGCACGCTGCCGCCTCTCCGCATCTCGGCCGCAGCGCGCTTGACGCCGTCGAGCTGATGAGCGTCGGCGTGAACTATATGCGCGAGCACATGCCGAGCGACGCGCGCGTGCATTACGCGCTGCTCGACACCGGCGGCATCGCGCCGAACGTGGTGCAGGCCTTTGCGCGCGTGCGCTACTCCATCCGCGCGCGCGACCTGCCCGGCATGCTCGAACTCGTCGAGCGCGTGCGCAAGGTCGCAGAAGGCGCGGCGATGATGACGGAGACGAAGATGGAGATGCGCATCATCAGCGCCGTCTCCGATCTTCTCCCCAACACGCCGCTCGAAGAGACGCTGCAGACCGTGATGGAGGATCTCGGCCCGCCGCATTTCGATGACACAGACCGCGCCTTCGCCCGCGACATCCGCGCGACCTTGTCGCCGCAGGATCTGGCGGCGCCTTATCGCGCCGCCGGCGTCCAGCAGACGGACGCGCCGCTCGCGGACTTCACGGTGCCGCTCGACACCAAGCGCAATCCCATGATCGGTTCGACCGATGTCGGCGATGTGAGCTGGGTCGTGCCGACCGTGCAGGCGCATGCGCCGACGGTCGCGATCGGCACGCCAGGCCATAGCTGGCAGATCGTCGCGCAGGGCAAATCGCCGGCTGCGCACAAAGCGATGGTGCAGGTCGCGAAAGCGATGGCGACGACCGGCGCCAAGGTGCTGCAGGATCCGGCCCTGCTCGCCGCCGCCAAGGCCGATCTCGACAAGCGCACCAAGGCGACGCCCTATGTCTGCCCGATCCCGGCGAACATCAATCCGCCGCTGAACATGTCGACCGGCTGACGAAGCCGGCGCGCCGCGGTCCATCCGCGGCGCGCCCTGTTGAAAGATCGTTTCCAGGCCGATGTCGGCGACGCGCGCGATTCTCACTGAACGCGCCAGATTGCGTTGCAATGAGAGCCTGTTTCGATCGCGTTAAACTGGCCGCGTGCCGGCGCTTTATCCCCGATATCATTGTTATTGCGTATCTGGCGCCGGAAACCGGCAAAAACAGCCTTCGCGATTGCCAACCGCCGGCCGGCGGCGTTGACTGCCGCACCGTGAAGTCATCGCCATGCCAGAAGCCACGTCAAACACCCGACGCGACACGCCGCTCTATCAATCGATCTTCGACAATCTCCGCCAGCGGCTTGGCGCTGGCGAATGGCCTGTGAGCGCCAGCTTCCTGTCGGAAGCCGAAATCTCCGCCGCCTATTCCGCCAGCCGGATCACCGTGCGGCACGCGCTGCGGCTGCTGGAATCAGAAGGCTACATCCGTAAGGCGGCCGCGCGGCGCACGACCGTCGTCGCCACGGCCCCGCAGCAGCGACGGCCCTGGGTGGTGAAATCGATCGACGACATCATCGCGCAGGTCGCTGACGCGTCCTTTCAACTGATCTCGTGGAAACAGGAGACCTCGCCGGAGGACGCCGAGCTTCTCGGGCTTCCATCGCTGACGCGTCTTAACTGCCTGCGCGGCGTGCTGGTGCGCGCCGGCGCCCCGTTCCTTCGCTCGATCATCTATTTCCCGCCTGAGATCGGCGCGAAGCTGCGCGAAGAGAATTTCAACGATGTGGTCGTCTTCCGCGTTCTCGCGCGAGAACTCGGGCTCTATCCCGATGATGTCAGGATCACCGTCTGGCCCGAACTCGCCGGCGACGACGATGTCGCCCTCCTGAAATGCAGGAAGGGCGAGCCGCTGCTGGTGACGCAGCTTTTCTACAGCGCTGACGGAGGAAAACCGACGGAGGTCGCCTATTCCAGGCGCTGTGGACCTGACGCCCGCTTCTCCACAAGCGTCGCCGCATTGAAACAAAAGCCTTGACTCAACGGCGCCTCCCATCTTGTTATAACAAGATAAAGCGCGCCTCGCACGAATGATGCGCGCATCGGGAAACGCCGGAACATGAAGGTCGATCTCGAAGGGGCGGTCGCGCTCGTCACCGGGGCTGCGCAGGGCATCGGCCGGGCGATCGCCGATGCGCTCGCCGCGAACGGCGCGCGCGTGATCTACACCGATCGCGACGGAGCCGGCGCAAAAGCCGCCGCGGAAGCCGCGCCGCGCGGTGGCTGCCTCTCCTATTCGCTCGACGTGACGGACCGCGCTGGGATCGAATCCGTGATCGCCGCTGCGGCGCGCGAAACCCGGCGCATCGACATCCTCGTCAACAATGCCGGCATCGGCGTGAAGGCGGACGAGCGCAAGACCATCGACGAATTCCCGGTCGAAGCCTGGGACAAGATGATCGCGATCGATCTGACCGGCGTGTTCCTCGTCAGCCGCGCCGTGATCCCGCACATGAAGGCGCAGAAGTCGGGCCGCATCATCAACATCGCCAGCGTGCTTGGCCTCGTGCCGATGCGTCTGCAAAGCTCCTACGTCGCCGCGAAAGCCGCCGTAGTGAATCTCACGCGCTCCATGGCGCTCGAACTCGCGCCGGACGGGATATTGGTCAACGGAATCGCGCCGGGATCGACGGCGACGGAAGGCTGGAAGAGTTGGATCCACAACGCCCGCAGCGAGGATACGGATCTCCATGCGCGGCTGTTGTCGCACATCCCGCTGGCGCGGCCGGCGACGACTGAGGAGATCGCCAACGGCGCGCTGTTCCTCGCCGCGCCGGCGAGCTCCTACATCACCGGCCATGTCCTGCCGATCGATGGCGGCTGGACCGCCGGCTTCGCGCGGGATTTCTGATCATGAGCCGCGCGTCTTCAGCAAAGCGCGCGGCGAAGCCGGCGCTGTCGAATCGGCTTCCCCTCCCGGAGGGACTCAGCGCCACCGCCATGGTCGCGCTCTACGAGCAGATGGTCCTGCTCCGGAAATTCGAGCTCGCCGCGCAGATCGCCTGCCGCAAGGGCGAAACGCCCGGCTTTCTCCATCTCTATATTGGCGAGGAAGCGACCGCCGTCGGCGTCTGCGCGCATCTCAAGACGACGGACTGGATCACCTCAACCCATCGCGGCCACGGCCATGCGCTCGCCAAGGGCATGGACCCGAACATCCTGATGGCCGAACTCTATGGCAAGGCCGACGGCTGCTGCGGCGGACGCGGCGGCACGATGCATCTCTATGATCGCGCCACAGGCTTGTTCGGAACCAACGGCCTCGTCGGCGGCGGCATCCCGTCTGCGGTCGGCGCCGCGATCAGCGCCAAGCATCGCGGCACCGATGGCGTCGCGGTGGCGTTCTTCGGCGATGGCGCGACGAACCATTCCGCCTTTCACGAGTCGCTGAATTTCGCCGGCGTGCGCAAGGCGCCCGTGGTGTTCGTCTGCGAGAACAATCTCTATGCGACGGCGACAGCGCTCTCATCCGTAACGCTCAATCCCGAGATCGCGACCCGCGCCGCAGCTTATGGGATTCCCGGCGTTGCAGTCGACGGCAACGATGTCGTTGCGGTCTGGCAAGCGACGCAGGAAGCCGTCGTGCGCGCCAAGCGCGGCGAAGGTCCGACTCTAATCGAATCCAAGACCTATCGCACCGTCGGCCATCACGAAGGCGATCCCCTCACCGGCAGCTATCGCACGCAGGAGGAAGTCGACGCTTGGAAGAAGCGCGATCCCGTCGATACGTTCAGAAAGCGCATCCTCGAAGACTACGCCATTGTCACGGGACGTGAGCTCGACGAAATCGATAGCGACATCGACAAACGCGTCGCCGCTGCGATCGATTACGCCAGACGCTCGGCCGAACCTGATCCCGCGACGTTCGACGCCCATGTCTTCGCCGATCCCGTCAATCCGCCTGCTGCGCTGCGCCCGCCCGCAACGGGCGCGACCATGGTCGAGACAGGCTGGCTCGACGCCGTGCGCGACGGGATCGCCGAGGAAATGCGTCGCGACGAAAACATCATCTATTTCGGCGAAGGCACGGGCGAGCGCGGCGGCACCTTCGCGCATACGAAAAATCTCTGGAGCGAGTTCGGCCCCGACCGCATGGTCGATACGCCGATCTCCGAACTCGGATTCACCGGCGCCTCGCTCGGCGCCTCGGCGACCGGCGTGCGCTGCATCGCCGACCTGATGTTCGCGGACTTCCTGTTCGAGGCTGGAAGCCAGCTCGTCCTGCAGGCGGCGAAGCTGCGCTATATGTCGAACGGCCAGATGACCGCGCCCGTCGTCGTGCGCGTCGGCGCGGGCGCCGTGCGCTCGGCCGGGCCGCATCATTCCGGAACCTATCATCCCATGTGGGCGCATGTGCCGGGGCTGATCGTCTGCCTGCCCGCGACGCCGGCCGACGCCAAAGGGCTGATGAAGACGGCGCTGCGCGCCAGCGATCCGGTGCTGATGCTGGAAGCCAAGGCGCTGTTCGCATCGAAGGGTCTCGTGCCCGATGGCGATCATTGCGTTCCCTTCGGCGTCGCGCGCATCGCCCGCGCGGGAACCGACCTCACCATCGCGACCGCCGGCCAACTCGTCGCGCGCGCGCTCGAAGCAGCAGATATTCTCGCCGGAGAGGGCATTTCCGTCGAGGTGATCGACCTGCGCACGATCCAGCCGCTCGACGTGGAGGCTGTCGCCGACAGCGTGAGAAAGACCCATCGCCTGCTGGTGGTGGATGAGGCCTACGCCATGTTCGGCGTCGGCGCGGAACTGGCGCAATCGATCAACGAACTCTGCTTCGACGAACTCGACGGCCCCGTCGCGCGCCTGCATACGGCGCCTGTGACGCATCCTTTCGCGCCGTCGCTTGAGCGCGCCATGCTGGTCTCGACCGACGCCATCGTCGCGCGGGCGAAGCGGGTCATCGCGGGATACGCCGATCCCATTGCGCGCGTGACCTCGGGCGTCAAAGGGCCACGCCGCATCGACGCGGCAACTCCCTCGGGAAAACCCGCGCCAGCGCTGCCAGCCTCTTCCACGACACCGCCTGCAAACGCGGACAATCTCATCACCATGCCCTTCGGCGACCTCACCGTCAGCGAAGGCAAGCTGGTGAAGTGGCTGCGCCGCAAGGGCGACGTGGTGATGGCCGGCGAGCATGTCGCCGATATCGAAACCGACAAGGCGGTGGTGGAAATCGAGGCGCCGAAGAGCGGCGTGCTCTCGGATGTGCTTGCGACCGAAGGCGCGACCGTGAAGATGGGCGCGGCGATCGGCGTCATCACATGAGCGGCGCGCAAGCATGGGCGACGGCATATCAGGCCCGCAGCGGGCGATCGGCGGGGAAGCGTGAACTACACCTTCCAGTTCGGAACGATCGCGTCCTATACGCCGGACTTCGCCGCGGGCGCATGGCTCACGCTGCGCCTGTCCACGATGGCGCTGATTTTTGGCATGATCATCGGTTGCCTCTGCGCCGTCGCGCTGACCTATGGCGCGAAACCAATTCGCTGGGCAGCGCTCATTTATGTCGAGTTCATCCGCAACACGCCGTTCCTGATCCAGCTTTATTTCGTCTTCTTCGCGTTGCCGAGCTTCGGTCTCAGACTTCCGCCTTCGAGCGCGGCGCTGCTGGCGATGTCGATCAACTTCGGCGCTTACGCCACGGAGATCGTGCGCGCGGGAATCGAAGCGGTGCCTTACGGTCAGATCGAGGCCGGACGTTCGCTTGGCCTGCGCACGTCGCAGATCGTGCGCTTCATCGTGATGTTTCCGGCGATCAAGGCGGTCTATCCCGCCCTCACCAGCCAGTTCGTGCTGCTGCTTTTGGGATCGAGCGTTGTCTCGGCGATCGCGGCGGAAGAGCTGACCGCGATCGCGAACAACATCAATTCGGTGACCTTCCGCAGCTTCGAGATCTATCTCACGGCGACGGCGATCTATGTGGCGATGGCGCTTGGCTTCAAAGGGCTTTTCGGCGCGCTGCATCGCATCTTCCTAGCGCCGAGGGGCTAGGCCGATATGCTGCGCGAATTCGGCCCCAACGAAGTCGTCTATCTTCTCATGGCGACGCGCTGGACGATCGCATTGTCGCTTGTCGCCTTCTTCGGCGGCGGATTGCTGGGCCTTCTGCTCGCGGTGTTGCGCGTGTCGCCGCTCACGCCGCTGCGCCTGATCTCCGCGCTCTTCATCCAGCTTTTCCAGGCGACGCCGCTGCTGCTCCTGCTGATGTTGCTCTATTTCGGCATCAATTTCTTCGGCGTTCGCATCGACGCCTGGACGGCCGCAAGCATCGGCTTCACGCTCTCGACCGCAGCCTTTCTCGCCGAGATCTGGCGCGGCTGCATCAATTCCGTGCCGAAGCTGCAATGGGAGGGCGCGCGCGCGCTGGCCTTCACCTTCCCGCAGACGCTTCGCCTGATCATTCTGCCGCAGGCGCTGCGCATCGCGCTGCCGCCCACAGTGGGCTACATGGTGCAGGTGGTGAAGGGCACGTCGGTCGCTGCGCTGATCGGCTTCACCGAGCTTGCGCGCGCCGGCGTGCAGATGAATACGATCACCTTCGAGCCGATCCTTGTCTTCAGCACGGTGTCGGCGATTTATTTCGCGCTGTGCTGGCCGCTGTCGCTCTTGAGCCGCAAGCTGGAGCGCCGGCTGCATGTCGGCCATGTCAGGGTTCAGTCGATGTAGGAAGCCGTCTCTCGGCAGACGGAGTATGAAGCCAAAAATGGGGAGGAGCCTGATGTTGAAGCGTTTCGCAGTTCCGCTGTTGGCGGCCTTCGCCGCCTTGTCGTTTGGCCTCTTCGCTCCGGCGAAAGCGCAGACGCCTGACGAGATCATCAAGCGCGGCAAGCTGGTGGTCGCCATCGACACCACGACCCCACCCTATGCGAGCCTCGACTCGAACAATCAGCCTGTCGGCTACGACATCGACGTCGCGAACCTCATCGCCAAGCGCATGAAGGTGCAGCTCGAATTCGTCACCGTGAATTCGCCGGGCCGCATTCCCGCTTTGCTCTCCAACCGCGTCGACATGGTGATCTCGATCTTCTCGATCACCGCCGAGCGCGCGCTGCAGGTGCAGTTCTCGATTCCCTATGGCGGCCAGTCCGCCGTGCTTGTCGCGCCGAAGAGTCTCGCCGTGAAGGCGCCCGCGGACCTGAAGGGATTGAAGGTCGGCGTCACCCGTGGCGCGCTGGAGGACGGCGCTCTCACGCAGATGAATATCGAGGGCCTGACGATCCTGCGCTTTGACGACTATCCCTCGACCATGCAGGCGATGCTGTCAGGCCAGGTCGATGCTGTCGGCGGCGGCGACTATGGCGAGATCTATATGCGCAAGAGCGCCAAGGGTGACGATTTCGAGGCGAAGTTCCCGCTGCGGGCCGCGCATTTCGGCATCGGCACGCGCAAGGGCGCAACCGAGCTCAATCAGTGGCTCAACACCTTCATTTACGAGATCAAGAACAATGGCGAGCTCGACGGCATCTCGCGCAAATGGCGTCAGGGCGCGCCGCTAATCCCGTTGCCGGTGTTTTGAAGGAGCCCGTCATCCCGCGCGCGCTGCAACGCGCAGCGTTGCTGCGCAGACGCGGGACCTTTCGCAGGACGAGCTTCAGTCAGCTCACGGTCCCGGGTCTGCGCCGCATCATTTCATGCTGCGGCGCGCCCGGGATGACGTGGCGCGTAAACAAAAGAGCGCCCCGTTCACGCCCGCTTCATCTGCACGACATTGTGCAGCGTGTGCCCCGCCGTATCGAAGAATTTCTTCACGCTGCGCGCCGCCTGGCGAATGCGCTGCTCGTTCTCGACGACGGCGATACGGACATACTCGTCCCCATGCTCGCCGAAGCCGATGCCTGGGGCGACCGCGACTTCCGCCTTCTCGATCAGAAGCTTCGAGAATTCGAGCGAACCGAGATGGCGGAAGGGCTCGGGAATCGGCGCCCAGGCGAACATCGAGGCTTTCGGCTCCGGAATCGTCCAGCCGGCGCGGCCGAATGAGTCGACCAGCGCATCGCGCCTCTTCTTGTAGATGTCGCGCATCTCCCGGATGCAGTCCTCGGGGCCGTTGAGCGCCGCCGCCGCCGCGACCTGGATCGGCGTATAGGCGCCATAGTCGAGATAGGACTTCACCCGCGCCAGCGCAGCGAGCAGCTTGTCGTTGCCAACCGCAAATCCCATGCGCCAGCCGGCCATGGAGAAGGTCTTCGACATCGAGGTGAATTCGACGGTCACATCGAACGCGCCGGGAACCTGCAGCACCGAAGGCGGCGGATCATTGTCGTCGAAAAAGACCTCGGCGTAGGCGAGATCGGAGAGCACGATCAGCTCATGCTTCTTCGCGAAGGCGACGAGCTCGCGATAAAAATCGAGCGACGCCGTTTCCGCTGTCGGGTTCGAGGGATAGCAGATCACGATCGCGATCGGCTTCGGGATTGAGTGGACGACGGCGCGCTCGAGCGCCCGGAAATAATCCTCATTCGGAGCTGAAGGGGCCGAACGGATCACGCCGCCAGCCATCAGGAAACCGAAGGCGTGGATGGGATAGGACGGGTTCGGCACGATCACCACGTCGCCCGGGCCGGTGATGGCCTGCGCCATGTTGGCGAAGCCTTCCTTGGAGCCGAGCGTCGCGACGACCTGCGTCTCCGGATTGAGCTTCACGCCGAAGCGCCGCTCGTAATAGGCGGCCTGGGCGCGGCGCAGGCCGGGAATGCCCTTGGAGGCGGAGTAGCGGTCGGTGCGCGGCTTGCCGGCGGTCTCCACCAGCTTCTCGATCACATGGCGCGGGGCCGGCAGGTCGGGATTGCCCATGCCGAGATCGATGATGTCGACGCCCTTGGCGCGCTCCTGAGCCTTGATCTTGTTGACCTGCTCGAAGACGTAGGGCGGAAGCCGCTTGATGCGGTGGAATTCGGTGGACATGGGCTGGGCCGTAAGTGATTTGCCGGCCGCTCATAGCATCGACGGCCTTGTCCCGCCACGCGGCCCGGCGGGACCAGCCATTGGAGGCGGCTACTCCTCCACCTTCGGCGCCTTGGGAGCGGAGCTGGTCACCCGCTTGCCCTCGGCCTCGATCGAAACGCCTGTGGCCTGATTGCGCGCTCCGGCGCCGGTCATGGCGGCCTCGGTCGCGGCGAGCTCCTCCTTGGTCTTGGGTTTCACCGACCGGGCCGGCGCCGACACGCCGACCGCCATGAAGGGCGCGTTCTCGGCAGGCCGCGACGAGCTGACGAAAGGCGCGGGCGTCACCGGTTTCGGCCCGAACGAGGTGCCGGTGACCGCATCGAGAACGCTTCCGGAGGCGTTTTCGCGCGTCTCGGCGCATCCTGCGGCTGCGAGAGCCGCCAAAAGTCCCAGCGCCGCCGCCGGCCGCATCGTCGCCTCCTCCGTCCCCATATCCATGTCTCGCCATCGCCATCATGCTCTGGTTATGATGGCGAAAAAGCGAGCGGCGACGCTTGCCAGAAGTGAGGGTGGACGTTCAAGGGCAAATCATGGGGGAGAAAAAGACTCAGGACACAGAAGCGGCGAACGATCCGTTCCGGATCAAGACGCCCGATTTTGACGCCCTCGCAAGCAACGCGGCGAAAATGGTCGAGGAAGGCGCGCGGCTCCAGGCCGCCTATCTCAAGCCGGTGGAGCGTGGCGAAATCCCCGCCACGGCTGCCGACGAGGTGCAGGAGGTCGTCCGCACGCTCGGTCAGGTCGCTCAGAGCTGGCTCTCAAGTCCTGAAAAGGCGATCGAGGCGCAGACCCGCTTCACCACCGGCTTTATCGATCTCTGGGCGCGCACCTTGCGCCGCATGGGCGGCGAACAGACCGAGCCGCTGCTCAAGCCGGCGTCAGGCGACAAGCGCTTCAACGATCCCGAATGGAGCGAGAGCCCGTTCTTCGATTTTCTCAAGCAGGCCTATCTGCACGCCGCCCAATGGGCCGGCGAGATGGTGCGTGAAGCGGAGAATGTCGATCCGCATGTCCGGCACAAGGCCGACTTCTATGTCAAGCAGATCGCGAGCGCGCTTTCGCCGTCCAACTACATCTTCACCAATCCCGAACTGATGCGGGAGACGATGAAGGAGGGCGGCGCCAATCTCGTGCGCGGCCTGCAGATGATGGCCGAGGATGTCGAAGCCGGCGGCGGCCAGTTGAAGATCAGGCAGTCGGACGGCGCGAAATTCGAGGTCGGCGTCAACATTGCGATGACGCCAGGCAAGGTCGTCTTCCGCAACGAGATCATGGAGCTGCTGCAATATTCGCCGGCTACGGAGTCGGTTCTGAAGCGGCCGCTGCTGATCGTTCCGCCCTGGATCAACAAATTCTACATTCTCGATCTCAATCCGGAAAAATCTTTCATCAAATGGTGCGTCGAGCAGGGACTGACCGTCTTCTGCATCTCATGGGTGAATCCCGACGAGCGTCACCGCGATAAGGATTTCACCGCCTATATGAAGGAGGGAATTTTCGCGGCTCTCAAGGCGATCAAGAAAGCGACGGGCGAAAAGAAGGTGTCCGCCATCGGCTATTGCGTCGGCGGCACGCTGCTCGCATCGACGCTCGCCTATATGGCCGCGGAAGACGACAAGCGCATCGCCAGCGCGACGTTCTTCACGACGCAGGTTGATTTCACCTATGCCGGCGATCTCAAGGTGTTCGTCGACGAGGAGCAGATCCGCAAGCTCGAGGAACGCATGGCCATGAACGGCTATCTCGACGGCGCGAAGATGTCGAACTCGTTCAACATGCTGCGGCCCGACGAGTTGATCTGGTCCTACATCGTCGGCGTCTATCTCAAGGGCAAGCCGCCCCTGCCCTTCGACCTGCTCTACTGGAATTCGGATTCGACGCGGATGCCGGAGGCGAACCATTCCTTCTATTTGCGCAACTGCTACCTCAACAACAACCTGACGCGCGGCAAGATGGTTCTCGACGGCCAGAAGCTCGATCTGTCGAAGGTGATCATTCCCGTCTACAACCTCGCAACCCGCGAAGATCATATCGCGCCCGCCAAATCGGCGTTTCTCGGTTCGAGTTTCTTCGGCGGACCCGTGACCTACGTCATGGCGGGGTCCGGCCACATCGCCGGCGTGGTCAATCCGCCCGCAAAGAAAAAGTACCAGTACTGGACGGGCGCGCCGCCGAAAGGCGTTTTCGAAGACTGGGTGGCCCAGGCGACCGAACATCCGGGCTCATGGTGGCCGCATTGGCTCGCCTGGCTGCGCGACCAGGCCCCAGAGACTGTTGACGCAGACGCGCGCGTTCCTGGCGCGGGCAAGCTGAAGGCGTTGGGCGATGCGCCCGGCGACTATGTGAAGACCAAAGCCTGAAGTCGCGCCGGGCGAAACGTTCAAAATAGCTGCAGAAGCCGTCACATAAATTTTGATTTGAGCGGCCGCGCGCCATCCAGTCTGCAATGCCTCCAATCTTTCGCAGCCGCGAAACAATTTGTCGCAATGGCCGAAACGCAACAGCTCTCGACGCATGACGGGAATCGCAGCCGACGGCCTTCCCCTCAAAATAGGACTTCGCTAAGGGGTCTTCAGTGGTAAGCCGAGGGAGGCTGCATTGAAGCTTGTGCGTTACGGTCGGCCCGGGAAGGAAAAGCCCGGCGTCGTCGATCACGAAGGTCGCGTCCGCGACCTGTCCGGCGTCATTCCTGACATCGATGGATCGACCCTCGACTCCAAGACGCTCAAGCGGCTTTCGAAGATCAAGACCTCGCGCCTTCCGCTGGTGCGCGGCAAGCCGCGTCTGGGCCCTTGCGTCGGCAATGTCCGCACCTTCATCGCGGTGGGTCTGAATTACGCCGATCACGCCGCCGAAACAGGCGCTCCGATCCCGAAAGAGCCGATCCTGTTCAACAAGATCTCGTCCTGCATCGTCGGCCCCAATGACGATGTGATGATGCCGAAAGGTTCGAAGAAAACCGATTGGGAGGTCGAGCTCTGCATCGTCATCGGCGAGCGCGCCTCCTATGTCTCGGAGAAGAATGCGCTCGATGTCGTCGCCGGATTCTGCATCTGCAACGACGTGTCCGAGCGCGAATTCCAGGCCGAACGCGGCGGGCAGTGGATGAAGGGCAAATGCGCCCCGACTTTCGGCCCGATCGGACCGTGGATGGTGACGAAGGACGAGATCGCCGACGTGCAGAAGCTCGGCATGTGGCTCGACGTCAATGGCGAGCGCATGCAGACGGGCTCCACGAAAACGATGATCTTCGACGTGCGCTCCTGCGTCTCCTATATCTCGCAGTTCATGACGCTGGAGCCCGGCGATCTCATCACCACAGGCACGCCGCCCGGCGTCGGCCTTGGCATGAAGCCGCAGAAATTCCTCAAGGCTGGCGACGTCATGACGCTCGGCATCGAAGGCCTTGGCGAGCAGCGCCAGCAGGTCGTCGCCTGGAAGGCGTCCTGAACCCGTGAACTGGCGTCTCGCAATCGCGAGACGCCTTCTGGAGCAACGTGCGGAAAAGTGGGAACCGGTTTTCCGCGGAAACGTTGCGACAAACAAAGAACAGAGCGGCGCGACGATCCAATTTGAGTACGCGCCGCTCTGTCATCGCGCTGTAGCAAGCCGACGTTGCACGCGGCGTATGTACCAGAACGTGAAGCCGCCGCCGCCGATCAGCGCGACGTAGATGATTAGGCGCTCGATCCATAAGGGCGTTGCGCCGAAAACGCCGGCGAGGTTCGCGCCGAACATGATCGCGAACACCACGACCCACGCGCTTGTCATAACATAGTTGTCACGGCGAAATCCGGCCGAGGCCAACGCCTCGTTCGGGGCGGTCTCGCGCGCATATTGCAGCGTGAACGGCGCGCCGATCGCAAGCGAAAGCAGCGAGGTCGCCATCAACCCGCCATTCGCGGCCAGTCGCGACACGCGCGCAAGATCGCCGTCGACGACGCTCGACATCGCATAGACCGCAAGCGCGCTAAACACGATGGCTGATCCGGCTTCGATGATCTTCACCCCGCCGCCAGGCCGCAGCCAGTCGCTCAGCACCAGCCCGAGCGCGAGCACCGCTGCGACCCAGAGCGCGATCGGAACGGAGACGGCGTGACTCAGGAGCGTGAACGCCGCAAACGGCGTCAGGCTCAGCAGCATCAGGAACAAGGGTCAGCTCCGCTGCGCTTCGAGCTCGCGCATCACCTGCGCCACGTCCGCGGCGCCGGGAACCGATGCGCTGGCGAGGCCCTCGATGGCGCCGAGGCGATCGCCTGCCGAGCGATGCTGGATCATTTTCCACGCGCCTTCGATGCGTTCGACCTTCATGCGCAGCCCGACGATCGCTCGTTGCAGATTCGTGATGAAATCGGCGGGCGCGTCGCTCGTGCGCCACGGATGCGCCTGCGAAGTCTCATGCGTGTCAGTCAGCGCGTCGAGATGACGCGACAGCCAGACGCCGTCCTTCACCGCTTCGAGTTGTCCGTGCACATGCACCGCCACATAATTCCATGTCGGCACGACCTTGCCGTGCGCGCGCTTGCTCTCGTACCAGCCGGGCGAAATGTAGGCGTGCGGGCCCCGAAAAATTGCGACCGATGGTCCCACCGTGCGCCAGTGCTCGTTCTGAATCGCCACATGGCCTTCCAGAACGAGTTCGCCATTTTCCTCCCGCAACAGCATCGGCAGATGCGTCACGGAGACGCCGTCCGGCCGCGACGTCGCGAGCGCCGCCAGCCTGAGCTCGCGGATCGCGGCGTGAAGAACGTCAGCGCGCTCTTCGCGGAATTGCGGCGGGACATACATCGCGGACGCGTTTATCCAGCCATGCCGAGCATGAGCTTCAGGTTCTGCACCGCTGCGCCTGACGCGCCTTTGCCGAGATTGTCGAGCTTGGCGACGAGCACCGCCTGGCCATAGGTCTCGTTCGCATAGACGCGCAGTTCGAGCTTGTTGGTGTTGTTGAGCGCTTCCGCTTCCAGCTTTTCGGCATGGAAGTCCGGATCGCTCGCGCGCACCACCCTCACCCATTTCGCGCCGGCGTAATGCGCGACGAGCGTGTCTTCCAACGCTTTGCCGTCAACCTTCTTCGCCAGCGTGTCGAGATGCAGCGGGACCGAGACCAACATGCCCTGCGCGAACCGGCCGACGGACGGCACGAAGATCGGCCGCCGCGTGAGGCCGGAATATTTCACCAGCTCAGGCGCATGCTTGTGCTGCAGCTTCAGGCCATAGAGTTCGAAGCTCGGCGCCTTGCCGCTGTCGAACGCCTCGATCATCGATTTGCCGCCGCCGGTGTAGCCGCTGACGGCGTTGATCGTCACCGGATGATCCTTCGCCATGATCCCCGTGTCGATCAGCGGCCGCAGGAGCGCGATTCCGCCCGTGGGATAGCAGCCGGGATTTGAGACGCGCTTCGACTTCGCGACCGCCTCGGCCTGGCCGGGCGCGAGTTCGGGGAAGCCATAGGTCCAGTCGGGAGCGACCCGGTGCGCCGTGCTGGCGTCGATGATCTTCGGGCTCTTCGCGCCAAGGCTGTCGGCGAGCGCGACGGACTCCTTCGCCGCATCGTCGGGCAGGCAGAGGATCACCACGTCGACCTCCGACATCAACGCCTTGCGCGCCTCAGGGTCTTTCCGCAGCGCCGGGTCGATGCTGCGCATACGGACGCCTTCGGTCGTCTCCAGCCGGTCGCGGATCTGCAGGCCGGTGGTGCCGGCTTCGCCGTCGATGAAGACAGTCTTGAGGGCCGTCGAAGCGGCGGGCTTGGTCAGAGTGGTGGACATCGTGTCCTCGCGGGATGTGAAACAGCGCCAGAAACAAAAAAGCCGCGCTCAGGGGCGCGGCTGCGGATGACGTTCGTCAGGAACGCGTCATCGCGACCGCGCGGGGCGGGCGATCATGCTGCGTCGGACGAAGGCGTTGGTCATGCCGCCGCCATTGCCCCCGATCGACCGGATTGTCAATCACCGGCTCGCGACGGAATTGCGACAGCGTGCGCCAGGCGCGCCGGTTTGCCCGCCAGCCTCGCCGCCTGGCCCGGTTGCCCAAGCGCCGACGAAACGAGAGCCGACGAAACGCTTGCGCAAACCGCCTTGGCGGTCCAGATGGCCAAAAACACAAGCTAGGGAGAACTGCATGAGCGAAGCGACGGCTAACAATCTGGCGGTGCCGGACGCCTATGACGCCGCCGATACGCGCCGGCGCATCAAGGCGATCCTTGTCGGCTCGATGGGCAATCTCATCGAATGGTTCGACGTCTACGCCTATACGGCCTTCTCGCTCTATTTCGCGTCCTCCTTCTTTCCGAAAGCCGATCCGGTGGCGCAGCAGCTCGCCACGTCGGTCATCTTCGCCGCCGGCTTCATCGCGCGGCCGCTCGGCGGGCTCATGTTCGGGCATGTCGCGGACCGCCTCGGCCGGCGCGCGGCGCTGACCTGGTCGGTGCTGCTGATGTGCTTCGGCTCGCTGCTGATCGCGGCGACGCCGACCTACGCCACGATCGGCGTGCTGGCGCCGATTATCCTCACGGTCGCGCGCGTGCTGCAGGGGATCAGCCAGGGCGGCGAATATGGCACCAGCACCGCCTATCTCAGCGAAATCTCGCACCCCGAGCGGCGCGGCTTCTATTCCGGCGTCTGGTACACGACGCTCATCGGCGGCAACCTGCTCGCGCTTCTTCTGCTGCTGATCCTGCAGAAATTGCTGCTGACGCCAGAGCAGCTTTCGGCCTGGGGCTGGCGCATTCCCTTCGTCATCGGCGCGCTGCTTGCGATCTACACCTTCTGGATGCGCCGCGACATGCATGAAACCGATCACTTCGCGGCGACGAAGAAGGCGACGGAGAAGCGCGGGCTTGGCGATCTCTGGCGTCACTGGCCGCAGCTTCTCATGGTGGTCGGCATCACCATCGGCGGCACGTCGGCCTTCTACACCTACACCACCTATATGCAGAAATTCCTGAAGCTGTCGGTTGGCCTTACCGATGACCAGACGACGCTGGTGGTGCTGGGATCGATGACGGTCGCGATCATTCTGCAGCCGCTCTACGGCATGATTTCCGACAAGATCGGCCGCAAGCCGCTGCTGGTGGCGTTCGGCGTGCTTGGCGTGATCTTCACCTATCCGCTACTGACATCGATCCAGGAGACGAAGAGCCCGCTCGTCGCGTGGCTGCTGATCTCCGCCGCATGGGCGATCGTGTCCGGCTACACCTCGATCACCGCGGTAGTGAAGACCGAGCTGTTTCCGACCAGCGTGCGCGCGCTCGGCGTCGGCCTGCCCTATGCGCTGACCGTCTCGATCTTCGGAGGCACAGTCGATTCCGTCGCGCTGTTCTTCAAGAACCAGGGCCATGAGAACTGGTTCTTCTGGTACGCGACCGGCTGCATCCTGATTTCGCTGATCGTGTACGTCACCCTGAAGGACACCAAGAAGACGTCGCGGATCGACCAGCACCAGTAGGGAAAAGAAGCGAGAGGCGTCGTCGATTTCGACGCCTCTACTCCTCGAAGCGGCTCGCAGCGTCGCGGTCGCGCTCGTATCGTCGCGCGAGCGGAAATGGCGGCAACCAGGATTCGCGGCGGATGATCCAGTTTTCATAGGTCGGCGTCAGTTGATCCGGCGCATCCAGAGCGCCCAGATTCACTTCGACTTCGTCCCCGCTGCGCGAGAAAACGGATGAGCCGCAGCGGGGACAGAAGAACCGCCCGGCATAGTCGCGCGTCTCGCCGGCGATGGTCACCGCATCCTGCGGGAATATCGCCGACGCGTGAAAGAGCGCGCCGTGATGTTTGCGGCAATCGAGACAATGACAAATACCGACGCGGTATGGTCGTCCCGACGCGACGATGCGGACGTCGCCGCACAGGCAGCCGCCTGTGAATCGATCCATGCTGCCCTCTCCTCCTGCCAGAGCTACGCCGCCGGCATGACGGCGCCCGCCGCGGCCCTCGCGAGTCCTGCCGCTGCGCCCGGCGGCGGCGCGATCTCCTCCGTCGTCACCTCGAACTTGCGCAGCGTATGCGCGCCGAACGCCGTGATCATCGCGGTGTCGGCCGCGTCCATGCCGCGCGCGATAACGACGCGGCCGATGCGGCGCTGGTTGTGGCGCGCATCGAACACATGCCAGCGCCCGCCGAGATAGACCTCGAACCAGGCGTTGAAATCCATCGGCGCAGGATCGGGCGGCACGCCGATATCGCCGAGATAGCCATTGCAGTAGCGCGCCGGAATATTCACGCAGCGGCAGAGCGCGATCGCGAGATGCGCGAAGTCGCGACAGACGCCGATCCGTTCCTGATAGGCCAGGAACGCTGTGCGCGTCGGCCGCGCGTGGTGATAGCCGAATGTCAGGTGCTTGTGGGCGAAGTCGACGATCGCCTGTACGCGCGCCCAGCCCTGAGAGATGTTTCCGAATTCGCGCCAAGCCGTCTCCATCAGGAGATCGGTGTCGCAATAGCGGCTGCCGAGCAGGAAAGGCAGCGCCTCTTCGGGCAGGTCGGCGACGTCATGCTGGATGGCGTCGGGATATTCCGGATCGGGATCGCCGCTGTCGCGGATTGCGAAGGACGATGAGAGGTTGATCAACCCCGGCTGCGCGACGAGCCGGTGCGACAGATTGCCGAAACGATCGATGAAAGACGTGATCGGCGTCTTCGGCGTCGCCGCGATGTCGTCGCCGCCAATGATATCGGCGCGACGGTCGGGATGAACCGACATGAGAAGCACCATCGGCGTCGGCTGCGCGCATTCCAGCGTGATGTCGAAGCCGGCCTTGATGAGCATGGAGGCTCCTGCGCGATCGGGAAGCGGCGCCGCGACCGGACGCGCCTCGCGGACAACAGACCGCTTCCGATTTTGTTCCTGATTGCGGCGGTTCGGCGACCGCTACGTGTCAGCCGAGATGTCCAGCGACCCAGTGTTCGGGAAGCCAGAGCTTCACCACGCCAAACCGCTCGGGATGCTTCTCATAAGACTGCGCGATGCACAGAAGCGTGCGGAAGCGCGTCTCGTACTGTTTGTGATCGATATCGGGGCAGCGCTCGGGAAGGCGCCGCAGCGCCTCTTCATAGACCATCATGCAGCGGAAGTGCTGGTCGCGACCGGGAATGCCGCGCTCATAGGTCAGCGCCAGCACGAAACGAAACGTGCGCATGGGCAGCCCGACCGAGCCCATGAAGGAGAAGATGTTGTTGGTCTTCTCGCTGACTTCCGAGATCAACGGATTGTAGATCGCCTCATAGAGCTGCTTCTCCGTCTTGCTGGAGAACTGAATCCATTTCTTGTGGCGCGGCTTCGTCTTCAGCGTGATCAGCGGATTATCGCGCGTGGTGCGCCGCGCCGCGAGCTTGAGAAGCTGCGCGATGAAATGGTTCTTGTAGACGTCGGTCAGCAGGCGGTCGGCGACGATGGTGTCGATGTCGAGCCGCCCGCTGGCGAGAATGTTCAGCGTGACGTTGAGCTTGTTGGGATTGTCGGCGCGCGAATAGAACCACCAGCCCATCAGGATCGGCATGCTGAACTTGCTGACCACGGCGCCGAGCGAGCGGAACAGGCCGGAATAGAGCAGCGCCAGCGAACCCAGCAGCGCGCCGAGGATCACTTCCGGCTTGTCGACGATAGAATGGTAGAAAGACGAAAGGGCTTGCATGCATGTCCTGTCCCGTCCGCCGCCTGTGCCGGCGGGCGGGGGCCGGCGTCAACGGCGGCGCGGGGGCCTAAACTGCACGCAGCGTCGCGGCGGCGACGGATTTGTCAACCTGATGTCATCGAACGATCATAGTCGCGGATCTCCGGACAAGAGAGTGAGCGAAAATGCGCGTTCGATCTGTTGCGGCGATGCTGATCGCCTGTGCAGCTGCTTCCTCCATCGCGCTTGCGGACGGCGTCCGCTTCATCGGCGCGGCCGTGATCGACGGAACCGGAGTCGACAAATCGGGCCTGCCCTCCACTTTGCTCGAGGACGGCGTCTCGCCGCAGAATGGGCTCAACGGCTTTGGCTCCGCCATGGCCTATGCCGGCTTCGGCAACCGCTTCGTGCTGATGCCCGACCGCGGCCCGAACAAGGTCGAATACAAGGGCGGCGAAGCCGTCGACAATACGACCTCCTACGCCAATCGCTTCCAGACCTTCGACATCACGGTGAAGCCGAACGCGGACAAGCCCACCGGCTTTTCTGTCGAGGCGAAGCATCTGGGAACGACGCTGTTGAAGACCGCCAAGGGCGACCAGTATGTCGGGCTTTCCACCGCCTTCGCCGCCGAGGGCGGCAATCGCCGGCTCGATCCCGAAGGCGTGCGCGTCGCGCCTGACGGCTCGCTCTGGGTCTCGGACGAATATGGTCCGCACATCCTGCATTTCGACAAGTCAGGCCGCCAGATCGGCGCCCTGACGCCGCCCGACGGATTTCTGATCGCCCAGCCCGGTCCGAACCTGAAGGGCGAGATGGCGGGCGCAAAATGGGGCCGCGTCACCAATCGCGGCGCAGAAGGGCTGGCGCTGACGCCTGACGGCCGCTGGCTCGTCGTCGCCATGCAGGGCGCCCTGGTGCAGGATGGCGGCGCGAAGGCGCTGCACACGCGTCTTCTCGTTTATGATCTCCAGGCGCAGGACAAGCCGCCGCGCCAATATCTCTATCCGCTGAAGGACCAGCAGCATTCGATCAGCGAAATCCTCGCGGTCGATGATCACCGTTTCCTCGTCGACGAGCGCGACGGCAAGGCCGGCGCCAAGGGGTCGAAGCTGCTTTTTCTCATCGACTTCAATCAGGCGCAGGCGCCGACCGATCTCGCGACGACGCCCTATTCCGGCCGCGAGGGCAAGGCGCTGCCGATGGAGGGCGCGCCCGAAGGCGTCACCGCGCTGAAGAAGACCCTGTTCGCGGATGTCGGCTCCATGCTGGTCGAGGCGCAGGAGAAGGGCCTCGGCGTCTTCGTCACGAAGGAAGGGCTGCCGGACAAGATGGAGGGCTACGCCTTCGGTCCCGATCTGCCGAACGGCGATTTCCTGCTGCTCGCCTGCAACGACAACGATTTCACGACGCAGGCGACGGGTTTGCCGAATTATATCTTCGCTTTCGCCGTGCCGCGCGATGCTCTGCCGGGCGTGACGCTCAACCGCCTCGCGCCGGGGGTCACATTTGGAGATTGACGCGAAGCGTCATCCCGGATGCGGCGCAGCGCCATAGCTGACGCGAATGCGTCAGCGTCGAAGACGGTCGCCGGAGGCGACCTATGACGGTGCGCTGCTGATCCGGGATCGTTCTGAGGCGAGCCTTTTATTGCAAAAGACCCCGGGTCTGCGCCGCACCGCTTCGCGTTGCAGCGCGCCCGGGATGACGGCCTTCAGTTCTTCAGCCGGTATCCCGTCTTGAACATCCAGGCGACGATGGCGAGGCAGACGACAAGGAAGCTGATGGTCGCCGCGACGCTGAGCTCGATATTGACGTCGGCCTTGCCGTAGAAGCTCCAGCGAAAGCCGCTGATGAGATAGACAACGGGATTGAACAGCGAGATCGCGCGCCAGACCGGCGGCAACATGTCGATGGAATAGAAGCTGCCGCCAAGGAATGTCAGCGGCGTGACGATCAGCAGCGGGATGAGCTGCAGCTTCTCGAATCCATCAGCCCAGACGCCGATGATGAAGCCGAACAGGCTGAAGGTGATCGAGGTCAGGATGAGAAACGAAAGCATCCAGACGGGATGCGCGATCTCAAGAGGCACGAACAGCGCCGACGTCGCGAGAATGATGAGGCCAAGAATCACCGATTTCGTCGCGGCGGCGCCGACATAGGCGAGCACCGCTTCGAGCGGCGACACCGGCGCGGAGAGAAGCTCGAAGATCGTGCCGGTGAAGCGCGGGAAATAGATGGCGAAAGAGGCGTTCGCGATGCTCTGCGTCAAAAGCGACAGCATGATCAGGCCGGGCACGATGAACGCGCCATATTGCACGCCGTCGACGGTCGCGATGCGCGAGCCGATCGCCGAGCCGAAGACGACGAAATAGAGCGCCGTCGAAAGAACAGGCGAAACGATGCTTTGCAGCAGCGTGCGGCGCGTGCGCGCCATCTCGAAGCCATAGATCGCTCCGACCGCATGCCAGTTCATGCCGACTCTCCTGCCTTGTTCGCCGGCTCCGCGCTCACCAGGCTGACGAAAATGTCCTCGAGCGAGCTCTGCTCGGTGCGCACATCCTTCACCCGCACGCCCGCCGCCGAGAGATTGGCGAGCAGCGTCGCGATGCCCGTTCGCTCGGCCTGGGTATCGTAGCTGTAGACGAGCGCCCTGCCCTCTCGCACAAGCTCCAGTTCGGGAACGGCGAGCGAGGAAGGGACCGCGTCGAGCTTCTCCTGCAAGTCGAGCGTCAGCCGCTTCTTGCCGAGCTTGCGCATCAGCGCCGCCTTGTCCTCGACCAGGATCAGTTCGCCCTTGTTGATGACGCCGACCCGGTCGGCCATCTGCTCGGCCTCTTCGATATAATGCGTGGTGAGCACGATGGTGACGCCGGCGGCTTTCAAGCCCCGCACGATCTCCCACATGTCGCGCCGGAGTTCGACATCGACGCCCGCGGTCGGCTCGTCGAGGAACAATATCTGCGGCTCATGCGCCAGCGCCTTGGCGATCAGCACGCGCCTTTTCATGCCGCCCGACAGCGTGAGAATCTTGTTGTCCTTCTTCTCCCACAAAGAGAGATCGCGCAGGATTTTCTCGACCAGCGCCGGATTGGCGGGCTTGCCGAACAGTCCGCGGCTGAAGCTCACTGTCGCCCACACCGTCTCGAACGTGTCGGTCGCGAGTTCCTGCGGCACGAGCCCGATGAGCGCGCGCGCCTTGCGATAGCCCGCTACGATGTCATGGCCGCCGGCCGTGACCTTGCCTTCACTGGCGCGCACGAGGCCGCAGATGATTCCGATCAGCGTCGTCTTGCCGGCGCCGTTCGGGCCGAGCAGCGCGAAGATTTCCCCGCGTCTGATTTCGAGATTGATCGACTTCAGCGCCTGGAAGCCGGACGCATAGGTCTTTGACAGATTGGAAATGGAGACAGCCGCCTGCATCGCGTTTGACATCTGGCATGCGTGGAAAGGGCCCGGCGCAGGAACGAGACGCAGGGAGGGCGCTTATAGTCGCTCGCCGCCGCGCGGCCAACCCGCATGTCAGGAAAGCGGCCCGATCGCCCCCGTCGGCGAAGCCGCGAACTGAACCGGCGCGCTGACGCTCGATCCCGACGGCGTCCTCATCAACACGTAGCGAGTGCGATAGCGCCTAGGCCGCTATGGCGTCTGTTGTGAAGTCGGTCACCTGTCGACGGATCGACGCGGATTGCGCTGCGATCTCGACCGCCGCATCGCCAAGTTTCAGCGCCGCCTTGGCGGTGTCGTCCGCGACAGCTTCGATCCCTGTGATCGCTCCGGCAATATCTCCGATGCTCAACGCCGCGGCGTCGACGGTCCCGGCGATTTCCCGAGCCGCCATCGATTGCTCCTCGACCGATGCGGCGATCTGCACCGCAAGGGCGTTCAGGCTGCGGATCGTTTGCGAAATCGACTGGATCGCTGACACGGAGCGTCCTGTCGACGTTTGTATCAGAACGATGCGCGCCGCGATGTCACTCGTCGCGCTGGCCGTCTTCGCGGCAAGCGCCTTGACCTCCTGGGCGACGATCGCGAATCCACGCCCTTGTTCGCCAGCGCGCGCGGCTTCGATCGTCGCATTCAACGCCAGAAGATTGGTCTGCGCGGCGATCGCAGCGATCATCTCGGTCACTTTTCCGATTTCCGCTGAAGCCGTCGCCATCTCGTCGATTGCTGTCGTGGTGCTCTCGGCTTGATCCACCGCCTCGCCGGCGAGGTCCGAGGATTGCGCGGCGTTCCTGCCAATTTCAGCAATCGTGGCGGCGAATTCTCGGCCGACAGTGGCGACAAGGCCAACCTTGCCGCTCGTCTCCTCGGAAGCGGCCGACGCCTGCGCGGATTGATTCGTGGCCTGCGTCGCTGCGTCGCTGAGCTGGCTGGCGCTTGTCTCGAGCTCCGTCGCCGCATTGTGCAGGACGTCGAGATTACCCATCACTTGCTTCTTGAACTTTTCAAGCGTGCCGCTCAGCAGTTCAGCGCGCGTGATCGTCGCGGCCAACTCCTCCTCGCGCTTGCTTCCCACGGTTTCAAGCGTCGCCGTCGTCGCTTCGGCGACGCGGCGGGCCTGCTGCGCCTGAGCAAACGCCGTTCGGATCGCATGGCCAATGATGATAAGCATGGCTGTTTCAATGACGACCATGACGGCGTGGACCGCGACGCGGGCGAAGTCGCTGCCGCCGGGATAGACGGCGTCGGGAAAGACAGCGTCGAGACTGAGATGATGCGTCGCAATCAGACCCGCTGCGAGAATGAGCACCCTCCAGTCGCAGAATCCGGACAGCATGGCCAGAATCGCGAAGTAGTAGAAATGCATCTCGACCTGCCAGGGATGGCCGGTGAAGACGTACACAAGGATGGAGGTCTGGCCGACCAGCGTTATGGCGAGCGCGATGCTGACAATCAGGATAGGCCGGCGCATCAGCAGAAACATCGCCGGCATGGCTGCGAGAACACAAGTGATCGGCGTTGCGATCGCCACATCCTTTCCAAGCGCGTAGGCGATGCCAGCCAGGATCGGCACATGCAGGAGCGCCAGCGCGCAAAGCGCCTTCGCGATAACGGTCTGGAAATCATCAAGATTGGTCATCAACAGAATCTCGGCTGAGCCATTTGGGAAGACAGGCGGCGAGAGCCTGCGGGTCCGCGATGAAGATTGCGCCGGCGGCGCGCGCGCGGGAGAGATAACCGGCGTCGTCGGGCGTTACGATCACGATGAAGGGATAACCGCCGAAGCGGACGAAACTGGCCCCCGCCATAACCGAGCGCGCCAGCGCGTCGTTAGCGCTGGTCCACGGCGCGAACAGGACAGCGACTCCGGCGGAAGCATCGCGCGGCTCGAAAGCAAGCCGCGCGGCGCCGTAGAGACTGACGCAGGCGACCGCCGCCATGATCAGTCCATCAGCGAAGTATCGCAGCACAATGCCCATTTTGTGCAAGGCGGATCTCAAAAACTACCGAAAATCCAAGCTAGATTGCCGGCCACTGGTTAACCCGCGGTCAACCAGCGCAGCGGACCGCTATGCAAGCTGAACTGAGTTCTTTGCGCCCAAGCAGCTGCTCGCGCAGCGCGCCGCTTCAGCGGAATGCGGAGGAAAGATTCCCGTCCCGGCCAAAACATCCAGGGCGCCCGCGCGGAGTTATTTCGCGGAGCAGTCTCGAAAGAAAGCTGGGGATGTGATGCCGGAATGCGACAGTTCGACGACAGCGCGTTCGGAGACTCATACGGATTCGCACGTAGTTTCGGCGGCGTTGGAACGCTGCTTTGGCGGCCCGGTCCATGTGTGCGTTGCACCCTTCGGCGCCGTTGCAACCGGGAAGCGGCGTGCCCTCACGTCAGTCTTGCGCGGATTGCAGGGATGGTTACCGCTTCGTTAAGAGATTAGAGTTCATTTGAGACATGAGGAATCGGGTGATTCCCTGAACTCTTTCCGGCGCTTAGTCCGGGCTGTCATATCATCCCCGTTTTTCACAGCCCGCTACTAGATGTAGTGGAAATCCTGTCAAGCAGACACTATCTCTTGACGGCTAACGGGACGCACGACTAGGGTTTCCGAACGTCGTGCGGCGCACGGCCCGGGCGGTTCAGAGGAGCCGCCGACAGTCTCCAGAACGGGTTTGCAAGCGCTGTGCGTCGCATTGGCATGAGCCGGTGCGCGGTGCGATTTCGCGACCCCTTTGCGAGACGGCCGGGCGCCCCGACGCGGTAAAAAAGCGGCGGATCAACCACCGTGCGGCGTCACAGGATCAGGCGACAATATCGGGCCCGGAGGCAACGCGAGGCTCGGTGGGGACGTTAAGTCCCGAAGGATTTAGGGGTCAGATTATGAAATTTGAACGTCGTTACACCAAGGCCGGTCAGTCGCCCTACGCAGGCATCGCCTTCCGGGACGCTGTCAGTGAAATCCGCAATCCCGATGGTTCGGTGGTGTTCCGCCTCGAAGGCATCCGCGCGCCGGAAGGCTGGAGCCAGGTCGCGGTCGACGTTCTCGCCCAGAAGTATTTCCGCAAGGCCGGCGTGCCCGCGCGCCTGAAGAAGGTCGAGGAGAACGACGTCCCCTCCTTCCTCTGGCGTTCGGTCGCCGACGACGCCGCGCTCGCCGATGTGCCCGAGAAGGAGCGTCTCGGCTCCGAGAAGAATTCGACCGACGTGTTCGACCGTCTCGCCGGCTGCTGGACCTATTGGGGCTGGAAGGGCGGCTATTTCTCGTCCGACGAAGATGCGTCGGCGTTCCATGACGAGCTGCGCTACATGCTCGCCATGCAGATGGTGGCGCCGAACTCGCCGCAATGGTTCAACACCGGCCTGCACTGGGCTTACGGCGTCGACGGGCCGGGCCAGGGCCATTTCTATGTCGACTACAAGTCAGGCAAGCTGACGAAGTCGAAATCGTCCTACGAACATCCGCAGCCGCACGCCTGCTTCATCCAGGGCGTCGAGGACGATCTCGTCAATGAAGGCGGCATCATGGACCTCTGGGTCCGCGAGGCGCGCCTGTTCAAATATGGCTCCGGCACCGGCTCGAACTTCTCGCGCCTGCGCGGCGAAGGCGAGAAGCTGTCCGGCGGCGGCCGCTCGTCCGGCCTGATGAGCTTCCTCAAGATCGGCGACCGCGCGGCCGGCGCGATCAAGTCGGGCGGCACCACGCGTAGAGCTGCGAAGATGGTCGTCGTCGACGCCGATCACCCTGACATCGAGACCTATATCGACTGGAAGGTGCGCGAGGAGCAGAAGGTCGCGGCGCTCGTCACCGGCTCCAGGGTCGTGCAGAAGCACATGAAGGCCGTCATGCGCGCCTGCGTGAACTGCCAGGGCGACGGCGACTCCTGTTTCGATCCCGAGAAGAACCCCGTCCTCAAGAAAGAGATCAAGCTCGCGCGCCGCGCGATGGTGCCTGACAACTACATCAAGCGCGTCATCCAGTTCGCTCGCCAAGGCTACACCGACATCCAGTTCGACACCTATGACACCGACTGGGATTCGGAAGCCTATCTTACCGTCTCCGGCCAGAACTCGAACAACTCGGTCTCGCTGAAAGACGACTTCCTGCGCGCCGTCGAGACCGATGGCGACTGGAAGCTGATCGGCCGCACCACGAAGAAGGTCACCAAGACTCTCAAGGCGCGCGATCTCTGGGAGAAGATCGGCTACGCCGCTTGGGCGTCCGCCGATCCCGGCCTGCACTTCAACACCACGATGAATGACTGGCACACCTGCAAGTCATCAGGCGACATCCGCGCGAGCAATCCCTGCTCGGAATACATGTTCCTCGACGACACCGCCTGCAATCTCGCCTCGGCGAACCTCTTGTCGATGTTCAATCACGAGACCGGCCAGTTCGACGTCGCCGCCTATGAGCATCTCTGCCGCTTCTGGACGGTGGTGCTCGAAATCTCCGTGCTGATGGCGCAGTTCCCGTCGAAGGCGATCGCCGAACTCTCCTACGAGTTCCGCACGCTTGGCCTCGGCTACGCCAATATCGGCGGCCTGCTCATGTCGATGGGCCTGCCCTACGATTCCAGGGAAGGCCGCGCGCTCTGCGGCGCTCTCACCGCCGTCATGACCGGCGTCGCCTATGCGACCTCGGCCGAGATGGCGAAAGAGCTCGGCCCCTTCCCCGGCTACGCCAGGAACGCGAAGCACATGCTGCGCGTGATCCGCAACCATCGCCGCGCCGCTCATGGCGAGGCGACGGGCTATGAGGCGCTGTCGGTCAATCCGGTGCCGCTTGATCATGCGAGCTGCCCGCAGCCCGATCTGATCGCGCGCGCCAAGGCGGCCTGGGACAGCGCTCTCTCACTCGGCGAGGAGCATGGCTATCGCAACGCCCAGTCGACCGTCATCGCGCCGACCGGCACGATCGGCCTCGTCATGGATTGCGACACGACCGGCATCGAGCCCGACTTCGCGCTGGTGAAGTTCAAGAAGCTCGCCGGCGGCGGCTACTTCAAGATCATCAACCGCGCCGTTCCCGACGCGTTGCGCGCGCTGGGCTATTCCGAAGCGCATATCGCCGAGATCGAGGCCTACGCCGTCGGCCACGGCTCGATGAAGCAGGCGCCGGCGATCAATTATTCGACGCTGCGCGCCAAGGGCTTCGACGACGCCACGCTCGACAAGATCGAGAAGGCGCTGCCGTCGGCCTTCGACGTCAAGTTCGTGTTCAACAAATGGACCGTCGGCGAGGACTTCATCCTCAACACGCTGAAGATCGCGCCTGAGAAGGTCAGCGATCCCGCGTTCGACCTGCTCAATGCGCTCGGCTTCACCAAGGCCGACATCGAAGCCGCGAACATCCATGTCTGCGGCGCGATGACGCTGGAAGGCGCGCCGCATCTGAAGCTCGAACATTATCCCGTGTTCGACTGCGCCAATCCCTGCGGCCGCATCGGCAAGCGCTATCTCTCGGTCGAGAGCCACATCCGCATGATGGCGGCGGCGCAGCCCTTCATCTCCGGCGCCATCTCCAAGACCATCAACATGCCGAACGAGGCGACGGTCGAGGACTGCAAGTCCGCCTACATGCTGTCCTGGAAGCTCGCGCTGAAAGCCAACGCGCTCTATCGCGACGGCTCCAAGCTGTCACAGCCGCTGAACTCGGCGCTGATCGAGGATGACGGCGAAGATGCGGATGATGCGGTCGAGGCGCTTCTCGCCCAGCCGCCGGCGCAGCGCGCCGCGGTTGTCGCGGAAAAGATCGTCGAGAAGATCGTCGAGCGCGTGATCGAGAAGAATGTGCGCGAGCAGGAGAAGCTGCCGTCCCGCCGCAAGGGTTATACCCAGAAGGCGAAGATCGGCGGCCACACCATCTTCCTGCGCACCGGCGAATATGCGGATGGACGGCTCGGCGAAATCTTCCTCGACATGAACAAGGAAGGTTCGGCGCTTAGGGCTCTCATCAACAACTTCGCCATCTCCGTGTCGCTCGGCCTGCAATATGGCGTGCCGCTTGAGGAGTATGTCGACGCGTTCGTGTTCACTCGCTTCGAGCCGGCCGGCTTCGTGCAGGGCAACGACACGATCAAGAACGCGACCTCGATCCTCGACTATGTCTTCCGCGAGCTCGCGATCTCCTATCTCGGCCGCAACGATCTCGCCCATGTCTCGCCGGACGATCTCCGTCACGACGCGATCGGCAAGACCGATCAGGACGAGACTGATGGCGAGCCGGCGCCAGCGCAGCGCTCCATGGTCTCCAAGGGGCTGGTGCGCGGACGCCCGGTGAATTTCGTCTCGATCGACGGCCATCCCCGCGCCGATCTCGGTTCGCCTGTTGTCGGCGAATCCGATCCGAAGCGTCAGGCGCCGCATCTCTACGCCGTGTCAGGCGCGACCGCGCTGAAGGAAGAGGCTGTGGGAGAAGCGCAACTCGCGCTGCTCGGCTTCGCCGAACCGGCCAAGCAGGCGACGCCTTCCGTTGCCGACCGCAGGGCCGAGGCGAAGATGAAGGGCTATGTCGGCGAAGCCTGCCCTGAATGCGCGAACTTCACGCTGGTCCGGAACGGGACGTGTTTGAAGTGCGACACGTGTGGAAGCACGACGGGGTGCAGCTGATAAGCTTACGGACATACAATTCCCGCGGTCCTTGACCGCGGGAATTGATATGGTGATCGTCCTCAATATCTTGGCGCTTATAACTATCGCGCTCGCGATTGCGAATGCGCTTGCGACCAAACAAGAATTAGAACGGGCTCGTTCAACGTTAATCGACTATTGGGTATTCGTTCAAGATTTGGCAATTGCTCGGCAAGTAGATGGAAGCGTTTCTATCTTGCGTGAGTTTCTCAAGCGGAATCGACTAAAGTTTCTTGCGCTTTTCGGCTGGGCTCTCGCAGCGGCTTTCGTCGCCACGCTTGGCGGAGTTTTGAAAAAGGATAAGAATGAAATTGAGAAGGAGTACCGCTCGTTCGTTGCCCTCCAATATAGCATTGAGTACAAACTTGCGTTTGAACACTTTGGCGCGCTTAACCGACACACTAGCCCATATGAACAAGTTAGCGTGTGCAAAGCCTCCGACTCCGAAGATGGCTCCAAACAGTTAGATGTCATAGCGAAAAAAATTGGCTTGGCGAGACAGCTAATAGACTCCAATGGCCTCGATGTTCAAACGAAGCGCCTCATTCAAGTCGCGGCGTTCTTTTTCTCTTTTATGTTTTTCTCAGTTATCGGACTACTCTCTCTATCGATTTCAATCTTTTTCACGCTGAAGATATTACGAGCCATACATGCAGATGCGAAGCGCTTTGCATTCCTCGTCGCTCTCGACTTATTTCTCGCAACAGTTACACCAGCGGCTTGCATCGTCCTGACGATGTTCTGCTTCTCGATCTTGGGAATTCAGAACACATATGCGTTGCTTTTGGCAGTTGGCCTGGATCGCTTCGGATTAGCTCTGGTCGTGCAATATATCGCCTATGAAACAGCGACTGGAATGTTCGTCTCTGATCACGCCATGCTTTGGATAACCTTAGCTGGTCGACTTTCAAACTACACCACAGCCGAAAGCCTATGGTATGGATTCTCAACGCTATTACGCCATATCCAAATTATCTTGACTCAATTTCCGACCGATGTTGCAAAATTTTTGCGATTGGATTGGTCGATTCCATATACTTCTGCGATTACCAATTGGTCTTTGGTTTTTAGCTTAGCTTATTCGTTCGCTTACATATTGCCAATGTTTGCTATCGTGTCTGCAAGCAGAAGCCTGATAGTTCGCGAGACGATCTCTCGATCTATCCAGTGGCTTGCGGAGCATGAGAAGGGCCCAGTTTCAGCGGTCGCCGTCTTCGTCGCCGCGGCACTTGTCGCGATGACCTCATTGATGAAGTAGTGGCCGGCAGCATTTCGACTAATTTCATCCGTCGCGATGTGGGGCTGTTATATAGAAAGCTGTTTCATCAACCACCTCACCCACACCCGCGGCAGCGCGATCGCACGAGGCGAAACCTACAAGCCATAGCGACATCCCCCAAAAAAATCCCGGGCGCTCGCCCTCCGTGCAGCCCAGCGACGACGCTTCGCGTTGCGCTGGAATGACGTGGAAAAGACGCCGCGCGAAATCGCATCTCGCGCGGCGATGCTCCCGCCAAAATCGACTACGGAATATCGATCTGCACGCGGCGGTTCTGCGGCTCGCGTCCATCCGGCGTGGTCGCCTGAACCAGCGGCGCTTCGGCGCCGCGGGCGACCGCCGTCAGCGTCGCGGTCTTCGGCGCGCCGGCGCGGATCAGCGCGGCCCGCACGGCCGCCGCCCGCTTCTCCGACAGCGCGACCGGCTCCGAACCATCGGAATGCCCCGTGATCGTGACGGTCGAAGAGGGACCGATGAGTCCCCTCGCGCTTTTGACGATTTTTCCCGCGAGCGGCGTCAGGTTCGTTCTCCCCCAATCGAAGAAAATCAGGATCGTCTCCGCCTTTGCGCTGACGGGCGCCATCGCAGCCGCGGCCAGAAGCGCGCAGCACAGCCCTTTTGAAAATCTCATCGCAGCCTCCCCTTGCCTCGCCGGCAGACGCGGACTTCAGCCCGTCGCCTCCGGCACGGATGAGAGTGGCGAATGGTCTGCGGAAAGACAACCGGCGGACAAGCCGGCGCGGGAGCGAGATGCCGCGAGAAATCGCGACGTCACGAGGCGCACGGCGACCACCTGAAAATTCCCCGCCTACAGCGGCGCGATCGCGCGTTTTGAATTGCCGCTCTTCTCAATTGTTGATTGCTGCAGCCGTTGGCTTCGCGGGAAAATCAACGCGGCGAAACTACTGGATTCCCGTATTGAACCATGCTAGATTTCGAATGGGACGACGTGAAAGCGCGAGCCAATCTCGCCAAACACGGCGTATCATTCGAGGAGGCGAAGAAGGCTTTCGATGATCCCTGGGCTTTCACTCGCTACGATGACAGGTTCGACTACGGCGAGGATCGATATGTGGTCGTCGGACAAAGCGCGTCACGCATCCTGACCATCGTCTATACAGAACGCGGAGAGAGAATTCGCATTATCGCCGCGTGGCCTGCCACAAGAGACGAAGCCGATGCCTACTATGAAAACACCCGATAACAGCAGCGATCTGGACGAACTCGCAGACCGCCCCTTCACCAAGGAGGAATTGGCTCGCGCGCGCCGCGTTCCTCTCGCGAAGACGCTGCGCTGGCGTCTGAAACTCACACAGGAAGAATTCGCCGAGCGCTATCGCATTCCACTCGGCACGCTGCGCGACTGGGAGCAGGGCCGCAGCGAGCCCGATGCGCCAAGCCGCGCCTATCTCGAAGTCATTGCGCGCGAGCCGGAAATTGTCGCGCGCGCGCTGAAGAAAACGGCGGCGTAAGGCGCTTCACCCCGTTTCAAAATCCCCCGCCTGCGGCGGCGCGATCGGCGTGAACAGAGTCCGGTCCGGCTTGATATCAAGCAACGGCGTGCCATCAAGGCAATCGAGCCCGCGCACTTTCAGCACCGCGCCTTCGATTGAAACCAAAGTCGCAATCGAAGTGCCGATCGGGTTCGGCCTGACTGGCGTGCGCAGCGAGAACGTGCCGCGCACCGATCCGTCATTCGCCGGACTCTGGCGCACGAGGTCGCGCCGGGATTCATGCAGCCAGTAGAGAATCTCAAGCCGCTCATATCCGCCCACGCCATCGAGCGCGGCGACCCAGGGCTCGAAAATCGTGATTTCGCAGATCGGCCCGTCCGCCCTGCCCTGTCGCGGGCAGGTCAGACGCGAACTCCAAGGCGTCGAAATCCGCCCGATGAAAATAAGGCCGGCGTCATCCGCCTTGGGCAGATCGACGGCGACCTCGTTTGCGCGGATTTCGTTCAGTCGCACCATCAGAGCATGGCCCGAAAAAGTGGAGCCCGGTTTTCCCCGGGCGAACAAGTCGTTCGTCCCGCAAAGGCCATGCTCTTATCTCAAGACTCTACCGCGACCATCACGTCGGACGCCTTCACCACGGCGTAGGCTTCGCCGCCGATCTGAAGCTTCAATTCGTCCACGGCCTCGTTGGTGATCGCGGCCGTGACGATCGTCCCGTTCACGTCGATCTTCACATGCGCCGTCGTCGCGCCCTTCTTCACATCGACGACCTTGCCTTTGAGCTTGTTGCGCGCGCTGATCTTCATGGCCGGTCCTTTCGCTGGTTTCCTGATCGGGGCCAGCGTTATATCTGACGACATACAACGGCAAGCCGCGCTGTCGCGCGGCCGTCATGCAGGACGAGGCAAATGGACCCATGAGCGCAAGGCGAGAGGACGGCAGCGCGGGCGACGCGAATTACGGCGTGATCGGCGCGACCTATTCGCGCTTTCGCCAGCCGGATGAGCGCATCGCGGCCGTGATCCATCGCGCGCTCGGCGATGCGCGGACCGTGCTCAATGTCGGCGCCGGCGCGGGCTCCTACGAGCCTGTTGATCGCGAAGTGACGCCGGTCGAGCCGTCAGCCTCCATGCGCGCGCAGCGACCGCCCCATCTCGCGCCCGCCATCGACGCCGTCGCGGAGAAGCTGCCCTTCGCCGACAAATCCTTTGACGCCGCCATGGCGACCTTCACCGTGCATCAATGGCCTGATCTCGGCGCGGGCCTCCACGAAATGCGCCGCGTCACGCGCGGGCCGGTCGTGGTGATGAGTTGCGCGCCCGATGAGGTCAGCCGTTTCTGGTTGAACGATTATGCGCCCGAAGCGCTCGCGACCGAGGCGCGTCGCTATCCGCCGTTGCGCGCGATTGCCGAAGAGCTTGGCGGGGAGATCGAAATCATCAGCGTCCCCATCCCGCTCGATTGCGCCGACGGCTTCAACGAGGCCTATTATGGCCGGCCCGAGATGCTGCTCAATCCCGCAGCCCGCCTCGCCTGCTCCGCCTGGAGCTTCGTCAGCGACGAGGCGACGCAGCGTTTCGAGACGACGCTTCGCAATGATCTCGCCAGCGGCGCGTGGGATCGCAAATACGGCCATCTCCGCGCGCAATCGAAATTTGGGGGCTCGCTGAAGCTGGTGATTTCGCGCATCGGCGCTTGACATTTCTAGTATATATTCCTATTATTGGATTGTCTTCCGCCGCTGGGCGTTTCCGGACCGTAACGGCGATGGGCGGACAGAGCGACGGCGATCAGAGAGCAGCGGTTACGACTCGTGCTCAAAGGTTGCGCGCCAAAAACCTGGTCCTGGCCCGACGCCTCGGGCTATCAGCGGAGGCAAATCAGGGACCGACTCCGCAGGGACAGGCCATAAGGCGCAAACGTCGCGCGCGGGGCGCGAGGCTCGTCGATCTGGCGGGCTGACACCTCAACACCACTATTCGCGCGAGCCGTCAGCGTCGCGCGAGCCAAACCGCCCCGCGCCCCCTTTGAGGGGCGGCAGAGCGAAGAAAAGAGATCAAAGCGGGAGAGAAGGAATTGAGCCGTGCGGATACGCGGGAAATTGGCGCGCTCACATTTCAATTGTCATTCCGGGGCGATGCGGAGCGTCGAGCCCGGAACCCAGAAAGCTTCTCCGCCTGCGCCATTTCTGGATTCCGGGCTTGCTCCTGCGGAGCGCCCCGGAATGACCGACTGGATGAAGAGCGGTGTTTCTAGACGGCCATCGGCCGCCATGAGCGCGCCGCTGCGATCCCCGCCGCGATGCAGAGAACCAGCAGCACGACCTGCGCGATCGCGAACGGCGCCTCGTTGCCGTTCGGCGCCAGTGCATGCAGCGCCGGAATCTTCAGAAACGCCTGCACCACCCCGACAAAGGCGAGAAAGTAGAGGCTCGCCACCATGCCCGCGGCATAGATCCAGCGCCACGCGCCCGCGAGATGGAACGAATAGCGCGCAAGGAGCACGATCGCGAGAATGACGAGCGCGATCGCGCCGACGATGTGCGACGGCAAAAGGCCGCTGACCGGAAACAAATAGCCTGTCGCGCTCGTGACGATCGCCGTGACGAGAAACAACGTCGTCCAGTATGGCTGGATCGTCGCGCCAAGCAGGCCGCCGACGACGACAAGCCCGACGACGATCGCAACGAGGCTGATCGCCGTATGAAAGAAGGTCAATGCTGCGAGATAAGACATGGGAAAACGCCTCCCACGCGACGACAATGCTCGCCGCGCTCCGGTGAAATCATGAACCAGCGTTTCACAAAGCTCAAGCATCGGCAGCGCTCCCATGCCCATCGCGCAGGCCGTCTGACCGAAATTCGCGCTCTGCCAGATCACGCCGCACTTTGATTGAACAATCAAAGTGCGGGAACGTGATCGATTCCAGAAGTTTAGAGCATGGCTTGAGCGAAAAACCGGTATCCACTTTTTCGCGCCATGCTCTAACCGCTCTGGACATGATTCTGAAATGCAAGGACACTGCTGCGCCGAAGCAAGGACGCTGCTCACCGCGGCGCGCGGATGATGAATGACGTGCAGACACAGGCCGCGGCGGCGCGCGACGGCCTCGCGGAAACGACCGAGTTCCTGAAGAACGAGATCATCCGCAAGCTGACCTATTCGCTCGGCAAGAATCCGGCCGTCGCGCAGAGTCATGACTGGCTGACGGCGGGAATCCTTGCGGCGCGCGATCACATCGTCGACATCTGGCATCGCACGACGCGCGAGAGCTACGAGACCGGACGCAAGCGCGTCTATTACCTCTCGCTCGAATTCCTCATCGGCCGCTCCCTCGCCGACGCGCTCAACAATCTCAGCCTCGGCGAGGCGATGCGGCGCGCGCTCGGTGAACTCGGCGTCGATCTCGATGCGATCGAGGTGATCGAGCCGGACGCCGCGCTCGGCAATGGCGGCCTGGGGCGCCTCGCCGCCTGCTACATGGAGAGCATGGCGAGCACCGGCGTGCCGGCGCTGGGCTACGGCATCCGCTATGATCACGGCCTGTTCGCGCAGCGCATCGTCAACGGCCAGCAGCAGGAATATCCCGAAGACTGGCTATCCTTCCGCAATCCCTGGGAGTTCGAGCGCCGCGAAAGCGCCTATCAGATCGGCTTCGGCGGCGCCGTGCAGTCGGCGCACAACGATGCAGGCTCGGTGTGGACGCCGAGCGAAATCGTCTACGCCGTCGCCTATGACACGCCGATCATCGGCTGGCGCGGACGCGATGCGACGACGCTGAGGTTATGGCGTTCGCGCGCGGTGCATCCGATGGAGCTCGATGTTTTCAATCGCGGCGACCATCTCGGCGCGCTGGCGGCGCGCAACCGCGCTTCAGCAATCTCGAACGTGCTCTATCCCAATGACAGCACGCCCGCCGGCCAGGAATTGCGCCTGCGGCAGGAGTATTTCTTCACCTCGGCCTCGCTGCAGGACCTTGTCCGCCGCCATGTCAGGCAGTTCGGCGCGATCGATACGCTGCCGGACAAGGTCGCGATCCAGTTGAACGACACGCATCCCGCGCTCGCCGTCGCGGAAATGATGCGGCTGCTTGTCGACGAGCACAAGCTCGAATGGGAGAAGGCATGGGAGATCACGCAGGGCTGCATCTCCTACACCAATCATACGCTGCTGCCGGAAGCGCTGGAGACATGGCCGGTCGCGCTGATGGAGCGCATCCTGCCGCGTCACATGCAGATCATCTTCGTCATCAATGCGCGCTTCCTCGATGGCGTCCGAAAGTCGCCCGAAGGCGCCTCGACCGATCTGTCGCGCATTTCGATCATCGACGAGCAGCATGGCCGCCGTGTGCGCATGGCGCATCTCGCCTTCATCGGCTCGCACAAGGTCAATGGCGTCTCCGCGCTGCATTCGGCGCTGATGAAGCAGACCGTGTTTGCGCCGCTCAACGCCGTTTGCCCCGGCCGCATCACCAATGTGACGAACGGCATCACGCCGCGGCGCTGGTTGCTCAACGCCAACGCCGGCCTTACGCAATTGCTGAGCGACGTCTGCGGCGCCGACGTCGTCGACGATGTCAGCAAGCTCGACCGGCTCATGCCGCATATCGCCGACGCGGACATTCAGTCGCGCGCGCAGGCGGCGCGGCTCGCGAACAAGGCGAAGCTGGCGCGCTTCGTGAAGCAGGAGCTCGGCATCCTGATCGATCCGCAGGCGATGTTCGACGTGCAGATCAAGCGCATTCATGAATACAAGCGCCAGCTCCTGAACATCCTCGAAACGATCGCGCTTTATGATTCAATCAGGGCCGAGCCCTATCGCGACTGGGCGCCGCGCGTGAAGATATTCTCCGGCAAGGCGGCGTCGAGCTATGTCGCGGCGAAGCAGATCATCAATCTGATCAACGATGTCGCGACGATCGTGAACAATGACCGGGCGACGCGGGACCGGCTGAAAGTCGTGTTCCTGCCGAACTACAATGTCAGCGTCGCCGAGATGATCGTGCCTGCGGCCGATCTGTCGGAGCAGATCTCGACAGCCGGCATGGAGGCGTCCGGCACCGGCAACATGAAGCTCGCGCTCAATGGCGCGCTCACGATCGGCACGCTGGACGGCGCGAATATCGAGATTCAGGAGCATGTCGGCGCCGACAACATCTTCATTTTCGGCATGACGGCGTCCGAAGTGGAGCATGCGCGCCAGGCGCCGCGCGACATCAACGATCTCCAGGAGAAGGTCGCGCATCTCGCCGGCGTCCTCGACGCCGTCGCCGGCGGAGCGTTTTCGCCAAGCGATCGCGACCGCTACGCCGGTCTCGTGCAATCGCTGCGGCAGAACGACTGGTTCATGGTGCTGAATGATTTCGACGCCTATCGCACGACGCAGCGACGCATCGATACGCTCTGGTCCGACAGGAAGGAATGGTGGCGCATGTCGCTCGCCAATACCGCGAATTGCGGCTGGTTCAGCGCCGATCGCGCCATCGCGACCTACGCAAAGGACATCTGGGGAATCCCGCTTAACGCTGACGCGCAGCAATAGGCGGAGCGCGTGAAGCCGGAGATCGTCGCCAGCAGCCTTCCCTCCGAGATGGGGCTGACGCCGACGGCCGACGGCGCCGAGATCGCCGTCTTCAGCCGTAACGGCGACCGCGTTCTCATGTGTCTGTTCGACGAAGCGGGCGATCGAGAGATCGCGCGGCTCCCCCTGCCCTGCCGGACGGGCGACATCCATCACGGCTTCATCCCGGGCGCGAAGATCGGACTGCGCTACGGGCTGCGCGTTGAAGGTCCTTACAAGCCCGGCGAAGGACATCGCTTCGACGCCGGAAAACTTCTTGTCGATCCCTATGCGCGCCTGATTGATCGCCCCTATCGCTGGACGCCGGAACTCGCGGCGCCGCCTTCGGCCGAAATCGACACCGCGCCTTTTGTCCCGCGCGGCGTGCTGACCGATATCATCAAAGAGCCGTTCCTCCACAAGGAGAACGCGCCGCAATTCATCTACGAACTGCCGCTGAAATCCTTCACGCGAAAGCTCGATGTCGCGCTCAAGGGCGAGCAGGACGCCTTCGCGGCTCTCTGCGACGCGCAGGCTCGCAATCACCTTGCGAAGCTCGGCGTCTCCCATATCGAACTGCTGCCGATCGCGGCCTGGATGGACGAACGCCATCTGCCGGCGCTCGGGCTGCATAACGCCTGGGGCTACAACCCCGTCACCTTCATGGCGCTCGATCCGCGCCTCTCGCCGCTGGGATCGCAGGCGGTTGCGGAAGCCGCTCGTCGCTATCGCGAGGCCGGCGTCGGGATCATCCTCGACATCGTCTTCAATCACACCGCCGAGAGCGACGAACATGGCGCGACGATCTCGCTGCGCGGGCTCGACAACGCCGTCTATTACAGACACGCGCATGACGATCCCGGCCAGCTAGTCAACGACACCGGCTGCGGCAACACGCTGGCGCTTGATCGCGCGCCCGCGCTGCGCATGGCGATGGATGCCGTGAGACATTGGCGGCGCTGCGGCGTCGCCGGCTTCCGTTTCGATCTCGCAACGGTGATGGGGCGGATGGAGGACGGTTTTTCGGCCGAAGCGCCGCTCCTCTCCGCCATCCGGCAGGATCCCGAACTGCGCGATTGCATCCTCATCGCAGAACCCTGGGATTTAGGTTTCGGCGGCTATCGCCTCGGCGACTTCCCGCCGCCGTTCAGGGAGTGGAACGGCCGCTATCGCGACGATGTCAGGCGCTTCTGGCGGGGAGATCGCGACGCGACGGGCGCGCTGGCGACGCGGCTCGCGGGCTCCGCCGATCTGTTCCAGCGCGAACGGCGCGGGCCGCACGCGAGCATCAATTATCTCGCCGCTCATGATGGCTTCACCCTCGCCGATCTCGTCAGCCATCGCGACAAGCATAATGAGGCGAACGGCGAGTCCAATCGCGACGGTTCGTCGGAGAACTATTCCTGGAACAATGGCTGGGAAGGAACGACCGACCGCACCGACATCGTCATCGCGCGCAAGCGCGATGTGCGCGCGTTGCTCGCGACCCTGTTCGTCTCGCGCGGCGTTCCGATGATCCAGGCCGGCGACGAGGCCGGCCGCTCGCAGAACGGCAACAACAACGCCTACGCCCAGGACAATGAAGCGTTCTGGCTCGACTGGGCGGCGATGGATCAGGACCTCATCGCCTTCGTCGCCCGGCTCGCACGCTTCAGGCGCGAGCATCCTGCGATCACAGCCGATGAATTTTTCTTCGGCGGCGCTGATGGGACTGCCGATGTGCGCTGGCTGCGCGCCGACGGCGAAGCGATGCGCGACGCGGACTGGAGCGGCGCGAATGCGTTTGGAATGCTCATCCGCGAAGAGGAGCGGCGAATTCTTATCACTTTCAATCGGGGCCGCGAACCGGTTGATTTTCGGGCGCCGGACGATGATCGCTGGCGCGAAGCCTGGCGATCGACTGGTGAAATCGTGTCAGCAAAGTCCAACGGGAGCGCTGTCTTCACGCTGCCGCCGCGCTCGGTGGCAGCCTGGCGGTCCGGCGATGATCCGGCGTAAGCGGCGGCGCATCGCGACGATCCATTATCGATATTTCGTCGGGAGACTTCATTTGCCGCTTACCGGCTCACGATCTCGCGCATCTGAAACATAGCCACGGGCGATGTCATTTGTAATAGTCAAACCGGGAGGGGGACTGTCTCAAACCTGTCGAGGCGAATATGAGACGGCTCTTTTTTAGATCGCGGCATGCAAATTGCCTGAGTTTCGCAGAGCAACATGGAACTCTCGCGATAGTGAAGAGTTAAGGTGAAGCGCCTATGATTGCTGCGTGACTGCCATGATCTCCTCAGGCTCCTCCGACAGTCGCCGGCCGCAGGCGTATGAGGCGCCGCTTGAAGCAGATTCAGCCGCTGCAATCCCTTCAAAAGCGCCCACCAAGCTTCTCTTCGTGACGCCCGAAATGGGCGACTACATCAAGGCCGGCGGCCTTGGCGAAGTTTCATCCGCTCTGCCGAGAGCTTTGCGCGCCTCGTGCGATGTGAGGGTCCTGATCCCCGCGTACCGACAGGTTCGCCTTCGCCATCAGAATATCGAGGTGGTGAGGCAGATGCCGCGCACAGCGGCGCTGCCGCCCTGGTCGCTCGGGCGCTTCCACACCTCCGATGGGCTGATCATCTATGCCGTGCTTTGCGACGAGCTTTTCGATCGCCTCGGTTCGCCCTATGGCGAATTTTCCGGCCGCGACTTCCCCGACAATGATCTGCGCTTCGCCCGGCTGTCGCTGGCGGCGGCGGAGATCTGCGCCGGCGAGGCCGACCCCAACTGGCGACCGGACGTCGTCCATCTCAATGATTGGCCGTCAGCCCTGACTGCCGGCTATCTCGCCTGGAAAAACATCAGGACGCCGTCGCTGCTGACCATTCATAATCTAGCCTATCAGGGCCTGTTCGAGCCGTCCCGCCTTCAGGACCTCGCAATTCCCTCATATGCGTTCGGCATCAACGGCGCCGAATTTCACGGCAAATTGTCCTTCCTGAAGTCGGGCGTGTTCTATGCGTCGCATCTGACGACTGTCAGCGAGACCTATTCGCGCGAGATCACCACGCCCGAGCACGGATGCGGCCTTGAAGGCCTTCTGCTCACACGCATGAACGAAGGACGATTGACCGGCATCGTGAACGGCATCGATGAAAGCTGGACCGCGCCGGGCGAGGGCGAAAAGGATGGCGCCCGCATCTTCCGCGAATGGAAGAAAAAGAACGCCCGCGAGGTCCGCCTCGCCTACGGACTGTCTGCGTCATCGGGCCCGTTGTTCTCGATTATCTCGCGCCTCGTTCATCAGAAAGGCATCGATCTCTCGATCGGGTCCGCGCGCACAATCCTTGAAAATGACGGCCAGCTCGTCGCCATCGGCCGCGGCGAAGCGCGGCTTGAATCGGCGCTGCAGGATCTCGCCCGCCAGCACAAGGGGCGCGTCGCCGCTCGCATCGGCTTCGACGATCAGGAGGCGCGCGGATTGTTCGCCGGCAGCGACTTCCTGCTGATGCCGTCGCGTTTCGAACCCTGCGGGCTGAGCCAGATGTACGCCCAGCGCTTCGGCGCGCTGCCGATCGCCTATCGCACCGGCGGCCTTGTCGACACGATCGAGGACGGCAAATCAGGATTTCTGTTTTCGCAATTGAGCGGCGACGGCCTTTCAGGCGCAGTGATGCGCGCCATGGACGCTTTCAAGGCGAAGGCGCCGTTCCGCACGATGCGGCGCTACGCGATCACCAGACCGTTTCAGTGGGCCAATTCGGCGCGGCGCTACGCCAGCGTCTATGCCGCGATGGCGGGATGAGAACACGTCGCGGACGCCGGAACGCGCCGCATCGCGGCTAGATGGCCTGCTTTCTCACGGCCTTCTTCCGGGCGGCGGGCTTTGCGATGGGCGCCGCCTCCTCGCCCTGTTGCCTGGATGCATCCATGCTCATCGCAACCTGCTGCTCGGCCTTCGCCCAATGATCCCGGTCGCGCCCGGACGGACGCCCTTCCGCCTCCCAGATTGCATAGGCGGTGTCTCTGATGATTTGCTCTCTGCTCATCGTCGCCACGCTCCGCGGATTCAAAATGTCGATGACGCTGCCAGGAACGCCGGCTCAGCCGCATGCCGCCTGTTCGCGCCCATCGTCGCAATCCATCGGCGCCCATGCGGGGGAACAATGGACGCGCGCATCGCATTGGCGCGGGTTACGCCGGCTGGCTCGACAAAACGCAACCAGAAACAGCGATTGAAGGAAGGATAGCATTCATTGTGATTCAGGCCAGCGATTTCGCGCCTCCGCCTCTGTCCGGCGAAGATCTGGCCGCCTTGAACGAGGCGCGGCACGGCGACCCCTTTTCTTTTCTCGGGCCTCACCGGATCGCCGACCGCGCCTTCGTCGTGCGCGCTTATCTTCCCGGCGCCAACGCCGTGGATCTCCAGCTTGGCGACGACGAACTCGCGCCAATGTCGCACCGCGCCGACGGATTATTTGAAGGCGTGCTGGTCGACCGGACCGACTACAAATTGCGAATTTCCTGGCCAGGCGCGATCCAGCGCACCGCCGATCCCTATTCCTTCCCCGAGATTTTGACTGACGTCGATCTCCATCTCTTCAATGAAGGCCGCCATTTCGATCTCGCCGAGCGCTTTGGCGCCAATCCGGCGTCGATCCGCGGCGTCGACGGCGTCAGCTTCGCGGTCTGGGCGCCAAACGCGAAAAGCGTCTCTGTCATCGCCGATTTCAACGGCTGGGATGCGCGCCGTCATCCCATGCGCTTGCTGCACGGGGCCGGCGTATGGGAGCTCTTTATCCCCGGCGTCGCGCCGGGCGCGGTCTACAAATATGCAATCGTCGCCGCTGATGGTCGCCGGTTGCCCTGGAAAGCGGACCCGCTGGCGCGCCGCACGGAAACCCCGCCGCGAACCGCGTCAGTCGTGACGCCCAAACTGGAATTCGCCTGGACCGATGGCGAATGGATGGCGGCGCGCCAATCCGGCGCGCTGCAGGCGAAGCCGCTTTCGATCTACGAAGTCCATGTCGGCGCGTGGCTGCGCACCAATCACGACCACATTCCGTCATGGGACGAGGCATGCGAAAGGCTCGTTCCCTATCTCACGCATATGGGATTCACCCATGTCGAACTGATGCCCGTGATGGAGCATCCGTTCGGCGGCTCCTGGGGCTATCAGCCTCTTTCACTCTTTGCGCCGACATCTCGTCTCGGCCCGCCCGAAGCTTTCGTGCGGTTTGTCGACGCCTGCCACAAGGCGGGAATCGGCGTGCTGCTCGACTGGGTGCCCGCGCATTTTCCGTCCGACGATCACGGGCTCGCGCAATTCGACGGCACGGCGCTCTATGAACATCAGGACCCGCGCGAAGGTTTCCATCACGACTGGAACACGCTGATCTACAATATCGGCCGGCGCGAGGTGCGCGGCTTTCTGCTGGCCAGCGCGCTCTGGTGGCTCGAGAAATTCCATCTCGATGGCCTGCGCGTCGACGCGGTCGCCTCGATGCTCTATCGCGATTACAGCCGGCCGCATGATCAATGGATTCCGAATATGTATGGCGGCCGCGAGAATCTCGAAGCGATCAGTTTCTTCCGGGAGCTGAACGACGTGATCGCCGCGCGCTGTCCCGGCGCGATCACAATCGCTGAAGAGTCGACAGCATGGCCCGGAGTGACGCGCCCGACGGAGCATGGCGGCCTTGGGTTCGACTTCAAATGGAATATGGGATGGATGCATGACACGCTGCGCTTCTTCGCGCGCGATCCTGTTCATCGCAGCTATCATCTCGACGATGTGACGTTCGGCCTGATCTACGCTTTTTCCGAACAGTTCATTCTACCGCTCTCCCATGACGAGGTCGTGCATGGAAAAGGCTCGCTTTTGAGCCGCATGCCGGGCGACGACTGGCGGCGCTTCGCCAACCTCCGCCTGTGCCTCGCATTGATGTGGGGGCATCCCGGCAAGAAGCTGCTGTTCATGGGCGGCGAATTCGGACAGCAGGACGAATGGAATGTCGACGCGGCGTTTCCCTGGCCGCATCCCGACGATCGCTATCGACAGGGCTGCTCGACCCTTGTGCGCGATCTCAACGGCCTCTATCGCAGCCAGCCGGCCTTGCACGTTCTTGATCGCTCGCCGCAAGGCTTCGCCTGGATCATCGCGGATGATGCGCGGAACACTGTCTTCGCCTTTCGTCGCTCAAGCGGCGACGCTGCGCGCGACATCATCGTCATCGCCAACATGACGACGGAGCCTCGCCACGACTATCGCGTCGGCGTCCCCCGAGTCGGGCGCTGGCGCGAGATATTGAACACGGATTCCGATCGCTATGGCGGCTCGAACGTCGGAAATCTCGGTGAAATCTCAACCGAATCGATTCCAAGTCATGGCGAACAACAATCGCTGTCGCTGACCTTGCCGCCGCTCGGCGCCTTGATGTTCGTCAGGCGGGACGCATGAGCGACGATATTCTCGCCGCACTCGCGAGCAAGGCCGGACTCTCGCTGACATGGCGCGATCAAAAGGGCGCCGAGGAGCGCGTCCCCCCCGATACGCTTCGCGCGGTTTTGACAGCGCTCGCCTTGCCCTGTGCAAATGACAACGACGTCAGAGAGAGCCTCGCATCGCTTGAGATTGGCGCAAAAGATTTGGGCGCGACGCGATTCCTGACCACGCGCGTGGGAGAACCAGTGCGATTGCCGCTTGCGCGTGGAAGCGAGCATTCAGTCGAGATTGAACTCGAAAGCGGCGCTACATTCTCTACGTCGATAACTCTGGGGAATGACGGCGCGCCAATGCTGCCGCCCTTTTCCGAACCAGGCTATCATCGTGTGCGGGCCGACGGAACCGAATTCACGATCGCCGTCGCGCCCGCGCGTTGCATCACCATCGCCGATCGGACAGGCGCTCCCGCCTGGGCGCTCGCCGCGCAGATCTACAGCCTGAAACGCAAAGGCGACGCAGGCATCGGCGATTTCGGCGCGGTCGCATCGTTCGGCCGTCGCGCGGCTGAAAGCGGCGCCGACGCGCTCGCGATCAGTCCCGTGCATGCGTTGTTCGCCGCATTCCCCGAGAGTTACAGTCCCTACTCGCCATCAAGCCGTCTCTTCTACAATCCGCTCTACGCCGATCTGTCGCATGCGATGCCGCGGAAATGGATCGCGCAGGCGATCGAAGACGAGGGCTGCGCCGCTGAAATGGAGCGTCTGGAGTCGCTGCCGCTCATCGATTGGCGCGCGTCGACAAGCATCAAATATGCGCTGATGCACAGACTTCATGCGCGCATGCTGCGAAGCGATACGAGCGACGCGGCCATCGCCGATTTCGCGGCCTTCCGCTCGCAGGCTTCCAGCCTGCTGCGCCTGCACGCGACCTACGAAGCAATTCAGGCTTACGAACTCAATCGCAACGCCAATGCGCGCGATTGGCGCAATTGGCTCGGCGATCTTCGCGATCCCGATGGCGGCGGCGTTCGCGCCTTCGCCTCCGAACATGCCGATGAGATCAGCTTTCACATGTTCCTGCAGTGGCTCAGCGGCAAATCCTGTTCGGCGGCGCAGAGCGCCTGCCGCGACGCCGGCATGCGCATCGGCCTCATCGCCGATCTTGCGATCGGCATGGATGGCGGCGGCAGCCACGCCTGGAGCCGCCAGAGCGATATTCTGCAGGGCCTGACGATCGGCGCGCCGCCTGACTATTACAGCGCGACGGGACAGGATTGGGCGCTGACCACCTTCTCGCCGCGCGCGCTGGAGACCGAGTCCTACGCGCCCTTTATCGATACGCTGCGCGCATCCATGCGCCATGCCGGCGGGCTGCGCATCGATCATGTCATGGGAATGAATCGTCTCTGGCTCATTCCCACGGGCGCAAAACCGACAGAAGGCTGCTACGTTTCATTTCCGTCCGAGAACCTGTTCCGGCTGATGGCGCTCGAATCCTGGCGTCACAAGGCTGTCGTGATCGGCGAAGATCTCGGCACATTGCCCTGGGGATTTCGCGAGCAGCTTCTCAGCCATGGCGTCGCGGGCTTGCGCGTGCTCCGCTTCGAAAGAGATCAGCATGGTTTCCGCGGCGTCGGATCATGGGACGCGAGCGCGGTCGCGCTCACCATGACCCATGATCTCATTTCAACATCGGGCTGGTGGAAAGGCGCCGATCTCGACCCGGCGCCAGAAGGAATTCTGCAGGACGACAATCCGCACTCCATCCGCGCTTGGGATCGCGGCCTGCTTTGGGCCGCGTTTCAGAATGAAGGCCTCGTCGAGGGAGAACGGCCGGCCCCGGAAAACGCCGCGCCTGTTGTGGACGCCGCCGTCCGCTTCATCGCGCGCACAGCGTGCGAGTTGAAGGTTCTGACCGCCGAAGACGCGCTCGGCGTCGATGATCAACCGAATGTGCCGGGAACGATCACGGAGAAGCCGAACTGGCGCCATCGCTTGCAGGGAGACGCCGCCGATCTGCTCAATCGCGAAGACGCGGTCCGCCGCATGAATTATCTCGCGGAAGCGAATCCTCGCGTAGAAGGCGCATGATCCTTCGGAAAAAGAGAGCGCCTATGTTGCAGGCGCTGTCGTGGAGCCGCCCACGCGCGGCAAAACCGACTGCCGATCGCGCGTCGTCGCTATCAGCGCGTGAATGAATTTCAGCTTCTCGATCGCTGCGGGACTGAGGATGAAGGGATAGACGTCGCTGAGGCCGATCGACCTGTTGATGCTGTTGAGCGCAATCGTGAAAGGCAGCCAGGCCTCGACAAGTTGATCTCCGTCGCTTGCTCGGTATGGATCGAAATCGAGCCGCGCGCTCAGCTCTTCGGCCAGCGCGCCGCGCGGCGCGATCTGGATGCCGAAGGAGGCGCCGGTTTCGAGCCCGTCGACCAGATGGAAGTAATGCGCCCATGTCTCGGCGAAATCCTCCCAGGGATGGACGCTCGCATAGGCGGAGACGAATTGATCGGGCCAATTCGCGGGCGCTCCAGCCTGATAGTAGCTCGCGAGAGCGGCCTGATAATCCGCGCGTTCGTCGCCGAACAGCGCGCGGCATTCCTCGATCGGCCCGCCATCGCTCACCAGAATATCCCAGTAGTAGTGCGCGATCTCGTGGCGGAAATGTCCGAGCAAGGTGCGATAGGGTTCGCGCATCTGCACGCGCCGCCGCTCGCGCTCGACATCGCTGGCTTCGGCGAGCGCAATGGTGATGCGCCCGCTTTCATGTCCCGTCATCACCTTGGGCGCGCCGGAATAGATATCGTCGGCGAGAAATTCAAAGATCAGGCCATGCTCCGGATCTTCCTGCCGCGTGCGAAGTGGAAGCCCCCAGCGCAGCAGCGAATAGAACAGGCGGCGCTTCGCCATCTCGATCAGCCGCCACTCCTGAAGGCGTTGATGATCGCTGACATCGGGGATGACGCCATTATGTCGACACGCGGCGCAGAAACCGATCGGATCATCCGCCGGACAGAGCCAGTTGCACGCTTCATATTCGGCGTTCGCGCAAAAGCGAAAGACCCGACCGAGCGCGCGCGGCGAGACGAAGCTCTGATCGTCATCGGCAGGCTCAAGCGCCGTCAGAACGCCCAGCGCCGGAATGAAGCCCAAACGCCGGCCACAGCGTTGGCAGGCGCGATTGTCGAAATGAATCGCGTTGCCGCATGCGTGGCACTGAAAAAGCCTCATGCGCTTTGTCTCGGAGGGCCCGATAGGCCGGCCGACCACTATGCGTCAGCGTCGCGGTTTCGGAAACTGGCGTTTCCAAGCCCGGTGCCGATCGTCAGGACGGCCCATTTCGGAACGTCCTGCATAAAGGGGAGCTCGCTGAGGCCCTGAACGACGGCGTCATTGTGAAGCGTGACGATGGTTTCATGCTCGTCGATCGACGGAATCAATTCGGCGACGCGCTCGACGATGCTGAAATCAGGACTAGCCCAATCGCCCGGCAGATTAAGCGTGCCGCCTTCCAGTGCGCCATTCTCGAGCACGGTCCCCGGACATCCGATGCCGATGAAAGGCGCGATCGTCTTGCCCTTCTTCTCGCCCTCGGAAATCAGCTCGCGCAGCATGTCGCCCAGCTTCTCGACCGCCTGCTCCCGATCGGGCTCTTCGTTGGCGTGGCGCCAGAGGTCGGACTTCCAGACGCGCGCCTTGGTCAGATCGGCCGCCTTTTCTTGATTGAGTTCCACCAGTCCGCAACGAAAATTCGATCCGCCGATATCGACCGCAACGATGCAGTCATAGGCGCGAAAGATCCAGGACGGCGCGAGATGCGCGCAGCCAAGGAGACCCGCTTCATCAGGGTGATGACGGATCGGCGCCATCTCGACATCGTCATATTCGCCGCGCACAAGAATTTCAGCGCGCCCGATCACGAGTTCGCCGACGCGGCTCTGCCTGAATCCGCCGCCGACCGCGATTCGCTTCACGCCCTGCCACGCGCGTGTCTTCATCAGGAGCGAAGTGACGCTCGATAAATTCTGCGCGAATTTCTCGACGGCGCTGTGAATCAGAGCGGCTTCCCGCGGCTCGCCTTCCTGCAGCAACTGATCGATCGTCTTCTTCGAGAGCCGTTCAGTCGGCGTCGCGATCGGATCCTCAATATCGGCCCATTGGTTGCGCAACTCATCGATGAGGTCGCGAAATACGCCGCTGCTTGCCTTCTCGCCGAAGAATCCCTCGCCATCCCTGATATCCGCGCTGTAGTCCTCGACATAGACTTTGGGCAGTTGCCGTGCGCCATGGGCGATCGGCGCGCCGCCGCTGCGCGATCCGTTTGCGGTCTCGGCCTTGGGCGCGCTCATGAGCGAGACGCCGCAGCCTGATCGGCGCTCAAAATGACTTTCCGGCGCATGGGCGTCCCGGCGGTTTCAACATATCGGCAAATTCCGCGGCGCGGGCCGTTGTTCCCGATCGCGCGTTCGCCGAATAGTGATCGGGAGGCGACGACGGCGTCTCGCCGATCCCTCTCCTCGGGTGTAGAATTTCCGGCGTGAGGGAGATGATGATGCTGCGCAGCGCTTTCACAATCGCCGTCATCTGCGGCTCGACGCTTGGCGCCGCGGCGCAAAGGCTCGACACGACGCAGATGAACTGCGGCCAGGCGCGCAAGGTCGTCGCGACGCAAGGCGCGGCGGTGCTGGGCTCGGGTCCCGGCATCTATGATCGATATGTGAACAGCGACCAGTTCTGCATGCTGGGAGAAGTCGCGCGGCAGGCGTTCGCGCCGACGCGCGACAACGCCTGGTGCCCCGTCGGTTATCGCTGCGAGACACGCGATAATACGCGCTTCTTCGATGATTGAGCGCGCCCTTTCATAACGCGTTAGCGTCTATATTCGTCCCATCAGTAAGAGGACGATGAGGATCAAAAGGATAACGCCTGCGCCGCCGCTCGGCCCGTATCCCCAGCCGCTGCTGTAACCCCAGTTCGGCAGCGCGCCGATGAGAATCAGGATGAGCAGGATGATGAGGATCGTGCTGACGGGCATGACGCGCCTCGTTTTTTGTTGTCAGGATCGCAATGCGCGGATCGCGTGTGGAGTTCCCCGGCATTCGACGCGCCGTTCAAACCTCACTGCGCGATAAACCTCAGGAAGCCCCCGCATCGTCTCCAAAGATCTCGGCGAATGCTGACTTCAGCGCGACGTCGACATCGCTCAGGGTCGCGGGCAAGCCGAGGTCCGTGAGGCTGGTCACCCCATATCTGGGATCGCTGACGCCGCAGGGCACGATCTTGTCGAAATGAGAAAGGTCGGGGTCGACGTTCAGCGACACGCCGTGAAACGTCACCCAGCGCCGCACGCGCACGCCGATCGCGGCGATCTTGTCTTCGTGATCAGCGCCCCTGTCAGGCCGGCGCACCCAGACGCCCACCCTGTCCTCTCGCCGCTCGCCCCTGACATTGAAACGATCGAGGGTGGCGATCAGCCAGCCCTCGAGCGCCGCGACATAGGCCCTCAGATCGGCCCGCCGGCGACGCAGATCGAGCACGACGTACGCCACGCGCTGCCCCGGGCCGTGATAGGTATATTGTCCTCCCCTTCCCGTCGCATAGACCGGAAATCCGTCAGCGCCGAGAAGGTCGCCCGGCTGGGCCGAGGTGCCCGCGGTATAAAGCGGGGGGTGTTCGAGCAGCCAGACGCATTCCGGCGCCTCGCCGGCCGCGATCGCCGCGACGCGCTCGTCCATACGGGCGAGCGCCTCCTCGTAGGTCACTGGCGCGTCCGAAGTCAGCCATTCGACCTCCGAAGGCTCGCGAGACCTGAAGCTGATATCGATCGCATCGCGATTCCGTATGGCCGTCCCTGCGCTCATTTTACGACCCGTTAACCATCCCCATGGCTCAGTTAAGCGTCGAAAGCGTCGCGCGCCATGCGACGCCAGGGAGCGAAACACGCGTGAGCACCATCGAAGCGATCGATCTCGACATTTCCGTCGTCCTCGGCCGGGTCCAGATGCCGATCCATATGCTGCTCAAGATGGGCCGTGGCGCGGTCATCACGCTGGATGCGACGGAGAAGGACGAGGTCGAAATCCTCGCCAACGACCATCCTGTCGCGCGCGGCATCGTGGTGGTCAATGGCGCCGACATCTCGGTCGAGGTGTCCTCTCTGGTCAAACGCCCCGCCACGGTCTAGCAGCATTCCGGCGACCGCCCGGCTCATCAGATCGTTTCGCGCAATAGCGAAGCGTTCCTTTCGCGGAGCGCCGTCGCCGCGTTCGCGCGAGAGCGGCGACGTCACGGCGGGGAAGCATTCAAGTGCCAGAGCAGCAATTCGCGCCGGAATTCCGCGCCGAACTGATGCGCCTCCTGACCTGGCGCCGCGACGTCAGGACGTTCCGCCGCGAACCTCTTCCGGAAGGGACTCTCGAACGCCTTGTGGAGGCCGCCTGCCTCGCGCCCTCCGTGGGTCTGAGCCAGCCCTGGCGCTTCGTGCGGGTCGACACGCCGTCGCGCCGGGCAGCGATCCGGCGCTCTTTCGAACGCTGCAATGCGGAGGCGTTGAAGAGCCAGACCGGGGAGAGAGCCGCGCTCTACGCCAGGCTGAAACTCGCGGGCCTCGATGATGCGCCCTGCCAGTTCGCCCTGTTCGCCGATCACGCCACGGAACAGGGCCATGGGCTCGGGCGGCTGACCATGCCCGCGACCATCGACTATTCCGCCGTGATGGCGGCGCACACTTTGTGGCTCGCAGCGCGCGCCGAGGGAATCGGCCTCGGCTGGGTGTCGATTCTCGATCCGGCGGACGTCGCAGCGGCGCTCGATACGCCTGTGCATTGGAGCTTCATCGGATATTTCTGCCTCGGCTATCCGGCCGAACATGATGACGTTCCAACCCTCGAACGAAAGGGCTGGGAGACGCGCCGCAGCTCCGCCTCCGTTCTTTTCCGCCGCTGAAATTCCGTTGTTTCCATGAGCCTGTCGGCCGCTTGTCATGGCCGGACCCCTCTGTTACACGGCGCGCGCTTCGGTCGCCTGCTGATGGCCCGAAGCTCTGCGGCCGTGGCGGAATTGGTAGACGCGCTAGCTTGAGGTGCTAGTTGGGCAACCAGTGGAGGTTCGAGTCCTCTCGGCCGCACCATCGAGATCGGGCGTTGAGCCCCGCGTGACGGCGATCCCAGGGGGTCGCCGTTCGTGTTTTCGGCCAATCGAAACAGATTTCCGGAATGGCGCCCGCGCTGCGACATTTGGACGTTCGACGCGCGTCAGACAAATGATTGTCACCTCCGCGGCCTCTCCGTAAGGACGGGTTGTTCGAGCGAGCGGTGAGATGCAGGACGAGGCCAGTCAGACCCTGTTGGCGCCCCTGCCCTTCCGCAATGCGGACGACGAGGTTTCTCCCGAATTCGTCGAAGCGGTTTCCGCCGCGATCGAGGCCGCCGACGGCGCGCGCCTGCGCGTCCTTACCGAGGACCTGCACGAATCAGATCTCGGCGCGCTTGTCGAAGCGTTGCCGCATGATCATCGCCCGCGCCTCGTCGAACTTCTCGGCCGCGACTTCGACTTCGCCGCGCTGACGGAAGTCGATGACGCCGTTCGCGAGGACATTCTCGAGGAGCTCGAGACAGAAACCGTCGCCGAAGGCGTCAAGGAGCTCGATTCCGACGACGCCGTCGCGATTCTCGAAGATCTCGACGAGCAGGATAAAGCCGAAGTCCTCGAGCAGCTGCCGCCGGGCGATCGCATCGTCCTGCAACGCCAGCTCGATTATCCCGAAGGCTCCGCCGGCCGTCTCATGCAGACGGATGTGATCGCCGTCGCGCCCTTCTGGACGGTCGGACAAACAATCGACTTCATGCGCGATACGCCTGATCTGCCCGACATTTTCTACGAGATCTTCGTCGTCGATCCCACGCACAAACTCGTCGGCGCCGTGTTTCTCGACCGGCTGCTGCGTACGAAGCGGCCGGTGCGCATGGATGAAATCCTCGCCGATGAAGTCCACAAGGTGCGCGCGACCGATGATCGCGAAGAGGTCGCGCGCCTCTTCAAGCAATACAATCTCGTGTCTGCGCCCGTCATCGACGACTATGAGAGACTCGTCGGCGTCGTCATGCATGACGACATCCTCGATGTCGTCGAGGAGCAGGTCGACCAGGACCTCCGCGCGCTCGGCGGCGTGAAGGCGGAAGAAGAACTGTCCGATAAGGTGCTCTTCATCACGAAGAGCCGCTTCGCCTGGCTGTTCGTCAATCTCATGACCGCCTTCCTCGCATCGCTCGTGCTGAAAGGCTTCGAGGACGAATTGCAGAAGATGGTAGCGCTGGCGGTGCTGGCGCCCATCGTCGCGAGCCAAGGCGGCAATGCGGCGACGCAGACCATGACGGTGGCGGTGCGCGCGCTCGCGACGCGCGAGCTCTCTTCCTCCAATCGCATGCGAGTGATCAGCCGCGAATTGCTGGTCGGCCTGCTGAACGGCCTCGCCTTCGCGGTGATCACCGGCAGCATCGCGGCGCTCTGGTTCGGGACGTTCGACCTCGGCGTGGTGATCGGCATCGCCATGATCATCAATCTGCTGGCGGCCGCGCTCGCAGGCATTCTCATCCCGCTGGCCATCGACCGGTTCGACGCCGACCCCGCGGTCGCCTCAGGGCCGTTTGTCACCACCGTCACGGATATTGTGGGTTTCTTTTCCTTTTTGGGGACCGCAACGCTTTGGTTCGGGCTGAAATAGGGAGCTTGCAAGAGCGCCGGCCGACTTAAGGGAAATCCCCGGCTTGACGCGGGCGGCTTATTCAAGATTCTCTAACCACGCGTTTTCACGACTCCCTAACGGTTTCCCCAGCATTTGAACGATCTTTGAAGCTTCGAGAGTTGGACCCGAATGGCCCACGCTTTCCGTCGCGCGCTGTCTCTGACCGCGATCGCAGCCGCCGCCGCCATCCTCGCGGGATGCGCGGCCGACTACTCCTCCCGGTATCCGCGCAAGGGCGATACGAAGCCTCATGCCGGCGTCGCGATGGCGCATTCCTTCCCGATCCACGGCATCGACATCTCGAAATATCAGGGCGACGTCGACTGGGCGGCGGTGCGTGACGCGGGCACCCAGTTCGCCTTCATCAAGGCGACCGAAGGCGGCGACCATCTCGACGAAAGATTCCACACCAACTGGGCCGGCGCGAAAGCGGCGGGCGTGCCGCGCGGCTTCTATCACTTCATGTATTGGTGCCGGCCGGCGCATGAGCAGATGGACTGGATCAAGCAGAACATCCCGGTCGAGAAGGACGCGCTGCCGCCGGTGCTCGATCTCGAATGGAACTCGTTCTCGCGCACCTGCCCGATCAGACTCGAAGCGTCCGTCGCGCGCGAGAAGATCGACTATCTCCTCGCCGAGATGGAGCGTCACTTCGGCAAGAAGCCGATGATCTACACCGACATCACCTTCCATCGCGATGTGCTGGAAGGCCATTACGAAGGCTATCGCTTCTGGCTGCGCTCGGTCGCGGCGCCGCCTGCGGATCGGTTCAACCGCAGCAACTTCCATTTCTGGCAATACACCGCGACGGGAACGGTGCCCGGCATCCGCGGCTCGGTTGACCGGAACGTTTTTTACGGCACCCAGAAACAGTGGGCGGCCTTCCTCGGCGACGCCAAGGAACAGAATCAGGAATCGATCGCGACCGCCTACGCGGAATAGCGGCGTGGCGCGCTGGCGCTACAGCCAGCGCCTGACACGGCTGCAATAAGCCGTGTAGGCGTAACCGAATTTTTCCGTGAGATAGCGCTCCTCACGCTCGATCGCGAGCTTGTAGACGGCGATCATCGCGACGATTGCGAGCAGAAAGAACCAGCCTGAAAGAAAGGCGCAGCCAAGTCCGGCCATCATGATCGCGCCGGCGAGATACATCGGGTTGCGCGTGAAACGATAGAGACCGTCGGTCACCAGAGCGGCGGTCGGCTGCGTCGGCCTGACCGGCGTGCCCGCTTCCGCAAAACCGCGTTTCGCCATCGTCACGAGCCACGCGCCGCCAACAAAAATCACGCCGCCGACAATCCGGATCGCCCAGTCGATGGCGGGCGACATGCTTGCGGGAAACGGCAGCGGCCAGATCCAGGTCAACGCCAGCCCCGCGACCGCCGCGAGCGCATAGATCAGCGGTGGCCAGACGAAGTTCGACGACGCCTGTCTGCCTTCCGACATGGGCGGCCTCCAGCCTTGCGTCGCGTGACATGCCCCGGTCGCCACATTAAGAATCCGCGCTGATCCGGCGCAAGTTACAAAGGCGTAATGATGCTCTCCAACGCCCCTCGCCCCTTCAATTTCGACCTCGGCGACACCGCCGACGCCATCCGCGAGACGGTTCGCGATTTCGCGCAGGACAAGATCGCGCCGCGCGCAGACGAGATCGACAAGAGCAATCTGTTTCCGCGCGATCTCTGGCCTGAGATGGGCGCGCTCGGCCTGCATGGCATCACCGTTCCCGAGGAATATGGCGGCGCAGGGCTCGGCTATCTCGAACATGTCGTCGCGATGGAAGAAGTGTCGCGCGCGTCCGCCAGCGTCGGCCTCTCCTATGGCGCGCACTCGAATCTCTGCGTCAATCAGATCAACCGCAATGGCGACGAAGCGCAGAAGAAGAAATATCTGCCGAAGCTGATCAGCGGCGAGCATGTCGGCTCGCTCGCGATGTCAGAGCCCGGATCAGGGTCGGACGTCGTCTCGATGCGCACGCGCGCCGACAAGAAAGGCGATCGATACATCCTCAACGGCAGCAAGATGTGGATCACCAACGGGCCGCAATCCGAGACCTTCGTCATCTACGCGAAGACCGATCCCAACGCCGGGCCGCGCGGCATCACCGCTTTCATCGTCGAGAAGGAGACGAAAGGCTTCACGCAGGCGCAGAAACTCGACAAGCTCGGCATGCGCGGCTCCGACACCTGCGAACTCGTTTTCGAGGATTGCGAGGTGCCCGAGCAGAATGTGCTCGGCGGCGTCGGGCGCGGCGTGAACGTGCTGATGTCGGGCCTTGATTACGAGCGCGCGGTGCTCGCAGGCGGGCCGCTCGGCATCATGCAGAACGCCTTCGACATCGTGATGCCCTACGTCCACGAGCGAAAGCAGTTCGGAAAATCGATTGGCGAATTCCAGCTCGTGCAGGGCAAGGTCGCCGACATGTATGTGACGATGAACGCCTGCAAGGCTTACGTCTATTCCGTCGCCAAGGCCTGCGACCGCGGCGAGACGACGCGCGAGGACGCCGCGGGCGCCATCCTCATCGCTGCTGAAAAGGCGACATTGTTGGCGCTCGACGCCATCCAGCTTCTCGGCGGCAACGGCTATATCAACGACTATCCCACGGGCCGACTGCTGCGCGACGCCAAGCTTTATGAGATCGGCGCCGGCACCAGCGAAATCAGGCGCATGCTGATCGGGCGTGAGCTGTTCGAGAAGACCGCGTGACGTTAGGGTCAAAACTCATAATTGGAGGGCTCAGCGCGCGAGCCGAAAAGCGTTCAGGGCGGGTTTCGCGGCCGAAGGCCGTGGTTCTCCCACAGGCGAGGACGCGAAGCCCGATCATGGGCGCTTTTCGCCGCGCCCATCCATCCCGGCTGTTGCCGGGATGGACATTCAAATGCGCCCACATCGCATCAATGCGATGTGGGTGGGTTCGCTGAAGGGCCGCCGATGGCGGCGGAGCCGTCGCTCGATGGTGGACAACACCATCTTCGCGCCGTCTCCTTGCCCTCGACGGCCCTTGAGCGAACGCTGAGCGCCTCGAATTATGAGTTTTGACCCTATCAAACGCCTGCTGCTGATCCTGTTCCGGATCCTCAGTTATGGCGCGCTCGCGGTCATTCTCGTTGCGGCGGCCTTGCTGGCGCTGATCGGCGCCGGCAATGTCTGTCCGGAATTCAATGAAGGACGCGTCGCCTGCATTTCCCCGTTCTGGCAAAGCGCCGCCGAATTTTCGATGGGCGTCGCGATCGCCGCGGCTTTCACCGGAATTCCGCTGATCCTCGGTCTCGCCGGCGCGGTGTTCGCGGTGCGCGATTTGAGAAGCTGGATTCGCAAGGGGCGCGAAATCCGCTCAAAATGAAATCGGGTGGAGACGATCGATGCTGAAAATCTGGGGCCGCCTCAATTCGATCAATGTGCAGAAGGTCGTCTGGGCGGCGGCCGAACTCGGACTCCCGTTCGAGCGCATCGACGCCGGCATGCAATTTGGCGTCGTCGACACGCCGGAATATCTCGCGAAGAATCCGAACGGCCTCGTGCCCTGCGTCGAAGATGACGGGCTGGTTCTCTGGGAGTCGAACGCGATCATTCGCTATCTCGCGGCGAAACATGCAGACCGGAAACCGTCGCTCTGGCCCGCCGATCCCGCACGCCGCGCTCTCGCCGATCGCTGGATGGATTGGCAGCACACGACGCTTTCTCCCGCAATCAACGCCGCCTTCGTCGGCCTGGTCCGCACGCCGCCTGAAAAGCGCGACCAGGCTGCGATCGATGCGTCCATCGCGCTCTATGAGCAGAAGAGCGCGATCCTCGACGCTCACCTCGCTTCACATGAATGGGTCGGCGGCGACGCCTTCTCGATGGGCGATATTCCCGTCGGCGCCGTCGCCCATCGCTGGCTCAACATGCCGGTGACGCCGCAACCGCGTCCGCATATCGAGCGTTGGTACAAGGCGATCCGAAACCGCCCTGCGGCTGGTCAAGCCTTGATCCTGCCCGTGACCTGAAAGCTAGAATTTCAGGCTCGCGCCAATCCGCACCGAATTGATCGAGAGATCGAGCTTGGAGGCGTCCGCGCCTGTGAACGAGAAGGTATTGTCGGCGAAGCTGACATGCCGATATTCGACGCGCGCGGTGATGTTGTTGGTCAGCGCATATTCGACGCCCGCGCCCAGCGCCAATCCGACGAAATAATTCGACACTTCGTTGGTGAAGAGGTTCGTCGCCGACGCCTTGAATGTCGCGCGCGTCGCGGCGATGCCGCCCGTGCCATAGACGAGAAACCGGTCGAACGAGAAGCCGGCGCGCGCCCGGAGCGTGCCGATCCAGGGCGCGTCGGCGGAGCCGGCGAAATTCACCCCGGCCAAAGTCGCGGAGAAGGCGCGCGAGCCGTCAAGCCGCTCGATGTCGGCCTCCCCGCCGAACACGAACATCCCGATTTGTCCGTTCACGCCGGCATGCGCGCCAAAGTTAAAGTCGGTGCTGCTGCGATCGCCGGAGGTCGAGAAAAGCGGATGAGAAACGCCATAACCGAAGCTGGTCGAAGCGACGCCCACCTGGAGGCCGAAGTAGGGTCCCGACCAGGTCGGCAAACCGCCCCTCATCGGCTGGGCGCTTTGCGCAAGAGCCATCGCTGGCGCGAAGGCGACGCAGATTGCGGCAAGGCGGGCGAACAGGCGCATGGCGGCGTTCCGGAATCGAACCACTCCATTCTCGCCGCCATGCCCAATGGCGGGTTAGCGGACATGGTGAAGAAAATATTTTGCGTGGCGATCGAAACGCGCTTTACGCATTAACCCTAAGCGTTTCTGAAGGGCCGGGCGCAACGGCGCGCGGCGCGCCCGAATGCCCCGTTGCGAACGCCGCGCCGGCGCCTAGCGTGTGCGTAGCCGAAATTTGAGCCCCAGCATGTTCTTTTATCTCTCAAAGCTCGTCTGGCTCGTTCTGACGCCGACGAATTTCTTCATCCTGCTGATCCTGTGCGGCGCGCTTCTCGCCTTCACGCGATTCATGCGGCTTGGGCGACGCATGATTTGGGCGGGCGTCGCGCTTCTCATTGTCGGCGGCTTCTCGCCGCTCTCGACGATGATGATGACGCCGATGGAAGAGCGGTTTCCGATGTGGAGGGAAGCCGCAGGGAACGAGCCCTACGGAATCATCGTGATCGGCGGCGCGATCGACGGCGAAGTCTCGGGGCTGCGTCCGGGAACGCTGGAGCTCACCGAGGCGGGCGACCGCATCACCGCGCTGATCGAACTTGCGCGCCGCTATCCCCAGGCGAAGCTCGTCTTCTCCGGCGGCGTCGGCGATCTCGTCGGCGACGTGTTCGGCGCGCATGGCGTCGAAGCTGATCTCGTGAAGGCGAAGATCGGCGCCTATGGCGTCGATCCCGCGCGGCTCGTTGTCGAGAACCAGTCGCGCACGACCTGGGAGAACGCCGTCATGACGCGCGACGTCGTGCGGCCCGAGCCCGGCCAGCGCTGGCTGCTCGTGACGTCAGCCTGGCACATGCCGCGCGCCGTCGGCTGTTTCCGGCAGGCCGGCTTCTCTGTTGACGCCTATCCCGTGGATTTCAGGACCGCGGGCTGGGCGACCTTTGTCCGTCCCTTTTCGGAGGCCGCGCGGGGACTGCGGCGGCTCGACCTCATCGCCAAGGAATGGGTCGGGCTCGTCGCCTATTGGATGTCAGGACGCAGCAGCGCGCTTTTCCCTGGGCCGCTCTGAGGAACGAAACGCCGCTCAGTCGCTGCGCGGCTGGGAGATGCGATAGACGCCCTTGAAATCATCGGGATCGACGATCCGGCCCTTGCGCGTGATCACCAGCCTGCCCTGCTTCATCAGCCTGACCGCGGTGCGGCGAGCCGGCTGCATCAGCGGCCCCCATTGATCGGGATGATCGCCGCCGACGAGACGCGCCGCTTCGGAAGGACAAGCCGTCCTGTCGGGGCCGCGCTCGGCGACGAGCCGCAGCATGGCGGCTTCCAGCGCCTCGTTTCGCGCAACGGGATTCGGGTCGGTATTCGGCATGCGCGCGAGATGCGCCCGCAGCGCGCGGCGGTCAAGCGCAGCCCGCCATTGACGCGCCTGTCCCACCTTCCAATGTGATGCGCACAGGAGACGCCGATGCCCCAGCAGATCACCCGCGGCTACAAGACGCTGCTCGAAGAGGCGGAGAAGGACATCAAGACGCTCAGCGTCGAAGAGGCGCTGGCGCTGCATGGATCGGACGATGTCGTCTTCGTCGATCTTCGCGATCCGCGCGAACTCGAGCGCGAAGGCCGGATGCCCGGCGCGTTCCATTGCCCGCGCGGCATGCTCGAATTCTGGATCGACCCTGAAAGCCCCTACGCCAAGCCCGTCTTTCAGGAAGACAAGCAGTTCGTGTTCTTCTGCGCCGGCGGCTGGCGCTCTGCGCTCGCGGCGAAGACGGCCAAGGATATGGGTCTGAAACCCGTTGCGCATATCCGCGGCGGATTTGGCGCCTGGAAAAAGGCAGGCGGCGAGACGCTCGCGGAGGCGTCGAAAGAAAAGAAATGAACCGTGCGGCGCTTATGCGTTCTTGAAGACGCCGGCGCGCGCGGGCTCCTGACTGCGCAGCGCGGCGATCGAAGCGAGATAGGGCGGCGGCAGTTTCCAGCTTTCCGCGGCGGCGATGATGGCCTCGACATACCCCGGCAGCGGGGCGCCTTGCGCGCTCGATGAGCCGATATAGATCATCGCGCGCGCCGATCGGCCTCGCGTGAGGATGACAGGCGCGAATATCTTGCGATAAAGGCCGCGATCAAGACCCTCGAAACGATCGAGCGCGCGCACATCTGCGAGCGCGAGGTCCCAGGCTATCCCGATCACCGCATCGCGCAGCGAGCGTTGCACCGAGGCGTAGCCATCAGCGGTGATGAACAGCCTGTGTCGCGCCAATCGCGCGACGCCAAGCGCCTTCGATGCGGGACAACGACGCGCCATGGCGTCAACATCCATGTTCGCGCCATAGGCGAAATAAAGCGGCATGATCGATCGCTCAGAGGTTCACTTCGTTCTGTCATGACCGCCCAAGTCACGCAAAGCTGATTCAGCGCTTGGCGGCCGGCGGCGTGATCCGTTAGCTGTCGCGACGAATCATTAGCTTCGGGCAGCAGATGACCATTTACGTCGCCCTGCTCCACAGCGTCGTCCTGACGCCCCAACGCCGCGTGATCATGAGCGACCTGCGTGCAATGGCGGAGGAGATCGGATTCCGCAATCCGCGCACGCTTGTTTCGACGGGCAATCTGATTTTCGAAACGAAACAAAAATCGGTGGCGCAGATCGAGAAAAAACTCGAGACCGCGTTCGCGAGTCGTTTCGGCAGAATTGTCGACATCATCGCGAGAAGCGCCGACGGCTGGCGCGCAATTGTCAGCGCCAACCCTTTTCCAGAGGAGTCCGGGCGCGATGGCGATCGGGTGGCGGCGCGCATCATGCGCAAGCCGCTTGACGACGAAGCGCTTGCGGCGCTGCGACCTTATCAGAAAGACGAACGGCTTGCCGTCGTCGCCGGCGATCTTTGGTGCAGCTTCGCAGGCAAGCCAAGCGAGTCCCGGCTATTGCCAGCCATGACGACGAAGCGCCTCGGCGTCGGCACGTCGCGGAACTGGAACACGATCCGGGGAATTGGCGAGATGCTCGGCGATTAGCCGCTATCCCATCGCGATCGTCGACATCGGGCCATCGCCCGGCGAGAAGCCCGATGCGTCCGGCTGCGGACCATACATATTTGCGCCGCCCTGCCCTTCGCTGATCTGCAGCCACAAAATCGCGGCGATGATCGGCGCCACGCAGCCCGACAGCATCAGCTTGTAGCCGTCGGCCGCCGGCTGCATGTCTTCGACGCCAAGCGACACGAACATCGACACGGCGAGCACCGCAGTCCAGATGAATTCAAGCGCGACGCCCGCAGGCAGCCACCAGGCGGACATGCCGAGATCATGCAGTCTCTTGCACACCGCTGCGATCGCGATCCAGGCGAACAGAATTTTCAGGAGAACGATCGGCGCGGATGACGGGTTGACGCCGCTCCAGATCAGCGACGCGCCTGTTACTTCAACAACCATGATCGCGCCGGCCGCAACGAGGAGGCCCTTGCGGTTCGCCCGTCCGCGTGGATCGAAAAGCGCCTGCGAGATGCGATTGAAATTCATGGCGAAGCCTGCCGGTCTCCGACGGCAAGCTCGCAAGGGCCGGTTGAGAATGTCTTAAGAAAGCGTTGAAATCGCCGGTCACATGAGGCGCCAGAAGCGCCTACGCGAACTCCATGATCACGGCGTCGACGGCGAGCGTGTCGCCCGCCTTGCACATGATCTTGCCGATCGTCGCGTCCTTCTCGGCGCGCAGAACGTTCTCCATCTTCATGGCTTCGACGATGCAGAGAGCTTCGCCCGCCTTCACCTCCTGGCCGGCGGTCACGGCGATCGACTTCACCAGACCGGGCATCGGGCAAAGAAGCTGATTGCCGACGTCGGCGCCCTTCTTCTCCGGCATCAACGCCGCAAGCTCGGCCTCGCGTTTCGTGTAGACGCGCGCCTCGGCGAATGCGCCGGCATGGCCGAGCGCCACGCCATTCGGGATGGCGCGCACGAGAACCGCGATCGATCGTCCTGCGACCGAGCCGCGCCAGACAGGTTCGCCCGGCTTCCACTCCGAATAGAGCGAGACCCTACGCGCCTCCGCGCCGCCTGATCCGATCTCGATCGACAGGCCCTGATCGCTGTCGCCAAGGATCACGGCGTCCAAGGATTGTGCGCCAAGCAGCACGACGCGCACCTTCTCGAACACCACCTTGCGCCAGTTCTCCATCTGCCCGGAGATCGCGCGCTTGCGCTCGTTGAGCTTGTGGTCGATCGCAGCCGCCACCGCAGCCATTCGAAGCGCAACGTCGCCTGATGGCGCAGGCGGCGCAAAGCCGCCGGGAAACTCTTCCGCGATGAAGCCGGTCGAGAGCGCGCCGGCGCGCCAGCGCGGATGCTGCATCAGCGCCGAGAGGAACGGGATGTTGTGGCGGATGCCATCGATGGCGAAGGAGTCGAGCGCCTCCGCCTGCGCGTCGATCGCCTCTTCACGCGTCGCAGCATGGGTGACGAGCTTCGCGATCATCGGATCGTAGTAGATCGAGATTTCGCCGCCTTCAAAAACGCCGGTGTCGTTGCGCACGGTCGCTGCGCCGCTTAGGCCCTCCGCCGGCGGGCGATAGGTCGTGAGGCGTCCCGTCGAAGGCAGGAAGCTGCGCGTCGGGTCTTCGGCATAGACGCGGCTTTCGACGGCCCAGCCATTGAGCTTGATGTCACTCTGCGTGAAGCGCAACTTCTCGCCCGCCGCAACACGGATCATCTCCTCGACGAGATCGACGCCGGTGATCATCTCGGTGACGGGATGCTCGACCTGCAGGCGCGTGTTCATTTCGAGGAAGAAGAAGCTGCGGTCCTGGCCCGCGACAAACTCCACAGTGCCGGCGGAATCGTAGTTCACCGCCTTCGCCAGCGCGACCGCCTGCTCGCCCATGAGCTTGCGCGTCGCCGCATCGAGCAATGGCGACGGCGCCTCCTCGATCACCTTCTGGTTGCGGCGCTGGATCGAACATTCGCGCTCGCCGAGATAGACGACGTTGCCATGCTTGTCGCCGAGCACCTGGATTTCGATATGCCGGGGATCGATGATGAATTTCTCGACGAAGACGCGATCATCGCCGAAGGACGACGCCGCCTCCGATTTGGCGCGCGCGAATCCGTCCGCGACCTCGCCGGCGGAGTGGGCGATGCGCATGCCCTTGCCGCCGCCGCCCGCCGACGCCTTGATCATCACGGGATAGCCGATCTCATTGGCGATCTTCACCGCCTGCTCCGGCGACTCGATGATGCCGAGGAAGCCGGGAACGGTCGACACCTTCGCCGCAGCCGCGGCCTTCTTCGATTCGATCTTGTCGCCCATCGCGGCGATCGCGCCGGGATTGGGGCCGATGAAGGTGATATCAGCCGCCTTCAGCGCGTCGGCGAACGCTTCGCGCTCGGAGAGGAAGCCGTAACCCGGATGCACCGCCTCGGCGCCGGAGGCGCGGCAGGCCGCGATGATCTTGTCGATGACGAGATAGGATTGCGCCGCCTGCGGCGGACCGAGATGAACAGCCTCATCGGCCATCTCGACATGGAGCGCGTCCCGATCAGCGTCCGAGAACACCGCCACCGTAGCGATGCCCATGCGCCGCGCGGTCTTGATGATGCGGCAGGCGATCTCGCCCCGGTTCGCGATCAGGATCTTCGAGAACATATGCCCCACCTCGCCCACGGCCCGGGTTAACAGCCCTATCCCGGCCGACGTTTCGGAAGCCGCCTCTCTTCCGATAGGGGCCCCTGCAAGGTGGGTCAATGAAGCGCGCCGCGGAACCATTCCGCGACAGCGCAGGTCCGCGCGGCGTCTGTTCGACGCCGCTCATTGCGCGATCAGATGGTGATGCCCGAGGAATCGAGCCAGCCGAGCGTCATCGCCACGGGCGCGCGCTGCTGCGGCTCCGCGTTGCGATAGCCGAACGCGACCGCGGCCAGGCGCGGATCGCAGACATGGGCCTCGCGCACCAGCGCGACCAGAAGGGCGCGATGGGAGCCTGCGGCCCGCTCGCCTTCCAGCTTGATGCGCGCCAGCACCCAGTCAGCCATGGCGGGCGTCACGACCCCGGTCGGGCGCTCGCCCCAGACCAGAATGTCGACCAGCGTGTCGACGAAGAAGGACGTCCATTCGAACGTCGCCTCCGGCGTCCCCGCGTCAATCTGGAACAGCGCGTCGGCGACCGCCATTCCGTCCGCCTCGCCGTCATAGTCTTCCGCGTGACGACGCAGCGTCACGACGTCGGCGTTGGTGATGCGGCCGGCGCTCGCAACGCGGCGCGACCAATCCATGAGGAAATCGATGTTCATCTGTTTTCGCCTCCCCGGCGGTTTTTTTGCCGGTATGTCCCTGTCACGAGACGATCCTGACGCGGAGGAGGTCGCGAAGAAGTTAATCTGAAAGTCTGAATGTCTGTTCAGGTTAAGCACCGGTCAGAGTCCATGGTTGCGAGGACATTGACAGGCTGACGCTCACGCCCCGAACGCGCGATGAATGAACGCCTGTTCACGCCCGACGGCCTGATTTCGCCGCGCGCCAGTGAGACGCCATGGCACGCGCGTTGCTGAATACAGGCCAGCGGCGCGAAATCTGCGCCAAAACGAAACAGCAGGCTGCGCGGAATTGCGGACAGTTCTCATCAACCATTTGCTCGAGCCGCCGGGCCGCGTCACGGGAATCACGCGCTTCCTGTTCGCGCTGCTGCCAGCCCTGCTTGGCCTGACCGACGATCAATATGTGCTGGTCACATGCTGGAGCGAGGCTGATCTGCCACAGGCGCTGCTGCATCCGCGCCTGCGCGTGATCACGCGACGCTTCTGGAAATCGACGGCGCTCAACGTGCTGATGCAGAACGCGACGTTGCCGGGCCTGATGCGGCAAACGGGCGCGTCGATTGAATTCAACGGCAATCCGATCGGCGGATGGATCGGCTCATGGCCGCGCATCCTCACCGTGCATGATCTCTATCTCAAGACTCTGCCCAAGGCCTATCCGCTCCGTCATCGCCTGGTCTGGGACTTAGTCTTTCCGCTCGCAGCGCGCAGCGCGCGACACATCGTCGTTCCCTCATCGAGCACGAAAGAAGACCTGATCCGGGCCCACGCCCAAACCGCCGGCAAGATCGAGATCATTCCGGAAGCGCCAGCCTTCACCACATCAGCGGCGATCGCGTCCGCGCCGATCGCCGGCCGTTACGGGCTCATGGTCGGCAATCTGTCGCCGAACAAGAATCCATCCGTCGTCATCGAGGCGCTGGCGTTGCTCGCGGCGCGCGGACTGCGCGCGCCATTGCTGCATATCGGCCGCGACGAACATGATCTCCTGCGGACGGCCGTCGCGCGCCATCCCGAGATCGCGTCTGTGACTTCGATTCATGGCGTTGATGACGAGATGCTGCGAGCGGCCTACGCGCATGCCGGCTTCTTCATCAATTCCTCGCTGCATGAGGGCTTCTGCCTGCCGGTCGTCGAAGCGCAATCGCTCGGCGCGCCCGTCATCGCTTCCAATCGCTCGGCGCTGCCGGAAGTGGCCGGCGATGGCGCGCTCTTCATCGATCCGACATCGCCAACGGAAATCGCCGACGCGATCGCGCTGATCTGGACCGACGCCGCCGCCGAAGCCGATCTCAGGCGGCGTTCGCGCCAGAACGCCGAACGCTTCTCCTGGGAGCGGGCGGCGGAAATGCTCGCCAATCTTTTTGACGAGGCGACGCCGCGGAAGAAATCGCCGCGCCTCATCTCCCCCGACCTTTTCAGCGCAGAAACAAAGGAGTCCCTCCATGCTTGAGCTTGCCGTGAAATCCGCGGCGCGCACGGCGCTCCGGCGATTTGCGCCCCAGGTCCTTGTGCATCGTCATATGCGCCGGTTCGGACGCGACGAGATCGAGGCGTTCGTTCTCGACCTGATCGTCCCCTCCGGTCATGAGGCGATCGATGTCGGCGCCAATTGGGGCGTCTATGCGCGCAAGCTCGCGCCGTTGTGCGACCGCGTCCATTGTTTCGAGCCCAATCCGGAGCTTGCGGCCATTCTTCAGCGCACGCTGCCGTCGAATTGCATCGTCGAGCAGGCGGCCGCGTCAGACAAATCAGGCGAAAGCACGCTCTTCCTGCCGCTTGACGCGTCGCGCGTCGTTGACGGGCTGGCGTCCCTCAATCCTCCGCCCGGCATGAACCTCGCCGCGATTCCCGTGCGGACGAAATCGCTCGACGCTTTCATCGATCGGCCCATCGGCTTCATCAAGATCGACGTCGAAGGCGCCGAGATGGCGGTCCTCGCCGGCGCCCGCGAACTGGTCGCGCGCCATGCGCCTGTCATTCTGATCGAGATCGAGGAGCGGCATCGGCAGGGAGCGATCGCCGAAGCGCGTCGCTGGTTTGAATCGCGCGGCTATCAGGGCTGGTTCATCGATCAGGATCAGTTCAGGCCGATCCACGAATTCAGCCCGGCGATGCAGGACTGGAGCGCTTTCGACTCGCAGGCCCCGCGCCGCAGCCAGCGTTACGTCAACAATTTCCTGTTCGCACCGGCGGGTTTCGTCACCGCGGGCATGCGGGACGCGATCCATGATCGCCTCGCAATGCTGCACGACGACGAATGAGCCGTTCCGATCTGGCGTGAGGCGATTTCCAGTGGCACGATGACGCCCTTAGATCACGTTCCCCATTTTGATTGAAACAATCAAAATGGGGAACGTGATCGATTCCAAAAACTTAGAGCATGGCTTAAGCGAAAAACCCGTTCCCACTTTTTCGCGCCATGCTCTGCAGGAGCCGTCCGAATGTCCGCTGCGTCGTCCAACGCCATCAAGTCTTCGCGCGCCAAAACCAGCCGGCGCGCGGCGCTCGCCAAGGCGCGCGACTTTCTATCACGCCATCTGCTGATCGATGGCCATAACGATCTGCCCTGGGTGATCAGGGGCGACCGCGAGGCGCGCGGAGACGTCGCCAGGTTCCGGCTGGAAACAAGCCGCAACCGCGGCGACACTGACATTCCGAAGCTGCGCAAGGGACAGGTCGGCGCGCAGGTGCTGGCCGCGTTCCTGCCAACCGAAATTCCCCATCCCGCGACTGTCACGCTCGAACAGATCGATGTGATCAGGCGGATCGAGGAGCTGCATTCCGACGTCTTCCATCCCGTGCGGAAGACCTCCGACCTCGCGACGGCGCGAAGGCTCGGCAAGATCGGCTCGATCATGTCGGTTGAGGGCGGCGTCGGCCTCGAGAACAGCCTGAAGCCGCTGCGCGCCTGGCATACGCTCGGCATGCGCGTGATGACGCTCTGCCACAATGGCGCGCTCGACTGGATCGACAGTGCGACCGACAAGCCGCGCCATGACGGCCTGACTGATTTCGGCCGCGAGGTGATCGCGGAACTCAACCGGCTCGGCGTGCTGATCGATTGCAGCCACGCGTCGCCGAAATCGACCCACGATGTGCTCGACGCATCGACGGCGCCGATCGCCTTGACCCACTCCAACGCATTCGCGCTGTGCGATCATCCGCGCAATGCGCCCGACGATATCTTGAAACGCCTGCCGGCGAATGGCGGCATCGTCATGGCGACCTTCGTGCCGGCTTTTATCAGGCAGAAGACGCGCGACTCGCTCAAACGGTTCCAGGACAGCTATGGAAAAGCGCCTGATACGCCGAACAAGGACGATCTGAACGCCGCCAAGCGAGAGTCGATCTCGGAATGGGAGAGCGACGGCCCCGCCCTGCTCGCCAATCACATCGAATATATGGCTGATATCGTCGGTCCCGATCACATCGGCATTGGTTCGGATTTCTTCGGCGGCACAAATCCGCCCGGCCTTGAGGATGCGAGCACATTCCCGCATCTGTTCGCGGAACTGATTTCGCGCGGCTGGGGCGATGCTGCGCTCGCCAAGATCGCTGGCCGCAATTTCCTGCGCGTGCTGAAGACCGTCGAAAAGCGCGCAGTGGAGCTGGCGAAGCCCGCCGTCAAGGCGCGCAAGGCGGCGTGAGGCTTCGCGCCGCCTGACTAGGCTGCATACTCATAATTCGAGGCGCTCAGCGTTCGCTCAAGGGCCGTCGAGGGCAAGGAGACGGCGCGAAGATGGTGTTGTCCACCATCGAGCGACGTGTCCGCCGCAATCGGCGGCCCTTCAGCGAACCCACCCACATCGCATTGATGCGATGTGGGCGCTCTTGATTGCCTATCCCGGCTACAGCCGGGATAGGTGGGCGCGGCGAAAAGCGCCCATGATCGGGCTTCGCGTCCTCGACCGTGGGAGAACCACGGCCTTCGGCCGCGAAACCCGCCCTGAACACTTTTCGACTCGCGCGCTGAGCCCTCCAATTATGAGTATGCAGCCTAATTCAGCGCTTCTACTGAACCGCCGCGGTTTGCTGCTCCGCCGGCGCGCCCTTGTCGGTCCATTCCGGCGGCGCGCCGACAGCGCCGCCGATGATCCCCATCACGCCTGGCGCGCGTCCGAAAGCCTCGCAGACCGGATTTTTCGGCGCGCCGCCCATGGCTGATTGAAGGCTGGCGAGCGAAGGCGTCGGCAAGGAGTTGAACGGGCTTTCTCCTGTCACGAGCAGCTTGCTGAAATCATCGCCGAAGGCGCTGGCGAACTCATAAGCGTCGCCGGATGATGAGACTCTGGCCGTTCCCCACAACGCATTCGCCCCGCGCCCCCAGACCATCGCAGCGACCTGTTCGCCACGCGCAATTCCGCCGTCAACCTTCCTGCGACGCTCCTTGCCGCTTGCGACGACAGGCGGCGGCTCCGTACGCGCCTCGGCTTCGATCGAGAGGCTGCCCAGGCCGATCGGCAGCCTCGGCACGGGAACCGGCACTCCAGGCAACAGCACCGACTTGGCGACGGATGCGACCTTTGTGACGGCGACCGCCTTTTCATCCGTCGCCGTCATGTGGGTGATCACGGCGCGCACGGTTAAATCCGCTTTCTCTGACGCGGGCACGATCTGAAAGCGCTCGCTGAGTTTCCCGCAGAGCGAGCGGTCAACGACATTCGCGATCAGCTTGCGTTGGTCATCCGAGATTTCGTCTTGTCGCGCAGAAGCCGAAAAGGTGGTCGGCGCCAGCTTGAGAGTTCGCGCGGCGAGCACGGCGTCCTTGTTCACGCGCAGCTTCGATCGCGCGAAAACGCCGTCGGATTGCGTCAGATCGGCGTAGGAGGTCAGGGAGCCGCCGCCGTCCAATGGCGCCGTCGCGCAGCCGCCCATCATCAACGGCATCGCGATCCAGAAAATCGCGCCGTCACACCCGCGTAACATCGGCATCAGAAGCCCCCAACCATATCGCCCAAGGCGAGCAGCGGCTTCCCGGAGTTCAGTCGACTCTCGGCCGCGTCGCGTGATTGGCGAGATTGGCCCACTCAACAGGGCTTAATTGCGATGGCGTTGGGGCAAGCTTGCGGCGGTCAGACATTCCACGCCTCACCGCCGCGCGCCATCGCCGCGATATTATAACGGCAAATTGTCATGCTTGCGCGCCGGCCGCTCGACACTCTTCGTCTTCAGCATCGCCAGCGCGCGCGCAATGCGACGCCGCGTCGAATGCGGCATGATGACTTCGTCGATATAGCCGCGCTCCGCCGCGACGAAGGGCGAGAGGAAGCGCCCTTCATATTCGGCCGTGCGCGCCGCGATCTTTTCGGGATCGTCCATCTCGGCGCGGAAGATGATCTCGACCGCTCCTTTCGCGCCCATCACGGCGATCTGCGCCGTCGGCCAGGCGTAATTCACGTCGGCGCCGACATGCTTCGACGCCATGACGTCGTAGGCGCCGCCGAACGCCTTGCGGGTGATGATCGTCACCAGCGGCACATCGCACTGGGAATAGGCGAAGAGCAGCTTCGCGCCATGCTTGATGAGGCCGCCATATTCCTGCGCCGTGCCGGGCAGGAAGCCCGGCACATCGACGAATGTCACGATCGGAATATTGAAGGCGTTGCAGAAGCGCACGAAGCGCGCCGCCTTGCGCGACGCGTCGCTGTCGAGCACGCCGGCGAGCACCATCGGCTGGTTGGCGACGACGCCGACCGTCGAGCCCTCGATGCGCGCGAAGCCGGTGACGATGTTCTTCGCGAACGCTTCCTGAATCTCGAAGAAGTCGCCTTCATCGACGACCTTCAGGATCAGCTCCTTGATGTCGTAAGGCTTGTTCGGATTGTCGGGCACGAGCGTATCGAGCGAATAGTCGATCCGGTCCGGCATGTCGTAGCTCGGCCAGCTCGGCGCGCCGGCCTGATTGTTCGCCGGCAGGAAGTCGACGAGCCGCCTGACCTGCAGCAGGCATTCGACGTCATTCTCGAAAGCGCCATCTGCGATCGACGATTTGCTCGTATGCACCTTCGCGCCGCCGAGCTCTTCCGCGGTGACGACTTCGTTGGTGACGGTCTTCACCACATCAGGGCCGGTGACGAACATGTAGCTCGTGTCGCGCACCATGAAGATGAAGTCGGTCATGGCGGGCGAATAGACGTCGCCGCCGGCGCACGGCCCCATGATGACCGATATCTGCGGGATGACGCCTGACGCGATCACGTTGCGCTTGAACACTTCGCCATAGCCGCCGAGCGCCGCAACGCCTTCCTGAATGCGCGCGCCGCCGGCGTCGAACAGCCCGATGACGGGCGCACGCATTTTCAGCGCCATGTCCTGGATCTTGATGATCTTCTGCGCGTGCGTCTCCGACAGCGAGCCGCCGAACACGGTGAAGTCCTTGGCGAAGACGAACACGGTGCGGCCATTGACAGTGCCCCAGCCGGTGACGACGCCGTCGCCCGGCACATGGCTCTTCTCCATGCCGAAATCCGTGCAGCGATGCTGCACGAACATGTCGAATTCCTCGAAGCTGTCATTGTCGAGCAGCAGCTCGATCCGCTCGCGCGCCGTCAGCTTGCCGCGCTTGTGCTGGGCCGCGATGCGGTTGTCGCCGCCGCCCTTGCGGGCGCCTTCGCGACGGTCTTCCAGCGTTTCGAGAATGTCCTTCATCGCAAGCATCTCTCCCCGGCGCACTCCGGCCTGCGCGCCAACGAGGTGCTTAGCAGGTGCGACGGAAGCCGCAACCGACCGTCAGGACGAGAGCAGGAACGCCGCCGCGTCGAATTCGCGCCGCCGCAATGCGCGGCGAGCAAGCGCCTCTTCGTCTTCGCCCCAGATCTGCATCTGAACGTCTTCGTCGACATGGGCGGCGGCCCAGGCCGCGTCGGCGTCGAGATGGCCGTCGAACAGCGCAAGCGCGAGGATCGCGGAGCCAGTCAGCGTTGTCACGGAATGCAGCGCGGCGAGCGCATGCGGCGCGGGGATTGTTGCGACGGCCGCCGCAATCGCATCGATCGCTTCGGGCGGCTGACTGACGAACATCACGCCCTCCGCCAGCGCGAGACGCGCGCCGTGGCGCTCCCGCGCCCAGCGCAAAACCGGGTCCCAGAGTTCGGTCTGGCGCGCCACGAGCTTCTCGGGCTCGGCGGCGCGATAGCAGAGGAGATCGCTGCCGGCATATTTCACGATGTCGGCGCGAACCTCCGCCGCGCGGTCCGCCACACCGTCGATGGCGGAGTTGATCAGCCGAGTCAGCGGCATGTCTGCGGGATCGATGGTCTCCCCGACCGCGTTCCATTCGGCCGCCAGCCGCTCGCCTGAGATGAGATCGGGGGCGTAAAGCGGGCGCCGGGACGGCGTCCTCGCCGGCCGGCCGTCGAGCGTGAGGCCATAGCCGCCTTCGACCGGCTCAGCCGCGGCCACGCGCCAGAAGCGCTTCGGCGCCGGCGTCTTCGAGGCACGGCGGACCAGATCAGGCGCGGCGGGCTTTTGGCCGTCGGGAATGTCGAAGGGGGATGGCGGGGGCGTCATGGCGGGGCGATAGCCCAATCGGCGACCCGAGGAAACGCGGCGCGTTAGCGCCGCCACGAAGCGCTCACGCCACCGACTTCATGTCCGCCGCCGGCTCGTCATCAGCAAAGGCGTAGCCGGAACAGGCGCGCTTCGCGCGATACATGGCGGCGTCCGCCGCTTCGAGCAGCCTGTCCGTCGTCTCGCCATGGGCCGGCGCGAAGGCGACGCCGATCGAGACGCCGACCTCGACGGGACCCGCCTTCAGCGCAATCGGGCGCGAAACGGTCTCGACGATCTGCTGGGCGATCTGCCGCGCCGAGGCGTAGGTCGCGCGCGGTCCCGCCACCACCACGAATTCATCGCCGCCATTGCGCCCGACAAAGGCGTTGCGCGGAACCGCCTGGGCGATGCGCGCCGCCACTTCGATCAGCAGCGCGTCGCCGGCCATATGGCCGAGCTGATCGTTGATCTGTTTGAAGCGGTCGAGATCGAGCGCCATCACGGCGAAGCTCGCCTCGGGCCCTTCGGCAAGATCGTCGGCAAGGCGGGCCAACCGCCGCGTCACCGCGGCGCGATTGCCGAGATGGGTCAGCGGGTCCTGAAACGCCAGGGTCGCAAGCTCAATCTCGCGCCGACGGATTTCGGTCAGGTCGCGCATGACGAATGCGAACTCATGTGTGGCGGCCGCGACGCCATGCCGACGCGCTACCTCGACGATCAGCCATTCGCCGACGCGGTTCTCACACTCGATCGCGCCGGTGGAATCGAGCCCATGCTCGAGCGCGAGCGTCATGGCCTCGACGATCGGTCCGGGAAGGACATCTGAAATGTCGCAGCCGGCGATCTCCTGGTGATCGACGGCGGCGAGGGCCGCAAAATGCGCGTTGCCGCCGCAGAGTTTGCCATCATCGCCGACCACGAACGCGGCTTCCGAGGAATCGGAGAGGAAAAGCTCCGACCCGCCCTTCTGCGTCTCGGCCGCGTGGATCGTCGCGGAATTCTGCGCCATGAGCACGAACCAGACCGCAGCCACCATCAGCGCGATCGCGCCGGCGAGAAGCGTGGCGGCGAAAGGACCTGACAGATGTCCGGTCGCCATGGCGATGACAAGCGCCAACGCCGATGCTCCCACGAACATCACGAATTGCAGCACGCGGTTCCGGCTGGGCGACTGTCCTGCGCTCGGGAACGGAAAGTGACGCATACTGCCGGGTGACGCTCCAACGCCGCTCAGGCCGCGCCTCGACGCAGCCATTGCCGGAGCACGTTAGGTCACGCCAGTTAACGCCCTGTATTACCGTTAGGAGGAAGTCGTCCGGGCTTTTAGCGGTTACAGGGTCAGGGATCGATCGCAGCGCTTGGCGGTCGCAAACTTCGATCGCACGGCGAAGGGAAAGCCGAAGTAATAGGAAAAAAGTCATTGACAGCGTAACGCTGCTCAGGTAGAAAAGGAGCACGCTCAGAAATTGCGAGCGGATTCGACGCCTGGCTCATGGAGCGCTCCCGCGCAGAACGTCGAAGCCCATCTATTCTTGGCGAGGATTGCATGAAGACCGTCGCAGGGGCGTTGGCCTTTTTCATGTGCGTCGTCGGCGTTCCATTTGCGAACGCGCAGACGCGGTACATTACGCGGCCTGACGTCAACGGCCGACCGACCCGGATTCCGGTGGCGAAGACGTTCGATGAATGCGTCGCGATCAGCACCGGGCGATTGGGACATCCGCGCGTTGGACCGAGAGGCGAGCAAGACCCGCGCGGCGCGGTCGGATTTTGCGCGCGCCTTAATCTGCCGCGTTAGATGTTTAGTCTCGGCTAGAGCATGGCGCGAAAAAGTGGGAACCGGTTTTTCCGAGACGAACGCGAGCGTTCGCTCTGTAAAAGCCATGCTCTCAATTTTTGGAATCGATCACGCCGCATTTTGATTGATTCAATCAAAATGCGGCGTGATCTAGAGGCTCAAGCATGAGCACGCTGAAACTCTTCACCGTCAGTCTTTTAACCGATCGGCCTTCGGCGTTCAAATTCGCCGGAGGCCGGCGCCTGGAGCAGCAGACCGTCGATTCCCGTATCAGCGCGAGAACTGCGTCGAGGTCGCGTTCTCAAAGGCAGGCGTCGAGTTCCTTTCAAAAAGTACGATGGGTGAGGGAGTCCGACTTCGCGATCTCAATCAGTGGCCCATAAAAGTCGGGCTGAGCGACCAAGGACAATCGCCCCGCCAACAGGTCAGCCTGTGCGTCACCGCACAGAATGCCGAAGACGGTGAGTAGTCCATAGCGAACCAGGCTCAACAGGGGGCGCGTATGAAGCAAAGCGTTCATTTTATCGCGCAGACAGGAGCCGTCATTGCCGCGTTTCTCTTGCCCGCGTCGGCCAGAGCCGCGGAAGTGAGCGTCGATTGGCCCGCTGGCTGGACAGTATCGAAATTGGCGGCCCCGAGCGGCAGCGAAGGTTATCGGCTAAGAGCAATCCTTCCAGGGACAAACAACAAACCGCTCGCGGTGATCGAATTGACCGTCTTGAAGCGGATAACCTCAGGAAATTTCAATCTTCCTGTCGAGTTCCACAAGGTGCAAGACGCCATGCAGCAGGGCTTCGCGCAACTAAACGCGACGGTTTCGTGCACCGCGTCGTCACAGACGTCTTTTGGCGGCTTGGACGCGCTTGAGACCACCTGCACGGCGGGTAAGGATGGTGCGAATTTCGTCAAGCAGGTAATCGATATCGGAGGGGGATCCGAGCACGCCTACTCTCTCACTTACTCAGCCTCGCCGAACGGCTTTGACGAGCACTTGCCTCCCTTTGTGGAGGTGCGAGCGAAGCTGCCTGCGCTGAATTAGCGCGCCCGCGCCGCGGCTCATTCATCGGGCGCGTCGAGGATCGGATCGTAGCGCTTCGCGTCAAGGCCAAGCAGATTCCAGGTCTGCTGCATATGAGGCGGCAAGGGCGCGCTGACGTCGATCGTGCCTTTTCCGCGCGGATGCGGAATGACGATCCGCCGCGCCAGCAGGTGCAGCCTGTTCTGGATGCCGCCCGGCAGGCTCCAGTTCTCGATGTTGAAATATTTGGGATCGCCGATGATCGGATGCCCCATCTCGGCGGTGTGGACGCGAAGCTGGTGGGTGCGCCCGGTGACCGGCTTCAGCGACAGCCAGGCGAGCTTCTGGGCCGAGGTGTCGACAACGGCGTAGTAGGTCAGCGCGTGCGACGCGCCCTCGTCGCCATGGCGCGCGACGCGCATGCGGCTGTCGCCGTCGTCCTGCTCCTCGCGCGCCACATAGGTCGAAATGCGGCCCTGCCTGACCCTCGGCACGCCCGACACCAGCGCCCAGTAGATCTTGCGCGCCGCGCGGGTCCGGAAGGTCTTGGCGAGCGTCGAGGCGGCGAAGCGCGTCCTGGCGATGACAAGACAGCCCGCCGTGTCCTTGTCGAGACGATGGACCAGCCGGGGACGCTGCCCGTCCGGCTCCATCATGGCCATCAACATGCCGTCGACATGGCGCGTCGTGCCGGAGCCGCCCTGCACTGCGAGCCCGAACGGTTTGTTGATGACGAGCACATCGTCATCCTCATAGAGCGTGATGTCCTTGAGCTCGGCGATCACTTTGGCGCGGCGTTCTTCGTCCGGCCGCATCGGGGCGTCGCGCCGCACCGGCGGGATGCGGACCTTTTGTCCCTCCTCCAACCGATCCTTGGAGTCGGCGCGCTTGCCATCGACGCGCAGCTCGCCCTTGCGCACCATGCGCTGGATATGGGCGAAGGACAGGCCCGGGAATTTCGCCTCGAGGAAGCGGTCGACCCGCATGCCATTCTCGTCGGCGCTGACCGTCACCGTCTGCACCGCCGTCGAGATCATGTCTGCCGGCGCGCGTTCGACGGGCTCGTGGTCGCGCTCAGGCTGGATCGGCGCGCGGTCGCGGCTGAAATCCCGCTCGCGCGATTTCGCGCCCACTTGAATCTTTCTGGCAGGAGCCTGATTCTTTTTCTCAGGCGCTTGATTCAGTTTCTGAGGACGATCGCCGCGCGGTCGATGCTCCTCGCGTCGCGCATCAGGCTCGCGCGCGAAGCGACTCTCGCGACTCGGCTTTTCCGGCTTGCCGAATTTGCGATCGCCCGCCGCGCGGCTCTTCGGGCGCTCGCTTCGCTCCGGCGCGTGACCACGGCCGCCCTCCGCTCGCCTGCCGCCTTTCGCCGGCGGGCGGGCGCCGCTCCCTCTTTGATCGCGGCCTCGTCCGCCGCCGGCGCTGCGCCCTTTCATGTGAAGCTCCTCACGAGCTGAAGGCCGGCGACAAGCCCGAGGATCGAGAGCACGACAGAGCCGAGGACATAGCCGAGCGCCGACGCCGACGCGCCGCGCTCCCACAGCAGCACGGCGTCGAGCGAGAAGGCGGAGAAGGTGGTGTAGCCGCCCAGCACGCCGGTCATGATGAAGAGCCGCGCGCTCTGGCTCCAGATCGCGTCCGTCCTGAAGGTCAACCAGCCCGCGATCAGACCCATGACGACCGATCCCGTGACATTGATGATCAGGGTCCACCAGGGGAAGTCGGAGCCGAGAAGGCGTGCGACCCCGACATTGATGAGATGGCGCAGCACGCCGCCGAGGCCGGCGCCGACAAAGACGAGGGGGATCGCAGTCATGCGGCCGTCATAGCGACCCCATGCGACGGCGTCACCGTGCCCGGAGGCGGCCATCACGACGAAGCGCGCCGCTCCCGTCTCAGCTTCGCCCAGTAATCCAGCCGCTTCCTGATCTCGCGCTCGAAGCCGCGCTCGGGCGGATCGTAGAATTGCTGCCGGCCGAGCGCCTCGGGGAAGTAATCCTGGCCGGAGAAGGCGTCCGGCGCGTCATGGTCATAGGCGTAGTCCGCTCCATAGCCCTCGGTCTTCATCAGCTTGGTCGGCGCATTCAGGATGGTCTTCGGCGGCATCAGCGAACCGCCTTCCCGCGCCGTCTGCCGCGCGGCGTTCCAGGCGGCATAGGCCGCGTTCGATTTCGGCGCCGTCGCCAGATAGATCACGGCGTTGGCGAGCGCGAGTTCGCCCTCGGGCGAGCCGAGGAAGTCGTAGGCTTCCTTCGCTGACGTCGTGATGACAAGCGCCTGGGGATCGGCGAGCCCGATATCCTCGACCGCCATCCTGACCATGCGGCGCGCGACATAGAGCGGGTCTTCGCCGGCGTCGATCATGCGGCAGAAATAATAGAGCGCGGCGTCGGGATCGGAGCCGCGCACCGATTTATGCAGCGCCGAAATCAGATTGTAATGGCCGTCGCGGTCCTTGTCGTAGATCGGGGCGCGCCGCTGCAGGATGTCGCCGAGACGATCGGCGGTGAAGATTTCGCCGTCGCGCGCCGCGCGCCAGGCTTCCTCCGCCAAGGTGAGGGCCGCGCGGCCGTCGCCGTCGGCCATGCGCGCCAGCGCCGCGCGCGCATTCTCGTCGATCGGCAGCTTCCTGTCTTCGATCGCCTCGGCGCGCGAAAGCAGAGCTTCGATCCCCTCTTCGTCGAGCGCCTTGAACACCATGACGCGGGCGCGGGAGAGCAGCGCCGCATTGAGCGCGAAGGACGGGTTTTCCGTCGTCGCGCCAACAAGCGTGATCGTGCCGTCCTCCATCACGGGCAGGAAACTGTCCTGCTGCGCCCGGTTGAAGCGATGAATCTCGTCAACGAACAGCAGCGTCCCCTGCCCGGCCATGCGGCGGGCGCGGGCGGCGTCGAACGTCTTCTTGAGGTCGGCGACGCCGGAGAAGATCGCCGAAATCTGCTCAAAGTGAAGCTTGGTCTCGCCGGCGAGCAGGCGCGCCACGGTCGTCTTGCCCGTGCCGGGCGGTCCCCAGAAGATCAGCGAGCCGAGCGAGCCGGATTCAATCAGCCGCGTCAGCGCGCCATCGGGACCGGTGAGATGCGACTGGCCGACCACTTCGCCAAGCTTCGCCGGCCGCAGCCGGTCGGCCAGCGGCCTCGGCGCGTCCTTCTCCAGTCCGGCGGCGGCGAACAGATTGCTCATGGGTCCAATGTGGTCCTCAAGCCGATCGGGTTCAATCGAGCAAGAGCGGCGCTATTCGCCCCGCGACCTCGCGGCCCTCCTTCTCCCCTTGCGGGAGAAGGTGTCGCTGCGCTTCGCGCAGCGACGGATGAGGGGGAAACTCGATGAGTGGCGCTCCCCCCTCACCCGTCGCCTTCGGCGACACCCTCTCCCGCGGGGGGAGAGGGAGGCCATCTTCCTCCATTCAGCTTGTCATTCCGGGGCGCTCCGAAGGAGCGAGCCCGGAACCCAGAGATCGCGCAGCGAAACCATCTTCTGGGTTCCGGGCTCCTCGCTGCGCTCGGCCCCGGAATGACAGCCGAGAGATAGATGCAGATTCATCAGATAGTCACGAGATATCAGGCCCGCGCCAGCCTTTCGATGAACTGTCCAATCACCCGCTCCATGGCGCGGCGCGGCGTTTCGCCGGGAAGGCCCCAATCGGAAAAATGTCCATCGATCAGCATGCGCGCGAGGCCGTAGCCCAAGGCCCGCATCTCCAGCCGGATGCGAACGATGATTTCAGGACCATGAGGCCTCCCCGCCTCAACAAGCAGATCGCCGATCGCCTGATCGAGCAACGCCCGCACGCCGTCATTGCGCCCCCGGAGAACGGGAGACTGGTCATAGTCGATCAGCCGGCGATCCGAGATCGTCTCGAACTGGGCAGGGTTGGCGAGCGCCCAATCGAGATAGGCGAAGGAGATCGCGCGCAGGGCGTCCGCGGGCGTCTTGCCGCGCGACGCGGCGACCGCCGCCTCGATATCGCAAGCGAGCTTCTCCGTCGCCTCCTCCGCCACCGCGGTCAGCAGCACGCGGCGCGACGCGAAATGCCGGAATGGCGCGCCAGCCGACACGCCGGCGCGCTTCGCCGCCGCGCGCACCGAAAGCGCCGGGAGCCCCTCCTCCCGGATGATCGCGAGCGTCGCCGCCACCATCGCGGCGCGCAGATCGCCATGATGATAGGCGCGCCGGCGCGACGCGCGCTTCGCGCCTGATTTCGCCTTTGCGGCTGCGGATGTCTCACGCCTGCTCACGCCAAGGTGAATGTAATCAGCGAATACATTCTCGACAATGCAGCGCTTCGATATGTAATCATTGATTACATCAGGAGTTTCGCAATGCGCTTCTTTGAAGGACCACGCCTCTGGATCGTTATTGCTCTGGCGCTCCTCCCCGCCGCAGGCGGTGTGCTCGCCATCAATGGAACGAACGAAGCTGCGATCCGCGCAGTGATCCGCCTGACGGCGCGGACATCGCTCCTTCTGTTCCTGCTCGCCTTCACCGCGAGCGCTGTTGCGAAGCTCTGGCCATCCGCCCTGTCGCGTTGGCAGCGACGCAATCGCCGCCCATTCGGCCTCGCTTTCGCCTTCTCACATTTTATTCACGCCATCGTGATCGCATGGCTTGCGCGCATGGGCCCGACTCAGGCGGCGGACGCGCTGACGCCGGCGATGCTGATTTTCGGCGGCTTCGGTTATCTCTGCATCATCGCCATGGCGGCGACGTCATGGGACGGCGCGATCGCGTTTCTTGGAATTCGGCGCTGGCGCTTGCTGCATCTCATCTGCGGCCATTATCTCTGGCTGCAATTCATGGTCTCGTTCGGCAAACGCATCCCCGACGCGCCGGCCTATATCGGATTTCTCGCTATTCTCTCCGCCGCGATGGCGATCAGGATCGCAGCGATGCGCGTGAATCCGCCTGATATTTCGCCGCAACGCGCATTCTCGCCGAAGAGCTGAAAACGCGCTATGATCTGATCGTCATGATAAGCGCAAGACGATGAGATCGAGATGATGAGATCGACCTTCGCCGCCGCGGCGTTTTTTCTCTCGCTCCTTGTCGGAGGCTGCACGGCCTCCGTGTCGACTTTCTCCAGTTCTTTTTCAGCGCCTGGCGACGATCCTCGCTGCGGCGCTTCGGTGCGCGGTCGCGCGACCACGAGTGAAGTGACAATTGCGCCCGGCGGCGGCGCGAGAACGACTGACGAAAAATCGGATCTCTGTCTGCCGCGCTGACGTCGCGGCCATGCTGTGCGCTCTCGCACGCGCCGGAGCAAGACGCGGCGCATAGCCTCATCGTTCCGTGAAATGCAGAGGCAGCGAAGATGGCGTCGCTTGCATTCATTTTCGCTGCATCAAAACCGGCGACAAAGCCGATCAGCCGCACGTCTTGCGACAATAACACAGGGATAACACGGAAATTCGATCGCGTCTTTGTGATTTTTAGAGCATGGCGCGAAAAAGTGGGAGCCGGTTTTTCCGAGACGAACGCGAGCGTTCGCTCTGCAAAAGCCATGCTCCAAGTTTTTGGAATCGATCACGTTCCCGCACTTTGATTGTTTCAATCAAAATGCGGCGTGATCTAAGCGCGCGCTCGAAATCGAAGCGATGCGCTGAACTGATCTGACGATATTTCGGAGAAGCAAAGATGTCCTACAGTGTTTTTGCGACAACGCCCGCGACGAACAGCGATCACAAGAACGACGCGACGGGCGCGTTCATTCCCGGCGCCCAGAAATTCGCTACGGCGTATGGCGGCTCATATCGCAACTTCAACAATGTCGGCTCAGGCGCCAAAGACAATTTTCTTCAGACCATCAAGGACGGCCCGGGATCGCTCGATATGTTCGCCTATTTCGGGCATGGCTGGAACAACCCGCCGCAACTCGGAAGCGCGCACATTTTCACCGAGGCGGATATGGACCAGTTCGCGGCCGTGCTTCGCGAGAAACTCAAGCCGGACGGCATCATCGTTCTCTATGCCTGCTCCGCTGGATCGCCCAATTCGTTCACCACCATGCTGCAGGAAAAAGTCGGCAGCGCGAGTTGGGTCTATGGGCACTATTCGGTCGGCCACTCCTTCGCCAATCCTGATGTCAGCGAGGTGCAGCAGACCCGCAGCCCGCGTTACCGCAAGCTCTTCACCGGCGAACTGAGAGCCGCGTGGAGCGAGTCGCTGCACTACAGCGATATGTGGCTGCGCTTTCCGATCATGTGGGACATGTATATCGAGCGCGAGCTCAATGCGATCCGCCTGCTCGGAAGCTGGAGCGTTCCCGGCTCGGGAACCTACGTCTTCACATGGTCGAAGACCAACGGGACCTATGATTCGCTTGAGTCGATAAACCAGAATCCGTCGGGAATCGTGAAGGATCAGGCGGGCCGCAAACAGGGCCAATGGACGATCGACGACCAGATCCGGATCACATGGGATTCGGGCGAAAGCGAAATCTGGATCATGCCTGTGAAACCAAGCGCGCAGCCGATCCTGGGCGGCGCGGGTTTCGCGGTCAGGAAGTCGCACACGCTGCCCGGCAGAGGGCAGACATAACTCTCAACGCTATTAGCATGACGCGCGGACATCACACGCTCGCGCGTCGGCGGCGAAAGAAGACGTGGATGGCCGGGCCTTCGCCGCGCCGTAGCGGCTTCGGCCGCGCAGGCGGGACAAGTCCGGCCATGACGTCGCGTGGGATCATTGCGAAACGGGAACCGCCCTAACCGCCAAACACGCTCGTGAACACCTGTCCGCCGCGATTGACGGTGATGCGCCAGAAACGCTCGCGGCCAAGCTTGTCGAGATCGCGCGAATTCTCGATCTTCTGGTTGTTCACGGCGAGGATGATGTCGCCTTTCTGAAAGCCGATCTGGCCGGCGGTTGTGCCCGGATCAATTTCAGTGACGACGACGCCGGTCGACGACACATCCATCGACATTTCCTCGGCGACGGCGGGAGACAGATTGGCGACGGTGGCGCCTGAGAACGGCGTCGGCCCGCCAAGTTTGCGCGCGTCGCGCGCCGGAGTCTCCGGCGCGGCCGCCGTCTTCACGGGAACGATCAGCTCCTTGCCCGCGCGGCGCACCTTGAGCGACACGGTCGCGCCGATCGATTTTGTCGCGAAGCGGAATCCGAAGGCGTCAGGCGAGTCGATCGGCTGCCCGTCGACCGCGAGAATGAGATCGCTGCGCTTCAGTCCGGCGTCGGCGGCCGGGCCGGGCTCGAACACGCGCGACACGAGCGCGCCGCTCGCGCGATCAAGCCCCATCGCTTCGGCGACATCGTTCGACACCTGCTGCAGCGACGCGCCGAACCAGGGACGACGCACCGACTTGCCGCCGGTCTTGGCGGATTCAACGACGACCTTCACCATCGCAGCGGGAATGGCGAAACCGATGCCCATGGAGCCGCCGCTGCGCGAATAGATCGCAGTGTTGATGCCGATGAGCCGGCCCGCCATGTCGACCAGCGCGCCGCCGGAATTGCCGGGATTGATGGCGGCGTCGGTCTGGATGAAGAACTGATAGTCGCTGACGCCGATCTGCGTGCGCGCCAGCGCCGAGACGATGCCCTGCGTCACCGTCTGACCGACGCCGAACGGATTGCCGATCGCGAGCACGAGATCGCCGACCTGCAAAGCATCGGAATCGCCGATCTCGATCGGCGAAAGATGTTCCGCGCCCTTGAGCTTGAGCACCGCGAGATCGGTGCGCGGATCGCGCAGCACGATCGTCGCTTCATATTCGCGCTTGTCGGGCAGCGACACCTTCACCTCGGTCATGTTCTCGATGACGTGGTGATTGGTGACGACGAGCCCGCTGGCGTCGACCACAACGCCGGAGCCGAGCGACTGCTGCACGCGCTCGCGCGGCATGCCGCCATCGCCGCCGAAGAAACGCTTAAACAATTCATCGTTGGCGAAGGGATTCTGCGGCAGTTGCTGGCGCGATGTGCCGTAGACATTCACGACCGAATTCGATGTGCGCTGCGCGACCGGCGCGAAGGACAGCGTGATCTGCTGCCGGCTCTCGGGGACCGCACGCGGCTGCTGCGCCTCAACCGCGCCACCCGCTCCGACGAGGAGCGCGCCCGTCATCACGATCACTCGAACAATGCGCATGTCAGACAGGCTCCCCGTCCATCGTCTCAAATCAGCGCCCGCTCGCGGCGGACTGTGAATCGCCGCGCTGGCGCGGTCAACGCGCGCCGGCTTTCTCCAGCAGAGCGACGACTGCGCTCTGGCCGCGGCGGCGCGCATGCGCAAGCGGCGTAACGCCCTCGCGATCGCCAAGCGAAACATCAGCGCCATGGGCGACGAGCAGGCGCGCGATCTCCGTGTGCGCCACTCCGCCGTCGCCGAGGATCACCGCCTCAAGCAACGCGGTCCAGCCGAGATCGTTCACATGATCGACATCGATTTTCGAAGCTTCGAGCAGCAGCCGCACCGCTTTGACATGACCGCGATGAGCGGCGGGGATGAGCGCATTGCCGCCATAGCGATTGCGCTTGCCGTAATCGATCTTGCCGCCTTCGAGCATCCGCTTCAGCGCGGCGACGCGCCCTTCCGCGCCGGCCAGCAGCCAGGGCGTATCGCGATTGGCCGCTTGCGCATTGATGTCGGCCCCGGCGTCGATCAGCGCGATGGCGGCGGCGTCATGGCCGCGCTCGATCGCGATCAACAGCGCCGTCTGTCCGCGCGCGTCAGCGTCGTCGATCGAAGCGCGCCCGCCAGAGATTTCGAGCACTTTTGCGAGCGCACGGATATCGCTGCGCGCAGCGGCGTCACGAAGATCGCGGCCGTTAGAGGCGAAAGCGTCGTTCGACACGGCGATGATCGCTCCTATGATTGAAAGCAGGAGGCGCCGGTTCACGCATTCTCGTTTGCCCGTTGCGCAGCTCGACGTTCCCGGCCGCATTCCACATCTCCCGTCATGGCCGGGCTTGGCCCGGCCATCCACGTCTTGATGATTGAAAGACCATCGTGGATGCCCGGGCCAAGCCCGGGCATGACAACCTGAAAGAGCACGCGCAATCATTGCGAAGGCTCAAAACGCAAATGGCCGCGCATGCGGCGCGGCCACTGCAATTCCATCGCGACAATCCGCTTATGCGGCGTCTGCTTCGACGATTTCCGTCTTCATCGTCGGGCCGGAATCCAGCCCGCGCGCATCAACGTCGCGATCGACGAACTCGATCACCGCCATCGGCGCGGAATCGCCGAAACGGAAGCCCGCCTTCAGCACGCGGGTGTAGCCGCCATTGCGGTCCTTGTAGCGCGGGCCGATGACGTCGAAGAGCTTCTTGACGATCGTCTCGTCCTTGATCTGCGCGATCGCCTGACGGCGGGCGTGCTGGCCGCCGCGCTTGCCGAGCGTGATCAGCTTCTCGACGATCGGGCGAAGATCCTTCGCCTTGGGAAGCGTGGTGACGATCTGCTCATGCTTGATGAGCGCGACCGCCATGTTGGCGAACATCGCCTTGCGATGCTCGGGGGTTCGGCTGAAACGCCGATGGGCGAAACCGTGACGCATGGCTGTCTCCTTTATGCGGCCGCCGTGCCAAGGAACGGCCGTCGGTTATGGTCGGACGGCCTGAGGCCACCCGCCTTCACAAAATTCAGTAATGCTCCTCGAAACGCTTCGCGAGCATCTCGATGTCTTCCGGCGGCCAGCCCTGCACTTCCATGCCGAGATAGAGGCCCATGGTGGCGAGCACTTCCTTGATCTCGTTGAGCGACTTGCGGCCGAAGTTCGGCGTGCGCAGCATCTCGGCTTCCGTCTTCTGGATGAGGTCGCCGATATAGACGATGTTGTCGTTCTTCAGGCAGTTCGCCGAACGCACGGAAAGCTCGAGTTCGTCGACCTTCTTGAGCAGCGCGGGGTTGAACGGCAGCTCCGGCGCCGACGACACCGCCTCTTCCTTCCGCGGCTCGTCGAAATTGACGAAGATCGCGAGCTGGTCCTGCAGGATGCGCGCGGCGTAGGCGACCGCGTCGTCAGGCGAGATCGAACCGTTGGTCTCGACGGTCAGCGTCAGCTTGTCATAGTCGAGCACCTGGCCGGAGCGCGTGTTCTCGACGCGATAGGAGACCTTCTTGACCGGCGAATAAAGCGCATCGACCGGGATGAGGCCGATCGGCGCGTCTTCCGAACGGTTGCGGTCCGCCGGCACATAGCCCTTGCCGACATTGACGGTGAATTCGATGCGGATCTCGGCGCCCTCGTCCAGCGTGCAGAGCACGAGCTCGGGGTTGAGGATCTGGATGTCGCCCGTCGTCTGGATGTCGCCGGCCTTCACCTGGCCGGGGCCGCTCTTCTTCAGCGTCACGCGCTTGGCGCCTTCGCCCTGCATCTTGATGGCGATGGCCTTCACGTTCAGCACGAGATCGGTGACGTCCTCGCGCACGCCCGGGATCGAGGAGAACTCGTGCAGCACGCCGTCGATATGGATGGAGGTCACCGCCGCGCCCTGCAGCGACGACAACAGCACGCGCCGCAACGAATTGCCGAGCGTCATGCCGAAGCCGCGCTCCAGCGGCTCGGCGACCATCGTCGCCATCCGCTTCGGATCGTCGCCCGGCGTGACCTGCAGCTTCGTCGGCTTGATAAGATCGAGCCAGTTCTTGTTGATCACGTCGTCATCCCCGTGTTCGAGGTGAAATGCCAAAGGCGGCCTTCGCAGGCCGCCGAAATTCAGATGGATCGCGTCAGACGCGGCGGCGCTTGCGCGGCCGGCAGCCATTGTGCGGAATCGGCGTCACGTCGCGGATCGACGTCACCGTAAAGCCCGCGGCCTGAAAGGCGCGAAGGGCGGACTCGCGGCCGGAGCCGGGACCGGTCACCTCGACCTCAAGCGTGCGCATGCCATGCTCGGCGGCCTTCTTCGCCGCGTCTTCCGCCGCGACCTGCGCTGCATACGGGGTCGATTTGCGCGAGCCCTTGAAGCCCATCGTGCCCGACGACGACCAGGCGATCGTGTTGCCCTGCGCGTCGGTGATCGTGATCATGGTGTTGTTGAACGAGGCGTTCACATGCGCGACGCCCGAAACGATATTCTTGCGTTCGCGACGGCGGACGCGGCCAGTGGCTTCCTTTGCCATGTAATTCTTTCTTTCCTTCAAGCGCGCCCGTAACGCCAGGCGCTGGGGAGTTGTGAAACCAATTCAGAAGGCGACTTAGGTCGCCTTCTTCTTGCCGGCGATGGCGACCGCCTTGCCCTTGCGGGTGCGGGCGTTGGTGTGCGTGCGCTGGCCGCGGACCGGCAGGCCCTTGCGGTGACGGAGGCCGCGATAGCAGCCGAGGTCCATCAGACGCTTGACGTTCTGCGACACCTCGCGGCGCAGGTCGCCTTCGACCTGATAGTCGCGATCGATGACTTCGCGGATCTGCAGCACTTCCTGGTCGGAGAGCTGGTTCACCCGCTTCTCCAGCGGGATGCTGACCTTCTGCATGATCTCGCCCGCGAACTTCGGGCCGATGCCGTGGATATACTGGAGCGCGATGACGACGCGCTTCTGCGTCGGGATGTTGACGCCTGCGATACGAGCCACTTTGGTCGTCTCCATGTCGGCCGCCCCATCAGGAGCGACGCTGGGTTAACCCGCGTCCGGTGGAGGCCGGCCCTTGCGGGTGTCTTCAACGCAACGCCCACCGCGCCTTCGAATCGAAGGTCGATGGGTGCAGAAGATGAAAACTGATGGCGGGCTGTTAGCGACTCAGGACCGGCCCGTCAACGGCTTTTCAACATCTGTGTGACGCCCGCGCGCCTGTGGCCGGATCGCGGCCGTGAGTGCGTTATCACACTCACCACGAGCCCCTGTTCCGCCGGCGACAGGCCGCCGCAACGACGTCTCCTAGGGTCTCCTCGCCGCCCGATGCTTCAGGGCGGCTACCGAGGAGGCAAACCATGACTATCTTTCGCGCCAATCCCGATCGTGACTTCGCGACGATCGTGAACTTCGACCGCAACATCTTTCTGAAATACCATTTTCGAGGTCGGGGTGAATCCCTGTCCAGCATTTCGATGAGCTATTACAAGACGTTCAACTACTGGCCGATGATCTGGTTCGACAACTACAGCGACGCGCTCAAGAATCCCAACGTCGTCCCGTCCAATTATCCACTGCTGATCCGCCGGCCGGACCGCATCACCGAGATCGATCGGAATCTCTGCTACGCGCTGTTTGACAGTTGGCGCCTTTATCCCTCCGCGCTTCAGGCCGCGCTCTCCGACGCGCTTGCAAAGATCAAGGTGCGCAAGCGAGCGACATCCCCCGACGACGCCCTGCCCGCATGGGCGCACTGGGAGATCGAACAGGCGCTGCAAAACGGCGGCTAATGATCGGCGATCCCGCCGCAGTGACATGCGCAGGTCGCGCAGGCATGGTAGCAGCCGCTACCGCAACCTGCTGAAAGGAATCACGCATGTCGCTGCCGGCAGGGCATCCTCGCCTGTCGAAGCGGCCCTACGGCATGGACGAGCTCTTTGCCGACGGGCTGATCCACGCCTTCGCGCTGCTTGCCGCCGTGGTGGGCCTCGCAGTGTTGCTGCTGCTGGTCATCATGCGCCGGACCGGCGCCGAAGCTTCGGCGGTGGCGATCTACGGCGTCGCCCTGATCGCCATGTTCGGCTTTTCCGCCGCCTACAATCTGATCCCGCCCTCGCCGCTCAAATGGCTCCTGAGGCGCTTTGATCACTCGTCGATTTACCTTCTGATCGCAGGCACTTACACGCCGCTCCTGACTCAATTTCACGACCAGTTCTGGGCCTGGACGCTGGCCCTGGTCGTCTGGACCGGGGCGATCGCCGGGATCGTCCTGAAGGTCGCCATGCCGGGCAAGTTCGACCGGCTCTCGATCGCCATCTATCTCGTGCTCGGCTGGGCCGCGATCGTGGCCGTGAAGCCGATGCTGACCTCGCTTCCGCTGCCGACCACCATCCTGCTCGCCATCGGCGGACTGCTCTATTCCGTCGGCGTCCTCTTCTATCTCTGGCACAAGCTCAAATATCAGAACGCGATCTGGCACAGCTTCGTCGCCGGCGCCGCAGGCTGCCACTACGCCGCGATCGCCTATTGCATGACTGGAGCGAACTGAATCATCGCGCGAGCCGGCATCGGCAAATCGCTGATCGGACTCACGCTTCCGCTGATGTCGCCTTGCGAACCCGGCCTCTCGCTGAGAATGCCAGCGCCGCAAGGATCAGGCAGCCGGCGACGATGAACGTCGTCCTCATGCCGGCGGCGGCCGCTTCCGGGCGCGCTGCAGCGACATCTGCGGCGGCCGAGGCCCAGGCGAACACCGCGCCCATCGCGGACGCGCCAGTGATGAGCCCGAGATTGCGGGACAGGTTGAGCAGGCCGGAAATGACGCCCCTCTGGTCAGGAGCGACATCCGCCATGACGGTGGTGTTATTGGCCGCCTGAAACAGTTGATAGCCAGGCGCCAGCGCCGCGATCGCCATGACATAACCGGCGACGCCGAACAGCGATGGCGTCACGGCGAGACCAAAGGAGCCGACCGCCATCAGGGCGAGCCCGGCGACGGCGATCAGGGATGCGCCGGCGCGATCGACGATGCGGCCGGCCAGCACGCCGCTCAAGGCGGAGACGATGGGGCCCGTAGACAGCACGAGACCGACCTGCGCATCGCTGAGTCCAAGCGCGCGCGAGAGATAAAATGGTCCGACCACCAGCGTCGCCGAAACGACCGTCGCGACGACCGCGCTCGTGGCCAGGCCCGCGCTCAGCGCGGCGTCGCGGAACGCCGCCAGCCGGATCAGGGGCGACGACGCCCTCGCCTGCTGAAGGACGAAGAGGACGGCTCCGGAAGCCGCCGCCAGCAGCAGGCCGAGATTGAGCGCCCCGAACGGACCGCGGCCGACCGTCGTCGCCAGCGCATAGGCCGCAAGCGTCAGAGCCAGCAGCAGCGTGCCGAGGAAGTCGAAGCTCCGATGATCGGCCTTCGCCTCCTGGCGATCCCGCGGCAGCCGGCGCGCGAGCAGATAGGCCGCCGCGCCCAGAGGCGCATTGATGAGGAAGATCGAGGGCCAACCGAACCAGCCGATCAGGACGCCGCCGAGCGAAGGGCCAAGCGCGGTGCCGATTGCGGACATCGTTCCGAGCAGCCCCATGGCGCTGCCGGTCCTGTCCTTCGAAACGGCCTCTCCGACCAAGGCCATGGCGAGCGCCATCATGACGGCCGCGCCAAAGCCCTGCGCCGCGCGGGCGACGATCAGCAGCCCGAGCGTCGGCGCGACGGCGCAGGCGAGCGATGCTCCGGTGAAGAGGAGGATTCCGGCCAGCAGCAGCCTGCGCCGGCCAACGATGTCACCCAGCTTCCCGACGCTGACGATCAACGTGGTGATGGCGAGGAGATAGGACAGAACGACCCATTGAACCTGCTGAAACGAGGCCGCGAACGACTGTGCCAGAGTTGGCAAGGCGACATTGGCGATGCTGGCGCCAAGCGAGGACAGCAGAATGGGAAGGCACAGGCTGGCGAGCGCCCATCCGGGGGAAGGATTTTCTGGCGCAGCTTCAACGGCCGCTTCGCCTGCAACGACAATGGCTGATTTCGACATCGATGACTGTCCCGCGACCCCCTCAGGGAGCCGACGGGTAGCTAATGCTCGCCCAAAGCTGGCGGAACGCGCATCATTCGCACTTTATCCGTGCGCCTGACGCCATATGTCAGATTGATCGTGCTAAGAGACCCATATGCCCGGACCCGACCTCAACCTGCTTGGCGCTCTCGACGTGTTGCTGGCGGAAGGCAGCGTGGCGCGCGCAGCGAAACGTCTGCGGCTGAGCCCCTCCGCCATGAGCCGGACATTGTCGCGGCTGCGCGAGACGACGGGCGATCCGCTGCTTGTGCGGGCCGGGCGCGGCCTTGTTCCCACGCCTCGCGCCGTCGAGCTCCGTGAGCGCGTCGGCCAGATCGTGCAGGACGGCGAAGCGGTGTTGCGGCCGGTCGAGGAGCTCGATCTCGGCCGGCTCGTCAGAACCTTCACGCTGCGGACGAGCGACGGCTTCGTCGAGAATTTCGGACCCGACCTCATCGCGCGCATCGGCCGGGAAGCGCCCGGCGTCAGGCTCCACTTCGTGCAGAAGCCGGACAAGGACAGCGCGCCGTTGCGCGATGGAACGGTCGATTTGGAGACTGGCGTGGTGAGCGAGACGACGAGCCCGGAGCTGCGCGTGCAGGCGCTTTATCGGGACCACTTCATCGGCGTCGTGCGCGCGGGGCATCCGCTGAGCGAAGGCGAAATCACTCCGTCGCGTTATGCGGCGTGCCGACATGTCGCCGTGTCGCGTGGGCGCGCTCGCAAGGCGTCGATCGACGAAGCGCTCGAGCCGCTCGGACTGGAGCGCGATATCGTGACGACCGTCGGCGGCTTTGCGATGGCGCTCGCGCTGGCCCGCGATTCCGATCTCGTCGCCAGCGTGCCGGCGCGGCACACGAAAAAACTCCGCGTCGGCATGCACAGCTTTCCCCTGCCCGTTCCGACGCCGGAAATCACGATCTCACTGCTCTGGCATCCGCGCCTCGACGCCGATCCCGCGCATCGCTGGCTGCGTGGATGCGTCCGCGATGCATGCGCGGAATAGATCGCAGCCGACACTGAAACCCTTCAACCGCTAAGCGATCAGAGTTCGGGAAAAGCGGGGTAGAAAGTGATGATATGCGCGCTGTGAGGTCGCCCGCTCATGCGAACCAGCGCGAGCGAAAATGAATTATGCGCCGGCATGATCCCGGCGCCGGCGCCGTATCTCACGCGAAACGATCTCGGAATCGCGATACGTTGGAAATTCCGCTCCGCGCCATCAGGCTGGCGATCGAATCCATCGATGAAAGGATCGGCGGCGAGCGCGATCAGCGTGTCGCACAACGCCTGCGCGCAATCATTGAGATCAATAAACGCCGCGAAAAACAGCGCCTCGCCGCGCGTAACCACGGTCTCGGTGCGGCGATAGAGATTCTCGCGCGTGATATTCACATGGCGCTCGAGCGTATGCCCCGGCCCAGGCTCGCGCCCTTCCGAAGCCCGAATGACTGATTTGGCGCCGTCAATTGTCAAGGTGAAAGCCATCTACGGGTCCTCTGTGCTCGCGCGATCGTCTCGCGTCGCTGGCAACACTCTCCCCCCGTGTCGAGGTCAGGATGTCGTTGAGCGGCGGCTTGTGAGGTGCGTCGCCACACAGCCTCGACCGGTTGGCGGAGCCTAGCGTTTCTCAACTCTGGCGCTGAGAGGGGCCGGCGCTTCCACTGAAAGATGGAAGACCATGTACCCCAAGCACTATCTCGACCGCTACACCTATCTGAAATTCTTCAGTCCTCTGAACAATCAGCAGATCGAAGCTCCCATCTCCGGCTATGGCTCGGGGTGGGGCGCTCGCTGGCAAACCAATCGCGGCAATGGCTATGAGCCCGGCCGCGGCGCCGAATGCCAGCGTGAATATGCGTTGCTCCGCGACGCCGTGCGCATCGCCCATCATGGCAATGCGCATACGCCATGCGGCCCGCGTTTTAGATTCGATCAGACTCCGCTCGGGCTGATTCCGTCGTATGAGGAATTCTATCCCGAGACGTTCATTCACGCGCTGCTGGGAAAAGGCAGTCCCGATGAAATCATCGACACGCTACGCATCGCCATGGCCGTCGGCCGCATCGGATCGGAGCGCGACATGAACAAAATGCTGCCGGCGCGCGCGACGGCGGCGAAATACGCCAACGATCTCATGACGCTCGACTGCAACGGACTCGTCGGCAACTTCTATGGCGGCGATCCCTCAGCCTCGATCGACGCCTACGCCACGCCCGGTCGTGCACGGAAATCTCTGGCGGAAGTTCGCGCGTTTGATTGCATCGTTACGCACTGCCCCTCGATTCATTTCGAGCACATCGCGCTGGTCGGAGACGTCAAGCCCGCAGGCGGCGCCAAGGTGACGATCGATGTGGTCGAATGGGGATGGTTCGGCGGCGAGAGCACGCATTACCGACCCCAGACCGTGGAGATCGTCCAGGGGCCGTTGAAGCAATATGGCGTTGGATGGAAGATCATCTCTCCCCATGACAACACGACTCCGTCCTTCCGCTATATTTTCGCGCCGCCGCCGCCACAGGAGTCGCACGGCTGGTCGTAAAGCCGAAGCGCCGCCCGCGCTCCTATACGGACGCGGGCGGTTGGCGGGCGCGGCGCTTGCGCCCCTCTGAGCGAGACGCAGCCTTACCATGTGAAGACTGTAGGCCTTGGTCACGTTCTCGCCGCACTCACGCGTCCTTCTCGCTTTGTGCGATGCACAAGGCTCTTTTAGGGAAAGTCGCGATGGTTCTTCACGAACGCTCGCCTGCGGCGCATCAGCGCTGAACTGAACCACGCAACGGCTCGCGCGCCAGCGCGATGCTTTACGACATGAGCGGAGCAACCGCCTCATCGACAGAATGTCGATCCGCTCCCTTCCTAAACCCATGACAGTCGGCGACCCATGATCGGCTTTCGCTCTGATGCCAAATTGTCTCGTCGAACGCTGCTGGCCAGCACGGCAGGTTTCGCGGGCGCGGCGTTCACGCCAGCCTGGATGCCGGCCGGCACGTCTCCTCCCGCGAGCGCGCGCGTCAACGCGCTTCTCGAACGCATGACGGTGGAAGAGAAAATCGGTCAGCTTACGCTCTATTCCGACATGATCCGGCCGTCGCCGCTCATGATCAATCCTGACATCGATGTCACGAAAAGCGAGGCGGAGCAGGCGCGTTTCCAGCTTGCCGAAATTCGCGCCGGCCGCGTTGGCGGATTGCTGTCAGGCGTCGGCGCGAGAGAAGGCCGGCAGTTGCAGAAGGTCGCGCTTGAATCGCGGCTTAAAATTCCGCTGATCTTCGGCGCTGATGTGCTGCATGGCTTTCGCACGATCTTTCCGATTCCGCTTGGCCTTGCCGCAAGCTTCGATCCCGCGCTCGCCGAACGAACTGCGCGGGTCGCTGCTATCGAGATGACGTCTGTCGGCGTTCACTGGACCTACGCGCCGATGGTCGATGTGGCGCGCGATCAGCGCTGGGGGCGCGTAGCCGAAGGTTCGGGCGAAGACGTCTATCTCACATCGCAATTCGCCGCAGCTTACGTGCGCGGCTTTCAAGGCCCTGATCTCTCCGCGCCTGACGCGGCGCTCGCGACACCGAAACATTTCGCGGGATACGGCGCCGTGCTCGGCGGAATGGATTACAATGCCGTCGAGATTTCCGAGCGCGAATTGCGCGAGACGTTCCTGCCGCCTTTCAAGGCCGCGTTCGACGCCGGCGCGCTGACGACCATGAGCGCCTTCACGGAAATCGATGGCGTGCCCGCGACAAGCAATCATCGTCTGCTGACGAGCATTCTGCGCCGCGAATGGGGCTTCAAAGGCTTCGTCGTTTCCGATGCGTTTTCCGCCGAAGAACTCGTGCGGCATGGCGTCGCCGCCGACGAGGCCGACGCCGCGCGTCAGGCGCTGCTCGCCGGGCTCGACATCAATCTCGGCCGTGGCCTGTATCGACGAGAGCTGCCGGCGATGGTCGCAACCGACAAGGCGCTTATGGCGGCGCTCGATGATGCGGCTCGACGCGTGCTGCGCGTGAAGGAGGCGATCGGTCTCTTCGATGATCCCTATCGTTCGCTTGATCCCGATCGCGAGGCGCGCGACGTGCGCAACCCCGAGCATCTCGCGCTGGCGCGCGAGGCGGCGCGCAAATCGATCGTGCTGTTGAAGAATGAGGGCGGCTTGCTGCCCCTGCCGAAATCGGGAAAGCGCATCGCTCTGATCGGCCCGCTCGCTGACGACTTCGCAAATCTCGATGGGCCCTGGTCGCTGTGGGCGCGCGCCGGAGAGAGCGTCACGCTCGCGGCTGGGCTGCGCGCGGCGCTCGAAGATCCTGCGTTACTGGCGGTCGCAAAAGGCTCGGAGATCGACACAGAGATCAAGGGCGGCGTCGACGAGGCGATGGCTGCCGCGCGCGCCGCCGATGTCGTCGTGCTCGCGCTCGGCGAGGCGCAGGCGATGTCTGGCGAGGACGCGTCGCGCGCCGAGATCGTCGTGCCACAGGCTCAGCAGCGGCTTGCACGAGCGATCGCGGCCTTGGGCAAACCAATGATTGTCGTTCTCAGCACGGGTCGCGCCCTTGCGCTTTCCGGCGCGATCCGCAACGCCGATGCGATCCTCGTCGGCTGGTTCCTTGGATCGGAGGGCGGCCGCGCGCTCGCCGACATCGTCTTCGGCGACGAGAGTCCATCGGGTCGTCTGCCCGTGAGCTTTCCCCAAACGTCAGGCCAGCAGCCTTACTTTTACAATCACAAGACGACCGGGCGTTTCCCCGAGTCCGGACAGGACGCCGCCTTCACCACGCGCTATCGCGACGTCGCCAATCGTCCGCTCTATCCCTTCGGATTCGGGCTGACCTATTCGAATGTCCGCTACAGCGCGACGCGCGCGAGTAAACCTCAATTCAAATGGGATGACGCGATCACGATCTCTGCACGCATCGAGAACACGGGCGACCGCGCCGTTGAAGAGGTCGCGCAGCTCTATATCCGTGATCGCGCGGCGAGCGTGACGCGCCCCATCCGCCAGCTCAAGCGTTTTCGCAGGATCGCACTGAAGCCGGGAGAATCCGTCGACGTCGCGTTCACGCTCGATCAGCGCGATCTCGCTTTCGTCAGTCCGCACCTGAAATGGATTGTCGAGCCCAGCGACTTCTTTGTATGGATCGCGCCGTCCGCGCTGGCGGGAGAGCCCGCGACATTCACATTGCTCGCGCCGGAAAAAGCCGCGGCGGGCGATTCCTGAATTTTAGAGGAGAGCGATCGACTTGAACCAGGCCGATCGCCACATGAAAGAATTTCTGGAAAGCCGCCGCGCGCCTCAGGCGTATGCGGCGAGAATGCCGTCGATCGCGGCCGCGACCTCACCGATCGGCTTCATGCCGTCGATCTTCGTCAGCTTGCCCTTGCGATCGTAGTAGGGGCCGACGATCGCCGTATCCCGGTTGTAGGCTTCAAGACGGGTCTTGAAGACCTCGGGATCATCGTCGCGGCGCACCGGCTGTCCCGCCGCTTTCGCTTCATTGGCGCGTTTCATGATGCGTTCGACGAGCTTGCCCTGATCGACGACCAGCTCGATCACGGAGTCGAGCTTGAGGCCCTTGCCGTCGAGCATGGCCTCGAGCGCGTCGGCTTGGGCGACCGTACGCGGAAAACCGTCGAGGATGAAACCCTTGCGGGCGTCCGCCTGCTCGAGTCGGTCGGCGATGATGCCGACGACGATGTCGTCCGACACCAGCGCGCCGGAATCCATCACTTCCTTGGCTTTCTTGCCGATCGGCGTGCCGGCCGCGACGGCCGCGCGCAGCATATCGCCGGTGGAGAGCTGCGGAATGCCGTGCTTTTCGACGAGCCTTGTCGCCTGGGTCCCCTTCCCCGCCCCCGGCGGTCCCAGAAGGATCAGTCTCATCGCCGCTTGCCCCCTTTGAGCTTGGCCTTCTTGACGAGGCCTTCATACTGGTGCGCCAGCAAATGGCCGTGGACCTGGCTCACCGTGTCCATCGTCACGCTGACCACGATCAGCAGCGACGTGCCGCCGAAATAGAACGGCAGCGCGAAGTAGGAAATCAGCACTTCGGGTATGAGGCAAATGATGGCGAGATAGCCGGCGCCGATGACCGTGATGCGGGTCAGCACATGGTCGATATATTCCGCCGTGCGCTCGCCCGGCCGGATGCCCGGGATGAAGCCGCCATGCTTCTTCAGATTGTCCGCCGTCTCGACCGGGTTGAACACGATCGCCGTATAGAAGAAGGCGAAGAACACGATCAGCGCCACATACAGCAGCATGTAGAGCGGCCGGCCGTGGGCGAGATAGGCGGTCAGCGTCGACAGGATGCCGCTGCCGCCGCTCTGCTGCGAGAACTGCGCGATCGTCGTCGGCAGGAGCAGCAGGGACGAGGCGAAGATCGGCGGGATGACGCCTGATGTGTTGAGCTTGAGCGGCAGGAAGGATGTCTGCCCCTCATACATGCGGTTGCCGACCTGGCGCTTGGGATAGTTGATCAGGAGCCGGCGCTGGGCGCGCTCCATGAACACGATGAAGGCGATCACGGCGACCGCCATGACCAGCACGCCGAGGATGACGCCGGTGCCGATCGCGCCCTGGCGGCCAAGCTCCAACGTGCCGGCGAGCGCCTGCGGCAGCTCGGCGACGATGCCGGCGAAGATGATCAGCGAGGAGCCGTTGCCGATGCCGCGGCTGGTGATCTGCTCGCCCAGCCACATCAGGAACATGGTGCCGCCGACCAGCGTCAGCACGGTCGAGATGATGAAGAACGGTCCGGGATCGAGCACCACATTGCCGGAGCCCTGCAGGCCCACCGCGATGCCATAGGCCTGGAACAGCGCCAGCACGACGGTGAGGTAGCGCGTGTACTGGTTGATGACCTTGCGGCCAGCCTCGCCTTCCTTTTTCAGCGTCTCCAGCGACGGCACGACGCTCGTCAGAAGCTGGATGATGATCGACGCCGAAATGTACGGCATGATGTTGAGCGCGAAGATCGCGAGCCGGCCGACCGCGCCGCCGGAGAACATGTTGAAGAGGCCGAGCACGCCGGCCTGCGCCTGCTTGAAGATATCGGCGACGGCGTCTGGATTGATGCCCGGCAGCGGAATGTAGGTGCCCAGACGGTAGATGACGAGCGCAGCCAGGGTGAACCAGATGCGCTTCTTCAGTTCCTCGGCCTTGGCGAGCGCGCCAAAATTCAGATTGGCGGCAAGCTGTTCGGCTGCTGAGGCCATGATCTCCTCCGGCCTGGCTGAGTAGCCCGGCTAACTAGTCCGGATCAAACAACAGAAGGCCGGGCTCTGCGGAAGATCTCCGCCGCCCGGCCCCATCTTCATCCCCGATATGGGGAAAGCTTCACTCCGCGGCAACCGGCGCGAGGAGCTTGACCGACCCGCCGGCCTTTTCGATGGCGGCGACAGCCGACTTCGACGCGCCCCACACTTCAAGCGCGAGCTTCGCCTTGAGGTCGCCAACCCCGAGCACCTTCACGCCATCGAGCGCGTTGCGGCAGACGCCCGCCTCGACCAGCGCGTCGATCGTCACCGGCTTGCCGGCGTCGAGCTTGCCCGAGTCGACGGCCTGCTGGAGGCGGCCGAGATTCACTTCGTTGAGATGCTTGGCGAAGGGGTTCCAGAAGCCCCGCTTCGGCAGGCGGCGATGCAGCGGCATCTGACCGCCTTCGAAGCCCTTGATGGCGACGCCCGTGCGCGCCTTCTGGCCCTTCACGCCGCGTCCGCCGGTCTTGCCCTTGCCGGAGCCGATGCCGCGTCCGACGCGGATCCGCTCTTTGGTCGCGCCCGGATTGTCCCTGAGATCAGTGAGTTTCATCTTGGCCTCCTCACTGCCCGTCGACGACGCGCACGAGGTGGCGCACCGAACGGATCATGCCGCGAACGGCGGGCGTGTCGACGAGGGTCGAGCGGCGGTTCATCTTGTTGAGGCCAAGCCCGATCAGCGTCTCGCGCTGCGTGTGAACGCGGCGGCAGGGAGCGGCGATCTGCTCGACCGTGACGGTCTTGGAAGCAGGAGCAGTAGACATTTCGGCTCCTCCTTACGCGTCGGAACCGGCGTCTTCGCCGCCTTCGCGACGACGCGACTGCAGTTGCGACACCTTGAGATTGCGACGCGCCGCGACAGCGCGCGGGCTGTCCTCGCGCTTCAACGCGTCGAACGTCGCGCGGACGAGGTTGTACGGGTTCGACGAGCCCATCGACTTCGCGACGACGTCATGCACGCCGACCGACTCGAACACGGCGCGCATCGGACCGCCGGCGATGATCCCGGTGCCGGCAGGCGCAGCGCGCACGATCACCTTGCCGGCGCCGTGACGGCCATACACGTCATGATGCAGCGTGCGGCCTTCGCGCAGCGGCACGCGGACGAGACCGCGCTTGGCGGCTTCCGTCGCCTTGCGGATCGCTTCCGGCACTTCGCGCGCCTTGCCGTGGCCGAAGCCGACGCGACCCTTCTGGTCGCCGACGACGACGAGCGCGGCGAAGCCGAAGCGCTTGCCGCCCTTCACCACCTTGGCGACGCGATTGATATGGACGAGCTTGTCGACGAATTCGCTGTCGCGCTCTTCCGGTTTATTGCGCTCTTGCCTGCGCGGTTCCCTTGCCATTCCGATATCCTCTCGGTCACTTGCGCGGCGAAGCGCGAACGCCTCGCCGCTCGCTTCCCTTCTGAGCGATGGCAGGAAAAGTGGCAGCCACTTTTCCGTCCGACATCGCGAACACCCAACTCAAACGAAGTCCGGAGGACTTCGCCAATTAGAACTGCAGGCCGCCTTCGCGCGCCCCGTCCGCGAGCGCCTTCACGCGCCCATGGAACATGTACTGGCCGCGGTCGAAAACGACCGTGGTCACGCCAGCCTTCGTCGCGCGCTCTGCGATCAGCTTGCCGACCGCCGTCGCGGCCGCCTTGTCGGCGCCCGTCTTGAGCTGGCCCTTCAGGTCCTTCTCGAGCGAAGACGCGGACGCAAGCGTCACGCCTTTCACGTCGTCGATGACCTGCGCATAGATCTGCTTCGATGAGCGGAACACGGACAGGCGAGGACGCTCGCCCCCAACCGTCTTCAGCTTGCGGCGGACGCGGGCCTGACGGCGCGCGGTCACATTCGCGTTCTTCGTCATGGGTCCGATCCTTACTTCTTCTTGCCTTCCTTGCGGAAGATGAACTCGTCAGAGTACTTGACGCCCTTGCCCTTATAGGGCTCGGGGCCACGATAGCTGCGGATTTCCGCCGCCGCCTGACCGACGCGCTGCTTGTCGATGCCGGACACGACGATCTCGGTCGGCTTCGTCACCGCGATGGTGACGCCTTCCGGGGTCGCGTAGTCGATGTCATGGCTGTAGCCGAGCGACAGCTTGAGCACCTTGCCCTGCATCGCCGCCTTGTAGCCGACGCCGTTGATTTCGAGCTTCTTCTCGAAGCCCTGCGTGACGCCTTTCGCGAGATTCGCGATCTGGGCGCGCGACATGCCCCACTGGGCGCGCGCGACCTTGGTGTCGTTCTTGTTGGCGACCGCGATCTGGTCGCCTTCCATCTTCACCGAGACGATTTCCGGCACGGTGAATTTCAGTTCGCCCTTCGGTCCCTTCATCGAGACGGTCTGACCGTCGAGACGGGCGGTGACGCCCTTCGGAACCGCTACAGCTTTCTTGCCGACGCGAGACATATCAGTTCTCCGCTTGAAGGATCTCCGCCAGGTCAGACGACCTGACAGAGAACCTCGCCGCCGACATTGTTTTCGCGCGCCTGATGGTCCGCCATCACACCCTTCGGAGTCGAAAGGATCGTGATGCCGAGACCGTTCGCGACGCGGGGCATCGTCGCAACGGAGGCGTAGACGCGCCGGCCGGGCTTGGACACGCGAGCAATCTCGCGGATCACGGGCTGGCCGTCGTAGTATTTCAGTTCGATGTCGAACTCGGTGCGGCCGTTGCCATGCTCGGTCGAGCTGAAGCCGCGGATATAACCTTCCGACTGCAGCACTTCGAGCACGCGCTCACGCAGCTTGGAGCCCGGCGTCGACACCCGCGACATGCGGCGCATCTGGCCGTTGCGGATGCGGGTGAGCATATCGCCCAAGGGATCGTTGATCGCCATGATGTCCGATCCTCCTTACCAGCTCGACTTCACAAGGCCTGGAACCAGGCCCTTGTTGCCAAGCTCGCGCAGCGCGATGCGCGACAGCTTCAGCTTGCGATAGACCGAGCGCGGACGCCCCGTCACATCGCAGCGGTTGCGGATGCGCGTCGGATTCGCATTGCGCGGCATTTCCGCCAGCTTGAGGCGCGCCATGAAGCGCTCCTCCATGGACTTTCCTTCGTCATTCGCGATCGCAAGAAGACGGGTGCGCTTGCCATTGTATTGCTTGGCGAGCTTCATCCGCTTCTTGTTCTTCTCGATCGAGCTTGTCTTCGCCATATCGATCTCCTGGTCTCCGCGTTTGAGCGTCAGCTCACTGCCGGAAAGGGAAGTTGAACAGTTTCAGAAGCGCCTGCGCTTCCTTGTCGGTCTTGGCCGTGGTGCAGACGACGACGTCCATGCCCCAGCTCGACTCGGCCTTGTCGTAATTGATCTCAGGGAACACGAGGTGCTCCTTGATGCCGAGCGCGTAGTTGCCGTTGCCGTCGAACGACTTCGCGTTCAGGCCGCGGAAGTCGCGCACGCGCGGCAGCGCGATCGTGACGAGGCGGTCCATGAATTCGTACATGCGGGTCTTGCGCAGCGTGACCTTGGCGCCGATCGGCATGCCTTCACGCAGCTTGAAGGTCGAGATCGCCTTGCGCGCCCGCGTGACGACCGGCTTCTGGCCGGCGATCAGCGCGAGATCGCCGGCGGCGACCGAGGCCTTCTTGGAATCGGCGGTGGATTCGCCGACGCCCATGTTCAGCACAATCTTGTCGACCTTCGGAACCTCCATCGGGTTCTTGTAGCCGAACTCCTGGATCATGCCGGGGCGCACGACCTCGTCATAATGCTTCTGAAGGCGCGCGGTGTAGCCGGCGAGCGTCGCCGCAGCCTTGCCGCTCGCGCCCTTCGCTTCGCCCTTGGCGCCCTTCTCCTTCTTCGGAGCATCCTTGCCCTGCGGCGCGGCCTTGGCCGAATCCTTCTTGGGCTGTTCCGGAGCCTTAGCCATCGATCAGATCTCCCGAACGCTTGGCGAACCGCACCTTGCGGCCGTCCTCCAGAGTTTTGAATCCAACGCGCGTCGCCTTGTTGGCTTTCCCGTCAGCGACGAACAGCGAGATGTTCGACAGATGGATCGGCATCTCCTTGGAGATGATGCCGCCTTCCTGGCTTGGCGACTGCTTCTGGTGACGCTTCACCAGATTGATTCCGCGCACGAGAGCTTTGCTTTCGGACGGAAACATCTGCGTGACTTCGCCGGTCTTGCCCTTGTCGCGGCCAGCGATGACCAGAACCTGGTCGCCCTTCTTGATCTTCGCGGCCATCACAGCACCTCCGGCGCGAGCGAGATGATCTTCATGTGGTTCTTCGCGCGCAGCTCGCGCGGAACCGGCCCGAAGATGCGGGTGCCGATTGGCTCTTTCTGGTTGTTGATCAGAACGGCCGCATTCTTGTCGAAGCGGATGACCGAGCCGTCAGCGCGGCGGATGTCCTTCGCGGTGCGAACGACGATCGCCTTCATGACGTCGCCCTTCTTCACGCGGCCGCGCGGAATCGCTTCCTTGATCGAGACAACGATGATGTCGCCAACGCCCGCATACTTGCGCTTGGAGCCGCCGAGCACCTTGATGCACATCACGCGGCGAGCGCCGGAATTGTCGGCGACGTCCAGATTCGTTTGCATCTGGATCATGACACATATCCTTTCAGTCGGTTTCCGGGTCGCCCCGGACTACGCCTGGAGTTGATCGGGACAGTTGATTCCGTCCCGGATTTAGTTGGCTTTTCAGGGAGCTAGCCCCCTGAAAAGCCGAGGCGGAGGCCATGCGGCCCCCGCCCGAAGCGGCGCTTTTAACGCTGCTTCAGGCTTTCGGCAACACCACCCAACGCTTCAATTTCGAAATCGGGCGGCCTTCCTGGATGTCCACGGTGTCGCCGACCTTGAACAGGTTGGCTTCGTCATGGGCATGGTAGTTCTTCGTGCGGCGCACCGTCTTCTTGAACAGCGGGTGCGTGAACCGGCGCTCGACTTTCACGACGACGGTCTTGTCCTGCTTGTCGGAGACGACAACGCCCTGGAGAATGCGCTTCGGCATCTGTCGCTCCTCAGGCGGTCTTGGCCGCCGAGGCGGCCTTTGATTTGGCGAGTGTCTTCACGCGCGCGATGTCGCGACGGACCTCGCGCACGCGGTTGGTCTTCTCGAGCTGCCCGGTCGCCTTCTGGAAGCGCAGGTTGAACTGCTCCTTCTTCAGCTTGACGAGCTCGTCATTGAGCTGGTCGCCGGTCATCGCCTTCAGGTCGGACGTCCGCTGACTGGTTTTCATCGGCCCCTCCTTACTCGGCGATGCGCTGCACGAAGCGCGTCTTGATCGGCAGCTTGGCGGCGCCGAGGCGCAGCGCTTCGCGGGCCGTGACTTCAGACACGCCGTCGATTTCAAACATGATGCGGCCTGGCGCGACGCGCGCGGCCCAGAATTCCGGAGCGCCCTTGCCCGAGCCCATGCGGACTTCGGTCGGCTTCTTCGACACCGGCAAATCCGGGAAGATGCGAATCCAGACGCGGCCGACGCGCTTCATTTCGCGCGTGATGGCGCGGCGCGCGGCCTCGATCTGGCGCGCGGTGATGCGCTCCGGCTCGAGCGCCTTCAGGCCGAACTGGCCGAAGTTCAACTGCGCGCCAGCCTTGGTCTCGCCCTTGATGCGCCCCTTGAAGGCGCGGCGATAGTTGGTCTTTTTTGGCTGCAACATCGTGCTGTTCCTTAGCCGCGGCCGCGATCGCCGCGGTCGCGATCACGGCCGTCACGGCCTTCGCGTTCGCCCATCTCGCGACGGCCGCCCGAGCGCTGGCTCTCTTCGGCCTGCTTCTTGTCCTGCGCCATCGGATCATGCTCAAGGATTTCGCCCTTGAAGATCCAGACCTTCACGCCGCAGGTGCCGTAGGTCGTGAACGCCGTCGCCACGCCGTAATCGACGTCGCCGCGCAGCGTATGCAGCGGCACGCGGCCTTCGCGATACCACTCAAGGCGCGCGATCTCGGCGCCGCCAAGACGGCCGGAGCAGTTGATGCGGATGCCTTCCGCGCCGAGACGCATCGCCGACTGCACGGCGCGCTTCATGGCGCGACGGAACGCGACGCGGCGCTCGAGCTGCTGCGCGATCGACTCGGCGACGAGCGTCGCATCGATCTCGGGCTTGCGCACCTCGATGATGTTCAGCGCGACTTCCGAGCCGGTCATCTTCGCAACCTGCTTGCGCAGCTTGTCGATGTCAGCGCCCTTCTTGCCGATGACGACGCCCGGACGCGCCGACAGGATCGACACGCGGCACTTCTTGTGCGGGCGCTCGATGATGATCTTCGACACGGCCGCCTGCTTCAGGTCCTTCATCAGGGCCTTGCGGATCGCGAAATCCTCATGGAGCAGCTTGGCGTAATCGCCCTTGTTCGCGTACCAGCGCGAATCCCAGGTGCGGTTGATGCCGAGGCGAAACCCGGTCGGATTGACTTTCTGACCCATCGTTCAGCTCCTCAAGCCGCCTTCTTGGCTTTTTCTTCTTCGACTTCGCGCACGACGATCGTGATGTTCGAGAAGAACTTCGCAATCCGGCCGGCGCGGCCGCGGGCGCGCGCGTGGAAGCGCTTCATCACGATCGACTTGCCGACATGGGCTTCCTTGACGACGAGATCGTCGACATCGAGCTCATGGTTGTTTTCGGCGTTCGCAATCGCGCTCTCCAGGCACTTCTTCACGTCCTTGGCGATGCGCTTGCGCGAGAATTCGAGATCGGCGAGCGCGGTCGCAACCTTCTTGCCGCGAATGAGCTGCGCGACGAGGTTGAGCTTCTGCGGCGAGACGCGCAGATTGCGCGCTTCGGCCTTGGCTTCGGTTTCGCTCAGCTGGCGGGGAGTCTTTGGCTTGCTCATGGCTCCCTCACTTCGACTTCTTGGCTTTCTTGTCCGACGAGTGACCATGGAAGGTGCGCGTCGGCGAGAACTCGCCGAACTTGTGCCCCACCATTTCCTCGGACACGAGAACCGGAACATGCTTCTGGCCGTTGTGGACGCCGAACGTCAGTCCGACGAACTGCGGCAGGATCGTGGAGCGGCGGCTCCAGATCTTGATCACCTCGGACCGACCCGACGAACGGGACGTATCGGCCTTCTTCAGGAGGTATCCGTCGACGAACGGACCTTTCCAGACAGAGCGGGTCATATCACCAGCCTCACTTTTTCTTCTTGTGACGGCTCGACACGATGAACGTGTCGGTGCGCTTGTTGGAGCGCGTTTTCTTGCCCTTGGTCGGCTTGCCCCACGGCGTCACCGGGTGACGGCCGCCGGACGTGCGGCCTTCGCCGCCGCCGTGCGGATGGTCGACCGGGTTCATCGACGTGCCGCGGTTGTGCGAACGGAAGCCAAGCCAACGGTTGCGACCGGCCTTGCCGATCGAGATGTTCATGTGGTCCGGATTCGAGACCGCGCCGACCGTCGCATAGCACTGCGAATGGACGAGACGCTGCTCGCCCGAGCTCAGGCGGATGATGCAGTAGCCCTGGTCGCGGCCGACGAGTTGCGCATAGGCGCCCGCCGAGCGCGCCATCGCGCCGCCCTTGCCGATCTTCAGCTCGATGTTGTGGACGATCGTCCCGACCGGCATCGATCCGAGCGGCATCGCATTGCCCGGCTTGATGTCGACCTGCTCGCCCGCGACGACCGTGTCGCCGGCGGCGAGGCGCTGCGGCGCCAGGATGTAGGCGAGATCGCCGTCCTGATACTTCACCAGCGCGATAAACGCGGTGCGGTTCGGATCATATTCGAGCCGCTCGACGGTCGCCGGCACGCCTTCCTTACCGCGACGCTTGAAGTCGACGATGCGGTAGGACTGCTTGTGGCCGCCGCCGCGGAACCGCGTGGTGACGCGGCCGAGATTGTTGCGGCCGCCCGTGGACGCGCGGCCCTCGGTCAGCGTCTTGACCGGCTTGCCCTTGTAGAGCTCGCTGCGGTCGACGAGGACGAGCTGGCGAAGGCTCGGCGTCGTCGGTTTGAATTTCTTGAGCGCCATGGCGAGACCTCAGTTCCTCAGAGCCCGGTCGTCACGTCGATGCGCGAACCCTCGTCGAGGGTCACGACCGCTTTCTTGACGTCCGAACGCTGGCCAAACGTGCCCCGGAAGGCTTTCACTTTGCCCTTGGTGACGAGCGTGTTCACGGCGGTCACCTTGACGTTGAAGAGCTTCTCCACCGCCGCCTTGATCTGCGGCTTGGTGGCGCTCTTCGCGACCTTGAATACGACCTTGTTCTGTTCCGACAGCGCCGTCGCCTTTTCCGTGATCACGGGGCTGACGATGACGTCGTAGTGGCGCGGATCGGTGCTCATTTGAAGCGCGCCTCCAGCGCATCAATCGCGGCCTTCGTCAACACGAGCGTGTCGCGGCGCATGATGTCGTAGACATTGATGCCCTGCACGGGCAGCACGTCGACGGAATGGATATTGCGGGCGGCGAGACCGAAGTTCTTGTCGATCTCGGCGCCGCCGATGATCAGCGCGCTCTTCAGGCCGAGCTTGCCGAACTGGGCGAGCACCGCCTTCGTCTTGGCTTCCTTCGCGCTGATGTCGTCGACGACGATCAGGGTCGCGGACTTAGCCTTGGCCGAGAGCGCATGCTTCAAGCCGAGAGCGCGCACTTTCTTCGGCAGATCATGCGCATGGCTGCGCGTGACCGGACCGAAGGAGCGGCCGCCGCCGCGGAACTGCGGCGCAGACGCCGCGCCGTGACGCGCGCCGCCGGTGCCCTTCTGGCGATAGAGCTTGTGCTTCGTGCGATCGATGTCCGAGCGGCCGAGCGTCTCGTGCGTGCCGCGCTGGCGCTTGGCGAGTTGCCAGCGCACGACGCGGTGCAGGATGTCGGCGCGCGGATCGAGGCCGAAGATCTCGTCATTGAGATCGATCGAACCCGACTTGGCGCCGTCGAGCGTGGTGACGTCGAGTTTCATTACTTCGCCTCCCCGCCAGCAGCTTCAGCTTCCGGCATGGTGAACTTGCCAGGCGACGGCGCATCCTTCGGCAGCGCGCGCTTGACCGCGTCGCGCACATGGATCCAGCCGCCCTTGACGCCGGGAACCGCGCCTTCGATCAGGATCAGCCCGCGCGAAGGATCAGTCTGCACGACGCGCAGATTCTGCGTCGTCACGCGCTCGGCGCCGAGATGGCCCGGCATCTTCTGGTTCTTGAAAGTCTTGCCCGGGTCCTGACGGCCGCCGGTCGAACCGATCGAACGGTGCGACACCGACACGCCGTGCGTGGCGCGCAGACCGCGGAAATTCCAGCGCTTCATGCCGCCCGCGAAGCCCTTGCCGGTCGAGGTGCCCGACACGTCGACGAACTGGCCGGCGATGAAGTGGTCGGCGGTGATCTGCGCCCCGACCGGGATCAGATGCTTCTCGTCGACGCGGAATTCCGCGAGCTTCATCTTCGGCTCGACCTTGGCGACGGCGAAGTGGCCGCGATCCGCCTTGGCGACGTTCTTGACCTTGGCCTTGCCGGCGCCGAGCTGCAGCGCGATGTAGCCGTTCTTTTCCTTGGTGCGGTGCGCGACAACCTGGCAGTTGTCGAGCTTGAGCACCGTCACAGGCACATGAATGCCGCCGTCCGTGAAGACGCGGGTCATTCCGACCTTCTGTGCGATGACGCCTGAGCGCATGGCTCTTAGATCCTTCCGGCGTTCGTTAAAACGAGGGCTCTTCCGTGAGAGGAGCCCGATTACAACTTGATCTCGACGTCGACGCCCGCCGCGAGGTCGAGCTTCATCAGCGCGTCCACGGTCTGCGGAGTCGGCTCCACGATGTCGAGAACGCGCTTGTGGGTGCGGATCTCGAACTGCTCGCGGGACTTCTTGTCGATATGCGGCGAGCGGTTCACCGTGAATCGCTCGATGCGCGTCGGAAGCGGGATCGGCCCCCTCACCTGCGCGCCGGTCCGCTTCGCCGTGGAGACGATCTCCTTCGTCGAGGCATCGAGCACGCGATGGTCGAACGCTTTGAGGCGAATGCGGATATTCTGACCGTTCATGGCTTTCCGCCCTTCACTGCCGTGTCAAACATATCCGGCGCGACACAGCGTGCGTCGCGCCGGACAATTCCAATGATTACTCGATGATCGAGGCGACGACGCCCGCGCCCACCGTGCGGCCGCCTTCGCGGATGGCGAAGCGGAGCTTCTCTTCCATCGCGATTGGCGTGATCAGCTCGACCGTCATGGCGATGTTGTCGCCAGGCATGACCATCTCGGTGCCCTCGGGCAGATGGACGACGCCGGTCACGTCGGTCGTACGGAAGTAGAACTGCGGACGATAGTTCGTGAAGAACGGCGTGTGGCGACCGCCCTCGTCCTTCGTCAGGATGTAGGCTTCAGCCTTGAACTTCTTGTGCGGCTTCACCGAGCCCGGCTTGCACAGCACCTGGCCGCGCTCGACGTCCTCGCGCTTCGTGCCGCGCAGCAGCGCGCCAATGTTGTCGCCCGCCTGGCCCTGATCGAGCAGTTTGCGGAACATCTCGACACCGGTGACCGTGGTCTTCTGCGTGTCGCGCAGACCGACGATCTCGATTTCCTCGCCGACCTTGACGATGCCGCGCTCGACGCGACCAGTGACGACCGTGCCGCGGCCGGAGATAGAGAACACGTCTTCGACCGGCATCAGGAAGGGCAGATCGATCGGGCGCTCAGGCTGCGGGATGTAGGCGTCGACCGTCTCCATCAGCTTGAGAACGGCGTCGCGGCCGATCTCGGGGCTCTTGTCTTCGAGCGCCATCAGCGCCGAGCCCTTGGTGATCGGAATGTCGTCGCCAGGGAATTCGTACTTCGAGAGAAGCTCACGGACCTCGAGCTCGACGAGGTCGAGGAGTTCCGGATCGTCGACCATGTCGACCTTGTTCATGAACACGACGAGCGCGGGAACGCCGACCTGGCGGGCGAGCAGGATGTGCTCGCGGGTCTGCGGCATCGGGCCGTCAGCAGCAGACACGACCAGGATCGCGCCGTCCATCTGCGCGGCGCCGGTGATCATGTTCTTCACATAGTCGGCGTGGCCGGGGCAGTCGACGTGCGCATAGTGGCGCTTCGTGGTCTCGTACTCGACGTGCGCGGTCGAGATCGTGATGCCGCGCGCCTTCTCTTCCGGCGCCTTGTCGATCTGGTCATAGGCGGTGAAGGTCGCGCCGCCGCTCTCGGCGAGCACCTTCGTGATCGCAGCCGTCAGCGACGTCTTGCCATGGTCGACGTGACCGATGGTGCCGATGTTGCAGTGCGGCTTGCTGCGATTGAACTTCTCTTTGGCCATCGTGGCCCTCCATCAACGTGTGCGCGACGCGCGTTTGGAACCTAAGTGGTGAAAGATCAGGCCGACTTGGCCTGAATTTCGGTGACGACGTTGTTCGGCGCCTGAGCGTAGTGATCGAACTGCATCGTGTAGCTGGCCCGGCCCTGCGTGAACGACCGGAGGTTGCTCACGTAACCGAACATGTTCATCAGCGGCACCATCGCATTCACGACGACCGCATTGCCGCGCATGTCCTGACCCTGGATCTGGCCGCGGCGGGAGTTGAGATCGCCGATGACGGAGCCGGTGTATTCTTCCGGCGTCACCACCTCGACCTTCATGATCGGCTCGAGCAGGACGCACTTGCCTTCCTGCAGCGCCTCGCGAAGACCCGCGCGCGCCGCGATTTCGAACGCCAGCGCCGAGGAGTCGACTTCGTGGTAGGCGCCGTCGATCAGCGTGACCTTGAGATCGACGACCGGGAAGCCGGCGATCACGCCAGCGCCGAGCACCGAGTTGAGGCCCTTTTCGACGCCGGGGATGTATTCCTTCGGCACCGAGCCGCCGACGATCTTCGACTCGAACTCATAGCCCTTGCCGGCTTCGTTCGGCTCGACGATGAACTTCACGCGCGCGAACTGGCCCGTACCGCCCGACTGCTTCTTGTGGGTGTAGTCCTTCTCGACGCGACGGCCGATCCGCTCGCGGAACGCCACCTGCGGCGCGCCAACATTCACTTCCACCTTGTGCGTGCGGCGCAGGATGTCGACCTTGATGTCGAGATGCAGCTCGCCCATGCCCTTGATGATCGTCTCGCCCGACTCTGAGTCCGTCGTGACGCGGAACGACGGATCCTCCGACGCGAGCTTGATGAGCGCGAGCGCCATCTTCTCCTGGTCGTTCTTCGTCTTCGGCTCGACCTTCATCTCGATGACAGGTTCCGGGAACTCCATCTTCTCGAGGATCACGGCCTTCTGTGGGTCGCAGAGCGTGTCGCCGGTGCGGGTGTCTTTCAGGCCAACCAGCGCGACGATGTCGCCGGCATAGGCTTCCGAGATTTCCTCACGGTTGTTCGCATGCATCAGCAGCATGCGGCCGACGCGTTCGTTCTTCTCACGGGTCGAGTTGAGCAGGCCCATGCCCTTCTCGAGCTTGCCGGAATAGATGCGGCAGAAGGTCAGGACGCCATACTGGTCGTCCATGATCTTGAAACCGAGCAGCGACAGCGGCGCATCGTCGGTCGGCGCGCGCGAGGTCTCTTCGCCGGTCTTGTAGTCGATGCCCTTGATCGCGCCACGATCGATCGGAGACGGGAGATAATCAACGACGGCGTCGAGCAGCGGCTGAACGCCCTTGTTCTTGAAGGCGGAGCCGGCGAGCACGGGGTAGAAGGCGCCGGTGAGAACCGCTTTGCGGATCAGCGTCTTCAGCGTCTCTTCGCTGGTTTCCTTGCCCTCGAGATAGGCTTCCATCGCGGCGTCGTCGAGCTCGACGGCGGCTTCGATCAGTGCAGCGCGGTATTCGTTGGCTTTCTCAACGAGGTCGGCCGGGATCTCGGCGTTCTCGTCGAATTCGGCGCCGAGCGCCTCGCCCGACCACACCACCGCCTTCATGCGGACGAGGTCGATGATGCCCTTGAAATCGGACTCGGCGCCGATCGGAAGCTGGATCGGAACCGGCTTCGCGCCAAGGCGCTTCTTGATGTCGTCGAGGCACTGATAAAAATCGGCGCCCGTCTTGTCCATCTTGTTACAGAAGACGATGCGCGGAACCTTGTACTTGTCGCCCTGACGCCAGACCGTTTCGGTCTGAGGCTCGACGCCCTGGTTGGAGTCGAGCACGCATACCGCGCCGTCGAGCACGCGCAGCGAACGCTCGACTTCGATGGTGAAATCGACGTGGCCGGGGGTGTCGATGATGTTGAGGCGCTTACCCTTCCAGAAAGCGGTCGTCGCAGCCGACGTGATCGTGATGCCGCGCTCCTGCTCCTGCTCCATGAAGTCCATGGTGGCGGCGCCGTCATGGACTTCGCCGATCTTGTGCGACTTGCCCGTGTAATACAGCACGCGCTCGGTCGTCGTCGTCTTGCCGGCGTCGATATGCGCCATGATGCCGAAATTTCGGTAGTCGGTGATCGCGTGCGTGCGGGCCATGATCGTGCTCGAAATTCGTGAGTTGCGCCGCTGTTACCAGCGGTAGTGCGCGAAGGCGCGGTTGGCTTCCGCCATCTTGTGCGTGTCTTCCCGCTTCTTGACCGCGTTGCCGCGGTTGTTGGCTGCGTCGAGCAGCTCGGCCGAGAGACGATCGACCATGGTGCGGTCGTTGCGCGCGCGCGCAGCCTGGATGATCCAGCGGATCGCCAGCGCCTGACGGCGGGTCGGGCGGACCTCGACCGGAACCTGATACGTCGCGCCGCCGACGCGGCGGGAGCGGACTTCGATCGCCGGAGCGACGTTCTCGAGCGCCGCCTTGAACACTTCGATCGGCGACACCTTGGCCTTGGCTTCAATCGAGTCGAAGGCGCCATAGACCATGCGCTCGGCGGTCGACTTCTTGCCCTCATACATCACCGAGTTCATGAACTTGGTGACGACGATGTCGCCGAACTTCGGGTCCGGAATGATCTCACGCTTTTCGGCGCTGTGACGGCGGGACATGGTCTCTTTGCTCCCGTAGGTGGAAGGCCGCGGCCCGCTCCCTAGCCCCGCGCAAAGCGCGTCGGCGGAAGCAGGCCGCGGAAACTCGTTGCTTACTTCGGACGCTTCGCGCCGTACTTCGAACGGCGCTGCTTGCGGTCCTTGACGCCCTGCGTGTCGAGCACGCCGCGCAGGATGTGATAGCGGACGCCCGGAAGGTCCTTCACGCGGCCGCCGCGGATCATGACCACCGAGTGCTCCTGCAGGTTGTGGCCTTCACCCGGAATGTAACCAATGATCTCGAAGCCATTGGTAAGACGCACCTTCGCGACCTTGCGCAGCGCCGAGTTCGGCTTCTTCGGCGTCGTCGTATAGACGCGCGTGCAGACGCCGCGCTTCTGGGGGCAAGCCTCCATGTGGCGCGACTTCTCGCGGTAGGTCCGCACCGTGCGCGGCTTGCGGATCAGCTGGCTGATCGTCGGCATCTCTCGCCTTTTTCGCTCGTTCCAATCACCTGATCGGCCCGCGCCGCGCTTCAACATTCCGTGCGCGCAAAACAAACACGCGCCATAGGCTATCGCCCGGGCGCGCTGCGCTTGCAGAGGACCGCCCCGGGTGGGACGTTCATGCGCGGCTGATCCCGCTCAAAAGAGAACCGGATCTGTCGAAGCTAGTCGCGGCAGCGTCTTGACCGGGTGGGTCCCTCGGGAATCCCTGAGGGAACAGCACAGCCAACCGCCTGCCGATGTGGCGGGGCTTATGACTCAGCTTTAACAGGCCGTCAACAGCCGGAACGGCCTGAAAATCCGGCATTTTGACTATCTTCGCAGGGATTTGAGCCGAAATCCGGCCGCGCCGGCTCCAATTCCGCCGCGAGGGCCCTGATTCCGGCGAATCTGGTCGATTCCACCAAAGGAAAAGGCCGCCTCGCGGCGGCCTTTCGATGATTCCCTTAAAGGGTCCGATCACTCGGCCGCGGTTGCAGCCGGCTGCGGCGTCTCCAGCTCCGGCGCAGGCTGGGTCGCCTGCTGCTGGAGGATGAGATCGTCGCGACGGGTCGCGACCGAGCGCAGCCGGGAGATCATGCCGCCCGTGCCGGCCGGGATAAGGCGGCCGACGATGACGTTCTCCTTGAGGCCTTCCAGCGTGTCGACCTTGCCGTTGACCGCCGCCTCGGTAAGGACGCGGGTGGTCTCCTGGAAGGACGCCGCCGAGATGAACGACCGGGTCTGGAGGCTCGCCTTGGTGATGCCGAGCAGCACCGGCACGCCGGCGGCGGGCTTGCGACCCTCCGCGACGAACCTGGCGTTGATGTCGTCGAACTCGGTGCGGTCAAGCTGCTCGCCGGAAAGAAGCTCGGTGTCGCCCTGATCGGTGACCTCGATCTTCTGCAGCATCTGACGGACAATCACCTCGATGTGCTTGTCGTTGATGCTCACGCCCTGCAACCGGTAGACTTCCTGGATTTCGTTGACGAGGTAAGCCGCAAGCTCCTCCACGCCCTTGATCGCCAGAATGTCGTGCGGAGCCGGATTGCCGTCGACGATGTAGTCGCCGAGTTCCACCATGTCGCCGTCCTGCAAGTGGATGTGCTTGCCCTTCGGGATCAGGTACTCGACCGCCTCCGACCCATCGCTCGGTTCGAGCGTCAGGCGGCGCTTGTTCTTGTAGTCGCGGCCGAAGCGGACGGTGCCCGACTTCTCCGCGATGATCGCGGCGTCCTTCGGACGACGCGCTTCGAACAGCTCCGCCACGCGCGGCAGACCACCCGTGATGTCGCGGGTCTTGGCGCTCTCCATCGGGATACGCGCGAGAACGTCGCCGGCCTTCACCGTCGAGCCCGGCTCCGCCGCCACGATCGCGTCGACCGCGAGGAAGTAGCGGGCGTCGCCGCCGCGCGCGAGCTTGGCGATCTTGCCGTTCTTGTCCTCGATCACCATCGCCGGCTTGAGGCTCGCCGTACGCTGCGAACCGTGCCAGTCGATCACGATGCGCTTGGAGATGCCCGTCGACTCGTCGGCGGTTTCAACCATCGACTGGCCGTCGATGAGATCCTCCAGCCCGACCTTGCCGTCGACCTCGGTGAGGATCGGACGGGTGTAGGGATCCCACTCCGCGATGCGCTGGCCGCGCTTCATCGTGTCGCCCTCGTCCACCTTGAGCTTCGCGCCATAGGCGATGCGATGCACCGCGCGCTCCGTTCCATCAGGGGCGGCGATGATGATCGACATGTTGCGGCTCATCGCGACGAGTTCGCCCTCGGAATTGCGGGCGACGTTGCGATTGCGGACCTTGACCACGCCTTCGAAGTTGGAGTCGAGCGACGACTGCTCATTGATCTGCGCCGCGCCGCCGATGTGGAAGGTGCGCATGGTGAGCTGCGTGCCCGGCTCGCCAATCGACTGCGCCGCGATGACGCCGACGGCTTCGCCCATATTGACGGGCGTGCCGCGCGCGAGATCGCGTCCGTAGCAGGTCGCGCAGACGCCGTTCTTGGTCTCACAGGTGAGCACCGAACGAATCTTCACTTCCTGGATGCCGGCGGCGGTGATCTTGTCGATGTGCTTCTCCTCGATCATCTCGCCGGTGGCGACGATGACCTTGCCGTCCGCATCGGTCAGATCCTCCGCCGCGGTGCGGCCGAGAATGCGGATCGCCAGCGAAGCCACGATCTGGCCGGCGTCGACGATGGCGCGCATCGAGATGCCGCCGGTCGAGCCGCAATCGACTTCGGAGATGATCGCGTCCTGCGCGACGTCGACGAGACGGCGGGTGAGATAGCCGGAGTTGGCCGTCTTGAGCGCCGTGTCGGCGAGACCCTTGCGGGCGCCATGCGTGGAGTTGAAGTACTCGAGAACGTCGAGACCTTCCTTGAAGTTCGAGATGATCGGGCTTTCGATGATCTCGCCTGACGGCTTGGCCATCAGGCCGCGCATCGCCGCGAGCTGCTTCATCTGCGTGGGCGAACCGCGCGCGCCGGAGTGGCTCATCATGTAGATCGAGTTCACCGGCTTATCGCGGCCCTTGTCGTCCTTCTTCACCGACGAGATGCGCGCCATCATTTCGGCCGCGAGCTTGTCCGAGCACTTCGCCCAGGCGTCGACGACCTTGTTGTACTTCTCGCCCTGCGTAATCAGACCGTCCTGATACTGCTGCTCGTAATCCTTGGTGAGCGCGCGCGTCTCTTCGACGATCGTCCACTTGTTCTCCGGGATCACCATGTCGTCCTTGCCGAATGAGATGCCGGCGCGGAACGCGTTGGTGAAGCCGAGCGACATGATGCGGTCGCAGAAGATCACCGTCTCCTTCTGACCGCAGTTGCGGTAGACGGAGTCGATCATCCCCGAGATTTCGCGCTTCGTCATGAGACGGTTCGCGACGTCGAACGGAACCTTCGGGTCCTTCGGCAGAAGCTGGCCGAGCAGCACTCGGCCGGGCGTCGTGTCATAGAACTTCGTCACCGGCTTGCCGTCGGCGCCGAGGCCCTTCCAGCGATACTTGATCTTCGCGTGCAGCGTCACCGCCTTGCTCGACAGCGCATGCTCGAGCTCGCCGAGATCGCTGTAGACGCCCTGCAGCACGCCGGTCTTCGGATCAGCCTTGTACTGGCCCGGCTCGCCGTCAGCCATGATGGTGAGGTGATAGAGACCGAGCACGATGTCCTGCGACGGCACGATGATCGGCTGACCATTCGCGGGATGCAGGATGTTGTTGGTCGACATCATCAGCACGCGCGCTTCGAGCTGCGCTTCGAGCGACAGCGGAACGTGCACGGCCATCTGGTCGCCGTCGAAGTCGGCGTTGAACGCGGCGCAAACCAGCGGGTGAAGCTGGATCGCCTTGCCTTCGATCAGCACCGGCTCGAACGCCTGGATGCCCAGACGATGCAGCGTCGGCGCGCGGTTGAGCATGATCGGATGTTCGCGGATCACCTCGTCAAGGATATCCCAAACCTCCGGCTTCTCCTTCTCGACCAGCTTCTTCGCCTGCTTGACGGTGGAGGAATAGCCGCGCGCGTCGAGCTTCGAATAGATGAACGGCTTGAACAGTTCGAGCGCCATCTTCTTCGGCAGGCCGCACTGATGCAGCTTGAGCTCCGGACCGACGACGATCACCGAACGGCCGGAATAATCGACGCGCTTGCCGAGCAGGTTCTGACGGAAGCGGCCCTGCTTGCCCTTCAGCATGTCGGACAGCGACTTCAGCGGACGCTTGTTGGCGCCGGTGATGACGCGGCCGCGACGGCCGTTGTCGAACAGCGCGTCCACAGACTCCTGCAGCATGCGCTTTTCGTTGCGGATGATGATGTCAGGCGCGCGCAGTTCGATCAGCCGTTTCAGACGGTTGTTGCGGTTGATGACGCGGCGATAGAGATCGTTCAGATCGGACGTCGCGAAGCGACCGCCGTCGAGCGGCACGAGCGGACGTAGGTCCGGCGGGATGACCGGCACATTGGTCAGGATCATCCATTCCGGCTTGTTGCCGGATTCGCGGAACGCCTCGATGATCTTCAGCCGCTTGGCGAGCTTCTTCGGCTTGAGTTCGCCGGTCGCAACCGCGAGCTCCTGGCGAAGCTGGATCGCGATCTGCTCGAGATCCATGCCACGCAGCATGTCGCGGATCGCCTCGGCGCCGATCTTCGCCGTGAACGAATCCTGGCCGTACTCGTCCTGCGCCATGACATATTCGTCTTCGGACAGGAGCTGACGATCCTTGAGCGGCGTGAGGCCCGGCTCAAGAACAACATAGCTTTCGAAATAGAGGATGCGCTCCAGCTCCTTGAGCGTCATGTCGAGCAACAGGCCAATGCGGCTCGGCAGCGACTTCAGGAACCAGATGTGCGCGACGGGCGCCGCGAGCTCGATATGGCCCATGCGCTCGCGCCGGACGCGCGCCAACGTGACTTCGACGCCGCACTTCTCGCAGATGACGCCCTTGTACTTCATGCGCTTGTACTTGCCGCACAAGCACTCGTAATCCTTGATCGGCCCAAAGATGCGCGCGCAGAACAGACCGTCGCGCTCCGGCTTGAACGTCCGGTAGTTGATGGTTTCGGGCTTCTTGATCTCGCCATACGACCAGGAGAGGATTTTCTCCGGGCTCGCGATCGAAATGCGGATCTGATCAAACGTCGGCGGCGCGGCCTGCTGATTGAACAGATTCATCACTTCCTGGTTCATCGCTCTCTCCTCACGCCAGCGCCGTCTGCGATGCGCATTCGCGACGGCCGGCAGTTGGTTCCTTTATCGGTCCGCGCGCGACGCAACGCCGCGCGGACCCCGCTCTCAATCTCTCGCGTTATTCCGCGGCTTCCGCCGGCGGCAGTTCGCCTTCCGGCTTCTTCGTCGATTGCAGCTCGACGTTGAGGCCGAGCGACCGCATTTCCTTGACCAGCACGTTGAAGCTCTCGGGGATGCCCGACTCGAACGCGTCGTCGCCGCGCACGATGGCCTCGTAGACCTTGGTGCGGCCCGCGACGTCGTCCGACTTCACCGTCAGCATTTCCTGCAGGGTGTAGGCGGCGCCGTAGGCTTCGAGCGCCCAGACCTCCATTTCGCCGAAACGCTGGCCGCCGAACTGGGCCTTGCCGCCCAGAGGCTGCTGCGTGACGAGCGAGTAAGGCCCGATCGAACGCGCGTGGATCTTGTCGTCGACGAGGTGGTGCAGCTTCAGCATGTAGATGTAGCCGACGGTCACCTTGCGCTCGAACGGCTCGCCGGAGCGGCCGTCGTACAAAGTCACCTGCCCCGACTTGTCGAGGCCCGCCATGTCGAGGAACTTCTCGATGTCGGCTTCCTTCGCGCCGTCGAACACCGGCGTTGCGATCGGCACGCCACGACGAAGCATCTCCGACTGCTCGATGATCTCCTCATCGTTCAGCGTCTTCAGATGCGGATCCTCGCCGTAGACGAAGCTCATCGTCTTCTTGAGGTCCTCGATCTTCGCGTTGCGGCGATAGGCGTCGAGCGCGTCGCTGATCTTCTTGCCGAGACCGGCGCAAGCCCAGCCAAGGTGCGTCTCGAGAATCTGACCGACATTCATGCGGCTCGGCACGCCGAGCGGGTTCAGCACGATGTCGACAGGCGTGCCATCCTCAAGGAACGGCATGTCTTCGGACGGCACGATCTTGGAGACGACGCCCTTGTTGCCATGGCGGCCGGCCATCTTGTCGCCCGGCTGGATCTTGCGCTTCACCGCGACGAAGACCTTGACCATCTTCATCACGCCGGGCGCGAGTTCATCGCCGCGCTGCACCTTCTCGACCTTGTCGAGGAAGCGCTGCTCGAGGCCCTTCTTGGCTTCGTCATACTGCTTGCGCATCGCCTCGATCGACGACATCAGCGCGTCGTCCTCGATGGCGAACGTCCACCACTGCGAGCGCGGATACTCGCCGAGCGTCTCGCGCGTCAGCTTCGTGTCCTTCTTGAAGCCCTTCGGCCCCGAGATCGCGCTCTTGCCAGTGAGCAATTCGCCGAGACGCGCATAGACGTTGCGATCAAGGATCGCCTGCTCGTCGTCGCGGTCCTTCGCCAGACGCTCGATCTCCTCGCGCTCGATCGCCTGGGCGCGCTCGTCCTTCTCGACGCCGTGGCGGTTGAACACGCGCACTTCGACGATCGTGCCCTGCACGCCCGGCGGCACGCGCAGCGAGGTGTCGCGCACGTCGGAGGCCTTCTCGCCGAAGATCGCGCGGAGCAGCTTCTCTTCCGGCGTCATCGGGCTTTCGCCCTTCGGCGTGATCTTGCCGACAAGAATATCGCCCGCCTGCACTTCGGCGCCGATATAAACGATGCCGGCTTCGTCGAGGTTGCGCAGCGCTTCTTCCGAGACGTTCGGAATGTCGCGCGTGATTTCCTCAGGGCCGAGCTTGGTGTCGCGGGCGGCGACCTCGAACTCCTCGATATGGATCGAGGTGAACACGTCCTCCTTCACGATCTTCTCGTTCAGCAGGATCGAGTCTTCGAAGTTGTAGCCGTTCCACGGCATGAACGCGACGAGCACGTTGCGGCCGAGCGCGAGCTCGCCAAGCTCCGTCGACGGACCGTCGGCAATGATCGCGCCCTTGCCGATTACGTCGCCCACCTTCACCAGCGGACGCTGGTTGATGCAGGTCGACTGGTTCGAGCGCTGGAACTTCATCAGCCGGTAGATGTCGACGCCCGACTTGGAAGGATCAAGATCCTCCGTCGCGCGGACGACGATGCGGGTCGCGTCCACTTGGTCAACGATGCCGCCGCGGCGGGAAGCGATCGCCGCGCCGGAATCCTGCGCAACGACGGCCTCCATTCCGGTGCCGACGAACGGCGCATCGGCGCGCACGAGCGGCACGGCCTGACGCTGCATGTTCGAGCCCATGAGCGCGCGGTTCGCGTCGTCGTTCTCAAGGAACGGGATGAGCGCCGCCGCCACCGAAACGAGCTGCTTCGGCGACACGTCCATATAGTCGACCTTGTCGGGCGTCACCACGACAACGTCGCCAGCCTGACGGCAGAGCACGAGATCGTCGAGAAGCTTGCCGTCCTTGTCCATCTTGGCGTCGGCCTGCGCGACCGTGTGCTTCTGCTCTTCCATGGCGGAGAGGTAAGCTACTTCGCTCGTCGCCTTGCCGTCGCGGACGCGACGGTACGGGCTCTCGATGAAGCCGTACTTGTTCACGCGCGCGAAGGTCGCGAGCGAGTTGATCAGGCCGATGTTCGGGCCTTCCGGCGTTTCGATCGGGCAGATGCGGCCATAGTGCGTGGGATGCACGTCGCGCACCTCGAAGCCGGCGCGTTCGCGCGTCAGGCCGCCCGGTCCAAGCGCCGAGAGGCGACGCTTGTGCGTCACTTCCGACAGCGGGTTGGTCTGGTCCATGAACTGCGAAAGCTGCGAGGAGCCGAAGAACTCGCGCACCGCGGCCGCCGCGGGCTTCGCGTTGATCAGATCCTGCGGCATCACCGTATCGATCTCGACGGAGCTCATGCGCTCCTTGATCGCGCGCTCCATGCGCAGCAGGCCGAGGCGATACTGGTTCTCCATGAGCTCGCCGACCGAGCGCACGCGACGGTTGCCGAGATGGTCGATGTCGTCGATCTCGCCGCGGCCGTCGCGCAATTCGACGAGCGCCTTCACGACCGCGAGGATATCCTCGCGGCGCAGCGTGCGCTGGGTGTCGGGCGCATCGAGGTCGAGGCGCATGTTCATCTTCACGCGGCCAACCGCAGACAGATCATAGCGCTCGGCGTCGAAGAACAGCGACTGGAACATGTTCTCGGCCGTCTCGATCGTCGGCGGCTCGCCGGGACGCATGACGCGATAGATGTCGAACAGCGCCTCCTCGCGACGCGAATTCTTGTCGACCGCGAGCGTGTTGCGGATGTAGCCGCCGATATTGATGTGGTCGATGTCGAGGATCGGCAGCGAATTGATCTGCTGCTCATCGAATAGTTTCATCAGCTTCTCGGTGATCTCCTCGCCGGCCTCGGCGTAGATTTCGCCGGTCGCGGGGTTGACCACGTCGGAGGCGATATACTGGCCGACGACGTCCTCGTCGTTCGCCTTCAGCGACTTCAGGCCCTTCTCGGCAAGCTGGCGCGCGGCGCGCGCGGTGAGCTTGCGCCCCATCTCGACCACGACTTCACCGGTGTCGGCGTCCACCATGTCGGCGGACGCCTTGAAGCCCTTGAAGCGCTCCCAGTCATAGGGAACGCTCCAGCCGCCGGCCTTCGCGCGCGAATAGGTCAGCGCGCGATAGAAGGTCGACAGGATTTCCTCGGCGTCGAGGCCGAGCGCGAACAGCAGCGACGTAACGGGGATCTTGCGCTTGCGGTCGATGCGCGCATGCACAATGTCCTTGGCGTCGAATTCGATGTCGAGCCAGGAGCCGCGATAGGGAATGATGCGGGCGGCGAACAGCAGCTTGCCCGAGGAGTGGGTCTTGCCCTTGTCGTGATCGAAGAACACGCCCGGCGAGCGATGCATCTGCGAGACGATGACGCGCTCGGTGCCATTGACGATGAACGTGCCGTTCGACGTCATCAGCGGCATGTCGCCCATATAGACGTCCTGCTGCTTGATGTCGCGAACCGACTTCGCCTGGGTGTCGGGATCGATATCGAACACGATCAGGCGCAGCGTGACCTTCAGCGGCGCAGCAAAGGTGATGCCGCGCTGGCGGCACTCGTCGACGTCATACTTTGGCGCCTCGAACGTGTAGGACACGAAGTCGAGCATCGCCTGACCCGAGAAGTCGGAGATCGGAAACACTGACTTGAAGACGCCCTGCAGACCTTCGTCCAGGCGGCCGCCCGCGGGCTCCTCGACCATCAGGAACTGATCGTAGGACGCCTTCTGAACCTCGATGAGGTTCGGCAGCGCCGCCACGTCTCCGATATGTCCGAAGAATTTACGGATTCGCCTGCGGCCGTTGAAAGTCTGCGCCATCTCGTCCTCGCTCGTCCTTTGCCCGGACCTCGCGCGTCTCGCCCGCGCTTGAGGCCCCTGCCGGCGCGCCCGTCCGGGCAAGCGCCTCAATCTCTCAATCCACGTCGCCGCTACGGATAACCGCAAAGACAACGAGGCGGTCCCGGAGGAAACCCTCCGGGGCCGCCGGTTTCACACTGATCGGACGGTCAGGAACCGTCCGGCAGCGAGCGAAGCGGGCGCCATGCCCGCTCGGCTCACTTGAGCTCGACCTTCGCGCCAGCCTTCTCGAGCTGGGCCTTGAGCTTGTCGGCCTCTTCCTTGGCGACGCCTTCCTTGACAGGCTTCGGCGCGCCTTCGACGAGGTCTTTGGCTTCCTTGAGGCCGAGGCCGGTGATCGCGCGGACCTCCTTGATGACCTCGATCTTCTTGTCGCCCGCAGCCGCGAGAACGACCGTGAACTCGGTCTGCTCCTCGACCGGCGCAGCCGCCGCGCCGCCGCCGCCCGGGCCAGCCGCCACGGCGACCGCAGCCGCCGCCGACACGCCCCACTTCTCTTCCAGCATCTTGGCGAGTTCCGCCGCCTCAAGCACCGTCAGGCTCGAGAGCTGGTCAACGATCTTCGACAGATCCGTCATTGTCCAAGTCCTTATATAGAGTGTTCGGTTTCGATTTCGATGGTGTGAAACGGCCTCACGCCGCTTCGCCCTGCTTGGCATAGGCTCCGAACACGCGGGCGAGCTTGGCCGCCGGCGCGTTTGCGAGCTGCGCGAGCTTCGTGGCCGGGGCCTGGATCAGGCCGACCAGTTTGGCGCGCAGTTCATCGAGCGACGGCATCGTGGCAAGCGCCTTGACGCCGTTCGCATCCAGAGCGGTCGCTCCCATCGCTCCGCCGAGAATGACAAGCTTGTCATTGTCCTTGGCGAAAGCGACGGCGACCTTGGGCGCCGCGACCGGATCATTGCTGTAGGCCAGCAAAGTCGGCCCCTTCAGCAGGGAACCGATGGACGCGACGTCCGTGCCATCAAGAGCGATTTTGGCGAGGCTGTTCTTGGCGACCTTCACGGTGGCGCCGGCAGTCCGCATCTGATGACGCAGCTTCTGCATGTCGGCGACCGTGAGGCCGGCATAGTGGGCCACGACGACCACGCCCGTCTTGTCGAAGACGTCGTGCAGCGCCGTTACGGCCTCACGTTTTCCAGCTCGATCCACTTGGCTCTCTCCGGTTGGCGGGAGGATTCCCGCCGGTTGCACCTTGCCGACCCTGACCCGTTCCGGCGCCAACGGCTCCAGCCCGACCCAAGGGACGACGACGGATACGCCTGCCCCCTGGATCACGGCGAGCACGGATGCGCGCATGCGAACCAGGTCATAAGGTGCGAACCGATTGCCTTTTCCGCGGCTTGCGCCACAGATTGAAACCGGCCACTCCCCATCTATGCAGGCGCGAGGGAGAAAACTCCCGAAGCATTATGTCGCCGCCCCGGCTCGCGCTGGAGAGGCCGCCCACCTGCAGTCTCGGACAGGACATCGACAGACAAGAGCGCGGAATTGCCCGGCTGACCCCTCGTCTGGCGAACTCCGGCGATAAAACGCCGGAACACAACACGGGGCGCGAACGATCACACCCCGTGAAGCAGAGGCACATACTCCGATGATCCGGCGTTGCCAAGGGGCCCCTGCCGCCAATTTGCATATCCGGCGCAGCGGCGCGGGCTCGCCAACCAGCGCCGAAAACTGCCCCAGCGTTACTCGCGATAATGGCAAATACCTGACGTAGAAAGGAAATTCAGAAAGCCTGCCGCTAACGCGGAATTCACTTTCGCAGGTTATGCCTGCCTTGCGTCATGTTCGCGCCGGCGATCGACCGGCGGCATGCGCGCGAGTGCGGCGCAAACACGAGGGCGGCGGTGGAAAAGTCGGAATCAGGGCGAAGAATCGCCTTGTCAGCCGCCTCCGCGCCCAGCGCCATCCAGGCGAGGCGTGTTTGATGTCGGAGGCCGCCCTGCATGAGCTCTGGCTGAGACAGCTCGCCAAGGCCGTCGGTCCGAACGGCGAGACCGATCTTGAAAAGCTGGGCGCCCTGATCAGCGCCACCTATGCGCGCGCCGAGGAAGAGCTCGACCGGCTTGATGTCGACGCCGCGACGCTGGAAGAGCGCAACCGCAGGCTGGCTCAGGATCTGGCCCAAAGCGCCGCCGAAATGGCGAAGCTGCGCGGGACCATGGCGACCACCCTGGACAACATCGAGCAAGGCATCGCCATGCTCGACGCCGAAGGCAACATCCCGATCTATAATCGCAGGACGATCGAACTGCTGGGGCTGCCCCCGGAGCTGATGGAGCAAAACCTCACCTCCGACCAGATCGTCGAATATCAGCTCCGAAACGGTGAATTCGACGGCGCCAGCGATGAGGTCAAGGCTTTCGCGAAGGCGCGGACTTCATACGCCGACCTGCCGCGCTACGAGCGCAAGCGCCCGAACGGAACGGTCATCGAGGTCCGCACCGTGAGCCTCCCCGACGGCGGTTGTGTGCGCACCTTCTCCGATATCACCGCCCTGCGCGCGCGCGAGGACGCTCTCCGGCAGGCCGAAGCCGAATATCACAGCCTGTTCGAGAATGCGGCGATCGGCATCTACCGCACGACCTTTGACGGAAAGTTGCTGCGCGCGAATCCCGCGCTTGCGCGGCTGAACGGCTTCGAGACCGAAGCGGAGCTTCTCGCCACCGTCTCCGACATCGGGGCTGAGTGGTACGCCGATCCCAGTCGCCGCGAGGCGTTTCGAGGACTCGTCGACGAGAACGGCGTCGTCACGGAATTCATCTCCCAGGTTCATCGCTACAAGACGCGCGAAAAGATCTGGGTCTCGGAAACCGCCTGGCTCGTACGCGACGCCAATGGCGTCCCGCTCTTTTATGAAGGCGCGGTCGTCGACGTGACTGAACGTCGGCGCGCGGAGGAACATCTCGCCCATCTCGCGCATCACGACGCGCTGACCGGCGTCGCGAATCGCATCGCTTTTCAGCATGCGCTGGACGCCACGCTTCTGGCGGTTGGCGAACAGATGACGGCGCTGCTGGTCATCGATCTCGGTCGCTTCAAGGAAGTGAACGATTCGCTTGGCCACGCCGCCGGCGACGATCTGTTGCGCCTGGCCGCGCGGCGAATCCGGCGCAGCCTCGGGTCGGAGCCTTTCGTGGCGCGTCTCGGCGGCGACGTCTTCGCCGCTGTCCTCCGGGACAGTCGCACGCGCAGCGAAGTGCTGCAGCGCTGCGAGCGGACGATCGATAATCTGTCGCGGCCGTTCCGGATCCGCCGCCAGCGCGTCGCGGTTCGCGTCAGCGTCGGCATCGCGTTCGCGCCGCACCATGGCGCGTCCAGCGACGAATTATTGCGTAACGCCAACGCCGCACTCTTCGCGGCGCGCACAAAGGGATCCTGGCCGTACGCCATCTACAACGATGAGATGAGCGCGAGCCTTCAGCAACGACGGCGCCTCGAAGCCGACCTTCGCACGGCGCTGGCGCGCGGGGAGTTGTCGATCGCATTTCAACCGATCGTCGACGTCGTAACAGGCGCGATTGTCTGCGCCGAGGCGCTTATGCGCTGGCGACATCCTGAATTCGGCATGGTGCCTCCGTCGGAATTCATTCCGATCGCCGAAGAGAGCGGCCTCATCATCCCTCTCGGAGAATGGGCGCTCCGCGAAGCATGCGCTCAGGCGACAGAGCATCTCGCCGGCGTGAAAATCGCCGTTAATATCTCGCCGATGCAATTTCGCAGCCCGGGCCTTGTGGCGGCGGCGATTCGCGCCCTGTCGCAGTCCGGCTTGCCGTCGCAATTGCTTGAGCTCGAAATCACTGAAAGCGCTCTGCTTCAAGACGATCCGTTCACCCTCGAGGCCCTCACGGAACTGCGCGCGATCGGCGTGAGTCTGGCGTTGGACGATTTCGGCGCCGGTCATTCATCTCTCAGCTATCTCCTCAAATTCCATTTCGACAAAATCAAGATCGACAGATCCTTCATCAGCAGCCTTGGCGATAACAGGGGCACAGCCGCGATCGTTCGCGCAGTCGTCAATCTCGCATCCGAAATCGGCGTGTCGGTTGTCGCCGAGGGCGTCGAGACCGATGAGCATCTGCGCGAGGTGAGATTGCTCGGTTGCCGGTTGGCGCAGGGATATCTCTTCTCCGAGCCGCAGGCGGCCGAGCTCCTGCTTGAACAACTCGGCGATCGAGCGATCAGATCAGCCGCGGCGTAGGAAAAATATTGAACGCCGGCGCATCTGGCGCCGGCTCTCGCGTGTATCGGAATTTCGCCCTCTGAAGCGCTTCCGGTCGCGCGAATGCTCTGGCGCTTCGTGCGCGATTTTCTCATGCCTCCCGCATCCGGCCGACGCCGCCGCGTCTAAAGTCGTTGTCGGCGCCTCGCAGCCGACCGCACACGGAGACGCTCCATGAACATGACTGCAATCCTGGCCGCCCTCGCTGCGACGGCGGCGTTAGCCGGCCCCGCCAAAGCCGAAATGATCGCAGCGCTGACCGGCGACGACATGATCGCCATCGTCGACAGCGATGCAAAGAAGCTCGTCAAGAATTGGAGGATTTCGGGCGCGAGCGGAAAGCTCGTCGGCGTCGACGTCAGACCGGCTGACGGAATGTTGTACGGGTTGACCTCGGACGGCGTGATCTGGACGATCGATGCTACGGGCAAGGCGATGCAGAAATCGAAGCTGGATGCGCCGCTTCCTGCGAACGTAACCTTCGCTGTCGACTTCAATCCGGTCGCGGACCGCATGCGCGTCATTGCGACCGACGGAACGAATCTGCGAATCAACGTCGATGACGGCAAGGTTGCGACCGACGGCAAGCTGAAGTTCGCCGACAGCGACATGCACAAGGGCGAAACGCCGAAGATCGTCGCTGGCGCCTATTCGAACTCGCTGAAGGGCGCGAAGGAAACGGCCCTCTATGATATCGACGCGACGATTGGCGCGCTGGTCAAGCAGGCGCCGCCGAATGACGGCGTTCTCAACGCGATCGGAAAGCTCGGCGTGACCGCGGCTTCTTATGCCTTCGACATCGTGTCGGACGGCAATGGCGGCAATGCGGGCTGGCTGATGGCCGACGCCAATCTCTACAAGGTTGATCTCGCAACGGGGAAAGCAACGCTCGCCGCGAAGATCGATGGGCTCTCAGGCGCGGTGCGCGACATCGCGATCCTGCCGAAGATCGCGCCCTGACGCCGCCGTGATGCGAATGATCCCGCTGCGCGAGATTCGCTCCGCGCAGCGGGTTTTCTTCTGACTTTGTTTGACTGCGTCTGCGACGCCAAACGATGGTGGTGCGGGCGGGGGGAACCAAACCCCCACTTGACAGACATTCCCGAAAATGGATGCGAATGGATATAAGTCGCTGAAAAAGAAGCTATATTTTTGTTCTCGTTTGTTCTACTGTTCGCGGTAGTTCGCCCCGTGCCGCCCCAATCCCTGTTTTGGACTAGGGCCGAAGCTAGGGCTACCGAACTAGGGCCGGCGGGATTCGTTATGGGGCGAGCGATAAATCGGTTGTCGGCGCGAACCGTGACAGCGCTGAAGGACCCAGGCCGATATGCAGACGGTGGACGGCTTTATCTCTCCATCGGCAAGAATGGTCGCAAAGCGTGGGTGTTCTTTTACGTCTTGCACAAACGGCAGCGCGAGATGGGACTCGGGTCCGTCGCAGACGTACCGCTTGCGAAAGCTCGGGATTTGGCGGCCGCGGCGCGCATCGAACTCGCGGCCGGTCGTGATCCCCTTGAGATCAAGCGCGCGCAACGCGCCATCCCGACCTTTGGGGAAATGGCCGACGAAGTCCTCAAGGTCGCAATTGCGCGGACGCGCAACGCAAAGTCGAAATATCAATGGACGGCATCGCTGAAGGAGCAAGCAGCGATCCTTCGTCCAATTCGAGTTGACCGCGTAACGACGCAAGATGTGCTGAGCGTTCTCAAGCCGCTTTGGGAAACCGTGCCCGAGTCAGCGTCCAAGCTGCGCGGTCGTATAGAACGAGTCTTAGATGCGGCAAGCGCCAAAGGGCATTTCGCGCATGCCAACCCCGCCCGTTGGTCGGGGCATCTGTCGGCTCTATTACCTCGGCCCCAAAAGCTGTCCCGAGGGCATCACAAGGCGATTCCATTCGGCGAGGTCCCTGCATTCGTCCTTAACTTGCGCCAACGCCCTGCCCTCGCGGCGCGTCTGCTTGAGTTCGTCATTCTCACAGCAAGTCGCATGGGTGAGGCCACCGGCGCCAAATGGGGCGAGGTCGATATGGCCGCCAAAGTCTGGACCGTTCCCGCTGCGCGCATGAAGATGAATAGAGAGCATCGAGTCCCGTTGGTGCCTCGGACTTTGGAAATTCTCGCCGCATTGAAGGGCAAACGTAAGGAGCCGCAGCCGACCGACTTGATCTTTCCGGGGGGCAAGGCGAACAAGCCTATGTCGAATATGGCGTGCGCCCGATTGTTTAAGCGTATGAAAGTTGACACGACGACTCACGGTTTCCGGAGTTCGTTCCGTGATTGGTGCGGCGAGGCCACGAACTTTCCTCGCGAGATCGCTGAGGCGGCGCTTGCCCACCATGTCGGGAATGAAGTCGAACGCGCCTACAGGCGTGGCGACGCGCTCGAGAAGCGGCGGCGACTCATGGTCGCGTGGGCGGCTTTTTTGACTACTGCACCGAAGGTCACGAATGTGACCGGCATCGAATCCGCGCGCGCGAGTTGATTTTTTCCGCGCGCACTTCGGTACGCAATTTTGCGCGTATTGCGTCAATCTGCGCCCACATTGATCCATAGTCGGGAAACTCTTGATGGCCGCACGGCAGTTTCCGATTTTGCACCTATCCACAAAGAAGATACCGGTTGCGTTGGCGCGAGCGAGAGCGTGCGAGGTTTGCAAAGAGTTTCCGCGAGGTTGGCGGGGTCTAGCAGCGATGGAGCCGACCTTGCTTCAACTGAAAACCGAAAGTTCCGAACTGCGTCCCAAAATCCGCGACGATATTGCGGCGATACATGCTTGGGCGAGCGCGCTCCCCAACGATGCACTTGTCTATGGCGACGAGGCTCTGCGGCTCTTCGATTCTCTCGGGATGAGAACGACCGCTTACACGCTCGCCTATTGGCGCCGGGTTGGCCGTGGGCCTCCATGGGTGAAGGCCGGTAAAAGGGTCGCCTATCCGGTTGGGGGAGGGCGCGAGTACGTCCGGCGGTTGCACGCTGATTGCTTAGCCCGGCAAGTGGCGGCCTGATGAGCGATAACCATCGAGACGCCCCTCAGCGCATCCGCCGTCGGCGAAAAATCGAGGCTGCGTTGGACGACGACGTCAAGTTCATCACCGTGCAGCGCCTTTGCAAGATCACGAGCATCGGCAAGACGCTGGCTTGGAAGATGATCGCAGATGGGCGCGTCAAAACAATCTCTTTGGGCAACCGCAGGCTCATCCTGCGCAGTTCCATTGACGCTCTGATTGCTGAAGCCGCCTAATCGCAAACAACAAAAAGCCCGGCGATAGGCCGGGCTTTCGCTTCTCACAGATCGCAAACTTTGCCGAGCGCGCGATCAATATTCGAGATGACACTGAGATGCATACGCTATCTAAGAAGAGTTTGCAAGATGCAAGCTCCGGCTCAAGCCTGAGTTCGGCGGAGATCGCAGCGCAGAGATTCCATTCTCTCGATCAGATTGACGCGGTCGATATGTTGGCGTCTGTCAGCGCATCGCTCGCGCGTATCGCCAAGGAAATAATTGATCTAGACGGGCTGGGTGTCGAGCATGATCGCTTGCACGCCGAGTTGGTCGAGATCACTGTCGATATTCAGAGCTTTGTGACGGAACACGTCGAGTCTGCTGAACGCGAAAGTGAAAAACTCTGGCGCGCGCCGCCGCTGCACCTGATCGACAACAGGCTTGCCGAGAATCAAGACAGAATTCTCTCGCGCTGGTTTTCCGGAGGTGAAACGAAGATCAACGGTCTCTTTTCGTGGCATTGTGGAAACGAGAGGCTATTCGTTTCACCGTCGAGCAACTGGATGTTCACGCGCGGTGAAGTCAGACGTGTAGGGCAAGGGCTGCTCAGACTGGCCGCGTTCTACAAGCGGGAGCCGTTGCCTGTCGTCGCGGACCGGTACGGGCGCTGGCTCGGCCTCATCGACAGCGATGAGGCCACGCGATGAGCTATCGTGGCGATGATGCCCTTGCTGTCGTCCTGGACGAAGGTCCCGCGCCAGCGCCAGGATGGGCCGGTTCGGCGCGTCCAGATATCGAAGTGCGGGAACATGGGTTTAAATTCGACGGCGACGAGACGGTGCGCCCGCCGGATTGGCTTGTAAAGGAAGTCCTACCGCCTGCCGGGATTGCATTTCTTGGCGGCCAATCTGGCGCTGGCAAGACATTTGTCGCGGTGCATCTGGGCGCATGCCTTGCCTCGGGCTGCGACTTCTTCGGGAAACGCATCAGAGAAGTCGGCGGCGTGGCCATCTTGGCGGCTGAGGGCGCGGGTACGATGGTGCCGCGCATTTCCGCTGCGCGAGATGAGCTAGCACAACGAAACCTGCCGATCGCCTACCTAGGCGAAGTCCCGAACCTCTCCAACGATTTCGAGCGCGCTGCGCTAATCGAGCGCCTCAAGCTTCTAGACGCAGAAATGAGGCGGCGGTTCAGCATTCCGCTGAGACTCGTCATAGCCGACACGCTCGCAGCGACATTTGATCTTCTAGACGAGGACGACAATTCGGAAGCAGCTAGGACGATCCGGCATCTCAAGGCCATATCCGATCAAACTTCGACCGTCGTGATGCCTGTGCATCACTTCGGAAAATCCGCCGGCACCGGTCTTCGAGGCGCGTCAGGCTGGCGAGCCGGTTGCGATATTGTCTTGAGCGTGATCGCAGAGCGGAACGAACTCGCGGGGTCGGTCGGAAAGCGCGAACTTGTGCTTAGCAAGTCCCGGTTCGGTCCGGAGGGACCTATCGCGCCGTTCCAGCTCCGCTTCGTCCCGCTGATGAAGGACGATGACGGCGAGGATTTCGGCGCGTGCGTTGTTGAACCTCAACTGAACGTTGCTTGTTCCCTCGCCTCAAGCGCCGCCCGTCAAAAGCCGGAGGGCAAGGGGTTGAAAGCGCTCCGGCAGGCGTTCAACTCGGCGCTGAGTGACTTCGGAGTTGAACGACACGTCAGGGGTGACGGGCCGCGCGTGAAGGCCGTGCGAATGGACCTCGTCCGCAGCGAGTTCTCAAAACACTATCCGGTTGGCGATGGTGACGCCGCAAAGCGCGCTGATGCGAAGCGACAAGCGTTTAAACGCGCGTTGCGCGATGCCGGCGCGACATTTGCGGTCGAGGAAGACGACGGAGGCGAATGGATATGGGCGCTTTGAAGACCCACCGGACATCCCGGACATCCTGGACAGATCGGACATTGTCCGGGATGTCCGGTGGGGACTTTCCGTCCGGACACGCCGGACAGGACGGACACACCCCTTTAGGGGTGTCCGAGATGTCCAGTGTCCGGTCCAGTCCTGCCGCATCGAGAGAGTCTGCCCGAGAGAGGGTCGCTGACAGCCTATTCGCGCAATTTTCCGTTGCGTCGGACCCGAGAGAAAGCGCCACAATCGCGAAGCACTGGCGCGGCTTGTTCCATTGGTCGGAGCGTCTGCAACGCCGTCGCGAGACATTGAGGAGATACCGGCGGGTCTACCTGTCGGAACTAAGCGCGAATTCTGCGGCTGGTGCCATTATGGCGGACGTTGGAGCCAGAGAGCTTCATTGTTCGACCGGCACGCCCGAGCGGGATCGGCTGTGCGATGCCATTCGTATCGCTGGAACTTCACTCGGGCGAAGCACAATCCGGGAAGCGCTCAGAAAATCTTAGTTTGCCAGTCTGACGAAAAAGGTTGGCAAAAGGTCTCGGGCAGAGTCGCGGTCAGCAAAGGACCAACGCGATGAAGCTCAAAGAGAAGCTCTCCACCCTTAGCGCTCAGCTCCGCCAGATGGGCGCGAACGCACGCCGCGATATCGATGCGATCCGCGCGAAAATCGAGGCGGCGAAGCAGCGTGAAAAAGAAATAGAGATCGCGCCGGTCGATGACGCAGAAATCGAGCGCCGTGCCCGCCGCATCGTCGATTTCACTGCGCAAGAGGCGCGAGCTGGGCGGGCGTTCGCTATCTTTGGAAGTTCAGGGAAGTTCAGCGAGAACAATGCTTGGGTGCATATGGCGGGGTTCAAGCCCCTCTACCTCGCCGCGATCCTCGACCCCGAACGCTTGGTCAAAGTGATCGTCAACGAGGCCAAAGCTGCGACGGCAGACTATTCGCGGCTCGGACAGCTCACTGAAGCGCAGCGCGCGACAGAGCTGAATGCGATCAAGGTGCAGATCGCACGCCTCGAAATGGACGAAGAAGCTGCAATTCGCGCGCTGGCCTCCGCTGGACTCGTCGTGGAAAGGCGCAACGGCGCGACCGACCTGTCTCACTTGGAAGACCGTCAGCTCGAATGATTGAGATCGTGATGCGTGTCCGTCTACCGCGGATCATGACAGCCCGGCGGAATTCGACCTCCCGCCGGGCTCACCACCTCACCGGACCATGGTCTGGGCCAATGGGTCCTTCCTCCTAGGGGCGGGGTGGTGCGGGTAAGCGCCGCCGCATGGTTCCACCCCCGCATAGCTTTTCGATTTGGTTGACACATGAACTATCCGAACGCCGAGCCGACCGACACGCAGGCCGAATTCGCACGCCGCCTTCGCGTTTCACGTCAACGTGTCAACGCCATGGTCAGCGCGGGCCTCCCTGTCGGAAAGAACGGCCGTATCGAAGTCGCGGCCGGCCTTCGATGGATAAAGGCTAACGTCGAACAGCGCCGAGGCGGTGCGAACCCGCCGCAGCAAGACGACGACGATGGCGGGATGGATCTGACCGAAGCCCGGCGGATCAAGATCATAGTCGATACTGAGTTGGCCCGCGTTCAGCTCGCGAAAGAGCGCCGCGATCTTGTTGACCGGCGCGCTGTCGAGAAGGGGTTGCGCGAATTCGCGCGGATAGCCCGCGACAAGTTGCTGAACGTGCCGGATCGTCACGGGCTGCAACTGGCAGCGGCGAGCGCCGGTGAGCCCAAGGCGCTCATGGCGGCACTCGATAAGGTTTTACGCGACACGCTGACGGAAATCTCGGGAATGCGACCGCCAGCCATCCTCGCAGAAACGACGAATCGCGCCGACCGTCGGTCCGAAGAGAACGGATTATCCCAATGAGAAAACCAAAGACTCACTCCCCAATCTCATCAAAATCGCCGTCGCCGTCTATCGCGCCGATTGATCGTCAACGGCGGATTCTGGCGGCCATAGAAGCGCGCGCGGATTCACCGTCACCGACGACGCCACATGCGCCCGCCGCGCCGGCCGATCCCGATGCTCTCAAAGCCGCCGCAACGCGCGCGTTTGCCGAGCAGATCGCGCGAGCGAGTGCAGAGGCAGAGCTGCATAGGATCATGAGTTTGCGGAGGTTGGCTGCGTTCGCGGAGAAGCGCGGCCAGAGATTCGACCTGCAAGCCGCAATCAATTCGGGCATGCCCGTCGACGACGCGAGGAATCAACTCATCAACGCTATGGCGGAAGCTGACGAAGCACTCCCCACTCACAGCTTTTCAACATCACCGTCAGCGGCTCGCGACTCTGCGCGCGACGGGTGGGACCGCGCGATGGCCAAAGCGGCCGCGCTTCGCGGGATCAAGGTTTAAGAGCGAAGTGAAACAACCGACCAGAGGCGGATATGACAAACGGTCAACAATTATCGGTGAACGACCAGCGCACGTTCGAGCTTCTATGTATGGCGTCCTGGCTGGAAGATGTTGGTATCGCAATGGACCTGGAAATGGCAATTCGCACCGGCGCGACTGCCATCGATATGTTCGAACTGCACCGACGCGAGATCATGCCGAAGGGCGTTCCAGACGGTCCGGTGTGGAAGCGCTTTAAGCAGGCAGTGGATAAAACTTGCTCGGCGTTGCGGGCGCGCCCGAATCTCCGCGTCGTGAAGTGAGCGAATGCGGCGCGCCTCAATTAGGGGCGCGCGACTGCGAGTATTTCTATTCCGTGCTCTTGGGCCACTTTATCCCTTTTTCCTTGGCAACAATCTTGAGCCTCTCGATCGCCCGCCAAGTCTCAGCGAGCATCTTCCGGCGTCTCTTCTCTCCCTTGTATATTCTGTTTTTCTCTCTGATCTTCTCTGGATTTGCCGCGTAGCGCTTTCGCGCTTCCCAATTCTTCCGATACCGCCTGCAATCAGCGGAACAGGTTATCGCACTCGTCTCTGTGCTAAACGGGTCGGTACACCAAGCACATTTCCTCGATACAATCATGCCGCTCCCCTCGTTCGACAATTTGCTGGGTGTAGTTGCGTTGCGTCTTTCTGTTGAGCTCTCTCATACTTCTCAACATCGGCGAGGGCATAGAGGATGCGCCCTCCGATTTTCTTATATGCCGGACCGCGACGGGCCGCCCTCCACTTCGCGAGGGTCTGTGGTTTCACAATGAAAGACCAGCGTTCGCAAAGGTCGGCAATTGTAAGGAACATCGGTTCGGATTTCATGCAGCACACTCAAGCGCGTGCGCAGCTCGATGTGCTCTTGCTACGGGAAGGTCCGAGCTGGTGAAATACACGCCGATGAGCGGCGACGATGGAACTGAAAACGGTTCTGGCATGTCACGGTCACGGACTCGCCGCATGAAATCCGTTACGAGGTATCCCAGTTCAATTCCGACTTCATGCCATCTTTCTCGAACTGTGACCTTCATCCCTCCATCGTCGCTGGGCGAACACACTGCGGCCCATTCGATGCCGCAGGCTTCCAATTCGAACTGTAAGGCCAGATCCGAATAATCAGAAGGGCGGCCTGTTCGAATATTTAGAATTCCAAGGTTACCGCGCTTGGGGCAAAAAACGACATAGTCCGGGCTCGCACTCATTCCCACGAATCGTGAACTGCGGACGTGCAGAAGCGGGCCTGAATCAACAATCGTCCAACCGTTGTCTTCGCAGACCCCGGCCGCCACCGAGTATGAAAGCCGCGCGGACCAGATCGAAGACGAGGCGCGCCTAGGAAGAGGATCAATCAATCCGGACTTAGAAGCCCACAGTTCGAGATGTGTATGTATCGGTCCGGCGCCGACCAACGTGGCAGCTTCACTCTCGGTGACGTCATGCTCACGTTGGGCGATCCACTCTTCTTCGTCGGAACATCGAAGCCACAGCGCATCGCTGTAACGGAGAGTCTGTGTATTTGGTGTCATCGCCATTCCCCCAGATTGACGACATATCGAAGATCAGATCCTCGGCAAATGCAAGTTATTGTTGTGCCGCAGAGATATTGTTTGCAGAATGCAAATCGACTCGAAGGAAATTTGCAAAATGCAAATGTCAAGCTCAACACCGTTATCGGAGAACAGAAATGACCGAATGGCAGATTCGCGCCGAAGCTGCGGAAGCCGGATGGCTTGGCGAGGCTATCGAACGCAACACTGAGCGCGCCTTGATCCTGATTGAACTCGCTTCGCTTTTCCAAGACGAGTTCGGAGTCAAGATCGACGAAGTTGATGCAATGAGCAGCAACGCTTCCATCGTAGATGTTATCAGGCTTGCTCGTGAGGAAATCGCATTTCGTCGGCGGGCGCTCGTTAGCTCTCGGGAACCGCGCAAATGACCGCAAAAACCGCAGAGGTCACCGTCAGGCTTATCGATGATGTGACCGGCCCAGCCGCTCGCATGGAAAAGGCGTTGCTTGGCGCCGGCAAGAGCGCCAAGGAAATCACGAAAGCCATGGAAAGCGGGTTGTCGCCGAAGATGGCGAACGACCTCGCAAAACTTGGCGTTTCATCGGAATCGATCAAGAAAGTAGTCACGCAGTTTAAAGACTACACGTCGACAGCGAAGCTGGCGGGGACGGCCACCGACTGGACCAAAGCAGATCTTACGAAGATCCGCGTTTGGGAAACGGGTATGATTTCCTCGCTCAGGCGCGTCGCGCGTGAGGAGGCTGCGCTAGCTGCGAAGCGGCGCGAGGTTCCAAAGGCGCCTGTTGATCGCAGCCACGGATTCGTTGGCTCGCTTGCTGGCCAATACAATGTCGGTCATGCCGCCGCCGGTGCGTTGGGGGTGCATGGCGTGGCGCGTGGCGCAGAAAAGATCGTTCACACATACAAGGAATTCGACGATCTACGGCGCTACCAAAAAGCGATCCTCGGGCTCTCCGACGCGGAGCAAAAGCCCTTTATCGATCAAGCCATAAGGATGGGCGCTACGACCCGCTTCAACGATCTGCAGGTGATCGAGGCGCAAACGAGCCTCGCGCAGCGCGGCGTCAAAAAGGACTTTATCCGACCGTTTGTCGGAGAGGCCGCGAATTATGCCTCGGCGATGAATACGACACTCGATGAAGCCGCGAAAACCCTTGAGGGCATCATCTTCGGGACGGGCAAGCACATCGAGGACGCCAACGAAGCGATGGCGACGATGCGCCGCATCGTGGATCAAAGCGTCAAGCTCGCCAAGATCGGCGGCCTCGACGATGAGGATATCAAACAATACTTCAAGCTGGGCGGCATGCCGGGCTCTGGCGCCGGGTTGAGTGACGAGACGCTTGGGGCGCTTGGCGCGCTCATGCGTCGTTCCAACATTCGCGGCGATGAAGCAGGCACGGCCGTGCGTACGATGGCGGGGAAACTCGTCTCGCCGACTGGCAAGGGCATCATGGCTCTGAACGCGATGGGCATTGACTACAGCAAGTTCACGAGAATGCCCGGCGGCATGAGCGCGGACAATTTCGAGGGTGCGTACCGACAGAAGTTCGGCAAGGCGATATCTCCTGATGCTCGTGCGAAGATCCAAGAGGCGATGGCCGACCCGGAAAAGGTCGGCGACCGCAGCGAGTTCATCTCAGCGGTCACTGAGGCGCTGTCCAACGACTTCGCTAAGACCAAGAAAGGCGAGATGAGCGCGGTGGACCGAAAGGCGATCGCGAGAGTCGCGGAGCAATTCCACCGCATGAGCGTCGAAAGCGTCGACAGTGAAGGGTTGCTTCGTGCCATCTCAGAAGCCAATCCGACATTGGCTCAGCTCAACGCGTTTTTCACCGACAAGCAGGGCGGGCGGGCGCGCGCCGCGTTGCGTGACCCGAAGCTGTTGCAGGACTATGTCAACCAGCTCCGGGGTGCTCCCGAGGGCTTCGCCGCCAAGATCGCCGAAGAGCGCATGGGCGGTTTTGCCGGCGCTCTGGCGCGGGCCGAAGGCTCTATCCTCAATTTCCAGACTGCTGTCGGCCGCGCCAATGACGAATGGATGACCGGCGCCGTTTCGAAGTTCGCCAGCTTCACACAGCACGTCGCGGAGTTGGACGCCGGGACAATCCGCTTCGGGACTTATCTCGCTGGAGCCGGAGCGGCGGCGCTTGCGTTTGCCGGCACGCTCGGGACTGCTCGCGTGATGGCGACGATTGGCACATTCACAGGTGCGCCTGGTGCTGCGGGGCTGCTTGGCTTTCTCAACAGGGTGCCGTCCATGGCGGCCATCGGCGGGTTCTTGCTACGCCGCTCGCCCTGGATACTCGGCGCAGGCGCGGCGTATGAGTATGGACCGGACGCGGCTCGAAATGCGCTCGGAACGGACCAAGAGGGAGCCGTCAGCCGTGGCCGCGTTCGTGACGAGATGGGCGCCGTCTCGGGGAACGCCGAGATTGAACGTCTGCGCCGCCGTCGCGAGCTGATCGATAGTCTGCGCCGGCAGGAGGGAACGCCCGAGTCCAAACGCAAGGTGCTTATAGACTGGGATGCGGCCAATCCGGCGGGCGGTCAGTTTGATCCGCTCAAGAATTTCGATGGCAAGGCATCGGGGGCGAAGGCCGGGCAAGAGGTCGGCCAAGGGCTCAACGAAGGGCTCACGTCGGCGGGCGCCGTCGCGGTCGCCACGGCGCAGACGATTATGGCCCAGCTCACGCAGGCGTTCGCGGCTGGAATCAATGTGCCGATCAGGCCGCAGGTGAAGGGTCTCGACTCATCGGTCAACGGCATCCACGCCGACGCAGGGATCGGCCATTGATGCTCGCCCTCGATAAATCGGCTGCGGAGCGTGAGACACGGCTGGTCGAGGATACTCCTCATCGCGAATAGCGCCCTGCAATCGCGTTCAGACGCTCATATCGCAAGACATGCAGCTCTTTGAGCGCCTCGCAAGCACTATGTCTCTACGTTGCTCTTGAAGACCTCAAGAATTTTCATGATCCCTGCGCAGTACGGACATCGCCTCCTCGCGCAGTTCCTGCGGAGAAACCTAGCGTTAACCACGCTTGACTATCGTCTCACTTTGGTTAGACGAATAACGTCTTTACAGGCGCGTCTGTTCTAGGGGGGAAGATGCCGCTTGGTGTGAGCTATATGGGCACCAAGCGTGCTTTGGCGGCCGCCGTTGCCGAGATCGTTGAGCGCGGGCGGGCGGGCCCATTTCTTGATGTTTTTGCCGGCATGTGCGCTGTTGGCACGGCCGTATCGCCCTCTCGATCCATCTGGTCGAACGACGCTCAGCTATTTGCGTCCACCGTCGCTCGCGCTTTCTTTTGTTCTTCTGAACTGCCGCCCGATGTTACTGCATCTGCGACAGTGACCCATGATTCCTTCGCGCGCAACGAGATCGAGTTGTGCCGAAGATTCGAGAACGAACTTGAGCTCGAAGAAAAAGCGATTGCTGATGGAACCGTCAAGGCGTTCGTCGCCGCAGAGGAAGCCTGCCTCGCGCGCTACGAAGATTCAAACGATGAAATTTCGCGGCTGAGGCGGCACCCGACAACGTTTCCTCATCGTCTATTTTCGACTATTTATGCCGGAACTTATCTCGGCCTGAGGCAGTGCATTCAAGTCGACAGCCTGCATTTTTCAATCACCGAATTAGCGTCGCAGAACAAAATTAGTGAAGATGCCCGACGCTGGTATCTGCTTGCTCTTTGCAAGGCGGTTTCGCGCTGCTCAACCTCGACTGGACACTTCGCACAGTTCCTCTCAATCAAGGCCAAAACGAAAAAGCGGTATGCGCGCCAGCGATCTAAATCGATTGTGCATGAATGGATGATCGCTCTTGGCGAGCTATCTCCGTTTAGATCTCGGCGCTGGCGAAGCGCCAACCGAGTATTTTGCGGTGATGCTCTAGATCTTCTTTTCAAGGTAAAAGACAGCGCCGAGAAGCCATCAGTAATTTATGCGGACCCTCCTTATACCGATGATCAGTACTCCCGCTATTATCACCTCTACGAGACCATCCTTCTATACGACTATCCAAAAACGTCATCGAAGGCGCGTTATCGGGAGGAAAGATCGGTATCGAGCTTTTCGGTCAAACGCGAGGTAGCGAGTTCGATTGACTTGTTGATTTCACGCTCTTCTGAAGCAGGGGCCGATCTGGTTCTAAGCTATCCAACTAACGGGTTGCTTGAGAACTCGCGCACAGCGATTCCAGATATGCTGGCTCGCCATTACCGTCGGGTAGACGCGCCGATGTCCTTTGAGCATGTGCATTCGACAATGGGCGCATCGAAAGGCGAGGCCAGCTCAAGCGTAACCGAGATGGTGTACAGGGCTAGCAATCGATGACTGACTTGCGCAACAAGCAGCGTCTCCGAGCTCTCCCACCAGAGCAGATTCGGCCAAATCCCGAAAATCCTCGATTGGTATTTCGCCAAGAGGAGATGGAAAGCCTAATGCGATCCATCGATAAACACGGCGTCCAAGTGCCGGTCACTGTCTATGAGGATGGCAACGGAGGATACCGTCTTATCGATGGTGAGCGCCGCTGGCGATGCGCTAGCAAGCTCAATCTCAAGACCATACCAGCGCTTATACAAGACAAGCCCACTGAGTTGCAGAATCTTGTCTTGATGTACAACATTCATGCGCTGCGAGAGCAATGGGATTACTACACGATAGCCTCAAAACTTGAGCGCGTCATCGATCTATATGAAGCCGAAAACAGAGAACGACCTGGCGAAGCAACGCTTTCAGAATTGACGGGGCTTTCCCGGGGAGCAATTCGGCGATGCCAATTGCTTTTAGATCTGCCGTCAAGCTTTAAGACAATGTTGCTGCACGAGCTTGAAAAGCCCAAGTCTCAGCAGCGTCTATCTGAAGATTTTTTTATTGAGATGGAACGATCGCTCAAGACAGTCGTAAAGCGCATGCCGGAATATAGCCCTCGACTAAATGACATCCGCGATACTTTGGTGAAAAAATTCAAAGATAACACTATTTCGGCGGTTACTGATTTCCGACAGCTATCAAAGATTGCCACCGCCGTCGATAATTTGGGGCTCGCTCACAGAAGCGCACGCGGTACTCTTGACCGAGTCTTCAATCCATCAAATCGATTTGGAATTCGCGAAGCTTATGAATCGACTGTTCGCTTTGAGTACGGAGAACGCGAGGCGACGCGACATATCACATCACTCACAGAGTTCATTGATGAGATAGTTGAACAGGACCGCAAAGATGATCTCGACGACGAATTCCTCGAACATCTGCGAGCTTTGTTTAAGCGGCTAAGAGCATTACTGCGGGACTGAGCCGATGAGCACGGTGGGGCTTAGTTCCGGAACGGATTTTCTTCGCGACAGTGCGAAGGCACATTTCGAGAAGATTTTTCAACAGCCGACAATCCTATTGAATTCTCAACTGGATGCGAATCTCAGCTGGAGGCCGTCAATTCAGTTCACGGTAAACGGTCATCAGACAATCGTAGCCGAGGCGTCAGAGACGCCATATCCGCTGATTTTTAACATGAGGCGCACCGATATTTTGAACGTGCAAGCTCCCATAACAGTGTACTGCGTATGTCCTGAAGAAGCTTATCTGGCTGATCAACCTTCCGCGAAGAAGCTCATGGCGGACGGGTATGGGCTTTTTACTGTTGATGCGCAGGGGACTGTTGTTAAGCGCTGCGGCAGCATACCGCTCGTAATGCAAATCACCGATGGGCTTTTCGTCGAAGAAATAAAGGGGTTGCCTAAAAAATTCAGGCAACGGATTGCCGAGAGCTTTGAGAAATACAAGCAAAATGCGCAGTCTGGCGTGGCGGACATAAGCGAAGTCGTCGAGGCCACAGTTTTCAAGGCTGGTAAAGACGCCGTCGCTAAGGGATGGGTTACGGCAAGCGATGTCAAGCCAGGCTTTTCGGCCAAGACATTGGAAGCGCTGAAAGATGCAGCCAATTTGAAAAATGCCGCTGCCGCTATTGGCGGCGCACAGAGCTTTATCAGTGTATATCGAAACAGCGCGCACCACACACCAAGGAACAAGAAGCAAGCTTACACAAAGTATCGGGACTGCCGTCACGGATTCTTAGATGGAATAAAGAAGATCGCGCATTTTAGAGACAGCGTGAAACAGTGCGGCCTCACCGGTAACCTATTTGAAGCCTGAAGGACGCGGCTTTAGCTGTTGGCCTGCCGCACTCGTCTCATGCTTGTTTCACATCAGTGCTTCCGCATTTTGTGCAGCCGATGCCTTGAGATGTTTTTGGATTTAGAACGAAGCCGTCGCTGACTGACTCGACGTCGCGATCTAATTTGCCACGACTATAGACCGGATTTTCGTTTTCACTGAACGTTGCCGTTCCCTCTTGTTGGCAACCATGGCACTTTACCTTTGCAGTATAGGTCTCGCGTCTCGCCACTGTTCGATCCCTCGCCGCTTCCGAGCGGAAGCTAGGAACAGGAGGCAGGTGGGGTCAAGCTTTTGGCGCTGAGCTGACCAGCGCGCCGATACATCCGCTAGGACATCGCGATGGCAGTCAAAACCGAAGTTTGGAACATCGATGACCATTTCACGACGCCTGAGTCGCAGCTCATCTTGCTTGAGGATGCGCTCGAAACTGGCGACGCGGGTCACATCGCCAATGTGCTCGGCATTATCGCGCGAGCGCGGGGCATCGACGTAGCGAGCGTCAGCCCGGAAGCGATTCTGAATTCATCTGTCGAGGCCAAAGAGGGGACTTCCCAAGAGGCCAAATGAGTGCGGACCGCTTGCATTCCTGCTCTGGCAACCGCCTTTTCGCCTAGGGCCGAGCCTTGGGCCGCCTTGAGAGAGAGATAAATAACATATATATTTCAGCTACTTAATGCGCAGGTCTGGTGCGGGCGGGGGGACTCGAACCCCCACGGACCTTACGGCCCTACGGATTTTCGTACCACTTCGGCTTTCGCCGCCGCCGCGAGGCGTTCGTGGTCTGGACTATCCCTTCACCCTGGCTGTGAGCTGTAGGCGCCGCCCGTCTAGTCTCTACACCTTCCCCGGAAGGGGCTTGGCTCGGGATCGCCATTTCACAGGGTTCCCCGATTTTGAGCGGTTCTGCATCCCGGGTTTCCCCGGGAGCACTCAAATGTTTTAAGTCCGATGCGTCTACCAATTTCGCCACGCCCGCGCCCCGCCATCTACGAGGCGGCGGAAAAGATCGTCAAGGCTATTCGCTGCGCCGTCCGGAAGCGTGGCCGGAGTCGGCGGCGGCGAAGCCAGGCAGGGCCGCCATCACCTTTACGACGATGCCACGCGCATCGAGACCGGCCGCCGCATACATGCGCTCGGGATCGCCATGATCCTGGAACGCGTCGGGAAGCGTCATCATGCGGAAGCGCAGACCGCCGTCGAGCAGTCCCGCATCGGACAGATGCTTCATCACGAACGAGCCGAAGCCGCCGACAGCGCCCTCCTCCACCGTGAGGAGAACATCGTGATTGCGCGCCAGTTTTTCGATCAACGCATGATCGAGCGGCTTGGCGAAGCGCGCATCGGCAACGGTGGTTGAGAGGCCGCGACTGGCGAGTTCATCGGCAGCCTTGAGGCATTCGCCAAGGCGTGAGCCAAACGACAGCAATGCCACGCTCGTTCCCTGTCGCACGATGCGACCCTTGCCGATTTCGAGCGGCGTCGCCGCGTCCATCATTGACGCGCCATTTCCCTCGCCGCGGGGATAGCGGAAGGCGATCGGGCCGGAATCATGGGCGACTGATGTCGCCACCATGCGCGCAAGCTCGCACTCATCTGCGGCGGCCATCACCATCATGTTCGGCAACGCGCCGAGATAGCCGATATCGAATGATCCCGCATGAGTTGCGCCATCGGCGCCGACGAGACCCGCGCGATCGATAGCGAAGCGCACTGGCAGATTCTGGATCGCGACGTCATGCACGACCTGATCATAGGCGCGCTGCAAGAAGGTTGAGTAGATCGCGCAGAACGGCTTGTAGCCTTCAGCAGCCATGCCCGCCGCGAACGTCACTGCATGCTGCTCTGCGATGCCGACATCAAACGTGCGCCTGGGAAATTCCTTCGCGAACAGATCGAGCCCGGTGCCTGACGGCATCGCCGCAGTCACCGCGACGATTTTCTCGTCATTTCGAGCCGCGGCGATTAGGCTGTCAGCGAACACGCGCGTATAGCTCGGCGCCTTCGCCTTGCTCTTCGCCTGCACGCCGGTGACCACGTCGAACTTGCTGACGCCGTGATATTTGTCGGCGCTCGCCTCAGCGGGCGCATAGCCCTTGCCCTTCCTGGTCACGACATGGACCAGCACCGGGCCGATATGGGCGTCGCGGACATTCCTCAGGACCGGCAGCAGATGATTGAGATCATGCCCGTCGATCGGCCCAACATAATAGAAACCCATCTCCTCGAAGAGCGTGCCGCCGGTGATGAAGCCGCGCGCATGGCGCACCGCGCTCGACAATGTGCGGTCGAGACGACTCGAGAGTTTCGCCGCAACCTGTTTGCCGATGTCGCGCATGGTGAGCACGGTGCGGTTCGATAAAAGCCGAGAGAGATAAGCGGACATGGCGCCGACCGGCGGCGCGATCGACATGTCATTATCGTTGAGGATCACGATCAACCGCGCATCGCCAGCGCCAGCATTGTTCATCGCCTCATAGGCGAGACCGGCGGACATCGCGCCATCGCCAATCACCGCCACGACGTGGTTCTTGGCCCCCGACAGATCGCGGGCGACGGCCATGCCGAGACCAGCCGAGATCGATGTCGAGGAATGGGCGGCGCCGAACGGGTCGTATTCGCTTTCTGACCTCTTGGTGAACCCTGACAGCCCGCCCTCCTGCCGGATGGTGCGGATGCGATCGCGCCGCCCGGTCAAGATCTTGTGGCCATAGGCCTGGTGGCCGACGTCCCAGATCAGCCGGTCTCTTGGCGTATCGAAAACGTAGTGAAGGGCGACCGTCAGCTCGACCACGCCGAGGCTCGCGCCGAGATGCCCGCCCGTGACCGAGACGGCGTTGACCAGTTCGCGCCGGAGATCGTCAGCCACTTCGGGCAACAGCCCTTCATCCATGGCCCGGAGATCGGCGGGCGTCGCGATGGAGTCGAGGAGGCTGGAGTTGCGCAGCAGCATGTCGGGTCCTGGAACAGCGCCGCAGGGATGAAGCCTGGGCAACGCGATGGCAAGTCTTCACGGCGGGGTCACAAATCAGCCATCCGCCGCCCGCTCGCCGGCGATCGCTGGTTTGAGCCCTTTTCAGCCTTCCCCCGCCCTCTATAGTCGCTGGACGGAAGCCTCGGAAATGCCGCTCGATTCCCTGCTGCGCACAGTTCGCCTCGTCTCCGGGCTGGCGCTGCTGGCTTTCGTGACGGCCCATCTTTCCAATCTGATCCTCGGGCTTCATTCCCTTGAAGCGATGCAGCGCTGGTGCTCGACGCTGCTCTGGCCCTGGCAGACGCCTTGGGGCGAGCGCGTCCTCGCCGCCAGCGCCGTCATACATGCGCTTCTAGGACTCTATGCTATCGCAGCCCGCCGCAGCCTGGCGCTCAGCCGCACCGACGCGGTGCAGCTCGCGCTAGGCCTCTCGGTCCCGCCTCTCCTCATCACCCATGTCCTGGCGATGCGGGTGACGGGCGAGCTCACGCGCGACTTCAGCGGCGATTACGGCTTCATCCTCGCCTTCTACTGGAGCTATGCGCCCTTTTACGCTTTCCAGCAGCTCCTCGCGGTCGTCGCGGTCTGGATCCATGGCGCGCTCGGGCTTTATTCCTGGCTGGTGCTGAAGCCCGCCTGGCGGAAAATCGGCGGCCTGCTGCTGCCGCTTCTTTTCATCGTGCCGCTCCTGTCGCTCATCGGCTTCGCGGAATCGGGCAAGGAGGTGCTGGCGAAGCTCGCCTCCGATCCCGCCTGGAAAGCCGAGATCACTGCCAATGTCGGACGGGCGAGCAGCGTGGCGCAGCGGCTCGCCGAGATTCAGAGCAATGTGCTGACGATCTACGCCGCGTTGCTCACGCTGGCCGTGTTCATCCTGTGCGCACGCATCGTCGCGAACCGGATGAAGCCGGTCAGCATCGTCTATGACACCGGCGAGATCGCAACCGGGCGGCGTGGTCTGTCTATTCTTGAATTGAGTCTGTTGAACAGGGTCCCGCATGCGCATGTCTGCTCGGGACGCGGCCGCTGCGGCACATGCCGCGTGCGCGTGAGCGGAACCGCGAACCTGCTGAACCGCGTCGATGAAACCGAGCGACGGATGCTTGCGCGCCTCGATGCGGCGCCTGACGTGCGGCTCGCCTGCAAGGCGCGCGTGCTCGGCGGCGGATTGATGGTGACGCGCCTGCTGCCGGCCTATGCGGACGCCGACGCGGCGCGCGATCCCATGCGATGGGAAGAAGAGCACCGCCTGCATGAACATGGTCTCGACGCCGCGGCGGAGCAGCCGGCATGAGTACGATGAAACATCTCACGCTTATCGTCGGCGCGACTCTTGCAGCGTCGTCCGCCCACGCCGCCGACGCCGGAATGACCATGGGTGTGCTCGCCCACAGCAAGGCGCGCATCGCCTCCTTCATCGCTGATTTCGCCATGGCGCGGCGCGAATTCGACGCGCTCGGCGCAAGCGCCAGCAGCGCGCTGATGAGCGGCGACGGCGTGCGCGCCGCGACCTATCTGCTCATTTTGCTGATGATCGGTTGCGGCGCCGAATGGTACTATTGGACTTTCGCCTATCCGCCGCTGCGCGCGATCGAAGCGTCGCCTGTCGCAAGTCCGCGACAGGCCGCTATTCTCGCTGTGCGACGATTCTGGATCGTTGTTTTCGCACTCGTCATTTTCACGGTTGCGACGATCGGCGCCTCGGCCGCATTCACCTGGCCGCCTGGCGTGCACGAAATCGTGGTGACGGCCACACTCATCATCGTTGCGATCCGCGCCGCGCTCGTCGTGACCTTCACTCTCGTCTCGCCACGACCGCCTTCGCTTCGATTGATCGCGATGTCGACGCGCAAAGCGGCCTGGATCATGATCATAGTTGGCGCTCTCGCCGCGATCGCGGCGACCGGCAGCCTCGTGTCCGATCTGCTCGAACGCACGTTCAGCGCGCCTCATGCGGCTAGCGCGCTGCGGCTCTTCGCGGTCACGCTTGCTGCGGCGATCCTGCTGATCGCCGCAGCGATCGGGCTGAGAGGCCGCAAGACCGCGTTCCAATCCGGCCATAAGCGTCGCATACCGGCCTTCCCCAAACACTTCCTTGCAGCGTTCCTCGTGCTCGCGACCTACGTGTTGTGGATCGTGGCGGGCGCGAAGGCTGCGGCGATTGTCGCGATTGTGCTTACGGTCATCGCCTGCCAGATCGCGTTGCGGCCCTTCATCTTCTCATTTTGGAAGGACAGGATCGAGGCGACCCCGGATCAACCGGCTGCGACAAGCGACGCAATCGATCCGACGATCATCGCCGGCGGCGCTCTGGCTCTTGCGCGCCTCATCGTTGTGCTGGTCGGTCTCGCCGCCTGCGCCATCGCGCTTGATCTTCCGCTCGAAGCGCTGGCGATGAGCGACATTCCGATCGTGCGCTTCGGGTTCAAGCTGCTGGAAGTGCTCGCGCTCGTGTTGCTGACGAATGTCGCCTGGGTCGCGATCCGCACCAGGATCGATCACCGGCTGAAGCAGATCGGGCCGCTCGCTTCTCTCGATGAGCCCGGGCCCAACGCCCGCCTTCTGACCCTGCTGCCCATTCTGCGGATGACGGCGGCGGTCGTGCTTGCGGTGCTTCTCGTCCTGTCCGCGCTGTGGGCGATCGGCGTCGAGATCACGCCGCTGCTCGCTGGCGCTGGCGTGCTTGGCATCGCGGTCGGCTTCGGCGCCCAGGCGCTCGTGCGCGACGTCATCTCGGGCTTCTTCTATCTCGCTGAAGACGTGTTCCGCGTAGGCGAATATATCGAGAGCGGATCGAGCACCAAGGGCACGGTCGAGCGCATCACCTTGCGCACCGTCGCGTTGCGCCATCACAACGGCCCGCTACACTTCGTGCCCTATGGATCGCTCGGCACTGTGCGCAACAATTCGCGCGACTGGGTCGTGGAGAAATTTAACCTGCCGCTGCCGATCTCCGTCGACAGCGAGCAGATCCGCAAGCTGATCAAGAAAGTCGGTGAAGAGATGATGGAAGACCCCGAAATCGGTCCGCAAATGCGTGAGCCGCTCAAGGGGAAAATCTATCGCATCGATCCCGGCGTGAAGATCTTCCGCTGCAAATTCGAGACGACGCCAGGCAAGCAGTTTGATGTGCGCGCCGCCGCCTTCAAACTGATCGAGCAGCGGCTGCGCGACGCCGGCATCCGTTTCGCCGAAAGCGCGCAGACCGTCGTACTGCAGCAGTCTTCATCGTTTGCGGGGATGATCGACGAGAAGCCGCGCGAAGCGGCTCCGCCCGCCTCAGCCGCGATCGCTTAGAGCATGGCGCGAAAAAGTGGAAACCGGTTTTTCGCAAGAGCCATGCTCTAAATATTGGAAATCGATCACGTTCCCGCGCTTTGATTGATTCAATCAAAGCGCGGCGTGATCTATGAAGCCGCTGACGTCGCGCACCGCGCCCTGCGCCGCGCTTGTGGTCAGCGCCGCATAGGCCTGCAGCGCAGCGGAAACCTTTCGATCGCGCTGCGCCGGCTTGAACGCGCGCTTGCCCTTCGCCTTCATCGCCGCCTGACGACGATCGAGTTCATCCTGCGCCACCGCGAGATGGATGCGCCGCGCCGGAATATCAATCTCGATGTGATCGCCTTCCTCGACCAGCGCGATCAGACCACCCGCGGCCGCTTCCGGCGAGACATGACCAATCGAGAGGCCCGAGGAGCCGCCGGAGAAACGACCATCGGTGACGAGCGCGCAGGTCTTTCCGAGCCCTTTGCCCTTGAGATAGCTCGTCGGATACAGCATCTCCTGCATGCCCGGACCACCGCGCGGACCTTCGTAGCGGATCAGCACGATGTCGCCGGCCTTCACGCCGCCATTCAGGATGCCCTTCACCGCATCGTCCTGACTTTCGAAGACGCGCGCCGGGCCGTTGAACTTCAGGATGCTCTCGTCGACGCCGGCCGTCTTCACGATGCAGCCCTGCTCCGCGAGATTGCCGTAGAGAACAGCGAGGCCGCCATCCCTGGAAAAGGCGTGCTCCTTCGCGCGGATGACGCCCGCCTCACGATCGAGATCAAGCTCCTCCCACTGACGCGACTGACTAAAGGGTGTTTGCGTCGGCACGCCGCCCGGCGCCGCGCGATAGAAGGTCTTCACCGTCTCGCTGCCGGTCAGCGTGATGTCCCATCGCGCCAGCGCCTCGCTCATCGTCGCGCTATGCACGCTGCCGCATTCGGCATGGATAAGGCCAGCCCGATCGAGTTCGCCGAGGATCGCCATGATCCCGCCGGCGCGATGCACATCCTCGATATGCACGTCGGACTTCGCCGGCGCGACCTTGCACAGCACGGGAACACGGCGCGACAGCCGGTCGATATCCTTCATGGTGAAGGGCACTTCCGCTTCATGCGCGGCGGCGAGCAGATGCAGCACGGTGTTGGTCGAGCCGCCCATGGCGATGTCGAGCGTCATCGCGTTCTCGAACGCGTCGAACGTCGCGATGTTGCGCGGCAGGACAGAGGCGTCGTCCTGCTCGTAATAGCGCTTCACCAGATCAACCACGAGATGGCCGGCTTCGACGAAGAGCCGCTTGCGGTCGGCGTGCGTCGCGAGCACCGTGCCGTTGCCGGGGAGCGCAAGACCAAGCGCTTCGGTCAGGCAGTTCATCGAATTCGCCGTGAACATGCCGGAGCATGAGCCGCAGGTCGGGCAGGCCGAGCGCTCGAAGGCCTTCACTTCCTCTTCGGTGTAGCTGTCATCGACAGCGGCGACCATCGCGTCGACGAGATCGACCGCCTTCAGCTTGCCCTTGAGATTGACTTTGCCCGCCTCCATCGGCCCACCCGAGACGAACACGGTCGGCAAATTGAGCCGCAACGCAGCCATCAGCATGCCGGGCGTGATCTTGTCGCAATTGGAGATGCAGACGAGGCCGTCCACGCAATGGGCGTTCGCCATGTACTCGACGGAATCCGCGATAATCTCGCGCGACGGCAAGCTGTAGAGCATGCCGTCATGGCCCATGGCGATGCCATCATCGACGGCGATGGTGTTGAACTCCTTGGCGACGCCGCCGGCCTTCTCGATCTCGCGCGCCACAAGCTGGCCGAGATCCTTGAGATGGACATGGCCCGGCACGAACTGGGTGAAGGAGTTGACGACTGCGATGATCGGCTTGCCGAAATCCTCGTCCTTCATGCCGGTGGCGCGCCACAGGCCGCGGGCGCCGGCCATGTTGCGGCCATGGGTCGTGGTGCGGGAGCGATAGGCGGGAATCGGGCGTCCTCGAAAGCGGCGGTCTCAATGCAGGATCGGCCGGAGGCCTGCAAGCCGGCTTACCGATGGCAGGCATGCGCCGATCGGAAAATCAGGCCCGGCGGCTCACCGCCGCAGCCTCCAGAGCCGCGAGCCTTTCCGCAACGGCCGCCCGCGCCTCCTGTTCGATCGCCCGATACTGGGCGATCAGTTCGAGCCCGAGCGGCGTCACGACGGCGCCGCCGCCCTGCCTTCCGCCCGGCTGGGATTTGACCAGCGGTTTCTTGAAGCTCGCGTTGATGTCGGCGACCAGCTCCCAGGCGCGCTTGTAGGACATCGCCATGGCGCGCCCCGCAGCAGAGATCGAGCCGTGCTCTGCGATCTGCTCCAGCAGCGCGACCTTGCCCGGCCCGAGTCGTCCGCTGCTGTCGAGATCGACGCGAATGCTCATGGTCGCCATCTCGCCCTCCCTTGCGCTTGCAGCGCTCTCCTTACGCGATCGCGCTGCGCATGGGCGCCCCCGCGAGAGCATCGACAGATACGCTCTTCACAATCGCATGCACCGGCGCGCCAAGCGTGAGCCCGAGCGCGACAGCAGACTTGCGCGTAATCCGCGCAATGATTGTGTCGCCATTGCAATCGATCCGCACGGCGACGGAGGCCCCTTGCGGACCTTCAGGCGACATCGCGGCGACGACGCCCGCGAAACTGTTCAAGGCGCTGGCGCCGACGAGCGGACGCAGACTGATCAGCACGTCGCTCGCCAGCACGCGGATGCGCGCGCGCGATCCGACCGCCGCCGCAATCGCCGCGACATGAAAGACGCCAGCCCGCGCTTCGAGCTGTGTTAGCCCGAACTCCGCATCATGGCCGATGACGGTCGCTTCGATGAGTGCGCCCGCTTCGCCGCCCGTCGCCTGCACGGCGGGATCGCTGCGGCTCAGCAGTTCCGGCGCGGCGCCGACCGCGACGACATGGCCTGCGTCCAGCAGCACGACCGTCGTCGCGAGGCGCGCCACCTCTGCGACTGAATGGGAGACATAGACGATCGGCGTGCGGAACTCGTCCCGCAGCCGTTCGATGTAAGGCATGATTTCGGCCTTGCGCGCCTCATCGAGCGAAGCGAGCGGCTCATCCATCAGCAGCAACCGCGGCTTCGACAGAAGCGCGCGGCCAATTGCGATGCGCTGCTTCTCGCCGCCCGACAAAGCCGAGGGCCGCCGCGCCAGTAGATGGCCGATGTCGAGCATCTCAACGATGGTTTTGAGATCGCCTGCGGGCGGCGCGCCCTTCGGAGCGAACCAGGCGCCGAACTGGAGATTCTGGCGCACGGTCAGATGAGGAAAGAGGCGCGATTCCTGAAAGACGTAACCGATGCGTCGGCGATGGGTGGGCGTGAACAGGCCGCGCTCGATATCAACAAGAGGCGCGCCGTCGATCGCCACGCGCCCACGCTCGGGTTTGAGCAAGCCCGCGATGATGTTGACGAGCGACGTCTTGCCGGAGCCCGAACGCCCGAACAAAGCCGTCAGCCGCCCGTCCGACTGGAATTTCGCATGCAGATGAAACGCGCCAAGCCGACGCTCGACATCGACGTCGATCGCGTGCGTCATTCGATGGCGATCCGCTTCGCGACGGCGCGACTGAACCACTCGGACAAGAGAAGCGCCGCCACCGACAACCCGATCGAAATCAGCGTCAGCCGCATCGCGCCGCCTTCTCCGCCGGGAATCTGCGTGAAGGTGTAGATCGCCGACGGCAGCGTCTGCGTCTCGCCGGGAATGTTGGAGACGAAGGTGATGGTTGCGCCGAACTCGCCCATCGCCTTCGCGAAGCACAGGATCATGCCCGCGATGATTCCGGGCAGGCAGAGCGGCAGCGTGACGACGGCGAACACCCAGACGGGATTGGCGCCGAGCGCGCCGGCCGCCTCTTCAAGCTTGCGATCGACCGCCTCGATCGAAAGCCTGATCGCACGCACCAGCAGCGGAAACCCCATCACCGCGCAGGCGAGCGCCGCGCCCGTCCATCTAAACGACAGCACAATGCCAAACGTATCGGCCAGAAAGGATCCGATCGGTCCGCGTCGACCAAACAGCACCAGCAGCAGATAGCCCGTCACCACGGGCGGCATGATCAGCGGCAGATGGATGACCGCATCAAGTGCGAACTTGCCGGGGAAGCGCCAACGCGCCAGCGCATAGGCGATGGCGGCGCCGAAAGGCAGACTGCAGAAGGTCGCAGTCGTCGCAACGAGCAGGCTGAGCCTGACCGCCGTCCACTCCTCCGGCGTGAGCCAGCCGCTCACGAACTCGTGGCGGGCTTGTTCAGCACCGTGAAGCCCTGCTTCTCGAACGCGCCGCGTGCGCCGACGCTCCGGAGATATTGCAGGAACGTCGCCGCATCGCTGTTCGCCGAATCCTTCGTCACGGCGACGGGATAAATGATCGGCGGATGGGAATCCTCAGGGAAGGTTCCGACGATCTTCACATTGGGATCGGCGGCGGCGTCGGTCGCGTACACAATGCCGAGCGGCGCCTCGCCGCGCGACACAAGCAGCAGCGCGGCGCGCACGCTTTCCGCCTGCGCGATCTTGTCTTTCACGCCATCCCAGGCGCCGAGCTTTTCAAGCGCCGCCTTGCCGTATTTGCCTGCCGGCACCGCATCGACATTGCCCATGGCGAGGCGCCCGCCCCCAAGCGATTTCCCGAGATCGAAGCCCGGACCGATATTGATTGCGGCCACAGAATCCTTCGATGCGACAAGCACGATGCGGTTCGCGAGCAGATTGACGCGCGTATCCGGCTTGATGAGGTTCTTGCCGGCGATATAATCCATCCAGTCGAGATCGGCGGACAGGAAGAGATCGGCCGGCGCGCCCTGCTCGATCTGCTTCGCGAGTGTGTTGCTCGCGGCATACGAAATCTTTGGCGCAGGCTTGTTCGCGCTCTTCGACCAGGCCGCCGCCGCGTCATCGAGCGCGTTCTTGAGACTGGCGGCGGCAAAGATGACGAGTTCCTTATCCTGCGCCTGGGCGATGGGCGCGAGAACGAGGGCTGGCGCGACAAGCGCGACAGCGGCGATGAACCGGCGTGAGGTTTTCACGGCGAACTCCCTAGATCACGCCGCACTTTGATTGAAACAATCAAAGTGAGGAAACGTGATCGATTCCAAAAGTTTAGAGCATGACTCTCGCGAAAAACCGGTTTCCACTTTTTCGCGCCATGCTCTAGGGTTTCGCCGATATTTCCAGATGGCTATAGCGCTGGCAAGGGCGGCGGCGCCTTGCGGCGTCCGTCCTCGACCTCAGAATTCCTGAAGATCGGCCGCCGGCCTGAGCGCTAGCGCGCCCTGCGTGCGGACCACCGGCCGCGCCGCCGGCTTAGCAGCATGCGCACGCCTGATTGCGGGAGCGGCCGTCGCATGGGTCGACGTCCCGCCAACGCGGAACAGACTGACCCGTTCGTCCATCGTCTTCGCCTGGCTTTCCAGCGTTTTCGCCGTCGCGGCGTTCTCTTCGACCAGGGCCGAGTTCTGCTGCGTCGCCTCATCCATCTGCGACAGTGCTTTGTTGACTTCGGCGATGCCGATCGACTGTTCCGCGCTGGCGGACGCGATGTCCGCCACGATCGCGGTTACGCCCTTGATCGACTCCGTGATCTCGGCGAGCGCAGAGCCGGCGCGATTTACGAGGTCGACTCCTTCCTGCACCTGGCCACCACTCGACACGATGAGCTCCTTGATGTCCTTCGCCGCCTGCGACGAACGCTGGGCAAGTGAGCGGACTTCCGACGCGACGACGGCGAATCCACGGCCCGCCTCGCCGGCGCGAGCCGCTTCGACCGCCGCGTTGAGCGCCAACAGGTTCGTTTGCCGCGCGATCTCGTCGATCACGCCGATGATGTCGGCGATCTTGCGCGAGCTTTCCTCGATGCGCGCCATGGCGCCCACCGCCTCGGCGACCACAGCGCCGCCGCGCTGCGCGACTTCGCGGGTCGCGATCGCCGACTGGTTGGCGCTTTGCGCGTTCTCGGCGTTTTTCTTCACTGTCGCAGCGATCTCCTCCATCGAAGCCGACGTCTCTTCCAGACTTGCCGCCTGCTCCTCGGTGCGCTGGGAGAGGTCGGTCGTGCTGGAAGAAATCTCGCCCGAGGCATTGGAGACTTCGCGCGTCGCGGACACGATCGCCGTTATTGCGTCATGCAGCTTGGCGATCGAGGCGTTGAAGTCGTCGCGGATGGCGGCGTAATCCTCGCTGAAGCCGTCGCGCAGGCGGACCTGCAGGTCGCCCTCCGCGAGTTTCGCCAGTCCGGCCTGCAGCGCGCTCATCGCGCTCGCCTGCTCGGCCGCGGCTGCAGCTTGCGCGTCGGCGTTGCGCTGGCGTTCGGCCTCGGTCTGGGCTCGGCTTGCGGCCGCCTGCTGGCGCTGCTCTTCGGAGAGACCCTCAAGCCGCATCTTCTCGATGGCTGCGTCGCGGAAGACCGCGACCGCCTGCGCCATGTCGCCGATCTCGTCCAAGCGCTGCTCGCCTTCGATCGGCGAGGCCGTGTCGCCGTTCGCCAGCGACGCCATACGCGCCTTGAGCGCATCGAGCGGGTTCACAATCATCTTGCGCGTCAGCCAGATCGCAAGCCCCAGTCCGGCGCCGACGCTTACCAGCGAGATCGCGATCAACGCGGCGAAAGTCCATTTCGAATGGGTGGTCAATTCTTCCGACGACTGCTTGAACGAACGTAACCCGACGTCAACCATCGTCCTGATGTCGGCGATGAGCGCGGCGATCTCCTTGTCCAGCCGCGCCAGCGACTTCTTGGCGTTGGCGTCGTCGTCTCGCAGGCCAAATTCGTTCGCTTCATTGACGAGCCGCATGAGGTCCGTGATGCGCGCCTTCTTGTCAACGATCGCCGCCTGTTCCCCGGGCAGAGCGGCCGCCGCCAAATCGAGCGTGCTCAGCGCCTGGCGATAGAAATTGTCAGTTTCCTTGGCCGCATTCTTCGCCTCTTCGCTGCCGCCGGGATAGGCCATCACCTTGTAGGCGGCGTAGCCGAGGCCATTGATCATGATATTCGTCCGCGACAGAGCGATGCGGGCCGGGACGATTTCCTGCATCTGATAGGAATAGACCGAATTCACATTGAGGACTGAGAAGCCGCCGTAGCCGCCGATGCAAAGTGCGATCAACCCCATCAGGGCGACAAGGGCGGAGATCTTCGAGGAGATTTTCAGATTCGCGAATCGCATTTCGACGGCTCAGAGGCGCAGGCGCCAATCAATTTCAGAGATGCGTTTAATTCCGCGTTATCGCGCGCTCCACATGCGCGATTTTGTCGCGGCGCTTTTGACGCCGCTTCGACTTCGCGCTCGCCTGTCGCAACGTCAGAGAATTACTTCAACGGAAGAAGTTGCGACGTTATGCCTAGCAGAAATCAAAATCGACGCCTTCGTCCGCCTGCAGGATGTGATCGTGATATAGACGATCATAGCCGCGTCTTTCCCTAACGGAAACTGGTGGCTTTGCATCCGAGCGCCGCCGCGCAAGCTCGGCCTCGTCGACGAGAAGATCGAGCTTCCTCTCCTTCACGCTCAGACGGATGCGATCGCCATCGCGCACGAGCGACAAAGGGCCGCCTACTGCAGCTTCCGGCGTTACATGGAGCACAATCGCGCCATAGGCGGTGCCCGACATGCGCGCGTCCGAAATGCGCACCATGTCCTTTACGCCTTGCGCCGCGAGCTTGCGCGGAATCGGGAGATAGCCGGCCTCAGGCATCGCAGCCTCACTCTTAGGTCCCGCATTCTGCAGCACGAGCACGTCGTCCGCCGTCACGTCGAGCGCGGGATCGTCGATCCGCGCCGCAAGATCGGCGAGCGATGAGAACACCACTGCCCTGCCCTCATGCTCCAGCAATTTCTTGTCCGCCGCCGCGCGTTTGACGATGGCGCCGCGCGGCGCGAGCGTGCCGAAAACAGAGACGAGACCGCCGTCTGGATCGACCGGCTCGTCGCGCGGCCGGATCACGGCGCGATCGACCGTGTCGACAAGCGGAGCCTCGATCAGTTCGCCGATCGTCTTTCCCGTCACGGTCTGGCAATCGAGATGCAGGAGATCGCGCAATTCGCGCAGGATCGCAGGCACGCCGCCGGCCGCGAAGAAGTCCTCCATATAATTTACGCCGACCGGTTTCAGATTCACCAGCACCGGCGTCTCGTCGGAGAGAATATTGAGACGACGTAGGTCGAACGGAACGCCGGCGCGTCGTGCAATCGCCGCGAGATGAACAAGCGCATTGGTTGAGCCCGATATTGCCAGCAGCACGCGCAGCGCGTTCTCGACCGATTTCGCAGTCACCAGTTTCTGCGGCGTCAGCGTCGTCGAGCCGATGAGCTCCACCGCGCGCCGTCCGCTCTCCTCGGCTGCGCGCAAACGGTCCGCATGCGTCGCAGGGATCGCAGCCGAACGCGGCAACGCAAGACCCAGAGTTTCCGTGATGCAAGCCATGGTGCTCGCGGTGCCCATCACGGCGCAGGTGCCCGCCGTCGTCGCCAATCTGCCCTCGACCGTGTCAATCTCCTCGCGATCGATTTCGCCGGCGCGGTAACGCGCCCAGAAGCGGCGGCAATCCGTGCAGGCGCCAAGCCGCTCGCCGCGGTGACGGCCCGTCGACATGGGCCCCGCGAGGAGCTGCACGGTCGGGACGTCGGCTGAGACGGCAGCCATGAGCTGCGCCGGCACTGTCTTGTCGCAGCCGCCCATGAGCACCACGGAGTCGATCGGCTGCGCGCGGATCATCTCCTCCGTGTCGATTGACATGAGGTTGCGAAATTTCAGACTTGTCGGATTGAGGAAGACTTCGCCGAGCGAGATCGTCGGAAACTCCATCGGCAGCCCACCCGCCATGAGCACGCCGCGCTTCACCGCTTCGAGCAGCTCCGGGAAATGGCGATGGCAGTTGTTGAAACCGCTATAGGTATTCGCGACGCCGACGATCGGCCGTCCCAGCGCTTCATTCGAATATCCCATCGAGCGCGCAAAGGACCGACGGAGATAGGCGGAGAATTGCGGATCGCCGTAATTGGTGAGGCCGCGAACGAGACCCCGGGGCTTTGCGGATTTTTCGTCGCTGGACATGACGGCTCTGAATGCTGGGCGAACGGAGCCGTCAGGCATACAGGAGGGAATGCGACGCGTCAGCGTGCGACGATGTCGGGATGCGCAGACAAGCTGGTCGCGGGAGGCATGGCCTCTTTTACGGCCAGTATTTCCAGATTACGAGTTTGAGCCAGTCGGTGACGGGTTTTGTATGGATTGCGATGAGGTTTCGTTTGTCGATCTGGATTTTGGCTATGCCTTCCATTCCTGGTTTGAGGGGGATGTTGGTTGCGAGGTCGGCTTCGGCGCGGAAGTGGTTTCTGCCGTCCTGGGCGGTGGCGACGGGGGTGATGGTTTTCACGGTGAAGCGGATGGGGTCGGATGCGAGGCTGGTGAGAAGGAGCGTTCCGCTCTGGCCCTTTTCGACATCGGCGATGTCGCGCTCGTCGATCTGGAGGATGACGCGGTAGGCGTCGAGGGGGGCGAGCTCGAACAGTGTCTTGCCCTTTTCGACCGGCGAGCCGACCGACTGGGAGAGATCGCCGGAGACGATCACCGCGCGGAACGGGGCGGTGATTCGAGCGCGGGCGAGACGGTCCTCGACTTGAGCGAGCTGGGCCTGCGACTGCTCGATCTGGGCGGCGGCGACTCTGGCGGCGGGGCGGTCGTGCTTGCCGAGCGCGTCATTGTATTTGAGCTTCTGCTGTTCAAGATCGCTTTTCCAGCGCACGGCTTCGAGCCTGATCTCACGATCGTCGAGGCTGGCGAGAAGCTGACCCTCCTCGACGGTGTCGCCGGCGCGGGCCGGCGCTTCGGCGAGGAAGCCGTCGAACGGGGCGACTGCGGCGCGCTGGGTCGAGCCCTCGACCACGGCTTTGGCGGCGACGCGATAGTCGCCGGTCATGAGAGCTAGCGTCGTGACGCCGGCGACAAGGGCGAGCGCGGCGAGTTTCAATGCCGGCCTTCTTGGCCCGAACAAAGCGGCGAGGCCGGATGCGGTTTTGTCGGCGGCGCGGCCGGCGATCAGGCGCTCGGCCCCGGCCTTCATTTCCAGAAGCGGGCCAATGAGGGCTGCGACCGCCTCGATGAGCTGGATCGATCTGGCGTCGAAGGTCTCCGGCCCCTCACGCTCCAGCGTGATCACGCCGACCCTGCGGCCGGCGCTCGCCATCGGGGCAGAGCAGACCGCGTCCGCGCCCGAGAGCTTTGCAAGATCGCGATGGGCGAGCGCGATCACCGTCCCAGTCGCCTCGTTCGCCGGCCAGGAGACGGGCGCCGACTGGTCGTAGCATTCCTCCATGGCGTTGGTCAGCGCCGCGATGGTCTGCGCCTTCTCCCGGATCACGGCGGAATGGGAGAGAGCGGCGAGCCTGACCTCGTCCTTGCGCGCGAGGCCGATGGCGACGCGTCGGCAATTGAGCCGGGCGGCAAGCTCGTTGGCGACGTCGAGCGCCGAGGCCTTGAAGGCGCGCTGCTCGCTCGCGCCTGCGAGGATGTCCATGGCGAAGGCGGAGCGGTCGAGCCTGGCCCGGTCCTCCTCATTCTGGCGGCGGCGGAACATGGCTTCGAGCCAGCCGACGCCCCAGAGCAGCTGGCGCAGCGCCGCCTGCAGCGCAGCCGGCGAGGACGCGCCCATATCGACCGCGACAACGCCATAAAGCCTGCCGCCGACATCGATGGGATAGGCGAGATGAGAGGCGGCGGGAGCGGGCGTCCGGGACGCCCGAGAGGTCTCGGGCCTAGCTGTATCCGGTTTGCCCGCATCCGTCTTGCTTGCGTCTGCCTTGCGGGCGACGCCGCGGCGCTCGGCCAGCGCCTGTTCGGCGGCGGGGGCGAGATAGGCCATGTCGCGCGCAGGATCGGGCCAGGCGGCGGCCGCGGCGTAGCGGCCATTCTCTTCTTCCAGCAGCAATAGCGCCGCGACCGCGCCGGGGATCATGCCGCACTGGAGCGCGAGCCAGGACCGGCAGAACTCATGGGCCGTGCGCGCCCGCAAACGCGCTCCAGACGTCGCCCGTCGCCAACGATCCCTCGCGCCGCTCCGAGCCCGCGCCCGCGAGCCCGCGCCCGGGATTGAAGCCGGTCGGATTGACGTGGCTGTTCAACCGCGGGCTCGCTCAAGCGCCGGGTGAAGTTTTGAGGCCAGCCCGCTCATATCGCTCACTTCAGTTCGCCATGCCGCGCCTCATACTCCCTGAGCAGCGAGGCGAGGAGCTGCGACACCCGTTTCGCCGCGAACGGCGACAGGATGATGCGATGAAGCATCTTCACGTCGGCTCCGGCCGCGCCCCGGTCCCAGTCGTGATTGACGCCGAAGTTCAGCACCACCTCCTCGCGCGTCGAGGAGGCGTTGCAGACATTGCAGTAGGAGCTGGTCAGCTCCGACGCGTCGATGCGCAGCTTCTTGCCCTGCCCTTCCTGAGGCGCTGAAGGCCTCAGCGCGTCGGCAGGCTTCGACGCCTCGGCGCGCGACGGCTTCGCCGGCGAGGACGCGGTCGGCTTGACCGAATCCGCCAGCGCCTTCAGCGCGTCCGACTTGAAGGCGTCCACCTTCGGCAGCGAAGGCTTCAACTCATGGATCGGTTGCGCCGATTTGGCGCCATTGGCGAGTTGGGCCGCTTCATCGGGCCTCATGTCGGGGGTGGAGAGATCGCTCATCACAACTCCTCAGAACCAATCGGGATCAAGATCGCTTCACGGGGCCGGCGCAGCGATGCGCAGCGCCCGGTTGGCGGCGGAGAGCTCGCCGGGATCAAGCCGCGCCAGAAGCTCGGCCCGCCAGTCCGTCGCCTCCTCCTCGAGCGATGCGCCGGCGCCATCTCGCAATGCGCTGGCGACGTCTCGCGATGTAAAGCGGAAGTCGGTGAAGGGCGCAGCGAGATCTATCCTTGGCGACAGGGCCGACTGCGCCGTCTCGGGATTGATCGCGTCCGCCTGATCCACGCGGTCGGCGAGGCGTCGCAGCCGCGCCCACGCGTCTATCTCAGCAGTCTCTTCCTTCGCCAGCGCATCACGCAGTGAGGTCGCCAGCGCATCACGCGGTGAGGTCGCCGCCCCGGCCTCGGAGAGACGTCCGAACGGGGCCTCCGTCTTGAACGCCTCGACCTTCGCCGCCGGCTTGAGCGCCGATCCCGGCAGGCTCAGCGGCCGCGACAGGCGGCCCGATCCGTCAAGCGCCCATTCCGCCCGCAACGCGGCGCCGGCTTCCGCCGGTCCTGAGGCCGACAGGCCGGCCTCACCTGTTGGCGCCTGCTCAGGAGACGTCTCGCCGTCCCGCAGGCCCCGCCGCGCCGGACCGAACCCGCCGCCCAGCGCCAGCACCGTCGCCGTCGACAACGAGGGAATCTCGCCAACCGTCCGATAGGCGAAGCTGTCGCTCGCCGTCTCGCCCACGCCCAGCAGCGCAAGCCGCGCCGAAGCCGTGGGATCATAGAGGACCGTTCCATCCCCCAGCAGGCTGAGCGAAGCGCCAAGCCGCGATGACGCCGCAAGCGAGGCCACCGGCCCAAGCTCCAGCGTCACAGGCTGATCGATCGCTGTCGCCGCAGCAGCTGAGGCTCCCGCCATCACAACGGCCGGTGAGATGAGCCCGGAAGCGATCGTCGCCGCAGACGCCAGCGTCCCGGTCGCAGGGGCAGGGTCCGCCGCAAGATCGTCTTGTTCGAGCTCCAGCCCGAGCGCCATCAGGCTGCCCGCCGCCGACGGCGCGCCGCTCGTCTGGCTCGTTGCGACAGACACGTCGGCCGATTGGAACGCCCAGCTCGCGCTGTAATGCTCCACCACCTGCTTGCCGTTCTGCGCGAACATCACATCCGCGCCGGTGAACTGCCGGCTCGCATTGTAATGCTCGATGACCTGCTTGCCGTTCTGCACGAAGCTCACATCCGAGCCCGTGAACGCCCAGCTCGCATTGTAACGCTCGATCACCTGCTTGCCGTTCTGAACGAACGACACGTTGGCCCGTGAAGCGCCAGCTTCCGTCATAGTGCTCTTCGACCGTCTTGCTGTTCTGCGGGAAGGTCACATTGGCGCTGATGAAGCGCCAGGCCGCATCGTAATGCTCCTCGACCTGCTTGCCGTTCTGCAGGAACGACACTTCTGCGCCGGTGAAGGCGCCGGCGCCGCTGTAATGCTCGGTCACCAGCTTGTTGGGATCGGCGCCGGCATGGGTGATCGCCGTCGATTTTATCGTCGAGGTCTTCGCCCAGCTTGCATTGTAATGCTCTGTTGTCGTCACCGTGGTGGTGCGGCCGCCGGCCGTCACCGTCAGCGTCACGGTCGCCGTCGACGAGAACTGCCCGTCATTCAGCGTATAGGCGAAGCTGTCCGTCCCTGAGAACGCCGCGTCCGGCCGGTAGATGAACGAGCCGTCCGCAGAAAGCGCCAGCGTTCCATGCGACGGCGTCGTGAAGGACGCGATCTTCAAGGGATTGTCGTCATGATCGTTGCTGAACAGGCCGTTCGCCGCAGCAACCGTCAACACACCGCCTTGCGCCAGCTGATAGACGTCATTGCCCGCTGACGGCGCGAGGTTCGCCGCGCCGTCAGGAACTGAACCTGCGCGGCCAATCCGCTCGTCATCGCGATGTCGGAGCCGGAGCGTCCGGTCTCGACAGAGCCTGACGGCAGCACCTCCCTGACATGATAAGTCCGGGACCGATATCGGCGAAGGAGAACGAGCCGTCCGCAGCCGTTATCGTCGAGCGCTCGCCAGCGTCGAACACATTGTCCCCATCCGCGTCGAGGAACACGGTGCGACCGGAGACGCCCATCTCGCCGGCGTCCCTCACCCCGTCCTTGTCTGCGTCCGAGATCGTCGAGCCCGCAATCGTTCCGAGTCTGAAGGCGCCGAAGTCGATCCCGGTCACGTGATCGCCGGTTCCGATGGTCAGCGCATGGCCCGACAGGGACCGCGTCGGCGTCGAGGGCGTTCCCGCTCCCGGGTTTGTTCCTGAGCCCGAGCCGCCCCCCGCCGCCGGCGTCAGCGCCATGATCGCCGTCGCCAGACGCTCCACATTCACCCGGCCGTAGCTTGCGCCCGAGTTCGCGACATTGTCGTTCTCATCATCGCCATCGACGATCCGGTCGCTCGTCGTCTTCACCAGACCGACGAACTCCTGCGGCGTTAGCAGACGCCCGAGATGGCTCTCCGCCAGCTCCTGCGCCAGAGCCGCCACGCCGGCGAAGTAGGCCGACGCCTGGCTCGTGCCCTGCATCGTCGACAGCCCGCCCGTCGCGTTGGCGCCGGTCAGTCGCGCGCCGGGCGCGAACACATCGACCTGATCGCCGCGCTGCGAGAAGCTCGCGATCCGGTCAGCGCCCGTCGTCGCATCGGTCGCGCCATTCGCGAACCGCCAGGGACCGCCATAGTCTCCGCTCCAGACCGCCCCGACCGCCAGCACGTTCGGATCAGACGCAGGGTAGCTCACGCCCGGTTGCGAGCCGAAGGAATAGAACCCGTTCCCCGCCGCCGCGACCACGATCACGCCTTCGCTCGCCAGCGCCGCGAACTCGTCGCCGAGGCCATAGCGCGACGACGCCGTTGTCCAGTCCGCCCCGTCGCCGAGCGACAGGTTCACCACGCTGATGTGATAGGCCGCGGCGTTGGCCACCACCCATTGCAGCGCCTGCTCGACATAGGCGAAGTAGCCTGCGCCATTGTCCGAGAACACCTTCAGCGCCACGATATCAGCGCCCGGCGCGACGCCGCCATAGGTGGCATCCGATCCCGCGATGATGCTCGACACGTTCGAGCCATGGCCCGAGCGGTCCGACGCGTCGCCATCGTGATCGGCGAAGTCGTACTGATAGACGATGCGATCGGACACGCCGTCGCCATTGCGATCGGGCCCGAAGAAGGACGAGTTCACGTCGATGCCGGTGTCGATCACCGCAACCGTCGTGCCCGATCCATCAAAGCCCGCAAACCGGGGATCGGCGCGATAGGCGCTCAATCCCGTCAGCGCGCTCGCCGGGCGGAATCGCTTGCGCCCGACGTCACAAGACCCGACGCGCCGAGATCCGGCGAGGACAGAACCGCCGTCGAGCCCGACGTCGTCAACGCAGATGAAGAGAGCGACAACGCCGAAGAAGAGGAAGATGACGAAGACCCCGAAGGCGCGGTCAGCACCCAGCCCTGGGGAAGTTCAAGGCTCGCGACATAATCGCCGGGCCTGACATCAGCGATCACATAGCGCCCGTCAAACCCCGTGACCGCAAAACGCTCGCCCGCATCGCGGACGCCGTCGCCATCCGCATCGAGGAACACGGTGAAGCCCGCAAGCGCCCCCTCGCCCGCGTCCCGGACGCCGTCGCCATCCACATCCTCGAACGCGACGCCCGCGACATCCGACAACTCGAACGTCCCGAAATTCCGCCCCGACGCAATCAGCCCGCTCGTCGCGCCAACAACATAGCTCCCGCCAGCCGGCGAACTCTCGGCCCAGTGATCCGCCACAACCTCGCGAACGACATATGAACCCGCAATCAAACCACCGAAGCTGTAAAAGCCGTCAGAACCCGTGATCGTTGAAACCTCGGAGGCGCCCAGCGACCCGTCATCATCCGCATCAAGATAAACAACCCGGCCCCCAACCCCCGCATCGCCAACATCCCGAACGCCGTCCGCATCAACATCATTAAAGACGACGCCCGTGATCAAAGCCAGTTTGAACACGCTGAACGACACCGATGTCGTCGCGCCGGCCGTCGCCACAACGCTCTGTGAGTCGCCGGCGCCCGTCGCGATCCATCCGCTCGGCGTGACAACGGCGACATCATACGCCCCCGGCGCCACATCCGAGAAGGAATAGGAGCCGTCGCTCGCAGTGACGGTCGAAATCTCTCCGCCATCGAGAACGCCGTCGCCATCAGCGTCGATGAACACGGTCCAGCCGCTGGCGCCTTGCTCGCCAAAGCTCAACGACCCGTCGCCATCGAGATCGTCGAACACGCTTCCGGAGATGACGCCCGCCGCGCCGGCGATCGTGATCGTCGCGTCCGGCGACGCCGGCTCGTTTTCAACATTTCTGGCGTAATCTTTCGCGACCGAATAGAACGCGTAGGTATGGCCAGCCTGGCCCGCAAACATCGCAGAGGTGAAAGATGTGTCCTCCAGCCAGCTCGTGAATTTCGCGCCATTGTCCGAGACGAAGATAGTGTAGGTCGCGACGCCTGCGCCGTCATCGAGGCCGGCCCAGCTCACGAGGAAGTCCGTGTCTTCGCTTGTCGCCGGCAGCGCCTCGACCGCGCTCGTCGGCGCGACTGCGTCGAGCGTATTGAAGATCGGCACCGTGTCGATGGGGCCATTCTGGTCGAAGATGATGCGTGCGGACGCGTCGATCAGATCGCCGGTGACTACTGAATTCTTCGCCTTGATGGTGTAGGTGACGAAGCCTTGGCCGATCCCGTCGCCATCATCAGGCGGCAGGAAGCCGACGGTCGAATCCGCCGGAGCGCGACCCGTCGCGGGATCGACCGTCGTGAGCGTCCAGGTGACGACGCCCGTCCTCACATCCACCGACGCGGTGACGTCAACGAAGAATCCCGTCGTCGATGTGAGATCGATGCGTCCGCTATAGAAGGCTTGGTCGCCGTCGAGCTGGTAAGTCGCACCGCTCCAGCCGAAATCGTCGACGCGGAAGGTGCGGAAGTCGAGATCGGAGTCGAGCTGCTGCGTGATGACGATCGTCTGCGCTGGCGCCGTCGCGTCCACCGCATTCTCGAAATCGATGCGGTACTGCATCGTTCCGTCAGCCGCGATCCAGTTCTCGTCGCCGAAACCGGCCGGCCCGATGATATCGTTCGGATCGCGCGCGCGCCGCGGCGTCGGGCGATACTTGTCCTTGTTGTCGCAGGGCTCCTGCTTGTCGGGATCGCCGACCTTCTCCTCTATGCCGGAGGATTCGATCGTGCCTGAGGAAGCAGCTTGCGCCGTCGCCAAAGCCGGTTCGCCGCCTGTCAGACTAGCAAGCAAGGTCGGTGAGAAAACAACTGGAGCGCTCCACGACACGCCATCGAAGACGCTCATCCGGATCGCGGAATGGTTGACGACGCCTGCGATATTGATCTGCTCGTCCCACATAATGACAGGGAGGCCGCCAACGGCGCCGATCGTCGGGTCACCCGCAAGTTCGCCGCCGCCAACATCAACCGGCGAGGTCCACGACGCGCCATTCCACGAGGACGCCACTATATGTTGACGGCCGTCCGCGCCCGTCGTTGACCAGGTCGCGAACAGCGCGCCACCGACGAGCGCAAAAGCAGGCGACGTGTCTGCTCCGGACGTGACCGCGAGAAGCTGCGGCGCGCTCCAGGAGCCGCCGTCAAGCCGCGAATAGACGATCTCCGAGCTTTCGACATAGGCCGCGAATGCATCAAGAAACGCCTGCGAAGCCGGCCCCGGACCTTCGTCAGGCAAATTGGGAGCGGCGGAGTGCGACCAGATGAGAATGGCGTGGCCGGCGGCGTCAAACGCGATCGCCGGCTTCTCGTTGCTTCCTTCGCTGCCGGCGATCTTTGTTGGCGCGGACCATACGCCGCCGGCATAGGTCGCGACATAGACAGCATTCGTCTCATCGGCGTTCGACGTTGGATCTGCCGCTTCGACCCATGTCGCGTAAATGACGCCGTCAGGCGCCGTGAACAGCGCGGCGCCGCTCGTATTGACCACATTCGCGGAGACGTCTTCAAGCGCGCGCGCATTTCCGGTCGAATAGTCGTTCGTCGACCCCTGATCGAAATCGGGATCATTGGTGAGATAGAAGCCAATCGCATCCTCATCGAGCATATCGACCGAGGATCCTCCCAGCGTTCCAAGCGGAATCACATATTTTCCTTCGACGCCCTTGAACTTGCCGATAAACTCCAGCTTCGCGGTGACGCCGTTGAATTTGAATTCGGGCATCAGCGTCGCGCTTGCGTCGAGCGTCAGGCTCGCTTTCGCCTCTGAATCCGTTCTCTCCGACTCGAGTTTGCCCTCACCTTTGATGCCGATCGTCAGCGTCAGCACGCCACCTTCGGGCTTCTTGTTTTCGGCCTCGGCCGGCGTCTCGGACGTCCAGGTCACCTCGCCTTTGATGTTATAGTGACCGCCAAGCGATAATTCTCCCTTGAGCGTGCCCGACTTGTCCAAGGCTTCGGTAGCGAGCAGCAGAAAGACTTTGTCGATCGGATCGATCGGCACGGCATAGATGAGTTGCTGCACCGACCAGAAGAATGTCGGATCGGCCGTGATGCCACCGGAAAGCTTCGCCTCTTTCAGCTCCCATTTGGGATCGCACCCCTTTGAACTTTCCCATGCCGCCGAAAACGTGACGTCATCTGTCCACTTCGTTCTCGTCCCGGCCTTGGCCCCGGGAATCGTGATCTCAAGCGTGCCTTTGCCCGTCGCGGTGACCTCGTCGCCATCTCGCTCAATCTCGATCTTGCCTTTGATCTTTCCTTTGTACTCCGCAAGACTATCGATCCACTTATTGCCCGTCTCCGGAATTTCATATTCAAACTCCACCGAGGCGGCGATCGCCGATGGCGAGAGATCAAGGCTGTTCAGATAGTCCTGAAGCCCGGCCATCAATTGGCCCATGCCGGCGGACATATCCGACGCCTGTTCAGCAACCGCCGCACTGAACGTCAGATCACTCGCATGAACGTCGACACTCTGAAAATAGAGATCGGTATCGTCAGCGATTGCGTGATCCGTGCTGCGATAAACAAGCATCACCTGTCCGTTGCTCGCCACCGCGACCGATGGCGCGTCGTCATGGACGGGGCTGCTGTTAAGTTTTACCGCTTGCGACCACTGCATATCACTCGCGACCATGCGGCCGATCAGATAATAGATGTCAGAACCATTGTCCGAACCGTCGCTGAGACTCCAAGTCACGATCAGCCCGGATTGCGTTCCATCGATCAGATCACTTGACGCCGCGACCTTGAAGCTCTGCCCGTTCTCGGTGCCGGCGATCTTCGATGCGTCAATCCAGTTCCCGCCCGAAGCAATTGCGTGCCAGAGCGCTCCATCCCGCTCCCAAAACATATGAGATTGGCCTTGAGCGTCGCTCACCAGAATGGGAGCAGAATCGCTTGCAGCGTCAACAAGCGGGGCGACCGCGTACAGCAGGCCTCCGGAGACATCAGTCTCGCTGACGACAAATGTCGGCGACAGCTCGTCAGGCGAGCCATCGTGATCCATGTCGAACTGGTAACTGGAATCGCCGTCGATCGCATACCGATAGACTCCTGGCGCCAGACCTTTGAAGGAGAATGCACCCAAGCCGTTAGTCACAGCGGACCCGGCGAAGGCGACTTCATCTCCATCGATTCGATATAGGCTCAGGCTTACTCCCGAAAGCGCAACACCTGTCGAAGCGTCGAAAAGGCTGCCGCTCGCGTCGAGGGTCGGGAGATAGTCTGGCTCCGTGGCGAATATTTTCGTAATCAGCTCGCGCGCGTCGCGGATCGGATCGCCCTCCGGCGAGAACTGCACCATCAGGCGATTGAGCGCTGCGCCAAGATCACCCCAGGTGTCGCCAAGACGCGGCTGTATCTGCGCCCAGAACGCCGCCCATTGGGGGCCGTTGACATCAAACGGCCTGAGCGCCGCCTCGATCACGTTCCAATCACCGATCGTCTCGCCTTCGTGCGGCGCTTCTGCGTCGAAGCCGAGCCCGTCGATGAAAGCGCCGGCGAAAATGACCTGCGCGGAGCCCGACTCGCCCGGACGCAGCACGTCGGCGCGACCGGTCGAGCTTCCCCCGATGATCAGCACCGGCGCCGACTGCAAATGATCCGCCGACAGCCCTATATGCGTGCCATTCGAGCTCGACACCAGGATCAACGGCGCGGGACCATCGACATTGCCGGTATTGGCGTAGAGCACCTTGGCGAAATAGTTTCCGCCGGCGGGTTGGCCGTTTCCGAATGAGCCGACGCGGATCTGGGACGGCCCATCGATCTTGATCGCAATATCCTGCCCGACAAGCTCCTCGATCGTGACGCCTCCTGTCAGGATCGACGTGACGCTGCCGTCAATGGCGGCGAGGTCATAGACGCCGCGCGCGGCGCCGCTCGCGTTGAATTTCACGAACGCCGTCGACGCGTCCGCAAGCGTGACGATCTCGCCCACCACCGGATCACCGGTCGCGCCGCGCAATTCGAACCGCGTCGCGCTGGTGAATTTCGCTCCCTTGACCTCAACCGTGGCGTCGCCAGCGTCGCCGATCGTGTTGACCGTTACACTGTCGACCGAGAAGGGGGCGACATCAGCCCTCACAGTGTAGCTCTGTGAGCCGTTGGCAAGATTCCGCAACTTGATCGCGAGATAATAGACGCCAGCGCTCGCAGTCGGAATCACGATCTGCTGGTCGGCGTCGAAAGCCGTCTTCGCCGTGAAATCGAATGCATTCTGGCTGGCGGCTGCGCCGTAGCGGACGTAAAGTTCGTTTGACGCGTCGGCGCTTGAATCCAGCGTGATCCTGATCGTATCGCCTGCCGCCGCATTGAACTTAAAGAAGACGTAGCCATCGAATGCGACGCCGCTCACGGGCGTTCCCAGCGTAAGAATCGGAACGTCGACCGCCGTCGTATCGAGCGAGGCGTTGAAATTGTCGTCCTCGTTCGCCTCCGGAATCCCGTTGGAAATGTCGCTGCGTATGATCACGTGATAGCCGCCGGAAATCACACCTGGCAGCGGCGCCGTCAGCGTCTCGCTATAGGAGCCGCCTGCGGCGACGCCGCCAACGTGTAGAACCGTGCCAATCAGTGAGTCGTTGATGTCCCAGACGTCGTCGGCGGAGAGATAGACCGAGTCCGTCCAGAAGCCGGAGGCCGCGCTGACGCTGTTGTTCGTCACGGTGTAGCCGACGGTCGCTGGCTGGCCGGCGATGGCGTTCTCGGGAACCTCGATAGCGCCCGCGACAAGGTTGACCGGCGGCGGCAGACTGACCTGCGTCAGGTCGGCGCTCGCGCCGACATTGTTCGTCTCGCTCTTCTCGTTCGCGATCTTGTCGCCCGCATCGGCAAGGACGAGCACATAGAAAGGCCCGCTCAAGCCTCGCGGAATGATGAAATCGCGTGTGATCGTGTAGGAGGCGCCCGCGCCCTGCGTGACGGTCGGCGGCGACGCCGTCCCCAGCAGCACGTCGCTGTTCCTGTCGAGCACGAGATCGCGCGAAAGATAGACGGCGTCGTAGGTAAATCCGTTGGCGTCGATGTCGCCGGCGTTCTCGACTGTCCAGCTCACGCTGATGGCTTGTGACGATGTTGCTGTCGAAGGCGCGGAAACGCTGTCGACGACGAGATCTGGTTTCAGCAGCGCGGCTGGATTTTCCACGATCGTGATCTGCGACGAGGCGGAATTGTCGCCTTCCGCTGATGCCTCGAACACGATGTTGGTCGCATCTGTTTTCGCAATCAGATAATAGGTTCCGCCCGCCAAACCTATCGGCAGCGCCGCGCTGAGAGACACGGAATAGCCTGCACCGTTAGCAAGCGGATTGACGCGCCGCAACCCGGTCAGGAGCGTGTCCTGCGCATCGAGCGTCACATCGGTCGAAAGATAGAGATTGTCATACCAGAAGGTGGCGTCGGTCGGCGCACCGCCCGCATTGGAAACGTTGAATGTCGCCGTGATCGTGTCGCCAGCGGTCACGTTTGCCGGAGCGGAGAAATCGCCCAGTCGGAGATTTGCGCTCGCCGCAATGATGTGAACCGAGGCGCCGGCCGAGACATTGTTCGTTTCACCACCGGCTTCGAAAACCGTATTCGAGGCATCCGTCACGACGAAAATCTTGAAGTCGCCCGAGAGGTAACTCGGCACACGCACAAAGGCGCGGCGCACAACGCTGTCGCCAGCCGCGAGGCTGCCGTCATAACGGACGGTGTCGAGAACGATGTCGTCCGCGCCGCCCGGAACACCGCCGGTGGTCAGGATGATCTGGTCATTCCAGTAATTGTTAAGCTGGTTGCTCGCGCCGGCGCCAGTATTGGTCACCGTCCAGTCAACTGCGATTTCGCGACCCGCAATGGCGCTCGGAGGCGCCGTGATCGAGACCTGCAAATCCGCAGGATGAGACTCGACCGCGATGGGAGCGGAACTCGCGGCGTTATTTGCTCGATCGACTTCGAACACCTGTCGGTCGGCGTCGGCGACCGCGAAAATGTAGTAGCTTCCGGCATATCCCGCTGGCAGGATAACTGACGCACTCGCGGTATAGCTTGCGCCGACGGCAAGCGCGCCAAAGCGCCAATATTCGCCGATCGCGAGATCGCCGGCGTCAAGCGTCTGGTCGAGTGAGAGATAGAGGGCGTCGCGCCAGAAGCCGTTTGGCGTTGTCGTCGAGCCCTCGTTTGTCACGGTATAGCTGACCGTCGCGTGGCCGCCCGAATTGATTTCTGGAGCGGCAATCACAGCGGACGTCGTAAGATCAGGCGGTGGCGTCAGGGTGATCGTCGTTTTGGTCGGCGAAGCGGTGACATTGTCGTTCTCCGCAGCGCCTTCGTAGGCTTCGTTGACCGCGTCCGTGCGCACGAAGATATAATAATCGCCGCTGACGCCGATCGGGAGTTGGACGTGCTGGCTGCCGTGATAACTCGCGCCGGCGGCGAGTGCGCCGGAATGGAGCACGCTCCCAAGGAGCACATCCGACGCGTCGAAAATCGCGTCCGCCGACAGATAGATATTGTCATGCCACGCGCTCTCTTCGGTGCGTCCGGCGCCCGAGTTTGTCACGTCGTAGTCGACGATGATTGACTGGCCCGAGAATACCACTTGGGGCAGGGCTCCCGTCGGCGCGACGACGCCGCTCACGGTCAGATTGGGCGGCGGCGTCAGGTTGATATGGATAGCTTGCGCGCGAAGGTTGTCGTTCTCGCCCGAGCCAGCTTCCGAGACGTTGAAACTGAAATCCGTTATGACGAGGAAATAGAGATTGCCTGAGACGCCTCGAGGCATCGTGAAGACCGCCGAGCTCAGATAGCTCTCGCCTGCGCGCAGGAAGTTCGGATTCTTGGTCTGGCCGAGGAAAATATCGGAGCTGTCGAACACTGGATCGAGCGAGAGATAGACGTTGTCGTACCAGTAAGGCGACGATGTCGCGCTCGCGCCGCTGTTGGTCACGGTCCATTGGAGTTCGACGCTCTGGCTGGATGCGATATCGACCGGCGGCGTGATCGCCGTCACCTGTAGATTCGGCAGTGGCGTCTGGGAAATCGCGATCGGCGCGGAAATCCGCGTGTTGTTGTTTTCCTTGTCATACTCCGGCACCCTGTTGCCGTTCGCATCCGTGATCAGCGTGAACCAGCGATCGCCGCTCGCCACCAGAGGCAACGTGACCATCTGGGTGCGGGTCACGGACTCCCCGGGCTGCAACGTCCCGTCAAACTGGAATATTCCAACGGTCGTCGAGCCATTGCCGTTCGATTGCGTCGACAGGAACAGCCAGTCGCTCCAGGGGCCGATCGCCGCGGCGGCGCCATTATTGGTGATCGTCCAGCTTATTGGGATCGTCGTTCCCGAAACCGCTTCCGACGGAACGACGATGCTGCTGACGACGAGATCGGCGGTTGGCGGCAACGTCAACGAAACAGTATCGCTCGCCGCCCTGTTGTTCGTAAGATCGGGCTCATTGATCGTCGATGAAAAGACGATGAACTTGTAATCGCCGGCGCCGAACGGTGGCGTGATTGGGAGGTTGAAGGTCAGCGATCTCGCCTGCGACTGGCCGATTCCAAGAGGATCGAAGTTCGTAGTCGACGCCACCAAGAGATTGGTGGATACGCCGTCGAGCGAAAGGTAGATGTAGGTGGTGCGATTGCTGGTGATCGGGTGATCGCCGGTGTTGGTGTCAGTCCACTGCACGGTGATCGGCGAACCCATGGCGCCGGTCGTCGGCGCCTGGACGTCGCTGACGGACAGGTCGTTCGCGGTCAGATGGAACGTCGCCTGATAAGGCGACGCCATCACGTTGCCGGCGAGGTCGCGAATATCGGGTCCGAGCGACAGCGCATAGTCGCCGCGCAGAGACTGGTTGGCGAAAGTGATCGTCGCCTGTGTCAGATCCTGATTGAGCGTGGCGCTGAGAATTTTAGCGCGGATATCTTCGCCCTTGGGGTCGAGGAAGCTTGTGATGTCGGCGATCGAAAAGCTGGCGGCATCGATCGGCTCGCTGAAGGCGAGCGTGATCGAAGACACCGGTCCATCCTGCGGCACATTCGGCGTCTGCGCGACGATCGTTGGGGGAGTGAGATCGACGCCAAGGACGGCGGCGAACGCATCATTGCCGAGATCCTCATAGTTGGTCACGGCGCCAGCGCCGATCACATAGTGGTAAGTCGCGTTGATATCAGGGAGATCGATGGAATAGCGAACCGTGCGCCCGTCGATCATCGTCGCTGAGACAACCGTCGCGCCACCATCGATACTCATGTCATCGGTTCCGACCGTCGGCGCCAGGAGGCCCTCGGAATAGGTGACGATCAGCGAAACCGGATCGCCCGGGTTTTCGGGATTAATGACCCGGACGTTGTCGACAGTCGGCGGAGCGTTCTCGCGCGCGACCGTGGAGCCATTGACGACGAGCACATAGCCGCCGGCGGCCGCGTTCGAGCGGATCACGCGCACTTCATAAGCGCCGCTGGCGTCAGCTGGGACTTGGTAAGAAAGAAGCGCGTTCACGCCGTCCGCGGCGCCGTTGTCGTCGGACGCCACCAGCGCGCCATTAGGCGCATACAATTCGAGGCGCACGTCGAGATCGTTGGTCGCGATGGGGGCGATCCGTCCCGGCGTCGCCGTCGAGATATCGAGCACGTCGCCGCCATTGGCCGACATGATATAGCGATCCTCATCGTCGGTCAGGTGGAAGTTCACCACCTGCGCGCGCTCCCGAGCGCTCATCCCCATCAGCGCGCCGGGCGTCGCCGCGCCATTCGAGAGCGCGTCCGCGATCGCCGCGCCCTCCGCATCGGCGCCAGTTGCGACGACATAATGCATCACGATTTTCGTTTCGCCGGGCGCGAGGGAGAGGCGATACTGATAGGTCAGCGGCGTAAAGAAGCTGCTGTCCATTCCAAGGCTGAAAAGTCCCTGCCGTCCGCCTGCGCCCGAAAACACTTCCGTCAGAGCAAGGCTTCCCACGCCTTCGCCATCATCGACCACGGCCCAGCGATCCTGCGTGCTCAGCGTGTCATCGTCAGTCGAAGTCGATATGATCGCATTATTGCCAGAGTGGAGCGTTTGCAGCGCCAACACGTAGTCGATAGTGTCGGTGCCCGTATTAGTCACGACTTCGAGATAGCGGGCGAACTTGCCGTCCGGCGACACGTAGATCTTGCGCAAGAGTTCAACGGGTTCGCCAGTGCTCGCCGCTGCAGGCGGCGTAACGAACTCGCGGCCTTCTCCTTCAAGCGTCGCGACGCCCTCCGGAGCGTTCGTAGCAATCGCGTAGCTCACGGCGTCGCCGCCAACGAAAGAAGCCCCGTTCTGGTTAAGCGTCCATTCTGTTCCGCCGCCATCCGTCAACAGATATTGGCCGTTGCCGTTCACAGGAGCGGTAACGGAAATCTCGCTCGCATTGCCGCCATTGTCGGCGCCGTTGCCGCCGAGCCCGCCAATGACCACGCCGTTGATCGGCTGCGCAACGCTATCGAGCCGTTCGGCCTCGATCTCAGCGCCGCGCGCGACTGTAAGCGCATAGGAATGCCCGGCGACGCCCGTCACCTTGACGTAGAAAACATTGGCCAGGGATGAATGAAAGTTCTGGATGATCTGGCCGGCATTGGCCGCGCTCACGCCCGTAGCGAGCAGCGCGCCGTCGCCGGCATAAAGAGAAAGCGAAATGGCCGATTCCGCGTCGCTGGAATCGGTTAGCGCAAGGCTTGCAAACTGATCCGGCTGAAGCGTGAAACTGTAGAAGTCGGCGTCGCCGCTCGCATCGATCGCGCCGGTGACCGCCAGCCGATCGGCGCCATTCGGCAAAGCCAGCGAACTTGGTTCGATGTCGAACGCTGTCTCGATCGAATCGTTGCGCTGTTCGGGTGCGGCGCCGAACCGCTCCCTTTCGATCGTCGCGTTGACCGCGACATGCAGCGAATAGGCGCCCTGCCCGCCAGTGCTCGTGACATGAATCTGGTAACTGCCGGCGCCCAGCTTGAAGTTCTGGAGATAGACCGGCTCGCCCGCGTTGAAAGAGAAGTCGCTTGCGATCACGGGCCCGGCGAGATCGACGATTTCGACCCGCCCTGAAAATCCCGCGCTCGGCGTCAGCGCGACGCTGATCGATTGCCCGTCTTCGACCGTGATCGGAAATGCGTCGCGATCATCTTCGGCGTCGAGGGTGTCGGTGAATGTCGACTCCGAAATGAGCGCCCCGAGCGGCGGCGCGGCGTCGAGAAGAGTTGGAACATCAAAGGTCGAGGTGAATCCTTCAACCAACTCGCCGTTGAGCGCAGCGAGCGCGCCGAAGGCGATCTCGAAATGCGCGTCGCCATTGAAGTGGTCAGGACGATCAATGGAAAAGATCAGGGTGTCGCCATCGACCGCAGTGACGCCGCTCACCGCGACGCCGTTCAGCGTGATCAGATTGAGGTCGAGAGTCCTGAGATCGACCGCTTGAGAGAAGTCCACTTTGATCGTCTGTGGGAAATCACGCAGAACCGCACTATTCACAGGCGTCGCCGCTGCGACTGCGAAAGGCTGCGCGTTCGAAGGCGCGCCGCCAACGCGCAGGATATAATCGCCAAAGCCGCTATTGGTCCCCACATAGACCTGATAGGTCCCCGAGATCGGCGCGATGAAGTCGAAAAATGCGTTCTTGCCGTCAAGACCGCTGCTCGCATCGCTGCCAATGAGTTCGCCGCCCGGTCCGTAGATATTGAGAAACGGATCGAAATTGTTCTGCGGCTCGCCTGGACCATCGCCGGGCGTTTCGGTTGAAAGCGTGATGTGATCGCCGGCGTTGAGAGCGATGTTGTAAGTGTTCGTTGTATATTGCGTCATTCCGCCGAGAACGTCAGAATCGATCGGCCGCGCTTCGCTTTGCGAGGCGGTGAGATGGGAGAAACCGATATTCCGCGCGACCACAAGCGAATAGTCGCCTTCGGTCACGCCATCGACGCGAATGTAATAGGTTCCGCCATTGACATAGGAGACGAGATTGTCGATCGCCTCGTCGATATTGGAGAAGCCGCCCGTTCCATGCGCGATCTCAGCGCCTGTCGCGTCGAGCAGGGTGATATGGGCGTCGCCTGGATGCGACGACGTCAGAGCGATGTTGGCGACCTGTCCGGGCGACAACTCAAATGAATAATAATCGACGTCGCTGGCGTCATTGAGATGGCCAAGCGCGCCCAGCCGATCGGCGGAGCCGCCGAGCACGACTGAGGAATTGTCGATCGCGAGAGCCGATGCGAGTGGATCGTCGAGCGGTTCGAGAGCCGCGCCGCCGACAGGCGACGGAATGAAGGGCGACTGGGAACTCTCGGGATTGTCGTCGCTTTCGGGATCGAGCGCCGCGTTAATGGCGATGCGCAGATTATAGACGCCAGCGCCGTTAAGACTGGTCGCGTGGACCGTATAAAGACCCCCGGCGCCAGTTGGGATCATCTGGAGGAACAGAGCCTGTCCCGGCGTGACGCCGTCGGCTGAGGCGACCACTGTGTTGCTCTCGTCGAGCAATTCAACCCGCGCGAGAACTGTCGAAGCGTCCGCGGCGGCGAGCGAGGCCGCGCCTGCGCCGCCTCCGTTTCCAGGTCCGGCGGTTAGACCGGGTGTCAGACTGATCGAAATGGTCTGGCCGGCTTCGGTCTGCAGACTGAATGAATCTGAATCCGCTGTCGCCACGAAGCTTCCGGACTGATCGCGGCCATAGATCATCGCGCCGCCGGGAGCCGCAGGGTTAAGGTTTGAAATAGCAGCCTGGCTCAGATCGACGGAGACATTGAAAAAGACATCATCGACTCCATCGAAGATCGGATTGCTGTCCGATCCCGCGACGCCGTCGTGATTGCCGTCGAGCCAGTTGTTCGCCTCATCCTTGACGGAAAAGGAATGCAGCGAAAGCGAAAACTCGCCATCATCCGTCGGCGCGGTGCTGAAGGTCCACTGCGCTGTGTGCGTCGTCTGGTCGTACTGAAAATCGTTCGCGGAGATCCCTGCCTGCGAATTTCCATTCGTGAGAATAACCGCGTCAGCGGAAGTGTTGACATCTTCGCTGAAGATCGCCTGGAAGACGATCGGATCGCCCGCCGCGATGATGTCGCCGTTGTGCAGCGAGGTCAAAATGATTTGCGGCGGCGAATCGAGGTCGCTTGGGGTCAATATCGGCGACGCCATCGGCAGAACGAGATGATCGAGCGCCGAAGAGTCGGCGCTCAGCGTCGGATCGACCTGTGGCGCCGGGTCGGCTGTCGCATCGGTTTGAACGACAGCCGAATAAATTTGCGGCGAGGTTGAAAGCGCGGTTGTGGCGAGCGGATCGGCTGAGAGGAGAATACGAGGCTCCAGCGCCTCGAACAGCAGCCGGCGCGCCGGTTTCAGCGTCGCCGTCGACGGCGCCCTGGCCGGCTTCGCGCGTCTCTTGAATCGAGCACGCGCGCGAAACCCTCCGAACCCGCCGGCGTGCGCGCCTGGCGCGTTGAAAGGATTGCCGTCACGGATCATGTCACCGCCTCCACAGCAAGCGCCGTCCACCGCGCCGACGCGCGTGCGCCGGACGGTCCCTAAAAGCCGATCATGTGAAATCGAACGCGCGCCCTTCGCCCCGGGCCGCATTCTCCGCAGCAGACGCGCAAGCCCATCGAACGACCCCTGACAGGCGGCTTCCGATCGTCGCGGAATGCCGCCGCATTCGCCTCACACCGTCCGCATTGGTCGCATCCGGTCACTCCTGCTGAGGAGCCGCCAGATGTCTGTTTCGTGTGCAGCCGGGCATCGCCCGGCGGCAAGCAGCTCAAAACTAACTGACTGATTTTACATATTGTTAACTATCTTGAGCCGCCGAAATCCCGGCCACAGAATTGATGCCTTCCATGTCCTCGCTTTCGGAAGAATCTGATCTGTCGACGAGAATCCGGCCTCCCAGCCCGCCACCGTCAACCGGAGAAGACAAGCACGCAGCCGCGAGCCCCGCATGTCCCAAATGGCATAACCCTAAAATCTCATCATTTCCGCGCCTATCGCATCGCTGCGTGGCGGCGTATGTTGCCGCATATTTCCCAGCGGAACGATGCTCCATGGGCGAGATTTCAGCCGCGGCGCTGGCGAGCGCCGCGGATCGTTTATTTGAATCGGCCGTCGCTGGTGATGGCTGGGTGGACGCGCTGACCGCCTATTCCGAGGCGGCAGGCGCGCGCGGCGGCGTTCTCATGACGGAAATTGACGCCAGGGGAGCGTTGCCACACACATATAATGTGCTTCCGACCGCCAGCGTCGCCGAGCCGGTCGCGGAGTATGTGGCGGGAAAAACGCCTCCCGATCCGCGCGCAAGTCGCGTCTGGCCAAACAGCATCGAAGGCTTCGTCACTGATCTCGAGACTTTTTCAGAAGGCGAGATCAAGCGCGACGCATTCTATCAGGATTTCCTTCATCCCATCGGCTTCGGTTGGCACGCCTGCGCGCATTTGCAGGAATGGCCGGGCGGCCGTCATTTTTATCTGAGCCTGAAGCGCGCCTATCGGGATGGCCACTATCAGAGGCCTCAGATCGCCCTGATCAACGCTTCGCTGCCTGCGCTGCGCAACGCCGCGATCGTGGCTCACGCGCGCTATAATAGCGAGACGAGCGGATACACGCAGGCGCTCGGTTCGCGCGGTGAAGCGATTTTCGAGATCGACGCTACCGCGCGCATGCTTCGCTGCAACGAGGCGGGCGCTGCTCTCCTCTCAGCCAGCGATATCACGCTTGTCCATGGTCGGCTCGCCGCGCAGCGCAACGATGATCATCGACGGCTTGAGCGCGCGACGGCCCCTGCTCTCGCTCGCCCCGCAGCAAGCGGTTTTGCGGTGCTGTCAACCAATGACGCCGCGCGTCGTCTGGTCGTACGCACGATGCCGGTGATTGGCGACGCGCGCACGGTGTTTGGCGCGGCGATGGCGCTCGTGATCGTCGAAATCTGGCGCCAGCCTGACGCGCCGTCGGCGCAGTTCGTGCGTGCGCTGCGCGAGGCGTTCGGCCTCACGCAGATGGAAGCTCATGTCGCGTCTCTGATCGCTGCCGGGGTTTCGCCCGCGATGACGGCTCGCGCGCTGAAAATCGCCGAAGGCACGGCGCGAAACCACCTCAAGGCCGCCATGGCGAAAGCCGGCGTCGCGCGGCAGGCGGAACTCGCTGCAATCACAGCCCGTCTCGTCGGCTGACCCTCGATTATTGCGGCATCAGCTACGCGCCGTGACTAGCGCTCGCTCACTTCCTTGAGCGAAAGCCGCTCCTCCACCCCATCTGCGGACCGCACGAAGCTGCGACCGTTCACCGGCGTCCATCCATCCTCCGGGCGCGCGATCTCGCGCATCATGTCGCGCGCCTTGTCCTCGGTTGCGCACGGCCCGCCGACGATCTCGGCCCATTCTCCTGAACTTGAGCCGATGCGCTGCACGATGAAAGGCATTGCGTCTCCGCTTTGAGGCGTCATCAGGGTCGGGAACACGCTCGGCGTCCCTGGATTCTCTGGAAAGAGACGCCGCCGCTTCCGCGGAGGGGGGAGGCTGGAAGCGGCGGCTTTAGGGCGTCTGTCAATGAAGACGCTGGGGCATTTTCACCAAGCCGCGACCGTCAGCAAGACCGCCAACCGATAGCCGTCATGCATTGCGTGCTTGATATAACACGGTGAAATCGTTCGCCGGATAAGAATGGCGCGACCAATTCGATCGAAATATCTAAAAAATCGAGGCGTCCGAGATGCTTCAACTCCGAGAGAAATCTTTCACCAACCTTTATTCACGCGCCATCGATCTCTTTCAAAGCGGCGTCATGTTCGAGTCATACTGTCGCCTCCTTCTGCTGGCGCATTGCGCGCGACCAACCGATGGAGGCGTCGATGCTCGCGGACCTGCTTCCAGAAGCTGTCGGAGCGCGCATACAGGTCAGGAACAATCGCGGTCTCGAGCGCAAGATCGAGGCCTATAACTTCCTGCCGACGCGTGTGGACGCTGATGCGACGATATTCGCCCGTATGGCGCCGAACCATGTGGTGCTGATCGGGGCCGAGGCAGCGCGTAGAGAGCCAATCACGCCAGCCGAAATTGCGGAGATCCGCGTTCTCGATCACGGTCCGTTGAGTTCGTAATCGATGGGTTGTGCGGCGCAGCGACCTGCTGTGCTGCGCTGCAAAACTCAAAGAGAACTTCTGACGCGTAACTGAAACGTCGTTTCAGCATTCAGACTTTCGCACGCGCCTCGTTTCCAGCGAACGAGGCGATGATCGCTTCACCCATACGAATGAAATGGGCGCAGGGCCCTTCCGCGCCGACGCTCTGGCGGCTGACGCGCGCGCCTTCAAGAAGGAGAGTCAATGCATCTGCCAGAAGATCGGCCTGAGCGACGCCGGCGCGGCCACAGAGGTCGGCCAACCGATCGCGCTGCTTCGTCTTGAACTCCTCGATCACCTTGCGTGCGGGATGGTCCCGCTCCGCAAGCTCGACCGCCGCATTCGCCATGTCGCAACCGCGACTATCGCTCGTCACGCATTCCGCGCCGAAGCGCACCCAGCGATGAAGCTGGGCCATGGGATCGCCCGGATGCGCCTTCTCGATCTCGCGCCAGAAAGAATCTGCATCGCACGCCACTTCCCGCAGACAGGCCACCACCAGATCGTCCTTCGACCCGAAGTGGCGATAGAGGGTCATCTTGTTACTGCCGGCGGCGTCGGCGATGGCGTCGACGCCAATTCCGCGGATGCCGTGCTTCCGGAAAAGATCGCGGGCGGTGCCGACGATCCGGTCCCGCGGACGAGGCCGCAAGGCGCCTTCCTGGTCCATGACTGTTTCCTCGGCCCGAAAAACTATCGTTGCGGCACTTGACGAACTGTTACCGATCTGTAACATCACTTTGTTACTTACCTGTAACACCCGATCTGGCGCCGGGTCAAGATGGCGAGTTTCGCGAAGCGCCACAGCGATTTAGCTCACGATGAGCCCGTGCTCGCGGTGGCCGGCCGAATCTGGTTGGCGTGGCGGCGATGGGCTTGAGTCACGGAAGCGAGGAGACCGACATGACTTGCTATGCCGATCTGTCGATCGATGAAGCTCTGGCTGATCCGATGATCCGCCTTGTCATGAGCGCCGATCATGTTGAGCCCCGCGCGCTCGAAACGACGCTGCGAGCGGCCGCGAAACGCATCGACGGAAACGCATTGCGCTATTCGCCAGAGCCAGACTCGTCGTGGCGATCCCTCGTCGACTACTGCCATGTTTGGGCGCAGCCGCCTGCTAACGCCCTCACGCGCGCCGGCCGAGCCGCGCGCGATCTCTGCGGAGCCCCCTGCGCGTGGTAAGTTTTTTCATTCAGCGGCCGATCTTCGCGTCGGCGATCGCCATCATCATGACGCTCGCCGGCGGCATCTGCTATTTCCTGCTGCCCGTTTCACAATTCCCCGACATCACGCCGCCGCAGGTGGTGGTGAGCGCGCGCTATCCCGGCGCGAGCGCGCAGGTCGTCGCCGATACGGTGACGACGCCGCTAGAACAGCAGCTCAACGGCGTGCAGGGCATGACCTACATGTCCTCGACGAGCTCCAATGATGGCTCCTCGAACATCACCGTCACTTTCGATGTCGGCTATCCCCTCAGCATCGCGGCAGTCGATGTGCAGAACCGCGTCTCACAGGCGGCCTCTTCTCTGCCGGCGATTGTCAATCAAGGCGGCGTTACGATCAAGAAGCAGAACCCGAACTTTGTCCTGATCGTGGATCTTACATCGCCGGACAACTCGGTCGATCCGGTGACGCTCAGCAACTACGCCTATTTGCAGATTCTCGATCCGCTCAAGCGCCTTCCCGGCGTCGGCGACGTGCAGATTTTCGGCGAGCGGCGCTATTCCATGCGCATCTGGCTCGATCCCGACAAGATGGCCAATCTCGGCATCACGGCGGTCGATGTGCAGAACGCGATCGCCGAACAGAATGTGCAGGTCGCGGCCGGAAAAATCGGCCAGTCGCCGGCGCCGGTCGGCACCGCCTTCGAGATGCAGGTCAACGCGCTCGGACGTCTGAGCGATCCCGAGCAGTTCCGCGACATCGTCGTGCGCGCCGATGCGGCGAGCGGCGCTGTCGTGCGCCTGCGCGACGTCGCGCGCATCGAGCTCGGCGCTTTGCAATACGCTTCCTCGGCCTTTTTCGGCGATAAGCCGACCGTGGTGTTGGGCGTCTTCCAGATGCCGGGATCGAACGCGCTCGACCTGCAGAAGAACGTGCAGGCAAAGATGAAGGAATTGTCAGCGCGATTCCCGAAGGGCATCGAATACGCGATCCATTACGACACGACGCGCTTCGTCTCGGAATCGATGACCGACGTTCTGAAGACACTGGGCGAGGCGCTGATCCTCGTGATTCTCGTCGTTTTTGTCTTCCTGCAGAGCTGGCGCGCGACGATCATTCCGACGCTCGCCATCCCCGTGTCGCTCATCGCGACGCTGATCGTGATGTATTTGCTTGGCTTCTCGCTCAACATGCTGAGCTTGCTCGGCATGGTGCTGGCGATTGGCCTCGTCGTCGATGATGCGATCGTCGTCGTCGAGAATGTCGAGCGCCAACTCGAAGCCGGATTGCGCCCCCTCGCCGCTGCGCGCAAGGCGATGCAAGAGGTGACGGGCCCGATCATCGCCACCACCGCGGTGCTGATGGCGGTCTTTATCCCTGTCGCCTTCATTCCAGGCGTCGCGGGCCGACTCTATAACCAGTTCGCGCTCACCGTCGCGATTTCTGTCGGCCTCTCCGCCTTCAATTCGTTGACACTCAGCCCGGCGCTCAGCGCAGCGTTTCTGCGACATCGTCCTCCGCCGACATTCTTCGCTTTCCGCTGGTTCAATGCGGGTTTCGACTGGCTGTCGCACGCTTACGCGCGCGGCGTAAGTTGGCTGATCCGCCTGAAATGGGCTGTTCTGGCGCTGTTCATCGCGGCGCTCGGCGCGACCTGGTGGGTGTCGCAGCGCATTCCCTCGACCTTCCTGCCCGTCGAGGATCAGGGCTATTTCTTCGTCGTCATCCAGTTGCCCGATGGCGCCTCGCTCGAACGCACGGACGCGGTCGCGAAGAAGGCGCGTGAGATTCTCCAGAACACGCCCGGCGTCGAAATCGTTGGCTCGATCAGTGGTCTGAACTTCCTCACCAACGCCGCGCAGTCGAATTCGGCCGTCGAATTCGCCATCCTGAAGCCCTGGGCCGAGCGTCCGCCGGAACAGAACGCTTCCGCGATCGTCAACAAAGTGCGTCCGTTGCTGCTGGGAATTCCGGAAGCCTTCGCGCTCAGCTTCGATCCGCCATCGATTCCCGGCCTTGGCGCCACTGGCGGGTTCGAATTCCAGGTCGAGGATCTGAGCGGCCGCGGCAGCGCGGCGCTCAACGAAGCGACGCAGGCAGTGATCGCGGAGGCGCGCAAGCAGCCTGAGATTAACGGCCACCAGCTCTTCACCACGTTCAGCACGTCGACGCCGCAATTCAACTATGACCTCGACCGCAACAAGGCGAAGCTGCTCGGCCTCAACCTGCCCGACGTGTTCAACACGCTGCAGATCTATCTGGGTTCGCTCTATATCAATGACTTCAACCTGTTTGGCCGCACGTTCCGCGTGACCTTGCAGGCGGAGAACGATGCGCGCGCATCTGCGACCGATATTTCGCGGCTCTATGTGCGCAACGCCGCAGGCGGCATGGTTCCTCTCTCAACGCTTGGCGAACTGAAGCCGATCGTCGGACCTGAGACCGTGCCACACTACAACAATTATGGCTCTGCGCTCATCAACGGCGCCGCCGCGCCCGGCTTCAGCTCGGGACAGGCCGTGGCGGCGATGGAGCGCGCGGCGGCGACGGCGTTGCCGCGCGATTTCAGCTACGAATGGACCGGCATCACCTTCCAGGAGTTGAAGGCGGGATCGATAGCGACTGTTGTCTTCGCACTCGCGATCGTGTTCGTATTCCTCATCCTCGCTGCGCAGTACGAAAGCTGGTCCATGCCCTTCATGGTCCTGCTTGCGGTGCCGCTCGCGCTGTTCGGCGCGCTGCTCGCTCTCTGGTTGCGGCAGATGCAGATCGACGTCTATTCGCAGATCGGCTTCGTGATGCTGATCGGGCTTGCCGCGAAGAACGCGATTCTGATCGTCGAATTCGCGAAACGCCGCCGCGAGGAAGGCGTCGAGATTATCGAGGCCGCCATGGAGGCGGCGCGGCTGCGGTTGCGTCCGATCCTCATGACAGCATTCGCCTTCATCCTTGGCGTCGTGCCGCTGATGATCGCAAGCGGCGCCGGCGCTGCGAGCCGCCAGTCGCTTGGCACCACCGTGTTCGGCGGCATGCTGGCGGCGACGCTGCTGACGCTGATCTTCGTGCCCGTGTTCTACGCCGTGATTGAACAATGGCGCGAGCGCGGCGGTAAGCCCATCCATCAATCAGGCCACATGCCGCCGGCGAACGATATCGCGCCAGCGGCGCAGGCCGCGGAATAGGCAGGATCACATCATGAGAAGCTGGAAAATCGGCCTTGGAGCTGTGATTGTCGCCGCTGGCGTCGGCGCAGCAGTCCATATCGTGCGCAAGAGTCCCGGCGTCGCCGGCCACCCCGCTGATGCAGCGCCGGCCGCTGCAGCGTTCGTCATGCCGGTGCCGGTGACGCCGATCATCAAGAAGACGATCCCGATCTATCTCGAATATTCGGCGCGCACGGAATCGATCCGCAACATCGCGCTGCAGGCGAAGGCGTCCGGATATCTTCAGGAGCAGGCCGTCAAGGACGGCGCCGACGTGAAGGTGGGCGATCTTCTCTACAAGATTGATCAACGCGACTATCAGGCGGCGCTCGATCAGGCGAAGGCGCAGGTCGAGCGCGACTCCGCGTCGCTCGACTATCTCCGCTCCAATCTCAGCCGCGGCAATGAGCTTGCGCGCAGCGGTTATCTCGCCAAGGACACGTTCGATCAGCGCTCCAGCGCCGTGCGGCAGGCGGAAGCGGCGCTCTCCATGTCGCGGGCGGCCGTACGCACCGCCGAGCTCAATCTCGGCTATTCCGAAATCCGCGCGCCGTTTGATGGACGCCTAGGCCGCAATCAGGCGCCGGTCGGCACGCTTGTCAGCGCGGCGGGGACGACGCTCAACACGCTCGTGCAGCTCGCGCCGATTTATGTCACCTTTAATCCAAGCGAATCCGATCTTGTCGAAATCCAGAAGGCGCGCGCGGCCGGCCGGATCGAGGCGGAAGTGCTGCTCCCCGGCGAAGCGAAGGCGACTCATAAGGGCGAAGTCACCTTCGTCGACAATGTGGTCGAGCGCGGCACGGGAACGATCGTGGCGCGTGCGACGATCGAGAACGCGGATCGGAAGCTCCTGCCAGGGCAATATGTGCGCATCCGCCTGTTCCTGCGCGAACAGCCCGATACGCTGATGGCGCCGCAAACTGCGCTCGGCTCAAGTCAGCTTGGCAAATATGTTTATGTCGTCAGCGCGAACAGCACGGTGGAACAGCGCCTCGTCGCGTTGGGCCCGACGCATGGCGATCTCGTCGCCATAACGAAGGGCGTCGCTGAAGGCGACCAGGTCATCGACGGCAATCTCCAGAAGATCGGCCCTGGCGCGCCTGTGAAGCCGATTCCGAAGCAGGCGGCCGGGAGCTGAGGCGCCAGTCTCGCCGCGAGTCCGCCACACTCGCGGCGCGGCCCTTCCGATAACCAAGGCCAGCAAATTCTGGCTTTGGGCGGAGTTGGCATGATATGTGCGCTGCAACATCATGCTTCAGCGCCTCCGCATCGCCGCCGCCGTGATCGGCGTCCTCTGTCTCGTGACGATCATCTTCGTCACGCTGTCGCCGATCGACTGGCGGCCGAAGACGGGCGAACCAGCCAATATCGAGCGATTTTTGGCCTTCATGGCCCTCGCCGGCGCATTTGTGCTGGCTTGGCCCCGCCGCTGGGCGCTGACGCTGGTGTTGATCCTGGCGGGCGGCGGCGGTCTTGAAGCGGCTCAAAATTTGCTGCCGGACCGCCATGGGGCGCCGCTGGACTTTTTCGCCAAGGCGATGGGCGCAGCGGCAGGCGCCGTGCTGGCGCTCGCCGTTGACTACCTCGCCAAGCGCTTGCAGCCTCGCAACAGCGGCGCATAGGCCGCTGCGAGCGCTCCGCGCCGGCTAAGTCGCCTCGGACACGCGCCCGAACAGATCGCGCGAGCGCACCTTGTAAAAGGCCGGGCCGGCATCTTCGCGGCTGACATAGACGGTAGAGAGCAACCCGATCGGATTAACGACCACGTAAGGCCCCTGCTCCCGCTCGCTGCGCAGCACATCATAGAGCCTCACATTTGAATCTGGCTCCGCATCCCAGAACAGCAGCGCGTTCACGCCGCCATGCAATGCTTTCTGCCGCGTGATTTTCAGAGTGCGCACGGGCGCCGGCGCAGCATCGCCTCGCTTCTCCACAACGACAAGAGCAACGCCAGGCAGAGCGAGTGTAATGTTGCGTCTCAGCGCTCCGTCCGCTCCGACCTGTGCGATCTCTGTTGTCAGCGCCGGCTCCTGCGCCGCGCGCATCGCAGCGAGTTCATCGGGCGTCGGATCATCGGGAGCGCCGAGTGCTTCCCACACCGAGAACGGATCGCCCTTCCCGTCCGAGATCATGAATGTCGCGATCGCATAGGTTCCCGGCTCCAGGCCTTCGATCGTCAACTCGACCTGCCGCTCGCCCGACTGCCAGATGCGATCCACGCTGTTGTAGAGAAGGGCGGCAGCGCCTCCCTTGGTTCCGGTCGCCACAAGCCCGAGCCCGTTTTCATCAGGATTGAGCGCATCGCCAGCAACAGCGAGTTTCTTGTCGCCGAGCAGCGCGAGAAGCTCCATCACGGATAGCGCCGGCTTCTTCACGAGATCGAACGGCTCATCGACTTCGACGCGGCAATCAAGCGCGCCAAGATCGGTCTTGTGTTCGGACTGCGCAAGCCGGAACGCGCGCTTGCCGAAATAGGTGAGATGCGTGCGGTGGCCCCAACCGCCCATGAACCCGTTGTCGTTGCTCAGAAGCCCGTAATTGACGCTCTCCCCTTCGATCATCACACGCTGATGCTGATTGATGATCTTGGCGGCGATGCCCGCGAAATAAGGCGTCGCATGCCAGGTGTGATAGAGCTGCCAGCCGATCTGCGGATCGCATTCATTGTTGATGAAAGGCAGATGCGCAAAACGCGGGTGGTTCTTCCTGACGTAATCCACCGCCATCATCTCATGGCGGCAGATGCCGAGACTGTTCGGCGTGATATCTTCGGGGTGCTTCTTCGCGCCCTTTTCATGAACTGAGATGAAGTCGATCCGCACGCCGGTCTCGCCAGTGAAAAAGTTGCGACCCGTGTCGCAATGCTTCAGCAACGATTTGAAGATCGGCGGAAGGCGGCGCGCGACGCCTGGCCCGCCGAAGCGCAACTCGGGATCGACAGCGCGCAAAGCTTCCGAACAGGCGTCGTAATAATTGTTGAACCCGGTCTCGCCGCCAAGTTTCCACCAGATGTCGGGTTCGTTCCAGGTCTCGAAATACCAGCGTCGGACCTCATCGATCCCGCAACGGTCGCGACAACGCTCCGCAAGCGCGACCATGAAGTCACGCCAGTGATGAACCTGATCCCGTTCATTGAAATCGGTGAAGAGATAGGACGGGTTGCCCATGAGCTCAAAGAACGGACGCAATCTCCGCTCCAGCATAACGTCGATCGCACGATCGAGCCGCGACCAGTCATAGGCGCCTAACCCGCTCGCGGACACGAGATCGAGCATATAATGCACGCGCACGAACTCGATGCCGGCGTTCGGAACCGCTCCCACAAATGTCAACGTCTGCTGCATCTCCGGCTCCAGCAAGAGCTCCGCCGGGGAGAACCCGGTTGAGCGCCAGAATGGAACAAGCGGCCCCTTGCTCTGGCGCGTGTCGATGCGAAGGCGTGTGCAGCCGGTCATTGCGGGCTCTCTTTGAAACGAAGATGGCGTTGGATTATTTGAATTTGTCGCGCATCGCCTGGATGCCAGGAATTGCGCCGACGAGATGCGCGTGGCGAGGATCGAAGCTCTGGATGAGTCCGTGGCTTTCACGCCCGACGAGAATTGTGAAGATGTAGGATTTGTGGCCGGGCGAGGTCGCCGTCGGGTGATAGCCGCGATCGACGAGCACGGTATCGCCGTCGCGCGTCATGAAGCAATTTTCGCACCCCTCTTCATAGAGAAGTTGCACGCCAAAGCCCGTCTCCGGCTGGAAGCGGTAGTGATAAAGCTCCTCGTGCGATGTTTCCTGACCCGAAATATCCGTGTCGTGCTTGTGCGGGGGATAGCCGGACCAGCAGCCCTCATCGGCATAGAGTTCGCTCACCAGAAGATTGCCGGTGCGGTCACGCGTCGACTGGCCAAGAATATGGAAGATGCGCCTGCGGCTATGCGTCCCCTGCGATCCGACGTCGACCATCTCGACATCCTGCGGCGACACGCGAAATGCGCGGTGAACTTGTTTGCAGATTGCGCCACCGATCGCGATCTCGACCGGGCCTTCAAGCGCCTCGACGCGGATTTGCGATCCCACTGGCGCATAGACGGAGTCGGCGGCGCCGGACCAGACGTCCTCTCGCCCGCCGACCGATGCGAAACGCTCGCCATTGATCACAATATCGGTCGTGCCCGACATCGCCACGCAGACGCATTCGTGGCGCGGCAGGCGATCTTCGAAAATCTCGCCGCGCCCTAACCGCACGAGATTGAAATAAGTGCGCTCCATCGCTGGATTGTCGATCACGACAGGGCGGTTGCGATTGTCGCCACGACGGATGATCTCAGGCATATCCGACCCTTGCAAAGAGGCTCATATCCACGCCCTGCAGTTGCAGCGCATCCGCGTGATGACAGGCGACGCTGCGCCCCCCGATCGCGCGGAGTTCGGGAATTTCCGCTCTGCATCGCTCCGAGGCGAAACGGCAGCGTGGATGAAAGGCGCATCCACTCGGGCGATTCGCGGGATCCGCGACCTCGCCGGGCAGATGGATGCGCCGGCCTTTGCGCTTGAAGACGGGGTCAGGGATAGGCAAGGCGGAGATCAGCGCCTCGGTGTAGGGATGGAGCGGCCGTAGGAACAACGCATCGGCGTCTGCAATCTCAACCACCCGGCCGACATACATCACGACCACGCGATCGCAGATATATTCGATGACGCTGAGATCATGGCTGACGAAGAGATAGGTCAGCCCAAACTCCTGCTGGAGATCGCGCAGCAGATTGAGCGTTTGCGCGCGGACGCTGACGTCAAGCGCCGACACGGCCTCATCGAGAATAACGAGCCGTGGGTTGGACGCCAGCGCGCGCGCCACACCGATGCGCTGCCGCTCGCCACCCGAGAACGCATGGGGATAACGACGCGCATATTCCGGCCGGAGGCCAACGCGGCGTAACAGGTCGCGTACGCGACTCTCAATCTCACGCGCCGGCGCCAACTTGTTGACCTTCAGAACCTCGCCGACAATATCGCTGACGCGCAGCCGCGGATTGAGCGACGCCTGCGGATCCTGGAAAACGATCCGCATGTCCGTGCAATACGCAAGCCGCTGATCCTCGCTCAGAGCTGTCAGATCGACGTCGCCGCCGCTCCTCTCGCGATAGGTGATCTTGCCTGCGCTCGGTTGATGAATGCCGAGAATGCAACGCGCCAGGGTCGACTTGCCGCAACCGGATTCGCCGACGACGCCGAGCGTCTCTCCGGCGCGGATGTTGAATGAGACGTCATCGACTGCATGAACCGCCGGCCGTTTTCCCGTGAACAAGCCGCCACGCGACGAGAAGCTCTTGCCGACGCGACGCAATTCAAGCAGCGCTGGAGCCGCATCAGCCATGGAGACGAACCTCCAGCGGCGCAGGCGCTCGCTCAGACGTCGGCCGACGCGCTTCATCCAGCACACAGCGGACCGAACGTCCCGCGCCGATCGCTATATTCGCGGGCGCGCTCACATCGCAGACGCCTGAAATCGCCTTGTCGCATCTCGGATGAAAGTCGCATCCGGCCGGCCGATCGAACGGGGACGGCACAAGACCCCTGATCGTCGCCAGACGCGTCGCTTTGCCGGCGCCGAGACGCGGAACCGAACGCAGCAGCGCGCGCGTGTAGGGATGGCGGGGATCGTAGAAAATATCCTCGACCGCGCCGCGTTCGACGACTTTGCCCAGATACATCACGACAACTTCGTTCGCGACTTCCGCGACAACGCCAAGATCGTGAGTGATAAACAGGATCGAGAGGCCGTACTCGGCCTGCAATTCTATCAGCAAATCGAGAATGTTCGCCTGCGTCGTCACATCGAGCGCAGTGGTCGGTTCATCCGCGATCACCAGTTTCGGTCGGCACGCCAGCGCCATGGCGATGCAGACGCGCTGACGCATGCCGCCGGAAAACTCGAAGGCATAGCTATTCAGGCGTTCTTTCGGCCGCGTAAGACCCACGCGCGCCAGCATGGCGGCCGCACGATCCGCAGCCTCACGCCAACTCAGATTCAGATGCCGCTTGATGACCGGCGTCATCTGTTGGCCGACGGTGTGAACCGGCGATAGCGCCGCCATCGGCTCCTGCGAAATCAGCGAAATCTCCTTGCCCCGCAGCGCCCGGATGGCGCGGCCGGTTGGCGGCAGCGCGCTGACGTCGATCGTTCTGCTGTCGTCAGGTCGGTAGACGACGCGTCCGCCGGCGATGCGCGCATTATGCGGCAAGAGATTCATCAGCGAGCGGCCGGTCACGCTCTTTCCAGAGCCCGACTCGCCGACGATGCACACCGTGCGCCCGCGTGGAATCGAGAAGCTCACCCCGTCGACGGCGCGCACGACGCCATCATCCGTATCGAAGTGGACCTTGAGATCGTCGACCTCGAACAGCGCTGGTGGCGGCGCGTCGATCTTCGTGCGCGCGTCAAGCATAGGGATCAGCCGCATCGCGAAGACCGTCGCCGAGAAAATTGAGAGACAGCACGGCGATGACCACCGCGAGGCCCGGCAGGAACAGCCAGGGCGCATTCGTCAGCGCGATCAAGCTTTGGGCGTCTTTCAGGAGAACGCCCCAGCTCACAACGGGCGGCTTCAACCCAATGCCGAGAAAGGACAGCGCTGTCTCAGCGAGGATCATCGCCGGAATCGCAAGAGTAACCGAGGCGATGATGTGACTAGTGAAAGACGGCACCATATGCCGCCAGATCACGCGCTGGCGACTGCACCCGTCGAGGCGCGCCGCGACGACAAAATCTTCCGTCTTCAACGAGAGAAAGCGGCCGCGCACGACGCGCGCAAGATCGGTCCAGCCTATCAGCGAGAGGATGACTGTGATCCAGAAATAGACCAGCAGAGGGTCCATGCGTTCGGGGATCGCCGCCGCGAGACCCATCCAGAGCGGAATGGTCGGGATCGATTTGAGGAAGTCGATCGTGCGCTGTAAGGCTTCATCGGCGAAGCCGCCATAATAGCCGGATATGCCTCCAAGCAGCACCCCAAGAAACAGGCTGATCGTGACGCCGACGAGGCCAATCGACATCGACACGCTTGTGCCAAGAATTGTGCGGCTGAACATGTCGCGGCCGAGCCGGTCCGTGCCCCAGAGATGCATCGGTGAGGCCGGATCGATCGGGCCAAAGAGCCGCCGCTCCATCGGGATGAGCCCAAAGAGATGATAGGGCTCGCCCTTCACGAAGAAGCCGACCGGATGAATCTGGTTCGGGTCCTCCACGAAGCGGCGCGTCAGCGCCACCGGGTCGAGCTGCGACCGAAGTCCGTTCACATAAAACAGCGCGGTCTCGCCGGACGCCACCTTGCCGAACATCTTCACGGTCTGCGGCGGCATATAGACGAGCCTGGAATTATAGGCGTCGGCCGAATATGGCGCGATGAATGGCGAGAAGAGCGCCACCGTATAGATCAGGATAACGACGATCGCGCTCCACCAAGCGAGGCGATGCTTGCGGAAACGACGATAGACCAGAGCGAACTGCCCGAGTTCGCCCGGACTGCGATTGGGAGGTGCAATTGCGATCGCTGGCGACGCGTCAGTCATGCCGCGCCTCAGAGATAGCGCACGCGTGGATCAAGCCACGCGAGCAGAAGGTCGGAGAGCAAGGTGCCGAGGATCGTCAGCGCGCTGAGCACGAGAATGAAGCTTCCCGCGAGATACATGTCCTGCGCGAGAAGCGCCTGCAGGAGCAGCGGACCGGCTGTGGGCAGGCTCAGCACCACGGATACGATCACAGCGCCGGAAAAGAGTTGCGGAAGAACCCATCCGATCGTCGACACAAACGGGTTCAAGGCGACGCGCACGGGATATTTGAACAGCAACTCTTTCTCACCAAGGCCGTTCGCTCGCGCCGTCTGCACATAAGCCTTGTGCAACTCATCGATAAGATTGGCGCGCAATACCCGGATCAGAGCGGCGGCGCTGCTCGTCGACAGGATAAGCACAGGTAGCCAGAGATGCGCGAGTAGATCGACGGTCTTCGCCCAGCTCCACGGCGCATTGACATAAGCGGGCGAGAAGAGGCCGCCGACGCTGAGGCCGGCGAAGCGCGACAGCGCATACATGGCCGCCAGCGACAGGAGAAAGCTCGGCGCCGACAGGCCGATGAAGCCGAGAAACGTGATGAGATAATCAAGGCCTGAATAGCGTCGCACGGCGCTGTAGATGCCGATCGGCAACGCCAGCGCCCACGTCACCATGAGCGTTACGAAGGACAACAGCGCAGTCAGCCCCATGCGGTCCCACATCAATTCGGAGACCGGCTTGTTCCATTCGAACGACTGGCCGAAGTCGCCGCGCAGAACAATGCCGCTGATCCAGCGCCAGTATTGAACGTGCCAGGGCTGATCGAGGCCATAGCGCTGCTTGAGGCCCGCGAGCGATGCGCTATCCATATCGCCGCCCTGCTCAGCCATCTTACCCGCGAGCGACGTCAGGAAATCGCCGGGCGGCAACTGGATGATCAGGAACGCCACGATTGAAACCACCGCGAGCGTGCAGATCGTATAAAGCAGGCGACGGGCGAGAAAGCGCCACATGCACGGCTCCCGGATGACGGCGCGGCGAAGGGCCGCCGCGCTCGCTCGCGTCAGTTGATGAAATACTGCTCGGGGTTGGTCGGCCCAGGCGTCACGTAGAAAGCGGTGTCGGGCATTTCCTGCGGCACATTGTGGAAGTTGTTCTTCACGATGCCGTAATTGTCAGGGTCCATGTCGGTTCCGATCACGTAGAACTCGTCCTTCGTGATCTTGAGAATCTGGCGCATCAGTTCGAGCTGACCCTTGATGCCGACCGTCTTGAGAAGCTCGGTGTAAAGCTCCTGCTGTTTCTTGCCGGGCGGCAGCGGCTCTTCCGCATTGGGATCACGCGGATTCTGATAATAGATTCCCCAGGCGGAACCGAAGGCCGACTGGTTCTCGTACGGAAAATACCATTTGGGATCGAGCAGGCCCAGGAAATCGTAGCCGCCGCCGCCGATCCAGACGAGTGCCTCATGATCATTGGCAAGCTGACGCGCAACCGAGAACGAAGATTCGATCGGCTTCGGCTGCATGTCGATCCCGATCGCGCGCCAGTACTTCCGGATCAGCTCGAGCGCATCGATGTGATCTTTGCGCGCCGTCAGAACATCGATCGAAAAGGCGATGCGCTTGCCATCCGGCGCGAGTCGAAAATTCTGCGCGTCACGTTTGGCGAAGCCGGCCTTGTCGAGGAGTTCGTCGGCGGCCTTCGGATCATATTTCGTGTATTGCGTCGCCAGCGTCTCGTCATAGAGAGCTGTATTCGGCCGCGGCGCCGCCTGATAGGGCCTGCTTTGGCCGGAATAGAGAATCTCGTTGAGCTCGTCGCGATTGATTGCGAGCGACAGACCCACGCGGAAGTCGCGATTGCGAAACACCTCGCGCAGGCCGGGATTTTTCACTGTTTGATTGAGGCAGATCAGCATGCCGTTCGACCAGGCGGGCCGCACTTTGAACAAACGGTAAGCGCCTTTCTCCTTGTTCTGCGCCAGCACGATCGTCGTTTCGATCGAGTTGAGACGCTGCGCCTGCATATCGAGCTCGCCATTGACAGCCTTGAGGATGACGCCTTGCACATCGCCCATTATGTCGAAAGTGACGCGATCGATGTAGGGAAGCTGGCGACCTTCGGGATCGACCTTGAAATAATAAGGGTTGCGCTCCGCCACGACCTGCGATGTGCCTGAATAAGGCACCGACAATTTCCAGGGATCGAGCACGGGGCGAGACGCATCGCGCCAGCGATCGGGCGATTGCCAGGTGCCGATCTTCGACTGGATCAGCGCCGACCAACTCGGCGCGCCCGCAGCCTTCGCCTCCTGCTCGGCGTTTGGATTATATTTCTTGTGGAATTTCTTGAGATAATGCGCCGCGGACGCCGTCAGGATGTCCGAGCCCTGATTGCTGGCGAGATAAAGCAACAGCATGCCGTTTGCAGCGGTAAAGCGGAACTTCACGGTGTAATCATCGACCTTCTCGACAACGACGGGATCATTGCCGGCGCGCAGCCATCGCGGCACGGAAGGCGTGATCTCCTTGTTCATGAGCACATCATTGTACCAGAACATGATGTCGTCGGCGGTGAAGGGCGCGCCGTCTGACCATTTCATGCCCTTGCGAAGCTTGAATGTGTATTCGGTTCCGTCGGGCTTTGCCTCGACGCTCTCGGCGACATCAGGGATGACGTCCGTCCATTCCGGATTCCAGCGCACCAGTCGCGTATAGCCGACTGTGCGCTCGATCAAACCATCAGAGCCGCCAACCAGCGCCTGACGCCAGGTTCCGCCGTACACGCCGGCCTTCTCGACCGGCTTCACCACCAATGGCTTCTCAGGCAGTCGTTGCGCCACGGGCGGCAACTTTCCTGCCGCGACGTCTTTGGCTAGGCCGGGCGCCTCCGTGTAGTCCGCGGCTGCGACCGAGCCGACCGCGCTCATCGCCAAACACAGGACAGCGCTCTTCAGCACGCAGCTGGCGTTGAACATGCCTTCCTCCCATGTCGCCTTTCTCGGCCGAAACCGGGGCTTTCTGAGAGAATAACGTTATCGTTATCTCTCGGTCAACTGGCAAAAATGTGCGATTGGCAGGTCTATACCTGATCTGCTATTTGCAGCTTCGATCTGATCCGCCGACAAATGCGATAACCATACCGCAGTGCAATGACGATCGCAGACGACCGTTCTCCGCCGCGGCCAGCGACTATAACGGATGTCGCGACGACGGCGCGCGTCTCGCCGATGACCGTCTCCCGCGTGCTGAATGGACAGAGCGGCGCCAGCATCGAAACGCGCCAGCGCGTTCTCGACGCGGCTGCCGCCCTCGACTATCGGCCCAACGCCTTCGCGAAGAATCTGCGCAAGGATCGCTCGAAGATCGTTGGCATCGTTGTGCCGGACATCGTCAATCCCTTCTTTCCCGAGATCATTCGCGGCGCGGAGCTGGCCGCGCGGCCCGCAGGCTACACGCTTATCACCACCAATGTGGTGGAGGATCCGGCGCGCGAACTTGAAGCGCTCGATGCGCTGCGCGATCGGCGCGTCGACGGCATGATCCTGTGCAGCGCGCGCCTCGACGACAAGACGCTCATGCGCGCCGCCGCATCGCATCGCGCAATGGTGGTGATCAACAGGGTGCTGCCCAAAAGCGTCGCGGGGTCGATCGAGATCGACTATCGCACCGGCGTCGAAACGCTGGTCGAAAGCCTGATTGCGAAAGGCCGTCGACGCTTCGCCTATGCCGGCGGCTTGCCTACCTCCTATGGCGGCGCGAAGCGCCGCGAAGGCCTCGGAGCAGCTCTTACTCGCCACAACCTCAAGCTGATCGCGAATCTGCCCTCCTCGCCGGATCTGCCTGGCGGCGCCGCTGTCGCGCGCGAGATCGGCGCGCGGCGAGCAGAGATCGACGCCGTGATCTGCTACAACGATCTCGTGGCGATCGGCATGATCGGCGCGCTCAAAGCGAGCGGCGTGAAGACGCCCGATGATATCGCCGTGACCGGCTGCGACGACATTTTGCTCGCGGCGCATGTGTCGCCGGCGCTGACGACGCTGCGCGTCGACAAGGAGGAGCTCGGCGAACTCGCAATGCGCATGCTTCTCGATCGGATCGAACGACGCAACATCCAGCAGCGCATCATCATCGAACCCGACATCATCTTTCGAGACTCAGCCTGACGGAGCCGGCTGCGGCGCTTTCGCCAACAACGCGGCTCGTTACTCCGGAAAGACGATCGGCCGATCGAATGTGAGTTTCGCAATGGTGTCGACCGCACGTTGATGCGCGCTTGCTAATGTTAGATGGACGAAGCCGCCATCGATTTTCGCGCTTAGCTCGCCGCCGGTCAGCATCTCGCTTGCAACCAGCGAAGCCTCATGCGGAACAGGGAGCCGTAACGTGTTGTTCTGATGCGGCCAATGCTGGACATGGAGATAGACGACATTGTCACGATGGGTTGATCCGCCCCATGTCCAGCTTGGATAGGGGCCACCTTTCGTATTGTAGATGCTTTCCCCGTTCTGCGAAAGCCACCGGCCCATTTCCAGCAGCACCTCTTCCGCCGCGGGCGGAAACAGGCCCAGCGAATCCGGACCGACATTAAGAAGAAAGTTTCCGCCGCCTGTCGCCGAGCCCAAGAGGAGACGAAGGCATTCCGTTGTGCTCTTCACCTGCTCGTCGAAGCCATATGACCAGCGTTTCGTGATGGTGACGTTGCTCTCCCACGGCCGGTCCGGCATGTAAGCGCCCACGCGCTGCTCCGGCGTCTCATAGTCGCCTTCAACGCCCGCTCGATCATTGATCACCATGTCAGGCTGCCAGCGACGCATCTTCGCAATCAATCGCTCGGAATCCCACCAGTCCGCCCCTTCCTTGCGGCCATAGAGAAGCGGCGTCTTCGACACGCGCGTCTTGCTCTCATCGAACAGCCCGTCAAAGAAAAAGATGTCGACCTTGCCGTAATTGGTGCAGAGTTCCTCCACCTGGCTGTGGAAATATTCGACATATCTCGCATGGCGCTCGGTGCCGTAATCGGGATGGCGCCAGTCGGGCTGCGAATAATAGTAGCCCAATCCGAAATCATGGCGATGGCATGCATCCGACAATTCGCGCACGATATCGCGCCCGAACGGACACTCAGGCGACGTCACTTTGTAGTCTGTGTGTTTGCTGTCGAAATTGCAGAATCCATCGTGATGCTTGGTCGTGAAGACGATGTATTTCATGCCGGCCGCTTTGGCGGTGGTGATCCAGCGATCCGCGTCGAAATGAATCGGATTGAAATACTTGTAGAGTTGATCGTAGAGCGCTGCGGGGACGCGCACGCGTGGCACAGAGCCGCGATCGCGAGGCGATTGATTCAAGCGTTCCGGTTGATAGGGATTTTCGCGCCCCCAGCTCAATTCCGTGCCGATCACCGAGCACGGACCCCAATGGACGAAGAGCCCGAAGCGCCAGGACATGAATTTTTCGATGTCGGCCACGATATCCTCCCGCTTTGATCAGCTTCTCGCCATTTGACCCGCTGCTTGCCGCGCGCCGGCTTCGCCTCGAATATCGCGGCAGGAATCGCCCGCGATGAAATAGGGATGAAATATCCGTTCGCGCGGCGGCGCCACATCGTCAGGCGCCATGATGCGCTCCAGCAGCCATTCGATTGCGACGGCGCTGATATCATTGATTGGCTGAGCCGCGGTTGTGACCCGCGGCCGCACGAGGCCGCTCCATGGCACGTCGTCGATTCCAGCGAGCGAAACATCGCCTGGACAATGAAACCCCAGATCGAAAATCACCTGCAGCGCGTTCAGCGCAATCGCGTTGTTAGCGCCGATGATCGCAGTAGGACGATCTGGCCGCGTCAACAGCGACGTCGTCGCAGCATAGGCGCCATCACCCTTGTAGCTCGCGCGTAGGCAAAGCGATGAATCCACCTCGACGCCTGCGCCGCTCATCGTCTCGACAAAGCCGCTAAGGCGCTCGTCGGCGGTCCATAACCCTTCGCCGCCGCTGATCATCGCGATCCGTCGATGGCCCAGACGGAGCAGATATTCGACCAGCATCCGGATCGTGGCGCGATTATCGACGCCGATGAAATCGCGTGCGAGGCCGGGCACACGCTGATCGACAGTTACGAGCGGCGGCAGCTTTCGGCTCTCGATCTGCTTCAGGATGTTGGCCGCATGGCCCACGGGGGTGAGCAGAATGCCAGCCACATGCTGGCTGCGAAGATGATCGAGAATGGAGGGAACGCGCGTTTCATCATCATCGATATCAGACACGATGACGGAATAGCCTGCAGCAATGGCCGCCTTCTCGACAATGCGCACCATTGCGCCCCAGAATGGATTTGCGATGTCGGCGACCACCACGCCGATCAATCTGCTTTTCCCGAGGCGAAGGCTGCGCGCGAAGCTGTTCGGGGAATAGCCGACGGCCTCGGCCGCAGCCCAGACGCGTCGCCTCGTCTCGTCGCTGACGCGGCCGGACTCATTCAAGGCCGCTGATACGGTGGCGATCGAGACCCCCGCCGATTTCGCGACATCCCGAATATTGGCCATACCCTGCTTTCGATGCGAATGCTGAAACGTTTCGTCGCTTGAATAGCCGAAACTTGGAATTGCCGCCAGCCCGCTTATTCATGAAAACTGCATGCTCGCTGCATTGCAACGATACATGCGCAGATCGTGGCAAGCGATACCGATTGCCATTCGCTGGACGCGATGCTAGTTAGCCAAAACGTTTCGTCAATTAACGCTGAGCAAGTCGAAGCACACCGGCCACACGTGCGACTACGAGCTCATTTGCTGGCCGACCGCCTTTGCGCGGTTTCGCGCGGCGGCTGACGGGAGAATTGAGCAGGCAATCAAGCACATCCCGACGCCGGGAATTCAACAGCGAGAATGTCAATGAGCGGCCGGCCCATGTCGTCGTCCGCCGAAACGGGAGGACGCGATGCATCGCATGTTCAGGACATTCCGGTCATGGCTCGGCGCTGGCGCGCTCGCGCTCGCCGCCCACGCGGCTCACGCTGAACCAGTGAAACTCACCTGGTTCATGTGGTCAGGGTCAGAGGCGGAGGTGACTGCGTGGAAGCACGTCGCGAGCCTCGTGACGCAGAAACATCCTGACATCACGGTCGAGTTTCAGACCACATCCTTTCTCGACTACTGGACCAAGCTGCCGGCGCTCGCCGCCTCCAATTCGCTCCCTGATATCGTCAGCCTGCAAAGTCTGCGCGCTCCCGGATTCGCCGAGCTCATGGCGCCGCTCGATGACCGCATCAAAGCCGACAAGTTCGATATCGACGCATTCGATCCATCGATCATGAAAGGCCTGTCGCGCAACGGCAAACAGTTCGCCTTACCCTACGATTTCGGCCCGCTGATGCTCTATTACAATCACGAGATGTTCGTGAAAGAGGGCGTTCCGCTTCCCAAGCTTGGCTGGACTGAAGCCGACTTCATGAAAGCGGCAAAGGCGCTGACCAAAGACGGCAAATTCGGCTTCTCGCTCAGCGTGCCTGACGCCTTCGTAGTCTTCGCGCGTTCGAAGGGCGCGAAATACCTCAACGATAAGGGCGATCTCGATCTCACCAACGCCGGATTGAAAGGCGCGTTCTCACAATACGCTAAGCTCGTTAATGACGACAAAGTCGCGCCGCTGCTGCCTCCGACCGGCAGTCAGTCCTCGACCGTATCGAATGGCCGCTTTTCTGCAGGCAACGTCGCAATGTATGTCGATGGTCCGTGGCAGCTCATCAATCTCAAGCGGAAATCGAGCTTCACGATTGGCGTTGCGCCTGTTCCAGCGCGCGAAGCCGGAAGTCTCACCGTAAGCGCCGGTTCCGGCTTTGGAATCGCGGCGACCAGCAAGAACAAGGACGCCGCCTGGAAAGCGATTCAGGTGATGACGGGGCCTGACGCCGAGAAATATCTTGCGGAAGCAGGTCGTGCTTTCCCCGCGCGCAAGGACTTCCAGAAATACTGGTATGATGTCGCCGCCGAGGGCGTCGCCGGCGCGCGCGAGGCGATCCCGGCCGCGCTGACCAATGCGGCGCCCTTCGTGACGACGCCGAACTGGGCCACGGTCGCATCGACATTCGAACAATATGCGCCGCTGGCATTCGGCGGCTCGGAAACGCCTGACAAGGTGCTGGAGACTATTCAGAAGCTCGCTTCGCAATGACGCAGCGGGCGAGGCTATCGCCTCGCCTTTATTCTTCGCGCTGCGCGCGCATAGGAGAAGCGAATGACGCGCGAGATCGCGATCGAACCGCAAGCGATCATGATGCCGGCAACCGCAATTTCATCGCCTGTGGTCCACCGCTCGAAAAGCGATCTCGGCGTCGCAACGCTGTTTCTGCTGCCTAGTTTTCTCGGTCTCAGCGCTTTCCTGATTTTTCCGCTCACCGCCTCTCTGTGGCTCAGCTTCACCAACTGGCAGGTGATCGGGCAGGCCAGATTCGTTGGCTTCGCGAACTATATCAATCTCGCGACCAACGATCCGATATTCTGGCAAGTTCTGCGCAACACGCTTTTCTACACGGCCGAATATCTCGCTCTCAACATCGTCCTCTCCCTCGCGATGGCGGTTTGGATCAACAGCCTGTCATGGGGAAAGACGTTGTTCAGGCTGGTTTTCTTCTTGCCGACATTCACGCCTCTGGTTGGCGTGTCGCTGGTCTGGCTGCTGATCCTGACGCCGGGCGGAATTATGGATTGGACGTTTCACGCGCTCAATCTCTCGATGCCAAACCTGATCATCAATCCGAATTTCGCGATGCAGGCGCTCGTGCTCGTCTCGCTCTGGTCGCACTTCGGCTACAACATGCTTCTGTTCGGCGCAGCGCTGGAATCAGTTCCCAAAAACTATCTTGAAGCCGCCGAGATCGACGGGGCGACGGCCTGGCAGCGTTTCTGGAGGATCAAGCTGCCGCTCATCTCGCCCTCTCTGTTCTTCGGCACCGTGCTGACGGCGATCACCAGCATGCAGACCTTTGATCAGGTCTATGCGTTGACCCATGGCGGCCCCGGCTCCGCGACCACGACGCTCGGCTATGCGATCTACACGCAGGGCTTCGTCACCTACAAGTTCGGTTACGCCTCGTCGATCGCCTGGGTGCTCTTCGCGATCATCATGCTTCTCACCGCCTTGCAGCTTCATCTGCAGAAACGATGGGTGAACTATGACGCCTGACGCTGCAGATCGCCTGCCTGCGAGCAGGCTCGTCTCCATGCTCTCGCATGCGGGACTCATTGTCGTCGCCGCGGGCTTTCTCTTTCCCTTCTTCTGGATGATTTCGAACGCGCTGCGCACTGATGCTGAAGTGTTCGCAATACCCCCCGTATTGCTCCCCAAGGAAATCCAGTGGAGGAACTTCGTTCAGGCTTGGCTCTATCTCCCCTTCGGGCGCTTCTTTCTCAACAGCGCCTTCGTCTCGGCCTCAATCACCGCGATCGTACTTGTCGTCTCAAGTCTCGCCGCCTACGCCTTCGCTCGCATGAAATTTCCAGGGCGGAGCAGTCTCTTCGTTGTCTATCTCGCAACCCTGATGGTGCCGCAGGCCGTCATCGTCATTCCACTCTTTCTGATGATGAGCGCGCTCGGCTGGGTCAACAGCTATCAGGCGCTCATCGCGCCAATGGCGTTCAGCTCTTTCGGCGCGTTTCTGATGCGTCAGTTCTTCCTGACGATTCCCGACGAGCTTGAGGAAGCGGCTCTGGTCGACGGCGCATCGCGCCTGCGCATACTTCTCACCATCTTCGTGCCCTTGTCGAAACCGGCGCTCGGCCTGCTCGCCTTGTTCACATTCACAGGGCAGTGGAACTCCTTTCTGTGGCCGCTAATCGTCGTGAACGGGCCGACCTACGCCACGCTTCCGCTCGGACTGACGCTGTTTCAGGGTCAGCAGGGAACGGAATGGACCTACATGATGGCGGGCGCCACGATCTCGATGGCGCCGGGCCTCATCCTGACGATCCTTCTTCATCGCTACATCTTCGCGGGGATCGCGATCGGCTCCGGATTCGGAGGGCGCTGACGCGAATAAGCGCCGCGATTTCTTTCAACCCACGCGATTCTCAAATCACTTGTCTGTCATCGGAGAGGCACGCTATGCGGTATCGTCAGATTCATCTCGATTTCCACACGTCCGAGCGCATTCCTGGCATCGGCTCGAAATTCGACCCCGACGATTTCGCTCGCACGCTGGCGGCCGCGAATGTCGATTCCATCACTGTTTTCTCGAAATGCCATCACGGCATGACCTATCATCCGACCAAGGTCGGCATGATGCATCCCCATCTCGACTTCGATCTGATGCGGGCGCAGCTTGACGCGTTACACAAGCACGATATTCGCGCGCCAATCTATATTTCAGCCGCATGGGACGAATATATCGCGCGCACCGAACCAGGCTGGCGGGTGATCTCGCCAGAAGGCTCGCTGGTGAGATCACGCACAGAGGCGCTCGGCGCCGGTTGGGCTTTCCTCGATTTCTCCTCGCCCTATCTCGACTATCTCTGCCGGCAGGTCGAGGAAGTGATGATCAACTACCCCGACGGCGATGGCATCTTCATCGACATCTGCTTCCAACTCGTTTCGCTCAGCGCATGGGCGCAGACGCGCATGGAGGCGCAAGGACTCGACTGGACGAATGAAGAAGACCGCGTCACCTACACTGAGAAGATTCAACTCGAGTTTTTCGAGCGCGTCACCGACGCCGTGCGCAAGCATGATCCCAAGATGCGGCTGTTCTACAATTTTGGTCATATCAGGCGTGGTCGTCGCGATATCCTGAAATATTTCAGCCATCTCGAAATCGAGTCGCTGCCGACGTCCCATTGGGGATATGAGCATTTTCCGGTCAGCGCCCGCTATGTCGATACACTCGGCATCGAATTTCTCGGCCATACCGGCAAATTCCATCACACCTGGGGTGAAGTGGGAGGCTACAAGAAGCCGGACGCGCTGTTCTACGAGTGCGGCGCGATGCTGGCGCAAGGGTCGCGCTGTCTCATCGGTGATCACCTCCATCCGACGGGCGCGATCGACAAGACGACCTACAACGCCGTCGGAGTAGCTTACGCACATGTCAAGGCGTGCGAACCTTGGGCTGTCGACTCAAAAAATCGCGCTGAAATCGGTATTCTCAGCACCGAAGCGGCGCGCAGGCCTAGGCTCGCCGGCCGTCCGACTCATCACGACGGTTCCGACGACGGCGTTGCGCGGCTGCTGCTAGAAGGCAAATTCACCTTCGACTTTCTCGATTCGGAATCGGATTTTTCCGGCTATCGCCTGATCATCCTGCCTGACTCCATCGAGATCACTCCGGCCTTGAAGGCGAAAGTTGCGAGCTGCGTTGAACGCGGCGCGCGCGTCCTCCTGACGGGTAAAAGCGGAATCGACAGCGAAAAAGGCTTCGTCTTCGATGTCGGCGCGAAATGGGAGGGAACGTCGCCGAACAAGGCGGGCGACTATCTCCTGCCCTCTGCCGATCTGCGCGCCTCCTTCGTCAATCACCCCTTGTTCATGTATGCGCCTTCCGAGCGCATCAAAGTCACGGATGGAAAGTCGCTCGGCGTTGTGCATGATCCTTATTTCGATCGAACTCCGGCTCACTTCAGCGGTCACGTCCATACGCCACCGCAGCCCGAATCTTCTGGCTACGATGCAGGGGTCGAGAAAGGCGGCTATGTCTATCTCGCCCATCCCTTCTTCGACGCCTACAAGCGCATCGGAGCGGTCGCCATGATGGAGATCGCGGAGAAGGCGGTTGCGCACGCGCTCGGGCGTCGTCGGATGATCGAAACAAACTTGCCGCGGGCCGGCCGCGCGACATTGCGCCGCCAGGCGAGGGAAAATCGCGACGTGCTGCACCTCCTGCACGCGACGCCGGCGCTGCGCGGCTTCATCCGCAACGAGAATGTGCAGCCGATTCAGGATCTGGTGACGCTGCATGACATCGACGCTTCGATCGAGACAGATAGACCGGTGAAGTCCGTGCGACTGGCTCCATTTGGCGATGCGCTTCCCTTCGATATGAAGGATGGCCGCGTATTGTTCCGCGTTCCGAGGCTACGCGGCCATGCGATGATCGAGATCGCATACTGACGGGAGGGCGTGTTCCACAGCCTGATCGGGCTTGAACGCCCGATCAGGCGCGCGAGTCGCCGCCTGAGTCGGGCTCGAACATCTGGCGCCAGCCGGCGTGCAGGACGGAAGGGTCCTCGCGATCGACGCCATATGTTCGCAACACATGCTGCACGTCATTCATGCGACCAACGAGTTGCGGCCCCTGCCGCAGCCCTACGAGGATCATCAGCACCTCGATGACGATGAGCTGCACCACATAGGCGTCAGTCCCGACCAGCATCGTGGCGTCACGAGGCACATCGACGGGCAACACGATGTCAGCAAGGTCGGCCAGCGGCGTGCCGCTTTGCGCCAGCGAGATCACGGTCGCGCCCTTCATCTTGCCGACTTCGACAGCGCGCAGCAGCGTCGGCATGCGGCCGACGAAGGAGATCGCGATCAGCACATCTTCTGACGTCAGAGTCGCGGCGGCGACGAGTTGGAAATGCGCGTCCGAAAATGCGTTGGCGCTGAGACCAAGCCGGAACAGCCGCGCCTGCATGTCCTGCGCAAGGAAATGCGAGGTCGCGCCGGTGCCAAGGCAATCGATGCGGCGGGCCTTGCTGATGGCAGCCGCGGCGCGATCGAGATCGATCGAATCGATGCGGCGCTGCCACTCCGCGATGACAGTGGTCATGCTGCCGGTGACGTTGCGCAGCACGTCGCTCGCTGTTTCACCGATCCGTACCGATCGGTGAAGAAACGGCGCGCCAAGCGCGAGCGCGCCGGCGAGTTTGAGCTTGAGATCCTTAAGGCCCTGGCAGCCGATCATTCGGGCGAAGCGCACAATCGTCGGCGCACTGACGCCGGCTCGCGCGGCAATGTCTTCGACATTGGCCTTCACCGCCCATTCCGCTTCGTCGAGAAAGAGCCTGGCGACACGCCGCTGGCTCTCGGACATGCCGTCGAGGCCAAGCCGGATCGAACTCAGAATATCGGACGCGCCGACGGACTCATCGGCGCCGCCGGGACGACCGGTCGGGTCCGAAGGAGGGGCGGTTTCCGTCATGCGGCCTGACTGTGAACGAGATCGAAATGGCAGGCAAACCGATGCCCCTCTCCGGCTGGCCTCAAGGCAGGAGCTTCCGCGGCGCATCGCTCGGTCGCATGCAGGCAGCGCGTGCGGAACACGCAGCCGGACGGCGGCGCGAGCGGAGACGGAATGTCGCCTTTCAGCATGCGCTGTCGCGGCGACGCGTCAGGATCGGCCTTTGGCGAGGCGGCGATCAGCGCCCGTGTGTAGGGGTGTCGCGGATGGCGAGACACCTGCTCAGCCGCGCCGATCTCCATGATGCGGCCGAGATAGAGCACGGCGATGCGATCGCACATCAGCTCGACCACATCGAGATCATGCGAGATGAACAGCATCGACAGGCCAAGCCTTCGACGCAGATCCTGCATGAGATTCAGCACCTGCGCCTGAACGGAAACATCAAGCGCAGAAACCGGCTCATCGGCGACGATCAGTTTCGGCTCGACTGCGAGCGCTCGCGCAATGCCGATACGCTGTCTTTGCCCGCCAGAAAACTCATGGGGATAGCGATCCATATGCGACGCCGGCAGGCCGACGAGTTCAAGCAATTCGCCAATACGCGTGCGCCGGGCCGCGCCGCGCGCCAGGCCATGCGCGTCGAGCGCTTCGCCGACAATGCTGGCGACGCGCAGACGGGGATTGAGGCTGGCGTAAGGGTCCTGGAAAACCATCTGCGCACGGCTGCGGAAGCTTTTGAGCCGCCGTTCCGGCGTCGCTGTGACGTCCTCGCCATCGAAGCGGATCGACCCGTCTGTGGGATCGATAAGGCGCAACGCCAGCCGCCCGATGGTGCTCTTGCCCGAACCGGATTCGCCTACGAGCCCGAGCGCCTCGCCGCGGCCAACTTCAAATGTCACGTCGTTGACAGCGCGAACGAGCTTCGGCGCCTTGCCGAAAGTCTTGCTGAGGCTCTCGATGGCCAGCAAAGGCTCCGCGCTCATGCAAGCTCCTTCCAGCGCAGGCAGCGCATTTCGCGCGCTCCGTCGCTCTCCAGCATCGGCGCATTTACGGCGCAGACGGGCTCGGCGCTGGCGCAGCGCGGCGCGAAGGCGCAGCCGCGTTCGACGCGCGAGACCTGGCCCGGGATTGAGCGCACGATGCGCCGCCCCTCCGCATCTTGCGTCGCGCGCGACGGCATGCAGTCGAGCAGCGCTCGGGTATAGGGATGACGCGGCGCATGAAAAAGCTCGCGCACCGGCGCGCTCTCGACCACCTCGCCCGCATACATCACGGTCACGCGATCAGCGATCTCGGCGACCACGCCGAGATTATGCGTGATGAACAGCACGCTCATGCCGAACTCGCGGCGCAGCCGATCGATGAGCGCGAGAACCTGCGCCTGAATCGTGACGTCAAGCGCGGTGGTCGGCTCGTCTGCAATCAGAAGCGAGGGGCGGCAGGAGATCGCGAGCGCGATCATCACGCGCTGGCGCATGCCGCCCGACATATGATGCGGATAGTCCGACGCGCGGCGCGCCGCATCGGGAATCTCGACGAGTCCCAGCATCTCGACCGCATGCGCCCAAGCCTTTCGGCGATCAAAGCCGAGATGGAGACGCACCGCCTCCGCGATCTGTTCGCCAACGGTGAGCACCGGATTGAGGCTTGTCATCGGCTCCTGAAAGATCATCGCCATCTCGGCGCCGCGAAGCGCCTGCAGCGCGGCGCGTGGCGCTATTGCGAGATCGATGATCTCGCCGGAACGGCGATGAAAGAGAATGCGGCCGCGCGATACTCGTCCCGCCGGACGCGGCAGCAGGCCCATAGTCGCAAGACTGGTTACCGATTTGCCGGAGCCGGATTCTCCAACCACTGCGACAGTCTCGTTCGCGCCGATCATGAGCGACGCGCCGCGCACGGGCGTCACCTCTCCCTCCTCGGTGCGGAAGGAGACCGCGAGATCCTCGATCTGGAGAAGCGGCGTCGCCATTCAGACCGCCTTTCTCAGCTTGGGGTCAAGCATGTCGCGCAGTCCGTCTCCCACAATCTGAAGCGACAACGCGACGAGAACGATGGCGACGCCGGGAAAGGCGACGACCCAGAGTGCGTCCTCGGCATATTGCTGGCCGGATGCGATCATCGTGCCCCAGGTCGGCGTCTCCGGCGGCACGCCGGCGCCGAGGAAGGAAAGTCCGGCTTCTGCGAGCACAGCATAGGCGAAGATGAAAGTCGCCTGCACCAGAACGGGCGACGCCACATTCAGCAGCACATGGACGCCAAGAATGCGCCAGATGGAGACGCCAAGAGCGCGCGCCGCCTCGACGAAAGGCAGCTCGCGCACGACCAGCGTCGAGGCGCGGATCACGCGCACCACGCGCGGCGTGTAGACGATGGCAAGCGCAAGCACGACATTCGCGGCCGATGCGCCAAGCACCGCAACCAGAAAGATCGCGAGCAGAATGTCGGGCAATGACATCAGCGCATCAACGATGCGCATGACGATCGCGTCGGCTTTCTTGAAGTAACCCGCAATGAGACCGAACGCAGCGCCGACGGAGATCGAGATCAGCACCACGGCGAAGCCGATGCCGAGCGAAGCGCGCGCGCCCCAAACCACGCGCGAGAAAATGTCGCGGCCGAGCTCATCAGTGCCAAACCAGTTGACTTCGCCGGGTGGACGGAGACGACGCGTGACGCGCATCGCGGAAGGGTCGAACGGCGAAGCCCACGGCGCGAGCGCTGCGAGCGCGAAAGCGACAACGAGGATCAGCGTCGCGGCCAGCACCAGCTTGCGCCGGAACAGACGCCGCAGAAACAGGAATGTGGGTGAGCTCATCATGGCGCGTCAGGACCGCACGCGCGGATCGACGAGCGTGTAAATCACGTCGATCGCCAGATTGATGAGCGCATAGATCGCGGCCACCACCAGCAACGCGCCCTGGATCACGGGATAGTCGCGGCGGAGCACGGCGGAGACGACGAGATTGCCAACGCCGGGCAGGCCGAACACGGTCTCGGTCACGATCGCACCGCCTATCAGGAGCGCCAGCGTGAGGCCGAGCACGGTGATGACAGGCACCAGCGCATTGCCGAAGGCGTGGCGCAGCACGACGCGCGTCTCCGAAATTCCATTCGCGCGCGCCGTCCGCACGAAATCGGCGTCGAGAACGTCAAGCATGCTGGCGCGCGTGAAGCGCGTGATCAGCGCCGAATTGACCACGCCTAGGACGGCCGAAGGCAGCAGCAGATGTTCGATCCGTTCGAAAAAAGAAGCGCCCGGCGCGCCGTAGCCCGCGACGGGGAACCAACCCAGCCTCACCGCAAAGATCTGGATGAAGATCAGCCCGAGCCAGAAGCTCGGGATATTGGCCGCGAGCATCGCAAGGCCGCTCACCGCCTGATCAATCGGACGTCCGCGCCACACGGCGGATGCGACGCCGGCCGGCACGCCGATCGCAGCGGCGATGGCGAGCGAAAACATCGCAAGAAAGAAGGTCGGCTCGGCGCGCTCCAGCAGCGCCTGCGTCACCGGTCGCTGCAGAAAGATCGACTGGCCGAGATTGCCTGTCGCGCACTCCTTCAGCCACAGCGCGAATTGCAGCAGCACGGGCTTGTCGAGCCCATAGACGGCGCGCAGCCGCGCGATGTCTTCAGGCGTCGCCTGATCGCCAAGCATCAGCGCGGCGGGATCGCCGGGCGCCAGTCGAGTCAGGAAGAAAACGAGGGCGGCGACGAGGAAAAGCACCAGCAGGAGGCCGGCGGCCCGTCGCCCGATTTGTGCAAGCATCGTCGCTCCCGCGGGACAAGCCGCGCAACGTTGCAGTCAATCCCACGAGGGGCTTGAGGCGCCGTCGCGAGAATTGTTCAGCCGACCCGATATCGCTTATTTCGCGAGATCGACGTTCCAGAAGGACGGCCACGGCATCGGCGCATAGCCGTTCAGCTTCGCCGATGCGCCCGCAAGCGCGGCGAAGTTGCCAGCGCGGATGTAGGGAACCTCGTCGTAGACGACCTGCTGCACCTTGGCCCAGAGCGCACCGCGCTTCGCCGGGTCAGCTTCGCTGTTAAACGCGCTGAGCGCCGCATCCTTCGCCGGCGTCGACCACCAGCCCGGCGCGCCGTCGCCCAACTGTGGCGGCGACAGCATCGGCTCCGGCAGAAAGGCCGAGTGCGTGATGTAGATGTCCCACAGGGCCGCGTCGCCACGACGCTGGATCAAAGTCGCCCAATCGACGACATCAAGCTGCACCTTGAAGCCAGCCGCCTTCATCTGCTCGGCCATCACGAGCGCCATGCGGTGATGGAAGTCGTACTGTTTCGAGTTCAGGATGCGGATTGGCGTTCCGTCATATTTAGCTTCGGCGAGCAGCTTCTTCGCGCCAGCGACGTCAGCCTTGCTGTATTTGTCCTTGCCCGCTTCGGAATAGAAGGGCGAGCCCTTCGGGAAATGCTCAGGCGCAAGCGCGAAAAATTTCGGCTCTCCGAAGCCCGCCACCATGACCTCTTCGAGATCAAGCGCCATCTGATAAGCTTGGCGCACCTTCACGTCGGCCATCGGCCCCTGCTTGGTGTTGGTCGGGAAATAGGGGAAGCCATAAGGCATGGTCAGCACGGCGCGCGCGCCGCTGGCGCCCGACACTTTCTTGAAGCTTTCGACCGGAAGCTGGTCAGCGAAGTGATATTGCCCGGCGACCGTTCCCTCGACACGCGTGTTGGCGTTGGGAACCGGGATGAACCGCAATTCCTCGATCTTCGCCTCACGTTTGCCGGCGTATCCCGACGGAGCCTCGCTGCGCGACGCATAACCCTCATGCTTCACCAGCACGACGAACTGGTCCGGCTTGCGCTCGCGGAATTTGTAAGGGCCTGTGCCGACGAATTCGGTGAGCGGATTGGCGATGCTCTCCTTCGCCATGATCGCGGCAAAGCCAGACGGCAGCGCGAGATGTGCGAGAAGCGCCGGGTCAACCTTGTTGAGCGCGATCTCGACAGTCGTCGCCCCCTTGGCCGCGACGCTTGTGATGCTCTTTGCGAGACCCTTGCCGCGCGGCGTCATGTCGAGCCAGCGTTTCAGCGAGGCGACGACGTCTTCGGCGTCGAGATCGCGGCCGCTATGAAGCTTCACGCCCTTGCGCAGCTCAATGACATAGCTCTTCCCGTCAGCCGACACCGCTGGCATCGTCGCCGCCAGCATAGGCTGGATCGCCCAGTTCGCATCAAAGGTGAATAGCGGCTCGTAGACATGCTGCATGATCACGCCGACGAGATCGGCGGTCGACGCCATGGGATCAAGCGACTGCGGCTCGCCGACCATGGCGAGATTGGCGCTGGAGGTGCCCTGGGCGAAAGCCAGACCGGACGGAAGGGCGACTGACGCGCCAAACCCCGCTGCGAGGGCGCCCAGTCCGCGCCGGGTGATCATGCTGTGATTGGAATCGCGATTCCGCATTGGCTCTCCCCTGCCGATAGCGACGCCCTGCGCGGCGTTGATGAAAACTTATTACATATACATGGCCTGTCAACTCAAAAATAATGGCATATCCGGATAAAATCGCTAGAAATTTTGCGATCTTGAGTACATTATGTAATTAAATTCCTGCCTAGAGACCCCCAATGACATCGCTCGACTTGGTTTTGCGCGGAGGCCGGGTCGTGGACCCGAGCCAGAGCGTGGACGCTGTCATGGATGTCGGCTTCAGGGACGGGCGCGTCGCAGCCCTCGCTCCCTGGCTCGATGGGCAGGCGATCCATGACGTCTCAGGCAAAATCGTCACGCCGGGCCTGATCGACCTTCACACCCATGTCTATTGGGGCGGGGCGTCGCTCAGCGTTGATCCCATGGCGCTTGCGCGGCGCGGTTGCACGACACTCGTAGACACTGGCACCGCCGGCGCCGGCAATTTTGACGGCTTTCGCCGTCACGTTATCGAAACCTGCCCGGCGCGCATCGTCGCCTATCTCAATATTTCTTTCGCCGGCATCTACGCCTTCTCCAAACGCGTGATGGTCGGCGAAAGCGGCGATCAGAGATTGCTCTCGCCCCTCGACACGCTCGAGGTCGCCGACGCCAATCGCGATGTGCTCGCCGGTCTCAAGGTGCGCGTCGGCCAGAACGCGTCGGGAACGTCGGGCATTGTGCCGCTCGAAATCGCGCGCCAGACAGCGGACAAACTCGACATGCGCATGATGGTGCATATCGATGTGCCACCACCGACGCTCGAGCAGGTGCTTGGCCTCATGCGGCCGGGCGATGTGCTCACGCATTGCTTCCGTCCTTTCCCCAATTCGCCTGTCACGCGCGACGATCATGTTCTCCCGGCGGTGATAGAAGCGCGCGAACGCGGCGTGTTGTTCGATATCGGTCATGGAATGGGCTCGTTTTCATTCGAGGTCGCGCGCGTGATGCTCGCCAATGGTTTTGCGCCCGACACGATCTCAAGCGACGTTCACGCTCTTTGTATCGAGGGACCGGCGTTCGACCTCACGACGACTCTGTCGAAATTCCTCTGTCTCGGCATGCCGCTCGCCGACGTGATCCGTCGCGCCACGATCAATGCGGCGAAAGCGATCGAGCGACCGGAGCTCGGCTCGCTCAAGCCGGGCATGATCGGCGACGCCTCGATCCTATCGCTCAAGCGCGGGTCGTTCGATTACGTGGATTCGACAGGCGTAACTCTGAAAGGCGATCAGCGTATCGACGCCGAAGGCGTCGTCATCGGAGGCCGGCTGCTGGATCAGAAGCCAACGGCGCTGGCCGCGGAATAGCCGCCCGGCAACTAATCGGGCCAGCGCAGCAACCGCTCGAAGCGCGCGGCTCGCCGTCCTTCCACGGTTGTCACGGGCCGGTCGTTGCGCCGGCGCGCGATGTCGAGTTCCTCGACGACGCGCTCTTTCACGATCTCTGCTTCGCCGGGATGGAGATTGCAGGGATCGAGCTGGAAGAATCCCTGCTCGACCTCGTGATCGCGCACGATCACTGGCGGATTTCCGCCGGCGAGCGCGTCCGCGAGATCCCACGCCGCCAGGCCGGCCGCATCAGGATCGACGGACAGCATCAGGCGGTCGATCGGATTGCCGGTCGGGTCGGGGATAATCTCGGCGCACACGCCCGGTCGATCCGAGAACGCGTTTTTCCACATGTCGAGATAGCCGCGCTCCATCGCGCGAACGCCGGCATGATCGCGCCGCTCCCACGCTTCGAGCGCGGCCATTGTCGCGACGACGCTCTCCTTCCCCACCTTCATTCCTCGACCGATGCCGCTGTTCTGCAGGAAGGTCGCGCGAACGAGATCCTTGCGGCCGGCCACGACGCCGGCAGTCAACCCGCCCAGAAACTTGTGTGCGCTGTAGATGGCGATATCGGCGCCGGCCGCAAGGAATCCCTGGAGATCACATTCCGACGCGAGATCAGCGATCACAGGCACGCCTTTCGCGTGACAAGTTGCGGCGAATGCATCGAGCGGAATCTGGCCGTACTGCACTGTGTGATGTGAAACCACATAGAGCGCGGCGGCGGTGCGCTCGTTCAGCTTCGCCGCGAGCTGATAGGCGCGAGCGTCCGTTACATTGCCGATAGGAACCGGCTTCGCGCCGGTAAGGCGGATCGCCTGCTCGATCGCCGCGCCATATCCGGTCATGTGCCCCATCAGGATCACGACCTCGTTCTTCATGCCTGTGACGTCAGGCAGTTGCTCCACGCGCGCGAGATCGGCGCCCGTCATCGCGCCAGCGATCGCGAGTGTGATGCCGGCCGACGCGCTCGCCGTCACAAAGCCGGCCTCGCCTCCAGTCGCTTTCGCGATCACACCGCTCGCCTTGCGATGTAGATCGTTGATCTCGACCCATTCCGGCAGGATGTCGGATGCGGCGCGCACCGCCTCCGCAACGGCGATCGAAGCGCCGAGATTCGTCATGGTGCCGGAAACGTTGATGATCGGCCGCAAGCCCAGGCGCGCGCGAATATCCGATCTTGGCCTGTCCGTCATGATGTCTCCTAATGCATCTCGATGCGCGCGAGGAATGATTTCAGACGTTCATGCCTCGGATTGCGCAGGACTTCGCGCGGCGCGCCTTCCTCGATCTTGCGTCCGCCTTCCATGAAGACGACGCGCGTGCCGACATCGCGCGCAAACGTCATTTCATGGGTGACGACAATCATGGTCATACCTTCGCGCGCGAGAGAGGTCACGACCGCCAACACCTCGCCGATCAGCTCCGGATCCAACGCCGAGGTGATTTCGTCGAGAAGCAGCACCTTCGGTCCCATTGCGACGGCGCGCGCGATGCCGACGCGCTGTTGCTGGCCGCCCGAGAGCTGGCTCGGCATATTATCCATGCGATCGGCGAGCCCGACGCGCTTCAGCCAATGCTCTGCGCGGTCGGCCGCCTCCGCCTTGGAAAGTCCCCTCACCTTCACAAGGCCGAGCATGACATTCTCACGCGCCGAGAGATGCGGGAAGAGATTGAAGAGCTGAAACACCATGCCGATGTCGGCGCGGATTTTCGCGAGCTCGCGCTCGCTGCGATGACGTCGCGTCGCAGCATCGCCATCGCGGAATCCCACTTCGACGCCATCGACCTGAATAGAGCCGTCATCATAGGTCTCAAGCGCATTCACGCATCGCAGCAGCGTCGTCTTGCCGCTGCCCGATGCTCCGATCACGACGACGGATTCCCCCCGCCCCACGTCAAGATCGACGCCCTGAAGCACGTCAACAGCGCCGAAGCGCTTCTTCAATCCCCTGATCCTGACGACCGGCTCCGCCATGCTCATTCCCTGATATAGGCGTAACGCGCCTCGAGTCTGCGGCTCAGCACGCTGAGGCAATAATTGATGACGAAATACATCGCCGCTGCAAGCAGATAGATCGGCAGCGGCTCATAGGTGCGGCCGATCACCTGCTGCGCAGCCAGCATCAGATCGACAACGCCGACGAGCGAAATCAGCGAAGAGCCTTTCACGGCGTCGGTCACCGAATTGATCCACGGCGGCAGGAAACGTCGGACCGCTTGCGGAAAAATGACGTAGAGAAGTCGCTGTGGAAAGGTTAGCCCGATCGCCTTTCCCGCATCCGTTTGCCCCTTGGCGATAGACTGGATCGCTCCGCGCGCGATCTCGCCGACATGCGCGGTCTTAAAAAGAGTGAGCGCAAGCAGGAACGCCGGCAGCGGCTGCAGATTGAAGCCGACGAACGGCAGGAGATAATAGATGCTGAAGATGACGACGAGCAAAGGCGTGCCGCGCAGGATGTCCGACGCCGCGCGCAGCGGTAGCGTCAGCCACCAGGAGGCGTAGGCGAAAGCGACGCCGACGAGCAGGCCAAGCAGCAGCGAGCAGATGACGACGATAAGTGAGACGAAGAGCGTCATCAAAAGCCCCTGCCACAGAAACGGCAGGGTTCCGACGACGAAGGCGAAAGTGTCGCTCATCGCCGGCGATCCCGGATCAGCAGCTGCTCAAGCCCGCGCAAAGCGACGAGGATGACATAACCCGTGACGAGATAGAGCGGACCGACGATCATCCAGACTTCGACAGCCCGGAAGGTGTTCGTCTTGATCCAGTTCGCACCGTAGGTCAGCTCGGGGACAGCGATGACGGACGCGAGCGACGTGTCCTTGAACAACGAGATGAATGCGTTGGACAGAGATGGCAGCACGATCCGCAGCATGATCGGAAATCTGACATGGGCGAGCTGGCCCCATGGCGTCAGCCCGATGGCTTTCGCTGCATCGCGCGCTCCTTTCGGCACGGCGTCAAGGCCGGCCCTGAACACCTCCACGAGATAGGCGCCGGCGTAAAGCGAAAGCGTCGCCACGAAGCTTTCCGTCGCGCCATAGGCGAAGCCACCAGCCGACGGGATGCCATAGAAGACAAGATAGATCAGCAACAGCAGCGGAACATTGCGGACAAACTCGACATAGGCTGTAACAAGCTTGCGCAGGATGACGGACTTGCCGCCATACACGACCGCAAGCGCGAAGCCGATGACGCAGCCGATCAGGATCGAGATCGCGGCAAGCTCGATCGACAGCGCCAGCCCCCACCAGAGCCGGGCTGAATGCCGCCAGACGAGATTGAAGTTGAGGTAGTATTCCACCAGTCGCGAGCCGACGCCTTGAAGACGCCGGCCCCCGTTATGACGGTCAGATCACCGGGAATCCCGGCGTGCGGCGCGGAGGCGCGGCGCCGAAGAAGTCCTGAAAGGCCTTGTCGTAGAGATCAGTCTGATGGCCGTGCATGTTCACGTTCAGCGTCGTGTTGACAAAGCTCAGCCAGTCGAGATCGCCCTGCCGCATCGCGATGGAGTAGAGCTGCGTTTCATAATGGAAACCGGAATCGAGGTACTTGTCAGGATTGCGCTTCACCAGCCATCCCACGGTCGAAAGATCGATAATGGCAGCGTCGGCGCGACCTGAATCCAGCGCCTGGATGACGTTCGCTTGCGTGTCGAGTTGAAGAACCTGCGCCTGCGGCAGCGCCTTTTTCACCAGAGTATCAGCGTCGACATTCTGCAGCACGGAGGCCTTGGCGGCCGAGCCCGCATCCGTCAGCTCCTTGTGCGTCTTGTATTTGCCCTTCGCCGAAGTCAGCAGCGCAACGCCCTCGACATAGTAGGGGCGTGAGAAATTCACGAGCTGCGCGCGCGCCGGCGACACGGTCATGAACTGGATGACGCAATCCACCTTGCCCGTGGTCAAATTGGGAATGCGCGCCGCCGGCTCCTGCCTCACGAACTCGATTTTGCTCACATCGTCGAACAGCCCGCGCGCAAGAATCTGTGCGATAGTGATGTCCATGCCGGTGAGCTGGCCCTTCTCGTCTTCGAAATGCCAGGGCGCGTTCGTCGATCCGGTGCCGACGATAAGTTTGCCGCGGCTCAGGACCGTGCGCAGCGTGCTCCCGGCTGGCGCCTGCGCCGCCGCCTGCTGCGCGGTCATCGTCCCAGCGAAAGCCGCTGCGCCTGCTGCGAGCGCTCCCAGCTTGAGGAGATCCCGTCGAGGCGACATCTGTTCTTCCGGCAGTCCGTTCATGGCTCTCCCTCCTCTTCCCCCGCAATTGCAGACCGAAAGCTGACGCAACACAAGTGGGCGAGCAGCGCGCTTGGCGCAGCTCAGGAGGGCAAGGCCATGCTCTCAGGCCAGCTCCTGCCCCCCGGTGATCTTTACGACCTCTCCGGTGATAAAACGCGAACGCTCCGAAGCGAGCGACAGCACGACATCGGCAACGTCCTCGGGTTGTCCCTCGCGCCGAAGCGGCGTGCGCGTGACGCCGGCCTGCCGCCCTTCCGGCGTACTGAAAATGTCGTGAAAGCGCGTGGCGATCAGGCCGGGAGCGACGGCGTTCACGCGGATGCCAAGCGGCCCGACCTCCTTGGCGAGGCTCAGCGTCAAGGTCGCGATGGCGCCTTTCGCCGCGGCATAATGCGACGCTCCATTGCCGCCGCCATTGAGCGCAGCCAGCGACGACATCAGGATAATCGATCCCTTGCGACGAGGCTCCATCACGCGCAGCGCCGCCTGACAGGCCAGCATGGCGCTCGTAACATTGACCGCGAAAGCCTCCTGCCACAGCGACAACGGCGTCTCTGTCAAGCGCGAGCGCTTGAGAAGGCCGCCGGCATTCGCGAACAGCACCTCAACGGGACCGAAAGCCTCCTGCGCCTGAGCGAAGGCGCGCTCCACCTCCGCCGGATCGGTGGCGTCAGCCTTGATCGCAAGCGCTCGTCGCCCGTTGCGATTATACTCCAGCTCGATCGCCCTCGCTTCATCGACGCTGGTCGCATAGGTGAAGGCGACGCGAGCGCCGGCGGCGAGAAAGGCGCGCGTCGTCGCAGACCCGATGCCGGACCCGCCGCCCGTGATCACCACCGATACGTTCTCGAATTCCATCACGCTCTCCTTCAGGCCATCGTCGCCAGCATCGCCGGCGACACCTCGTGGCGAAGCGGCTCGCCTCTCAGGAAACGCGCGATGTCGTCGACAGCTGCGCCGCCCTGCAGCGCATAGGTGTCGGCGGAGTGGCCGGCCGCATGCGGCGACAGCCAGACATTAGGTAATCCGCGGAGCGGATCATCGGGAGGCAGCGGCTCGATGTCGAAAACGTCGAGGATCGCGTTGAAGCGCCCGCTGCGCAGCGCTTCGAACTGCACCTGCTGATCGACGATCAGCGAACGCGCCGTATTGATAAACAAGGCGCCGTCGCGCAGCAGTGCGAATTCGTGCGCGCCGATCATTCGTTCGGTCTCTGGCAAAGCCGGCGCATGAAGGGAAATGACGTCGCAGCTCTTCAGGAGATCATCGAGCGAGGTGATCTCAACACCAAGCGCCTGCACTCTTTCTGCGGTAAGCTGGGGATCATTCACAAGCACGCGGCAGCCAAACGCCTTGAACAGCGCGATGACGGCGCGTCCGACATAGCCTGCGCCAACAATACCGACCGTCATCGCGCCGAGCAGGCGTCCGCGATAGCGCTCGCGGAGATCGAACCAGCCCTCCCCCGCTTTCATGCCGGCGTCATGCCGATGCGGCGAGCGCAGGACCGAAAGCGTTTGCGCGATGACGAATTCCGCCACGGCGGCGGCGATGAATTGCGCCGCATGGGTGACGCGCGGCCGGCCCTCTGCGACCGCATCCAGCGGGACGAGTTTGCGAATGGAGCCGGCGGAGTGCGCGACGAGGCGAAGATCGGGATGCGCGGCGAGAATTTCCGCGGTCAGCGGCGGCGTGCCCCATCCTGTCAGCGCCGCGCTCGCGCCATCGAGAAGCTTGGGGAGCGCAGCAGCGTCGACGGCCGCGTCGTGAATGCGCACCTCAGCGACATCAGCGAGGCGCGCCTGCGCCTCCTTCGTCAGCATCATCTCACGCATGGCTGGCGCGAGCAGAACGGCGACGATTGGTCGATTGGTCATGAAGCAATCCTGAAGACGAGGCTGCGTGTCAGCCGCGCGAAGGCTGGAGAAGAATCTCGGAGACATGCGCGCGCGGCGGCAGGCCGAGCACGAACAGGCAAGCGGCCGCGACGTCAGAGGGCTGGAGCGCGTTGCGCCGCATTTCCGGCGTTGGCGGCGTCGGCCTTTTGTCGAGCAGCGGTGTGTCGGTCATCCCTGGCAGAATGGCGGTCACGCGCACACCATGCTCGCGTTCTTCCTCCATCGTTCCGTGCGCGAGCGCGACCACGCCAGCCTTAGTCGCCTGATAGGCGACGCCAGAACGATCCGCGCGTCGCGCAGCGATCGAAGAGACGTGAATAAGGAGGCCACCGCCGGCGCCCCTGAAGTGCGGCACGATCGCGCGCGTCAGATTGAACGCAGCGTCGAGATTGGCGGCGACCATGTCGCGCCAGCTCTCGCTCGTAAGTTCGCCGAGCGCGCGCCGCGCGATGTTGGTTCCGACCGAATTCACCAGCGCGTCGATGCGACCGGCGCGTTGATGCGCCTCGTCGATGGCGCGTGCGGCGGCGTCCGCGTCGCCAGCGTCAGCGACAATAGCCCAGGCCTTCGCGTCCTTACGTCGCTCCTGAATCTCCCCAGCGACCGCAGCGAGCGCGTCGGCGCTGCGCGCGATCAGCACGAGATCGGCGCCCGCTTCCGCCGCCATCAGCGCCGTCGCGCGGCCCATGCCGCTGCTGGCGCCGGCGACAACGATCGTCTGGCCCGCGAGCGTCACGCGCCAGCTCCGATAAGACGCTTGATGTAGTTCAGATCGACCCGCGTCTGATCAAGCGCCTGCGACAGCGGCATTTCGTAGTGGCTGTGCAGCGTCAGCAGACCATTGAAATCAGTCGCCTTGAGGTGGGCGATGACGAGGTCCCATCGCACCATCCCGTCAGGCAGGCCGAGCCAATCAGAGGCCCATTCGCGCTGTCCGGAAGCGTTGAGCTTCGCCGCGAACCAGCCGCCATTCTTGACGCCGACGCAGGACAGCCACGGCTTCAGAGAGTCGAAAGTGAAGCGCCAGTCGTCGCGTCCATCCTGGACCACCTGATTGCCCGGATCGGGATAGGCGGAGATTTTCGCGGCGTCGCGCCCCTCGAGCAGCCGCATTGTCTGCGCGCCGGAAGCGTGAATGGTGCCGCCATGAAGCTGGATCGCGAGCTGCACGCCGGTCTTGCCCGCGAGCGCCTCAAGCCCGTCGAGCTTGCGGCGCGCATCATCGAAGATATCGCGATAATTCGCGCCCGCATATTTGTAATAACCCAGGCGAATGGTGCGGATGCCCGCTTCACGGCACGCGGCGAACACGCGCTCGCTCACATTGTTCGCTTCGTTGAAATCGGTGGTGGCCATCGGGACAGAAAGCCCGGCCTCCTTGAACAGCTTGACCGCGGGTCCAACCCCATCGGGCGTCTCCGGCGTGAGCTGGTGCCCATCACGGATGAGCAGATCGACGCCATCGAATCCGATATCGCTCAAATGCCTCGCGATCTCGCCAAGCGAGAGGCCCTTGAACAGCTTGGTGAACATCACTGTCTTCATGGCTTCCTCTTTGTCTTTTTCGGTTCGCGAAAAGTTGTGGCTTGAGCGGCGCGCAGGCGTGGTGCAGCCGTCGATCCTCTGATGATAAGAGCGGGCGCCGCACTAAGATGAGCCGGTGCCCCGGTCGGCTGCGCCTCAAGCTGCGCCAACAGGCCAGCGATCATGCTGCGCGACATGGCGGCGGTCGGCTGCCGCACCGTCGTCAGAGGCGGCTGGATCAGCTCGGAAAGCACAATGTCGTCGAAGCCGACGATCGACACATCGTCAGGAATGCGAAGACCCATATCGCGCGCGCCGGCATAGGCGCCCCAAGCATAGAGGTCGTTCATGGCGAACACCGCGCTTGGCGGTTCACGTCGCGTCAGCAATTCACGCATGCCGGCGCGACCGAGCTCCGCGCCTTCGGTGTCACCGTAACCGCTGACGGCGGCGCCTTCCCACATCAAATCTTCGTCGATGGCGAGACCCGCATCGCGCATCGCCGCGCGAAATCCGGCAAGGCGCTTGATGCGGCTTTCGGTCCGGATCGGTCCGGAAATCGCGCCGATGCGGCGATGTCCGAGTCCGATCAGATGCTGGATCGCCAACCGCACGCCCAGCTCGTTGTCGACGCTTACGCTACAAGCAGCCGCGTCGTCCTCATCCGTGCCGCGCCAGTCGAACGCAGCTATCACCAGCCCGCGGCTCCGCAGAGAAGCAAGGTGATCGAAGGAAACGGGCGACGAGCCAAAAATCACGCCTTTGACGCCGTAAGAGAGCAACGTCTCTGCATATTGCCGTTCGGCGATCGGATCGCGCTCGGCGTTGCAGATCATCACATTATAGCCGCGCGCGAGCGCCGCCTTTTCGATCTCATGCGCGACCGAACCCCAGAAGGGATTGGCGACGGTCGGCACCACGAGACCGACGGTGCGACTGCGGCCCGTCTTGAGCTGGCGCGCCGACGCGCTCGGGGTGTAACCGAGCTGTTCGATCGCCTGCATGACGCGACTGCGCGTCTCGGCGCTCATGCGCTCGGCGCGACCGTTCAGCACGTTCGAGACAGTCGTGACCGAGACGCCTGCGGCCTGCGCGACGTCGCCGATTCCGGAAGCTGGCTTGAGAGACGACAAGAGAAGTAAACCGTTACACCTTCTTGTCGCGCCCGAAACTCCTGCCGTCAATACTGAATCTCACTCGGTCTTATTTCGTTGCGCCGCACGCATTTGACAACAGTGACCGCGCATGTGTAACGTTTTACAAATAGGAGCATGAGACTCCATTCTGACCGGGACGAAGCGCGATGAACCTCAACCGCACCAGGCGTCAGATTCTCAAAGTCACGGCCCTTGCCGCCTTGGCCGCCCCCGCGCTCGTCCGCGCGCAGACCGCGCAGCGCATTCGTTATGCCGGCTTCGTTCAATCCGAAGGCGAACTGAAGCAGCTCCTCGCTGCGCTCAATCGCTACAAGGCGATCAACCCCGGCGTCGATATCGTTCCCGAATTTACGAATTTCAGTTCATTCATCGACAAGCTGGCGACCGAAACATCGGGCGGCAACGCGCCTGATATGTTCAGTTGCAATGTCGACATCGTCGACGAATATGCGCGCCGCGGCGTGCTGCGTCCGCTCACATCTTATACGCCCAACCCGATCGATCTCTCTGATTATGTGCAGGGCGCCGTGAAGGCCGCGACTGTGAACGGCCAGCTTTTCGCTTTTCCAAATGATGCGATTGGTCCCGCGCTCGTCTGTCGCGCCGACTCCTTCAAGAAGGCTGGCGTCGCGCAGCCCAATCAGATGTGGACCTGGGAGCAACTCGCGAAGATCTCGGTCGATCTCACAAAGGCGAACGGTCCACGTTTCTGGGGCATGGAGGATTCCGGCTCGAATTACATCCCGTGTGATCTCTTCATGCGCGGCATGGGCAAGACGCTTTTCACGCCCGACCGCAAGATCGGCTTCCAGTCTGCCGATCTCGCGGAGTGGTTCGCCTACTGGGATCGCTTGCGCAAATCAGGAGGCGTTCCGCCGGCCGACATTCAGGCGAGCGTCAATGGCAGCGACATCACCACATTCCTCGTGACGCATGGCCGCGCGGCGATGACGGCGGCGCTCACCGACAAGTTCGCTGGCATCCAGACAATGGTGACGAACTCCGAGCTCTTCCTGCAGATGCTGCCAAACGGCTTCGACGGCGGGACGATGAAGCAGAACCATTATGTCTATGCCGGCAATTCGACAGGGCTGTCGGCGAAGTCGCCCCATGTCGATCGCATGGTCGACGTCGTCCGCTACCTGCATCGCGATCACGAAGGTGTGAAGCTGCGCTATCTCGGCAGCGGCATGATCCCCTGCTCCAAGGCGACGCGCGATATGCTGGTCGCGACCGGCAATCCCGTCGACGCCAAGATCGTCGCCTATATCGGCCTCTTGCAGCAACAGGAGGCGGCGCCGCGTTCGCCCGGAGTCGTCGGCATGTCGAACATGCTCCGGCGCATGAACGAGGCCGTCGCGTTCGGCCGTCTGAAACCGCAGGACGCTGCGGCGCAATTTATCGAGGAGGCAGAGAAGAGGTTGAAGGCGTGACGCTTCCCACCGCGGGAATCCATTCATGAGCGCAGCCGCTCTCGCAGCTCCGGCGCGCGCAGCCGCAAAGGCTGCAAGCGGCGCATCCGTGGCGCGCCGCAATCGCGATGGCTATCTCTTCCTGTCGCCTTGGCTGATCGGCTTCTTCTGCCTCACTGGCGGGCCGATCCTCGCCTCGCTCTATTTCTCCTTCACCGATTTCAGCCTGTTCAACGAACCTGCCTGGGTGGGGCTTGAGAACTACAAGCGGCTCATTTTCGACGACCCGCGCTATCGCACGGCGCTTGGCGTCACGCTCGCCTATGTCGTGACGTCGGTGCCGCTGAAGCTCGCTTTTGCGCTCGCCGTCGCACTGCTCCTCAACCGCAACATTTCGGGCGTTGGGCTCTATCGCGCGATCTACTATCTGCCCTCCCTGCTGGGCGGCAGCGTCGCGGTCGCGGTGATGTGGCGCAAGATTTTCGCCTATGACGGCGTCGTCAACGATATGCTGCTCTGGTTCGGGATCGACGGCCCAAGCTGGATTTCGAATCCTGACTATGCGCTCTCCACCATCGTTGCGCTCGCCGTCTGGCAGTTTGGTTCTCCGGCGGTGATCTTTCTGGCTGGGCTAAAGCAGATTCCGCCGGAACTCTATGACGCAGCCGATATCGACGGCGCCGGCCGCTTCGCGACATTCCGAACCGTGACGCTGCCTCTCCTCACACCGATCATCTTCTTCAACCTCGTGATGCAGATGATCAGCGCGTTCCAGGCTTTCACGCCCTCGTTCATCATCAGCAACGGCACCGGGGGCCCGGACGATTCGACGCTGTTTTACACGCTCTATCTCTATGAAGAAGGCTTCTCCCATTTTCGCATGGGCTATGCCTCGGCGATGGCCTGGGCGCTGGTCGGCATCATCGCCACGGCGACCGCGTTCACCTTCATCAGCTCGCGCTACTGGGTGCATTATGGCGATCGCTGACGAAGCCTTCGCGCCACAGCGGCGCAGCAAGGCGCAGCGCGACCTTCTCGCGGCGCTTGCGATTCATAGCGTGCTCATCGCCGGCGCGCTTTTGATGATCTACCCGCTGGTCTGGTTGTTCGTGAGCTCACTCAAAACGGACACGGAAATCTTCTCGAATGCGAGCTTCTGGCCGAGCCAGATCCAGTTCCAGAACTATATCAGGGGATGGCAGGGCGCGGCCGTATCGTTCGGGACCTTCTTCAGGAACTCCCTCGTCGTCTCGACCGCGGCCGTGATCGGAAACGTCTTCGCCTGCTCGCTCGTCGCCTTCGCTTTCGCGCGCATCGACTTCCGCTTCAAGCCGTTCTGGTTCGCGTTGATGATGGGCACCATCATGCTGCCGCATCACGCAACGCTGATCCCGCAATATATCCTCTTTCACAAGCTTGGCTGGGTGAACACCTTCATGCCGCTGATTGCGCCGAAGCTGCTAGCGGTCGACGCATTCTTCGTGTTCCTGATGATCCAGTTCATCCGCGGCATTCCGCGCGAGATCGACGAGGCTGCGCTGATCGATGGCGCGTCGACCTTCATGATTTACCGCATGATCATCTTTCCGCTCATGCGTCCGGCCCTCATCGCGACTGCGATCTTCACCTTCGTCTGGACCTATGAGGATTTCCTGACGCCTCTGGTCTATCTCAGCGACATCGGCCTCTACACCGTGCCGCAGGGATTGCGTTTGATGATGTCCACGACAGGTCAGAGCTCATGGGGGCCGCTGCTGGCCATGTCGCTGCTGTCGCTTGTTCCCCTGCTGATCGTCTTCCTCTTCTTCCAGAAGCGATTGATCGACGGCATCGCGACGACAGGTCTCAAGGGCTAAGTTGAAATATCGAGGCGGGCGAAGCTCGCCCGCCCTGCCTCGCAGCCTGACTTAGGCCGCCAGCTTTTCAGGAGGCGTGAAGGACAGGCCTTGCGCCTCCGCAACCGGCTTGCAGGTCAGCGCGCCGTCATGGACGTTGAGTCCATTGCGCAGATGCGCGTCTTCCAGCAGCGCGCGACGCCAGCCCTTATTTGCAATCGCGAGAGCGAACGGCAAGGTCGCGTTGTTCAGCGCGAACGTCGAGGTGCGCGCGACGGCGCCCGGCATGTTGGCGACACAGTAATGCACGACGCCATCGACGACATAGGTGGGATCAGCGTGGGTCGTGGCGTGCGAGGTCTCGCAGCAGCCGCCCTGATCGATGGCGACGTCGACGATCACCGAGCCCGGCCTCATGGTCGCCAGCATCGCGCGCGTCACGAGTTTCGGCGCGGCGGCGCCGGGGATGAGCACCGCGCCAATTACGAGATCGGCATTCGCGACATGGTCGGCGATCGTGGCCGCCGTCGAGAACAGTGTCCGCGCCGCGCCGCCGAATTGCGCCGACAGACGGCGAAGCGCGGCATGCGAGCGGTCGATCACAGTGACGCTCGCGCCCATGCCGAGCGCGATCGCCGTCGCATGCGAGCCGGAAACACCTCCGCCGAGAATGACGACGTCGGCGGGCGCAACGCCCGGCACGCCGCCGAGAAGCACGCCACGGCCGCCATGCTCCTTCTGCAGGGCGGTCGCGCCGACCTGCGGCGACAGCCGGCCGGCGACTTCTGACATGGGCGCCAGCAACGGGAGGCCCCCGTCTTGTGACGTCACGGTCTCGTAGGCGATGCAGGTCGCGCCAGACTTCATGAGGTCACGCGTCTGTGCGACGTCAGGCGCAAGATGGAGGTAGGTGAACAATATCTGCCCGCGCCGCAGCCGCGCACGCTCTTCCGCCTGCGGCTCCTTGACCTTGATGATCATCTCGGCGTCGCTGAAGACAGCCGCAGCGTCAGGGGCGATCTTTGCGCCGGCGGCCTCATACTCGGCGTCGCTGACACCGGCCCCGAGCCCTGCGCCTTTCTCGATCAGAACCTCATGCCCCGCGCGCGTCAGCTCCATTACTGAGGCTGGAACGAGCCCGACACGGTATTCGTGATTCTTGATCTCCTTCGGCGTTCCGATGCGCATGCGCCCCTCCTCCCGGCTTGCTGGTCGCAACCAGCATCGTCGGAGACGACCGTTATTTCCCGGCGTTTAGAAGCAAGCATTCCTAACCATTTGCAGGATTCCACCACTGTATGTCGCTTACGCGATTGAAACCTGCGCCCCTGCGAAATAGGCTCAGCCATGGCCGATGACCGGAATCATGCTCAGCTCGATGGACTCGATCGCAAATTGCTGCGCGAATTGTGCCGCGATGCGCGCCTCAGCCACGTTGAATTGTCGGAGCGCATCGGGCTCTCCCCGACCGCCTGCGCGCGTCGTCTGGCGCATCTTGAGAAGGCCGGCGTGCTGCGCGGCTATGCGCCCGAGATCGACGCGGGATTGCTGGGATTTTCTCTGACGGTAATCGTGCTCATCGCGCTTGAGCGGCAAAGCGAGGAGGCGCTAAAGGCGTTCGAGATGGAGGTCGCGAAATGTCCTGACGTCGTCGCCTGCCACCTCATGTCTGGCGCCGACGACTATCTCCTGCAGGTGCAGGCCCGCGACATCGCGGATTTCGAGCGCATCCACAAGACGCACCTGTCCCGCCTCCCCGGCGTGGCGCGCGTCCATTCGAGCTTCGCCATGCGCAGCATCATCAAGCGAACGATCTCGCTCTCGGCGCTCGCCTGAGTGGGACCGCCGCCGTCTGAGCGTGAGTGAGCCCGATCAGGAATACCTCACCTTCGCGACTGAAGCTGGCGCTCAACCGGCAAACACGGCATTCCATCCCCACCGTCCGGCCTGCTCCGAACCGCCCGTTACAGAGGACTGAAATGACCAATACCCCTGACTTCGACGAACAGATCGAGCGCCGCGGCACGCATTCGGCGAAATGGGACATGATGGAGGCCAACTTCGGGGTGTCGCCATCCGACGGCATCGCCATGTGGGTGGCGGACATGGATTTCCGGCCGCCGGCCTGCGTGCAGACGGCGGTCGACGCAATGGCCGCGCATGGCGTCTATGGCTACTTCGGCGACGACAAGGCCAATCGCGACGCCATCTGCTGGTGGATGAAGAACCGCCACGGCTGGGATGTCGCGCCGGACTCGATCTTCACCACCCATGGGCTGGTGAACGGCACGGCGCTGTGCATTGACGCCTACACGAAGCCCGGCGACAGCGTCGTACTTACGACGCCGGTCTATCACGCCTTCTCCCGCATCATCAGATCTGCGGATCGACGCGTCGTTGAATGCCCTCTCGCGCTTGAGGACGGCCGCTACGTTCTCGACATCGCGCGCTGGGACGCGCAGATGACCGGCGCGGAAAAGATGTTCATTCTCTGCTCGCCGCACAATCCCGGCGGGCGGGTCTGGACTCGCGACGAGTTGCGCGCCATCGCGGATTTCTGCCGGCGTCATAACCTGATCCTCGTCTCGGACGAGATCCATCATGATCTCGTCTTGCCTGGCGCCAAACACACCGCGATGGCCGTGGCGGCGCCGGAGATCATGGATCGTCTCGTCATGATGACCGCAACGACCAAGACCTTCAACATGGCCGGCTGCCATGTCGGCAACGTCATCATTCCCGATGAAAAACTGCGCGCGGCGTTTCGAGCGCGCATGAACGCCATGGGCATCTCGCCGAATTCCTTCGGCATCGCCATGGCGACCGCCGCCTATAGTCCCCAAGGCGCGGCCTGGGTCGATGCCCTGACCACCTATCTCGACGGCAACCGGCGCGCGTTTGACGACGCCGTAAATTCAATTCCGGGGCTGCGCTCGATGCCGCTGGAAGCCACCTACCTCGGTTGGGTCGATTTCTCCGGCACGGGCATGGAGCCGTCTGAATTCATCGCGCGCATCGAGAAGCAGGCGAAGATCGCAGCGAACCACGGCTCAAGCTTCGGCCTCGGCGGCGGCAATTTCATGCGCTTCAATCTGGCGACGCCGCGCGCCATCGTCGCCCAAGCCGCCGGACGCCTGAAGAAGGCGTTTTCAGACCTGCAATAGAAGCCTCCGCGCTGGCGCCGTTAGACCGCGACGACGTAGCCGTCTCGTCGCGGATCGGCGGCGCCCGTCATCACGCCTGTATCAGGGTCGATTGCGACCGCCTGCATGCCGCCGCACTTCATCGTCCAGCCGACATCGAAGGCTTCGATCTCGTGGCCGCGCTTGCGCAACTCGGCGATCGTCTCCGGCGCGACGCGGTTTTCCGCCTGAATAAAACGACCGTCCCATAGCCGCGCACGCGGCGCCTCGATCGCCTCCTGCAATGGCAGGCCGAAATCGAGATGCTGCACCATGGCCTGCGTCTGGGTCTGCATGATGCCGTAGCTGCCAGGCGTGCCGAGCGCGAGGACGGCCTTCCCGCCGCGAGTGGAAATGCTTGGCGACATGCACATCGGCAACTCATCGCCAGGCTTCGAGCGGTTCGGGCTGCCAGGCTGGACATCCGCCCAATAGAGGAAATTGTTGAGGCAGAGCCCTGTGCCCGGCACGACCACCCCGCTGCCGAACGGGCTGCCGAGGCTGTTGGTGATGCAGACGAGATTGCCCTCTGCATCCGCCGCCGAGAAAGAGGTCGTATGCGCGGGGTCTTCCGTCGGCTGAGGCGTCCATTGTTCGGTCGGTCCTTCAATTGGAACGCCATCGCCGACACGGCGGCGCAGCTTCGCAATCGACGTTTCTGAAAATATCTCCGCCAGTTTCTCTGGCGATGGATTGTTGTTCGCGATTCTCACGCCGGCCGCGAGCCGGATCGCGCGACAGACAAGATCGAGATGCTCGGCTCCATCCTTCGGCAACTTCGCGATATCGAAGCCTTCGATGATCTTGAGACTGAGCAGAAACTGGAACGCCTCGCAGGTCGGAGGCGGCACATGAATGTCGAGGCCGCGATAATCGGCGACGAGTGGCTCGCGCCAGCGCGGCTTCACCGCTGCGAGATCGGCCATCGTCATCGTGCCGCCAAGCGCATTGAGACGCGCTACGATCCGTTCGCCGAGCTCGCCGCGATAGAGATGATCGGGCCCCTTCACCGCGATCTCGCTGAGCGTGCGCGCGAGGTCGGGCTGGCGTAGAACCTGACCGAGTTTCACCGGCGCGCCCTCCGGCAGATAGTTGGCGGCAAAAGCGGGATAGAGATCGGGCCACGCCTTCAACAGCGGCGCCTGTCCGTTGAACTCTTCCACGCCAAATTCGGAAAGGCCAAAGCCGTCGCGCGCAAGAGCGATCGCCGGCGCGAGGATTTCGCTGAGCGGCTTGCGGCCATAGTGCGACGCCAGTTCGCACCATCCCGCAAGATTGCCAGGCATCGCGACCGCATGCGGTCCGCGTTCGAGATCGGCGCGCTTGGAAAATCGCGCGGCGGGGAAGCTCTTCTGGATCGGCGGCACGAAATCCAGCACGCGGACGCGGCTTTCCGCGGCGACCCATAAAGTCGCCGAACCCATGCCGGAGAGACTCGACATGAAGGGCTCGACGACATTCAGCGCTGCGGCCGTCGCTGCGATGGCGTCGAATGCGTTGCCGCCCTGAATCAGGAGCCGCGCGCCTGCCTGAGCCGCGAGCGGATGGGCCGCGGCGACCATGCCGTGGCGGGAGAATATTGTCGGGCGGCGGCCATGCATCGTCGGTGATCCTCCCCTTTCCGCGCTCGGCGGCGGGCGTGATCAGAGCATAATTCGCGTGCGGGAACAGTCTGCCGTCCCTGATTTTTGCGACGACGTGACGTGTCATCCGCGCATGACCGCCGCCATTATCGCGCGGGTTCGGTGGATCGGCGGCGCGTCCCGACGGCCGACGCCCTCATGCACCCTATCCGTCGATTTTCAGATCGACGCCTCCCGAATTGCCCGGCGTCACGACGCGCCAATCGCCCGCGGTCGGAATCGGCCATTGACCGCCGGCTCTGCTGAGCCGCGCGGAGACGATGCGTCCGGTCCAGCTCAGAGCAACGCGAAGATCAAGGAACTGGCCGTTGCGAAGGCCCCAGCTCAAGCCGTCGTCCTCGAAGTGCCGCCCCTCGCCCGTTCCGCTCTCTCCGGCCGTCGCGAGATAAAGCAGCCTTGCAGGCGCATCATGAGGCTTCACGAAGGGCGTCGCGCTCGCGAGCGCCAACGCTGCGCCGACGCGAATGAAGATCGGCGGCTTGCCGAGCTCGGCGCCGACGCTGACTTCCGATCCCGCGGGATGAAGCACGCCGGTATGGAATTCGATCCAGCCGGCCGGCCCTTTCGGCAAATAAGTCGTCTTCGTGCGTGCGCCTTCCTCGACAACCGGCGAGAACAGCACGTCGGGCCCGAGCATCATGGAATCATGCTCTTCATAGGCTCTCGGATCATCCGGGAATTCGTAGAAGAGCGGCCGGATGATCGGCGAGCCGTCCTGATGCGCCTGATAGGCCAGCGAGTACATTAGCGGCAGGAATGTCGTGCGCAGATTCAGCGCCTCGCGGATCTGAGGGAGCACATCCGGATAGAGCCACGGCACCGTCGCCGCACTCCAGTCAGGCGCGACATCCGGTTTCCAGGAATTCATGATCGCGCGCGGATGCAACGCCATCATCTCGACCCATCTGCAGAGAAGCTCAGGCCTTGGACGCGGTCCGGTGAAACCACCGACATCGTGACCGACCTTCGACTGTCCCGACAAAGCCATCGAGAGGCCGTTGCGCAGGTTCCACTTCAGCGTATGCCAAGAGGTTTCGTTGTCGCCGCTCCAGGTCTCGCAGTAGCGCTGCAAACCGACCGGCCCGGCGCGCGTGACGGTGAACGGCCTGACATTCGCGTCGCGAGCCTGTGTGGCCTCGTAAGTCGCGCGTGTCATCAGCAGCGCATGGAGCGGGCGCGTCGCCGTCGCTGTGACAGGCGTTCCGAAGCCGGTCGCCAGCGCGCCATCGCGGCCGATTTCATATTCGTTGTTGTCGTTCCAGCCGGCGGTGAAACCGACATCGAGAACCTGACTTGTGAGGCGCGATTGCCACCAGCGCCCCGTCTCTGGATTGGTGAAGTCGAGATAAGAGCCCATTCCATCCCAGAACTGCTCAAGCACCGGTTCGCCGGCCTCGTCCTTGACGAAACCGCCCGCCGTCTTGATCGAGGTGTAATCGGGATGATCGTCTATCAGCACAGGCTTGAGATTGGCGACGGTGGGAAAGCCCAATTCCGTCAGTCGCGCGAACAGCGCTTTCGCGTCGGGGAATTTCGACTTGTTCCAGGTGAAGACATAACGCCGCTTGCCGCGACTCGAATAGCCTGAACCGAAATGGATCGCGCTGATCGCAATCTCTTCCGTGCGACAACGTTCGGCGAAAGCCTTGATGACCTCCTGTCCATTCACGTCATCAGCGTGATGCATCGTCGTGAACGCAAAGCCGAAGCTCCAGCGCGGCAACAGCGCCTGCCGACCAGTCAGCATGGCGAAGCGGCGCGTCACACTCGCGAGATCGGGGCCCGCGATCAGCCAGAGATCGAGGCCTTTTTCCTCGATTTCTACATATCGGTAGATGCCGTGATAATTCGAACGCTCGCATCCGAGATCGAACGTCATCGGCGCAAGGCTGTCATAAAACAGTCCGCCCACCACGCCGCCGGACTGCACGGCCATGTAAGGCGTATGTTTGTAGAGCGGATCGCCTATCGCCGCGTCATAGCCCAGCGCGTCGAGCTGCAGCATGCGGAAGCGGCGGCCAGTGCGATCCATCGGACCTGTCTTATCACCAAGTCCGAAATGCCTGTCCTCGAATGGCCGTTTCTGGAAATGCCGGATGCGTTCACCGCGATCCGTCAGCGCAAAACCGCCGGTGTCGCGATCGCTGATCCACGGGCGCCACTCGTCGCCGACGCGCTGTTCGATCGCGATGCGCAAAGGCGCGCCCATCAGCGTGAGGCGAAACTGGCCCGCGGTCAGGATATGGGCCTCACCGCTCTTTTCGAGCGCGGCGTGCGGCGGCGAAAATCCCGCGGCGTCATCTCTGTTGCGCCCTTCCCACGGCGTGTCGCCCTCCGGCGCGATCATCCATGTGCGGTCAAGCGGGAGACCCTTGTCCGGCTCGACGACGATGCGCAGCAATTCGTTCGACATCACGCGCACACGCAGGCGCCATCCACGCTCCAGCGACGCATCGAAGCCATGAGCACGGGACGCGATCGCGCCGATCGACTGAAAAATCTGCATGAGGAAAACTCAGGAGAGAGGACGGAGAACCTTGCCGGTTTCCGCATTGAAGAGATGGCGCAGTTGAGGCTCGCCGAGCTGAAGCCCGACAGCTTCGCCGCGCGCGACCCGCGTCTGCCCTGGCAAGCGGACCGAAAGATTTTCGCCTGACGGCAAAGCGCCGTGGAGATAGCTTTCGCCGCCAAGCTGCTCCGTGATCGCGATCGACAATGTCGCATCGCGAGCCTCGCTGTCGGCAAGGGCGATATGCTCCGGTCTGACGCCCAGCTTCACCGGCGCGCCTTCACCAATCCCATCAGCCGCACAAGGCGTCTTCACCGCGCCGCCCGAATCCAGCGCGACAGTCACGCCATCCGCTTCAATCGTCTTGACCGTGCCATTGAGGAAATTCATCCGCGGAGAGCCGATGAATCCGGCGACGAAGAGATTGGCGGGCCGGTTGTAGAGATCGAGCGGCTTGCCGAACTGCTCCAGCCGGCCATTGTTCAGCACCGCGATCCGGTCAGCCATCGTCATGGCCTCGACCTGATCATGGGTGACATAGATCATGGTGTTGCCGAGCCGATCGTGAAGATTGCCGATCTCGACGCGCATCTGCACGCGCAGCTCCGCATCGAGATTCGAAAGCGGCTCATCAAACAGGAATATCTTGGGCTCGCGCACCACCGCGCGACCAATCGCCACGCGCTGACGCTGGCCGCCGGAAAGCTGGCCCGGCCGCCGCTCAAGAAGCTGCTCCATGCGCAACATGCGCGCCGCCTCCGCCACGCGGCGATCGATCTCGGCTCGCGGCGTTTTCAAATTCTCAAGACCAAATGAGAGATTCTGCCGAACATTCATGTGGGGATAGAGCGCGTAGCTCTGAAACACCATGGCGAGCCCGCGCTCGGCCGCCGGCACGTCATTCACGACCGCGTTATCGATGACGATCGAGCCGCTCGACGTCTGTTCAAGCCCCGCGATCATCCGCAGCAATGTCGACTTACCGCAGCCGGACGGGCCGACGAACACGATGAATTCGCCATGATCGATCGACAGGTCGATCCCGTGAATGACCTTGGTCGGGCCGAAATTCTTGATGACCTGCTTGAGTTCGAGCGTCGCCATCACTTCAGTCCCGTATTGGCGATGCCGGTAGTGATATGTTTCTGCAGGAACGCGAACACGAGCGTCACCGGAAGAAGCGTGAGAACCGTCATGGCGAGCAGATAATGCATATTGTCGTTGAGCTCCCCCTTAAAGGTTGAGAGGCCAAGCTGCAGCGTGAAGACTTCTGATTGCGTGAGGACGATGAGCGGCCACATGAAGTCGTTCCAGCGCCAGATAACGGAAAGGATCGCCAGCACCGACAGCGCCGGCATCGTCAGCGGCAGCATGATGCGCCAGAAGATCTTCCATTCCGACGCGGCGTCCATGCGCGCCGCCTCCAGAAGCTCGTCGGGGATCGTCAACATATATTGACGCAGCAGGAATACGCCTGTCGGCGTCGCGATCGCCGGAATGATGACGCCCCACAGCGTGTTGAGCATGCCAAGCGAACTGACTGTGATGAATAAGGGCACGAGAATGACCGTCGGCGGGATCAGGAGGGTCGAGACGATGACGATCACCATCGCGTCGCGCCCCCTGAATTTGTATTTCGAGAGGGCGAACGCCGCCATCGCATTGACCACGAGCGTCAGCAATGTCGCGACGACAGTGACGAAGGTCGAATTCCAGAAATAGCGCAGGAAATTGAAAGTGCGCGATTGCGCCGAGCCAATTGTCGGATCGGTGTAGTTCTCCCAGCGCGGTTTGACCGCATCCTTGCGGGCAAGCGACATGCGCGGAACTTCGAAAATCTCGGCGGGCTTCGCGAGATCAAAGACGCGCGCATTGACCCCACGCGGCCCGACGAAAGCAACATCGGCCTTGGCGCCGTCCGGCTTGGTCCACACAAAAACGCCAAGTCTTCGCTGGCCGTCCGGTGACGGCGTCGTGAGTTGTTCGTAAGGCAGAAGCCTTGGATCATTCTCGACGAGCGCACCGGGCGATTTGATCGAGGACATGAACATCCACAGGATCGGCAAGGCGACGACGAGCACGCCGATCGCGAGATAGGCGTAGACGAACCAGTCGCTCCAATGCAGCCGGCCGCGGCCGCGCGTGCGCATGAGGAAGCCGGAGACGTCGACAGACGTGATCATCCGCCAGCCCTCTTCCGGGTTGCAGCTAGCTGAGCCAGCGTCAGGATCAGCAGCACGCCCGCGACGAGCACGGAGGACGCCGCTGCGATACCGTAACGCTTGGCGTCACCGATGAAGGCGCTCTCATAGATGTGCTGCACGATCATTTTGGTCGCCTGCCCCGGCCCGCCGCCTGTGAGCACGTAGACTTCATCGAAAACCTGGAAGGCGCGGATCAGCGAGAGCACCAGCACCACGATCATGGTCGGCGCCAGCAGCGGCAACGTGATGCGCCAGAACTGACGCGACCGCGACGTGCCGTCCATCTCGGCGGCCTCGTAGAGATCCTTCGGAATCGCCTGCAATCCCGCGAGCAGGATGAGCATGTAGAAGCCGAGATGACCCCATGTGTAGACGAAGATCACCCAGAATGTCGGCCATCCCGAGCGAGCGTCGATCAGCCAGTTCACGGGACGATACGTCGGTAGCGACCACACTTCATGAGGAACAAGCCAAGCGACCAACGGCGCGATCGCAAGGGCTGCGCCAATGGCGAGCGGCCTGCTGAAACGGGCGAGCAACTGCGAAAGCGCGATCGCAAGCACTGTGAAAAGAAAAAACGGAAACAGAGTCGTCCCGGCGAATGCGTTCCAGCCATCCACCACATTTTCAAGCAGCGCATTGAGAATGCCGCGGCGCTTCAGCACCCAATCCCAGGTGACCGCGATCACGACCGGCGACAGCATCACAGGATAGAAATAGATGGCGCGCCAGAATCCCCTCGCCCTGATCTCGCGATTGAGAATGAGCGCCGTGATGAGAGCCGTCACGATCATGACGGGCACCTGCACCACGGCGAAGAACAAGGTGTTCCAGACGCCTGTCCAGAAGGAGAAGCCGGCGACCGGACAGGTCTTGGGATCGAGATAGCTCGGGCAGTTCAGCAATTCTCGGAAATTATCGAGCCCGACGAATGGCCGATCGCTCAGGATCACCGACTGGCCGCCGGTGAAGGCGATGTAGAAATTGAGCAGCATCGGCCAGAAGGAGAATAGGCCGAAGACAAGGATGTTGGGCAGCAGGAAGACATAGGCCATCCTGTGCGCGCCGATATGGCGCTGGAGCGCGCGAAACGGCCCGTCGAGCATATCGCCGAGCTTGCCCCAGGCCCACCCCGCAGCATGGCCGACGGAGAGGGCGCGGGAGCGCGTTGAAGATCCGGCGACGCTGCTCACGTCAGAGGCCGCGGATTACTTCTTCACCGCGTTGTCGATTTCTTCCTGAACCTTCGCATAGGCCTGCGGCAGCGTGAGCGTGCCGGTGATGGCCTGCGCGACATAGTTCACCGTGGCGTTGAAGATCGCAACGTTGCGTTGATAGCTCTGAAGCTGATGGGCGACCGGCGAGATCTTCGCGAAATCCGCGGTGAACTGCTTCAGTGCCGCCTGCGTTTCCGGTCCGACATCCTTGCCGTAGTTGAGGCCCTTCTCCGCGAGCCCCTTATGCGCGGGAATCTGAACGGTGCGCTCGTAATACTCCTTGAGCACGGACTCGGAGACCATGAACTCCATCACTTTCGCGACTTCGGCCGGATGCTTCGTCGCCTTGAATCCCACCATCGCCGCGCCGCCCGGCATCGCCGAGCACCCGGCGGGACCGCAAGGCTGCGGCGGCACGATCCACTCGAACTTGTCGCCGATGTCGGACTGGAATTTCTGGATCATCCAGGAGCCGGCGATCTGCATGACGACATCGCCATTGATGAACATGTCGCCGGCGTTCTTCCATTTCGCGCCGGACGCGCCCGGCCACAGATCCTGCGGCATCAGCCCGTCCTTGTGCCACTGCACCATGCGCTCGGAGACGGCCTTGAAGCCGTCATCGACAACAGCGCTCGGATTGCCGTTGGCGTCGAAATATTTCGCGCCATAGGAGATCGCGACGCCGGCGAAGCGATGGCCCGTGCGGTCCATGACCATGCCGGCATAGACCTTGCCCTTCTTCTGCACTTCCGCGGTCGCCTTCGCCCAATCGTCCCAGGTCGCGCCGGCGCCCGGCATCTTCACGCCGGTCTGATCAAACATCGTCTTGTTGACGAAGGGCCCGGTGACGGTGAGCTGCGTCATCCAGCCATAGATGCCCTTGTCATCCTTGCCGACGCGCATCCATGGCAAGGTCGTCGCGAAATTATTTTCCCAGTACGCCGCGTTGATGTAGGGCCTGAGATCGAGATAATATTTGTTGAGGCCGCCGAGATTGGTGACGCGCGCCATGTCAGGCGCCTCGCCGCCCTGCAAACGCGTCTCGAGCTGCTCGCGGATGACGGCGAAACCGACCTTGTCGACCGTCACCTTGATGTTCGGATTGGCTTTCTCGAAGCGATCGAGCAGATCGCGCGAGACGTCGCACTCATTGCCGTCGGCATAACAGAGATAGCGGAGATTGACGGTCTGCGCTGACGCCGACGCTCCAAACGATGCGGCCAGCGCAAGCGCGAACAGGCTCGTCTTCACGAGTGATGTCTTCATTACGTCCTCCTCCCAACGGCTCGGCAAAGGAGCCTCAATGCGCGGTCCGACCTGCGGGCGCTTGGTCCGCGCCTGCGGTCAACTTCTGCACCTATCTTGGCAAACGTTTGCCAAACATGTCAAGCTGGCGAAAATTGACAGAGGCGGCCGGCTGTGGCGAAGGCCGGTGCCATGAGGAGAGGCATGCGCAAAACGCGCGACGCGCAGGCGACCTTGTCGACGATCGCGAGCGAGGCCGGCGTCTCGATCGCGACGGTCTCCCGCGTCGCCAACGGGCAGCTCAATCGCGCCAACCCGAAGACCGTCGAGAAGATCCAGGCGCTTCTCGAGGCGCGCAATTATCGTCCCAACAATATCGGCCGCTCGCTGCGCAGCCGGCAGAGCCGCATCGTCGCGATGCTGGCGCCCAATCTCGACAATCCTGCGATGGGCGCGATCGCGACCTCGACCGAAGTCGCGCTGCGAGAAGCTGGATATGTGATGATCCTGTGCGATACGCACGATCAGGCCGCCTTGCAGGACGAATATCTGCACGCGATGCGCGCGCAATCCGTCGAGGGCTATGTCATCGTCTCCGCCGTGCGCAGCCCGACGCTGACGAAATTTCTCGAACGCGCTGAGCCGATCGTTCTGGTCGGCCGCCGACAAACATCGGTCAAACGTCCTGTTCCTTTTGTCGGCATCGACAATCGCGCCGCAGGCGCGCTCGCAGCGGATTTCTTGCTCGACTCGGGCGTGCGTGCGCCGGCTGTCATCCATGCGTCGCTCTCCTCTTCCGCGGTCGCCGATCGCGTCGAGGGTTTCATCGAACGACTGCTTGCAAGGGGGCTGCCGCGCAATGAGATTCCAAAGGCGGACTCCGATCACCTCCAGCACCTCTTCGCGGGCTATGAGGCGATGAAGAAGCTTTCAGCGGAGACCGGCCGCCCGCGCGGGCTCTTCTGCGTCAGCGATCTCATGGCCTATGGCGCCTATCGCTTCGCGCGCGAGAGTGGCGTGCGCGTGCCCGACGATTGCCTCATCGTCGGCGTCGACGATAACTCGCTCAATGACTGGATCGCGCCCTGGCTGTCGTCGGTCCATATTCCCTATCAGGACTACGGCGCGGCGGTCGTCGATCAGCTTCAGGCGATATGGTCCGACGAGAATGCCTCGGACCGGCTGTTGCAGCATCAGCTCGTCGTGCGGTCTCCTGATCTCGCGAAGTGAGGAACGGCATGCGCGCGAACGACATCGAAATCGCCACGCGCCGTACGCTTTGGCGTCTGCTGGGGGATTTTCCGCGAGAGCGGTTCGAGATCGCAGAGCGCCAAGCGCTTGAGCTGCGCCTGCCGGGGGCGCGCGCTGAAAGGCTCGACCTTATCAAACGCAATGGCGAGCACGTCCGGGCGATCCTCACGGGACCCGAGGGCGAATGGCGCGGCTTCCCCGCCCTGCTTTATTGTCACGCCCATGGCGGCAAATATGAAATCGGCGCGTCGGAGCTGATCGCGGGTCGGCCGGCCCTCCTCACCCCGCCCTATGCGCAGGCGCTGGCTGATCGCGGCTTCGTCGTACTGTGCATCGACATGCCCTGCTTCGGCGAGAGAACGCATAACACGGAGTCAGAGCTGGCGAAGCGCCATTTGTGGCGGGGTCAGACGCTCTTCGGCGTCATGTTGACAGAGCTGATCGCAGCCATTGATCTGCTCGCAAGCATGAAGGAGGTCGATGGCGAGCGGATCGGCGCCATGGGAATATCGATGGGCGCAACCCACGCCTTCTGGCTCGGCGCACTCGACACGAGGATCAAGGCGATCGCGCATCTCTGCTGCTTCGCCGATCTCGCAATGCTGGTGAGCGGTGGCGGCCACGATCGGCACGGCATCTATATGACCGTCCCGAATCTTCTCGATCATATCAGCACGGGTCGCATCGCCGGCCTTGCCGCGCCGCGACCGCAGCTCGCCTGTATCGGACTGCGCGATCCGCTGACGCCAGAGGACGCGGCGCGAACCGCGATCGAGGATGCGCGGGCGAGCTATCGACGCGCCGGCGCCGAGAGCGCGCTTGAAATCTTGATCGACGCGGAGACCGGACATCAGGAAACGCCGGCGATGCGGAAGGCCGTACTCGACTTCCTCACGCGCAATCTGGGCTGAGGCCAAACGCCGCCGAACGGCTCCGCGCTTTGCGTCGCAGCGGTGGGCTAAAAAGGTTGTTTCCCCCTGCATTGCGCGCCGGCGCAGGATTGTCATAGCTTTGGCGGATGCGGCTGGCCAAACGCCGCCGACAAGCTCGGTCCGCATCGGCGCGGAGCCAAAACATGTTCAGACGGAGGAGCGCCTCATGAACTCCCTATCGCGTGCCTTTGTCCGCATGGCTCACTGGCCGGTAATTGCTGCATGCATGCTCCTCGGAGCAGGTCTTTCTGTATCGGCGAAAGCGGAGGAGATTTCACTGTGGAGCTGGCGCCAGGAGGATCGGGCGGCCTATGCCAAGATCCTCGACGCCTTCCACAAGAAGAATCCGGATATCACCGTGAAGTTCGAGGCGTTCGAGCCGACGACCTACGCCACCGTGCTGTCGACAGCTCTTGCCGCAGGAACAGGCCCCGACGTCGTCCAGGTCCGCGCTTACGGCAATCTCGAATCCGTCGCCAAGCCAGGTTATCTCTTACCGCTCGACAAAACCAACATGCCGGGTCTCGCCAATTTCGCCGACTCCGCGCTGGCTGCAGAGACGATGCGCTCGGATGGCAAAGTCTATGCGGTTCCCTTCGCGTCGCAGACAATGCTCGTCATCTATAATGCCGAAACCTTCGAGAAGAACGGCGTCAAGCCGCCTGCGACGTGGGACGAGTTCATCGAACTGTGCAAGGCGTTAAAAGCGAAGGGAGTGACGCCACTTGGGAACGGCGTGGCGACCGCATGGCAAAATGAGACCATTGTAAGCGCGCTGCTGTCGTCGCTGATCGGCAAGCAGTTCGAGGCCGATGTGCTCTCCGGCAAGGCTGATTTCACCGACCCGCGTTTCGTCTCCGCGCTGGCGCGGCTCGACGGCGTGAAGGACTATTTCGCGCCCAATTTCAGCGGCGTCGATTACGCCGCTTCCCAGCAGCTTTTCGCCTCGGGCCGCGCGGCAATGTTTGCGGGCGGTTCGTTCGAACTCGCGACGTTCCTCAAGCTCAATCCGAAGCTGAAGCTCGGCGTCTTTCCATCGCCTGCGGCGACCGCCAACGACGAACGGCTCGTCGCGCTCTACTACGACGGCGGCTTTGCCGTGAACGCGAAATCCGCGAAGCAGCAGGCGGCCCTGAAACTTGTCAACTTCATGTCGTCCGCCGAGTTTGGAACGATGTTCGCGAATGCTCTTCAGAACATCTCGCCCATCAACGGTGTGGCGTTTGAATCGCCTCTCCTCCAGGAGGTCGCAACGCTCAACAAGAAGTCGATGTCCTATCTGATGCTTGTTCATTTCCGTTATCAGGAGCCGTCCGGATCTGTTTTGCTCCAGGCCGGCGTGCAGAAGATGCTTGCTGGCAAGGCGACGCCGGCCGAAATCGGAGCCGAAGTGACGAAAGGCATCGCCGCCTATTTCCCGCCATTCAAGAAATAATCCCGGCCTCAGCAGCCGCGATTCATCAAATCGAGTCAGACCAAAAACGTGATCATAAAAGCCCGTCGCCGCTGGACAGGTGACCACGCCGGCTGGATTTCCTTTCTCCTGCTGCCGCCGATCGCGGTCATGGCGGTCTTCGTGGCGTGGCCGCTCCTGTCCGCGCTGAGCGCTGCGTTCTTCCGGTGGCACGGCCTTGCGCGCGGCGAATTCGTAGGGCTGCAGAATTTTGCTGACGTGCTGTTCGGCGATCACTTCGGCCCGATCACCTGGCGCGCGTTTCGCCACAACATCTTTGTATTCGCCGCGCTCCTGGTGGTCCAGAATACCGCCGGCTTCTTTCTCGCCTGGCTGATCTATATTGAACCGTTCGGATATCGGCTCCATCGCACCGCCGTCTTCTTGCCGGTCATTCTTTCGACGGCGCTCGTCGGCTTCATGTGGAAGCTATTCCTCGATCCGAATTTCGGCCTCGTAAATCAGGGGCTCGCATGGATCGGGCTCGGCGCCCTTCAAAGACCGTGGCTCGGTCAAGAGGGTACAGCGCTCTCAGCGCTCGTCCTCGCCAACGCATGGCATTGGGTGGGGTTTCCGACGCTGGTCTATCTCGCCGGCATGCAGCGTATTCCGCGGGACATTCTCGACGCGGCGAAGCTGGACGGTTGCGGCGTCTGGCGCACCATCAGAAACATCGTCTGGCCGCTCGTCGCGCCCTCGACGACCGTGACCTTCACGCTTCTTTTCATTGGCGCGTTCAACTGGTTTGAGCTGCCCTACATCATGGCGGGTATCGACGGCTCTCCCTATGGCTCGACCGACGTTCTCGGGCTCTATTTCTATCGCACCGCCTTCGGAAACCAGAGCGCCGGCGTTCAGGATTTCGGCAGGGGCAATGCGCTTGCCGCGTTGATGTTCATCTTCATTGCCGGGGTCGCGACGTTCATCACGCTGCAATTGCGCAAACGGGAGATCGCGCTTTGACGTCGGAGGCTGCGAACTCGGCGCCGCTTTTCCCGCGATCGAGCAGTATCGGCGCGATCGCGGCCGCGCTGCTCGTAGCGAACTCCATCCTGATGCTTTATCCCATCATTCTCATGGTCTTCTCCGCCTTCAAGACAACCATGGAGATTTTCGACTCCCCTTTTTCCTTGCCTGATTTTTCCAATGTCGAGAATTTTTCGCGCATCTGGTCGGAAACGAATCTTGCCATTTATCTCGGTAACTCGCTCTTGGTCACAGGCGGCGCCGTGGCGCTCATTCTGCTGCTCGGCGTCATGGGCGCCTATGCGCTTGCACGCTACGATTTCCCCGGAAATTCGGCGATCCTGATGTTCTTCCTGGCGGGGCTCATGCTTCCTCTGAAGCTCGCGGTGATTCCGCTTTTTCTGCAACTGCGCGATTTCAGCCTGCTCGACAGTCGCCTCGGGCTCGTCATGATCTATACTGCGATGGGCCTGCCATCGACGATCTTCATTATGACCAGCTTCCTTCGCACCTTGCCGAAAGAGCTTGAAGAATCGGCGCGCATCGACGGCGCGTCGGAACCCCGCATCATGCTCTCGATCATGCTGCCGCTGTCGACACCGCCCATGGTGATCGGCGCCATACAGAATGCGGTGCCGATCTGGAATGATTTCTTCTTCCCTCTTGTCTTCATTCAGACGGACAGCCGCAAGACGCTTCCGCAAGGGTTGACTGTCTTCATGGGCGAATACGCCACTGACTGGGGCGTTCTCTTTGCAGGGCTTACGATCGCTGCGCTGCCGCTATCGATTGTCTATCTCGCAATGTCGCGCCGCTTCGTCAGCGGCATGACAGCGGGAGCCGTCAAATGAGAGCCCTGCCTGCGCGATCTCTCATCGTCTCCTGTCAGGCGCGTGCGGACAATCCTCTCCATGGTCCGACCTATATGGCCGCCATGGCGAAGGCGGCCGAACAAGGCGGCGCAAGAGCGCTTCGCGCCAACGGCGTCGCCGACATCTCGGCCATTCGCGCGATTAGCGATTTGCCGATCATCGGGATTTTGAAGCGCTGGAACGAAGGCTTTCCGGTTTATATTACACCCGATTTCGCGAGCGCTTCGATGGTCTCCACCGCAGGCGCCGATATCATCGCGATTGACGCGACCGCGCGGCCGCGCTTTGGAGAACCTCTCGAAGAGCTGTTTCAGAAAATCTGCGAAGAGCTTGGAAAGCCCATTTTCGCGGATGTCGCCACTCTCGCCGAAGGAAAGCGCGCCGCCGAGTTGGGCGCGGCTTACATCGCGACGACGTTGTCCGGCTACACCGCCGAAACGGAAGAGCGCAGGGTTGCCGGACCCGACATCGCGCTGATCCGGGATCTGGCTGACGCGATCTCCGTTCCTGTCGTCGCTGAGGGTCGCTTCGAAAGACCGGATCAACTCGATGCAGCGTTCGCCGCAGGCGCACATGCGGTCGTCGTCGGAACCGCGATCACGAATCCGCGCGAGATCACGCGCCGCTTCGCCGCTCATGCAAGATGATGACGGCGCCTGACGCGGCTCGGAACGCGCCTGGTGGTCGCAAACAACTTTAAGGCTTTGCCTTCTCAGCAACGCGGAAGAGGCTGCTCGCTATGTCGAGACCGGCGCGTCGCCCCTTTGGTCCTGTTGCGCGATCTCTCGCCGCAGCAGGCGCTGATAGGCGAGCCCGATGCCGACGAGACATGCGCCAAGGCCGATGAAGGACAGCGCCCGCAACAGGCCTTCCAGGCCGGACATGTCGACGAGGAACGCCTTGCAGATAGCGATCGTGACGACGGCGAGCGAAGCCAGCCGCAAATCCCTGGATTGCAGGCGAAAACCGAGCGCGAGTTGGGTCACACCATAGAGCAGGATCGCCACGGTATAGAGATAAAGCTCGGCAGCGCTTTCGGCGTCGACCAACAGATTCGGGCCCACGAACCAGCGCCTGACCTCGATCAGAATATAGATCAAAGCGCCGACGATCGCCGTTGCTCCGAACACGCGCTGCGCCGATGGCGCAGCGATATATTCGCGCGCCCAGGCCGCTGCGACGAAAGCGAGGAAGGACGGCGCAAGGTAGCCAACGAGAGCGTTGTCGAAGATCATGGGCCCGGCGAGCGGAACGCCTGTCGCCCAAGGGCTCGCGACCATACCCGAGAACAGCGCGAATATCGAGCAAGAACAGACGGCCGCGGTTCGCGCGCTCGCGGTGGTTGACCATCCGGCCAACCGAACCGAGCGTGTGATCATGACGGCGATCGCCGCAACAAACCCGATTGACGCATAGCAGCCGGCTTCCGCCAGCGTGATCGGAACGTCCGAAGCCAGCGCCGGCCCGTGGAAGCCGTGACGCAGCAGCAGGAAGGCGCCAAGGAGCGCCCCACCCTTCGCGGTTCTCGCCAGAGATGGGCCGATCTCCGGCTGCGCGCCGCGCACCCATAGCGCCAGCCCGGCGAAGCCGAGAACGGCCGCGCCATAACCCCAGAGAATGCGGTTGAAGATTACCGGGCCAGAGACGCCGCTCAGATCGATCATCGGATTGCGCACGAGGCCGAGCATGAGAACGGCCCATCCGATCGCCAGAAGCGCAAGCGCGCGCAAGGCGAAGCTCGCCACGCGATTTTCCGCCGCCTCGCGCCAGACGCGCGCTGCGGCCGTGAGCGCAAGCAGCACGAGCGTCACCATGACGGCCTCGGCGAAGCCGACTGTCTCGATCGATTGCGGCGCGAGTTGCGGGCCGGCGAATGCCTGACGAACGATCAGCACAGCGCCAAGCGAAACGAGCACGATCGCGCAGGCGCTGAGGCATTCGCCGATGCGCGAGCGCGCAACGCGGCGATCCAGCAGGAAACCGAGCGCGCCGAGAACGCCGCCAACCACGACGTAGAGCAGAAGCCGGTTGAAAATCGGCGGACCAAGCACTTGCGTGCCGTCAAAGAGCGGATTGAGAAGAGCGCAAAAACCACCAAGGCTGACAAGCAGCAAAGCAACCGCTGCGACATCGGCGGCAGGCGCAAAGATCCGTCCGCCGAGGCGACGAGCGATTATCTGCAATCCGGCGCCAATGAACCCGATCGCGACGATGTAGGCGGCGATCTCTTCAAAGAGTCTGTTGCGCGGATCGCCGGAATAATGCTCGGCGAGCTGCAAGGCGTCGGGTCGGAGATCGGGTCCCACGAAGATCTGCCGGATTTCGAGCATTACGAAGGCTGCCGCGAAGAACGACGCCAGAGCCTCATGAACGCTTCGCGGGCGATCCTCTCTTCCACGCAGAACCATGGCGCCAACGGCGAAACAGAGAGCCGGCGCGGCATAGGCCGGGATGATCCAGTTGATGATCGGCCAGGCGCCCATGTCGGTGAGGATCGGTTGCCAGAGCAAACGGGCGAATGCGGCTGTCGCCAGCGCAGCCGACATGCTGCGCAGAAGCGGGATCGGGCGCAGGCTGGCGACGATAGCAACACCTGCGGCGCCGACAGCGAGCCCGACCACAAGCCAGGTTTCGCGCAGCACGAACGCTACAGCGAGGCCAAGCGCGATCGAACCGCCGGCGGCGTAAGCGGCCGAGCCGATCAGCGCAAGGGGATTGGTGCGCGCACGCGTGTTTCGCCGCTCGACTGGCAGCAACGCCTCCGAGGCAGCAAACAACGCGATCGTCAGCAGCAGCGACAGAGCGGCGAAGCCCGTCGAACGCTCGAAGCCGTTGCTGCGCAAAGCCGCAGCGAGCATCAGACAGATCGGACCGAGCGCCGAGGCGAAGCCAAGGCATCCGCGGACGACAAATCCCCCCGCCCCCGAGCCCTTGCGCAACAACAACGCGCCGAACGGCAGGCCGCCGACAATGATTGCCATCACCGCGGCGGTCCACCCGATTCCGGCGCCGGCGTCGCCCTCGAAACTCAGCCTTACGAGACGAAAGAAAATATCGGGCGAAAGACCGAACGCGGCTTCCCTGCTCGGCCAGAGCAAAATCATTCCGGCGGCCGCGGCCGCGGCAAGGGGAGCCAGCGGAGCAAGATCCCGACGCCGGACCGCTGCGATGATGGCGATCAGCACCGTCGTCAGGATCGCCGCATGTATGGATGCGGGGCCGCCATCCGAGACCCACAGGACCCCGGACAGGATCAGAGGAACCGCGATGGCGGCGAGCCCGATCGCATCGAAGCCTGCGACCAGCCAGACGGTCCGCACCGCACGTCCTCTGAACGCCGGCCATTCCTTCAGCAGAGCCAGCCCCAGCACAGCTCCCACAACGAGCAGGAAAGACGGCCAGACGACGCTGCGCGCGAACAGCGCGATCAACAGCGTCCAGACGCCATGACCGGCGACCGCGCCGAGCGTGACCAGCCGGCTTGGTCGCTGCCCATGCAGGAGAAAAGCGACCATCGTGACGAAGCTGAGGAACAGCGACAGCGAGGAGAAATCCGGCGCCGTACTCGCGACAAGAGCAGGCGTCGCGTAGGATCCAAGGAGGCCAAATACGCCGAGGAGTTGGCCGTGAAGCAGCGAGGCGGCAAGCGCGGCGAGTCCGATCAGGCCCATCAACGCGAAAGCGACGCCGGGACCGATGAAGCCGTAAATCGCATGTGCGGCGAACACGACGCCGAAACCACTAAGCACGCTGACGCCGGCGAGCACGCCTGGAATGTTCGCGCCGGATCGGCCGATCGCGTTCGAAACAGCGCCGAGATTAAGAATCCGATCAGTTCGCCTGAGATATTCGCTCGCAGCTGCAGCCGCGACCGAAAATGCGACTCCCATGAGCAGCCGAACGCCCGGGCCGAAGAATCCGGCCTCGATCGAATAACGGATCAGGAAGAGCCCGCCCAGCGCGAGCGCGACGCCGCCGACCCACACCGCCCAGCGTGAGCCGAAGGCTTCTTCAAAATCGCTGCGTCGCGCAATCGGCGCAGATCCGGGCGCAGGCATCGCCGGAGACGAGAGCTCGGCTTCGACCTCCCTCGTCATTTCCGGAATCGCCGGCGCTGGCTCAGGCTCAAGCGCTTGCGTCTGAAGAACATTAAGCGACACAGGCTCAACGACTGCTTCAGGCGAAACAGCCAGCGCCGCCTGTGGCTCGGGCTCGCTGATCGCGCTGGCGTCCACTGATCGCTCGACGTCGTGCGCCAACGATTGTGCGACGACGGATTCGTCAGCCGTCTCCACAATATCCGGTTGGGCGCCGGCCTCGCGAGCAGCGAACAAAGCGGATCGGAGTTGCGCGATCTCAACCTGTTGCTTTGCGATCAGTGCAAGCGCCCGATTGGCCCGACTGACAGCCGAAAACGCCGCCCAGGGGACGGCGATCATAAAGCCCAGAACCGCAAGGCCAAGTATCGCGAACGCTTCCAATCCTGGTCCTCAGCCTTGCCTAAAGCAGCGATTCAACAAGCAGTTAGATCAATGTTGGGCGAGAGAAGCAAAGTATGTGGCTTCGTCGGCCTGCGCCATGCCCACCGGGGTCGCCTTTACGCCGATCTCCACGAGCAGAACCGCAATAACGAGGATGAGGTGACGCCTCGCGCGCGTCTCGGCGAAGGGGAGCTGTTCGCGGCGGCTGGCTACGCGATCCATGGCGACGTATTCCGGGAAACCTCGCCGGCAATCAGTCACATCATGATCGCCGGCGAAGTGCGCAAGCGCACGCCAACGCTCGCGTCTCGCCCGCATTCAGAGGTGCGCCACATCCTTGGCGCTCGGACGTCTTGCGATCATCGCCAGCCGAGAGCCGGCGCGACATGAGTCAAAATCGCCTCCAGCACATGCGCGTTATAATCGACGCCGAGCTGGTTCGGGACGGTCAGGAGGATCGTGTCGGCTTCTGCAATCGCCTCGTCCTTCGACAGCTCCGCGACAAGAATGTCCGGCTCCGCGGCATATGATCTGCCGAACACCGCGCGCTTGTGAGCTTCGATATAGCCGAAGTGGTCCTCGCCATCATTCGCGCCGAAATAGGCCCGGTCGCGATCATCCATCAGGGCGAAGATGCTGCGGCTGACTGACACGCGCGGCTCGCGCGCATGGCCGGCTTCTTTCCAGGCCTTACGGAATGCCCTGATCTGATCCGCCTGCTGGACGTGAAAAGGCAGGCCGCCTTCGTCGAATTTGAGCGTCGAACTCTGCAAATTCATGCCGAGCTGCGCCGCCCATTCCGCAGTCGCATTCGTCGCGGCGCCCCACCAGATCCGCTCTCGCAGGCCCTCCGAAAAAGGCTCCAACCGCAACAGCCCGGGCGGATTGGGGAACATCGGCCGCGGATTCGGCTGTGCGAATCCCTTGCCGTTCAGCACATCGAGAAACACTTCCACATGGCGTCTCGCCATATCGGCGTCGGTCTGGCCGTCCTGCGGCGCATAGCCAAAATAGCGCCAGCCATCGATCACCTGCTCCGGCGAGCCGCGGCTGACGCCAAGCTGGAGCCGCCCGCGGGAAATCAAATCAGCCGCGCCAGCGTCCTCCGCCATATAGGGCGGATTCTCATAGCGCATATCGATGACTGCGGTGCCGATCTCGATGCGGCTGGTCTTCGCCCCGACCGCCGCCAGCAAAGGGAATGGCGACCCGAGCTGTCGGGCGAAATGATGCACGCGAAAATAGGCGCCGTCTGCGCCCAGCTCCTCCGCCGCGACGGCCAGATCGATGGACTGCAGAAGCGCGTCCGATGCTGTTCGCGTCTGCGAATGGCTGGACGCGCCCCAATGGCCGAACGAAAGGAATCCGATCTTTTTCATGTCATCCGATCTTCTTCGTGTCTGTAGTCAACATATCATGCGCTCTTCGCGCCTCAATCGGATCAGGCGCCCGGCGGCCCGGCGGCGGATACAACGCTCATGCGCGCGAGAAAACAGGAAAGCCAGGCGACTTCACCGCCGCGGCTCAAAGCTGTTTTCTGGAAAGCACAGCACCCGCGAGACTTCTGATCGGTCATTGAGGAATCTGCGCTCTTTAATTCTCACGCGATCTCCGCCATCACGAGAATTGTCGGCATGATCGCGTCCGGCCATTGCCGCAATCAGCAGTCGACCATATGATCTTTCTTCCAATACTAAATGAGAATTTCCCGCCGAAGCTATTTTTGAGATAGCTAATGGGATCAGGTGGCGCACGCCGGGGCTGACGGTTGCGTTTCAAATCGATCACGGCGGCTATTGACGGATCACGAGGAGATTTCCTTGACCGACGAACGCCACCCTGCCGAAATGGTCGATGACATCGCCCGCGCCGACATCGCCGCGCTCATCGACCATGAGTTTGCGATATTCGACGTCCATTACGCCGAGAAGCGCGATCCTCGAAAGGCGAAATTCCGGGATTTGAGCAAGCAGGTCGATAAACTGCAGAAAGCCGGCAAGAAGGTCGACATCGCCGATCAGATGCGCAACGAAGCGAAATGACTTCTCAACTATCGCACGGAATGGGATCGATTTGACCGACGCCTTCAGGACCTCCAGGAGGAGCTGACGTCCGGCAGTCAATCGACGCTCGCTCAGCAGGCGGACGGCGCCTGGGGGCCCGGCGCGACGGAGTTCTATCGCAAGCTTCAGCCGACAGTCGATGAACTCCAGTCAAAGCAATTCAATCTCCCGACGGCGAAGAAGCTGAGTTTTCTGAAGCCGCTGGCTGATCCCGGTGCGCTTCGGGACTATCTCTGGCGGCTTCAGATTTCGGATATCGCCACAACTGGCGTCAACAACCGCGACGAACTCGCTGCGGTCCAGAGCGCTCTTTCGCAGCTCATCTACAAGGAGAATCTGCGCTCCCTCATCGAGGATCCGCGATTGGAGTTCCCGATCGGCGAACAGCTCGAAAACGCTTATGCCGACTTTATGCGGCAGACCCAGCATCCGCGCACGGGTTACTGGGGACCATGGTATCGCATGGGCGGCAAGCTCTTCATCGTTCAGGATCTCTCGTTCACCTTCCATCACGTCAACTACCGGGCTGGCAACGTCGAAAACTGGAATCGATTAGCGGAAACGACCCTCCGCATCCGTGACAAGATCTATCCCAATGGCTGGCGCCCCGACGAGAGCACGTCATTCAGCAACCACCACAACTACGACGTGGTGCAGATATTCTTCCGCGGCTGGCCCTACATGTCGCAAGATCTGAAGAAGCAGGCGCGGGCGGCGATGCTCGATATGCTTCGCTGGTGCCTCACTGAAAGTGTCGAAGGAGATGGCTTCGGGGACGATGATCCCTTCGAGGCGATGTATTTCGGCGTCCGGTTTCTCGACCGTATCGGCTACTGGGACGATGGAAAGCGTTTCTGGTCGCGGGAGCCGTTGCCCACGCTCGAGCAGCGACGGACGCCGCTTGCTTTAGCGAAGGCGCTTCTTGGCAGGCTTCGGCAGCTCGGCGCATGGTCCGAACGAGGAGAGACGTTGCTCACGATCCTCGAAATGGCGGTTTGGCTTGGCGAAAGAGCCGTCGCCGAACCGCAGGTTTGAGCTCGAAAAAATTACGCGTGAGCGCCATCTCTTCACCGATTTTCGATCCTCCGAACGCATCTTCCCCGATTCGCCATCGATTCCGGATAATGATTGCACGCTGCGCGCACTCGAAAATACTTTGCATCAGCCGCGGTTCACAAGCTCGTCGGCCAATGCTCACCGCATCGATTGAAACCGCGGCTAGTCTGTTCAGACGATGACCTGGCGCCCCTCTGCGACGCCACTCTGCATTGGCCCCTCACATGCGCTTGCCGCATCGGGTGGTTGCGTCCGCAAGCTCGCCGCAGCGCAAAAGGAATGCAAGAGGACTGTCGGAGCTGATGTCGGTCAACATTCCCTATTATTGCAAGTCGATCGACTGGGACCGCTTCATCGCCGACTATCCGCCGCCACCCCACTTCGAGAAGACCGTCGGCCGTCTCAGCAAGGACGCGCTGAACGCTCTCCAGGAGCACCGCTTTCTCGAACGCATGAAGGACGCGTGGCAGGCGCCTTTCTATCGCAAACGCTGGACCGCCGCGGGACTCGAGCCCGGTGACGTAACCAAGCTCGAACACATCACACGCATTCCGACCTTCAACAGCGATGATCTCAAAGGCGCGCTTCTCGCCGCGCCGCCCTTCGGCGACCACTACACTTTCACGCGCGAAGAGTTCGGCAAGACGCCGCTGAAGATTCAGACGAGCGGCGGCACAACAGGGATGCCGCGTCCGACTCTCTTCGATCCCGTCGCGTGGGAAGTTCAGGGCGTGCAGGGCGCGCGCGCATTTTACGCGCAGGGCGGGCGGCCCGGCGATATCGTCCAGATCACTTATACCAACTCGCTCGCCAACTCCGCCTGGAACGCATTCACCGCGCTCTATCACTGGCTCGGCGCCGTGCCTGTGACGACGGGGACGGGCATCGTGACCCCGAGCGAACGCAAACTTGAATACGCCAGGGAATGGGGCGTGAATTGGTGGTTTGCGCGTGGAGAATACCTCGGCCGATTGGCGGAAGTCGCGAAGGGAATGAATTTCAATCTTCACCAATTGAAGACGCGTTTTCTGCACTCCTATCTCGGACCTGATATCGAAGGCCATTTCCGCCGCAAGCTTGAAGACGCCTGGGGCTGCCCGGTTTATGACAATTACGGCACCCACGAGATCGGCCTCGTCGCGTTCGAATGCAAGGAGCGCAACGGCAAGCATCTCAGCGAGGACACGATCTATTGCGAGATGGTGGACACAGATACCGGCGCGCCCCTGCCATACGGCCAAAAGGGTAATCTGGTCGCGACCAGCCTGCATCGCTCGACGCCGCCGCTAATCCGCTACGATATGCGCGATCTCATGGAGCTGTCGGATTATTCCGAATGCGCCTGCGGGCTCTGCACGCGCAAGCTTTCCACCTTCCTCGGCCGCGCCGACGAAATGGTGAAGCTGCGCGGCAACAACGTGTATCCGCTCGCCTGCCAGAACGCGATCACGCGCGATGAACGCACAACCGGCGACTTCATCTGCGTGGCCTATCATGTCGGCGAAGAATTGGCGCGGCGCGAGGAGATGACGGTTCGCATCGAGCGCCGGTCGACTGACATCGATTCGGAAAGCCTGGCCGCAGATATGCGGCGCGCGCTGTTCAAGGATCTCGGCGTGAAGGTGGATGTGGAGATTGTCGATCCCGGCGTGCTTGCCGAGCACACGCGACTCGGCCGTGACAAGGTGCGCCGGCTCCTCGACTTGCGACAAAAATAGATCAGGCTGTCGCCTGACAAATCAGCGCTCGAACGAGCGACAAATGGAAGGACGGGATGATGCGCTTGGGTCTCACGATGGGAATGGCGTTTCTCGCGCTTTCTATGGCCGGCGCTATCGCGCAGGAGCCGACGTTCCAGTCTGTTCTGGACGGAGCGCGCAAGGAGGGCGCGCTTGTCGTGCGCGTCACCAATCCAAGTTCGCCTGAAGCGCACAAGGCGCTGATCGACGCTTTCAACAAGCGTTTCAATCTTTCGCTGCAGATCGACTGGACTCCGGCCGGCGCGCCGCAAACCAATGTGCGCGTGATTGCGGAAGCCAGCGGCGGCCAGGGCTCTGTCGATCTCATCGGGCTCGGCAGCGCCGAGGATGCGGACACACTGCGCGCACGCGATCTGCTGAAGCCCTATCCCTGGGAGAAAGTTTTCGGCAAGGAGCTGCCGCAGATCGGCGCGACCGTGAACGCGGTGATGCCTGACCTCAGGGGCTATGCATTCGACCTTCTCGACGCCGTCTATGGCGTGGGCTGGAATTCGCAGCTCGTGCGCGACGAGGACGTACCGAACACGACCGCCGGACTTCTCGATCCGAAATGGAAAGGCAAACTTGCGCTCAACGCGTTCTTCCTCAATCCGTTGCCGACCATCGCCTACATCATCGGCCAGGATGCGATGCTCGACTACGCGCGCAAGCTGATCGACAACAGGCCAATCCTGCAACGCGGCAGTCCGGTCGTGATGCAGGCGCTCTCGGTCGGCCAGGCGCCGATCGGCATCATCACCTTCCACGGCGCGCAACGCGCCATCCAGCAAGGACAGCCGGTCAAGTTCAAGTTCTTCTCGGACTACATCATGATCTATGAGGGCCTGATCTATGTGCCGGAGAACGCGCCTCATCCGAATGCGGCGCGGCTGTTCATGGCCTGGCTCGCCACCGAAGGCGTCATGATCGCCGCGAAATTCGAGGCGATGCCACGGGTCGCCGACACCGATTCCGATGTGGCGAAGCTGATCCGCGAAGCGCAGGTCAAGACCTCCGCCAGGATCGCGGCGCCGCCATCGCTCGCCGAGGTCGCAAACCAGCAGAAACTTCGCGACGCGCTGACGAAGCTGCTCACCGGCGCCAACTGAGCTTTCGCAGCCACGTCTATGCTTGCTGTTGACAGCCTGACCAAGATCTATCCGCAACGCAGCGGGGTCGATCCCGTGCGCGCATTGCGCGGCGTCTCCGTCGAGGTCGCCAAAGGCGAGGTCTTTGCGCTGCTCGGGCCAAGCGGCTGCGGAAAGACGACGCTGCTGCAATCCATCGCCGGACTGGAGACGCCGAACTCAGGACGCGTCGCCATCGCAGGCGCCGCCATTTTCGATGGAGAAGCTGGCATCGAAATCCCGACCAACCGCCGCAGGCTTGGAATGGTTTTTCAATCCTACGCGATCTGGCCGCACATGAGTGTCTTCGATAACGTCGCCTTTCCGCTCCAGCATGGCGGCCGCAGGGTGGAGCGCGCCGAAGTAAGGCGGCGGGTGCTCGACGCGCTCGCAAAAGTCGAACTCGCAGCTCTCGCCGATCGGCCAGCGCCGCATCTCAGCGGTGGACAACAGCAACGCGTCGCGCTGGCGCGCGCGATCGTGCATGAGCCCGATCTTCTTCTTCTCGATGAGCCGCTCAGCAATCTCGACGCGCGACTCCGTGTCACGATGCGAACGGAATTGCGACGGCTTGTGACGGCGCTTGGAATCACCACGATTTTCGTGACGCATGATCAGATCGAAGCGCTGGCGATCGCCGACAAGATCGCGTTGATGCGCAGCGGTGAAATCGTGCAGGCCGGTGCGCCGCAACAGATCTATCTGCAGCCGCGCACCGCTTTCGTTGCCGACTTCATGGGCCGCAGCAACATGCTGCCAGGCCGCGTCACAGGCGCCGTGGAGATCGAAGGGAGAAAGGCGTTGCGCTTCGTGACCGAGATCGGCGAATTCGCCTCGACGGTCGAGAGTCTGGTCGCGATCGGTGACACAGGCAGCCTTGTTGTGCGGCCGCAGGCGGTGAAGGTAACGCAAGACGCGGCCGCGGCAGGCGCCAACAGATTCGCCGGCGTGCTCGCGAGCCGCGCCTTTCTCGGCGACATGGACGAAGCGGATGTTCGCATCGGCGGACATCTGCTCAAGGTCGATCTCAACGCCTATGACGCATTTGCGGCTGGCGACGCCGTGACCATCGAGATTCCACCGGATCGCTGCTGCATCGTCGCAGCGGACGCTTAGTCCGAAAAGCTATGACATCCATCGCGTCTGGAGAAAGCAAGCGGCGAACAGCCAGCGCGCCGGCCATCACGCAAGAGCGCCTTATCCAGCTCGGCCTTCTGGCGATCCTCGCAGCGCTCCTTGTCGGTCCGCTCGCGATCCTTATTCGCGCCGGCTTTGCGCCGCCCAACACGCTGCCTTTCGAGAGCTGGTCAATCACAACAGCCAATTTTCGCGCGATCATTCTTGATCCAACGACGCCAGGACTTCTCGCCAATACGCTGATCTATGCCGCCGGCAGCATGGGACTCGGCGTCGCCATCGCGACCGCGCTGGCGTGGCTAACGGAGCGGACCGATATGCCGGGCCGCGCGCTGATCCGGACAGCTCTGTTCACCTGGATGGCGGTGCCCCCCGTCATCATCGGTTTCGGCTGGATTTTGCTGATCAATCCCGGCAATGGCGCGCTGAACGCGTTCGCCCGCTGGGCTTTCGGCGCGTCCGCGCCCTTCACAATCTATTCCATGTGGGCGCTGATCTTCATCACCGCGCTTAGCGTCGCGCCGACCGCGCATGTCATGATCAGTGGCCTCTTGCAGAACATGGACCCGCAGCTCGAGCAGGCTGGCAAGGTTCACGGCGCAACTTCCGTTCAGATCGCCCGGCGAATAACTCTCCCGCTCCTCACCCCGGGCATTCTCTCGATTGGCGTTTTCATGCTGGTCGCCGTCGTCCAAGCGTTCGATCTCCCGGTCATCGTTGGCCTCACCGCGCGGATTCCGGTTCTCAGCACGCGCATCTTCCTCTTGTCGTCGCCCGACACCGGCGTTCCGAATTACGGCCTCGCCGCCGCGTTCGGAACATTGCTCCTCGTCGCCGCCGCGCTGCTGATGTGGCTCTATTTCCGGATCGTTGGCGCGGGCGAGAAATATCGCGTCGTCAGCGGACGCGCCTTCCGGACGAGGCGCATCGCGCTCGGCCGTTGGCGACTCTTCGCATCGACCGGATCACTGTTGCTCTTGCTCGTGATGATTTCGCCTGTCCTCATTCTTCTCTGGACAAGCTTCCTGCCTTTCTACCGGCTGCCCAGTATCGATGGTCTCTCGCAGCTAACGCTGTCGACCTATCGACGCGTGCTCGCGCTGCCTTCCGCAAGCGGCGCAATTCTCAACACCGTCCCGCTCGTGACAGTGAGCGCAACCATTGTCATGCTACTGTCGAGTTTGATCGCCTGGATATCTGTCCGGGCTCGCGGAGCCCTGTCGCGCGCATTGGAAACATTATCATTCCTTCCCGCTGCCGTACCGCCGATTGTCATGGCGATGGCGATCCTGCTGATGTATCTGCGCACACCGCTCTATGGCGCGCTCGCCCTTTTGATCATCGGACACATCACGATCTACATCGCCTTCGGAACGCGCACGATGAGCAGCGCGCTCGTCCAGATTCACAAGGAACTGACCGACGCCGCGCTGGTGAGCGGCGCGTCTCTGTTTGCGGTGTTCCGGCGCATCATTGTTCCGCTGGTCTGGCCGCAGATTCTCAACGGCTTCCTCTGGGTCGTGGCGCACAGCGCGCGCGATCTCACGATTCCGCTTATGCTGATGACCGCTTCGAATATGGTGGTCGCGTCGCTCGCCTGGACGATGTGGGACATTCCCGACCTGCCGGCCGCCGCAGCGCTCTCGATGCTTCTCGTCGCGGTCCTGCTTGTCGTGGTCGCGCCGCTGCAACTCGTCATCGCACGCGCCACGGATCGCCGAGCCTAAGCGCGTCGCCGAGTCTCAAAACGAACTCTTGACCCCACTAGATTTTGGCGGTCGTGAAAAGCTGGCGCCCGTTCACGTGAATATCGACGTCAACGAGATAGCTTCGCACGTTCTCCTTATGGATATCGATTCCGAGGCCCGGCGTATCCGGCGCCGCGATCTCGCCATTGGAATCCGGTTGGAGATGATTCGCCGTCATGTCGATAGCAAGCGATTTGGGCATCGCCGGAAATTCGCAGATCTTGTGATCTTCAAGCCCGGCGAAGGCCTGCATCGAGGCCGAGAGCGCGAGATGCGACGTAAAGGTGTGATTGACGAAGGTCACGCCTTTGGCGACTGCGTAATCCGCAATCTCTTTCGACGGCCCGATGCCGCCGATGCGGCCGCAATCTATCTGGATAAAGCCGACGCCTCCGATATCGATGAGATGCTTCGCCATATAGGCGTTGTGAGCGCCCTCCCCTCCCGCAAGCTTCACCTTGCGACTTCGCTTCGCCAGAGCGCCATAGCTTTCGAGCGCGCTTGCGGCGAACGGCTCCTCGAACCAGGTCACATTGGCTTGCTCAAGAGCCGGCAGACGTTCGGCCGCGCGCTCGACATCATCGATGAAGATCTGCCCGGTATCGACGAGCAGAATCCCGTCCACGCCCAATCCCTCGCGCGCCGCCACAAAATGATCGGCGTCATCGGCCGCCGAGCCGCGCCCGATTGGCCCCCAGCCAAATTTCGCCGCTCGAAAATTGCGCTGGCGGGCGTCTCTTGCACGGCTCAAGGTCTCATCGGGCGTATCGCCAAAGAGTACGGATGCGTAAGGCGTTTTCGGATAGCTCTTGCGATATCCGAGCATCCGCCACACGGGCTCTCCGCGCGCCTTGCCGAGCGCATCCCGCAACGCCATTTCGACGCCGGAGAAAGTGTGCGGCGCCTGAAGCAGGTCCATTGAGTTATAGGCGACGTCAGCCGAAATGCGCTGGATGTCCGCGACATCGCGCAGCGGTCGTCCAAGCACGGAGTCGGCGACGGGCCGACAGACGCCATGGGATTTCGGGCAGACGAAGGCGGCGATCGAAGGCAACGGCGCGGCCTCGCATTCGCCCCAGCCTGTGTGCTCGCCCGCTTGCACGCGCACGAGCAACCCGTCCTGGCTGCCATCGGCTTCGTCGGTCACTTCGGGCATGGACAGATAGAAAAAGTCGACGGCGTCGATCTTCATAGCTGCGGTCCTCAGCGTCCGTAGATCGCAGCGCGAGGCGCAAACGTCACGTTCTCGTCAAGCGGATACATCGGCCTGGCGCAAATGGTATGGCCGAGACTTTTCAGGTTGGCGGATGTCGCGCCGGGTGCATCGATATTGAAATTCTTCTCGGACCAGGAGTCGAACATGTGGTGCTCTGTGTGAGGCGATTTCACCACGATCAAATCAAAATCCCTGGGATTAAGCCCATTCGCGAAATACATCGCCCGATCGAACAGGCTGACTGACCGGCTCATTACCAGAACCGTGAAATTATCGAAGGTCAGCACCGCTGTCGGGCCAGCCTCAAGCGGCGCCTTCATGGTTTCGAGTCGCGCCGAGCCGTCTGACAATAACTTCACGCGCGCCCTGACTTTCATTGGCGTATAGCGCCGGGGATCAACAGAGCCGCCGAGTGTCACCTCGATCTCGCCGCCGACGCCCGCCTTCACCGCGGCCTCCGCCGCAGCCGCATCTACGATCGGCGCCAGCACGCGCTTACCATAGCTGGCCCTCCTCAACGCATCGATAATGGCGTTGCTGTCTCCCGATGCGCCCGATGACGTCGCATCGGCCGCGTCGGTGAAAATCACGGGGCCTTCGATTGACTTCGCCTGCGCAATCGCCCGATCAAGCGAGATGAGCTTGCCCTGCATCCGGAATCGAAGCGGCCAGAACTCCTCCGCAAGGCGAATTGCTTCGCGTTTCGCAACCTCGTCGTCACCGTCCGTCATAACGAGAACCTGCGAGCAAAGCTCGGGCACGTCGGTGAACGGATTGCCGATCATGATGCCTGCAGCCATGGCGACGCCCTCGGCTTCAAGCCGCGTGCATTCACGTAAGAGATCGCCGTAGCATCCGATTTTTGTGATCAGCTCGTCGCCCCGAACCAATGACGGAATGACCACACGCGCGATTTTCGGCTTCACCAGCCTGTCCATGATGCGCAGCAGCAGTTCCGCCGCGCGCCTACCGGTGTCGAAGAAATCGACATGGGGATACGTCCAGTAGATCGCGAGCCCATCGATCTGCTTCAGCATGCGGTCGGTCAGGATGCCATGCAGATCAAGCGAGATCACGATCGGCTTGTTCCCGGCAAGCGCGCGCGTCTCCTTGAGCAGGAAGCCTTCGGGATCAAGCTCTCCATCCGCGCCCATGGCGCCGTGCAGCGAGAAATAGACCGCGTCGACACTGTCGATCCTGGCTTTCACCTCCGCCATGATCCGCCCGGACAGTTTGCGCCAGCCTTCCGCCGAGAGAAGGCCTGCGCTGCCCGAGCGAGCAGAGATCGCCGGAATGACCTCGATATCCCGGCGAGCCTCGAAAACCGCAAGCGCCCCGCCGATCGACAGGTTCTTGCCCCGCTGTTCGTAGACCTCCTCACCGCGCCGGATATGAAAATTCTCATATCCCGATGGCATTGGATTGAAGGAGGAAATCTCTTGCATGCACTCGACGATAAGAATGCGCTTCATGATCAGCTCCTGAAACGAAAATAAATTGGTTGGCGGCGCTCATATCTTCATTCTGGGATCGAGGACGTCGCGCAGGCCGTCGCCCATGAGGTTAAGCCCCAGCACACAGAACATGATCGCAAGCCCGGGAAAGACCGTGATCCAGGGCGCCTCGCGCATGAAATCCCGTCCTTGCGCGATAATCGATCCGAAAGTCGGCGCCGGCGGCGGCGGTCCCGCGCCGACGAACGACAATGCCGCCTCCGACAGGATGGCGATCGCGAAGACATAGGTCAGTCGAACAATCAGAGGCCCCAGCGAATTCATCAGCACATGCCGAAACAGAATGCGGAACTCGCTCGCCCCGAGCCCCCGGATCGCCTCAACATAATTCAACTCTTTCCCCAGGAGCACCGAGGCGCGAACGATACGCGCGGTGTGCGGCGTTGTAGCGATCGACAGCGCGATGACGACGTTGGTGATTGACGCTCCCAGCACCGCACTGACGACCATCGCAAGCACGATGGATGGAAACGCCATGAGAGCATCCATCAACCGCATCAATGGCTGATCGAAACGCCAGAAATATCCCGCCGTGGCGCCAATCGCGACGCCGCAGACCCCCGTCAAAACGACAACCATGGCGCCGATCGCGATCGAGGTGCGCGCGCCGAACATCACGCGGCTCAGGATGTCGCGGCCGAAGTGATCTGCTCCGAACCAGTTCACAGTATCCGGCGGATGCAGGCGCGCGCGGAAATTGTTGCGTAGCGGGTCGAACGGAGCGAGCCAGTCCGCGCCTAAAGCGTTGACGACCATCACCAGCATCAACGTCGCGCCGATCACGAAAGAACGGTGTCGCAGAAGTCGTCCCAGCGCCTCGCGCGCCGGACTCCGGCCGACATGCAAGTCATTCATGACGCAGACGCTCATACGAGCCTCACGCGCGGATCGACCACCGCATAGAGAATGTCGACAACGAGATTCACAAAGAGGTAGAGCACCGCAAGAAAAAGCAGCCCGCCCTGCATGACCGGGAAATCGCGCGCCGCGATCGCGCCGATGATCAGCCGCCCGACGCCTGGAACGGAAAAAACCTGCTCGATGATCACGGCGCCGCCAAGCAGCGCGCCGGCGACGATGCCAATCACGGTGAGAATCGGGATGAGCGCGTTGGGCAAGCTGTGCCTGACAACAACGGTGAAGCGAGACAGACCTTTTGCGCGCGCGGTTCGCACGAAATCCTGGCTGAGCGCTTCGAGCATGGAGGCGCGCGCCATGCGGGCGATGAAGCCGACTTGAACCAGCCCGAGGGTCAGCGCTGGCAGCGTGATCGAACGCAACCAGCCCAGAGGGTTGTCCATCAGCGCGACGAAGCCACCGCTCGGCAACCAGCCGAGTTCGACCGCGAAGACAAGAACGAGCACGAGCCCGAGCCAGAAATCCGGTGTCGAGAGACCGAACAACGCAGCTGTCATCACGACTTGATCGGGCCAGCGATTATGGTTCACCGCTGCGACAGTTCCCGCCGCAACGCCAAAAAAAACTGCAAAGACGAGCGCAAATCCGGCCAGGGACAGAGTCACCGGCAGGCGCTCCATCAGCGCTGCGGCGACCGATCGATTGAGAAGGATCGACTGGCCGAGATCGCCGCGCAGAACGCGGCCATACCAGTCAAGCATCTGGAGCGGCAGAGACTTGTCGAGACCCAATGCCGTGCGGAGGCGCGCCACCTGCTCGGGCGTCGCGCTTGCATCGAGAAAAGCCGAAGCCGGATCTCCCGGCACCAGCCATATCATCGCAAACGTCATCAGCGACACCAGGAACAGCACGATGGCCGCTCCGGCGAGCCGACGCGCCAGGTATCGTCCCATGTCTTGTCCAGTTACGAAATCATGCGCAATGAAGCTGCGCACGGGCGCAGTCTCATCGTCAGGTTGCCCGCAGGCCGGTTCTCCGACCGGCGCGGCGTCACGCCTCCAGCCATGCGCCCCACATGCGCGGAATGCGATAGGGCGTGAAATTTTTCAGCTTCGCCGTCGCAACCTGGAACTGGCCGAAATTCCCCGCCTTCATGCAAACCGCGGCGTCGTACATGTATTGCTGGAATTCGGCGAACAGCGCCCTGCGCTTCGCCTCGTCCGGCTCGGCGGCGAACTTCTGCGCCAGATCGTCGATCTTGGGATCCTTCGCGCCGCCTTGTGACAGGCCATTCACCCATATCGCCATCACCGATCCCGGCCCTTCATAGGGTTCGATGCCAATGCCATGCGTCCAGAAGTCCCAGCCTGTCGGCGTAAAGCCGACCTTAGAAACTGTCGGCCAGTCATTGACCGCCACTTCAACATTGACGCCGATGTCCTTCAGACGCTGCTGGAAGACGGTCGCGACGTCGACATTGGGACGGAACGCGTCGGTGATGAAGGTCAGCTTCTCGCCCTTGTAGCCTGATTTCGCCAGCAGCTCCTTGCCGAGTTTCAGGTCAGCCTTGTTGTATTTCTCGGCACCAGCCTTGCTGTAGAAGGCGTGGCCGGGATAGAGCCAGCTCGCATCGAGCTGATAGATGTCGGCGTAGGAGATCCCCATAATCTCCTCCATATCGAGCGCCGCCTGTACGGCAAGGCGGAAATTAACGTCGCTGCCCGGCGCCTTCGCCTGATTGAACTTGATCGCCTGCACGGCGAAAGGCAGCACCTTGTAGATCGTGAAGCGCTTGTCGGAGGCAAGACGCTTGGCGGTCGGGCCATCAACAGTCTCGTTGTGATGGATTTCGCCGGCCTCCATGGCGGAGACGCGCGCGCCCATCTCCGGCATGAAACGGAACGTCACCGTATCGATGAAGGCTTCCTTCTTGCCGGCGAAGCCATCGCGCTCCTGCTTGCCCTTGGGGTTGAAGGCATAGCCGTCATAGCGCGTGATCTTCACATGGCTGTCGGGCTTGTACTCGACGAATTTATACGGGCCGGTGCCGATATATTCGATCTTGCCCGCCTCTTTTGCGGCTTCGCTCGCGGGATAGATCGCGATCGGCGCGCGCGGTGATGAAATATTATCAAGGAATGTCGATTGCGGCTGCTTCAGCCGGATCGTGAGTTCGCTTGCGCCGCTGGCGTCAATCTTGTCGATCGCGCTGACCAATGCCGGCGACGCCCCGACCTTGCGGTAGCGGTCAATCGAAGCGGCGACATCTTTCGCGTCGAGCTCCTTGCCATTGTGGAACTTGACGTTCTTGCGAATGGGAAATGTGTAGGTCCGCCCGTCAGCGCTGATATTGACGCCTTCCGCCAGCTCCGGAACGGGAGTAGCGTTCTCGTCGCGCGCAAAAAGCGTCTCGTACATATGCAACGTCACATTGCGCGACGCCTGCGCCGACGTGATATGCGCATCGAGCGACGGCGGCGCCTGCGCGATGGCGAGGATTGCGTCGCCGCCCTTGCGCGGAGCCTGCGCAAAAGCGTCGCCAGCCTGCGCGGCGGCGATCGCACCTGCAGCGACAGAACCGAAATGCCTGCGTGTGATCATGATGCACCCTCCTCCTGCTGCGAACGCTGCTTACGCCGCGGCCGCGAGCGCCTCGTCATAATCCCGCATGACGACTGCGACGCAGTCGCCGCGCTGCGCCCGCCCGGGGCCGGCGCCCATCCAGAGCACGCCGCTCGCGCGATAGCGGATTTCGATCGGCGGAGCGTCGATGTCCTCGACAAAGTGGAGGAGGCCCGCGAGATCGCCCGCCTTCACCGTATCGCCGACAAGATTGCGCGGCTCGAACAACCCTGTCCGCGGCAGAAAAGAATAAGCCGCGGGATCGCTGACCATCATGTGCCGCGTGGAAGGCGACCCGTCGCGCTGAGCCGTATCGGGGCGACCCTCGATCACACCCCAATGCTTCAGGACGTTGCGCACGCCGCGATCCGCGATGCGCACGCCCTCGATATTCACGCGGCCCCAGCCGCCGAGTTCGGTGCCTATCGACACGATGCCGCGCTTCTCGACCGCCGAAGTGAATGTCGCGCCTTCGTCCACGCCCCAGAAGACAGCATTGAACGGCGCGCCGAAGGCCGCGGCGGTCGCCATCGTCTTTTCGCGAATGGCGGCATCGTCGATGTAATGCATGTTCGTCGACAGCGCTGAATCCGCGGAATGCCCCGCGGTGTGAAGATCGACCGAGACATCGACATGCGGCAGCACCACGCTGTCGAGGAAATGCGCGAGCATCTGCGAGAAGCTGCCGCGCGGATCGCCGGGGAAACAGCGATTGATGTCGCGCTGATCGACCGGAGTCAGACGCGTGTTGGCCAACACCGCCGGCACGTTCACCGCCGGCATCATGATCACGCGGCCATTCACCTCCTCAGGCTTGAGCGACATGGCGAGCCGCGAGACGGCAATCGGTCCCTCATATTCGTTGCCATGCACGCCGCCGGTGAGAAGCACTGTTGGGCCCTTGCCGTTCTTCACGACGTAGATCGGAATCTGAACGACGCCCCAGCCTGAATCGTTGCGCGACAAAGGCGCATGCAGGTAGGCGGCTTGACGCCCATTCCTGTCGAAATCGATCTCGCAACGGACGCGGCTCTTGACCTCGGCGCTCAATCCCCGGCCTCCCTTGCCTCACCGGATGTAGCATCGTATACAATCTGCAGCCGAGTCAAGGGAGCTGCCGCAGCGGATCGCATGGAGATGATGTCGATCAGACGGCGTAAGACGAATACGGGATACGCGCCCGCAGACAATGGCGGCGAACTCCGCCCGCTTCAGCCGCAAACACTCGTCGATCTCGTTATCGATGCGATTGTGCCGGCCGCCGCCGCCGGAGCCATTCTGCCGGGCGATCGCATCGTCGAAGCCGATCTCGCGCGCAAATTGGGCGTCAGCCGCGTGCCGGTTCGGGAAGCGCTGCGCCTGCTTGAAAGCCAGGGCATCGTGATCAACGAGCCTTATCGCGGCATCAGACTGCGACCGGTCACGAATGAGCGCGTCGATGAACTGATCGAAGCGCGTGTGGCGCTGGAGGCAAGCGCGACAGAGCGCGCCGTGCGCGGCAAACGCAACAAAGGCTCCCACCTCGACCCGCTGCGCGCCGCCGTGCGCGAGATGGACCTGATGGCTGCGCGCGGCGACGCTTACGGTCTCGCCGCCGCCGACACAGACTTTCATCGCGCACTGTGCCGACTCGGCGGAAACAGCGTCACCATCGAACTGTGGGAGACGCTGGCGCGGCAATTCACCATTATTTTCGGTCTCGCCACGCTCGGCAAACCGATGCCGGCGATTGTCGACGAACATCGAGAGCTTCTGGCGGTCATCGAAACCGGGCGCAGCGCGGCGATCCGCAAGACGCTCGACGAACATATCACCGTGATGAATCACGCAGTGGATTACGAGGCCATCATTCAGAAGCGCCGCGCCGAGCGCGACGGCAAATAGTCGGAGATGTTCATGCCGTCACCAGGCAAGGCGGGGCTGCCGCCGTTCCGCATCACGCGGATCGAAGCTGCGCCCCTCTTCGGCGAGAGCCCGAAAGGCGGCTGGTCGGCGGAGATCAGGCCCGAGGATTCAATTCACGCGATCATCGCTGTTCACACCGATCAGGGTTTGACTGGCTATGGCAGCGTGTTCACGGACGGCCGCCTCGTGCAAGCCGCGCTCAAGGTGCTGGAGCCGCTTTATCGCAATGAGGACGCGTTGACGCCGGAGCGCGTCAGCGAGAAGCTTCATCAGAACAGTTTCTGGATGGGCCGCGGCGGTACGCTCACGCACACGATCAGCGGCATCGACATCGCGCTCTGGGACATTCTTGGCCAAGCGACGGGTATGAGCGTCGGCCGCCTGCTCGGCGGCGGGCTGCGCTCGCGCGTGCAGCCTTACTGTTCCCTCCTCATGGAGGAGCCAAAGGCGATGTTTGATCTTGTCGCGCAATATCGCGCGCAGGGCTTCACCGCATTCAAGATCGGCTGGGGTCCGTTCGGACGCGCGCTCGACGTGAAGCTCGACGAAGCGATCGTGCGCGCAGCGCGCGAGGCCGCGGGCGACTCTTCGAAACTCTTTGTCGATGCGGGCGCCAGCGACGCGCTCTGGCCGCACGGCTTCAAATGGGCCAAGCGCACCGCCGAGATGCTGAAGGATTTCAACGTCGGCTGGTTCGAGGAGCCGGTGAGGCCGGACGCGATCGACGATTATTGGGAGCTGCGACGATGTTCTCCGGTGCCGATCGCCGGCTGCGAAGTGCTCACCCGTCGTCAGGCCTTCATTCCCTGGCTCACGCGCGGCGCCATCGACATCGTGCAGCCTGACGTCACCAAGGTCGGCGGCATTTCCGAACAGCGTCGCATCGCCTGGATGGCGTATGATTTCGGCGTGAAATATATCGGCCATGGCTGGAATACGGCGCTCGGCGTCGCGGCCGATCTGCAGATGGCTTCCGCCTTCCCGGACGCCGATCTCGTCGAATTTATCGGCGGCAGCCCCTATGTCGACGGCATTCTGGCTGAGCCCTTTGCGCTCGACGCCGATGGCTGGCTGTCGATTCCCGATCGCCCAGGCCTTGGCGTCACGATCGACCGCGACAAGCTCGCCCGCTACGCGCCTGACGTCGCGCCGCTGTTCCAGTAGTGGGCTCATTCAGAGCAAGCTCGCGAATACCTCCGTCGCGCGGTGAATCGCGGCGTCGTCAATGCCGCGATGAATCGTCATGCGCAGGCGGCCACCCGGCATCGCAAGCGTCAGCACGCCTTTCGCTGCAAGCGCGTCGCGTAATGCTTCCGCGGACCGCCACGGCGGCGGCGCTTTGATCATGACAATATTCGTTTCAACCTTCTCAAGGCACGCAATATCGCTGCGAGCCGATATCCCCTCCGCCAGAAATCGCGCGCGGCGATGATCCTCGGCAAGGCGCGGAATGTTGTCGAGACATGACTCGACGGCCGCCGCAAAAACGCCCATGCGTCGCATGCCGCCGCCAAGCCGTTGGCGGAGCGCAAGCGCCTCGGCGATAACAGCATGAGAACCCGCAAGCGCCGCGCCGAACAATCCGCCGAGCCCCTTGTTGAGGCTGAGCGCGATCGTGTCGAAGCCACGCGCCAATTCCGAAGCCTCGACGCCCGACGCGACGCTCGCATTGAAAAGCCTGGCGCCATCGAGATGGACTTTCACGCCTCGCTCGCGCGCCGTGTTAATGATTGATTGGACAGCGCTGTGCGCGACGATGCGCCCACCGGATCGGTTGTGGGTATTCTCGATAACGATCGCGCCAACGCGCGGCGCCTGAACGCTGCGAGCCGCGGACAGCGCATCGCGCCACGCCTCGACATCGAGAGCAGCAGGATCGCCCGCAGCAGCCATGATCTGCACGCCTGCGATCGCCGCCGCGCCTCCGGCCTCTGAAACCAGGACATGCGCGTCGAGTTGCGTCAACACGGCGTCGCCGGGCCGCGTCAGCAGCGCCAGCGCGCACTGGTTCGCCATGGTGCAAGTCGGAAACAGAAGCGCATCCTCGGTCCCGAGGAGCCGCGCGATGCGCTCTTCCACGCGCGCCTGCCGGGGATCGCCGCGCAGCTCGAACTCGGCCGGCTCGCGCAACGCTGCAAGAATCTCCGAGACAAGAGCGTTGTCGGGCGGCGCGAGCAAGTCGCTGCGGAGATCGATGACAGCCATCCGCGGCGCCGTCATTTCTTCGTCCGCAACGGCGGCGCTTTCGGCCGATCAAGCGTTGCGACCGTCGCGTTGCGGCCGGCCTGATCGTAGGTCGACGTCATCTGCGACAGAAATGCGGCGACGGCGTCCAGCTCTCCTTGTCCTGTCTCGCCAATAAAAAATGGCTGCACGAGAAAAGCCTCACGCGCCCCGCGATAGGCGAAGCAGGCGCGATCACCCTCCTCCGTCGTGCTGAAATGACGTTCGCGCCCTTTGCGCTCGGCGATGATAAGGCCCGCCGCCAACAGCTTCTTGAGGGCGTAGGAGATGAGATAGCCGTCGTCGATATTCAGCACCATGCAGATATCGGTCAGCCGTCGGCCCCGGGCGCGATGATTGACCGCGTGAAGAACGAGGATGTCGAGAGCGCCAAGACCGTGGACGTCGGCCGCCGCCATGCAGTTCTCCACCCAGCGCTGGAACCCGAACATCAGCGTCATGAGCTGATATTCAAATCCGCTCAGCCGCCTGCTGGCCGGAGATTGCGGGACCGCTTCCCCCGCGCCCAACTCGTCGGTTCTGTTGGCTTTCATCGCGCCTGTCCAAGACCGGGCCACGATCCGCCAATCCGCCGCCGCGCGCAACGCCGCAGGCGCAACTTGTGCTCTGCGGCAAACGCGACCGCGTCACGCAAATTACTGGCGATTTGCGTCCGTCGAGGCGCTCACGACATGATCTAGGATGGCGCGACAGAAGGCCGGCGATCATGAGCGAGCGAAACACACACTCCGGCGACGCGGCGTCAGTTCCCATCATCGTTTCGCACGACGTGATGATCCCGATGCGGGACGGCGTTCGCCTCGCAACCGATATCTATCGCCCGGCGCTCCCAAGCGGGGAGCCCGCGCCCGGCCCCTTCCCCGTCATCCTGACGCGGACCTCCTACGACAAATCGAACCCCGTGATGCAGGTGAAACCTGTCGGTGAATTTTTCGCGCGCCATGGCTATGCCGTCGCCGTTCAGGACCTGCGCGGGCGCGGAAATTCCGAAGACGTCGGCAATTATCACCACCGCGCCAACCCGCTCGAAGGCGTTGACGGCTACGACACGATCGAATGGCTCGCCGCGCAGCGCTGGAGCAATGGCCGCGTCGGCATGGTCGGCACGTCCCACAGCGCATCGGTGCAGAATGTCGCGGCGCTGACGCGCCCGCCGCATCTCGCAGCCTGTTGGATCGATTCAAGCCCGACCAGCGCGTTCGATTGGGAAGCGCGCCGCGGCGGCGCCATGGCGATGCAGATGATCCCCGCGCTGTTCGTCCATGCCAGCGACGCGCCGGAAATCCGCGACGACGCGGCCGCGATGGCGCGCGTCGAATGGGGCGGCATGAATCTGCGAGCGTTCCTCAAGAGCATGCCGTTCAAATCAGGCCAGACGCCACTCGCCGCCGCGCCTAATCTCGAGCGCATCCTGTTCCGCTACACCTGCGATGGCGTCTTCAACGAGTTCTGGGCGCAGGAGACGCTGCATTACAAATCGCGCTGGGATCAATTTCCGGACATTCCCGTCGTGCTCTCCACTGGCTGGTACGACCTGTTCACGGAAGAGGTGACGCAGCAATTCGCGGCTCTCGCCGCTCGCAACAAGACGCCGCAACGACTCGTCGTCGGGCCGTGGAACCACACTGCGATGCGCACCGGCCATCGCAATGTCGGCGAGGTGGATTTCGGACCCGACTCCGCCTGGGGTTATCGCATCTACAACCGCGAGAGGTTGCGCTGGTTCGATCGCTGGTTGAAAGACCAGGACACGGGCATCGAGAAGGACCCGCCGGTGCGCATGTTCGTGATGGGCGGGGGCACGGGCGCGAAACTGCCTTCCGGCCATGTCGATCACGGCGGACGATGGCGCGCCGAGCAGACCTGGCCGCTCGCGCGCGCCCTCGATACGCCCTTCTATCTCCACGCCGGCGGGCGGCTTTCGACGGACGCGCCGACCGACGATGACGCCAGCGCGAGCTGGACTCACGACCCGGAAAAGCCCGTGCCGACGCTTGGCGGCAGTGTGGCGCCGTTCCTCGAATCGGCGCCGCTGCCGCCGGGCATGGCGCCGGAATACATTATTCCACGCGCGCGAATGAAAGTGTTCGTCGTCGACGGCGCGATGCATCAGCGCGAGCGGCCGGACATGTATGGTTCGACCGCGCCTTACCCCCTGCTCTCCGAGCGATCTGATGTGCTTGTGTTCCAGAGCGAGCCGCTGACGACGCCGATCGAGGTGACGGGCCAATTACGCGTCAAGTTGTGGGTGTCGTCGACGGCGCTCGACACCGACTTCACCGCCAAGCTTCTCGATATCGCGCCGCCGACCGTCGACTATCCCGAAGGTTTTCACATGAATCTCGTGGACTCGGTGCTGCGCGCCCGGTTTCGAAATGGTTTCGATCGCGAGGAGTTCATGACGCCCGGCGAAGCCTGCGAGATCACGATCGTGCTGCCGCCCATATCAAACCTATTCGCTACCGGCCATCGCATCAGGCTCGATATCGCCTCGTCGAGCTTTCCCCAATTCGACGTCAATCCGAACACGGGCGAACCGCTCGGCCGGCACACGCACACGGTTCGCGCGGTCAATACGGTGCATCTCAGTCCCGAACGGCCGTCCCGCATCGTCCTGCCGATCGTTGCAAGCTGAACAGCAATTCGCCGGCGATCTGCGCGATTGAGTCTGCGCCGGCGTCAACATTATCTGCGCGCGCCCGAGTTCCTGCAGCGCCGGAAAGGCCGGAGATGAATTCCTATCGCATTGGCGTCGACATCGGCGGGACATTCACCGATTTCGCCCTGTTCGACGACGAAAGCCAAACGGCGCGCTCTCACAAGAGACTGACGACACCGGCCGACCCCTCAGAAGCCGTGATCGAAGGCTGCCAGCACATTCTGCGAGACGCCGGCCTCGCCATGAGCGACGTTTTGCTCGTCTCGCACGGTACGACGCTCGTCACGAATGCGATCATCGAGCGCAAGGGCGCGCCGATCGCGATGCTTGTCACCAGGGGCTTCCGCGATCTTCTCGATATGGGGCAGGAGCGCCGCTACGACCTGTTCGATCTCAGGCTGCGATTTCCCGAACCGGTCGTCTCACGCGCGCTCAGATTCGAAATCAATGAACGCATACGCCATGATGGTTCGGAACTGGCGCCGCTTTCCTTCGATGGCGTCGAGGCCTTTCTCGCGGATGCGATCGCGACGCGCGGCGTCGAGGCCGTCGCCATCTGCCTCTTGCACTCCTATGCCGATACGGCGAACGAAAATGCCCTTGCGGCCTTTATCCGGGATCGATTCCCCGATCTCAAGATTTCCACCTCCGCGTCAGTTTTTCCGTTCGCGCGCGAATATCCACGCTGGACCACGGCCTGTCTCAACGCCTATGTGCAGCCGCTGGTTTACCGCTATCTCGAAACGCTTGACAAGAGCCTTCGCGCGCTCGGTTTTACCGGCCGCCTCCTGATCATGGGCGCAAGCGGCGGATCTCTGACGCCGGAGCTTGCGCGCCAATTTCCAATCCGGCTTCTCGAATCGGGGCCCGCCGCAGGCGCGCTGATGTCCGCGAGACATGCGCGCATCCTTGGCGCCGACCACGCGCTCTCCTTCGATATGGGTGGGACGACGGCGAAGGGCTGTCTTGTGCGCTCCGGCGCGCCGTTGAAGCGGTATGATTTTGAAGTCGCGCGCGTGCATGAATTCAAGCTCGGCAGTGGACTGCCGGTCAAAATTCCCGTGCTCGACATGATCGAGATCGGCGCTGGAGGCGGCAGCATCGCTTCGATCGATGCGCGCGGCCTCATCGCCGTGGGGCCGCGCAGCGCCGGGGCCGATCCCGGCCCTGCCTGCTATGGGCGCGGCGGCCGGCGTCCGACGCTGACCGACGCCAATCTCGCGCTCGGTTATCTTGATGCGGCGTCGTTCCTCGGCGGAGAGATGCAGCTCGAAAAGTCAGCCGCTGAAACGGCGCTGCAGGAGAAAATCGCAGGGCCGCTCGGCATCGATATCGCGCGCGCCGCGTGGGGTATTCACGAAATCATCAGCGAGGATGTGGCGCGCGCCTTCCGCGTGCATGCGTCCGAACGCGGCGTCGATTGTCGGCGCTGCGCAATGATCGTTTTCGGCGGATCGGGGCCGCTGCATGGCGCGCGGGTCGCGCGCAAGCTTCACATGTCGCGGGTGATCTGCCCTGTCGGATCGGGAATCATGTCCGCGTTCGGGCTTCTCAGCAGCCCGATCGCGTTTGAGGTCGCGCGGTCGCGTCGGCTCCAGCTTGAGCGTGACGCGCAGGGCGAGCTTGAACAGATCATCTCTCAACTCGCCGCCGACGCAAAGCGCATGCTTGAAGACGCCGGCGCATCCGTGGACGAGACGAGGATCGAAACTCGCCTCGATCTGCGCTATGAAGGTCAGGGTTACGAGATCGAAATCGCCGCCGATCGACTCGATGCGGCCAAACTTCGCGCCGTCTTTGAAAGCGAGCATCGGCGCGTGTTCGGATTCGATTTCGCCGGCCGCGCTATCGAGATCGTCAACTGGAAAGTCGAGATATCTGGTCCCGCGTCCGAAGCGGAAATCCCCCATCGACTTCTGATCGATCGTGACGCGCGCGAGGCCCTTAAGGGCCTTCGCCCTGCGTGGTCGTCTGACCTGCAGGACTTCGCGCCATGGCCCGTCTATGACCGCTACGCCATGCCGCCGGGATTCACGATCGAAGGCCCTGCGCTGATCGAGGAGCGGGAATCGACCTGCGTCATCCACGCCGGCGACAGGCTCATCGTCGACGCCGATCTCAATCTCGTCATCGATGTGAGGCTGTAGATGCGGCGCAAGGCAGATTACGATCCTATCGCGCTGGGCGTTCAATGGGATCGCCTCATCTCGATCGCCGACGAGATCGTCTCCACGCTGGTGCGCGCCTCGTTCTCGACGAATGTGCGAGAGAGCTACGACCTTTCCTGCGTGATCTTCGACGCCGCCGGGCGCGCGCTGGCGCAGGGACGCTACAGCGTCCCCTCCTTCACCGGCACGGCGCAGATGACGCTTCAGCATCTACTCGCGGCGCATCCTGCGGCGACGCTACGGCCCGGCGACGTGCTGATGACCAACGATCCCTGGCTTGGCACGGGCCATCTCTTCGACATCAACGTCGCGCAGCCAATCTGGAGGAAAGGCGTCATCATCGGCTATGTCATGAGCATTACGCACCTGCCTGACATTGGCGGCATCGGATTTTCCGCGACGGCGCGCGAAATATATGAGGAAGGACTCCGGCTTCCACCTGCAAAATTCATTCGCGAGGGCGTTATCGATCCGGTCTTGCGCGCCATCATCGAGACCAATGTCCGCGTCCCGCAGCAGACCATGGGCGACATCATGGCGAATGTCGCCTGCACGACCGCCGGCGGGCGCATGGTGAACGAGCTGATGGACGAATATGGCGTTGCTGATCTCACGCCGCTTGCGGATGCGATCCTGCTTTCGTCAGAGAGAAGCCTGTCCGAAGCGCTGCGCGAAACTCCCGAAGGAGTCTACGCCAATCGCATCGACATCGAGGGCGTTCAGGAGGCGCTAACGCTCGCCTGCGAGGTGACGATCCGGGAGGGGCAGGCGCATATCGATCTCACGGGATGCTCGCCGTCCGTCGGCGCTGCGATCAACGTGCCGCTCTGCTACAGCCGCGCCATGGCTCTGCACGCGATCAAGTGCCTGATGACACCGTCCATTCCGAATAACGAGGGATCGGCGCGCCCGATTTCCATGTCTGCGCCGGAAGGCTGCGTGCTCAACGCCGCCCCGCCAAGCGCAACCGGCGGCCGGCACATCATCGGCCATTTCATCCAGCCGCTGATCTTCGGGGCGCTCGCTGACGCGCTGCCGGAGAAGGCGCAAGCCGACAGCGGCATGCTCAACCTCATCAATGTGCAGGGACGCAACCGGCGCGGCGAAGGCGTATCAAGCATCTTCTTCGCATCGGGAGGATTCGGCGCGCTGAAAGGAATCGACGGCGCCGCGACAACTCCTTCGCCGTCCAATATGACCAGCACGCCGGTCGAGGTGTGGGAGGATATCACAGGCCTGCGTGTCATATCGAAGACGCTGCTGGCCGATAGCGGCGGCGCCGGCCAGTTCAGAGGTGGGCTCGGCCAGCGCATCGAGATGATCAACGACACCGAATTTCCGATGACGATCTCCTGCCTCGCGGGACGAACCGAATTTCCTCCGCTTGGGATGCTGGGCGGCCAACCCGGCGCGCGACGCCGCGTCGAGATCAACGGGGTAGAGGTCCATCCGAAGGGGCGCTACATCCTTGCGCCTGGCGATACGATTGTCACTTACGAGGCAGGCGGCGGCGGCTATGGCGATCCGCGCCTGCGCGACGCAGCCGTAATCAGGCGTGACATTGAAGAAGGATTCGTGACGCGGAGAGCAGCGCCGACAAACATTTGAACCGTTCGCACGAATTGCAATCGCGCCTGCAGGGCGGTGCAGGCGTGATCTCGTCAACCCAACGCGAAGCGCTTTTAGACCAGCAAGGTGCGCGGCTCCAGAAACGCCTCCAGGCCGAAGACGCCGAATTCACGGCCGATCCCCGATTGCTTGAAGCCGCCAAAGGGCGCGAGCGGTTCGTGAGCAGCGCCGTTGATTGCGACGCGGCCCGCCTCCAGCTCCTCGGCGACGCGCCTCGCCCTCTTGTGATCCGACGAGAACACATAGGCCTGAAGGCCGTAGTCGGTGTCATTGGCGATCTCGATCGCATGTTTCTCGTCGCGGTAGGGAATGATGCAAAGCACCGGGCCGAAAATCTCTTCGCGCGCGATGCGCATGTCGTTGCAGACATCCGAGAACAACGTCGGGCGGACAAACCAGCCACGATCGACACCCTCGGGCCGCCCCTCGCCGCCAGCCAGCAACTTCGCGCCCTCTTCCTGGCCAAGGCGGATGTAGGACTGGACGCGATCCCATTGCTTCCGGCTGACCATCGGGCCGATGCGAACTTCGGGATCGTGCGGATCGCCAGCCTTGAATGCGCCGATCGCTTTCGCCAGTCGCGCCTGTATTTCGTCGAGACGATCCGCAGGAGCAAGAATGCGCGTTCCTGCGATGCAGGCCTGCCCGCTATTGATGAAGCCTGCGGCGAGCGCTTGCGGAATGGCCGCATCAAGGTCGGCGTCATCGAGAATGATGTTGGGGCTCTTGCCGCCGAGTTCGAGCGTCACCCGCTTCATCGCGCCGGAGGCGGCTTGCAGGATCGCGCGGCCCGTCGCGGTCGATCCGGTGAAGGTGATCTTCGCGATATCGCGATGGGAAGTAAGCGCCGCTCCGACAACCCCACCATAACCATTGACGATGTTGAACACGCCGGCGGGAAGATTGGCGTCATGCAGGCATTCCGTAAGAATCTGCGTCTGGATGGCGCTCATCTCCGACGGCTTGATCACAATCGTCGCGCCGGCGGCAACGGCCGTCGCCAGTTTCGAGCAAATGAAGCCGTAATTGCTGTTCCACGGCGTGATGGCGGCTGCGACGCCCGCCGGCCGCATCTCGACCTCGGCCCTCCCTATGCGACGGCGAAACTCATAGGTCTCGAGCGTTTTCGCCATGTCGAGAAAAACCGACCCGGCGCGAGGCGCAGCGAATTTCACGAAGCCTTGCGGCGCGCCATATTCCTCGCGCATCGCGTCCGCGAGCTCATCGGCGCGCCGCGACACAGCGGCGTTAAGCCGGTGGAGCATGTCGATCCGCTCCGCCTTGCTTGTGCGGGAGAAAGCCGGAAAGGCGCGCTTAGCGGCAGCGACGGCGCGTTCGACATCCTCCTCATCGCCGAGGCGGACGACGCCAATCTGCTGTTCGGTCGCCGGATTGAAGAGCGGCGCTTCCTCGCTTCCATGCGGCCGGTCGAAGCCGCCCCCGATGTAGATCTGATCGATGATGCGCATAGCTGTCTCCTGTTCGCTGGAGACAGCTAGTCGCCCGCAACTGATCTGATAAGATGCACAAAGATGATCATTCTGATCGGTTTTTCTAAACAATGAAGGCAAGTCTGAGCGAATTGGAGGCCGTCGCCGCCGTGGCGCGTCATGGCGGGTTCCGGGCCGCTGCACGCGAGCTTGGCGCGTCCCCGTCCTCGGTGAGCCAGGCGATCTCGGCGCTGGAGGAACGGCTCGCCGTCCGGCTGTTCAATCGCACCACGCGCAGCGTCGCGCTCTCTAAGGCGGGCGAACGGTTCGTATCGGAAGTCGCGCCCGCGCTGGCGACGATTGAAGCCGCCGTGACGAATGCGGGAGAGCAATCAGGCAAGCTCACGGGAACGCTGAGACTCAACATGTCGCCAGGCGCAGCGCGCATGCTGATGGAGCCGATCATCCTGGAATATGGCCGGCGCCATCCGACAGTCGAGATCGACATCGTCACTGACAACGCGCTGATCGATATTGTCGCTCAAGGTTTCGACGCCGGCGTGCGTCTCACCGAAGCCGTTCCGGCCGACATGGTCGCCGCGCCCATTTTCCCGACGCTGCGATCGCTTGTCGTGGGATGTCCGGCTTATTTTGAAGGGCGGACGCGACCGATCGTTCCCGGCGATTTGCTTGCGCATTCCTGCGTGCGTTACCGCATGGCGAGCGGACGGCTCTATCGCTGGGAGTTCGAGCGGCATGGCGAGAGTCTGCTGATCGACGCGCCGGGGACTTTGACGCTCGATGACAGCGAATTGCTGTTGAACGCGGCGCTCGGCGGCGCAGGCCTCGCCTATGTCAGTGAGTTCTCCGCCGCGCCGCACATCGCCGCGGGACGGCTGCTCGCGGTGCTTGAAGAGTGGACGCCGCCCTATCCTGGCGTCAGCCTCTATTTCGCGCAGCGCCGGCACATGCCAGCGCGGCTTCGCGCGCTCATTCAGGTCATCAGCGACCGGAATCGGGAGCTCCGCCACGTCGAAGGCGCTCAGCAAAAGCGATCGCGCCTTACGCCTGAGGCTCGCGTCCGAAACAGGCGCGCTTGACCGGCGGTCGCAAGCTGTCGCTTGCGCCACGCCGAAGTTCCATGTTACCGTTTTATCACAGCTTTCAGGCGTGGTTTCTTTTTTCCGCCAAAGACTTGGCGGCCGCGCGACGCCATGATGTTTCAGTGACCTCTTCAGCTCAGCACGTCTTTTTCATCACCTCTCCGCTCGAGAGCGAACATGTCGAGCAGATTCGAAACGCCGCGCCGTCGACTCTCGAAATCGTGTTCGAGCCTGATCTCCTGCCGATGACCCGCTATGTCGGCGATCACAAGGGCCGCGCCGACTTCGCGCGCACGCCGGCGCAGAATCGGCGCTGGCGAGAGGCGCTCGCGCGCGCCACGATCCTTTGGGATTTTCCGACAGGCGACGCCGCCGAGCGCGGCCTCGCGCTCGCGCCGAAGGTTCGCTGGGTGCAGACGACAAGTTCGGGCGTCGGCCAGCAGGTCCATTCGTTGGGCCTCACGGAAAGCGACGTCATTGTGACGACGGCGCGCGGCGTGCATGCTGATGCGTTGGCGGAGTTCGCCTTCCTCGTGATGCTGGGCCACGCCAAGGACCTATCCCGGCTGCAACGAGAGCAGGCCGCCCATCGCTGGGAGCGATATTGCTGCGGCGAGCTCACGGGAAAGACTGTCGCAATCATCGGAGCCGGGAAGGTAGGCGCCAAGGTCGGCGCGATCGCGCGCGCTTTCGGGATGTCGGTGATCGCGGTCGTGAACCGGCCCTCGCCGGAGCGAAGCGCCGAACTCTCGACGACGGAAATCGTCGGCCCGGATCAACTGCGCGCTGCGCTTCCGCGCGCGGACTATGTCGTTCTCTGCACGCCGCACACGCCGAAGACGGAGCACATGATCGATCGCGCCGCGTTCGCGGCGATGAAGCCTGGCGTCGTGTTCATCAATATCGCACGCGGACAGGTTGTCGACGAGCAGGCGATGATCGCAGCGCTGGACAGCGGACATATTGCGCTTGCCGGTCTTGACGTCGCAGAGATCGAACCGCTGCCGCCGGGCTCGCCCTTGTGGTCTTCGCCCAATGTGCTGATCTCGCCTCACTCGGCCAGCACGGCGCCGAGCGAGAATCGGAAGATCGTTGATATCTTCATCGAGAATATGGGTCATTATCTCGGCGGGCGGCCGGAACGGATGATCAACATTCTCGACAAGTCGCGGATGTATTGAGGGCGCCGACGCGAGGCTGACGAACGCGCGACGGCGGGAGCGGAGGAGAGCAGGCATGACAACGCACTGGACGCGCCTAGGCGCGATCACGACCATCATTGGCGCAGCATTGATCGGCCCGGCTTTCTCGCAGGATGCGAAGCCGCAATATGGCGGCGAACTCGTGCTCACCGGCCAGCTCGACAAGACCATGTTTCCCGGCCGCAACACCGACGCCGGCGGCATGGATGTCTATCTCAACTCCTGCGAGACGCTGGTCGAGCTCACCCCGCAGAGCGAAATTCGTCCCGTGCTCGCCGAGAGCTGGACGACGTCGGAGGACAAGAAGACAGTCACCTTCAAGCTTCGGCAAGGCGTCACGTTTCATGACGGCACTCCGTTCAATGCGGAAGCCGTCGCTTTCGTGTTCGACGAAGCGATCGCGAAGAAATTTCTGTATGTGAGCTTGCTGGAAGGCTTGCAGAAAGTCGTCGCGGACAGCGAATATCAGGCCTCGTTCCGGCTTGCGGCGCCGTCCGCTGCTTTGATCAACAATCTTGCCTATCGCACCATGTGCATCTTCAGCCCCGCCGCCTACAAGGCGAAGGGTGAAGAGGGTCTCGGCAGCAATATCATCGGCACCGGCCCGTTCATCCAGACCGAATATGCGAAAGGCGAGTACGCGCTCTTCAAGAAGAACGACAAATACTGGCAGAAGGGCAAACCCTATCTCGACAGCATCCGCATCCTGTTTGTCCCTGACATCACGACGCGTCTCGCCATGCTTGAGAGCGGCGAGGTCGACCGCATCGCCGGCGTGCCGAATTTCGACATTCCGCGCGTGGCGAAGGACAAGAACATCGCGCTGCGCACCATGCCCAGCTTGCAGCAGCACTATGTCGTCATCAACAATACGGTGAAGCCGCTCGACGATCCCAAGGTCAGGCAGGCGCTCAACTACGCTGTCGACAAGGCGGGCATCGTGCAGTCCGTCTTCGCCGGCATCGGCGCGACGCTCTCGCAGGCGCCGACGCTCTCGCCCGGCGTGTTCGGCTTCGCCGATATGCGCGAGCCGGGGCAGGCGACGATCTTCCCCTTCGATATCGCGAAAGCGAAAGCGCTGCTGAAGGAGGCAGGCTACGAAGACAAGGGCGACGGCCTGAAAGACGCCCAGGGCAAGCAGCTTTCGCTTAAACTTTACGGCCGCAAGGCCGGCGTCGGCGATTACGAGATCGCCCAACTCGTGAAGACCTTCCTGGAGAAAATCGGCGTCAAGGTTGAGTTGACCGTGCTTGAGAGCGCGACTTTCAGCGCGGCTCTCTCTGTCGGGCCGAAGGATGCGAAATATGATCTCGCCATTCTCTCCTGGACGGTGCCGACTGCCGATCCCGACGAGCCGATGATGTATATGACGCACACCAAGGCGTGGAAGCCGGCCGGCGCCAACCGCATGTTCTTCTCGAACCCGGAGACCGATCGTCTCGCGGAGGAAGCGCATGTCGAAAGCGATCCCGTCAAGCGCGCCGCGATCGTGAAACAATGGATGGCCGCGTTGCTGAAACTCGCGCCGGTGATCTATCTCCCGACGGTCAACCTGACGGACGCAACGCGCACCTATGTGCATGGCGGCGTCTATTATCCCGCCAATGTCTATGACGGCAGCTTCGCCTGGATCGATCAGGCCGAAAGGAAAAAGCAGGGGATCAGCCGCTGAGGTCGCTTCGCCAGTGACGGATCGCAACAATCGCGACCAGCCATGCTGAAGATGATTTTCAGCCGGCTGGTCTTCATGGTCGCGGCCGGCCTGCTGCTCCTGACGTTCCTGTTCGCGCTGTTTCACCTCATCCCGGGCGACACCGCGCGGTTGATCGCAGGCGACAGCGCGCCAGAGGAACTCGTCGCCAGCATCCGCTCTGCTTACGGCTTGGATCAACCGGTTGGCGCGCAATATGTCGCCTACATGCAGAAGGTTCTGATCGGCGATTTCGGGATGTCGAACTTCTCGCGTCAGCCGGTGTTGTCGGTGGTTGGGCCGCGGCTGCTGAATACGATTGCGCTGGCTGGTTGGGCGATGCTGTTTGCGGTGATGATGAGCCTCATCTTCGGCTGCATTTCAGCCGTGCGTTGGAACAGTCCGCTGGACAAGAGCATCTCGATCGTCTCGCTGCTCGGAATCTGCACGCCGATTTTCGTCACAGGCGTGGTCGCGATCTATCTCTTCGGCGTTTATCTCCGCTGGCTGCCGATCGGCGGCATGACCACATGGCGGCATTATTTGATGCCGGCGCTGACTCTCGGATTCGCGCAGGCCGCCGGCTTCACCAGGATGGTCAGAACCTGCATGATCGAGTCGCTTGGGCGCGAGTTCATCGTGACGGCGCGGGCGAAAGGCGTGCCGGAATTCCTGATTGTCATCCGACACGCGCTTCCGAACGCGCTCTTGCCGATCATCACTTTCTTTGGATTGGGGCTCGGAGGCATGCTTGGCGGCGCCGCCGTCACTGAGTCGATCTTCAACTGGCCAGGCCTTGGCCGGCTGATGGTGGATTCAATCCTGACCCGCGATCTTCCCTTGACGCAAGGCTGCATCTTCGTCTTCGCGATGATGTTCGTGATCATCAACCTGATTGTTGATCTGCTCTATCGCTGGGCCGATCCGAGACTGGCCGATGCCCAGCCTTGACCTGATTCACGAGACCCTCTCGTGAGTTCGCTGTGGGCTTTTGCGCGCGATCGCATCGCGGCGCCATTCGCGCTGATTTTCTGCGCCTTCTATATCGTCGCCATTTTTGCGCGCGAGCTCGCGCCGCTTGATCCATTCGAGACGAATCTGGCGCAGGGATTGCTGCCGCCCTCCGCCGAGCATTGGTTCGGGACCGACCAGTTTGGCCGAGACTCGTTCTCGCGGGTCATCCTTGCGACGCAGGTGACGCTGCAGATCACGACTGCGGCGCTGCTATTCTCGCTCTGCATCGGCGTGCCTGTGGGAATGGCGGTCGGCTATCGCGGCGGATGGCTCGATGCGATCGTGATGCGCGCAACCGACATGATGCTGATCTTTCCCACGATCATGATCGCGATCGTGATTGTCGTCGTGGTCGGCCCGTCCGAAAAAGGCGTGATCATCGCGCTCGGCCTGTCGCAACTGCCGAATTTCATTCGCATTGCGCGCAGCGCCGCGCTGTCTGTCCGACAGGAGCGCTATATCGAGGCGGCCATCGCTTCTGGCGCGAGCTGGCCGCGCATCCTGCGCAAGCATGTCCTGCACAATATCGCCGCCCCCGTCATCGTGAAGGCGACGATCGCATTGCCTGGCTTCGTGATCGGCGCCTCGTCCCTGAGCTATCTCGGTTTGGGCGTGCAGCCGCCGACACCGGAATGGGGGCAGATGCTCAATGAGGCCAAGGGCTTTCTCACTCGCGCGCCTTATCTCGTGATCGGCCCGGCAATTGCGCTCTCGCTGTTCGTGCTGGCGGCGAACCTCGTGGGCGATGCGCTCAACGAAATCATTGATCCCCGGCTGAGGACGAGGCGCGCGAGCGGCTCCGACCCGAAGGCGCAGGCCGACGACCGCGCGGCAAGCTTGAACGATGGCGCGACCCAGCCCAGCGCCAGTCGAACTTGACGCAGGCAAGTTCTCGGCAACTATTCAGGCGCTGCGGAGAAAGCATGGTTCAATCCTGGCATTTCCGCTAATATTCTGAGTGTTTTACCGCTTTCTGCAAAAAGCTGCGATGCGCGCGATCCCATCTCCCATGCTTGGCAAGGCCGTGCGCTCCGAATGGGCGCTCGACGACAAATATCTGACAATCAATCACGGTGCTTTCGGCGCGACGCCGAAGGTCGTCCTCGCAGCGCAGGCCGCCTGGCGCGCGCGCATGGAGGCGCAGCCGAGCGTCTTCATGCGCAGCATCCTGCCTGATGCGCTACGCGCAAGCGCGAATGCTCTCGCCGCATTTCTTAACGCAGAGGACGACGACATCGCTTTCGTTGATAACGCGACCACGGCCTGCAACGCGGTGCTGCGCTCGCTCGCCCTGCAGCCGGGCGACGAAATCCTGATGCACGGGCAGATCTACGGCGCTGTCGCAAACACCGTCCGTTATATCGCCGGGCGCTCCGGCGCCCGCATCGTCACCGCCGAACTTGGCTTCCCCGATGCCAATTTCGCGGGCTTTGCGAGCCGCTTCGCCGCCGGTTTGAGCGCAAAGACCCGCATCGCCATTATAGATCACATCACATCGCCGAGCGCGTTGCTGCTTCCAATCGACGAGATCGCGCGCTCATGCCGCGCAGCCGGCGTCCCGCTGCTCGTTGATGGAGCGCACGGGCCAGGGCAAACAACCGTCGATCTGAAAGCTCTCGATGCCGACTACTATGTCGGCAATTGCCACAAGTGGCTTGCCGCGCCGAAAGGTTGCGCGTTCCTCTGGACGAGGCGCGATCGGCAGGTCGGATTGCATCCAACGACGATCTCGCACGGCTATGGCGGCGGCTATCTCGCCGAGTTCGACTGGACCGGCACGCGCGACGCGACCCCACAGCTTGCGCTTGGGACCGCCCTCGCCTTTCACGAAAAGCTCGGAGGCGCAGACCTGCGACAGCGCAATATCGCGTTGGCGCAGGAAGGCGGCGCGCTACTCGCGGCTGAGCTTAAAAGCGTCGTAGGGAATGCAGGGCATGAAACCGCGATGACGATGGTGAGGCTGCCGATCGAAAACACGCCGCTCACCAAGGATTATGCGACGAAACTGCGCGGCCGGCTGCTCGACGAGTTTATGACCGATGTGCCCTTGCACGCTCATCCCAGCGGCGTCTGGGTGCGCGCATCCGCCCACGCCTATAACGAGATCGACGACTTCGCGAAACTCGCGGATATCTGCCGCAGGCTGGTCAAGACTTTATAGATCAAGGGGAGGTTCAATGCGCAGGGTGCATCTGTTTGGCGGCGCGCTTGCCGTCGCTTTCGCGTTCGTTGGCGCCAGCGCGAACGCGCAGGAGCTTTATGGCACGCTGAAAAAGATCAGGGACAGTGGAGCGATCGTCATCGGCCACAACGAGGATTCACCGCCTTTCGCTTCGTTTGACGCGGACGGCAAACCGAAAGGCTATTCGATCGACATCTGCAACAAGATCGCGGTGGCAGTGAAAGCCGAACTGAAGATGGACAATCTCGCTGTCAAATTTCAGGCGGTGAACGGCCAGACCCGCACGCCGCTTCTCGTAAACGGCACGGTCGACCTCGTCTGCGCGACGACCACCAACACCTTCTCCAGGCAGAAGCAGGTTGATTTCCTCAACACCATGTTCGTCACCGGCAATCGCCTGCTGGTGAAGAAGAACAGCGGCATCAAGGAAATCGAGGACCTCAAGGGGAAGGTGGTCTCCGCCAACCAAGGCACCACCAATGAGAAGGTGTTGAATGAGCTGAACCAAAAGCTCAATCTCGGCATCAAGGTGCTCTCCACCAAGGATCAGCCGCAGGCCTGGATCGCGCTCGAAAGCGACCGAACCGACGCGCATATGACCGACGAAGTCGTCGAATATGGCTTGATCGCGAAATCCAAGAATCCAGATCAATATGCAGTGGCGGGTCGGCTGCTCTCTTTCGATCCCTACGCCATCGTCATCCGGCGCGATGATTCCGCCTTCCGTTCGCTTGGCAATCGTGTTCTCGCCGATCTCTATCGCAGCGGCGAATGGGAGCAGATCTACAGCAAATGGATGTCGACCATCGGTCAGCCGCTCAGCCCGGAGCTGAAGCTCTTGATGTCGATGCAGAACTACCCTGACTGATCGCGCGCCCCTCCCCGCCAATGAGAGCCGCCATCGGGCGGCTTTCGCGGCCCGAGCAAAACTGAATGCGCTACAACTGGAACTGGTCGGTTCTTTTCGCCGATCCCTATTTCGGCTGGATTCTTTCCGGATTGGGGTGGACGATCCTTGTCTCCCTTGTCGCCTGGATCATTGGTCTGGCGCTGGGCTCCGTCATCGGCGTGATGCGCACGCTGCCTTCGCCGGTCGCGCGCGCTGTCGGCGCGACTTATGTCGAAGTCTTTCGCAATGTGCCGCTGCTGGTCCAGATATTCCTGTTCTATTTCGTGTTGCCGGAAGTTCTGCCGCGCGAAATGGGCCGATGGTTGAAGCGCGATCTGCCGCATCCTGAATTGACGATGGCGATCATCAGCCTCGGGCTCTATACCGCCTGCCGGGTCGCCGAACAGGTTCGCGCCGGCATTCAGAGCGCCGGAAAAGGGCTCGCCAATGCGGGGCTCGCGACCGGCCTGACGACCGCACAGCTCTATCGACTGATCCTGCTGCCGCTCGCCTACAGGCTGACGGTGCCGGCTCTGACGAATGAGTTTCTCAACGTCTTCAAGAATTCGTCTCTGGCGCTGACCATTGGCGTTCTCGAACTGACAGCGCGCACGCGCGCGGTTGCGGACTACACTTACCAGTCGATCGAAGCCTTCACCGCCGCGAGCCTCATCTACGCCACGATCAGCTTTCTGGTCAGCTTCCTGATGCGCCGCGCGGAGACGATGGCGCAACTGCCCGGCACGCTCGCCGCGCGGGAGCGCTGAGATGGGCGCTTTCGACTTCGGCGTCATCATTAAATCCCTCCCGCTGTTGTGGGAGGGAATGCAGATCACGCTGCTTCTGACCGCGTTCGGCATTCTCGGCGGCGTCGCGCTCGGCATTCTTCTCGCCATCATGCGTCGGTCTCGTCTCTTTATTCTGCGCGCCTTCGCGACTTTTTATGTCGATCTGTTGCGCTCACTGCCGCTCGTCCTGCTGATCTTCTGGTTCTATTTCCTGGTCCCGATCGCGGTCGGCCATCCCGTTGGCGGCTTCTATTCCGCGGTGATCGGCTTCATCCTGTTCGAGGCCGCGTACTTCTGCGAGATCATCCGCGCCGGCATCGAGAGCGTTCGTAGCGGACAGATGATGGCGGGGCTCGCCAGCGGTCTCACCCGCGCCCAATGCATGCGACTGATCGTTCTGCCACAGGCCTTTCGCGCCATGCTGCCCGTGATGCTGATGCAGTCGATCAATATCTTCAAAAGCACGTCGCTTGTCTATGTGATCGGCCTGCGGGACTTCCTCACAGCCGCCGACCTCATCGGCGGTCGCGACAACAGGCTGACGGAAATGTACGCGCTTGTCGCAGTGGTCTTTTTCGTCATTTGCTGGACCGCTTCGCAAGGCGTCGGCCTCCTGCAGCGAAGGATCGCCTCGTGATCACGCTTGAAGACGTCAGCAAATGGTATGGAGCGACGCAGGTGCTCAACGCCTGCTCCACCCACGTCGACAAGGGAGAGGTCGTCGTCGTTTGCGGACCGTCGGGTTCAGGCAAGAGCACCTTGATCAAATGCGTCAATGGCCTCGAACCTTTCAAGAAGGGAAAGATCACCGTCGAAGGGATTTCCGTCGGCGCCCCCGGGACGAATCTGCCGAAACTGCGCGCTCGCGTCGGCATGGTGTTTCAGTCCTTTGAACTCTACCCCCACATGAACGTCATCGAGAATATTGCGCTGGCGCAGCGCCATGTCCTGAAACGGAGCGCAGACGCGTCCCGCGCCCGGGCTCTGGAGTTGCTCGATCGCGTCGGGTTGCGGGCGCAAGCCGAGCGCTATCCCGCGACATTGTCGGGCGGGCAACAGCAGCGCGTCGCCATCGCGCGGGCGCTCGCGCTTGATCCCATCGCCATGCTGTTCGACGAGCCGACTTCGGCGCTCGATCCCGAGATGATCAATGAAGTGCTCGACGTCATGAGCGAACTGGCGAAGGACGGCATGACCATGATCGTCGTCACTCACGAAATGGGCTTCGCCCGGCGCGTCGCCAATCGCGTGCTGTTCATGGACGCCGGCGCGATCGTGGAGGATGCTCCGGCCGATCGGTTTTTTGACAGCCCTGCAAGCGAAAGAGCCGCGCTTTTCCTGTCAAAAATCCTGCGGCACTGACACCGCCGGCGCCAGCACTTGTTTGTCTAATCCGCCAGTAGCCGGCGAGTGAAATCATTGCGAAATTTGCCGCCGGGGTCGAGAGCGCCTGCAAGCCGCGCGAAATCGTCAAATCGCGGAAAGAGCGCCCGGACATCGGACGGATCTATCGACGCAAGTTTTCCCCAATGAGGCCGGACGCCGAACGGAGCCAGTTGCGCCTCGATATCAGGCAACAGCGACGACACGCGCGACCAGTCCGGCTTCCAGGTGAAATGCAGCCCGATGCAAGGCTGTTTATAGAAGGGACTCATCCAGAGATCGTCGGCCGCGACGCTGCGAATCTCGCTGATCTGAAGCAAAGGCGCGATGTCGCCGCGCATGGCGTTCACCGCTCTCAGCGCTTCCGCTGCATGAATTCGCGGCACGAGATATTCGCTTTGCAACTCGTCGCCGCTGCTCGGCGCGAAGCCGAACCTGAAATGAGGCAGCCTTTCATGCCAGGGGCCGGCGACGCCGCATTGTGGCGTGCAATGCGCAGCCGAAATTGAAGAAATCGGATGAAGGTCGCGCGTGGCGGGCTTCGCTTCGCCAAGCATGTCTCCCGGCGCGCCGCGTCGAGCATCGCCGACCAAAGCCTTCACCCAGATCTGATTGACGCGCTCGCTTGTCCAGTCCGTGAAAAGGCTGACGCTGTAGCCGGCTGACATCATGCTGTCGAAATTCTCGATGACGTACTCCAGCGGCGCGTCTTCGTAGACATTCTGCGCGATCTCGAAGGTCGGCACGAGATCGAGCTGCAGGCGGGCGACGATCCCTGTGCAGCCAAGCCCGATGACGGCGCCTGAAAAATCAGCGTCTCCTCGCTCCAGAGAGATGATGTCTCCATCTGGTCCGATCAAGTCGAGCGCCGAAACGGCGGCTGCGAGACAGCGATTTTGATCGCCGGAGCCATGGGTCGCGGTCGCGATAGCGCCGGCGACCGAAATATGCGGCAAGGAAGCGAGGTTGGGCAGCGCGAAGCCTTCTCCATGCAGGAAAGCAGCGAGTTCTCCGTAACGCGCGCCGCCTTCGACAGTGACTGTCTTCGCCCCGCGATCAAGATTGACCACGCGATCGAGCCTGGCGGTCGATAGAAGCGCGCCATCCGTGTTCGCGATGTCGCCGAACGAATGCCTTGCGCCAAGCGCCCTGATGCGAGATTCCCGGGCGACGATCCGACGCGCCTCGTTGAGCGTCTCGGGCTCATGCCAGCTCGTCCAGCCGTAGCTGACATTGCCGGCCCAGTTACGTCGCTGTGGAACGGGAGCGGCCATCAGCGGATGTCCTCGTGGTGTTGCGCGCAACCAATTCACCGGCGACAAGACGCATCGTTGGCGGCAAGGGCTGCGCGCCTTCTCGATTGACGAGCATCTCGACCGCGATCGCAATCATCTCGTCGAGCGGCTGGCGAAGAGTTGTGAGCTGGTGACGGGGCCAACTCGCCATGGTGATGTCATCGAAGCCAGCGACGCCGATATCTTCGGGAACGCGCAATCCAGCGATGTCACGAATGGCGTCGAGGCCGCCAAGCGCGGTGATGTCGTTCGCGAAGAAGATCGCGTCCGCGCCCGAACGCGCGGCTTCGACGCCGTGGCGGTGCCCGATCTCATAGCCGTAGGAGCCGCCGACGATGCAGGCGCTCAACGTCATGCCGAGCTCCGCGACCCGCGTAATGAAGGCGTTCTGGCGGATTGTGTTCGCAGGCATGTCCTGCGGGCCAGCGACGTAAGCCACCTTGCGATAGCCGCAGGCGTTAAAGTGATCGGCGATAGCGCGCGCGCCGGCCGCATTGTCGCAACAGACGCTTGCTACTGGCACATTCGCCACCGGCCGATTGAACAGCAGCGCCGATCGCCCATTTCGAGACCAGTTCAACGCCGTCGCCGTCGACACGCGCGCAGACGCGATGATCACGGTCTCGATATTGTACTGCGTGAGGCCAGCGAGCTGGTCCTCCATGTCGCCTTCGGGCGGACCATTGATCACCAGCCCCTGATGGCCCGCTTGCTCCAGCGCCAGCAGAAGTTTTTCGAGGAAAGCGGGATAGAAGGGATTGCGCAGATCGGGCAGCACCACACCGATCAGCTTGCTCGAGCGTTTCGACAGGCTGCTCGCGATCGCGTTCGGGCGATAGCCGAGCTTCGCCGCAGACGCGAGGATGCGCTGGCGCATGTCGGCGGAAATGCTCGCCCCGGGGGTGAAAGCCCGGGACACCGCGGACTGGCTGACCCCGATCATGCGCGCGAGTTCGCGCGCCGTAACCCCGCCTCCCGCCCGCTCCGCTGGTTTCGCGTCCAACCCTGAATCTCCCAATCAGTCAGCGTGTTAGGCCAACTCGTCATCATTCTTGCATACGGATGCAAGAATCGCTAGCTTCGCCTCATGGCTTCTTCCGGACATCAATCGCCCGCTGCGCTTGGACATCTGCATGTGGTCGATATGTCGGACTCGATCGCCGGGCAATATTGCGGGCGCTTGCTGGCCGATCATGGCGCGACCGTCACGCTGATCGAGCCGCCGGAGGGCTCGCCGATCCGCCGCGCCGCGCCCTTATCTGTCGACACTCCGGGCGAATCGCTGATGTTCCGGCATCTCAACGCCGGCAAGCGCAGTATTGCGATTGACCTCGCGAAGACAGGCGCGCAGCGCCTTCGCGACGAGCTGATGTCGCGCGCAGACATCATCATTTTGCCGCCGGGCGCGGCGCGCAAAGAGTTTGCGGCGATTGGCGCGCAGACCGTCGTCGTCCGCATCGATGATTTCGCGCCGGAGACTTCGCTGGGTCATTGGCGCGGACCGGAGATCGTCATTCAGGCGCTGTCCGGCATGATGCACAACAACGGCGCGCATGGCCGCGAGCCGCTCTATGGCTATGGCGAACGCTCGGCATTCGCGGCGGGACTCGCAGCCTATATCGGCGCCCTTGCCGCGCTCTATGTCAGGCCAACGATTGGACGCGGGCAGGACGTTCTCATCGATCGCGCGGAAACCGCTGCCGCGATGGCGTTTCCCTATGTGATGCAGTTTCTCTATAGCGGTCACGACCGGCTGCGCAGCGAGCTCAGCATCACGGCGGGCCAGGCGCTTTGCCGCGACGGTTGGGTGTGCATCTGGATCTATAATTTCCGCTGGCGCGCGCTCTGCGAAACTCTCGGCCTCGCCCATCTCATCAGCGATCCGCGTTTCGCCGATCCGCTGACGCGCAAGGCGAACTGGAGCGCGCTCTTCGAAATCATCCAGTCGGTCGTCGCCGATCGCTTGGCGGATGAAGTTGTCGACGCGCTGCAGCAGGCGCAGGTGATCGCCGCGAAGGCGCCTGGGCTCACCGAATTGCGCGATCATCCGCATCTTATCGCTCGCGACTATTGGCGGCGCGCCGGCGATGAGCGGATTCTCGGTCCGGCCTGGCGCTTCAGCCGCACGCCGCGCGGCGAAATTGCGCCGCCGCCCGCGCTCGACGATACGCGCATGATGCGGAGCGCCGCTGAATGAACCCGCTCCCTCTCGCTGGAATTCGTGTGGTGGAGCTTTGCACGGCCTGGGCGGGGCCGATGGCCGGGCGCGTGCTGGCCTGGCTAGGCGCTGAAGTCATCCATGTCGAGGCGCCGACGCGCACCAACTCCTGGCGCATCAACAAGGAGACGCCGCAACCGATGAATTTCGCCAATGGCGATCCGGGCGCACGTCACTATGACAGGACGTTCCTGTTCAACTCGCAGAACGTCAACAAGCGTTCGCTCGTGCTTGATCTCAAGACGACAGAGGGGCGCGCCGCGCTGCGCGATCTGCTCGCGGTCACTGACGTCGTGACTTGCAATTTCCGGCCGGGCACACTCGAAAAGCTCGGCGTGGACTATGAGAGTCTCGCGCGCATCAAACCCGACATCATCGTCGCGGAAATTCCGGCGTTTGGCCTCGACGGGCCGATGTCGGGCTATGCGGCGCTGGGTCCGACCATGGAAATGGCCGCCGGCATGGCAAGCCTGATCGGCTATCCCGACGGCCCGCCGGAGACGACGGGACCATCCTATCTCGATCCGATCGGCGGATTCAATGCGGCGGCGGCGATCATGACCGCGCTGATGCACCGCCAGCGCACTGGCGAAGGCCAGCACATCGAAATTCCCCAGGTCGAGGCGGCGATGCAATTCATCGGCGCTGATCTGCTGCTCTCCTGCGAAACTGGAATCGATATTCCGCGCGGCGGCAATCACCGCCCGGACGCTGCCCCGCATGACGCTTTTCCCGCGCAGGGCGTCGATCAATGGGTCGCGATCGGCGTCTTCGATGACGATCAGTGGCGACGGCTTTGCGTCGTCATCGATGCTCCTGAAGCCGCACATGATCCCCGATTTGTAACTCACGGTGCGCGCCTCAAACATCAGCGCGAGATTTCCGAGCTTGTTCGCGAATGGACGCGCGCGCGCGACAAGCACGCGATCGCTGACGCGCTGCAGGACGCCGGCGTTCCCGCCGCGCCGGTGCAGACGCCGAAGGATGTGGCGGCAAGCCGGCATCTCGCGGCGCGCGGATTTTTCGATGAGCTTGAGCGGCCAGATCTCGGCCGCCATCCCTATCCCGGCCTTCCCGTTCGCCTGAGCGAAACGCCGGGAGGAGCAAGAGCCGCAGCCCCCGCTTTCGGCGCCGACAATGTCGCGATCCTGCGCGATATTCTTGGCCGCAGCGACGACGAAATCACAGCAATGATCGCATCCGGCGTGATCGCTGATGCGCCAAAGCCGGGCGCATAGATGCCCGCCGGATTTCCCGCATCATTCGAGATCGACATCCGCCTCGATCACGATCCGCGCTATGTCGGCTCCACGCATGACGACGACACTGCGCGCAAGTTCGGCTTTCGCGCGGCGCTCGTGCCGGGCGCCTTTCTCTATGGCCATGTCAGTCGCCTCGCCGTCGACGCATGGGGCGAGGAATGGCTGACGCGCGGCGCTATGGGCATGCGCTTCCGCCGCCCGGCCTATGACGGCGATCGCCTCACGATCTCCGCGGGCGTTGCGATCGCATCAGACGCAGGCTTGCGCGCCGACGCTCAGGTGACCAACGCGGCTGGAGAACAGCTTGCTGTCGGCTGGATCGCGAAGCCGCGCGACGCAGCACAGCCACCTGTGATCGAAGGCGCGCCGCCGCCCCTCCCCGATCCCAAAATTGATGCCGAGACGGGCTTGAAGGTCGGCGCCTGTATTGGCAGTCGCAACGCAATCCTCACCTCGGCCGATCTGGCCATCTCGCTCGCCGCCTTTCAGGAAACGCATGACGCCTATGCCAACGGCTCGCTCGCCCATCCCGGCTGCCCGATGCGGCTCGCTATGGGCGACGTGAACCAGAGTTTTGCGCTGCCAACTCCACCCATCTTCGCCTCGATCGAGACGCAGCATTTCAGGACTGTCCACGCGGAACAGCGGATCGCGACATCAGGCGTCGTGGTGGAACTCTATGAGCGAAACAACCGCCGCTATTTCGTCACCGATGAAATCCTCACCGCCGATGGCCTCGTCGCTGCGCGCTATCGCCGTTCCCAAGCACTCGCCTGAGCGTTGCATGCGGATGCAAACCTGCCTAAGCTCGGGACAAGCAGAACACTCCGCGACAACGCGGATCGAGGAAACGCCGGAGCGCCAGTCGTCTCCGCTCGCCAGTTCGATTGTTGAGTGAGAGAGCGCCCGTGACTGCCGTAGCCAGGATCAAATCCGTCGAAGCCTTTCAGGTCGCCTGGCAGCCAGGCGATCCGCCGGGACGCCGCAGCGCGTTCGTCCGCATCACGACGGAAGATGGCGTTGTCGGTTATGGCGAGGCGTCGCCGATGCAGGGCGGCGAACACTCGCTCGGAATTATCAGACGCGATCTCGCGCCCGGACTCATCGGCGCCGACGCATATGACCATGCGGTTCTCTATGATCGCATGTTCCACAAATGCATCAAGCTCGGGCCGGAAGGCGCCCTGACCGGCGCGCTCGCGGCGATCGACATTGCTCTCTGGGACATCAAGGGAAAAATTGCAGGGCTTCCGATCTACAAATTGCTCGGCGGCGGCTGGCGCACGGAGGTTCCGTTCTATGCGTCAATCGGCGGCAATGCGAACCGCACCGTCGATGAAGTCGTGAAAACTGTGGAGGCGCGCTGGAAGACGGAGACGCCGGCCGCGATCAAGATCCGCTGGGACGGCGATCGCTCTCAGCTCGACCATGATATTCCCGGCGACATCGCCAAGGCGAGAGCGGTGCGGAAGCTTGTCGGCGAGTCCTATCCGCTCGCCTTCGACGCCAACAACAACTACTCGGTCGGCGGCGCCATGCGCGTCGGTCGCGCGCTTGAGGAACTCGGCTTCATCTGGTTCGAAGAGCCGGTGCAGCATTACGACGTGCGCGGCATGGGCGAGGTGGCGCAGCGCCTCGACATCACCGTCTCCGCAGCCGAGCAGACCTACACGGTCCAGGCGCTGGTCGACATGATCAATGCGGGCGTGCGCATGGTGCAGCCTGACATCGTGAAGATGGGCGGCGTCACCGGCCTGATGCAATGCGCCGCCATCTGCTACGCCCATGGCGTCGAACTGGTGCCGCATCAGACGCAGCCGACGATCGGGCATGCTGCGAATCTGCATGTGCTCGCGGCCATCATGCATCTCACCAAGCCAGCTGAATTCGCCGATCCATCGACGCGGATGCATGCGGCTTTCCGCAATCCGCCGAAGCCCGAGGGTGGAAAATTCAAGATTCCATCGGGACCGGGACTAGGCCTCGACGTCATCGACGAGGAGTTGGCGAAACGCCGAGCCTCAGCCGAATAAGAAACAAGAAAATCGGAGGGAATGCGAGATGGCGATGAACAGGCGGAAATTTCTCGGCGCCGCGGCCGCAGGCGCAGCTCTCCCCTCCACTGTCAACATCGCGCGCGCAGCCAACCGCGACACGATCAGCATCGCGCTCGCAGCCGCTGGTCCGCGTGAAGCTGATCCCAATAAGACGATTCTCGGCGCCGACAATTGGGCCACCGAACAGATGTTCGAGCAGCTCGTGCGGCCCAAGGACGGGATGTTCGGCGTGCGCGAAGAGGATTTTGTGCCGACGCTCGCTGAAAGCTGGAAATCGAGCGACGGCGCGCGCACCTGGACTTTTGCGCTGCGCAAGGGTGTGAAGTTCCACAAGGGCTATGGCGAGATGACGTCGGACGATGTCGTCCACTCGTTTGATCGCGCGCGCAAAGGCATGAACCGCGCGAACTTCTTCAATGTGAAGGAGGTCGTGAAGGACGGCGACCATAGCGTCGTGATCAGACTGAATGGGCCCGATCCGCTGTTTCTCGGCAGCTCTGTTTTTTATAACAACGCGTCGATCGTCAGCAAAAAGGCCGATATCGAGAAGGGCGAAGGATTCTCGCAGGATCCCGTCGGCACGGGCCCGTATGAGCTTGCGCGCTTCGATCAGAAGTCCGGCATCTACGTCAAGGCGTTCGACGCCTATTGGGGCGAGAAGGCGAAGACGCCCAATCTCTCCATTCTCTACATTTCTGATACGACAGCGCGCACGCTCGCGCTTCTCTCCGGCAACGCCGACATGATCGAGGCGGTGCGCGCGCCCGGCTGGGTCGACTCGATGCTGAAGCGCGACAAGACGCTGAAGTTCGACATGACGGTGCCGGGCTCGTTCAACACGCTGATGATCAACCTCACGCGCAAGCCGTTCGACGATATTCGCGTGCGGCGCGCGCTCGCGCATGCGATGGACCAGACGACGCTCGCCACCGCGCTGACGCCGATGGGCGGCGTCGTGGCGACGATCAATCCGCCGGGCTTCCCCGCGGGCTTCACCAAACAGCAGCTTCCGCCGGAGCTGCGCTACGAGCACGACATCAACAAGGCGAAGGATCTGCTGAAGGAGGCGGGCTTCCCCAACGGTCTGGATTTTGAATCTAATTGCAGCCAGCGCGAGGACTATTCCTCAACGATGCTGATCCTGCAGGAGCAGATCAGGCCGGCCGGCTTCCGCATGAAGCTTAACATGATGGATCACACAGCGTTTCACGCGGCGAACCGCAACGACCTGAACACGCTGGCGATGAATTCGTCGAGCTATCCGCCCATTCCAACCCGCGTCTATATCGACTATCTCTCAAGCGAGGCGAACGCGACGAAAGACGGAAAAGGCGGACAGAACTATTCGCACTATGGCGTCGTGACGCCCGGCATCGACGATCAACTCAAGCAGGCGCTTAACGCCACGACCTATGACGAATATCTGAAAATCTGCCAGAGCATCGAATTGCAGGTGCAGCGCGATCTTCCCGCGATCGGCCTGTCGACGCTGTCCTATACGATCGCGCGCAATTCCAGAGTCGATGTCGGTTACGACGTGAAGAGCGGCTACGCGCGCTGGCGGCTGCATAGGGCGACGGCGGCCTGAGAGCAAAGGGAGGTCTGTCGCGTGCTGCGCTATTTCGGCGTCCGGCTGCTGGACGCGATCCCGACGATCCTCCTCGTTCTCACGCTGGTGTTCGTCGCGATGCGCATCCTGCCGGGCGATCCGGCGATCGCGGTGCTTGGCGATGGCGCGCGGCCGGAGCAAATCGCCGAGCTGCGCGAGAAGATGGGGCTCAACCAGCCGCTCATCGTTCAGTATCTGAGTTTCCTGCGTGACATCGCGACGTTGAATTTCGGCGCGTCGCTGATCCATCGCACGCCGGTGCTGGAGCTGATCGGCTACAACCTTCCCTACACGATCGAGCTGACGATCGTGGCGACGGCCATGGGCGTCATCGCGGGCGTCCCCTTCGGCGTCTATGCCGCGACGCGCCGCAATCGCCTGCCGGACGCGGGGCTGAGAGTTTTTTCGCTGTTGGGCTATGCGATCCCCGATTTCTATCTCGGCGCGCTGCTGCTCATCGGCTTCTCGCTCAATCTCGGATGGTTTCCGATCAGCGGCGCCGGTTCGGGATTCTTCGATCGACTGCACCATGTCTTTCTGCCCGCGCTCACGCTGGCTACTCTCAAAACGGCGTTCATGGGGCGGCTGACGCGCACATCGCTTCTCGAAGTGATGGGCAAGGATTATATCCGCACCGCGCGCGCCAAAGGCGCCCGTGAGCCGCGCGTTACTTACGTTCACGGCATGCGCAACGCCATGCTGCCGCTGGTCACAGGGCTTGGCCTCAGCATCCTCGCAACCTTGTCGGGATCGGTCGCGATCGAACTCGTATTCAACAGGCCCGGCATCGGGGCGCTGCTGATCCGGGCCATCGCCGAACGCGACTACACCATGATTCAGGGCGGCGTCGTTGTGTTCGCGATGTTCGTCGTGCTCGTCAATCTGGTGATGGATTTCGCCTATCTCGTCGTCGATCCGCGCATCAGGGTGGCGTGATGACGGTGATCGACAATGCATCCGAATCTCTTGCGCCGGAGGAGCGCGGCCGCGATCTCCTTCTGCACGCGCTGCTTGGCCGTCCGGCGACGATCGCCGCGCTTGTCGTCATCTTGATCTTCGCCATCGTCGCGATCTTCGCTCCCTCCCTCTCTCCCTACGATCCGCTCGCGCAGAGCTACATCAAGATCAACCGGCCGCCTTCGGCGGAGAACTGGCTCGGCACGGATCAGTTCGGTCGCGACGTGCTGTCGCGCATGATCTATGGCTCGCGCAATTCGCTGATCTTCGGTCTGCTTTCGCCGCTGCTTGCGGCGATTATCGGCACGGCGCTGGGCGTTGCGGCGGGATGGCTCGGCGGCGTCGTTGACCGGATCATCAGCCGCATCATCGATCTTCTCTTTTCCTTTCCCGAACTGCTGCTGGCGATTTTGATCGCGGCCGCTCTGGGCGCGGGCTTCTGGAACATCGTCGCGGTGCTGACGATCGCCTTCACGCCGGGCTTTGCGCGCGTTGCGCGCGCCTCGACGCTTGCGGTGAAGCAGGAGCCCTATGTCGAAGCTGCGGTCGCTGTCGGCGTGCGCGCGCCGCGCATCATTATCCGCCACATCATCCCCAACATCGCAGCGCCGATCGTCGTGCTCGCCACGCTCTGGACGGCGTCGGCGATCCGGCTTGAAGCCTCGCTGAGCTTCCTCGGCATCGGCACCCAGCCGCCCAATCCAAGCTGGGGCAACATCATTCGCGACGGCTTGAACAGCCTGTTCGGTTCGCCCTGGCCGATTATTGGCGCGGGTCTTGCGATCACTTGCGTCGTTCTCGCTTTCAATCTTGTCGGCGATGCGGTGCGCGACCTGCTCGATCCGGAGACGGCGCCTTGACCGCGCCGCTTCTGAAAGTCGAAGGGCTGTCGATCGAATTTGGTCCGAAGGCGGCGCCTTTGCGCGTCGTCGACGACGTCAGCTTTTCAGTTGGCGCTGGCGGCTGCCTCGGCATCGTCGGAGAATCCGGCTCCGGCAAAAGCATGACGTCGCTGTCGATCCTGCGTCTGCTGCCGGAGCCGCCGGGCCGCATCGTCGCCGGCCGCATCCTCTTCGAGGGCGAAGACCTGCTCACCCTGCCGCGCAATCGCATGCCGGAGATTCGCGGCCGCGACGTCGCCATGATCTTTCAGGAGCCGATGAGCTCGCTCAATCCGCTGATGACAATCGGCGACCAGATCGGCGAGGCGATCTATCTGCACGAGAATGTCAGCGCTGCCGAACGCGCGGTGAAAACGGCGGACATCTTGCGCCTCGTTGGCATTCCCGATCCGACGGAGCGCATGCGCGCCTATCCCCATCAATTCTCGGGCGGCATGCGTCAGCGCGTCATGATCGCGATGGCGCTCGCATGCAATCCAAAGCTGCTCATTGCCGATGAGCCGACGACGGCGCTCGACGTCACCATCCAGGCGCAGGTTCTCGACCTGATGAAGCGCCTGCGCGCCCGGCTCAACACCGCGATCGTGTTTATCTCGCATGATCTCGGCGTGATCGCCGATATCGCCGACCGCGTGATCGTCATGTATGCCGGCCGCATCGTCGAAGACGCTGATGTGCGCTCGATCTTCAAAAAACCCGCGCATCCCTATACGCGCGGCCTGTTGCAATCGATCCCGCGCCTGAACGAGGATTCACGCCGGCTCCGACAGATTCCGGGATCGATACCCGCGCCGGGAACGATCAGGCAGGGATGCGCTTTCCGCGCGCGCTGCCCGGACCGGATCGATCGCTGCGAGCGCGAGGCTCCGCCCATGATCGGGATCGGCGAAGGCCATGCGGCGGCGTGCTGGGTCGCGGGTGGAACGACATGAGCGCGGCGCTTGTGCGGGCCGAGGGCCTGACGAAAACCTTCGAGCGCGCGGGCCGCCATGCGTTCGGCGGCGGCCGCGAGACGCTGAAGGCGGTTGATAATATCTCGATCGAGATCGGGCGTCGCGAGACCGTGGCGCTCGTTGGCGAATCCGGCTGCGGAAAATCGACGACCGGACGGCTTCTTCTCAGGTTGCTCGAACCGACCGCTGGCAAGGTGTTCTATGACAATGTCGATCTGACGGCCCTGTCGCCGGCCAGGATGCGCGAGATGCGCCGGCATGTGCAGATGGTGTTTCAGGACCCGTTCGGTTCGCTGAGTCCGCGCCGCACAGTGGCTGACATCATCGCTGAACCACTCGACTCATTCGGGCTTGCAAGATCGCGTCGCGAGCGTCGCGACCGCGTCGCCGATCTGCTGACGCAGGTCGGCCTTCGGCCGGCGCATATGGATCGCTATCCCCGGCAATTTTCCGGCGGACAGCGCCAGCGCATCGGAATCGCGCGCGCCATCGCGCTCGATCCGAGCTTCATTGTGGCGGACGAGCCCGTATCGTCGCTTGATGTCTCCGTGCAGGCGCAGATCGTCAATCTCCTGCAGGATCTGCAGGAGCAGAAAGGCCTTTCCTATCTGTTCGTCGCGCATGATCTCGCCATCGTGCGGCACATCGCCGATCGCGTGGTGGTGATGTATCTCGGGCGCATCATGGAATCCGGGCCGAAAGCGCAGATCTACGGCGCGCCGCATCATCCCTATACGCAGGCTCTGTTGTCAGCCGCGCCTGAACCTGATCCGGACCGCAAGGAGACGCGCATCATCCTGAGCGGCGATGCGCCGAGCCCGTCGCAGGCGATTACAGGATGCTCGTTTCACACGCGCTGCCCGATCGCGCGCGATGTCTGCCGAAACGAGCACCCGCCGCTCGCTTCCCTCGGCGGCGGTCATCAGGCCGCCTGTCATTTCGCAAAGCCGTTCCCGATTCCGGCTCCAGCCGCGGCGGAGCCAGCCGGCGCCTGAACGCCCCGTGGCGATAAGGCCGGGTCAGCCGCCGTTCGAAGGAAATGTCAGGTCTGGGAAGCCCACATCGGGATTGCGAAGGAGAATTGGTGCCGGAAGAGGGGATTGAACCCCCGACCTTCGGTTTACAAAACCGCTGCTCTACCGCTGAGCTATTCCGGCGCCGCGCCCGGCCCGGGCCGCGTCGAGTCCGGGACCCGAAGCGACTCGCATGGCCGATCGCCTCGTCCGGATTGATCGAATGGCGCCGCCACCCTCGCGGCGACGGGCGCTGTCTTCCGATCAGGGGCCGGACCCCGCCTCTCTTGATCGAATGCGGCCTTTGGCGCAAGTCGGGTCCCGCGCGGCCCTATTGCCGCCTTATCCGCTCGCCATCACGGTCGGCGGGGTATACATTAACCCGCGTCAGGTCGTGGGGCGCGGCTGTTTGAGGAATCGGAGGGATTTCATGACCTTTCTACGCCATTCGCGCCGGGGCGCGCTGATTGCCGCGGCTGTGGCGGCCGCCGTGAGCGCGTTCGTGATGTCGGCTGCGCCTGCTGACGCGCAATATTACCGTCGCGGCTACGGCTACAACAGAGGCGCCGCTGTCGGCCTTGGAATCGCTGGCGGCCTGATCGCGGGCGGTCTCGCGGCCGGCGCTCTGGCGCGTCCGGTGCCTGACGTCGTCGAGGCGCCTGTGGCGCCGGCCTGCTGGTTCGAGCGTCGGCGCGTGTGGGACGACTATAACGGCATGTATGTCGTGCGCCGCGTGCGCGTCTGCGAATAATCAGTTCGCGGGCGGCTTTGCAGCCGCCGGATCATTGCAGAAAATATGAAATCCCCGCGGGCTCGCGGGGATTTTGTTTTTGGCGCCCGCATCGCCCTCGCCGCCTGCGCCTACGAGCAATTCGCATTGGCGATGAAAAGCCCCGCCGCATCGCTGCGACGGGGCTTTGCATTCGGTGGCGATCTTATTCTTCGCCGGTGTAGGTGAAGATATCGCGATCCTTCGTCTCAGGCACGAAGATGAGGCCGATCACAAAGGTCATCAGCGCGATGATGATCGGATACCACAGGCCGTTGAAAATATTGCCGCTCGCCACCACGATGGCGAAGGCGGTGGGCGGCAGGAAGCCGCCGAACCAGCCATTTCCAAGGTGATAAGGCAACGACATGCCGGAATAGCGGATGCGGGTGGGGAACAATTCCACCAGCAGGGCCGCGATCGGGCCATACACCATGGTCACATAGATCACGAGCAGGAAGAGAACGCCAACCAGGCTCAGCGCGCGACCATCCGAGAACAGGGCGCCGAGCGACTGCGCCTTCAGGATCGACGGATCTCCCACCTTGGGATAGCCCGCAGCGTAGGCCGCATCGACGATCGCAGCGCCCGCCTTTTCGCCGGGGCTGGCGACATCGGCTCCATTGACCTTGACCGAAAGCGCCGAACCCGCCGCGCCGGGCTTCAACTCGTAATGCATCGAACTCGATGCAAGCGTACGACGGACGAGGTCGCAGGGCGCGGTGAAGACGCGCACGCCGACCGGATCGAACAGTGAGCCGCAGCTTGCGGGATCGGCGGTGATGTCGATCTTCACGCTCTCCGTCGCCGCCACCAGCTTGGGATTGGCGATGGAGGCGATCTTGGTGAAGAGCGGGAAGTAGGTCAGCGCCGCGATCAACAATCCGGCCAGCAGAACCGGCTTGCGGCCGATCTTGTCGGACAGGCTGCCGAAGATCACGAAGAACGGCGTGCCGAGCAACAGCGCGAAGGCGAGGATCAGATATGTCGTCGTCGCGTCGACCTTCAGGGTCTGCGTGAGGAAAATGAGGGCATAGAACTGGCCCGCATACCACACGACGGCCTGCCCGGCGGTGCCGCCAAGCAACGCGAAGATCGCGATCTTGGCGTTCTTCCAGGTGCCGAAAGCTTCCGACAGCGGCGCCTTCGAGGTCGCGCCCTCGGCCTTCATCTTCTGGAAGGCCGGCGACTCGTTAAGCTGCAGACGGATCCAGATGGAGAAGCCGAGCAGGATGATCGACAGCAGGAACGGCACGCGCCAGCCCCAGTCATTGAACGTTTCCGTCGACATGCTGAAGCGCAGGCCGAGGATGACTGCGAGCGCGAGGAACAGGCCGAACGTCGCGGTGATCTGGATCCAGCTCGTATAGTAGCCGCGCCGGCCTTGCGGCGCGTGTTCGGCGACATAGGTCGCAGCGCCGCCATATTCGCCGCCAAGCGCGAGACCCTGGAGCAGGCGGCAGACGATGAAGGCGATCGGAGCGGCGAGGCCAATCGTGGCGTAGCCGGGCAGGAGGCCGACGATGAAGGTCGCAAGGCCCATGATCGTCATGGTGACGAGGAAGGTGTATTTGCGGCCGATCAGATCGCCGACCCGGCCGAACACAAGCGCGCCGAATGGGCGCACCGCGAAGCCGGCCGCGAAGCTGAAGAGCACGAAAATGAATTTCGCCGTTTCGTTGTCGCCAGGCACGAAGTTGGCGGCGATGTTCGCTGCGAGCGGGATGGTCAGGTAGAAATCGTACCATTCGAAAACCGTGCCCGCCGACGAGGCGAGGATGACCTTCTTCTCCTCCGCCGACATGGGTCGCGGACCGGCCGCCGACCCTGAATAGGTTGCTGTGCTCATGGCGTTCCCTGTTGCCCTCATTCTCCGGCGGCCTTCGCGCCGGAGCGCGAGACGCTCGGGGTCGGCGCCGCCGCCTCCGCCCGAATGCAGTTGGGGAGCAAGGCCCGAAAGCCCGAGATTGGCGCTTCCCTGATCGTCCTGCTTTCGCGCAGGCTTCGCTTGTGGCGACTCGCCGTGCGGCAAGCTTCTCCGCGCACAATTTACGCGCGATTCAGCACAGCTTCTCTAGCAAAATAGTCGTCCGCCTTTGGTCTAATGTGCGCTGCACATCAGGCGCGAGGCGGGAGGCCTCAGACGGGACGCTTCAGCTTCATCATGGCGACATGCAGGCTGATCGCCGCGGCGTTCGACACGTTGAGGCTCTTGATCGCGCCCGGCATGTCGAGGCGGGCGACGGCGTCGCAAATCTCCCGCGTGCGCTGGCGCAGGCCCTTGCCTTCGGCGCCGAGCACGAGCGCAAGCGGCCGGCGCATCGGCGTGTCGTCGATCGTCGCGGCGCCTTCCGAATCAAGCCCGACGCGCAAAACGCCCTGACGGCCGAGCTTTTCCAGCGCGTCGCCGAGATTGCGCACCGCGATGATCGGGACATGCTCAAGCCCGCCCGAGGCGGCTTTCGCCAGAACGCCCGTGGCGGTCGGGCTGTGGCGCTCGGTGGTGAGGATCGCGTCGACGCCGAACGCAGCGCAGGAGCGCACGATGGCGCCGACATTGTGCGGGTCCGTCACCTGATCGAGCACGACGAGAAAGGCGCTGTCGGGCACGGCGTCGAGATCGGGGCCTTCGAGCGGATCGCAGACGAGATAGAGCCCCTGATGCACGGCGTCGGGCGTGAGCAGATTGTCGATCGCGCGCGGCATCACGAGTTCGGGCTCAATGGGAAGGGCGCCGCCCATCTCCTCGCGTAGCCGGCGCGCGCCATTCTCGGTGGCCAGCAGCCGGCGCGGCGTGCGCTTCGGGTTGCGCAGGGCCTCGACGACCGGGTGCCAGCCATAGAGCACGACCTCGTCGGGCGACCGCCTGGGATCGCGCTCCCTTGGCCCGTGGGAGGGGTTTCGGCGCGGGCGGCCCGAGTGGCGGGGCGGGCGGTTTTGCGGTCTCAGGGCGCGTCTCTGGGGCTTGGAGGGGCATCTGGCTGATAGTCGGCGGGACGGCCCTCCGCAATCGCCTGCGCCCGCTAACGGCCGCCCGTAAAGGGGCCAAATCCGGCGCAGGAGCCCCGCCCGGCGGCCTTGTGGATTTCGAGCCGGCTTTTCCGTTGACACCTGCGGCGACCACAACCATAACCCGCCCGCTCGCCCCGCCCTTCAGCGGGGCGGCGCGTTTGCGGCGGCCCTCAAGCCCCGCAGGCGGGGGAATGTCCCGAGCGGCAAAGGGGGCGGACTGTAAATCCGCTGGCTACGCCTTCGTAGGTTCGAGTCCTACTTCCCCCACCACCCATTTTGGCGCGAGGCGCCGCCTGTCCTGGATTTTGGAAAGTCGCGAAGTTTCCGGGCATTAGCGCCCGCGGAAGCGGTCTGCATGCGCGATAGTGGGCCATGCGCGCGCCTTCACCGGCGATTTGAGCGATCAGTCTCCGCCTGCAAATTTCAATATCCTGGAATCGCGGGGAGTTGGCGAGGCGGGCCTCAGCGAAGGTCGCTCGCCTCAGGTCATTCGACGCGGCGTCGCAAAGGCAAATCAAGCGTGGCTCGGGAGGTGTCAGCGCTCCTGAACCGGCTGCGGACGCGCTCACGGCTAGCGATCGTGCTGGCAGTGAATGTTCAGACGGCTTACTGGCTCCAGCGCGATGGCCTATCGTTAAGCGAACCTCCCAAAACGCCGCATCGCTTCGTCAGATGTTTCACCTCGAGCGCTTATACGCGCCATTCTCAGACGGTGAGACGGAGGGAGCCTTGTGGAGCGCTGCGCGGAAAATTAATTTCTGGCCGTTCGACGAGCAGCCGGCGCAATTTGCCAGTGAGCTCTGCCCGCAACGACGGAAAGCGCGGGATACCTTCTCCTGACGCCCACTTATTCAGCACATGACGGCTGACGCCGACAGTTTCGCAAAGATCTTTCTGTTCGTATCCAACGCTGAGCAGCGCGACGACAGTCCCGTGCAGCGTCTTGGCGTCCTGAGGCGGCAGTCTTGAAAGGGCCACAAACACCTTCAGACGAAATTCACGGACCAAACCGTCGAGTTCGCTGCCGAGCTCTTCGGAAACGGGTTTGACCACCGCACGACGCATACTCCACCCTCTCCAGCGCCAATTTCCTTGCTTGCAAATTACTCCGCCGCGGGCCCGATCATCGAACGCACAGAGATTTCCGTGCGCGATTGATCATCCGCTCCTAAAACTGCAATTTGAGGCCTGCGTTGAAGGCTTTTCCATGGACCTTGTCGCCGAAGCGGTAATCGCCGCGCACGAAGCCGAGGAAGTTGCTGTCGACGATCTTGAACTGCAGCCCGCCGCCGACCTGCCCGAATGTGCCGACCCGCTCCGTCGTCGCATTGAACGCGAGTCCAACCGTGCTCGCTTGCGCCTTAGCGTCGCTGGCGAACTCGTGCCACACCGAACCATGGATGAAGGGCGCGAGAATCAGCTTGTCCTGCACCACGAAGCTCGTGCCGATATTGGCGCCCGCCCGGCCAAGGATGCTGTTGATCGCCGCGAACGTCGCCTGGTCGCCCGTTCCCGTCGCCAGCGGCAGATTGCCGAAGGTGTAGCGGCCCTTCGACACGCCGATCGTCGGCTCGACATACCAGCTCTCGAACAGGTTGACGCGGTAGGACATGTTCGCATTCACGCTGATGCCGTCGCCGGTCACGCGCTGGTCACGCGCGGTGAAGGCCAACCCATCACCAGAAGCGTTCACCACCGCGTCGTAGAAGTCCTTGCGGATGTTCACTTCGGCGACGAACGGCCCGTTCGACAGGAAGGTGTAGAGCGCGACATAGGGCACGTTCATCTTGATCGAGGTATTTACAGTCGATGAACCCGTCCCTGAGCCAGGATTCTGCGTCACCGAAGTCGATTTACTCCGAGTCTCCGCGACACCACCAAAGACACCGAAGTTGAAATTCCAACCCGTCGCCTGAATGTTGTAGATGCCGATATCCGCGCCGGCCTGGAAGCCGGTGAACTCAGACTTAGTTCCCGTTGCCGTTGGCGCGGAGCCACCGAAGCCATCGCTCGTGACAGAGCCGATATTTGTACGCGCGTCACCGCGGCTAATTCGGATGAAGGGGCCGCCGCCGATCTGGTTCGGGGCCGGATCGTCCGGCCGCGACACGATCGCCGAGGCCGCCTGGAAGAAGCCGGTGGTCAGGCTGGTGATCGAGCTGTTGACGCTCGCTGCAACGCCGCCACCGATCGCCGAAGAGTTTGTCTGGGAGACAACCTGGAAGCGACCAGAATTCGGAGCGGTCTCCACCAAAAAGTAATTGATGAAACCACTGGAAGCTACCAATCCCTGATTGACCGACAGGCTCGAACCGCCGGTCACGGTCAGCACGTCGATCGGAGCGGCGAAGGCGACCCGGCCCGTATTGACGATGTTGAATGCCAGCGAGGTCGAGCCCGAGCCTGCGCCGTTGACCGTCACCAGATCGGCGCGCGTTCCCGTCGCCCGCGACAGGTCGAGATCGAGCGCGATGCGCGAGCCTGAGGCGCCGGCATAGCTTCCGGTCAGCGTCAGCGTGTCGGTCAGGCTGCTGTTGCGCAGATCGATCAGGCCGGCCGCGGTGTTGACGAAGCTCGCCGCGCCGAGCGTGCGCGATCCGGTCGCCGTCACCGTGCCGCTGTTGGTGAAGGTGGTGACGCCGGTGAAATTGCCACCGGCGAGCGCGAACGTCCCGCTGTTGCTGAACGTGCTGTTCGCCGTCGTCGTCCCGTTGACGGTGAAGGTTCCGCTGTTGACGTTCGCGCCATTGAGCGCCCCGCCCGTCGTCGTCGCGATCCCTGAATTGGTCAGGCCGTTCGTCACAATCCCCGAATTCGCGAACGTGCCGGAATTGACGATGTTGCCGTTCCAGGTTCCTGCGTTGATGATCGTCCCCGTATTGCTGGAGACATTGGCGTTGTAGGTCCCGTTGTTCGTCACCAGGCCGGCGTTGACGAGATCGTCCGTGATGACGCCATTGTTCAGCACCACGCCGGCCGCATTGTTGGTCAGCCGCGTCGCGATCGAGAAATTGCCGGTTCCCGACACCGTCAGATTGGCGTTGTTGGTGAAGGTCGCGTCGTTCGTCACCGTTCCCGTGACGTTGAACGCGCTGCTGTTGAGGATCGCGCCATTGATCGCGCCGCCGGCCGCGTTCACCGTTCCCGTATTGGTGAGGCCGCCGCTCGACGACGAGCCGGCGGCGGTGGCCCAGGTTCCCGCGTTCTGGATCGACGAGCCGGAATTGACCGCGCCGCTGTTGTTGAAGTTCGTCCCCGCGGCCGCGGTCACGCCCGTGACCGTCTGCACCGTCGCCGCCGAGACATTGATCGTTCCGCCGGCCAAGGTCACCGCGCCGGCGCCGAGCCCGCCCGTTCCCGTCGCGTTGACGGTCGCGTTGAGCACGTTCAGGCCGCCATTGAACGTGTTGTTCCCGCCCAGATTGAGCACGCCGCCGCCGACGATGTTGAGCCGCGAGCCGGCGCCGTTGACGATCTGCGAAGCGATCGTCGCGGTCACTCCGTTGACGTTGATGATGCTGCCCGTCAGCGACGGGTTGCCGGCGTTCGCGCCCGCAACGCCGATCGACAACTGGCCGCCGGTCAGCGTGTAGCCTGCGACGTTGAACTGCAGCGTGTCGAAACTCTGCGCTCCCGACACCGTGACCGTTCCCGCCGTTCCCTGGAACACCGCGACAGACGACCGCCACTGGTCATTGATTCCGGCAGATGTATCCGTGATCAGCGGGCCGCCGGTCCAGTTCGTCCGCGTCGAATCCCAAGTCGATGTTCCGCCGTTGACCGCGCCGGCGCCTTCGGCCGTCGAGCCGGTCAGGTCGGCGCCGTCCCAGAACTGGATCTGCTGGCCTGCGCCGATGATCGACAGATTGACCTGGTTGGGGACATTGGTCAGCACCGTCGCCGTTCCCGTCGCGCCGGTCAGGTTGACCGTGGCGTAGGTGCTGCCGCCGGCCAGCGTGCCGTAGTTGTACAGCCGGTAATAGCCGGCCGACGCCGCAGCCGCATTCAAAGTGCCGCCGAGCGTCAACTGTCCGCCGACCTTGACGAGGTCATTGACGCCGTTGCCGACGACGCCGTTCGAGCCGAGCTCGAAGTTCGAGATCGAACCGGCGTTCAGCGTGAGATTGCCGCCGACCGTCAGCGTGCCCGGGCTCGCGCCAGGCGCCAGTATGCTGAGGTTCTGGACCGTCACATTGCCGTTGAACGTCCCCGTCCCCTGCAACGTCGCGCCAAACCTGACGTTCAGCGTCGCCGCGTTGCCAGCGGTGTCGCCGAACACGCCGTTGACGCGCAGGACGCCGTTATCGGCGTTCGCCGTGCCCAGGAACTGGTTGCCGACCGAGTTCGAGCCGGTGAGAATCGTCGTGCCTGAACCGTTCTGACTGAATATGCCGCCAGCGACGCTCGTGATCACATTGGACACGTTGACCGTATCGCTGCGGTTCAGCGCTAATGTCGCGCCTGCCGTGCTCAGGACGATCTTGCTCGACCCGCTGATCGAGCCGTTCGTCGCCCCGTCGCCCACCGTCAGCACGCCGCCCGTCACCGTCGTATTGCCGGTGTAGGTGTTCGAACCCGTCAGCGTCAGCACGCCGCCCGAAACCGTCAGCCCGCCGCCGGTTCCGCCGCCAATGCCGCCATCCTGGATCACGCCTGCGAAGCTGCCGCCGGTCGACACCGTCAGCGTTTTGGAGCCCAGCGCCACAGTCCCGGTCTGGCCTGCGGCGGTGTTGTTCAGCGTCTGGATCGTCGCTCCGGCAGCGGTTTGCGAAATATCGAACACGCCGCCGGTCGCCAGCACCACGCCGGTCGAACTCAAGATCGACCCCGTTCCCGACAAGGCGAGCGTGCCCCCCGTGATCGTCGTCGCGCCGAAGTAGCCGTTCGCGCCGCTCAGGGTCTGCGCGCCGCCCGACACCGTGAGCCCGCCCCCGCCGCCGATCGCGCCGGAGAAGGTGGTTGAGCCGTTGGTGATCGTCAGCGTCTGCCCGCCCAGCGTCACCGTGCCTGCGCCCGACAAGGTCTTGATGGACGCGCCCGCCGTCGTCGCGGAAATATCAAACGTTCCCGCAACCGCAACGCCGCTCGATTGCGCGATCGAGCCCGTCCCCGACAACGCCAACGTGCCGGCGTTGATCGTGGTCGCGCCCGTATAGGTGTTCGTGCCCGTCAGCGTCAGCGTGCCGCCCGAAATAGTCAGCCCGCCACCCGTTCCAGCGCCGATGCCGGCGTCCTGAATGACGCCGGCGAAGGTCCCACCGCCCGACACCGTCAGCGTCTGCGAGCCCAGCGCCACCGTCCCGGTTTGACCTGCAGCGGTATTGTTCAGCGCCTGGATCACCGCTCCGCTGGCGGTTTGCGAGATATCGAACGTCGTTCCTGTCGCCAACGACACGCCACTTGAATTCGCGATCGCGCCAATGCCGGACAGAGCAAGCACGCCCGCGCTGATTGTCGTCGCGCCGGTATAGGTGTTGATCGCCGACAGCGTCCAGGTCCCCGCGCCATCCTTGGTCAGCGACGCCACGGTCGAAATGCCTGTGGCGCTGACGACGCCATCGCCCGCGCCGCCCAGCGTCAGCGCGAAGGCGCCGCTGACGCCGCCCGTCAGCGTCAGCGAGCCCGCATCAGAATTGATGCGGCTGTCGCCGTTGAGTGTGATCGCGCCGCCCCAACTGTTGGCGCCCGAAATATTGCGCAACGCGCCGCCGCCGGAGACGCCCGTTCCGAAAAGACCCAGCGCTTCCGCGCCGACCGCGATGCCGCCCTGCAATTGCAGCTCGGCGCCGTTGAAAACGCTCGTGCCAGCGCCCGCGCCGGTCCCGCCGAGCGCCGAGCTGTTCTGGATATTCAGAACCGCGCCGGTGCTGACGGTCGTCGCGCCGGTATAGGTGTTCGTCCCGGTCAGCGTCAGCGTGCCGCCGTTCAAAAGCAGGCCGCCGCCCGTTCCCGCGCCGAGGCCGGCGTCCTGAATCACGCCGCCAAAGGCGCCGCCGTTCGAGATGGTGAGCAGCCTGGAGCCCAGCGCCACCGTTCCCGTCTGACCGGCAATGGTGTTGTTGAGGGTCTGAATCGTGGTCCCCGCGCCCGACAATTGCGAAATGTCGAAGGTCGCCCCTGTCGCGAGCGACACGCCGCTCGACGTCGCGATCGAGCCCGAATTCAAAAGCGCCAGCGTGCCGGCGGTGATCGTCGTTAGCCCGGTATAGCTGTTCGCCGCGCTTGAAAGATTGAGAACGCCGCTGCCGATTTTCTCCAGCGGGCGCGGACCGGCCGTTTCGCTGATCGCGCCCGACTGTTCGGCCGTGCCGCCGATCTGCTGCAACTGCGTCGTATTGCTGTTGATGTTGATCGGCGCAGCGTTGACGACGGTGTCGGCGTAATCGATCACCGAACCCGTCGTGGTGATCGTCCCCGCGCCGGCCGCGCCGGTGGCGCCGATCGACAGCGTGCCTCCCTGAAGCGTAATGCCGCCGCTGAAGGTGTTGCCGCCATTGGTCAGCGTCAGCTTGCCCGCGCCCTGCTTCAGCAGCGCCAGCGTTCCCGCCGCGCCATCGACAATCGTGCCGGCATAGACGGTGTCGTTCGTATCGCCGACCGTCAGCACGGCGTTGGCCGCGGCATTGTTGCGAACGATGCTCGTTGCCGAAGCGCCGGTCAGCGACTTGATCGTCTGGTTAAAGCCGTTCAGCTCCAGCACGCCCGTGCCTGAAAGGGTCACGGCGCTGTTGGCGCTGAACGCATTCGCCGCGCCGGCCGACAATGTGCCGCCGCTGACCGCGGTGGCGCCGGAATAGGTGTTGGCGCCCGAGAGCGTCAATTTGCTCGTTTGGCCCTTGGTGAGCGAGACGACGCCCGCCCCATCCTGGATCACGCCGCTGAAAGTGCTGTCCGCGCCGGTTCCAAACAGCTGGAAATTGGCGGTGGTGGACGCCGCCGTGTTGGTGATGACGCCGCCGCCGCTGAGAATGCGCGAGCCGGCGTTCCTGCCGTTCAGATCAACCGTCGCGCCATTGGCCACGGTCAAGCTGGTGGAATTCACGAAGAGGGTAGAAATGTCGGGCGCGCTGCCGGCCAGCTTCAGAGTGCCGGCGTCAACGACAAAGACGGCGGAAAGGCCAACTGTGCTGCCGGCCGACGGCGGCGCAAAAACCACCGTGCCGGTGTCGCCCGCCACGGCGCCGCCGAAATGATAGGTCGCGTTCAGGAAGTTCGAAAAGCCCGTGGGAGCGATCGACAATGTGGTCCCGGCGGCGGCGCTCAGCGTAACGGTGCCACTGTTGAAATTGACGCTTGTCGGCGTCAGGTTGAGATCCACCGTCGACCGCAGCGTCGAGGTGCCGCTCATCGTCAGATTGCCCGAGCCAAGCGCAGTGGCGTTCGACGCGACAATCGTTCCGGCGCTGATGCTCGTGCCGCCGGAATAGGTGTTGGCGCCCGAGAGCGTGATCGTTCCCGCGCCCGTCTTGAGGACGGAGCCGCCGCCGCTGATCACGCTGGACAGGGTCTGGCCATTGGTCGTGGTGAAATCCACCGAACCGCCAGCCGCGACGTCGACACCGCCTGTGACCGTTCCGCCCTGCAAGAGAAGGTTGTTCGCGCCGCCGGTGAAATTGATGGCGTTGGCGCCGCTGCCGCCGGAGATCGAGCCGGTCGCGCCAAGCGTGATGCTTAGATTCTGGCCGACGATGCCGACGCCACCGGCGCCGTTGGCTCCTGTTGTCACGCCAACGCCGCCGGCGCCGCCCGCGCCCCCGGACACGGACCCATTGATCGCCAAAGAGACGCCCGCTCCGGTGGTCACGCGGATGCCTGTACCTCCAGCGCCTCCGCCGCCGCCGAAAATGCCGCCGCCGCCCGCGCCGCCTGCGCCGCCCGTTACTGAAATTCCGTTGTTGACCGACAGCGTGCCGGTTCCGCCAAACGCGGCGCCTACACCGCCGCCGCCGCCGCCGCCGCCGTCGCCATTGCCGCCCGTCCCGGCAGCGCCGGCGCCGCCGACGCCGCCGGTCGTGGTCGCTGAAATTGTCGGGCTGGCGCCGTTCAAGGTCGCTCCACGACCGCCGCCGCCACCGCCGCCGCCGCCTGCCGAACCACCTGAAGCCGCGCCGCCGCCGCCGCCGGCGCCCGGCCCGCCGCCGCCGCCGCCGCTTGCCGACACTGCAGACCCGCCTGCCCCGTCGCCTGACGTCTGCGGCGATCCAGCCGTGCCCGCGCCGCCTCCGGGACTTCCTGCTCCGCCTGCCGCGCCATCGCCGGCCGCATTGCCGTCGCCCGATGTTCCGGCGGTTCCCGCCGTCGTTCCTGAACCCGGGCCACCATTACCGCCGACCTGCGCGCTGGCAGGGCCGCTGACGGCGATCGCCGCGAGAATCGCGGCGATCGGCAGCGACGTGCTCCCGAGAAGGATTGCAGAACGACGCAGGCGCACTCGGCGCCGGGCAATCGACGAACGGAACATCCCCGCCCCTGACAACAAATAACGCCCGCCGCTGCAGGCGACCTAAAAAACTGACGAAACGGTACTCAGGAGTTGTGCGTTTGCAATGAGAGGAAACGCTCAGAAAGGCGGTATCGACATGCAAAGAAAATAGGCAAATTCCTTATCCCGCTGATTCGGCTAGCGGAATCAGGAAGGAAGTATGAAGAAATGGTTCCTGACGTAAGCAGTTGTTACAAGACTCTTCTATCGTGTTGCGGTTACGCAACATTTTGGTTCCGAATATTGCCGCTCCTGGAGCGAGCCCTGACAAGGCGCGTCGAGCGTCTTCAGTATTTTCGTGGAACGCCTCCAAAATCCGAGGGGCGCAGTGCGCCCGGAGGCTGAAGACGCATCTCGATCACGCGTGATCTGGAAGCCGGCTAAGCCGCGTCGAATTCCGATCGCCAACAGGGCGTGCAACAAACCGTCTAACAGGCGCAAGTTCAAGAACCGATAAAGGCATTGATTTGATCCAGCACTCTGCGTGATGCTTTTCGGCCCAGGGCGCTTCACGCTCTCCAACCATGCCGCGAGCGACGCCAGGTCGCGAACCCCAGCCCGCATAGGCCTACGACGGTGAGCGCCGCTCCCACAAAGATGCGGCCGCGTGCGGACGCTGACAGGTTTTCGAGCGTCGCCTCGTAAGCAAGAAGGGTCTTGCCGTCGGAGACCGCTTCGTAGATCAACTGAGCTTGAGGATCGACCAGGTATCGAACTTTAGTCCCCGGCGGCAGATCGCTGATGTCGGCCACCCAGAGTGTCGGCGCCGGCCGATAGACCTGTGTCATTCCGCTGACCGCGGAAAGACGAATTTCTTGAGATCGATAGTTGCTTCGCCTTCGACCGGACGTCTCATGAACGATGGGCATGTCGACATGTTGCGGTCCGATTGTCTCGGCGACGGACAGATCCTCCCGGCGAAGAGGAAGGCCGAGCCAACCAAGTCCAATGAAGTAGAGGCCTGCCACGACAGCCGCGGCCGAGCCAAGCATGGGCCAACCGTTCGATCTGTTCTGAGGCGCCGCCATGACGCTTAGCTTCCACCAAGATGAATGGCGGAGAGAATATTGTTGAAATCGTCGGTCCAGGCCGGACCGACATGTGGCGGCTTGAGTTCTTCGGCCTCGTCTGCGATTTCAGGAGACTCCATCCAGTTCCTGTCATGGGCCATAAGCACCCAATCGGAGGGCGATATTGGTGAGTTCTCATCAATCGCCTCCTCCGGATCATCAGCGACAATCTTCGCCACCAGATGTTCTTCGATCGCAAGCCTGGCCAAGGCCGGCTGAAGATCGACATATCGGTTTGAGATATGAAAAAGCAGCACGCCACCCCTCTTCAAATGCTTGAGATAAATCTGGATCGCCTCTCGCGTCAGGAGATGCATTGGAATCGCATCTCCCGTGAAGGCGTCGACAACCAGAACGTCGAAGCTCTGCGGAGGTTGCTTTTCCAGCGCCAGGCGAGCATCGCCCAGTTCAATGCTGACCGCAGCCTTGCTGTCGGAAAGGTACGTAAACTGGCTTCGGGCCAGTTCGACGACCTGCGGATTGATCTCGTAGAAACAAATTCGCCCGCCTGCCTCGCCATAAGCGGCAAGTGTTCCCGCGCCAAGTCCCACAACGCCAATCGCCAGCGGCGCACGCGAGTTCAGTTCTCGCTGACGGCGGATGGCGATAGCGACGCCAGAGGTCGCGCTATAATAGGTTATGGGCAATTTCTGGCGCGCCTGATCCAGATACTGTGCGCCATGCGGCGTGCCGCCGTGCTCCATCCGTCGCACGCGGTTTTGGGCGTCGCCAATATCAATGATGCGCAGCGCGCTATAGAAGTTACGCGCGAGCACACGAGATCGATAGATTTCATATCCGATTTGAGCCGCCGCCAACGTGACAATAGTCGCGGAAAGCGCGAGCGCCACACCTCGCTTGACCCCGCTTTCTCGCCGGCGCTGCCAGGCAAAAAGTATGCTCGCGATCGCGAGCGCAATCGGCATTTCAAAATTGCCTCGCAAGACAAGCGGCGCGAAAACACTGCCTATCAGCGCCCCTAGCGCGCCTCCGAGCGAAATCAAGATATAGTAGGTTGTCAGGTATTTTGGATGTGGTTTTCTTCCCGCCAACTCGCCATGGCAATAAAGGCAAAGGAAGAAGAGTCCGAGCATGAAGAGCGGCAGCGAAAAATAGAACTCGGCTACCCATCCTGCGTTGTGATAGATCGCCAGGATCGCCGCGCTCAAACCCATCGCTGGTCCGGCAATGGTCCAGCCGCGGTAAGGGCGGTCGCCAAACGCCAGTATGAAGGTGCTCAGATAGATCGCGAGAGGCGCGATCCAGATCAGCGGCGCCGACGCGACGTTCAAAGCCACGTATGCGCTTATTGATACGAGAGTCAGTGATCCGAGCGCAGAGAAAATCAGCCACATCATCGCCCGCCGAAGAGAAGGATGTGAACTGATCGGCGGCTCAATATCGGCACGCTGGCTCGCCGAGGCGCCATTCCCTGTCGCGCTGGACACCGCGGTCGCCGCGCAAACCAGCGCAAACAGGATGAAAAGCGCCGACCACAGATTCGCTTGCTGCGGTATCGCGAATTCCGGCTCAAACAGAAATGGGAAGACGAGAAGGCCCGCTAGCGACGCCGCATTCGATAGTGCAAACAGTCGATACGGCGTCTTCATGCTTCGCGCATACCACGCTTGCAGCAGCGGGCTGGTGCTCGAAAGTATGAAGTAGGGTAATCCAACTGTCGTCATGAGCAGCGCCAGAAGCCGGAACGCAGGAACACCGACGCCAGCTTTCCAGGACGGCGAGGCGACAATCGGCAGGCTCAGGATGCTGAGTCCAAGAAGCCCGACGTGAAGGACTACCTGTTGTCTTGGGGGCAGCCAGCGCACGACGGCATGCGCGTATAGATATCCCAGAAGAAGGATGAGTTGAAAAAAGAAGAGGCATGTGGTCCAGACGCTCGCCGCGCCCCCAAACCAGGGCAAGATTTGCTTTGCGATGATGGGTTGCACGAGGAACAATAAAAATGAAGAAAGCGCAATCGAGAGCTGGAAGCTCCACGCCTTCGCCTTCATGCGCGCGCCTCGCAAAGCGTCGCGGCCGCAGTGCAGGCGTTTGTGCTCCCAGCTTTTTCGCAGACATCCGCCGGATGCGCGGCCCAATACGAAAGGCTTGGCAGCATGTGGGTCAAGTTATCGCTCGACATCGAGCCGTTCGACATGCCGCCGCCTTTTGCAAGATCGCTCTCGCAGCTAGAAGCCCCGTTGGCGATCCGACTAGTGTCATTTGGGACATGCGAAGCGGAAACAGCCGCATATGCTGGCGTGCGACGGCTTCATCAAGAACCAAAGCCGCGCAGCAAGGCCAGCAGCGCGACCTGACTATGTGAATCCGTCTTTTCGAATATGCGCTTCAGATTGTTCCGGATCGTGCCTCTGGCGAGCTTGAGCTTTGCCCCAATCGCCTCCACTGTCAGGCCGTCCGCAAGAAGCAATGCAATTCCGGCCTCTCGTGGCGTCAGCCGGTAGAAGTCCATCAGAGCCGATCGGTTGATCGTGATTGGACGGTCAACTTCTCGCAAAAGAACGACGGCAAACGGCCGCGACGAGCCCGCAACCGAAAGATCAAATTGACCTGCCGGCAATATTTCGAGCAAGAGCGGCGGCCTCGGCGAGCGCCTCGGAAGGTGTATTCGCGTGGCGTGCGGCACAGGAGGCGATGCGGCTTTCACGAGCGCGGCGCGGAACTTGTCTGTTGCCCCCCGCGTCAGACCGCCGAGTCCGGACGGCGTCAGCGCGAGTCCGTCGGCCTCCTCCAGCAACCGCTCCGCGGCGAGATTCGCGACGAGCGGTCGCCCTTTGACATCGACAACAATGACGCCTTCGCTAATCCGATCGAGGGTGCTCGAAAGCAAGCTTACGCGTTCCTCAAGCACGGATAGTCTGCACTGAAATTGAAGCGCTAGGGTTACATGTGACGCCAAGGCTTGCAGGGCTTGCGTCTCCCGATCAAGAAATGCTCCCGTTTGGCGGCGCCGACACACATTCAGATGGAACGATAGATCAGTCCCGTCATGTTGGAAGCACGTTCCATGGAAGGCGCCCGTCGGGCGGATGACGTCGTTATAGATTTCCGTTCGTTCAAAATCACGATCGCCGACCACCTCCTGATGGCGAACAACCCTGCCGGGCGTCATCGCTCGATGCCACGGCTCCCAGAGACGCATAGTGTGGGGCGCAAAAAAACGCGCGCGATGGTCGTCGGCAAGCCCCGTCGTGGCGACAAACGGCCACCTTGCCGCCATGCTCTTATTGCTGAAAATCAACGCATGATCGCTTCGCAATCTGTTTGCAATCGAAGCGAGAGCCGACGGCCACTGCGCGCGATCGAGCGCGGCCGCAGCGATCAGCTCGATACAACGACGGTTTTCAGAGTCTGCAGTCACGCAAAACCTCCGCCGGTCAGAAGACCGCCGATCCGCCAGATTTCGGTCGAATTTGCTCCGAACCCGCCAGTCAGGCCGAGGCCAGGACAGAGCTTATCTAGGAACGGCGCTTGCGCAACCGGCCAGGTCCGCTTGCCAGAGGTTGAGCCGCGCGGAATTTATTCGGCTTGGCCAAAGCGCAGCCGTAAGATGTGTGAAACTTCGCAATCTTGACGCACAGCGACACCGGCGTTGCTCGAACGCGCAATTCACCAACACGGTGCGGCGCTCCTGCTCAAATTGTGAGCATCGTCAACAATCGCGCGCCCTTATTCGCCGTTCGGCTTGGCGAACGCCTTGGTCGCCCTTCTGGCGGCGCTTCATCGCTTGCCAGTGATGGGTGTCATTCGACAACTCCCACCAGAAACCCGCACCGGAGACAGAGGCGCGCCGGAAAATTCTCAAGGCATCGACCCTCGCTTATTTGCTGCACCATTCCAAATAGGAAAGCGTCTTCTTGAGCGCTGCGAGGTTGAAGAGCACCTGCACGCTGCTACCCGACCGCGCATCCAACCCCTGTCCGAACTTTAACGTTTCGAGGTGCGATTCACCGAGGGACGCTTCCAATGAAAACTCATCGCCATTGAGCTCAACCGGCAAATAGATCTCCGGCTGCTTGTCGACTTGGAGAACAAGGGTGTCGCTGCCCTTCTTTGCCACAGCGCCCGGCCAGAGCATAACGCGAATTTGGATGCCTTTCGATCCAAACGCCTGCCTGAATTGCAACGCATTGTACGGAGATGCGTCAAACTCGACAGGGTCGCGATTGAAAGCATAACACGCGGCGGTTCCCGTCGTGTATATCGTCCAGCCATTGGCCTGAACGAAAAAGTTTCTCTTAGTCTCTTGAGCAGACGTCGCTGTCGCCGACGATGACAGGAAAATGAGGAAAATGAGGACACGCATGCATATCTCCATGATGTTGGATAGCCTGACGCCAAGCGAGCGCCGCTCCCATTCGGAATAACAGAGACGACTTCCGTATTCATATGCCCGAGACAGCGAGACATCGAGAAATTCCGGAGGCGCATCGAGCCATTGCTGAAGCCAGATCGAGTTGGGCGCGCGCTTCAAATAGGTTGCGGGCGAATAGCGGCGACGATTGCTACAACGATAACGAAGCCAGCAAACAGAATCAAATCGAGACGGCGAGCGGCTCGCGGATCTTCTCGCCGCTTGCGATGCGCGAGAAACCAAGCGATCGTCCAATAAACAAACGACGCCAACGTCGTCCAAAGGGGCAAAATGCGGCCCAGAAAGCGCATCATGGATGCGGACGCTCCTCACCACCTCCGCCGCGATTGGCGTCGTCGGGTTATTCGTTTCCAATTGATTGGGAAAGACGACATGTCCCATATGGGACTATGGGGACGCTTTACATCGCGATCGACTAACGATCCACCCAGCAAGCATGACTGCCTGCGAGATAAAAGTATTAACTTGTCTGGCGACTTTACGCATTATCTTGCGGCGAAGAGCGCTTCACGGCAATCTAAAGCGTCTGAGCGCAAAGCGCATATGGCGGCAAATATACGCGTCGCCAGCTATCCGACACAGCGATGCGGAGAGTGTCATTCGAACGCTGAAATGGAGAAATGGCTAGCCTCAAGCGTCGCGTCAGATCGCATCGAGACGGCGAAGTTCATCGGCATCGTGAGACGCGAACGACCTCACTTCCGGCGCTCTACTCGCCGACGCAGTGCGTTCAGTTTTGGTCGCGAGGGGCGGTTCCCGTCGTCAGAAGCTATTTCAAATAATCCAGAATTGAGAGGCTCTGGATCTTGGCAATGGCGGAGTAAGAGGCCTGAAGTTGCGTTTCATAGGACGTGAGCTGCACGGTCACCGCGGCCACATCGACCTCCGTCTTGTCGCTGAGTTGCGACGAGGCGAAGTCCTGAAAGTTCGCCTGCGCGGAGGAAGCGTCCTGCAATGCGGACGAATTCAACGACAGTTTGCTTTGCGTCGCCGTCACGTTGTCGAGCGCGCTGGCGACGAGATCGGAGAAGCTTTGCAGTGTGTCTGAATCAAGCGTCGTAGCCGCATTCGCAACCAGCGCCAGGGCGCGCAAGGCCTGCTCGAAGCCAGAACTGTCGCCGGTCACACCGTAGCTGATCGTGCGTTCTCCGGACACCTGCACGGAAGCGATCGCGGAATCGCCCCGATAATAAGATCCATCCGCGGTGCTCACATCCGTCGGGCTATAGCCTGAAACGTCGACAGGCGTCGAAGTGGTGGCGCTCCCCGCAAAGAGGTAGCGCCCCTCATATTGGGTGTTCATCAATGAGGCGAAGTCTTCGAGATAGCCTTTGGCTGTCTCGATCAATGTCGACTCGGAGTCGTTCGCATCGCCGCTCTGCGCTGCGACGAGATCGGCGCGAAAATTCGAGAGCAGATCGGTCATCGACGACAGCGCGTCATACATCACTTCGACGCGACCGTTCGCCTCGTCAGCCGCCGCGGAATAGGTCTTCGAGCGCGCAAGTGACGCCTGCAGATTGAGTACGGTCTTCGCTGATGAGCCCAGCCCGCCATAGTCTTCGGAGATCTGGCCGGACGCTTCCTGCAATTGCAGGGTGGCCGTCTTCGCCTGGGTGCGCAGCGCGGCCGACAGCATCTTGTCGTTGAGCGCGAAAGTGGCGACACGCATGGTCATCGATCAGCTCTGCGCCGCGCTGAGCAACGCGTCAAACATGTCGTTCACAACCTGAAGAAGCTGCGCCGCTGTCGAATATTGCTGCTGGAGCTCGCTGATGAGCGCGGTCTCCTCGTCGAGATTGACGCCGGTCGCCGACGAGAAGGAGTCGTCGAGCGTCTGCTTCGCCGTCTCCTTCGTCGTCAGCGCGCTTGATGCGCTGGTCGCGCTGCTCGCCGCGGTCGAGATGATGTCCCCGGCATAGTCCGCAAAGGAAGACTTTGTCGATCCGAGACCGCCGGCCGCAGCAAAGGAATAGTCGCCGGCCAGCGCATCGCCCAGCGCCTGCGCGATCGTCGAGTCCCCCTCGGTTAGCGCCGCATCACCGACCGCGAGGGCGGAATCCGAGCTCAGGCTTGCAGTCGGCATCAGGCTTGAGTCAGCGAGAATGTCCTTTCGCACCGAGATGTCGGATGCGTTTGTTCCCGTCAGCAAATCGTTGAGCCCGAAATAGTTCGACAGCCCTTCGCCGCTTGAGCCGATCGAATCGTCGATATCGCCGATCGACACGCCGTTGGCGCTCGAGTCGCTGGAAATCGTCAGTTGGCCCGACGCGTTGATTGACGCTGACAGGCCGTCGATCGAATCGATCGCGTCAACGAGATCGCCGACCGTGCTATAGCTCGAGAGATCGAGATCCTGATAGGAGACAAGCACGCCGCTGCTGTCGGTCACGGCGATACGCGCGGTTCCCGTGGCGGACAGCGTGTCGCTCGCCGACACGATAACCGGTCCGATCAGCGTCGTCGGCGCGGGTATTGATGAGCCCGAATTCGAGACTGCATTCAGCGCCTCGATCAACCCGCTCGCCAATTCGTCGAGCTCGTCCTGCGCCGCCGGCAGCGTTTCGTCGCGCTGCTCGATGAGCGCGCCGATCTTTCCCGATGTGATGGCGCCCGTAACGTCGTTCCCGTCGACGGTGATCGCATCGAACACCGTATCCGCGGTGACAAGCGTCGCGCTGGAATAGCTCAGCTCGTGCGCCTTGCTGTCAACGAGCGTCGTCCCGGTCGACGCATAGACGCGCATCTGATTGTCGGAATTGACGTAGTAGGAGACGTTCATCTGCTCGGAGAGCGTCTGCAGCGCCGTGTTCCGCTGATCTTCGAGGGCGGACGTCGACTCTCCCCGGGCCTGTGCGCTCGCGATCTGAGTGTTCAGCTCGGCGATGGCGTTGAGGGCGTCGTTGGCCGCCTGCACACCATCTTCAATCTGCCCGTCCGCGTCGGCGCGCAGCGACTGGATGCTGGACGACGTCTCGCGCAGCTGGCTGGCGACTGTATCGAGCGCGTCGACAACCTGCGCCTTCAGCGTATCGCTCTCCGGCGTGCTCGCCAGTGACGACAGAGCCGATTCAAGGTCGGCGATACCGCTCGAAAGCGAGTCGCCGCTGCTGCTATCTGATGAGATCGAACCGAACAGACTTTGCAAACGATCGGCGAAGTCATTCGTCACCGTCGCTGCGCCCAGCGTCGTCGTCGCTTCAGCAAGGTCACTCAGCAGATATTTGCTGACATTGCTCGACACCGACGCGATGGCGACGCCGGATCCCGACGAGCCATAGTTCACCGAGGTCTGGGTCGCCGATTTCTTCGTGTAGCCCGTCGTGTCGGCGTTCGCGACGTTCGACGACGCAACGCTGATCTGGTACTGCGAAGCCGACAGCGAGCTGTAGGCGATCGTACGGATGCCGGAGAGGGACATCGAGCGCGCGCCCCTTCCCCGTTACACGCGACGGTCGCCGCCCAGCGCGCCGTGCGCCACCACCCCGGACCATGCGCGCCCGTTCGCCTGATAGGCCGTCGGAGCGCTGACCTGTTCACGCACCGCGCGCATCACCGCGTTCACACGCCGGCGCGTCGCCTCAATCGCTGCGCCGAGCCGGTTGACATTTTCATCCATCGCCGCCTGCAGCAGGCGCGCGCGCTCCGCCAGCCGCGCACGCTCGGATCTCGACTCCAGCGCGAGCGCGCCGGCGCGAATGGCAAGCGCCTGTCGCTCGAACTCGCGGGCGAGTCTGAACTTCTCCGCGAGCGATTGCGATGCCGACGCCGGCATTCCCGCCGCCAGCATACTGTTTTCCGACGCGATGATTTCAAGCAGATCATCAACCAGCTCCAGCGTCGCCTCGACGCTGTCGCCGAACATCCGCCCTTCCCGCATGTCCGAACAGTTCGGTATTCCGGCGTTCATCCTCATTCGCCTCTCTTCTCTTTCAGCGGCCTGACCGGCCAAGCCGGCCGGCCTGCTGATAGGCGCTTGTCGCCCGCATCTTCACGAGCACGCTGTCGATCTGCGTGCGCAATCCATCGCGAACGCTTCTCAGCCTGACGCTGATCTGGTTCATTTCGTCGAGCAGCGCGAGCGCCTGTCGAATGCGCGCCTTGTCGCGGCTCCTGCGCGCCGACGCGAGGTCGCGAACCTGCTGCTCCGCCCGCTTAAGCCTCGAGAACAGCCGCTCATCCTCCTGCATGAGGTCACCTGACGGCGCTGATCAGCGTGTCGTACATTTTGCTGACCGTCGACATCACCTGCGCCGCGGCGGAATAAGCCTGCTGCGCCGCCATCATGTTGCTGAATTCCTCGTTCGTATCGGTGGTGCTCGTTTCAAGCTCGCTGCCATAGATCACCCCGGCGCCGCCGGTGCCGGCGACATGCAGCATCGCCGAGCCGGATTCCGAACTTTCGGAATAAACGCCGCCATTAAGCGCCGTCAGTCCATTCGCATTGTTGAAGGTCGCCACCGCAACCTTGTAGATCGCCCGTTGCTCGCCATTGTCATAGTTGGCGTAAACCGTGCCATCGTCGCCGATCTCGACGCTGGTCAGCGTGCCGAAGCCGACGCCGTCCTGATCGCTGGTCAAGGTCACGCTCAGCGTATCGGCGCCGGTCGCAAGTTGGGTCAACCCGTTCGAGCTGCCGGCGTCGCCCATGTCGAAGCTGATTGAACTGTCCGCCGCGCCAGTAGTCCAGCCCGTGATCGTCAACGTCGGCGGGTCGGGATTCGTGCTGGCGAGCGTGCCGTCCGAATTGAAGTTGACGGTGATCGCGCTGCTCGACACCGTGCCGAGCGTGCTGCCGCCATCAGAACTCGTGGGATCGGAGAAGCTCGCCGTCCAGGTGTTCTCCGCAGTCTTTGTCCAGGTGATCGTCGTTTTCGCTGCGGTTCCAAGCGAGTCATAGATTTCGAGCTCGCTCGTGAAGCTGTCGCCGACGGTGGCGTCGGCGGGGAGATTGGCCTGCAGCGACGCCGTCGTGGTCGCGGCGCCGATCGTCGACACCGCGTTGGTGTTGATCTCTTCGAGCGTGCTCGACAGCGTCGACCCGACAACATTTCCTTCCGCATCGGTCGGCCAGCCCAGAAGGTAATAGTCGCCGTTGGTGAGGTATCCGTTGGCGTCGACCGAGAACGCGCCGTTGCGTGTATAATAGACCTGGTTCGTGTCGGCGCCGGCGCTGACGGCAAACATGCCGCTGCCATAGATGGCCATGTTGGTGCTGGTTGATGTCGACGTCAGCAATCCTTGAGCGCTCACGTTCGATACGCCGGTGACGGACACGCCGCCGGAAGAATAGGAGGTAGTCGAAGAATTCGTCAGCAGGCTCTCGAAGCTCGCTGATGTCGTCTTGAAGCCATAGGTGCTGGCGTTCGCAAGATTGTCGCTGATCATCGCAAGCGCGGAGCTTTGCGAGCTTAGGGCGGATACCGCCGAAGACAGGGCGCCGGACAGACTCATTACTCGACCTCAGACGCTGACATTCAAATTCGAAGCGATGCCGCTGAGCGTGGAATTCATCGACGTCAGCGTCGAAGACAGCTCGGACAGCGTCGAGTTCATTGACGATTGCGTGTCGTAACTCGCATACGACATCAGCTGATTGACCATCTCATTGGAGTCGCTGGGATCGAGCGGATTCTGGTTCTTCAACTGCTCGACGAGAAGTTGAAGAAAGTCATCTCCCGAAAGCGAAGATGAGCTTGAGCTTGAACTCGCTGACGCGCTTGAGGTTGTCGCAAGGCTCGCGGAAGTGATAGCGCTGACGCTCATGGCCGATCTCAACAATTACTGTTCGACGCGCGACGATGTCGTCCGCGCCGCACGCTCTGGAGTTGCGTGTTGTGGCTTCGTGATTGATACGATCGAGCTGATGAAATCAGGCGGACTATTTGGCCGGCTTGATCTGGCGCTCAAAGGCCCGGCCAGTTTACCGCAATACCCAGACCGAGCGGAGATTCTCTATCACGTCGGCCGCAAATATCTCGGAATTTGCAAGCAAGTTCAGGTAAACGCGCAAGGTCGCCGCGATCGACGTGGCCTTAAACGAACGCGGGGCGCGGATTCCTGCGCCTCTTTTGTTTTGAACCGGCCAGGCTATTTCAGCGTCGGCATTCCCGCGACGATCGCCCAGGCGTCGCGCAGCTCGGCCAACCCCTCCGCGATCTTTTGATAACGCGCGATGGCGTCCGGCTTTCCATAAGCCATGTGGAGCGCGACGATGTTTCTGTTGTAGGTGCGCATCAGATCTGTCGACATCTGCTCGGCCAGATCGAATCTCAGATTCTGAATCAACGCGCGCAGGATCATGCTGGTCTTGACGATGTTGATATAGCTTTCCTCATGCTTCTTTGCTTCGGTTGCGGTGATCGCGCGCCGCAGGAGGAACAACATCTGATCGAAGAGCTTGACGATGGCGACGCGTGGATGAACCTGCGTCGCCGCCATCCGATAAGCGGCGATGCCGGTGTTCAATTTTGAGTTCATGACGAGCTATTCCACTGATCGAGCAAGGCCGTGAGATAGTCCTGCGACGATTTCGCAGAATTGATCGCCGCCTGATACTGGGCGTAGCGATTGGTGAGGTTGGTGCGATAAGTTTCCGCCGCGCTTCTGATATCATCACTCTTCGACTGCAGCGTATCGTCTGTGTTTTCAAGCCCGTCGATCAGGCTTTGCAGGCTGCCGTCGCTGTCATCCGACGCTGCCTCGGATGCATTATACAAACGCTCGGCGAGACCGGAGCTCAGGGAGATATTCACCGACTTTGAGGACGATCCGACAAAGACGAAGGTGTAGCCCTCATATTCCGTGCCGGCGTTGCCGATGATGCGCGTTCCCTTGACGGTGAAAAGAGACGAGTCGCCATCGACGGAAGCCGAGGTCACCGCTCCGCTGGAATCAACCGAGATGTCCAGCTTGAAGTCGTCCGGAGTCGCCGTCCCTCGCGAGAGAAGCTTCACGTCGCTCGATGACGACGTCATCTGAAACGTCAACAGGCTCTCGACCGCGTCCAGATTATCGAGAAGCGCGTTGTCAAGCGTGTCTTCATCAAGAACGAGCTCGTTGTTCTCGTCGAAGGACAGCCCGATCAGCGCCATCGATTGCTTGTCGATCGACGTATTGAGCGCATCATAGACCTGGCTGCTGATGCTGCGCAGCGTTCCATCGCCGAAGAGAACGGAATCGTCCGACGCTGATCCCGACGAGGTCACCTCCTGCTGCGTCTCCGCATATTGCCGGAAAGCGTTGTAGGCGTCGACCAGCGACTGGACTGCCGTTTTAACCGAGCTGACATCGGCGCCGATGTCGACTGTGATCGATTGGTCGCTGTCCTCGTCCGGATCGTCCTGCGTCGTCTGATAGAGCCGGAACGTCACACCGTCGACGAGGTCGTCGATGTCATTGGCGCTGCGCGTGACGGTGACGCCGTCGAGCTTGATGATCGCCTTCTGAGATTCCTGCAGCGTGTCTGCGAACGCTCCAGTGTCGTCCGTCACGCCAAGTTCATTGAGCACGTCGTCCCCCGAAACCGCCGAAGCCGCGATCGTCTCTCCTGTCTCCGTCGTTGAGAGAACGAGCCGGTACTCCGAGTCCGAAACCTGAAGGACTGTCGCCTGAACGCCGGTCGTGTCGCTTTCATTGTTGATCGCTTCCGCGATCTCGGCGAGCGTCATATCTTCGTTGATGGTGATATCGGCGCTCTCGCCGTCTTCGGTCCCGATCGAGAACACGCCGGAATAACCAAGATTGGTCGTATTGCTTGCTACGGCGTCGCCCGCAACCTTGTGCGCTTTCGCGAGCTGGAGAATCTTCAGATTATAGCTCCCCGTCGCCGATCCGCTGTCGGCGGTGACCGAGACGGAGGACGAGGCGTCAACATCGCCGTTGGCCGTCAGATAGGCTTCACGGTCGAGGAAGACGTTGTCCGATAAGGATGAACTTCCCGAAGGCGCGCGGAGCGCCTGCGCGGCGTCCGTCACGTCGCTCAGAAGCGACTGCAATTGCTGATAGGCCGCGACCTTGGTCTCGTTTGCAGTCACCTTAAGGTCGATAGCGTCCGCCTTGTCGAGCTTCGCCTGAACCGCCTGCTCAATGAGCGCGTCCCAGTCGATGTCGGAGACGTCGGTCGAATTGCTCGTGCTGGACGTGCTGCTCGAACTCGACGTGTTCGATGTCGACGCGCTCGTGCTCGAGGAAGTCGTGCTTGAGCTGGTGCTGCTGACGGACGTCATGCGGCGCTTCTCACCCGGCTGATTGCGGGCGGGGCGAAACCCCGCCCGCGATGTTCAACTATTGCAGCAGCTTCAGCAGATCCTGCGGGATCTGGTTGGCCTGCGCCACAGCGGCGACCGCCGCCTGGGTCTTCACTTGCTCGGAGGCGAGCTTGGACGACTCCGAAGCGACGTCGACATCGGCGATCGCCGAATTGGCGGACTCGAGATTCTCGATGCTGGTGGCGATCGAGTCGGAGCGGAAGCTGAATCGCGATTCGAGCGCGCCGATATTCGCCCGCGACTTCGAGACCGTGTCGATCGCCGTGTCGAGCTTGTCGAGCGCGGCCTCGGCGTCGGCCTGGGTCGCGACCGAGAGCTTGTCGCCTGCATCGCGGCCGGTGCTGCTTGTGATGTCAAAGCCAAGGTCGGAGGCCGAGAAGCTGTTGTCCGTCGACGTGAAATTGTCGACCGTGATCGACGAAGACGAGCCCGTCGCGCTGTTGCTGAGCGTCAGGTCTCCGGTGGTCGCGTCGACCGACGCCGTCACCGTGTTGCCGCTCACCGCGCCCAGCGCGGTGTTGATCGCATCCGCGATATCCTGCGCGGAATATTTTCCGTCCGAGTTCGTGCCGCCGGTCGCGCTCAGCGTGACTGCTGTGCCATTGACGTCGAACGACACGCCGCCGCCGCTCGCATCATAGCCGGAGCTTCCGCCGACGAGATCGGCAGGCGACTCATCCGCTGACGCCGTCAGGCCGAGCGATGTTGAGTCGAGCGCATCAATCTGGAGAGTGATTGTGTCGCTGCTGTCCGAACCGACCATCACAGCGATGCCGTCGGCGACGTCGGCCGTACCGTTGAGCAGACTGGCGCCATTATAGCGCGTGCTGCTCGAAATGCCGTCGATTTCGTCTGAGAGCTGCGAAAACTCCGCATCAATATAGGAGCGCTCGGTGTCGGTGACAGTGCCCGAAACGGACTCGGACGCCAGCGCCTTCATGCGCTGCAGGATGTCGCTGATGTTCGAGGCGCCGCCGTCCGCGGTTTGCAGAATCGACACTCCGTGCGAAGCGTTGGTAGCCGCCTGGGTGAGCGCCGTCACATCAGACGAAATGCGGGTCGAGATGGCGAGACCCGCCGCGTCGTCAGAGGCCTTGGTGATGCGCGATCCGCTCGCAAGCTTGGCGAGCGAGGACGACTGATCGGCGGAGTTGATGTTGAGGTAGCGGATCGCCGAATTGGCGGCGGTGTTCGTCGAAATCACGGGCATAGGCGTTGTCCCTTGCGTCTGGAGTCCCCGCCCGGTCGCGAGCGAGCCGACGCGACGTCCGCGTCTGCTGCTTCTACGGGCGAGCAAGGAAAGATCAGGCGGCCGCCGCGCGGGCCGCCGCGAATCCATCGTTAATCGTTGGTGAACGACTCGCGGATGTCTCGCGCGGATCGGGAGAGCTTCTTGCGGAGATGCTGCCGACCGCGCTTCAAGAGCGACTCCACGGCGGCGACGGTGGTGTCGAGCACTTCCGCGATCTCTCCGTTGCTCATGTCTTCGAAGTAGGAAAGGATCAAGGCGACACGCTGGTGATCGGGGAGCCGCGCCATGGCGCCGCGCAGCAGGTCGCTCACCTCGTGACGATGGATCGTCGAGAGCGGGTCCGGCCGTTCGTCCATCACCTCTGAAGCCGTCTCCATCTCTTCGGTCCGAGGCTGACGCCGAAGATCGAGGCAACGATTGGTGACCACGCGATAGAGCCAGGTGGAGAATTTGGCGCGGCCGCTTTCCCAGGCGCCGCGTAGCGCCCAGACTTTCAGCATCGTGTCCTGCACGACATCGTCAGCGTCGGCGCTGTTGCCGAGAATACGCAAGGCAAGCGCATAGGCGCGATCGATGTGCCGTTCGACCAGAATGCGAAACGCGGATTGATCGCCATCGCCAATCATGCGCAGCAGATCATCGTCGCTGTCGTCTGGCCGCGCGGCGATCACCGTGCGCGCGATCGGCGCAAGCGTTGGCTCGTCGAATGAAAAGCCGGCTGCGCCGGGCATCAGCAGCAGCGGCGCCGCTATCCCCAGAGATGCCGTTACGCAGGACAAGGCCGCCTCCACTCGCCGGGCAAGGGCGCTCTCGCCCTTCGATCCCTAATACGGCGAATCAGCCAAGTTCAGGCGGAATAAATTGTATCATTTCATGTATTTAGTGGGAAATAATGACCTACCTGCCCGGTAATTTTTGCCGCCCGCTATATCGCCGTCCGCTCAGAGCGCGTGAAAGAAACAGGCTTCACGAGCAACGCGAGGCGCTTTGGTCGACCCGATGGCGCCGTTGATATATAGCACTGCGCCTAAGGAGCGAGGAGCAAGCGGTTCACTCATGGTTCTTCGACGCGGTCGCCAGATCAATCACCGGGTTGCCGATATCTCTGGCAAATGTTGCAGGTTAGCATTTGAATACGATTACAAAGAGAGCGGATGTGCTTCGACTGGCTGAAAGTTTCTCGTGCATTATTTTGTTCTCGGCGTCATCAGCCAAAATATCATGTCGATCAGAACTTCTGCCACGCGATCTGCATCGGCAGTTAAGCTATACAATATGAATCCTGAGCTCGTCATTGGCAGGCTCAGATGAACAGCGCGGTTTCCGCTGCGATCCGCGTAGCGGGTTCAGCGCCCGGCGCGGCTTGTCGCGCGGTGCCGAAGTGACACAACAATTCAATGTCGTCAGGAAGGGCAGCGTAGTCGCTCGATACCCTTGCATGAACGGCACAGTTCGCTGCCGAGCGATAGAATAATCATTTAGAACACTCTCCTCAATCGAAGTCTCTAGGTGCTGTCAGTCGCGAGAAGTGGCGACAACCTTGTTGGAGGCATGGCTTTGTTATTGAGCGGCGAGCGCCAACGCGGGAGGCGTTCAATTTCGCAGCAAGAACTCATGTCGCTTCGCGGGACATCGGCGATGTACGTGGGCGCATCAAAGAGCTGGGCCATCGGATCGACATCGATCAGTCGCTCAGTCTATATCGTACGTTACCGGCAATCTGCGATGCTCGAACGATCCGGCGTAATCCTTCTTGCCCAATTTTTTCGTTATCAAGTACAAAGGCCGCAACTCGCGAAAATTCGACCGAGGAGCGCCAATTCCGGACATTCCCGCCAGTTCCTCATAGCGGACCCTCAGCAGCGGGCGGGATCAAAGCCGGTCGCCACCTAGGCGTGCCCTTCGGCGCTCGGGTCGCCAGCTTCCCGGCGCTCATCCGAGCGCGGCCCCGAGAGGCGCAACCAGGTGCCGCCGAGCATCCCAACAATGTCGGCATCAGGATAACCGCGCTCGCACACGCTCTGTGAAAAACTGGTTCCCACTCTTCTGCACGCCGCTATAGACGAGACGGTCCGTCTCGTCTAAGTCTTGTCGATGCAGAAAGCGGGCGGTGCGAAAGTCCGGCGCCGATCGGCGCAGTCTCACGAAGCGGTTCTGACCGCCGCCGGCGAGCTCGCCGGCCGGCGGGGATACGCAGCCTGTACGATCGAGGAAATCGCTGCGGCCGCGGGCGTCGGCAAGCAGACGATTTACCGCTGGTGGCCGAACAAGGTCGCGTTGTTCATCGAAGTCTATTGCAAACTCATTCCAACCAATCTTGGCTCAAAGGACGCAGGCAGCCTGGAGGGCGACCTCGAATGCCTGCTCGACGAATTGTCGCGTCTCTATGCGCGGACACCCGCCGCCAACATCCTTTCCGGTCTTGTCGCGGAGGCGCAGGCCGACGCCTCCCTAGCACAACAGCTCCGCGAGACCTATGTCGCGCCGCGACGAGTCATTCTCCGCGCCGTCTTTCTGAGGGCGTTCGAGCGCGGCGAAATTTCATCCCGCGACAATTTCGAATTCGTGAGCGACCTGTTTTCGGGCGCTGTCTGGTTCCGGCTTCTCCTTGGGGAGAAGCGCTTCGGCGCAGAATTCAAGCGGCGGCTCGTCTCCGCGATCGTGAGCGCGATCAGGCTGCCGCCGCCGCGAAAGTAACCGGCCGGAGGGGCGCCGTGGCTCGCAGAGATCCGCTCAACATAGCTCACTACTGGCGCGACCGCCGGCTGGAAGGCCTGAGCTTGATGCGGGCCGACTTTCAGACGCAGCAATATGCGCCTCATCGCCATGAGGGCTTTGTCGTCGCGGTGACGGAGCTCGGAGGCTCGGTCATCAGGAGCCGCGGACAGGTTGGCGAGGCGAAAGCCTCCGTCCTTCTCGTCTTCAATCCGGACGAACCACATGCCGGCGGCATGGGAGCGAGCCGTCGATGGCTCTACCGCTCGCTCTATCTGGAACGCGATGCGATTGATCTTCTCGCCCAGAGTCTTGGCGCAAGCTCCCTGCCCTGCTTCACCCGCAATGAATTTCCGGACTCCGATCTGATCGACGGTTTTCTTGCGCTGCATCGCGCGCTCCAGGAAGGCCGCGACGCGCTTCGGGAAAGGGAGCTGCTTGTCGCGACGTTCGGCGCATTGTTCGCCCGACATGGCGCCGGCGCGAAAGACGCGACGCGCCGGCCGCAGGACAGGGTGCGGCTTGCAACCGCACTCGATCTCATGCGCGCGCGCATCGCCGAGCCGATTTCGCTTGTCGAACTGGCGACCGAGCTTGCCTTGACAGAGTATCAGGTCATCCAGCTTTTCAAGCGGATGACGGGATTCACTCCGCATAGCTATCTCAATCAGCTCCGGCTCGATCAGGCGCGTCGCCGTCTTGCACGCGGAAGCTCGATTGCCGATGCGGCGGCCGCATGCGGTTTCTATGACCAGAGCGCCCTCACCTCGCATTTCAAGCGCTGCTATGGCGTGACGCCGCTCCAGTTCGCGATCGCCGCGCGCAACTAGAACGACGCGAAAAAGCGGCAACCGCTTTTCCAGAAAGACGTTGCGATGACAAAGACGGGGCGGCGACTAAAGCGCATCCGCCCCGGCGTCCTCGCCCTCCTACGCCTGTCCGGCCAACGGCGCCGTCGCTTGTGCGGGCGCGGCGCTTTCGCTTTCACGCACGAACAGGACGATCGCTGTTCCCAAACAAATCGCCGCCGACACATACCAGGCCGGCGAGAGCGGCGTCCCGGTGGCGGCGATCAGCCAGGTCGCGATGAAGGGCGCAAAGCCGCCGAAAATCGTGACAGCAAGATTGTAGGCGATGGACGTTCCGGTCGATCTGATCTCAGGAGGGCAAATCTCGGCGATCGCCGCCGGCGCCGTTCCAGTGAAAGCGGCGATGAGCACCGCGAAGACGATCTGGAAAAGCAGCAGCGGCCACAGTCCCGGCGCGGCCGTGAGCATTGCCAAAGCAGGATAGGTCAGGAGAGCGATCGTCAGCGCGGAGCCGATCAGAAGCGGACGGCGGCCGATATGATCAGACAAAGCGCCGAAAACGGGCGCAAGCGCCAACAGCAGCGCCAGACTCACGCTGCTCGCAAAAAACGACGTGCTTTGCGGCAGGTGGAGCTGCCGGATAGCGAATGTCGGCATATAGATCAGAAAGAAATAGGTGCAGACAGTCCAGGTGATCGTGACGCCGAAGCCGATGATGATGCTTCGTTTGTGAAACTGCAGCGTCTGTCCCAGCGCCGACCTGTCGCCCGGGCGCTTCGCCTCCGTGAACTCCTTCGCGTCTTCGGTCTGCGCCCTGATGTAGAAGCCGACCGGCCCGATGAGGAGCCCGAGCAGAAAGGGAACGCGCCAGCCCCAGCTCTCCAGCGCGCTCTGCGAAAGCAGACCGGTCGTCGTCCAGCCGACGAGAGAGCCCAGAAGGAGCGCGGCCGCCTGGCTGGCCTGTTGCCAACTCCCGAAATAGCCGCGCCGGCCGGCCGGCGCGTGCTCGACGAGAAACGCCGTGGCCGCGCCAACCTCCCCGCCAGCCGAAAAACCTTGCACCAGCCTCGCTACGACGATGATGGCCGGCGCCCAGAGGCCAATGCTCGCGAAGGTTGGCGCGAGCCCGATCATCGCAGTGCCAAGCGCCATCAGCAGGATGGACACGGACAGCGCAAACTTGCGCCCTCGTTGGTCGGCCATGCCGCCGAGCACGACAGCGCCGACCGGGCGCATGAAAAAGCCCACTCCAAAGGTCGCGACCGTCAACAACAACGCCACAGTGTCGTCCCCGGCCGGGAAAAACAGCCGCGAAATGATGACAGCGAAGAATCCGTACACCGCAAAATCGTATGTTTCGAGCAGGTTTCCGATCGTTGCGGCGACGATCGCGCGGCGATGTGCGCTCGCGCCGATCCGCGTAGAGATCGAAGCGGCGTCGGTTTGAAATTCGATCATTCAGGTCCCCCTCAGCGATGTGTCTATCGGTCGCGCTGCGCCCACTCGGCGACGCGGCCCATGAAGCGCGACGCGTCCTGCAATTGCTGAATGGAAATCCATTCGTCGGGCTGATGCGCCTGCTCGATCGAGCCGGGGCCGCACACAACGGCTGGAAGGCCCACCGCCTGGAAGAACCCCGCTTCGGTGCCGAATGGCAGTTCGGCGAGCGGCGTCACGCCGCCCAGCTTCTCCACAAGTTCGATCGCCTGGTGGTCGACCGCAGGCCTGAGCGGCGGGATGTCGACAGTCGCCTTCGTTTCCGAGCGAAGGTTTCCCGAACAGGCCCGGTGGATGATCGCTTCCGCCCTGGACCGAAGCTCCGCGACGTCAGCGTCCGCCGCGGGACGAATCTCCCAATGAACCTCGCAAAGACCCGGCACGATGTTGATATGGGTGCCGCCCGAGATCAGGCCGACATTGACCGTGGTGCTCTCGCTTCCTGCCGCCCCCGGCATATTCTCCAGCAACAACGACACGAATCGTGACGCCGCAGCGATGGCGCTCTCTCCCAGGCCAGGGTCGCCTGAATGCGCGGCCCGCCCGTGAAACGACGTCCGAAAGCCGAGATAGCCGCGATGACGATCAGCGATGCGCATGCCGGTCGGTTCACCGACGACCACCACGGTCGGCGCCGGCAAACGGCCAGCGAGATCGGCCGCAAGGCTAGACGCCCCGAAGCAACCGATTTCTTCGTCGTAGGTCAGCGCCAGGTGAATTGGCCGTTTCAACAGCGCCTGCGAAAATTCGCGGGCCGCAGCGAGGCAGCAAGCGATAAAACCCTTCATATCGACTGCGCCGCGGCCATGGAGACGGCCTTCGCGCTCGACAAGCTGGAATGGATCGCTGCTCCAGACCTGACCGTCGACGGGAACCGTGTCGGTGTGCGCCGAAAGGACGATCCCGCCCGGCGCGTCGGGACCAAAGCTTGCGAGCAGATTGGCTTTCGCTCCCGTCGGGTCAGGGATCACGCAAACACGCGCTCCAATTCTTTCAAGAAAATCGGCTGCCCAGGATACGAGCTGCAGGTTGGAATTGCGGGAGGTCGTGTCGAAAGCAACGAGCTTCCGAAGCAGTTCGATCGCCATTCTTGCCTCGCTCAAGTCCGCAGCGCCAAATGCAGCCGCGATCTTGCAAGGTTGTGCGCGGCGACGGCTGGCGGCGCGCCCTCGCTGTCAGCCTGCTCGAAAATCGCCGTCAAGGTTTCGCCGATCGCCCGGACGCGGCGATCCACCTCGGACCAGTCGAGCCCCGAGCGCTCCACCGCGAGCTGAATCATGCCACCGGCGTTGATCACATAGTCTGGCGCGTAGAGGATGTTGCGGTCGCGCAGTTGCGCTCCGTGCCTGATTTCGTCAGCGAGCTGATTATTGGCGGCGCCGGCGACGATCGGCGCGCGAAGTTCAGGCAACGTCGCGTCATTCACCACGGCGCCGAGGGCGCAGGGAGCGAACACGTCCGCTGCGACCCTGTGTATTTCTTCAGGAGCCGCTGGTCGCGCGCCGAAGGCGCTGACGGCGTCCTCCACAAGTTCGCTCCGGAGATCGCTCACTACCAATTCGGCGCCTGCTGCGGCGAGCAGCTGGCACAGGTTGCGGCCGACATTGCCGAGGCCCTGCACGGCGACGCGCACGCCCGAAACTCCATCGCGCTGAAGTCGATGGCGAACGGCTGCGACGATGCCGACGAAGCAGCCCAGCGCCGTTCGCGGCGACGGATCGCCGCTGCCGCCGGAGCTTTCCGGCAGTCCCATCACATGATCCGTCGACAGTTTGATCAGCGTCATGTCCTCGGCGGTCGTCCCGACATCCTCGCCGGTCACATAGCGCCCTCCGAGTCGATCGACCGCCGCGCCAATCGCTCGCATCAGCGCGGGCGACTTGTCGCGACGCGGATCTGCGATGACGACCATCTTGCCGCCGCCGAACGGCACGCCAGCCACCGCCGCCTTGAAGCTCATGCCGCGAGACAGGCGAAGCACATCGATCAGCGCCTGCGTTTCATCGGCGTAAGGGCGAATGCGGCAACCGCCGATCGCGGGACCAAGCGCCGTGCTGTGGATCGCGATGATCGCGCGCAGGCCGGCTTCAGGATCGGCGGCGTAGACGACCTGCTCATGCGCGGCGAAGTCGGCCGATTCAAATACGCTCATGTCCTGCTTTTCCTGACGGGCTCAATCGGGGTTCGCCGCCGCCGGCCTTGCTTGATGCGATCGCCTGGCGAAGCCGGAGATCGGGCAGAAACGTCGCCGCCAATCCGAGAAGGATGAGCGCGATCCCGACGATGTGAAACGCGCGCACAGGTTCGCCCAGAAGCAGAATCGCCAGCAACGACGAATAGACCGCCATCAGATGAAAGGACGCGCCGGTGAGCGTCGGACCGAGCGTCGCAACGCAGCGGTTCCAGACGATCGCTCCGAGAAGCGAGGAAAAGACGCCAATGAACAGGAGCGACACGATCGTATGAATTTCGATCGGAAAGCGGCGCCCGAGCGATATATCGACGATCCAGAGCGGCAGCATGATGAGGACGGTCGCAACCGACATGGCCGCCATCAGCGCCGTGTCGGAGAGCTGCTTCGGGCGTCGGCGCAGCAGAACCGAGTAGAGCGCATATCCGGCGACGGCCAGAAGCAGCAGAATTTCGCCGGAACTAACGCCGATTTCGAGAAGCTGCGCGGGAACGCCCCGGCACACGATCCAGAGAACGCCGCCGCATGATACGGCGATGCCGACGAACGCCTGCGGGGGCGGATTTTCGCCTGCGACAACCCATGCGATCAGCGGAATCATGAGCGGCAGCGTCGAATTCAGGACGGCCGCCGTCGCCGCGGGCGTTGTCTGAAGCGCGAGATAGTTGAGAACCGGGTATCCGGCGAAGGCGGCGGCGCTCATTGCGAAGATCAGGCGCCAATGGTTCTGAATCTCGCGCCGCTTCGCGCGAAGCTCGCGCCAGGCGAAGGGCAGCACGCACAGGGATGCGACCACCCAGCGCCAGAACGTCAATCCGATCGGCGGCAACTCGGCGCCGAAGGCGCGTCCGATGAGCAGATTGACCGCCCAGAACAGCGGAGGAAAAGGCAGGAGCAGATAGGGTCGCGCCCAGATCGAACCGGCCAGGACGGCGACGCGCCCGACGCTCACGGCCCCGCCTCGATCAGGCCGATCCGGATTCTGCGATTGTGGCGGCCTTTGTTGTCGATCTTGAGGATTCGGATCCGGCGCGACTGTCTGGTGGACGCGACATGCGTGCCGCCGCAGGCCTGTTGGTCAAGTCCAGCTATTTCAACGATGCGAACCATTCCATCGGCGTCGGCGGGCGGGCTCACCGATTTCGAGCGGATCAGGCCCGGGGTCGATCTGGCGTCGTCGAGACGCACATATTTGTCGCTTACGATAAGGTCCTGCCGGATGACGTCGTTGATTCTCGCCTCGATGATCCGAAGGCGGTCATTGTCCGCGTCGGGCAGATCGAAATCGAGCCTGGCTGTGCCGTCCTCCGCCATCTGGGCGCCGGTCACGAGTGCGCCGTCGAAGCTCTGGAACACCAACGCGTTGAGGATGTGGGTGCCAGTGTGCAACTCGCGCATCATGCGCCGGAAGGCAGGATCGACCGCCGCCTCCACCAAACCGGAGATGGCCACAACGGGATCGGCGAGGATGTGCCAGAGCCCTTCGTCACTCGGCTCCAAGTGCTGCACGGCGCATTCTCCGCCCACCCAGCGGATGACGCCGCGATCAGCGAGCTGCCCGCCGCCTCCGGGGTAAAACGGAGAGCGGTTGAGAAGGACGCGCCCCGGCTGGGCCGCCACGACATCGGCGTGCAGCGTCAGAACATCCGGGTTCGCGTGGTAGAATGCTCGAGGCATGTCGGCTCTGAAGCGTTGCGCCAAGGCCGAAACTGCAACACTTCCGGCGCTGGATATTGGTCAAAATCGAGGTTCCGCCGGCGGCGCTGGCTATCGCCGGATCTGACATCAAGCTCGGCCCGAAGGTATTTCGACGAGCGTCTTGCGCCGAAAAGGTTGCAAGGCGGCAATGGTCGCGGCGGGGCTGGAACCTTCGGCCATTGCGATAGCGCAAGCCTGCAACTGGGGGCGTGAACAAGCGGCAATGGCGGCGCTGCTCGACCGCTCGCGCGGCTTGACGGCGATCGGCGCCATGAGCGGACCCTCGAGTTGCATCCCAAGAGCGGACACCCAACCAAACCGAAATCGCGCGGCCTGGCTGGCGGGAAATTTCACCGACATGTTCGCTGACGGGCGGTATCGCTCCGGCTGGTATCTCACAGGAAATGCGCATGACGCCTTTTGCGGCGTCGGAATTCACGGTCAGTGGCTTTGGATCGATCCGGAGCGTCGATTGACGCTTGTCAGGCTCTGTTCGCGGCCAGAACCGAGCGACAATGATCTCTCGAAACGGAAGATCGCAATCCTTCACCAGATATGTCAGGCGCTCTGATTGGAGAATGATTTAATCCCGGGAACACGCTTGCGGAACACGCCATGTCCAAACATTGATGCTTGTTCTTGGAAGCCAACGCTCGGGCCGACTGTGAGGTCTGCGTAGGCGACGCCGCCGCCCCTTGATTTCAGCTCCGACAGGTTCGCATCTCAACTGATCGGCAGTCGCGCCTGTCATATCCACGCGCCACTTGATCGATGTTGCCTCGCAAGATTCCGCAGGGCGTCCACTAACGTTGTTTGTCGACGGTCGGCCAGCCTTGCAGCGTCGTCTCCGGAAAGCGGCTTTAACAGGACTATTGAAGATCGGATTTGGGCGGCAACAATTGCGCGGCGCCCAAGCCCATCGCCGCCGCAAGCGCAGCAACGAGGAATGAAGCGGCATAGGCCGACGCATCGCCCGGCGCGCCCAGCAGCGCTCCCATCAAGGCGATCCCGATAGCGAAGCCGCCCTGCCGCATAATGACGGTGATCGCGGACGCCATGCCCAACTGCTCCGGCGGCGCGAGCGCAACGACGGCGCCGGAGAGCTGTGGATGCGCCAGGGCCGCGCCGAGGCCGATCATGACCATGCCGGCAAACGTAGCAAAAAGAAGCATTGGCGAAGCGGCAGCGCAGGTAGCGGCGAAGGAGAGCGCGAGATCCCCGACAAGCACGGCCGCCATGGCGGTGACGAACAGACGCCGCCAGCCCCAGCGCGCAACAAGACGGGCGCCCAGCGGCGGCAGAACAAGCATCGGCAGGGTCGCAGAGAGCAGGATCGCGCCCACCGTCGCGCCCGTCCAGCCGGCGGCGGTCGCAAGGAACATCGGCAGATAGACCAGCACCGCCCAATAGCCGATCGATACAGCAAGCAACACGGTGACGATGCCAGCCATGACGGGTTGGCCGAGCACGACGGGATCAAAGATCGGCACGGCCCGACGGCGCTGCTGAATGGCAAAGACCACAAAAAGAGCGGCGCTCGCTGCAAGTCCGCTGCACAACAATAGCGCGACCCGGCCGGCAAGCAGGCTTTCGATGGCGAGGCCGAGCGCGAACGTCAGGAGCGCGACGCCGATCCAGTCAAGGGGACGACCGGCCGGATCGCACGTTTCGCCGACGAGGCGCTGCGCCCCGAACGCCGCCACGATGCAGAAAGGGACGTTAATTAGAAAGATCCAGCGCCAACCGGCCCAGCTCGCGATGAGCCCGCCGAGCGTCGGTCCGATCGCCATGGCGACGCCTGAAATCACGCCCATAAGCGCAAACGCGCCGACGCGATCCTTGGGCGCCGAATAGGTCGATGCGAGCAGCGCGATGCCGCCTGTGATGACAAACGCGGAGCCGACGCCTTGCGCCGCGCGCGCGGCCCAGAGCGTCACACCATCGATGGCGAAGCCACAGGCGAGCGAGGCGATCAGAAAGACGCCGTTGCCCGCCACGAATATCAATCGTCGCCCGTAGCGATCGCCAAGCGCGCCTGCGGCGAGCAACGTGACCGTGAAGGCGAGGCTATAGGCGTCCATCACCCAGGCGTAGCCGGCGACGCCGAAACCCAGGTCGGACGCAATGGCCGGCGTAGCGACGACGACCGCCGTCACGTCGAACTGCGTAAGGAATGCAGCCATTCCAAGCACGACCGCCGGCAACAGAGCGCGCCAGCCGCGTTGAATCGCGTCATCCTCGATAGTCGTCATCAGCATCTCGCTCGCGATCGGACGCTGATGGTGCCGCAGGCTCGATGACGAACGCCAATTCGCTCTGTTCACAAGGTCATGAAATTCCTTCATGATGGGTTATGCGGTCCCTCCCCCCTTTTGATGGCCTCGTCGCGCTTGAGGCCACGCTTCGGCACAACAGCGTGACGCGCGCCGCCGAGGAGCTCGGCCTGACGCAAAGCGCGGTCAGTCATCGCCTGCGCAAGCTTGAGGATTTCACTGGGGCGATTCTTGTCGCGCGCACGCCCGGCGGCGTGAGAGCCACGCCAGCCGGGAGCGCCGTTGCAGCAGAGCTCGGCACACTTCTCGACAGCATGGCCGATCTTCGGGCGCGGGGCCGGGCGGCGACGCCGGCGCCGGCCTTGCGCGTCGGCGTGGGCGCCGCCTTCGCGCAATATTGGCTCGTGCCGCGATTAAAATCGTTCACGACCGCGCATCCGGATATGAAACTGGATATGATCCAGCTTGAAAGCGGCGGAGAAGCGCGAACGTCCGATCTCGATGTGACGATCCATTGGGAGCGGATCGAGCGCGTGCGCACGACATCGACGCGACAGGCGCTATTCCGCGAGCAGGTGTTCCCGGTCTGCCATCCGCGCCTTCTGCCTGAGCTGCGGCCGCTGCGGGATGCGCGCCAGCTCAAAACCATGCCGCTTCTGCATAAGGGCCGCGCCGGAGACGGCAGCGGCGCGGAATGGGCGTGGTCGACCTGGTTTGATCGCCTCGAACTCGGCCGTCCGCCGGCTTTGACGATGCGGTTCGACAATATCGCGACAGCGCTCGCCGCAGCGCTTCAGGGACACGGCGTCGTCCTTGCGCGATCGCTGCTCGTCGCCGATGCGCTTGCTGACGGCCGTCTCAGGCGGGTGCTCTCCACGCGTTGGGATATGCGCTCGAGCAAGGCTCATATGGCGAGTTGGTCAGCCGCCGTGTCAGGCGACGGCCGGGTGCGGACATTTGTGGGATGGCTCAAGCGCGAAATGTCTGCCGATATAACCGGCAAGAACATATGAGCCGGGTTTTTTAAGCTCTCCGTCGAGGCGGAAGCAGTTCGGCCGCCGCTCTCTCCTGGAAGCAGACGCCGAAGCGCAACGCCCGTCACAGATCAGAACGCCTTGAACGGCGCCTCGCGAATTCGGAGAAATTCGGACAGCGGCATCTCCTTGAGCATCCTCATCCAGCGCCGCCCTTCTTCGGAAGCATGCAACGTCGCAGTGGTTTCCTTGTTATATTCCCATGAGCTGACGAGGCCAGCCGCAAGCTGCTGGTGATTGAGCGCAGCCTTGGCGAACTTGATCGACGGCAGCGGCATACGCGCGAGCTTGCGCGCGAGATTCGTCGCTTCGAGCATGAGCCGATCGCGGGGAACGGCCCGATTGACCAGATGGATGCGTTCGGCTTCGCGCCCATCGACAAGATCCCCCGTATACATCAGCAGCCGCGTGTGCCGCATAGGCGCGAGCCACGGCATCATCAGTGACGGCGGCGCCGAGGCGTGACGGACTTCCGGCTCGCCGAGAAGCGCGTCCTCGGCTGCGATCGCGAGATCGCAACACATCATCAGTTCAAGCCCCCCGGCCAGCGCATAGCCGTTGACGGCCGCGATGATCGGGAGCGGCGCCTGCCAGATATTGAAAAGTTTCTGCTGGTTGCCTGCGATATTGTCGCGCCAGCCTTCCGCATCGAGCTCGAAATCGTCGGAGTTCAGATCGTATCCGGTCGTGAACGCCCTGCCTGCGCCGGTAATGATCAGAGCGTTGATCTCGGGGTCTTTCACCGCGCGGCTTACGGCAAGATCGAGCTCCTCGATCAAAACGCCGTTCATTGAGTTCAATTTCGCAGGTCTGTTGAGCGTAATCGTCGCGAACTTGTCGGTCGCGTCGCGCTCGACGAGGATCGTTTCATAGTTCGGTTCTGAGGAGCTCATGCATTGTTCTCGACGATGAGTATGGCGGCGGAAGGTGGATCGGAGAAAAGATGGGCGACTGTCGACGAACGGTTGCGCAAGGCTTGCCGCTGATTGACGTAGCCCTTGTCGTTGACTTCGCCGCGTTCGGCCGAAGGCCCGTCAAAATCAAGCGCGACGCGCGCGATCGATCGGGTCGACGCCGGATTTTGCGCATTGTGGCCGCGCAACCGTTCAGCAATGGCGTGTCGCAGCATGGCGGAATCTGGCCCGTTCTGCGCATCATTGTCCTGAAGCGCGCTGCGGCACGCTTCGACATCGACAAAGACGATCAGACCCAGCCGGTCTCGATCGGCGCCGGCGATCAGAACATCTCGCGCGAAGGGCGCAAGCGCCGTCATCAACGCCGCCCGCAACGGGCCGACGGAGACCCAGGCGCCGTTCGCCAATTTGAAATCCTCGGCAATCCGCCCATCGAACAAAAGGCCTCTTTCGGGCGCATCGTCGTCGAGAAGGCGCGCAGCGTCTCCCGTGCGGTAATACCCCTCATCGTCAAAGGCCGCGACGCTGCGTTCGAGGTCATTCCAGTAGGCCGGCGTGACGCTCGGTCCCTTTATGCGGACTTCAAGCTTGTCTTCGACGGGATGAAGGCGAAGAGAAAATCCAGGCAGCGGCAAGCCGAGCGCGGTTGGACGATCGATCGGGAAATGAACGAGGCAAATGGTCGATCCAGACTCCGTTGCGCCATATCCCGAGACGAGCGCGATGTCGCGTCCGGTTTCCTCACGAGCGCGCCCGATGATCTTGTTCAGCCGCGCCCACAGCTCTGAACTCATCGCAGCGCCGGCGAAGAACACCGCGTCGAGACGTTGGAAAAAATCTCTAAAGAAATCGATGTCTGACTCCAGGCGCGAAACCAGCAGGTCCAAGCCCTTGGGAACATTGATGTGAATGGTCGGCGCGGTCAGGCTGACGTTTTCAATTGTGCGGGCGATCCCGTCCGGCGTCGGCAAGCCATCATCGATATAGTAGGAGCCGCCGTTCCAGATCGCCTTGTGAATATTGTCGTTGCCGCCGAAGGTGTGGTGCCATGGCAACCAGTCGAGTATCACAGGGGGATGGGCGCCAAGAAAAGGCCAGAGCAACTGGTAGGCGGCCTGATTGGCTGACAGGTTGCGATGGGTCATGACGACGCCTTTCGGCTCGTCAGTCGATCCCGATGTGAAGAAAATCGCGGCGACGGAATCAAGATCGGCTATGGCTGGTCTCTCTTCGCTGAGGCGCGGGAGATTGGGCGCGTCGCCGGCTTCGATATCGTCGAGAGATATGATGTCGACGCCTTGCGCGAGCTTTTCAGGCCACAGGCATGAACAGTCTTCGGAGAGCGCGATCAAGCCGGGATTGAGGCGACCGATCATTCCGCCGAGTCTGTCGATCGCGCCATAGCGCAGCAGCGCAGGCGATATGGGCGCAAAGGGAACGCCGGCACGCATCGCGCCAAGCCGCAACAGGAAATGCGCAATGGACGCGCCGCCGACAATCATGATCGGACGTTCAGGCGACGATCCCCGTCTCGCCAGCCGCGCCGCAATGCCTGCGGATCGCGACCAGGCGTCGGCATAGGTCAAGCGACGCCAACCCTGCCCCGCCCTCTCGGCGACAAGCGTGCAATCAGGCGCTTTCCGCGCCCACATTGCGAGCCGGTCGGGAATCGAGTCGAGTCCGTCAGGCAGTGATATCGGCGAGCGAAGCGACCAGCCGCCGCCGGCATGCGGCTCGCATGTCACGGCCGCGGGCGCGAATAATTTCCGGTTCGCGCTTTCCATGATCACCGCGCCTCGGCCGTGCGGGGCGTTTCAAGATGCGCTATCAATTCGACCTGCTTCTTCAGCGCACGCTCGATCGACGCGGCCTTCACATGCCCGAAACCCCTGATGTCTTCGGGAAGCGAGGCCAGAGCCGTCGCGACGCCGTGGTTCTCAGGCGTCAGCTCATCGAAAAGGCGCCGCATGAGCCCGATGTAGTCGCTTGCGAGGGCGCGTTCCATGCGCCTCTCGGCGGAGCGGCCGAAAATATCGAACGCGCCGCCACGCAGCGATTTGAGCTTCGCGAGTAGTCGCAGCAAAGGCAGGACCCACGGGCCGAACGCGATCTTTGCCGGAGCGCCGGTCCTTTCATTGACGCGCGCGAACAGCGGCGGCGCGAAATGGAATTGCAGGCGATAACCGGGCTCGAACTGGCGATCGATCTTGGCGCGAAACGCCGCGTCGACATGCAGGCGCGCCACCTCATATTCGTCCTTCACGGCCATAAGCTTGAAACCGCAGCGTGCGACGGCTTCCGCGAAGCCGCTGCGGCCCGGAGCGCGCATCGCTTCCGCCCTTTGCGCCGCGGCGACCAGTCGCCGATAGCGGTCGGCGTAGGCCGCATCCTGATAGGCGGTAAGGAATTCCGCATGTCGCGCGACGATCGCATCCAGATCATGCTGCGGCCCGCCTGCTTTATCGTCTTGCGCAATCGCGGCGGCCGCCTCGACGGCGGCGAGATCGAACGCCGCAAGACGCCCCCAGGCGAAGGCGTTCTTGTTCATGCCCGCCGCTGTCCCATTGAGTTCGATCGCGCGTTCGATCGCGCCGAGGCTGAGCGGAATCAAGCCCTCCTGCCATGCGCAGCCCAGCAGCAGCATGTTGCCCGCGATCGCGTCGCCAAGGAGCGCTTCGGCGAGACGAGCGGCGGGGAGAACACGCGAACGATCCTCGCCAGCTGCGCGCGCAATCGCGCGCAAGGTCGCTGCGGCGCGAAAGTCGACGGCGCCGTCGCGCATGAAGGCCGCGGTCGGGGTCACCTGGCTATCGATGAGCGCGAAAGATTGATTGGGCGCGAGAGTCGCAAGCGCCGCGGGCGAGCCCGCAACATTCATGTCAAATCCAAGCAACAGATCCGTTTCGCCCAAGCCGATGCGGGGCGGGCCGAACCGGCTCACGCGCGGGCCGATGCGCAGATGCGACATCACTGACCCATTTTTCTGTGCGAGCCCGGTTTGATCGAGCGCCAGCGCGGCGCCGCCGTCGAGATGCGCCGCCATCGCCAGGATTGCAGAGATGGTCACGACGCCCGTTCCGCCGACGCCTGCGAGAAGCAGATTCCGGATGCGATCGAGCGGCGCGCAGGTGGGCGTCGGCAGCCGCACCATGCTGTCCGCTGGCGGCGCTTGCGCCTCGGGTCGCCGCAAGCGGCCGCCTTCGATCGTCACGAAGCTGGGGCAGAACCCATTGATGCAGGAAAGATCGGTGTTGCAGCTTGACTGGTTGATCCGGCGCTTGCGGCCGAACTCCGTCTCATGCGGTTCGATCGAGATGCAATTGGAAACAGCGGAACAGTCGCCGCATCCCTCGCAGACGAGATCGTTGATGAATGCGCGGCGCTCCGGTTGGCGATGCTGGCCGCGCTTGCGCCGCCGTCGCTTCTCGGCCGCGCAAACCTGATCGTAGATCAATATGGTGACGCCGCGCTGCTCGCGCAGGCATCTTTGAACGGCGTCGAGCTCATCGCGCGGGAAGAGTCGGACGCCGCGAGGCAGGCGGCCCGCGAGACGCTCCGGCTCCTCCGCAACCACAACCACCTCTTGCGCGCCTTCCGCCAGCATCTGTCGCGCGACGTCGGGCACGGTCAGTTCGCCGTCATGCGGCTGACCACCGGTCATTGCGACGGCGTCATTGAACAGGATCTTGTAGGTCGCATTCACCTTCGCGGCGATCGCGGCGCGGATCGCAAGGACGCCGGAATGAAAATAGGTGCCGTCGCCCATATTTACGAACATGTGGGTCTGGGTCGTGAATGGCGACATGCCGATCCAGCCCACTCCTTCACCGCCCATTTGCGTGAACGTCGAGGTGTCGCGATCCATGCCGACGACCATCATGTGGCAGCCGATGCCGGTCAGCGCCTGGCTTCCTTCGGGCACGCGCGTGGAGACGCTGTGCGGACAGCCCGAGCAAAAATAGGCTTCGCGCGCGAGAGCTGGCGACGTCCTTGGCGACGAAGTTTCGCGCGCCTCGACCAACCTCAGCCGCGCCGCGATCACATCGTCGGCGCCAATCCGCGACGCGACGACTCGCGCAACCACAACCGGATCGATCTCGCCGTGGCTTGGCAGCAGCGGCGCGCCGCGCTCGTCCATCTTGCCCACCACGCGCGGACGGCGATCCGCGGGCGCGTTGAAGAGAAGCGACTTGATCTGCTCCTCGATCACAGGCCGCTTTTCTTCAACCACCAGAATCTCTTCGAGGCCGTCCGCGAATTCGATGAGCCCTTCCGCTTCGAGGGGCCAGACCATGCCGATCTTATAGAGGCGCAGGCCGAGAGCTTCGGCGCGCGCGGCGTCGACGCCGAGCATCGCAAGCGCAGCTTGCAGATCGAGCCAGGCTTTGCCGGAGGCCGCGATTCCGATGCGCGCGCGACGGGAATCGAGCGTCACGCGATCCAGTTTGTTGGCGCGCGCGAAGGCCGCGACGGCGCGCATCTTGCGCTCGATCAGCCGCTCCTCCATCGCCAGCGCCCTATCAGGCCAGCGAATCCATAAATTGTCCGACCCGTTCTCCGTCGACGGTTCGATGATCGTCAGACGGTCCGGATCGACGTCGAAGGTCGTCGTGCATTCGACAATCTCCGTCTGGCATTTGAATCCGACCCAGGCGCCGGAATGACGGCTCATCGCCCAGCCGAGCAGACCAAGATCGAGAAATTCGCCGAGGCCCGCAGGACTCAATACCGGAACCATTGCAGAAGCGAGATTATGCTCGCTCTGATGCGGGAAGGTCGAGGATACGGCGCCGTGATCGTCGCCCAGCATGAGCAGCGCGCCGCCCTGCCGGCTCGTACCGAAAGCGTTGGCGTGGCGGATGGCGTCCATGCTGCGATCGACACCCGGCCCCTTGCCGTACCACATGGAGAACACGCCGTCGTAACGCGCGCCCGGAAAAAGCCCTGTCTGCTGTGTTCCCCAGATCGCGGTCGCAGCGAGGTCTTCGTTCAGGCCCGGCTTGAAGACGATATGATGCGCGTCGAGATGACGCTTGGCGCGCGCGAGTTCGCGATCAAGACCGGCGAGCGGCGAACCGCGATAGCCCGAAATGAAGCCCGCCGTGTTGAGCCCCTGGCGCGCATCGCGCTGTCGCTGCAGCAACGCCAGCCGCACGAGCGCCTGGACGCCTGACAGCAGAACCGGTCCCCTTTCGCTCATATAGCGATCATCGAGCGCGGCCGACGTGAAAGGCCGATTATTCGCGCTTGAGGATGAGACGCTCTGGCGCTGCGACGCGTTGGCTACGGGAATGCTTGTCATTTCAGGAGAGCGAGCCGCGCCAGCATGCGCGCGTAAAATTGTTCGGCATCGCAACTCTTCACCCAGAAGCAGTTCGCGCGCCGGCCGCTGACGCCCCACCAGTCGACGACTGTCATGCCGAGGGTCAATGGCGACGACGTCTCGATCTCCACATTGCAATGGCGGCCGCTGAACAGGTCCGGCCACAGCGCATATCCGACCGCAAGCGCGTCATGCAGCGGCCGCGTCTTCGTGCCGTACTTCTTGTTTCCGTAAGCCTCGAAGAAACGCATCATGCCAGCGCAGGCGTCTCCGACGGGCGTCTTCAACGCTGCGAGATCTGCGATCCAGCTATCCGGCGTCAGCGCGTTGAGCGTGCAGTCGATCGGAACCGAAGCGAGCGCGACGCCGCTCTTGAAGACGATCGCCGCGGCTTCAGGATCGACCAAAATATTGAATTCCGCAGCAGGCGCGATGTTGCCGCCCTCGAAAAAGCCGCCGCCCATATTGACGATCCGCTTGATGCGGCTTGCGATCTTCGGCTCGCGGATGAGCGCTGCGGCGATATTCGTCATCGGCCCGAGCGGCGTGATCGTGACGCTTTTCTCCGGCGATGCGAGCAGCGTTTCGACCAGCCAGTCGACCGCGTGCTTCGACTCTACAGGATGAGCCGGCGCTGCAAAATCATAGCCGTCAATGCCGCCTTCGCCATGAATATCCGCGGCATGGCGCGCCGGCCGAAGCAACGGACGGTCGCAGCCCGCAAATGCCGGAATATGAGACTTTCCAGCGATCTCGACGAGGCGACGGCAGTTCGCTGCGGTTGTTGAAACCGGAACATTGCCGGCGACCGCCGTGAGCCCCAGGACCTCGAATTCCGGCGAGGCCAGCGCAAGCAGGATGGCGAACGCGTCGTCCTGGCCGGGATCGGTGTCGATAATCAATCGTTCGGCCATGGCCGCTCCTCATCCGGGCGCGCCGAGCGCGCCGCGAAACGCATCTTTGCGCGGGCGATATTTTTTGTATACATTTTTTTGGAATGGCCCACAATCTGCATGGGTCGCTTGCGCCCCGGGGATCGAGGAGGGAGACCGATGACGCCAGATCGCAGAACAATTGTGACCGCCCTCGCCGCGCTGATGGGCCCGGCGATGTTGCAGAATCCGGCTCTCGCCCAGGCTGCGCGCAAACTGGTGGTCACGACCTATGGCGGCGTTTGGGAGAAGTTCTGGCGGCAGAGCCTCATCCCGGATTTCGTCAAGAAGAGCGGCGCCGAAGTGACGCTCGACGTTGGCTTCGGTCGAACTTTCACCGCGAATATGCGCGCGGCCAGCAAGGACAAACCACCCTACTCCATGATCATGATGAACGAGGTGTTTGCCTCGACGCTGCGAAAGGAAGGATATTTCGATCCGCTCGATATGGCGAAGGTGCCGAATTACGCTGATCTCTATCCTATCGCGCAGACAGGCGGCGGCGATGCGGCGGTCGGCATGATCTCACCGATCGGGATCGGCTATCGCACGGACCTCGTGAAGACGCCGCCGAAACGCTGGCGCGATCTTTGGGAGAATCCTGAATTCAAAGGCAAGATCGGCCTCTACAACATCGTCAACAGCGCCGGGAAGATGATGGTGCTTCTGGCGGGCCAGATGTTCGGCAAGGGCGTGACTGATCTCGACGCCGGGTTCGCCGCGCTCGGCAAGCTCGGCCCGGTCCTGCAAACCGATTTCAACATGTCGACCATGATGTCGTCTGGCGAGATTATCGTTGCGCCTTACGATTTCGGCGAGATCGCGCGGCTGAAAAAACAGGGCCTCCCCGTCGCCTGCATCGCGCCGGAGGAAGGATTGATCATGTGGGATCAGACTTTCAGCGTCGCCAAATTCGGCGACGCCAAGCCGCTTGCTCTCGAATATATCAACTACATCCTCTCGCCCGAGACCCAGCTTCTGCTGGCGCGCGAATTCTTTGTATCGCCAGTGAACAAGAAGGTCGCCGTGCCGGCTGATCTCGCGCCTGACGTGCCGATATCAGGCGAAACGATGATGTCGAAAATCATGAAAGTCGACTGGGATTTCGTCAATTCCAAAGCGACCGAACTAACGGAAGGCTGGAACAAGTCGATCAAATGAAGTTCTTCCTTTTGCGGGCTGCGCCGCGGCCGCTTTCAAAAAGAACCGTAGGCGCGCCCGGATGACCGGCGTCGCTCTGACATCCCTGGTGAAAACCTACGGATCGACGCGCGCCATCGATGGCGTGTCGCTGTCTGTGGAGCAGGGCGAATTCGTCTCCCTCCTTGGTCCCTCCGGTTGCGGCAAGACGACGACATTGAAGATCATCGCCGGTTTCGAGGAGCCCGACAGCGGCGCGGTGGCTTTTGACGGCCGCGACGTAACACATACGCCTGCGGAGAAGCGCGACATCGGCATGGTGTTCCAGAACTATGCGCTGTTTCCGCATATGACGGTCGTCGGCAATCTGGCCTTCGGCCTGGAGATGCGGCACGTCGCCAAGGCGGAGATGGCGGCGCGGATCGCGCGCGTTGTCGACATGGTGCAGCTCAAAGGCATGGAGGATCGATATCCCCGGCAATTGTCGGGCGGCCAGCAGCAACGCGTCGCGCTGGCGCGCGCGCTTGTCATCGAGCCGTCGATCCTGCTGCTCGACGAACCGCTCGCCAATCTCGACGCGAAGCTTCGCGACGAAATGCGCAGTTTTGTCCGCGATCTGCAGCGGCGGGTCGGCATTACCGCCATCTACGTCACTCATGACCAGTCCGAAGCGATCACCATGTCGGACCGCGTCGTCGTGATGTTCAAGGGCAGAGTCGCGCAGGCCGCTTCGCCAAGCGATATCTATGAACGTCCGGCCTCGCTCGAAGTGGCGAGCTTCGTCGGCCAGGCGAACGTGATCGAAGGGCGAGCGGTTCGCCGCATCAACGGCGCCTATCAAGCCGAAACCGCGCTGGGCGATATCGTCTTTGCCGCAGGCGGCGATGTGGCGTCGGATCGGACGGCGTTGCTGCTTGTAAGACCGGAGGCGCTGACGCTGACGTCTTGCAACAGCTCGGCGCCGCACGCCGCGCTCGTGGAATCGATGGTGTATTCCGGCAGCGCGATCGATTATCGGCTCAGGCTCGCCGACGGCTCGGCGCTGCAGGCCCAGACCGCGCCCCATGTGCGCTTTTCGCCCGGCGACCGCGTGCGCGCGACGACCGCATCCGGCGCCGCCTGGCATCTCGGGTCGAAAGCGTGACGCCTGCGCGCGCCAATTCGAAGCGGTGGCTGCTGATCGCGCCTGCGGCGATTCTCGTCGGCGTATTTCTGGTTCTTCCCTATCTCAACATCATTCTCATCAGCTTTCGCCCACCGGCGCAGGGCGCGCCCTATGGCGCGGGTTACACCTTGCAGAACTATGGGAAGTTTCTTTCCGACAGCTTCTACTGGCTGCAGCTCTGGAACACGATCGCCATCGCTTTTGTCACATCCGCGCTGTGCCTTCTCGTCAGCTATCCCGTGGCGTGGCAGCTCGCGCGCGGAAACACGCGGATGCGCGGACTCTACTACGGTATCGTTCTCTCGCCGCTCCTGGTCGGCATCGTCATCCGCAGCTATGGCTGGACGATCATTCTCGGCAATAACGGCCTCATCAATCGCTCGCTGCGGGATATCGGCTGGATCAGCGCGCCCCTGCCGCTGATGTACAACACCTTCGGCATCGTGCTCGCCCTTGTTCACGTCTTCCTGCCCTTCATGGTGCTACCCATCATGGGAGCGCTGCAAAGCGTCGATCCTGCGTTGGAATCAGCGGCGCGATCGCTCGGCGCGTCACGGACGACGATTTTTCGCCGGGTGATCTTTCCCCTGTCGATGCCCGGCGTGCAGTCCGGGTGCATTCTCGTCTTCATTCTGGCGATGAGCGCTTATGTGACGCCGGCGCTTATTGGCGGCATGCGCGTGAAAACCATGCCTGTGACTGTTGTCGACACGCTGATCGACGCGTTCCAATGGCCGTTCGGTTCAGCAATGGCGCTCATGCTTTCGTTGTGCGGCGCGTTGATCGTCATCATTTTCGCGCGGCTGACCCGCATGAAGTGGGCGTGACGGCAATGAAGACGAACAGACGATCATTTCAATCAGGCCGTCTGCTGCTGAACTGCTTTTGCATTCTCGTCTATCTCTTTCTGCTGGCGCCGATTTTGGTGGTGGTGGGAGCGTCGCTCAACGCCGGCGCGTTCCTGACATTTCCTCCGCAGGGCCTGTCGCTGCGCTGGTATGTCGTCTTCTTCAACAATGACGTGTTCATGAAAGCGATCAGGACCTCGCTTGTCATCGCGACGATTGCGACCTGCATTTCCGGCGTTATCGGATCAGCCGCGACCCTGTTCTATGCGCGTTACGCCGGCGCCGCGCGAGAGTGGGTGCGGATTGGCCTGCTCGCGCCGCTGTTGTTGCCGGAGGTCCTGACGGCGATCGCGTTGCTTTTCTTTTTCTATGCGATCGGCGTCGGCACGCAGAACATGATCGCGCTCCTGGTTGGCCATGTGCTGATCACCCTGCCATTCATCTTTCTCAATGTTTCGGCGTCGCTGGAAGGCTTCGATCCCGCATGGGAGCTCGCGGCGCAGAGCCTGGGCGCCGGGCCGTGGACCCGGTTCCGCCGCATTACGCTTCCACTCATCAAGCCTGGCGTGATCGGCGGCTGTCTTTTCGCTTTCATCATCTCATTCGACACCTTTGCTATCTCGTTCATGCTGAAAAGCGTCGGCACATCGACCTTACCCATCCAGCTCTTCGACTATCTCAGGCTCAACTTCACCCCGGAGGCCGCCGCTGTCTCGACAGTCAGCATCCTCCTGACGCTTGTTGTGGTGATCGTGACCGAGAAGCTGCTGGATTTGCGCATTCATCGATTCTAAATCAGGTCGATTCCAGATGACGGGGCGGAATGGCGATTGGCGATCCTGACAAGCCGCGCAAGGCGGTGTTGTCGCTGCAGACCCTTGCGATCCTCGAACGGAAGATAATCCGGCTTGAGCTCCCGCCGGGCATGAAGCTGGCGGAGGAGGATCTGTGCCGCGAATATGGAGTCAGCAGATCTCCACTCCGCGAGGCCTTGCGACTGCTCGAGGCGAGCGGCCTCGCCGTGCGTTCGCCTCGGCAGGGCGTGCGCGTGGCGCCAATGTCATTAGAGAATCTCGATCATCTTTTCGCTTGCCGCCTGCCGCTCGAGGCGCTGGCCGCGGAATCGTTGATCGACAACCCGCAACGCGAAGAAGCGCTCACGATCATCGAACGAGCGCTGCAGAAAATGCGCGACCGTTTCTCCGTCGGCGATTCCGAGGGCTGCTTCAAGGCGAATGTCGCCTTGACCTGCGCGCTCCATGATGGCGCGGCCAACGCCGTGCTGCGTCCGCTGCTGGCGCTCGTGGACAAACCAGCGCTTCGATATCGACATCTCGCTTATATGACGTCCGATGAATTGATGAGAGCCTCAATCACCCTCAACGGCGCGCTCGTTCAGGCCATCCGCAAGCAGGATCGTCAACGCACTGCGCGCGTCACCGGCGATCTCGTCGCACGCGCATGGAAGATCGTGCGTAAGGCGGTCGAACAACATTTTGCAAATGCGGGTCCGGCCAAGCGACGGATTCGCATGTGAAGGTGGCGCGACGACCAAGCGTCGCGGCGCTTGGTCCACGTTAGCTGGTCGAAGATCGCCGACGGCGCTTGCGCGCATGCCGGCGGCTGTTGGGCGCAGCGGGCGGCGGTTGACGCGCGGGCGGTTCAATTCCAATGAGCGTTCGGAACGCAAGCGCCTCGCGCTTGCAGCTTCGCGATCATCTAAAGCCCATGGAGCGGAGACTGCGGCATGACCTGGGAGAAAAAAACCGGCGCTCTCGAACTCGGAGACTGGAAAGTCGAACGCGGCGGACTTATCCGCGATGCGCGTCTCGTCTGGGAGCAGCATGGCGCGCTGAACGCGGCGCGCAACAACCTCATTCTTTATCCCAGCAGCTATACGGCCCAGCACAGCACCATGTCGTGGCTCATCGGCCCGGACGGCATTCTGGACCCGACCCGCTGGTGCATTCTGATCGTCAACATGTTCTCGAACGGCCTTTCCTCGGGCGCGGCGGAAACGCCTGATTATCCCGCGCTCGTGACGGTCGCGGACAATGTGCGCGCGCAGCACAAGCTCGTTACGGAGGCGTTCGGAGTCGAAAAGCTAGCGGCCGTCTACGGCTTCTCCATGGGCGGCATGCAGGCTTATCACTGGGCCGCGCTCTATCCCGAACAGGTCGCGCGCGCGATCGTCGTCTGCGGGAGCGCGCGCACTGCGGATCACAACAAGGTGTTTCTGTCGGCACTGCTTCGCACCCTCGAAGCCGCGCCGGAGCATATCGGCGGCGGTCGCTTTTCGAGCGAACCGATGGCGACGCTGGCGGCCTTCGGCCATATCTATGCGGGCTGGGGCCTCAGCCAGGACTTCTATCGCGCGCAGCTTTATCGCACGGCGCTCGGAGCGCCTGATCTCGAGAGCTATCTCCGCAGGGATTGGGTCGAACGATTCACGCAGCGCCGCGCGGCGAATCTCTACGCCCAGGCGCTGGCCTGGCAGCACGGCGACATCAGCAACAACGGGCTCTACAATGGCGATCTGACCGCAGCGCTTCGCGCGATCCGCGCCAAGGTCCTGCTGTTGCCATCCGAGACCGATCTTTATTTTCGCGTCGCCGACAATGCGGCGGAACTCCCGCATCTCAGCCATGGTGCGATGAATCCGATCCCGAGCATCTGGGGCCATGGCGCAGGCAACCCGATCGCCAATCCCGCCGACGCCGCATTTCTCAGGGACCAGGTTCGACGCTGGCTGGAATCGTGAATCTTCGTCGAACTCGTCTGATGGGCGAAATGGCGCGCCTAGCGCTTCAGCGCTGTGACCTCCAGCTCGACTTTCATTTCCGGCATGGCGAAGCCGCACACGATTGTCGTATTCGTGGGGCGCGGCTCCGAGAACGTCTCGCCCAGAATGCGCGACACCGGCATCACATGCGCGCGATCCGACACATAAACGCGCACCCGCACGATGTCGCTCAGGCTGGCGCCGGCCTTCGCGAGCGCGTCCGCGATCGTCCTCAGTGATTGTCGCGTCTGTTCCGCCGGATCGTCCGAAATCGTATCTTTCGAAAAATCGTAGCCAGCGGTGCCTGAGACGAAAATCCATTCGCCATCGACAATCGCGCGCGAATAGCCCGCAAGGATTTCGAATTTCGATCCTGTCGTGATTGCGCGCCGCGCCATGTCCAGCCTCGATGCTTCAAGCTTGAAACATTGAACCGATCATGGGAAAGCCGATGGAGCAAGATCAATCTTGCTGTCTCGGACCTTGTGCATGAGCGCTGATGCGCGCGAGAGTCGCAATACGCTGTGGCAGGCGACCGCCAATGCGCGCGTCGCCGGTGCGACGCTCGAGCGCGACATGGCCGTCGATGTCGCGATTGTCGGAGCCGGCTTCACAGGCGTGACGGCGGCGCTGCATCTCGCGCGACGCGGCGCGCGAGTTGCGGTTTTCGAAGCGGAACAATTGGGCGCCGGCGCGAGTGGGCTCAATGCCGGGTTTGTGGTCCCAAACTTTGCGAAGGCCGATCCCGCCGCGGTGATCGCCCGTCTCGGCGAGGAGCGCGGACGCAGACTCCTCGATTGCGTCGCGCAAGGCGCCGATCGCGTTTTCGAGACCGCGCGCTCGCTGGGGATCGCCTGTGACGCGGCGCAAACCGGATGGCTGCAGCCGGCGCATCATCCCGCAATGGCCGAAACCTTGCGCAAGCGCGCCGCGACATGGGCGAGCTACAGCCGGCCCGTATCCTTTCTCACGGCGGAAGAGACTGCCTTGCAGACCGGTATGAATCGTTATCATGGCGCGCTGCTCGATCGCTCGGGTGGGACAATCCATCCGCTCAACTATCTCTACGGTCTCGCCGAAGGCGCCATCGCAGCGGGCGCAGTGATCTTTGAGAACGCGAACATCGATTCGATCAAACAAAATGGCGCGATATGGCTGCTGCGGAGCGGCGGCCGTCGCGTGACCGCAGACAAGGTTCTGCTCTGCACCAATGCCGGCCTGCAAGGCCCGGCGAAAAAGCTTGGCTCAAACACCGTGCCGCTGCGAGTCTATCAGATCGTGACCGAGCCGATGTCACCGGACGTCGTTCGACGCATTGCGCCTGATCGGCGGCCGGTCGGCGATACGCGCTCCAATCTCTTCACCTACAGGCTCGATCGCGACGACAGGCTGATCACCGGCGGCATGGCGATCGTTCCGATCGCCGCACATCGGCGCATCGCACGCATAATCGCGCGCCGGCTCGCGAAAGAGCTTGCTCTGCCGCAGACGCCACGCATCGATTTTATCTGGAGCGGCACGGCGGCGATGACGCCCGATTTTCTGCCGCATCTCTACGAGTTCGGGCCCGACTTCATCGGCGGCGTCGGCTGCAACGGCCGCGGCGTCGCGATGACGACGATGCTGGGCGAAGTTCTCGCCGCCGCGGCGATGGGCGCGCGCCTCGAAGGTCTGCCGATTCCTCTGGCGCCTTCGGGCGGCCTGCCCTTTCATTTCCTTGCCGGTGTCGCGCCCTCGTTCGCCGTGGCGCATGCGCGCTGGGCCGACTGGCGCGCGGGCGCCAGTTGATCAGACGGCCAAGCCCATCTGCCGTCGCATCGCGCGATTGAGTTCAGCGCCTGAGTTCGCAAATGCGTCGAGCACCACGGTGATATGGTCTGTCCCCTCGACGATGAGATATTCGACGGAAACACGCGCACGACATGCGTTTGCATATTCGCTGGACTGGCGCAGGAATTCTTCGGTCTCGCGTCCACCCACCGCGATGATCATCGGCGCGCCGACGTCGATCGGCCGCCATAGTGGACTGAAGCGCGCGACCTCTTCGGGCGCGAATTGCAGCAATTGGTTGCGGAACGACGCAGCGACGGGCGCCAGATCGAACAGGCCGCTGATCGCGCAACCGCCCTTGACGATATCAAGCGGCAGGCCCTCCGCCTTCATCCATCGCCGGTCCGCAAGCTCGGCGACGAGATGCCCGCCGGCGGAATTGCCGGCGACGAAAATTCTCTCAGGATTCATTCCATGCCGTCGCCCTTCGCGCGCGATCCAGGCGACCGCGCGCCGACAGGACTCGACAATATCGGCCATACGCACGGCTGGAATCAGGGGATAATCTAGGATTGCTAACGACGCGCCAAAGGGAACAAAACCATCGGCGAGAAAGCTGAAATCGGCGGCGCGCATCGAACTCCAGAAGCCGCCATGGATGAAGACAAGCACTGGCGCGTCGGCCCGCGCGGCCGGATAGAAATCGAGCGTCTGATCCGGCGCATCGCCGTATGGAATATTGCGGACGATGTTGTAGCGCCCGTCCGCGGAACGCGCAGCGAGCGCGCGCCGCGCGAACACATCTTCAAGGTTGGCGATCGTATCGAGAGTGAATTGCGCATCGAGCGCGCGTTGCTCTGATGCGCGCGCCGCGGCGGAGCGTGGATCGCTCATAGACAATATCCGCCGCGGCGCTTTGGGCTTAGCCGTCGACCTTCTTCATCAGCGCGTTCATATCGTCGATCGTCAGCGTGCGGTCGACGGCGAGATTATCGCCCTTCACGGTCCAGATGAGAGCCGCGCCGCTGACATCGCCATTGGCGTCAAATTCGAGCGGGCCCGTGGCCCCGACATATTTGATCGGCTTCCCCTCCTTAATCAGCGCGATAGCTTTCTTGAACTCCTCCGGACCCGTTCCGACGATCGTTCCGCCTGGCGTGTGGACCTTGCGAATCGAATCGCGGATCGCTTCACCGGTGAGAGTCGGCGCGATGTTCATCGCGAGCCCAAGCACCATCACCGCGTCGTACTGATTGTAGATGCCCGGTCCGTCCGCCGACTGGTTATATTTCGCCTGGAAGGATTGCTTGAAAGCGTCGACAGTCGGCCCAGCGACCGACGCATTGTCCATGCCGAAGGCGTTCTGCAGGAACTTCGCGCCGACCGACTTCACATATTCAGGGCTGCGCAGCGAATTGTTGAGGATCATGTTCTGCGTGCCGCCGAGCGATATCCATTCGCGCGTCATCGTCGCGCCGTCCTGCGGAAAGGCGACGAAGAACACAGCGTCCGGCTTCTCGGCCAGCGCCACATTCACCTCCGCGCGATAGGATGGCTGGTTTTCGTTATAGGCGACGGTCTTGACCACTTTGCCGCCAAGCTTCTCCATCGCTTTGGTGAAATCCTTCACCATGCCGGTGCCGAAATCGGTGTTGATGTAGACGATGGCGATTCGCTTGAAGCCGCGCTCAGCCGCAACGACCGCCGACGCGTAGGCTTGCGTCTTCACCGTTGGCAGCGTGCGGAAGTAGAACCCTCCTGTCTTGCCCTCTTGCGCCAGCGTCGTGAAGGTCGCCGCCGTCGAGCAGCAACTGATCAGCGGGATTTTCGCCGGCGCTGCAACGGAAACGAGGATCGGCAGCGTCACGCCGCTCGACACGGTGCCGGTGATGGCGGAGGCGCGTTCGACATCGATCAGATATTTCGCGGCGTCGACGCCGACAGTGGGCTGCCCCTGATCATCGCGCAGCGTGAATTGCACCTGGCAATCCTTCACGCCGCCGCCCTGATTGATGTGTTCGATCGCCAACTGCGCGCTGTCCGCGATGCGTTTGCCGACGGGCCCCATCGAACCGGTCAGCGGCAGGATGCCGCCAAGCTTCACAGGACAGCTCGCGCCCTGCGCCATCACAGGCGACTGCATGGCCGCGAATCCGAGCATCGCGCCTGCGCTCAATCCGAGAAAATATCTCATCACTCTCCCCTTCTCTCCAGGCAATGTCATGTCGCGTGCCGCGAGACGACCGGCTCCTCGCCGATCAGGCCGCGCGGTCGAAAGAGCAGCGTGCAAACCAGCACGAGGCCGATCAGAATGGACTGCACGGCGCCGCCCTGCGTCTGGTAGGCGGCCGGCACATATTTCGAGATCAGCGCCCCGCTCGCGGTCCAGAGTCCCCAGACGACGACGGCGCCGATGAGGGCGCCGCGATTGTTGCCGCTGCCGCCAACGATCAACATCGTCCAGATCTGGAAGGTCAGGATCGGCGTGAAATCGAACGGGCTGAGAAAGCCGATGAAGCTTGCGTAAAGCGCGCCGGCGGCCCCGATGATCGTCGAACCCAGGATGAAAGCTTGAAGGCGAAAGAGGCGCGCATCCTTGCCGAGCGCGATTGCGGCCGTCTCGTCTTCGCGGATCGCCTTCAGCACGCGGCCCCATGGGGAGCGTACGATGCTTTCAAGGGCGAGATAGATCGCCGCCGTCGCGCCAAGCATCAGCACGAAATAGAAGATGTTGGCGTCGAGCGAAGAGTCGAAGAAGCCGGCAATGGGGCGCGGAATCGCCGTCATGCCGAGGCTGCCGCCGGTGAGCGCCTCCCAGTTCAACGTCACGAGCTGGATCGACACGGCGACGCCGAACGTGGTGATGGCGAGATAATCGCCACGCAAGCGGATGGTGAGCAGGCCGATGATCGCCGCCGCGAGCGCAGAAGCCGCCATCGCGCCGAGAAGTCCGACAATCCATGGCAGCCCGAAATTCGCCAGCAGCTCCGGCCTCGGCGGCGCAGACAGGATCGCGAAAGCGTAGCCGCCAATCGCATAGAAGCCGACGACGCCAGCGTTGAAGAGGCCCGTCGATCCCCATTGCAGATTGAGGCCAAGCGTCGCCATCGCGAAAATGAGCGTAACCGTCGCGAAGAAGATGAAATAGGAGAGTTGGCCAGCGAACGCGCTCATGCTCGCTCCATCGAGCCGAAGAGCCCCTGCGGCCGGAAGAATAGCACCAGCAGCAGAAGAAGAAACGGCACCGCCGCCTTGTATCCCGCCGGGATGACCAGCACCGACAGATTCTCGGCAAGCCCGACCGCAAGCCCGCCGATCACCGCCCCGACGAGGCTTCCGCCGCCGCCGAGGATCGCAGCGGTGAACAAGGAGAGCAGCAGATTGAACCCCATCTCGGGGCGCAGTTGCACCGTGAGCCCTGAAAAGACTCCGGCCGCCGCAGCCAGCGCGCCGCTGATGATCCAGGTCCAGCGGATCACCTTGCCGATCTCGACGCCACAGACCCGCGCGAGCGCCGGACTTTCCGCCATCGCCCGCATCGCCATGCCAAGTCTGTTGTAGCGAAGGAAGAGATGGAGCGCGAGAACAACGGCGAAAGCAAGCGCGAGCACGAAGATCTGGTCGGGCAGCATGCGAACATCGGGCATCACCTCGATCGCGATCTGCAATTCGCTCGTGTAGTAATGCGCTTCCGGCCCCCAGATCAGCAGCACGAGATTGCGCAGGATCAGCGCAGCGCCGAATCCGGCGAAGACGAGCGTGAGGGGATGCGCCCCGCGCGCCCTAAGCTGCGCGAAAACCAGAAGATCGACGGCAAGAGCAACGACAGCAGTGCCCATCCCGGCGGCTGCGACGGCGGCGAGCAGCGGCCATCCGAATGACAGCGGGCCGATCGAAACTCCGGCTCCGGCGAACGCGACAAAGGTCAGCGCGAGATAGGCGCCCCAGGTCAACAGCTCTGCATGCGAGAAATTAGCGAACCGCAGAATCTGCAGGCTGAGCGAAACGCCGATCGCTCCGAGCGCAATGATGGCGCCGGTGAGAAATCCGTCCGCGATCGCCTGCCCGATCATGCAGCCGGTCTCCGGCCGCCGAGAAACGCTTCGCGAACGGCCTCATCATCCAGGAGATCGCTCGCCCGGCCGCTGACGCGATTGCGGCCTTCCGCCAGAACATAGCCGCGATCGGAGACGCGTAACGCAGCCTTGGCGTTCTGTTCCACCATCAGCACCGCAACGCCGGCCTCGGCGAGCTTGCGCAGATCCGCGAACACCTCGCCGACGATCTTTGGCGCGAGGCCGGCCGTTGGTTCGTCCAGCATGATCAGCTTGGGATCCGTCATCAGCGCGCGCGCCACGGCCAGCATCTGCCGCTGGCCGCCCGACAGCACGCGTCCTGCCGAAGATCGCCTCTCCGCAAGAAACGAGTTCAACTCATAGGTTCGCTCAAGCCGCTGCTTGAGTTCGCGCGCGCTCAGGCTGTGGCCGCCGAGCACGAGGTTTTCGTGAATGGTGAGATTGGTGAAAATGTTGCCGGTTTGCGGAACGAAGCCGATGCCGACTTTCACCATGTCATGCGCCGGCAGGCCCGAGACGTTGGCCCCATCATAGATCACGCTGCCGCCCTCGAACCGCACGAGGCCCGCGATTGCTTTGAGGAATGTCGACTTGCCCGCGCCATTCGGGCCAATGATCGTGACGATCTCTCCTCGCGCGACGTCAACGGACACATCATGAACGATCGGCAGGCCCCGGACGTAGCCCGCTATCACATGACGCGCGACCAGAACCCGCTCGGTCATGCGGCGACATCGCCGAGATAGGCGTCGAGCACGCGCGCGTCCCCGCGCACGCCAGCCGCGTCGCCCTCAAAAATGATCTTGCCCTGCGCCAGCACGACAATCGGGCTGCAGAGATTCATCACCATGTCCATGTTGTGCTCGATCACGAGAAAGCTCACGCCCCGCTTGTTGAGCGCGACGATCTTGTCGATGAGCGTGTCGAGCAGCGCCGGATTGACGCCAGCCGCCGGCTCATCGAGCAGGATCAGGCGCGGCTCCGTCATCAGGATGCGCGCAAGCTCCAGCAGCTTCTGCTGGCCGCCGGATAATCGCCCGGCGAGTTCGCTGCTTTTCTCGCCGAGGCCCGTGAAGCCGAGAACATCCATCGCGCGTGCGCACGCCCGCCGCTCCTCGGCGCGAACCGCCCCTGGCGCGAGCCAGTTGTTCCAGAAGCGTTCGCCGCGCTGGTCGATCGGCGCGAGCATGACATTCTCAAGCACCGTCATCTCGGGGAAAGGTCGCGGGATCTGGAACGTGCGCGCAAGCCCGGCGCGGAAAATCTGGTTCGGGCTTTGGCCGTCGAGCCGCCGACCTTCGAAGCGCACTTCGCCGGCGTCCGGCTTCATTGCGCCGGCGATCAGATTGAACAAGGTGCTTTTGCCAGCGCCGTTCGGGCCAATCAGGCCAACGATCGAGCCGGCGCTGACGGAAAAAGACACGCCATCGACAGCGCGCAACTCGCCGAAACGGCGCGCCAAATTCGAAACCTCGAGAAGTCCCCCGGCCATTGCTTGATATGACCACAAGACTTCCCGCGGGGGAAGGTTTAAGCTTAAAGCAATTCAGGGGCTTTTTCGGCGGGCGGCGCGCAGCCAAAATCGGGGCCAGACGACAGCGCGATAGGGAGACGGAATGACGGGACTGTCCCACATCGCCACCTGCCATGTGCAGGCGCCGGCCGATGTCGCGTTTGCCTATCTCTCGGACCCGATCAAGCTGGGCCGCTGGTCGCTCGGCTGCTTCGACACTGGCCCATCCGGCGAGCCCGGCGTCTACACCGGCCTGTCGCTCTTCGACGGTGGCCGCGGCTGGTATCGGATCGACGCCAATGCCGCCACGCGCTCGATCGACTTTCATGTCGGCGCCCCGCCCAACTTGACGCATCGCATCTCGGCCCGCGTGATGGCGGGCGCGCCTCTCGGCTACTCCAAAGACGCCTGTCTTGTAACGCTCATGGCGTGGCGGCCCGCCAATATGGACGATGATCGATGGAATCGTCTCTGCGCCTCTCACGACGCCGAGATCTGGCTGATCAAGGCGCAGATCGAAACTGAATATCAGGCCGTTTCGACCAATCCTTCGCGATGAAGTAGCGGCCCGTCCATAATTCCTCAGACATCAAACGATTGCGTGAGGCTCCAGCGATGCGCGACCCAATGATAGATTTGCGATCCGATACGGTGACGCGTCCGACTGAAGGAATGCGTAGGGCGATCGCCGAAGCTCCGGTCGGCGACGACCAGTATGGCGAAGACCCGTCTGTGAGCGCGCTCGAGGCGCGACTGTCCGAAATGGCGGGAAAGGAAGCGGGGCTTTTCGTTCCCAGCGGCACCATGGCCAACCAGATCGCGTTGCGCGTGCTTGCGCGTCCCGGAGACGAATTGATCACCGGCGGCGAAGCGCATGTGCTGTGGCATGAAGCCGGCGCCGCAGCCGCCATTGGCAGCGTTCAGGTCACGCCGATCGGAACGAGCGGCCTCTTCACGGCAGAGCAATTTATTGCCGCCTGCAAGCCGCGCGATCACATCGTCTTTGCGCCAACGGGCCTGGTGGTCATCGAAAACACGCACAACCGCGGCGGCGGCGTGGTCTTCCCACAGGAAGAGGCCGTTGCGATCTGCGCAGCCGCCCAGCAGCGCGGCATCCCGGCCTATCTCGATGGCGCCAGGCTTTTCAATGCGGCGCTCGCGTCGCGCACAAGCGTCGCAACGCTTGCCGCGCCGTTCCGCATGGCGTCCGTCTCACTGTCCAAGGGCTTGGGCTGTCCTGTCGGAAGCGTTCTGCTTGGGTCCAAGGCGGATATCGCCGCCGCGCGGCGCGTCCGCCGCATTTATGGCGGCGCGATGCGGCAGTCGGGAATGATGGCCGCCGCCGGTCTCTACGCTCTCGATCATCACATCGAGCGCCTTGCGGAGGATCACGACAACGCCGCGCTCTTTGCTGACATTCTCGCGGCCGCGCCGGGCATCAAGCTCGATCGAAGGACCATACAGACCAATATCGTGATCTTCACAACGACGCGCGGCCCGGCCGCGCCGATCGTCGAACAAGCCAGGGAAAAAGGCGTCCTTCTCTCGCTGTTCGGATCGCACATGATCCGGGCGACCACGCATCTCGACGTCAGCCGCTCAGAGTGCGAACGCGCCGCTCAGATCGTTCGCGACATCCTTGCGACGGCATGATCTATGCGCAAATTTGCGACTGTCGCTTCATCGCTGGCGTTCGCTCTAGCGTGTCGTTTCGCCGCCGCTCAAGACGCCGCTCCCACCGACGAATTGTGGCGCTCATGCGTTGAATCCGCGCCAGACGCGAACAAGGTTTCCGTCTGCCAGAAACTTATCGACAAGCCTGATCTCTCCGCCGACAGGCGCGTCATCGCCCACTATCATCATGCGGCCGGCCTGCTTGCGATTTTTGAAATCGCCGATGCTCGAGCCGACCTCGAACGGATCAAAGCGCTCGACCCCGCGAGCGAATATATCGCGCGGCTGGAAAAGGAAATCGATCTCGCCGTTATCCGCGCGCTCCTGCAACCCTGCCCACCGCCGCGGATATGTCGATAGCGATCGGGCGCGAGCAAGGATCAGCTTCGACACGCGCAATCGACGCGCGCTCTGTCGAAAGCTGTTGTTGAATCGTTCTTCGGTGATCGGCTAAGTTATCACCCACGTCGGGCGAAGATGAACGGACTGCTTGATTGAAGTGATTCAAAATTGAAATGGATAAACATTTTCCGCAGCGCAGCATCGGCTTTCTTGACCCGCTGGGAAGCGTGGATCATGTTCCCGTGACAAGAGCGCGGCGCGAGAAGTGGATGCCGGCTTTTCGCAAACCCTGCTCCGGATTTCGAGAAACGATCACGCTCACGCGCTCGATCAAAGCGCGGCGTGATGAAGTGTTCCACGCGGCCTATCCAGCCGCGTCAATCTTGGCCAGCGCATCTTCCGGGAGGAACACGCATGACGCGACACAATCGATCAGAAAATATCACTGCGCCAGCGCTGTCTCGTCGCGCCGCGATCGGCGCCGGAGCGATGGCGATCGCTGCGGCGTCCGACGCGATCGCGCAAACGCCCGTCTCGCCGCCGAGCACGATTACTTCGCCGCCGCGCGATTTCGGCCCCGGCGGCGCGCCGACGACCTATTTCACCGATCCCGACGTGATCACTGTCGATCCGCTCTTCAACAATTACGCGCAGCCGAACAGCGCCATCAAGCGCCTGTGGACCGGCGCGCTATGGTCCGAGGGTCCGGCGTGGAACGCGCAGGGTCGCTATCTCGTCTGGAGCGACATTCCGAATGATCGCCAGTTGCGTTGGCTCGAGGATGACGGGCGCGTCAGCGTCTTCCGTAAGCCATCGAACAACAGCAACGGCAACAGTTTCGATTTTCAGGGACGACAACTCTCCTGCGAACATCTCACGCGACGAGTCGTTCGCTACGAACTCGACGGCTCCGTCACCGTGCTCGCAAGTTCGTTCGAGGGAAAACGACTGAATTCGCCAAACGACATCGCGGCGCATCCGGATGGCAGCTACTGGTTCACCGATCCGCCCTATGGCGGACAGCTTTATGAAGGCGCGCCGGACGCCGCCGGCGGCGCAAGCAACGCGTCGGGCCGGCTGAAGAATCGTCTCGGCCAATCAGCCGATATCGGCGCCGCCAAACGCGAACTGCCGACGAATTGCTATCGCATCGATCCCGGCGGCCGTATCGATCTCGTCGTCACCGAGGAGCAGGTTCCCGATCCCAACGGCATCTGTTTCTCGCCCGACTACAAGAAGCTCTATGTCGTCTCGACGGGGAAAGGCCCGGGCGACACAGGCCCCGGCGGCAAGGGCGAGATCTACTCCTTCGATGTCGGAAGCGACAACAAGCTTGGCAATCGCAAGCTGTTCAGCGATTTCATGATCGATGGCGTCAAATGCGGGCCGGACGGCGTGCGCTGCGATGTCGATGGCAATCTCTGGTGTTCGAGCAACGCCGGCCGCGCCGTCGGCTATAGCGGCGTCACCGTCTACACGCCCGAAGGCAAGCTGATCGGGCGCATCCGCCTGCCTGAGATCTGCGGCAACATCTGTTTCGGCGGGCCGAAGCGCAACCGGCTGTTCATGGCGGCGAGCCAGTCGCTCTACGCCGTCTATGTGAACACGCAGGGCGCAGGCCCGGGCTGAACATCAATGGTTGGCAAGCGGGACCGGTTTCGCGCCGATCCCGCGTGACGCCACTGCGCTCACGCCCCTGCCCTCGCCGGCAGCGCTCCTTTGGCAGAGGCCGCGCAAGCCATGCGCGGTTTCGCAAGCTCATCAGCCACATTCATGATCCGGCGATGTCGGAGGAATAGCCGCTCTTGCCACATCATGGCGTCCATCTGCTAGGCTGCGTTCGATGGCGCCCGGCGCCGCGCAATTCCATATTTCCGTCCGAACGCTCCCATGACAAAGCCGACAATGACGCTCTCCTATGCGCAGCGTCTGGAAGACTACTATCTGCATCTCGCTTTCGCCGGACAGAGCGAAGGCTTCTATGTCGATATCGGCGCGGGCGAGCCGATGCTGGATAACGTGTCGTACTGGTTCTATCTCCAGGGCTGGAGCGGTCTTGTCGTCGAGCCCCAGCGCGAACTGCTTGCGCAATATGAGCAGGCGCGACCGCGCGACAAGCGCGATGATCGTCTCGTTGGCCGAGAGAATGGATCAGCCAGTTTCTACAGCTTCGCCGAACTGCACGGCCTTTCCACCACGAAGATCGACGCCGCGGAAGCCGCCAGACAGTTCGAACCTTCATTCACGCATGAAATGCGCGAGACCGCGTCGCTGGCGCAGCTCGTCAAGGATCACGCAATCGGCAAAGTGGATTTTCTCAAGATCGATGTCGAAGGCGCCGAGCATGAGGTGCTCGAAGGCGCGGATTGGACCTCGTTCCGCCCGCGCATCATTCTGGCGGAAGTCGTTTCGCCCGGGCGCATGGAAGATGCACGGCCCTCATGGGCCGATATCATGGATCGCCACGGCTATGCGTTTCACTTCTTTGACGGGCTGAACCGTTACTATGTCGCCGAGGAGGAGAAGGAGCTGATCGCGCGATTGCCGCGTGAAATCGCCCGCTGGGACATCGTCGAGCATTACTGGGACGTTCTCGAACGCGAGCGCGCCGCGGCCACATAGCCGTCGCGAAATCCTGGCTCGGGCGGCGTTGACAACTCCTCTTCGCCATCGCGCCTGCATGCAATGGAGCTGGACGCGTTGCCAGCGGCAGGGCGCGGCGCCAAACTTCGTCGGCGCGGTTTCCCAAAAGGAGGCTGACGATGGACCCCGACAAGGCCTTCACGGGATCGATCCCGGCTCTCTATAACAAATATCTCGGCCCGCTGATTTTCGAGCCCTACGCCGCCGACCTGTCGAGGCGGGTGTCCGCTCTGTCGCCATCGCGCATTCTGGAGACAGCGGCCGGCACCGGCGTGGTGACCAAAGTGCTCGATCAGGCGCAGCCGCACAATGTCCATATCATCGCGTCCGACCTCAATCAGCCGATGCTCGATTTCGCGGCGCAGCATGTCCCATCGACGCGCATCCTCTGGCAGCAGGCGGACGCGCTCGCCCTGCCCTTCGGCGACGGCGCCTTCGATGTCGTCGTCTGCCAGTTCGGGGCCATGTTCTTCCCCGACAAGGTAAAAGGTTACTCGGAGGCTTTTCGCGTTCTGAAGCCGGGCGGGCGATTTCTATTCAATGTATGGGATCGGCTGGAGAAAAACGAGTTCACGAATATAGCGTCGCAGGCGATCGCCGCCTTCTTTCCCGACAATCCGCCAACGTTCATGTCACGCACGCCGCACAGCTATTGCGATTCCGCGCGAATTTCGGGTGAGCTGAAACAGGCGGGTTTCCAGGACATCTCGTTCGAAACAGTCGCCAAGGAAAGCAAGGCCCCTTCCGCCCGGGAGCCGGCGATCGGCCTCTGTCAGGGGACGCCGCTGCGCAACGAGATCGAGGCGCGCGACGCCTCGCGGCTGGACGAGGTGACTCGCGCAGCGCAGGCGGCCCTTGAAGCCCGGTTCGGCTCAGGCCCGGATTGTTGGCGCGCTGAGCGCCATCGTCTTCACCGCGACAAAATGAGCGCGGGCGCCGCCTCTTGCCGCAGGCGTCATCCCCGCGCCAAATTTGCATTTCAGTCTATCCGGCGTCAGATTGTGGGGAATTCAGGAAGGAGCGTCACATGACATTCCAGATCATCGAGCAGAAGCTCGGCGACAAGCGCGAGCCCCTCGAAACAACGCCGCTACCGGATCGTTTTGAGTCGGAATCGCGCGCCGAAACCGCGATCAAGATCAAGATCGCGACGGCCGATCATGCAGGCTACGACGCCGAGCATAAGGCATGGTGGGCGAAAAATGACGACGGCTCGCACATCCGCTATTTCGTACAGAGCACCGGCGCGAACGCTTGATCGCGTTGTTATGCGATGAAACGGCCACGCGCGAGCGTGGCCTTTTATTTTTGGAATCGTAACAACGCATTCATCTCGGCGCGTCGTTCATGCGCATGAGCGCCGCAATATTCATCAGCCATTCATTCAGCGCCTATTCACGCTCGCGAGCGCCAAATCAATGCAAGGCTGGGCATTGAGGAGGCTTTCATGAAGCTTGCAGTTCTTGCTCTCTCCGCAGGTCTTGCGGGGCTCGCATCAGCCGCGCAGGCGATGCCGCTTGCGCCGGTCGAACAGCCGGCCGCCATCACGCAAGTGGCGTGGGGATGCGGTCCGGGATGGCATCCGAATCCGTGGGGACGTTGCGTGCCCAATCGCTGGGGACCGGGTTACGGCTTCTATCGCGCGCGTCCCTTCTATGGTCCACGCCCCTGGTATGGCCCGCGTTATGGCTGGGGCTGGCGTCGTCACTGGGGCTATATGTGAGCAGTTGCGCCCGCGAGGGGACGCGGGCGCGACGCAAAACAGGAGATGAGCTGCGCGCGAGAATCCATTTAAGCGCTGCGGCAAGCCAGTAATTCAAATCGCGAACGGCTTTGTGTTTGACCGCACTTCGTTCCGCGGCGTCCACGGCTAGGGTGAGATTGCGTCGAGGAGCGAGCCGAAATTTTCTGCGGGGCGACCAGACGCGGAGCTCCCGGCAGGTCGACCTGCCGGGAGCTCGCTGCGCAACGTCCTATGCTGCGGGAAATCTCGGCCCGTAAGAGCCGAGGATTCTTGAATTGCAGAGCGTGCAGCACAGCGCGTCCACTGTCGGTCCACGCGGATCGACTTCTTCCTCATAACGGACGACGCAGTCGGGAAGCCGATAGCGCGCGATGAGGAGCCGCGCATCGAGATCAACGAACGCGGCCAGATTCTTTTTGTCCCGCACCGGAACGCACGAAATCGATGAGCTCTTCAGCGCGCGCTCGACCGGCTGCAGATGCTCGCAGGTGACGAGCATGGTCTCGTCATCATCATAATCAATCTGGTCGTTAGAAGGGAATCGGCCTTCAAGAATATCCGCGGCGCGATGACGCCGCCTCGGATCCGCCAGAAGCTCACGATAGCGGCGATCCCATTGTTCGACATGATGCGCGTTGAAGATATTCCAGCGGCGGATGAGAGGCGCGAAATGGGGCCAGCGCGGATCGCTGGCGAGTTTCTCCACCGCGCGGCGAAGCCGCGCCGGATTGCTGCGTCGCGACGCCAGGAAAGAATGCGGCAGGCCCATCGAGGGATAGAGCAGTCCGCCAAGGCGCGCGGTGATCGCAACGATGAGCAGAATGAAGCCAGCGCCGATGACCGCGGCGGCCGCTGTCACCCAAGGCGACTTCAACCCGAACTTCTTGTCGGCGATATAGAAAATCAGGCCAAGGCCAGCCATCGCAACTAAGGCCGCGCAAGCGGCGAGCACAGCCTCAGCGGCGCGCCGCATTGGACTGAATTCCGAAATTCCGAAAAGGCCGCCTCGACCTCCCCATCAGGCTGGCCGGAGGAGAGAAGCTTAAGGCTGATCCTGACCGATCGCCCGCGCCATCATCTCCAGCATCAGGGCCATACAGGCCAGCCACCCGATTCCAAGCCAGATCAACATTGGATTGTCCGCCCCACGATCCAATTTCCGTTATTGATTGGGAAATTAACGAAATCTGAATGCGGGTGGCAAGCGGGCCGGCTGCACGCATTTCAGGCGGGCGCGCTCTGCGGCTCCGATTGTGTTCCGGTCTCGACCGCAATCGAATCACGAGCGGCCGCGGCAAGGGCGATGGAATGGCGTCGCGCACCATGATCGAACACCTGGCCGGTGATCATCAATTCGTCGGCGCCGGTCATGGCGATGAACGCCTTGAGTTTGCGGGCGACCGTCTCCTGGCTTCCGACCGCTGCGTAGCGCTGCGCATGGTCCGCCATCGCCTTCTCCGCCGGCGACCAGTAGGCGTCGATATCGTCGATCGGCGGCGGCACCGGCGTCGGCGCGCCACGGCGCAGGCGCACAAAGGACTGCTGGGCCGAGGTGAACAAACGCCGCGCCTCTTCATCGGTGTCAGCGGCGAGGACGGCCACACCCGGCATGAAGTAAGGCTTATCGAGCTGCGCCGAGGGCTCGAACCGCGAGCGGTAGATCTCGGCCGCATCCATCAACGCGTCTGGCGCGAAATGGGAAGCGAAAGAAAAGGGCAGCCCGAGCATCGCCGCAAGCTGCGCGCCGAACAGGCTGGAGCCGAGAATCCACAAGGGCACGCGCAAGCCGGCGCCGGGATAGGCGCGGAGCTTCTGGTCTGGCTCCGGCGGCTCGAAATAAGCCTGCAGCTCCAGCACATCCTGAGGGAAACGGTCGGAACTCGTCTGGAGATCGCGCCGCAAGGCGCGCGCGGTGAGCATGTCGGTTCCGGGCGCGCGACCAAGGCCGAGGTCGATCCGGTCAGGATGCAGCGCCGCCAAGGTGCCGAACTGTTCGGCGATCACCAAAGGCGCATGGTTCGGCAGCATGACGCCGCCGGAGCCGACACGGATCGTCTTCGTGCCGGCCGCCACATGCGCGATCGCCACCGCGGTCGCGGCGCTGGCGATGCCCGGCATGTTGTGATGCTCGGCAAGCCAGTAGCGCTTGTAGCCGAGCGCCTCGGCGTGCTGCGCGAGATCGAGGCTGTTGCGAAGCGCATCGCCGGCGGTCGCGCCCTCGACGATGGGAGAAAGGTCGAGGATCGAGAAGGGAATGGTCATGCGGTCCAAAATAGGCGCGCATTCACCGCCTCGCCAGCGCGCCAACAGGCGCGCCGGTCAGAACGCATATGTGGGCTGCAAATCCCGGACGACCGTCCGGGAGAGATTCAGAGCTTGGCGACCTGGCCGTATTCGAGCTCGACCGGCGTCGCGCGGCCGAAGATCGACACGGCGACCTTGAGGCGAGCGCGGCCGACATCGACTTCCTCGACAATGCCGTTGAAGCCTTGGAACGGCCCGTCCGACACCTTGACCTGCTCGCCGACCTCGAAGGTGACAGACGGCTTCGGACGCTCGACGCCTTCCTGCACCTGGCCCTTGATGCGCAGGGCTTCGGCCTCCGGGATAGGCATTGGCTTCTTGTCGGCGCCGAGGAAGCCGGTGACCTTCGGCGTGTTCTTGATGAGATGGAACACCTCGTCGGTCAGGTCGCAGTTCACGAGCACATAACCCGGGAAGAATTTGCGCTCCGCATTGACCTTCTTGCCGCGGCGCACCTCGACCACATTCTCGGTCGGAACGAACACCTCGCCAAACATATCCTCAAGGCTTCGCTGCGCAGCCTGATCCTTGATCGATTGCGCGACCTTGTTCTCGAAATTCGAATAGGCGTGAACGATATACCAGCGCTTGCTCATTTTAGTTCTCGACTGGGTCTCAACCGCCGATGCCCAACATGAGGGCAAGCCCCCAGCGGATGATCGAATCGACGAAAAAGAAGAAGATCGACGAGACGATCGCCATGGCGAACACCAGTCCCGTGGTGATCATCGTCTCGCGACGCGTCGGCCAGGTCACTTTCTGACCTTCGGACCGCACGTCCTGCATGAATTCGAAGGGATTGAACTTCGCCATGACCACTCCGCCGCACACTGCGGCGCGCCTCTCGCGACGCTGACTCTCTTTGTCCGCGCCGCTTTCTAACCCGTTGGAAACCCGCCACTTCCTAGAGATGGCAGGAGTGGAGGGACTCGAACCCCCAACCCCCGGTTTTGGAGACCGGTGCTCTAACCAATTGAGCTACACTCCTTCGCCGGAAGGCCCGGAGCCCAAGTTGACCTGAAAAACGTCAGAGCGCCGCCGGAAAGGTCTGCGGCGGGCCAATTGGCCCGCCGCGCCGCGCTTCATGCATGAGGGCGCGGCGCTTTGCAAGGGCGAAACTCCGGCGGGCTCCACCTGGGCGAGCCGCTCGCGCGGGAGGCCGCCGGCGGTTGTCAGCCCAGCCGCCGCGCGGCTGCCCGCAAATCAGGCAAAAGATCGCTCACATTCCCTTGAATCCGGGCCTGAATTAGCCGCTCGTTAACCATGCGCGCCCACCGTGTTCCGGCAAGGGGGCGATAGCCGGGATGTTTCCGCGCGGATTTAAGGCGACGGTCAAGCAGCGCATGGCCCTTTGGGGGGCGATGCTCGGCTTTCTCGTCACGCTGCTGATCACGGTCGGCCTCATTCACGACCACAAGCATTCACGCACAGCCGAGATCATGGGCGACCTCGCGTCAGCGCTCGACGTCTCCTCCGAACTCGCGCCGCTGTTCGCCTCCCTGCGCGACACGCGCCTTCAGGGCGGCGAAGATGAGCGCGCGCCGCAGCTTGCCCGCATCGGCCAGATCTTGACGGGGCTCGCAGAGAAGCCGCCCACCGAAGCGGCAGCGCCGATCGCGAAGGAGACGCTGGCGCTCTATGGCGCGTTGCGCGAAGCGCTGCGCGCCTCCGACGCCGACAAGGTCAGGGCGACATGGACGGCGATGACGGAGAAGCGCGTCCTGCTCGGCAAGGCGCTCGCCGAAGGCATCGAAGCGCTGCGCGGCGGCATGCTGGCCGACATCCAGAGCAACAGGCGCAACAAGCTCCTTATCGGCTTCCTCATCCTCTTCCTTGTCGGGCAAATCGCCATCCTCGAATATCGCTGGCTGGTGCGACCCATCACGCGGCTTGCCGAAACGCTTGGCGCAGCGAGCCAGCTTCCCACCGCAGTCAGCCGCGAGGCGATGCGACGCGACGAGATCGGCGCGCTGGCGCAAGCGCTGACCCAGCATTTCGCCCTGCAGCGCCGGCAGAAGACGCAAGCCGAGGAAGAGAAGGAATCGCTGGCGCGCAACGTCGCCCGCCAGGAAGAGTTCAAGAAGGCGAGCCTCGCCTTCCAGGACCGCATCTCGGACATCGTTCGTCGTCTCGAGGGCAATGCAGGCCAGATGGCCAACGCCTCGCTGGGGCTGGCGGAATTGTCGCGCAACATCGACCGGCGCGCCGGCGAAGCGGTGCGTTCGACCGAGACCGCATCCGGCCATGTCGACAATGTCGCGCTCTCGATCGGCGACATCGCCTCGACCCTGACCGCCATGAGCTCCGAAGCTAGCCGCACCTCCTCCGTCGCGCTCGACGCCAAGCAACTCGTGCGAGCGGCGAATGGCGAAGCAAACTCCCTCGTCGAGGCCGCGCGCGATGTCGGCCAGGTCGTCGCGCTGATTCAGGATGTCGCCAATCAGACCAATCTGCTGGCGTTGAACGCCACGATCGAGGCGGCGCGCGTCGGCGAAAGCGGCCGCGGCTTCGCCGTGGTGGCCGCCGAGGTGAAGCAGCTCGCCATGCGCGCTTCGGCCGCGACCGAAGACGTGCGCGAGAAGCTCGAAGCCGTAACCATCGGAACGACGCGCATCGCCGAACGGGTCGCGGCGTTGGTCAGCTCCATCGACGCGATCGAAGGCGCGACGGGCACGATCGCCGACCTGATGCGCCGGCAGGACGAAAGCTCGCAGAAGATCCTGTCGAGCACGGACAAGACCGCTTCTGACGTCCGGCTGGCGACTCAGGAGGTTGGTCAGGTCGCCGGGATGATCGCCGACGCCAAACAGGCCGCCGACCTTGTCACGCAGGTCTCGTCCGATGTGAATCACGGCGCGTCCGATCTCCGCGCCCTCGTGCTGGATTATCTCAAGACCACACAGGATCTCGCGGCATGAGCATCATCGACACGCAGGCTGAGTCGGCTCTCGAGGCGCCGGGAACCGCTCGTCCGCTGGATCACCGCCTCGTCGCCCGAGCGCTGCACTGGCTGACCGCCGCGCTGATCGGCTGCATGGTCGCCTCCGGGGTCGTGATGACCCAGCTTGGCGGCGGAAGCGTCGCCGACACTCTGATGTCAGCCCACAAGCTCTGCGGCTTCGTCATTCTGATGCTGCTTCTGGCCCGCCTCGCCTACCGGATCATCCCGCGCGCCGGCGCGCTCTGGCGTCAGCGCAGCAGCACGGCGCGCTTCGCCCATCTCCTCCTCTACGCCGTCGCCATTTTGACCTGCCTGCTCGGCCTCGCCGGCGCATCCGACTTCGGCGCGCGCGAGGCTCTGTTTGGCGTCGTGCTGCCGCAGATATGGCCGGAAGGCTTCGGTTGGGCCGACGCGCTCTTCACGACGCACGCCTTTTTCGCCTTCGCCCTGCTGACACTGGTCTGCATCCATGTCGGCTTCGCGCTGCAGGACTATATCGGCCGCGGCCAACGCGACTAACCGCGGCCCGCCGAGACCGTTGTCGAACGGCGCATGAATCGCTAGACGACTGTCCGCCAGCCGGCGCGCCCGGACCCGGCGCGGGTGTAGCTCAATGGTAGAGCAGCAGCCTTCCAAGCTGAATACGAGGGTTCGATTCCCTTCACCCGCTCCAATTTTTCCAAGGCGAATTGAGCGCTAGTCGCGCCGCGCGCGATGCACCAGCTCCACCATTATCGCGAAGCAGCCTAGCCAGAGGATCAAAATCCACATCCGCATCCGGCATAAAAGCAAGCGTGCGGCGCTTCGCTTCAATTCGTCCGATCGGCGATCCCGTATCGGCCATTCGATCGCCTGAACCGGCCGAACGGCTGGAAATCTGCGCAAATGGCGCTCCCTCCGGCGGTCGAACCGGAGAAAACTTTTCTCGCGTCGCGCTATTCTTTTAACAGAACGTTTCCGTTGACATACCGAACGAGCAGGCGCATATCGAGACGTCGGCGCAAGCCGGCCGCGGGGATTTGAGCGAGCAGCTTGCGCCGCGTCACCAAACGCTAAAGCGCCACGACAGCGTCGTGGGCTCCGGTCGAATGGAGAGAACCATGAAAGCGTCCTGTCGAATGCCTTCCGAACCCGGCAGGGTCATCCGGGCCTGAGGCCCGCTCTTCAAAGCTTCATCAGCGGAGCATCAGCCGAGCGCGTGATTGCGCCGCCGTCGCACGCCATCAGGAATTCTCCTTATGATCTCCATTTCGATCCCTCGCCTGCTTCAGCAGCAGCTTGCTCGCCTCGAACAATGGCTGTCGCGGCTTGGCGCGCCTGACATGCGCGCCGGGAAATTCGCGCGCGCCGCCGTTCGCGAGCAGCGCCGCGACGACCCCACCGTCTACATTCCCCTGCTCTGACCAAAGCGATGAATGCGATCCTTTCCCGGCGCGCGCTTAAAGACGCAGCGCCGCTCGCTCCCCCTCGCGCCGCCATCAAGCTGGAAGGCGTCGACAAGACATTTTCCGCACGCGCCGGTCAGACCGCCGTCGCCGCTCTCCGCGACGTGACGCTCGCGATTCCGGAAGGCGCGATCGTCGGCGTGATCGGTCGCTCCGGCGCCGGCAAGTCGACGCTGATCCGCCTCGTCAATGGGCTTGAGCGCGCCACATCAGGCCAGATCACGCTCTTCGGCGAAGGCGTCACGCAACTCGACGAGCGCGCCTGGCGCGAAAAGCGTCGCTCGATCGGCATGATCTTTCAGCATTTCAACCTGCTTTCTTCGCGCACGGTCGCCGACAATATCGCGCTTCCGCTGGAAATCGCCGGCGCCGCCCGCAGCGCGATCGAGGAGAAGGTGTCCTCGCTGCTCGAACTCGTCGATCTCACGGACAAGCGCGACCGCTACCCGTCGGAACTGTCAGGCGGGCAGAAGCAGCGTGTTGGAATCGCCCGGGCTTTGGCGACCGATCCAAAGATTCTGCTGTGCGATGAGGCGACGTCCGCGCTTGATCCCGAAACCACGCAATCGATCCTCACGCTGCTTCGTCAGGTCAATCGCGCGCTCGGCGTGACCATCCTGCTCATCACGCACGAAATTCCCGTCATCAAGGCGATCTGCGATCGCGTCGCGGTGCTGGAGAATGGCGAGATCATCGAGCAGGGCGCGGTGTTCGACATCTTCACCAACCCGCGTCACCTGACGACACGCCGTTTCATCGAATCCGCAACGGGCGTCTCGACGCCGCCGGAACTCGCGGCGCGCCTGCAGGCGACGCCGATTGCAGACGGGCAGGCTATTCTGCGCATCCGCTTCTCCGGGCGCCATGCGACAGCGCCAGTGCTCAGCCGCATCACCTCCGTGATCGGCGTCGATGTGAACATCATCGCCGGCCGCATCGATGAGATCGGCGAACAGCCTTTCGGCGATCTCATCGTCTCCGTGCCGTCGGCGCAGCCAGCGCTCGCCGCGATCATTGCGGCGCTCTCAAATCTCGATCTCACGACGGAGACCATCGGCTATGTCGCCTGAAATTCTCCGCCTCATCGCCCAGGCGACGCTCGATACGCTGGCCATGGTCGGCGTCGCGGCCGCGCTCGGCACGCTCGCAGGCCTGCCGCTCGGCGTCTTTCTCGCCACCAGCAAGAGCGGCGAGCTATTCAGCTCACCACTTGCGAATCTCACGCTGGGAACGCTCGTCAACGCGACGCGATCGACGCCCTTCATCATCCTCGTCGTTGCGATCATTCCGTTCACGCGTCTGATTGCGGGAACATCGATCGGAACCGCAGCGGCCGCCGTGCCGCTGACGATCGCGGCGATCCCCTTCATCGCGCGCATCGTCGAAGGCGCCGTGCGCGAAGTCGATCAGGGCCTCATCGAGGCTGCCCGCGCCATGGGCGCCACGCCGTTCCAGATCGTGCGGAAAGTGCTTGTGCCCGAGGCGCTTCCCGCAATCACACTTGGCCTCACCCTGTCGATCGTCAGCCTGCTTGGCTTCTCCGCCATGGTCGGCGCTGTCGGCGGCGGCGGACTTGGCGATCTTGGCATCCGCTACGGCTATCAGCGATTCATGCCCGACGTGATGGCGATCGTCGTTCTCGTGCTCATCCTGATCGTGCAGGGCGTGCAGACGACGGGCGACCGCCTCGCGCGCAGACTCAACAAGCGCCTGCGCCACGCCTGACTTGATCACTCATCAAACAAGGAGCATCACCATGTCCACTTTTCTCTCACGCCGCCTGTCGCTGCTCGCGCTCGCCGGCGCAACAATATGCGCCATCGCGCCTGCATTTGCGCAGACGCAGGTGATCCGCATCGGCGTCAGTCCCGGTCCACATGCGCAGATCATCGAAGCGGTGAAGCCGATCGCGGCCAGGAAAGGGCTTGATCTCAAGGTCATCGAATTCAGCGACTATGTCGTGCCGAACCAGGCGCTCGACGCCGGCGAGATCGAGGCGAATTCCTTCCAGAACCAGCCCTATCTCGACAATCAGGTGAAGGATCGCGGCTACAAGATCGAAAGCGCCGGGCTCACGGTGAACTTTCCGCTTGGCATCTATTCGACAAAGCACAAATCATGGGCCGACGTGCCGAACGGCGCCACGATCGCGATCCAGAATGATCCGACCAATGGCGGCCGCTCCCTGCTTCTCCTGCAGGATAAGGGCGTCATCAAGCTGAAGCCGAATGTCGGCTTCAAGCCGACGGTCGCCGATATCGTCGAGAATCCGAAGAAGCTGAAGATCGTCGAGATCGACGCCGCGCAGACGCCACGTTCACTCGGAGACGTCGACGCCGCCGCGATCAACACCAACTACGCGGTCGAGGCCGGCATCAATCCAACCGATGCGATCCTGCGCGAAGATCCGAAAGGACCTTACGTCAATCTGATCGCTGTGCGCGCCGCCGACAAGGACAAGCCCTGGGTGAAGGCGCTGATCGAAGCCTATCACACGCCAGAGGTGAAAACCTTCGTCGAGCAGAAATTCAAGGGTTCGGTGCTCGCCGGCTGGTGATTGCCTAAAACGGAAGCGGCCCTACATCGTGGGGCCGCTGACCCGCTCCGCCATCTGTTTCAGACCGTCGATCAGATCGTGCAGATCTTCCGGCTTGAGATTACGGAATTTCTCCTGCCGCACGAGATTGAGCGCGTCGACATAGCAGGTGATCGTCTCGAGCCGGCACTCGGCGCCTTGCGCGATCCCTTCCAGCACCTTGTAGAGCAGGTCGGCGACGACGGTGACGAGCGCGAAGCCCATGGTGCCTGCGACGTCATGCAACTGGCGGCAATGGGTGGTCGCCGGTTCAAGCCAGACTGATTGCGGCTCGCCATGCTTGGCGCGCGCGATCGCATCAACCAGCGCCGCCATTTCCCGGGTCAGCCACTCGTCGAACGCCGGTTTCAGCTTGTCGACTTCGTTGGTCGCGGCGCGCAGCGCCTTCTCGCGCGGCACGCCGCCGCCGGGCATGCGCGCAAGCATGTGCAGTTGCGTTTCGACATAGAAGATGCGCGCTTCGGCTTTCTCGGGCGTTTTAGCCATCAGTCGCGTCCTTCACGCGCAGCCTTGAACAGGCTGTCGATATCATCTTGCTCAAGTGAGGGCCCCGCCTCCTCCGCCACCTCGACATTGCTGTCGGTTCGTCGCCGACCGACGCCGTTGGGATAACCCTCGATCTTGAAGCGCCGGTCGGGCCCAAAGTAGGTTTCGGTGTCGACATATTGTCGAGGACGCAGCGCCACCCAGCTCAGGCGGTCGTACAGCGCAGACGGCGACATCGGCTTCGCGATGACCATGTTGGCGCCGGCGTCGCGCGCCGCGTTCACGGTCACTTCGCGCGTGTCGCTCGCCATGATGAAGATCGGCATGATCCGGTTCTGGCTTTCCTTGTCGCACCGGATCGTGCGCGTCAGCGCGAAGCCCCCATCCACGGGAAGCTTCGCGTCGCAAAGCAGGATGTCGACGCGCCGCTGGCTCAGCGCCTGCAGCACCGCGATGGAGTTGCGCACTTCGAGCACATTGTTCGCGCCAAAGCCGCGCAGCATGCCATGCACCAGGGTCGACTGGAACGCATTGGCGTCTGCGACCACGATGTAGAGATCATGGAGCTTGAGCGACCCTTTGGCCATGTCAGCTTCAGCTCACCCCAACTTCGTCGCGCTCGACCGTGACGATCCAACGCGCGGCGACGGCGCGGAAAGACATGTCGACGGAGAGATCATGCAACGGCGGGCTTAACAAAACCGAAATTGCGCCGCATTCATTCGCCTGTCGCGGGCAAAGACAGCATTCCTAAAAGACGACCTCATCAAACATCGAAGGCTGCGCCAGTTCGATCTCGATCGACTCGAGATAGCGGTTGAAGCGCTGCTTGAGATCGGCGACCGTAATCGCGTCCATCGCCTTGCTGCTGTGGTGGAAAGTCCATTTTTCGCCGGAGCTGTTGTCGTTCGTCGCCGCCGCGAAATGCTTGGTCATGTCGGCCAGCGCGCGAAACTCCTGCTGCAGCCGATCGAACTGCTGCAGCGTGACAACGAGATTATGGTCCGGGCGCGAGCTCTGGCCGACAATGAATTCGCCGATTTTCGTCGAGGTGCGCTCAAGCTCTTCGACCGTCTCATTCATCAGAGTCGCAAGCGCGGTCAGGAACGACCCCGCGTCATTGCTGCGCCGCTCGGACGTCTCGCCCCCGGCTCCCTCACCCTCTCTGTTTTCGATTGGCGCCGCGGCGGCCGATGTCACGAAAGCTTCCCCAGAACCTGTTCGATCTTGCCCTTCAGCGAATCCGCAGTGAAGGGCTTCACGAGGTAATTGTTAACGCCGGCTTGCGCCGCCTTCACGACCAGCTCGCGATCGCCGCGCCCCGTGAGCAGGATGAAGGGCAGCCGCCTCGCGGTCGGATGGGCGCGCACCGCGCGGAGCAGCGCCAGCCCATCCATCTCGGGCATGTTGAAATCCGAGATGATGAGATCGAGCGGTTGCACGCCCGCGATTTCAAGAGCTTCCTTGCCGTTCTCGGACTCATAGACATGCTTGATTCCGATCTCCTCCAGCGTCAGGCGCGCCACTTGCCGCACGCTGTTTTGATCGTCGACGATGAGGACTTTCAGGGCCTGAGCGAGCGGCATGATCTGATCTCCTGAATATCGTTAGCGCCCGGCCGGCGTGATGCGCGCTTCAGTGCAACGCCGCGCCGGAGACAAATTTCATACGCGCTCCAGGCATGTCGCGCAGAGGCGAGAAGCCTTCCGCCGCGAGTTCCTGAAGCTTTTCCGTGTCGAGAATGAACGCCACACGGCCATTGCCGAGGATGGTCGCAGCCGCGATGCCAGGCACCGCGCCATAACTGTCCTCGATGCTCTTGATCACGACCTGCTGGTGGCCGAGCAGTTCATCGACCACGAGCCCGAGCCGCGATCCCTCGCCCGCCTCGGTGATGATCACCACGCCGTCGGCGAGATCCTTGCCGCCGACACCGCTTTCGGACAGCAACTCGCCGAGATGGACGAGCGGCACCAACTCGCCGCGCAATTGCAACATGCCGCGCGTGCCGAGCAGCGCATGCACGTCTTTCCGCGACGGCCGCAGACATTCGACGATGGTCGACATCGGCGTCACATAGGTTTCCTGGCCGACCTTGATCACCATTCCGTCCATGACCGCAAGGGTCAATGGCAGGGCGAACTGAATCGTCATGCCCTTGCCGCGCTGCGAGTTCAGGAAGATGCGGCCGCCGAGGTCCTGAATATTGCTGCGCACGACATCCATGCCGACGCCGCGGCCGGAAATGTCGGACACCGCCTCCGCCGTCGAAAAGCCCGGCAGGAAGATCAGGTTGCTGATCTCGTCCTCGCTGAGCTGCGCGTCGGGATCGACAAGGCCGCGCTCGCGCGCGCGCTTCAGCACGCGCTCGGTGTTGATGCCGCCGCCATCGTCGCGGATCTCAATCACGATGCGGCCGCCGCGATGATTGGCGGAGAGGCGGATCGTGCCTTCCTCATTCTTGCCGGCAGCGATGCGCGCTTCCGGCGTCTCGATGCCATGATCGACCGAGTTGCGAATGATATGGGTCAAAGGATCGCTCAGGCGTTCGATGATCGTGCGATCGACCTCCGTGCCCTCGCCAACCATCTCGAGCTTCACCTTCTTGCCGGTCTTCTGCGAGAGTTCGCGCACGAGCCGCGGCATGCGCTGGAAGACAGCGCGCACCGGCTGCGCGCGCATCGACATGACGCTGTCCTTCAGCTCGCGCGTGTGATGGATGACTTCTTCGAGGATTTGCGACAATTGCCCGCGCGATTCCTCGGGCAACCCTTGCGCCACCTGCCCCAGCATGGCCTGCGCGATGACAAGCTCGCCGACCATGTTCACGACGCGATCAATCTTGTCGAGATCGACGCGCGCCGTGGTCGCCGCAGGCGTTCCGCCGCCACCGCCGCTGCGCGGCTCCGGCGCTGATTCAGCCGTCGATGCGGGGCTGTCGGCCGCTTTCGGCGCCGCAGGCTGTTTCGCCGCGGCGCTCGCGATTGTTTCGATCGGGGCGGCGACGGCCGCCGGCGTCGGCTCCATCGCCATCGCCGGCATCGGCTCGGGCGTTTCAACCGGCGTCTCGATCGGTTCGATCGTCAGATCGCAATCATCGACGACGAATTCGAACACGCTTTCGATATCGGTTTTCGAGGCTGCGCCGCGCAGCACGCCGCGCCAACTCACATAAGGCTGGTCGGGCTGGAGATCGCGCAGATTCGGCAGGGCGTCCGTCTCCGCCGTCAGTTCGAGCTCGCCGAGCTTTCCGAGTTCGCGAAGGATGAGCAACGGCTCATTCGCATTCTGCAGCATGCCGGGCTTCGGCCTGAAGGTGATCGCGTAACCGCTGCTCGCATCGCCGAAACTGTCAGCGCGCACCGGAGTGAAATCGATGCCTTCCATGTCGTCGACCGCGACCGGCGTGAAATCGATGCCCTCCATGCCGTCGTCATCAGCCGCGGGCGCATCGCCCTCGCCGCCGTCCTTCGTCAACCTTTCCAGCGCGACGCGGCATTCCTGTCCGTAGTCCGCCGGCGGCTTCGTTCCGGATCGCGCCATGCCGACGAGATCGGCGAGCACATCGCCTGCCGTCAGGAACACCGACACGACAGGCGAGGTCGCCGCGAGGTCGCCGCGCCGCACAAGGTCGAGCACTGTCTCGAAGACGTGGGCGAAATTCACCAGCCCCTGAAAGCCGAAGATGCCCGCGCCGCCTTTGACTGAATGCACTGCGCGGAACACCGCGTTGACAGTGTCGGCCGTGCCGGCGCCGTCCTGCATGTCGGTCAGGCCGGACTCCATGTCCTGCAGCAGTTCCGAACATTCATCGAAGAATGTCAGTTTGAGTTCGTCGAGGCTCGCCATGAGTGGTGTTCCTTGAAGCGCGGCCGGTCAGGGAGAAACCTTGCGAACTGTCGCAAGCAGACGATCGGGATCGAATGGTTTGACCATCCAGCCGGTGGCGCCGGCGCTACGCGCGAGCGTGCGCTTTTCAGCATCGCTCTCGGTGGTCAGAACGAGGATGGGCGTACGTTTGTGCACGGGATTGTCGCGCAACCGGCGGATGACCTCATAGCCATCCATGATCGGCATATTGATGTCGGTAATGACGACATCGACCGGCGTGTCGCCGAGAACGTTGAGGCCATCTTGGCCGTCGACGCCCTGCAGCACCTCGAAGCCGGCGTCGGCGAGCGTGAACATCAGCATGTCGCGCATCGTCTTGGAGTCATCGATCGTCAGGATGCGCTTCGGTCCGGCCGCGGCGGGAGCCGTCTCCGGCTGCGGCTCTTCCATCGCGGGCGCCGCGGCGGCAGGTTCGCTCACGATCGTCGCCGCAGACGCCGCCTTCTGCTGTTCCTCGATGGCGATGTGATGGAAATCCGCGCGATCTTCCTGCCAGTCCATCGCGAGATCGTTGAACGCGCTGAGGAACGCGTCGGAGGGATCATCGATGAAGATGTTCGGCCGGGTGCGGCGCGCGGCGACGATGATTTGCGCGCAGGGAAGCGTCAGCATCTCGACGGCGGATGCGTCGACGTGCAGATCGCCTTCGGCGGCGAGCTCTTCTCTGAACTGGCGCAACAGCCCGTCCGCCGCGGCGAGATCGAGCATCGCCGCGAGTTTGATGGTCTTTCCGTCAGTCGCCGTCATCGCAACCATCCATGTCCGTCCAGGAGTTCCGGCTCGGGCCGGCGTCCCACCCCGACTCTCAAATCACTCAAGCCTTCGCCGCCATACGCGATTCAGGTTCGCAGGCGCGGATGATGGCGTCGGCCATCTGCGTCAGCGAATGTTGCTTCATCACCGCGCCGCGCTCGAAAGCGACGCGCGGCATGCCGTAGATCAGCGCAGATTCTTCATCCTGGCCGAGCGTGATCGCGCCGGCCTGCCGCAGTTCGAGCATCCCTTCGGCGCCATCCTTGCCCATGCCCGTCAGAATGACGCCGATGCAGGCTTGCGGCGCGATGCGCGCTGCGGAGCGGAAGAGCACGTCGACCGAGGGCCGATGGCCGGACACCGGCGGCGACAGATTGAGCGAGCAGGCGAAACGCCCGCCGATCCGCGTCAATTCGAGATGGTGCGAACCCGGCGCGATATAGGCGTGGCCCGGCTCGATGAATTCCTCATGCACGGCTTCCGACACCTCCATCGGACATTCGCGATTGAGTCGCTGGGCGAACGCCGTGGTGAAGCGCGGCGGCATGTGCTGCGTGATCACGATCGGCGGACAATCCGACGGCAATCCCATCAGCACCACCTTCAGCGCCTCGACGCCGCCCGTCGATGCGCCGATGACGATGATCTTGCCGGTCGAACGGTTAAGCATCGTCCGGCGGGGCGCTGGCGGCGGGGCCGCGCGTCGCACGCCGACGCGCATGCGGGCCGCAGCCTTCACCTTCGCCTGCAGTTCTCCCGCAAGCGAATTCATCGCCGCGGAGATGTCCGATGTTGGTTTGGCGACGAAATCGACGGCCCCCGCATCGAGGGCCTCCAGCGTGATTTCCGCGCCCGCCTGCGTCAGCGTCGAGATCATCACCACCGGCATCGGCCGGAGCGCCATGATCTTGCGCAGGAAGGTGACGCCGTCCATGTGCGGCATCTCGATGTCGAGCGTCAGGACATCGGGATTGAGCTCCTTGATCTTCTCTCGCGCGACCATGGGGTCGGGCGCCGTGCCCACGACCTCAATCGCAGGGTCAGCCGAGAGAAGCGTCGACAGAAGCTGCCGCATGAGAGCGGAGTCGTCGACGATGAGCACGCGCGTAGCTGACATTCCGTCCTCCGCCTACTCAAACAATTCAATGTCGCCGGACGTCTTGTGAGTGACGAGCCGCTTGGCGTATTCGGTTTCCTCGCGCGCCACGCCGGACGTCTCACCGGTGCCGAGCAGCTTGCGCACCACACGCCCGGTCAGCGGGTGATACTGGATGCGTCGGGGAAACCGGCCTTCGAGATCCTGCGCGGCGCAGTTCAAGCCTTCGGCCTTGAGATAGCGGAGCACGAACTCTGCATTCTTGGTGCCGACCTGACTGCTGCTTTCGATGACGTTGCCGCCGCCGAACACCTTGATCTCGAGAGAAGAGCGTGAACAACCCATCTTGAGCAGCTCATTGATGAGCTTCTCCATGGCGAAGTTGCCGAAGCGTGTGGAATTCTGTTCGTCGCCCCACGAGCCCGTCGCGCCCTGCGGCAGCATGAAATGATTCATGCCGCCGATGCCCCGGACGGGATCGCGGATGCAGGCCGACACGCATGAGCCGAGGATGGTCACGAGAACTTCCTCCGGCATCGAGGTCACATGATATTCGCCGGGCAGCACCTTGACCATCCAGGCGCCGCTGGAGGCGTCGTAAAATCGATGATTGCCGCCGGCGCGAATGCCGTCGCCGTCGCCATTGGATTGTGGGCGTCTGAGAGGCGCTGCGTTGATCAAGCGTCTCTCCGATAAATCGTGCGGCCGACCGAGCGCAGGCCGGGATGCGAACCGATCAGCGACTCCGAATGGCCGATATAGAGCCAGCCGCCGGGCTTGAGCTGCATCATGAAGCGATCGACGAGCGCGGCCTTCGTCGGCGCATCGAAATAAATCATCACATTGCGACAGAAGATCGCGTCGAACAGACCCTTGAACGGCCAAGGGCCAAGAAGGTTGAGGCGGCGAAAGGCGATCAGCGAGCGCAGCGCATCATCGAGAATGATTCCGGACGATTTCGAATTGCGCCCGCCTTCGAAATAGCGCCGGTAAGCTTCCGGAATCTCGTCGATCGACCGCGACTGATAATCGCCGGTCATAGCCCGCTTGAGAATATCGGTATCAATGTCGGTCGCGAGGATGCGCACATCCTTCTGCTCGACGTCGGGAATATCGCGCTTGAGGACCGCGGCGATCGTGTAGGGCTCCTCGCCGCTCGAACATCCGGCGGACCAGATGCGCAGCTTGTGATCGAGCCGGTTGCGTCCGGCCTGGCCAAAGGGAGCCGCAACGTGATCGCGCAGATGATCGAAATGATGCGACTCGCGGAAAAACTTCGTGTGGTTCGTGGAGATCGAGTTGATGAAGCTTTCGATCTCGTGTTCGTTTTCCGCGAGATAATCGCGATACTCGGCGAAGGAGCTCAGCCGAAGCGAGCGCAGCCGGCGCGAAAGGCGGCCATAGACGAGATTGCGCTTGCTGTCGCCAAGCACGATGCCTGTCTGCTCATAGGCGAGCTTCGACAGATACTGGAAGTCCGCGCCGGAGAAGACGAATTCCCGGCCTGCAGCCGCCGCATCCTCATCGATGGCTGCTGTCGCCGTGCGACGATTGAGCGCCATCCCTAGAACTCCTGCCACTCTGAGTCATTGTTGAAGGCGGTCGCGACCGCCGCCTGCATGCGCGCAACCGGGCTGCGGGTCGCAGCGCCAGCCGGCCGTTGCGGCGCGGGCCGTGCGGATTTCACCGCCGGCGCCGCTCGCTTCACCGCCGGCGCGGCTGTCGCAGCGCCTTCCACGCGGAAGTAGCTCACGCGCTCATCCATCGCCTTGGCCTGGCTCTCCAGCGTCTTCGCCGTCGCCGCATTCTGTTCGACCAGCGCCGAATTCTGCTGCGTCGCCTCATCCATTTGCTGCAGCGCCTTGTTGACCTCAGCGACGCCGACCGACTGTTCGGCGCTGGCCGACGCGATATCGGCGACGACGCTTGCGACGCTCTTGATCGAGGCGACAATCTCGGCGAGCGAGGCGCCAGCGCGATTCACGAGATCAACGCCATCTTTCACCTGACCGCCGCTGGAAACGATGAGTTCCTTGATGTCCTTCGCCGCCTGCGACGAGCGTTGCGCGAGCGAGCGAACTTCCGAAGCGACGACCGCGAAGCCGCGGCCGGCTTCGCCAGCGCGCGCCGCCTCGACCGCGGCGTTGAGCGCGAGCAAATTGGTCTGACGCGCAATCTCGTCGATGACGCCGATAATGTCGGAGATTTTACGAGAAGACTCTTCGATGCGCGCCATGGCCTGCACGGCTTCGGCCACGACTTCGCCGCCGCGCTGCGCAACTTGCTGCGTCGTCACCGCAGATTGATTGGCCGTCTGCGCATTTTCGGCGTTCTTTCTCACCGTCGCCGCGATCTCTTCCATCGATGCTGAAGTCTGTTCGAGGCTGGCGGCCTGCTCTTCCGTACGCTGGGAGAGATCAGTCGTGCTGGCCGAGATTTCCGCCGAAGCGTTCGAGACTTCCACCGTCGAAGCCTTGATGGCGGCGAGCGCTTCGCTCATCTGCGTGGCCATCGCGTTGAAGTTGTCGCGAATCTCCTGGTAGGCCTGCGGAAATTCAGACGTCAGCCGGAAGGTCAGGTCGCCTTCCGACAGCCGCGAGAGCCCATCACCGAGCGCCTGCATCGCATGGCCCTGCTCTTCGGCCGCCCGCATACGCTCTTCCGCGACGAGCGCCTGCGCATCCGCGTCGGCCTTCGCAGCCTGGGCGTGTCGTTCGGTTTCCTCCTGCTGACGTCGAAGCGCGAGCTCCGCCTCCTCACGCGATTTTTCGACAGCAAGCACCTTGAAGCGCTCGACCGAATTCGCGACGTCGCCGATCTCGTCCTTGCGATTGAGGCCCGGCAACACGACGTCGAAGTCACCCTGGGCGACTTTCTGCATCGCCGCCTGGATTTGCCTCAACGGCGCGGTCACGCGACGCGACACCATCAAGAGAATGCCGAAGCCGACGATGAGCGCGGCGACCACAAAGCCAAGCTGCCACAGGAAAGCGGTCATGGCCTCGGCGCTCTGCCGCCCCGCATGCTCCTTCGCCGCTTCGAGCGCCGCATCGGCGACTCCCAGCAGAGAGCCAAGACGCGGGACCACGTAAGGCGCCCATTGGTCTTCGGTCATTTCCATTTTCTGACCGGCCGCGGTCGCGGCGATCATGCGCTGCCGGAGATCGACGAAGTCCTGAGCGAAGTTGTCGCGCTTCGCCTTCTCCATGGCCTGCGCGAAGGACGACGGCAGGGGGAGGTCGGACGAGATGCCCTCAACCGCGCTCCACGCGATCTCGAATTTGCCGAGATTTCCCTGATAGATCGCCATCAGATTCGGCGGCGGCGTCTTGCCTGCGTAAGTGGTGACAAGCACGGAAGCGTCGCCCGCCGTGTTGCGGGCGATCCAGGCGAACTGCTTGATCTCCATGAGCTGGTCGATGAAGGCGTCATCGCGCTTGATCAGGCGCGTCAGGCGCAGCGACAGCTTGTCGATCGTCTCGAGCACGGCGCTCGTATGCGCGAAATATTCCTCTTTCAGGCCAGCCCGGCGCTCCGACTTCGGCCTCATCAGCGCCGCGGCCGATTCTTCCTGCAGCGCAGCGAGTTTGCGCACCGCCTGATCAAGCGAGGCGATGGCGCTGTCGCGCTCCACGAAATCGATGGTCGACAATCCGGCGATCGCCGATTTCAAGGCCGGCATCTCGGCGGCGCGCGGGCCCGTGATCTGCGGGTTGAGCGTCGTAAACGGCTTTTCGGCGTCGATGTCGCGATTGGTGATCGCACGGTCCACGCGCAGGTTGTGCAACGCCGTGAACATGCTGGTGGTCACGCCGACGACGGCCGAGATACGGCTCTCGGAGACGTACCGGCTCCAGGATTGGCGCGCGTCGTTCGCCAGCAGGATGATCACGCCGGCGACAAGCGCCAGAATGACGCTCTTGAGAATCGTGTTTATCGACATTCTGTTGATCACGAGGTCCCCCCGGACTTTCGGCTCACAGATATTTCCCGGCGCCGTCAGGCCGCTTGATGGATCAGGCTGCGCGACGCTGCACCGGCGCGCCGGCCTTCGAGGCGGCGCCGTTCAGCGCCTCCTCGTCGCCGAACTTCGCGGACAGAAGGTTCGGCAGATCGATCAGCGCGATCATCGCGTCGTCGACGGTGACGAGACCTGACAGGAATTCGACGCGCTGCGACTGGGCCATCTTTGGCACGGGCTGAATCTGCGAGGCGTCGAGCGAAACGATGTCGAGCACGCGATCGGCGAGCAGTCCCACCTGGCGCGTCCCGATCTGGACGATGATGACGATGTGCAGAGAAGTCGCCTGAGTCAGCCCCTGGGCGAACCGGCAGCGGAGATCGATGATCGGCACGATGACGCCGCGCAGGTTGAGCACGCCGCGAACATACTCGGGTTGTTTGGGCAGGTGGGTGATTTCCGACCAGCCCTTGATCTCACGGACCGACATGATGTCGACGCCATATTGCTCGTCGCCGATCGCGAAGCTGATGAGCTGCATCGGCGCCGCGGCGATGCGGCCATCCTCGATCAGGCTGCGGCCGACCCCCTCGGTCTGCCCTCCCAGACCGGCGGTTGAAGCGACTGGCTGACTCATGATGCCCCGTTGCCCCTCAAGATAAGCCCCTACGCGCCCATCATTTCGACGACAGTCATTCGGACGTCGCCATCGCGCGAGGCGCGGCGCACACGAAGCAACGAAGACGGAGCACGCGTTAACCGTGAAATTAGCCCGGCAGCACTTGCAATTTAGTTAACCCATAATCTTAGGTTCAAACTCGGCCGCGGCTCGGCCTGAAATCGGCTAAATAATTGCAATCACTGCCCTAAATTTGTCTGTAGCGCTTCTTCCCAAGCGTAAATCGGGCGCCGTCGGCGAAAGCCGCCGCGGTCGCGCGCGCCCGCGTTCTGGAAGGTGACGGGCCGGCAGGTTCCCGTTAGACGGGAGCGGACGGTGCAACGGAGAGCGTCACGGTGAAAGTTCTGAAGGATCGCTTCGCGGGGCGCGGCGCCGTCATCACCGGAGGCGCGTCGGGCATCGGTTTCGGCGTCGCCGAGCGCCTCGCTGCGGAAGGCGCCAGGGTGGCGCTGTGGGATCGCGACGCGAAGGCCCTCGACGTCGCGGCGGGCAAGATCGGCGCGGCCGCCAGTGTGGTCGAACTGGATATCTCCGATGCGGACGCAGTCATGCGCGCCGCCGAAAAGAGCGCTGCGGCGCTGGGCAAAATCGACATCCTCGTCGCCAGCGCCGGGATCACCGGCCCCAACACGACCGTCGCTGACTATCCGGTCGAGGAGTGGAAGCGCGTCATCGATATCAATCTGAACGGCCTCTTCTACTGCAATCGCGCAGTGATTCCCCACATGAAAGCGAATGGCGGCTATGGCCGCATCGTCAACATCGCCTCGATCGCCGGCAAGGAGGGCAATCCGAACGCGTCCGCCTACAGTGCCTCGAAGGCGGCGGTCATCGGCCTGACGAAGTCGCTCGGCAAGGAGCTCGCGACGACCGACATCCGGGTCAACTGCGTCACGCCCGCGGCGGTCAGAACGCCGATCTTCGACCAGATGAGCCAGGCTCATATCGATTTCATGCTGTCCAAGATCCCGGTCGGCCGCTTTGGCGCCGTCGACGAGATCACGGCGCTGGTCTGCTGGCTGGCGAGCGAGGAAGCGTCCTTCTCCACGGGCGCGGTGTTCGATGCGTCCGGCGGCCGGGCGACCTACTGAGATATTTCCGACCCGCTGCCGCGTCGCGGCCAGCCGCCCTCCCGGACCGCCGTCCCGGCGCTTATATGCTGGCTAAGCCCCTGTCTTTGCCGCAGGGTCTCGCTCGTTTAGTCTGACGGCCCCGCCTCCGGGGCGGATCGGAAAGGACTGTGGAGACCAAATTCTTCCAATATGCATGGCGTCACAGCCGCCGCGACCAGATCATCGCGCTGCTGCTGGTCCTTGCCTCGCTGCCCTTCTACTGGTGGTCGCTCGAAATTCCGAAAAGCATCGTGAACGACGCGATCCAGGGCCGCGCCTTCCGGGCTGACCAGCCGGAAGCGCGCCTGTTCCACTATGTCCTGTCCTTGCCCGAGTTTCTTGGCGGCCACAGCTTCGTCATCTCCGACGGCGTGATGCTGAAGCAGGTGCCGTATCTCTTCGCGCTCAGCTTCCTGTTCCTTGCCCTGGTGCTCATCAACGGCGCTTTCAAATATGTCGTCAACACGCAGAAGGGCGTGCTCGGCGAGCGCATGCTGCGGCGCCTGCGCTTTGAGCTTTTCACGCGCGTGATGCGATTCGAGCCGGAGGACGTGCGCGCGACGAAGTCGGCGGAAGTCGCCAGCATGATCAAGGACGAGGTCGAGCCGATCGGCGGCTTCTTCGGCGAGGCCTTCATCACGCCGACCTTCCTCGCGACGCAAGCGGTGACGGCGCTCGCCTTCATCCTGATCCAGAATCCCTGGCTCGGAGCAGTGGCGCTCGCTGTGATATCAACGCAGGCATTCGTCATTCCGCGCCTGCGCCGGGAGCAGATCAGGCTTGGCCGCGAGCAGCAGGTCGAGTCGCGCAGGCTCGCGGGGCGCATCGGCGAAATGGTCGACTCCGCCCCGGCCCTTCACATCTACGGCGTCGGCGGCTTCAGCCGCGCCGAGATCGGTGAGCGGCTCGGCGTTCTCTTCCATATCAGACTGCTGCTCTATCGCCGCAAGTTCGCCGTCAAATATCTCAACAACCTGCTCGCGCAGGTGACGCCCTTCGTCTTCTACACGCTCGGCGGCTACCTCGCGCTGAAGGGCCGACTCGACATCGGCCAGCTCGTCGCCATCATCGCCGCCTATCGCGATCTCCCCTCGCCGATCAAGGAGCTGATCGACTGGGATCAGCAGCGCGCCGACGTGAAGGTGAAATATGAACAGGTGGTCTCGCAATTCTCGCGCGACACGCTCGTTGTCGAGGATGGCAAGCAGAAGATCGAGATTCCGGCGGCCGCGCCCTTCACGCTAATTGGACTGCAGGTCGCGGATCGTCGCGGCGTGGTTCAGCTCGACCGCCTGTCGCTCACCATCGATCGTCCAAGTCATGTCGCGCTTGTCGGCCCGCCCGGCTCCGGCCGCGATATTATTCCGCGCGTGCTCGGCCGGCAGATCGCCGAATATCAGGGCTCCGCGACGATCGGCGGACATGAGCTCAACAAGCTTCCGGACGATGCGGCGAGCCGCGTGATCATCTACGCCGGCGGCGACCCTTTCATCATGTCGGGGACCATCCGGGAGAATATCTGCTTCGCGCTGCAACTCACCCCGCCTCCGCCCGAGCCCACGGATCCCGCAGATGTCGAAGCGTGGCGCGGCTATCGCGAGGCGCGGAGCACCGGAAATCCGACCGTATCGCCGCGCGCCGACTGGATCGACTATCAGCTTGTCGGCGCGAACGGGCCTGATGACCTCGATCGCGTCATCGTCGCCGCGCTCAGGCTGGTGCGCGGCTATGACAGCATTTTCCAGCTTGGCGTCTCCGGCCGGCTTGGAACCCATATCGATCCGAAAATCGCCGAGCGCCTCGTCGCCGCGCGCGGTGTGATCCGGGAGCGGCTTGCCGACTATGGGCTCGAAAGCCTCGTCGAGCAGTACCATCCTGACCGTTTCAATATGAGCGCATCGCTTGGCGAGAATTTCGTCTTCGGCGTGCCGACCGGACAGCGCAACGGCGTCGCGAGCCTGTCGAAGATTCCCTACATCCGGTCGATCCTCGAAGCTGAATCGCTGACCGAGCCGCTGCTCTCGATCGGCCTCAAGATGGTGGAGACCGTGGCTGAAGTGCTGAGCGATCTCCCGCCGGGCCATCCGTTCTTTGAGCGCTATTCCTTCATCGCGCCGACGGAGATCGAAGAGATCATGCGCGCGCTCGAAGGCGGCCGCATGCAAGGGAAAACGCGCAAGCTTCCAATCGAGCTGCGCCATCGCCTCATCGGCTTCGCGCTGAGCTATGTCGAGCCGCGCCACCGTCTTGATCTCGTCGATGAAACGTTGAAATCGCGCATTCTCCGCGCCCGCCGCAGCTTCCGCAAATTCCTGCCGAGCGTCGCCGCGGAGCGGCTTGAATTCTACAATCCGGAGAAGGCGATCGCCGCAGCGTCGATCAGCGAGAATCTCCTGTTCGGACGTATCGCATATGGCGCCGCGGGCGCTAATGAGAAGGTGTCGCGCATCATCGACGAAGTGATCCGCGAGCAGGATCTCGAAGCCTTCATTCTGCGGCAAGGTCTCGACTATGAGGCAGGCCCGGGCGGCAGGCTCCTGTCGGCCCAGCAGCGCACCATCATCCACCTCGTGCGCGCGGTGCTGCGCCGGCCTGACGTGCTCATCCTCGACTCTGCGCTCGTCGGGCTCGCGCCCTATGACGCCGAGCAGGTTCTGGAATCCATCAGGCAGAAGATGGCGGGCCGGACGCTGATCGCGACCTTCCCGGACCGTAATGGATCGGACGCATTCGACCGCGTCATCGCGTTCGAGGGCGCGCGCGTCATCGAGGACCGGGTGACGGCGAGATCGGCAGGGAAAGCGCCCGTTGTCGAGTTGGTCAAATCCGATACAGTCGGAAGTCGCGGGCGGTTGGCGGAGGTAGGGCGATGACCATCGAGACGGAGGTGAAAACTCTCCGAAAACTCCAGATGTTCAACAATCTTGACGTCGCCAAGCTCAAATTGGTGGCGATGATCAGCGACCGGGTGACTTTCCACGCCGGCGAAGCGATTTTCCGCCGTGGCGACGCGCCCGAGGCGGCTTATATCGTGCTCGACGGCTCGGTCAGGATCATGAAGGATGGCGACCATCCCGAAGGCGGCTTCGAAAAATCCGGCGTGATGCTGCTGGGCGAGGTCGGCATCCTGTGCGGCCGTCGCCGCTCGATCACCATCATTGCGACCTCGACCGTGACGGCGCTGCGCATTGAGCGCGAGGATTTCACCCGCCTGATCCGCGAAACACCGGAATTTGCGCTCGCCGTGATGCATCAGCTTGCGGAACAGCTTGACGTCGGAACCCAATTCGTCACCGAGCATATGGCCCAGATGGCCAGGTGACCGGGTTCCAAGAGTCGAGTTGACGTGACGGCGACGGATTCAGCGCGCGGCGATCAAGCCGCTGTGACCGAAGGCGGGTTGCTGCCCGGCGCCGGCATCCCATGGGAGAAGACCTTCCGGCTCTGGTCCGGCGTCGTCCTGTTCGTCTTCGTTGGCACCCACCTGATCAATCACGCGGTCGGGGTCTTCGGCGTCGAGGCGATGGAAGCGGCCCAGGAATGGCGCTGGCTGCTGTGGAAATCGCCGGCCGGAGGCTCGCTCCTCTATGGCGCTGTCTTCATCCATATCGCGCTGACCCTGAAGCGCATCGTCACGCGCCAGACCTGGCGCATGCCGATCGACGAATTTTTTCAGATCCTGCTTGGGCTGCTCATTCCGGTTTTTGCGATCAGCCACATCGTCTCGACGCGCATCGCTTACAATCTCATTGGCGCCGACGAGTCCTATCATGCGATGCTTTATCAGCTCTGGCCGGCGCAGGCGATCTGGCAAAGCGGCCTCGTCATCGTCGCCTGGGGTCATGGCGTTATCGGCATTCATCACGCCTTCCGCCATCGCCGCTGGTACACGCAATGGCGCCTGCCCGCGCTCGTCTTCGCTGTTCTGCTGCCAGTGCTGGCGCTTGCCGGATTCGTGGCGTCGGGTCGTGAAAACAGCTTGCGGCCAGCGCCATCCCTGCGCACCGCGGAGCAGCGCGCCAAACTCGAGCGCGCCAGCATGCTCCTTAATGGCGCCATGAGCGGCGTCGCGCTTCTCGCGATCGGCGTGATCGCCTTCGGCGCGGCGCGGCGGCGGGCGGCGCGGCAGATCGTCGTGAATTATCGTGGCCGGGGACCGGTGCGCGTTCCGCGCGGCACATCCATTCTTGAGGCGAGCCGCATCAACGGCATCCCACATCCCTCCGTCTGCGGCGGCCGCGGCCGCTGCTCGACCTGCCGCGTTCATGTCCTGTCGGCTTTGTCGAAGCTGCCCGAGCCCAACACCACCGAACGCGCCATGCTGACGCGCATCGGCGCGCAGCCGGGCGTGCGTCTCGCCTGTCAGCTTCGCCCCGTCGATAATATCAGCGTGCGCATTCTGCTACCCGTGCTTGGCGGCAAGAGAGCGGCGCTCGCCGACGTCAGCGGCGAGGAATGGGGTGTGCAGCGAGATGCGACGATCCTGTTCTTCGATCTGCGCGCTTTCAACGCTCTGACGCGCAGCCAGCTTCCCTATGAGGTCGCCGTTCTCGTCAATCGCCTGTTCTCGGAGATGAAGCAGGCGGTCGAACATTATGGCGGCCGCATCGATATGTTCCTCGGCGACGGCTTCATCGCTGTGTTCGATCGGGAAGGCGACAGCACCTTCGGCGCGCGATCAGCCCTTCTTGCCGCAGGAGATATTTCGCGCGTGCTCGAAACGCTCAACGTCGAGATGGGCAGCGGGCTGCCGATCCCGATCCGGGCCGGCGTCGGCATCCACACCGGACCGACGATCATCGCCCGTATCGGCGAAGATCCGCAGCACGCTGACATGATGGCGCTGGGGCCGACGGTGACGATCGCCGAAAGCATGCAGAACGCGACCAAGGAAGCGCTGGTCGACTTCATGGTGTCGGAGGCCGCGGCTCTTGCATCCGGCTTCAACTTCGCGCCCGTTGCGACGCGCGAGGTGGCGGTTGAACGATTGAATGCGGTGATGATGGCCTACGCCCTGATCGACAGCCACGCCTTGCTTAACGTCATCGGGCGAGCGTCCGCGGACGGAAAGCTCGCGGACGCGTCGGCGTGATGCAATGACTGTGAACGCCCGCGATCTCCTCCGGATTGAAGATCTGCGCATCAGCTTCACGCTGCATGGCCAGCAGCATGAGGTCGTCAAGGGCGTCTCGATGCGCGTTCCCTCGGGCAAGACAGTCGCGCTCGTCGGCGAATCCGGCTCCGGCAAGACCGTCATCTCGCAAGCCGCAATGGGGCTGCTGCCGCGCTCCGGAAAGATCACGGGCGGACGCATTCTGTTCAGCGACCCCAAGGAACAGGGCGACCCCGTCGACATCGCGCAATTGCCTCGCGACGGAGTCGACATGCGCGCGCTGCGCGGCGGCCGCATCGGCATGATCTTCCAGGAGCCCATGTCGTCGCTGTCGCCGATCCACACGATCGGCAACCAGATCGAAGAGGCGTTGCGGCTCCATCGCAATGTCGATCGCCGATCGGCGCGCGACATGGCCGTGAACATGCTGAAGCTCGTCGGCTTCCGCAATCCGGCGAGCGATATCGATCGCTATTCGTTCGAACTGTCTGGCGGCCTGCGGCAACGCGCGATGCTCGCCATGGCGCTGATCTGTCATCCCGCCTTGCTGATCGCCGACGAGCCGACGACGGCGCTGGACGTCACCATCCAGGCGCAGGTGCTCAAGCTGATGAAGACGCTCCAGCAGGAGCTCGGCATGGCGATCCTGCTCATCACCCATGACCTCGGCGTCGTCGCCAATATGGCTGATGAAGTGGCTGTGATCTATCAGGGCGAACTGATGGAGATGGGAACCGTCGACGATATCTTTCGGAGGCCGCAGCACCCCTATCTCAAGGCGCTTCTCAAGGCCTCGCCTCATTTCGATATGGCCGAAGGCGAGCGGCTGGTGTCGCTGCGCGACGTCAAGTTCGAGACCACACGACTCGCCCGCGCGACGCCGCGGGCCGCGCCTGCGAACGCTGCGCCGCTCCTCGAAGTCAAAAAGCTGCGCAAGGTCTACGGGACCAGGAAAAGCGGCTGGTTCGGCCGCCGCCGCTCGGCCAGCATTGTCGCAGTCGACGATGTCAGCTTCTCGATCGCGTCAGGCGAATGTCTGGGGCTGGTGGGCGAAAGCGGATCGGGCAAGACCACGATCGGCAACCTGCTCATGCGCGCTCGCGCGCCGGACGGCGGCTCAATCATCTACACGGACGAGAACGGCCCGGTCGATGTGCTCGCCTTGCAAGACAAGGAGCTCGCCGCGTTCCGACCGCGCATGCAAATGATCTTTCAGGATCCCGTCAGCTCACTTTCGCCGCGTATGACGGCGTTCGATATTATCCGCGAACCGCTCGTCATCCAGCGCGATTACAGTCTGGCGGAAGAGCGCGAACGCGTGACCGAGCTGATGACCCTCGTCGGTCTCGATCCGCGCTTTCTCAACCGCTATCCCCACAGCTTCTCCGGCGGCCAGCGCCAACGCATCGGCATCGCTCGCGCGCTGGCGCTCGATCCCCGGCTTATCATTTGCGACGAGCCCGTCTCCGCGCTCGACGTGTCCGTGCAGGCGCAGGTCCTCAATCTGCTGAAAGATCTGCAGGCCTCGCTCGGCCTCACTTATCTTTTCGTTTCTCACAATCTCGCCGTCGTTCATTATATGGCCGATCGCATCGCGGTCATGGCGCGCGGGCGCATCGTCGAGATCGCGCCGCGCGAGGCGCTGTTTCGAAGGCCTGTGCATCCCTATACGAAAGCGCTTCTGAAAGCGGTGCCCTATCCCGATCTCGATCGGCTTCTCGATTTCGACATAGCGGCCGTCGGCGGAGCGTCGGACCCGAATTCCTGGGACGCCTGCTTCCGGGCCGATGGAGCAAACAACCTCGCGCAGATCAATCTCGGCGGCGGGCATTTCGTGCTCGCTTCATCCTCCATCGATGCGCGGGAGCTGGCCGCATGACGTCCCTGCTGCGCAGCCTCCTCTTTCTTTGCCTCTCTTGCCTGCTGGCGGCGCAAGCGTCGGCGGCCGAACTCGAGCGCGAATCCGCGATACTCACGGCGCTCGTGAAGATAGGCAAGCTGCCGCCGCTCGAAGAACGCGTTCCGAAAAAGCCGCGCGTCATCGATCTCCCCGCGATGGGCCGCACGCCAGGAAAATACGGCGGAACGATGCGGATGCTGATGGGCGACCAGCGCGACATCCGCATGATGACCATCTATGGCTATGCGCGCCTCGTGGTGTTCGATGACAAGGGCGAGTTGAAGCCCGATATTCTCGAAAGCTTCGATGTGCGGGATGGCCGCATCTTCACGCTGAAGATCAGGCCCGGACATAAATGGTCGGACGGTCATCCCTTCACCGCGGAGGACTTCCGCTATTTCTGGGAGGATGTCGCCAACAATACGCGCCTCAATCCCGCCGGGCCTCCCCTCTCGATGATGGCTGCGGAAAAGCCGCCGAAATTTGAAATCATCGATGAGCTCACGGTGCGCTACATATGGGACGCGCCCAATCCGGCCTTTCTGCCGTCCCTCGCCGGCGCGCAGTCGACCGACATCGCCATGCCGGCGCATTATCTCAAACAGTTCCACGAAAAATACGCCGATCCCAAACAGCTCGCGGCGCTGGTGAAAGCGGCGCGCTTCAAGGATTGGGGCGCATTGCACGAGCGCAAGTCGCGCCACTATCGCCCCGAAAACCCCGATCTCCCGGTGCTCGATCCCTGGCGCAACACGACGGCGCCGCCGGCGGAGCTCTATGTGTTCGAGCGCAACCCTTACTACCATCGCGTCGACAATGAAGGCCGCCAGCTCCCCTATGTCGATCGCGTCACGCTCTCGATGGGTTCGACGTCGCTGGTGCCGGCGAAAGTCGGCGCCGGCGAATCCGATCTGCAGGCGCGCTATATCCGCTTCGACAATTACACCTTCCTCAAGGAGTCGCAGAAGCGCGAGGGCTACACCGTGCGTCTATGGACGCGTGGCGAAGGCGCCTGGGTCGCGCTGCTGCCAAACCTCAACACCAGGGATCCGGTCTGGCGCGATCTCTTGCGTGATGCGCGCTTTCGCCGCGCGCTGTCGGTCGGGATCAACAGGCGCGACATCAATCAGGCGATTTTCTATGGCCTCGGCCAGCCGAGCGCCAACACGGTTATTCCTGGCAGCCCGTTCTACAAGCCGGAGCTTCAGAACGCCTGGGCGCAATGTGATCCGGTTCTCGCCAACAAGCTGCTCGACGAGATCGGGCTGACGAAACGCGATTCAGAAGGTTATCGGCTGCTGCCGGACGGACGACGCGCCGAGTTGACCATCGACGCTTCAGGCGAATTCACCGAAGAGACGGATGTGCTGGAGCTTATCTCCTATCAGTGGGCGAAAATCGGCATTCGCATGTTCGCGCGCTCTTCGCAGCGCGATGTGTTCCGTCGTCGCGCGCTCGCGGGGCAGACCGTGATGTCGATCTGGGTGGGCATGGATAACGGCACACCGGGTCCCGACAATGAGCCCAACGACCTCGCGCCATCGCATTACCAGCAATATCAATGGCCGCTCTGGGGTCAGTATGTGCAGACCGCCGGCCAGCAAGGCGAGAAGCCCGAGACGAAGGAGGTGCTCGAACTCGTCGATCTTCTCGGGCGTTGGCGGTCCTCGGCGACCGTCGAGGAGCGCGCGGACATCTGGCGCAAAATGCTCGACATCCAGGCCGATCAGGCGTTCACGATCGGCATCGTCAACCGCACCTCGCAGCCCGTCGTCGTCTCCGGCCGCCTGCGCAACGTGCCGGACAAGGCGATCTACAGCTTCGAGCCCGGGGCCTTTTTTGGCTCGCAGCTTCCTGAAACCTTCTGGTTCGACGACGTGCGGAGCAACTGACCGATGCTGCGCTATATCATGCGCCGGATCCTGATCATGATCCCGACGCTCGTGATCGCGAGCATGCTGATCTTCACCGTGATGCAACTGCCGCCTAGCGATTATTTCGAGACTTATGTCGCGGAATTGCAGGCGCAGGGCGAGCGCGCGGACACGAGCAAGATAGATTTCCTTCGCAAGGAATATGGTTTCGACAAGCCTGTCGTCGAACGCTACTTCCTCTGGGTCGCGGGCTTCGTGAAGGGCGACTTCGGCTACTCCTTCGAATACGAGCTGCCGGTGCGCGATATCGTCGGCGAGCGCCTGTCGCTCACGATGCTGGTGTCGTTCTGCACCATCATCATGACCTGGCTGATCGCTTTTCCCATCGGCATCTATTCCGCCACGCATCAATATAGCTGGGGCGACTATGGCCTGACCTTTCTCGGACTGATCGGCATCGCGATCCCGCACTTCCTTCTTGCGTTGGTGTTCATGTATTTCGCCAATGTCTGGTTTGGAATCTCGATCGGCGGGTTGATGGACCCGATCTATTTCAACCAGCCGATGAGCTGGGCGAAATTGAACTCGATCCTCGCCCATCTCTGGATACCCGTGATCATCATCGGCGCTGGCGGCACCGGCAAGATGATCCGCCGCATCCGCGCCAACCTGCTCGACGAATTGCAGAAGCAATATGTCGTCACCGCGAAAGCGAAAGGCCTCTCGCCCGGCCGGACGCTGGTCAAATATCCGCTGCGGATGTCGCTCAACTTCTTCATCTCCGACATCGGCGACATTCTCCCGGCGATCGTCTCGGGCGCCGAGCTGACCGCCGTCGTCCTGTCGCTGCAGACGACGGGGCCGCTGCTGCTGCGCGCGCTGCAGAGCCAGGACATGTATCTCGCGGGCTCCTTCCTCCTGTTTCTCGCCTGCCTTACAGTGATCGGGGTGCTGATCTCCGACATCGCGCTCGGTTTTCTCGATCCGCGCATCCGGCTCAGCGGCGGGAGCACCAAGTGAGCCTCGCGCTGCTTCCCGAAAAATTGCCGGCGCCGGGCGCGCCGCTGCCCCATCTCGTTTCGACGGCGCCGTTCGACCCAAGCTCCGCCGAAACGCTGACCGAGGCGCAGAAGAAAATCTATCTCGCTTCGCAATGGCGGCTGATGTGGTGGAAATTTCGTAAGCACCGGCTTGCGGTTGTTTCCGGCGCCGTTCTCGCCGTGCTCTATTTCGCAATCCTGTTCTGCGAGTTTCTGGCGCCTTATCATCACCAGACGCTCAACACGGATTTCATCCGTTCGCCGCCGCAAAGCGTCCATCTCTTCCATGACGGAAAATTCGTCGGCCCCTTCGTCTATGGGCAGAATTATCATCTCAACATGGAGAACTTAAAACGCGACTATACCGAAGACACATTGCGCATCTTTCCGGTGCGCTTCTTCTGTCGCGGCGACTCCTATGATTTCTGGGGCTTCATTCCCGGCGACATGCATTTGATGTGTCCGTCGCCCGGCGGCAATCTGTTCCTGCTCGGCACTGACCGCCTCGGCCGGGACATGCTGTCGCGCATCATCTATGGCGCGCGTATTTCGCTGACGATCGGGCTGATTGGCATCACGATCAGCTTCGTGCTTGGCATCATCATCGGCGGTCTCGCCGGATATTACGGCGGAACCTTCGATCTTGTCGTTCAGCGCATCATTGAGGTCATCCAGACGCTGCCGCATATCCCGCTCTGGCTCGCGCTGTCCGCCATCATGCCGCCAAGCTGGAGCCCGGTGCTGATCTATTTCGGCATTACCGTCATCCTGGGATTGATGGACTGGACCGGATTGGCGCGCGCGGTGCGATCGAAGCTGTTGTCGTTGCGGGAAGACGACTACGTCGTCGCCGCGCAGCTCATGGGCGCCTCGACGCCGCGCATCGTTTTCCGGCATCTGGTGCCGGGCTTCATGAGCCATCTTATCGCCTCGGCGACGATCACGATCCCCTCGATGATCCTCGGCGAAACCGCGCTCAGTTTTCTCGGGCTCGGTCTGCGGCCGCCAATCACCAGCTGGGGCGTGATGCTGAACGAGGCGCAGAACATCAACGTCGTCGCGCTCTATCCCTGGCTCATGCTGCCTGTCGTCCCCGTGATCGTCGTCATCCTCGCCTTCAACTTCCTCGGCGATGGCTTGCGCGACGCGGCCGATCCCTATCACTGACCCGGCACAAGCGCACGACTGGCGCGCAGCACATGCAGGCGACGTCGGCCGTGGCCCGCGACGTCGAGCACGCCATCGACAATGTCGAGATCGATCGTCAGCGCCGCGACAAGACCGGCCTCTGCGAGAAGGACCGGCGCCTGTTCGACCGCGCGCGGCAACGTCAGCGAATAGTCGATCACAGCAACCTCTGCGCGCCGGAGCAAACCAATCAGGCTGTCGTCGAGCGCCGCGCGCTCCCCGAACGGTTTGAGCGAAAGGCCGAGCAGCACGACGCCTAGCGACCGCAATTGATTGGGCAAATCCGCCGCCTGGAATTTCTCCGCGACATGCCGAACGCGACAGGATCGGCCATTCAGCTCATCACTGGCGAATGGCGTGATCTTCGGATCAAACACCGTCACGCTGTCAGGCGCATGGGTGATGAAATCCGTGATCGGCAGCCCGGCACCGCCGATCTCCACGATCTCGCGACATGATCTGAGATAATGCGCGGCGATCGCCTGCCGCACAATTGCGCCTTCACCTGCAAGATGCGGCAGAAGACCTGCGGCGCCAGATACGCTCATAACGAAACTTCTTCAAAGCCGGGTGTGCTGCGCGTCACGCCGCGCGCTCGTCCGCCGGCTCTACTGAACGAGCTTCGTCAGGCGCCGATCCAGCGAAGAGCGCCATGAGCTGCGCCGCGCCAACGCGATGATCGAACTGGCGATGGGTTTTTCGCAGCGCCGCCTTGCCCAACTTCTGGCGCAGCGCAGGGTCGGCGATCAATCGCTGCAGCTCGTTTAACAGCGCATCGACATCATCGGGCGGAACGAGCACGCCGTCGACGCCGTCCTCGATCAGTTCGGGCACGCCGGAGACCGGCGTCGAGATCGCGCACAGCCCCTGGCTCGCCGCCTCGATCAGCACGTTCGGCAGCCCGTCGCGATCGCCGTCATCCGCGATCCGGCAAGGCAACACAAAAATGTCGGAGCTGCGGTAGCGCGCGAGCACCTCCTGCTGATCGCGCGCGCCAAGAAATTCGCAGCGATCGGCGATCCCGAGTTGCGCGGCTTGCTGCTTGAGCGCGCCAGTCAAAGCCCCGCCGCCAATATGGGTCCAGCGCCAGTGCGCGGCCGCAGGCAATCGCGCCAGCGCGTTCAGCAGGACATCGAGGCCTTTCTTCTCGACCGCGCGCGCAACGGTCAGCAGTCGCACCGGCTTGTCAGGCGACGACCCGTCGCGTCCGAGCAAAGGGCTAGCGCCAGCCGGAAATCGCTCGAGGTCGAGCCCATGATAAACGAGATGAACGCTTCCAGAGCTCGACAGCGACGCCAGCCTATCCCGTCCGGCGCGCGTGCAGGTGACGGTCCAATCGGCTTCCCGCAGCTTGTCCGAGAGGTCCCAATCCGACGTCGTCCAGATATCCTTCGCGTGAGCGGAGCAAGACCAGGAGACGCCGATGATCAAACTGGCGTAGCGGGCGACGCTGGCAGGCGTGTGAATGAAATGAGCGTGGATCCGTTCGACTCCGGTCGGCTTCTCCGCCGCAAGCACCAGCGCCTGCCCGAAGCGGCGCACGCGATTGCGCGTGAAATCGCGGCTGAGATCGCGAAGGAAACGCGCAAACGCCACAGCGAAACCGGGCCGCAAGGCGACTTTCGCCAGCCCACGCAGCACGCGCCAGGGATCGTCATGCAGATATTCCGGGAGGTAGGAGACCGGCGCCTTGATCTCGCGATGCACGGGATGAACGCGATCGTCGGTCGGCCGGCGCATCGCGACGATGTCGATGTCGAGGCCCGCCTGCTCCAGCGATCTGATTTCCTGCGCAATGAAGGTTTCGGAAAGGCGAGGATAGCCTTTCAACAGAAACAGAATTTTTCCCGCCATCGCGTCACTCGGCGGCAGGCGGCAGGAAGACCTCGCGCCGGTTGGAATTGACGAAGTAGCCCTTCACGAGGTCGCGGATGCGCTCAAGGCCGCGCAGCATATCATCGGCGCCGGCGTCGAACGGAAGCGGCCGCGCAATGAGCGCCCGCAGACGCGCCGCCATGATTTCAGGCTTCATCGCGTCCTCGGGCATGATCATGTCGACAAGCCCGAACTCGGCCGCCCGCGTCGCGCGGATCAACTGCTCCTCGCGCGGCGCGACGCGCGGCACGAGCAGCGCCCGCTTGTTGAGCGAAAGGATTTCGCAGAACGTATTGTAGCCCGCCATGCTAACCACGGCCTTCGCGCCTTCGAGCAGCGCCTCGAGCCGGTTGTGGAAGTCGACCACATGCACCCGCGGCAGAATAGCGGCGGCGCGATGGATCTCCTCGCGCTCCTCCTTGCGCATGAAGGGGCCAAGCACGAACAGGAAGGTCTGATCGAGCTGCGGGTCGAGCGCATGCGCCGCCAAAATCGAGCGCATCAGCGGCGCGCCATCGCCGCCACCGCCGGCGGTGACGAGGATGTAGTCCTTCGGCAGCTCCTCGATGCCGAGCGGCTTGGTCGACATCCGCTCGCGCCTGAGGAAGCCGGTATAGGAAAAGCGCCGTTCGAAATCCGGCGGCAGGCTCATCCCGCCAAGCGGATTCCAGAAACCTTCCGGACCATAGATCCAGATATCGTCGAACAGCGCGTCCATATGGCGCAGCACGTTGCGCGCGTTCCATTCCGCGATGAGGGACTCAGCATCGTCCATGACATCGCGCAGCCCAACCACCAGGCGGCAGCCCTTGGCTTTCAGCATGTTGAGGGTCGGAAGCAACTCACCGCGCAGGCCGAGCGGCTCCTTGTCCACGATCACAAGATCGGGTTCGAAGGAGGCCGCGGTGCTGCGGATGATCTCCTTGCGCCACTCCAGCGTCTCATGGATGTCGATATGCTGGCTAATCGAGGTGTACTCGCCATCATACAGCTTGATGACGCTCGGGATTTTCACGAAATCGACGCGCGCCTTGAAATCGAAGGCGCCTGCGATCTGCGATCCTGATATAATCAGGACGTGAACGCCCTTGAAATTGTCGACAAGCGCGTGCGCGATCGTCCGGCAGCGGCGTAGATGCCCGAGCCCGAACGTATCGTGGCTGTACATGAGGATGCGCACCTGCGACAGGCGCTGCTGCTTCACACGCGCGCCAATCACAGAGCCGGGGGCCGTCACGGCCGCAATGTCCGTATCGCGATCCATGGCTCCCCTGGGTGGATCGTCATTCCACACTTATGGCCCGCAAACTAGCGCGCCGCGCCTGCCTAAGCTAGGGGCGTTCCACGTCGCCGCAAGAGCTGGATCGGAAGCAGTCGCCTGCCCCAAGGCCAGCCTCGTCGGCTTGCGCTCAGCTTTCCTGTCGGAAGGGGTCGTCAATAGAGGGCGAAGGCGGCGTAAACCAGCGCGCGCCCTCCTCCGTCATGTAAATGTGATCTTCGAGCCGGACGCCGAATTCGCCATAGATGCAGATGGTCGGCTCGTTCGAGAAGCACATGCCGGGCGCGAGCGGCGTGCGGTCTCCCCGAACAATGTAGGGCTCCTCATGCACGTCGAGGCCCACGCCATGACCGGTCCTGTGCGGCAGGCCAGGCAACGCATAGTCAGGGCCGAAGCCGGCCGCGGCGATCACCTTGCGCGCCGCGGCGTCGAGCGACTCGCAAGTCGCGCCGAGGCGCGCCGCCGCGAACACCGCATCGGTCGCGCGCTTCTCCACATCCCACACCTCGCGCTGGCGCGCCGAGGGCTCGCCAAAGACATAGGTGCGCGTGAGGTCCGATTGGTAGCCATGGAGCGTGCAGCCGATATCGACGAGCACCATATCGCCCTGCTTCAAGGTCTGCGGATAGGGCACGCCGTGAGGATAGGCGGTCGGCTCGCCGAACAACACGATGCTGACATTCGCGCCGGCGTCGGCGCCAAGCTTCACATGGGCGCGATTGATGAAGTCGGCGACTTCGGTGGTCGTGATCCCCTCATGCAGAATGCGCGCGGTCGCGCGCTGGACTTCGAGCGTGAGAGCCATGGCGCGCTTGATGAGCTCGATCTCGGCCGGCGACTTGATCATGCGGCAGGCGCTCGTGACCATCGCGCCATTGACGAAGTCGTAGGAATTGCCGGCGCGGCGCAGCCCGTCGAAAGTGAAGAAGGGCGTCGCGGGATCAACCGCGATCGTGCCGCGATCATAGCCCATGCCGCGCACCACATCGATCACGAGCGCGGTCGGGCTCTCATGCTCTTCCCAGCAGCGCACCTCGCCGGGGATTGCGATCATCGTGCGCAGCTTGGCTTCCTCGAAGGCCGGGCTGACATAGATGAGATCGCCCTCCGCCGGGATGACGACGCTATGCAGGCGTTCCGTCAGCTTGAAGCGCAGGCCGGTGAAATAGAATGTGCTGGTCGATGAATCGAGATGAAGCGCCTGGACGCCATTGGCGCGCATGACGGATTGCGCCTTCGCGACGCGCGCGCGCAATTCGTCGGCGCCGATAGGTTGCGCGCCGCCGCGCAACGAACTCATGCGTTCGAGCTCAGCCGCGATGGTCGATCCGCCAACGCCTTTTGTCATGTGCGCGATCCCGATTGCGAGAGGTCAGGTTGAGGTCCGGCCTTCGGCCAGTCCTTGATGATCTTCATGAGCGCCGGCGCTGCGAGGGCCGCGAAGACCTTGAGCGTGGCGATGTTCACATCGTCGTACCAATGCGCCTCATGCAGCAGATTGAGCATGCCGATCGTCTGCCCATCCCAGCGCACCGGGACGTTGATCGAACTTTCGCAACCGAGCGAGCGGATCAGCTCGTGATCGAAGAAGGCGGCGCTCAGCTCGGCATAATCGTGATTGATATGGCATTCGCCAGCCATGATGACCTTGCGCGCGGACTGGCTGTCGCGATTGATCGGCTTCGCGCCGCCCACGGGATAGGCGCCGGGATTGCTGCTGTAATAGCGCTGGTTCTCGCTCCGCTCCCAGTTCACGACGAGCACCGTGAAGAGCTTGTGGCCGATCGTCTGTTTCAGCGCGGCGTCGAGCGCTGCGAATGTCGCGGCAGGCTGATTGTCGCCGGTCATCGCCTGCGCGACGGCTTCGAGATGCGGGCGAGGATCGATCTGAAGCGCCATTTCTTCGCTGCCCGATGTGAAACGAGAAGCGGCGCGAAACGCCCGCGCCGCACCCCTGTCTAGCCGGTCGGGGCCTCGGCGCGCAATCAGCCGGCGCGGCGCAGCCTGAACATGACAAATGGCAACACAACAGCAGGAATCAGCAGCGGGACCGTGACAAATCGATCCGCGATTGCGCCCAGGCATGCGCCGGCCGCGTAGCTCAGCCAGACCAGAGCATAGATCGTCGCCCCGTCGCCCGGTTTGGTTGGATTGGCCGGCGGCCAGATCAGCGACACCAGCTCCTCGCCAAGCTTCTGCAGATTGCCGGTGATGAAAACTGTATTGAGCGCGACGCCATCGAAGCGGTTCGCCGCCGCGTTCTGCACGCCCATGGCGAGCGCGAGCAGAAGCGCGCCGAGCTCCTTGCCGGTGAACGAGCAGACCACGAGGAGAACCGCGGTCAGCGTCAGCAGCATCGGAGCCGTCCCGCCGTGCCTCAAGGCGCCGCGCGACATGATCACCCCGACGAGAAACGACACAATGATTCCGGTATGGAAAAGAGCTCGACTGAATTGGCCCGTCGCGATCTCGACGCCGAGAAAGATGGTGTTGCCGGTCATCAGGCCGGCGAAGGCGTTAAAGTGGAGATATCCGATCGTGTCGGCGTAGCCGGCGATCATCGCCAGGATGCAGGCATAGATCATGGCGGCGACTCGCCCATGCGCCATCTTGCGCAGCGAGCGGCCAACTGCAAGGCGGCCCGACTCGACGCCATGGCCGGCGGGCATGCTAGAAAGCTCGCCAGTTGGAGGAAGCGAAGATGCAGCTCGGCGTGATCGCTGACGACATGACTGGCGCGACTGATGTGGCCCTGATGCTTCAGAAGGCAGGCATGCGCGTCGTCCAGCTCATCGGCGTCCCATCGCCGTCGCAAACGACGCTTCCTGCCGACGCGATCGTGGTCGCGCTCAAGTCCCGAACCGACCCCGCGGCCGAAGCCGTGGCGCAGTCGCTCGAGGCGCTCGCGGCATTGCGCGCGGCAGGAGCGCGCCAAATCCTGTTCAAATACTGCTCGACTTTCGATTCGACCGCGCAGGGCAATATCGGGCCCGTCGCTGACGCGCTGGCGGACGCGCTGGCCGCTCCGATCGCTCTCGTCTGCCCGGCCTTTCCCGCCAACGGGCGGACCATTTTCCAAGGCCATCTCTTCGTCGGCTCCGAGCCGCTCGACGAAAGCCCGATGAAGGATCACCCACTGACGCCGATGCGGGACTCGAGTCTCATCAGGCTGCTTGCCGCGCAGACGCCGCGCAAGGTCGGGCTCGTCCCGTTCGCGACTATGAACAAGGGCTCCGGCGCCGTGAAGGCCGCGCTCGACCGCCTCGCCGCCGACGGCGTCCGCTACGCCGTCGCCGACGCAATCACCGATGATCATTTGTTGACGCTAGGCGCAGCAGTCGCCGGTTATCCGCTTGTGACTGGCGGCTCCGGTATCGCACTCGGTTTACCCGGCAACTTCGGGAGGAGCAGCGTCGAAAGAGCGCCTTTCAGCGCGCCGGCGGGCCGCATGGCGATCGTGTCCGGAAGCTGCTCGGCCGCCACGCGAGGTCAGGTCGCGGCCGCAAAGGAAGCGGGCCTGCCGCATCACGCCGTCGATCCGCGCGCCATCGCCGCGGGAACATTGACCGCCGCCCAGCTCGCCGAATGGGCGCTGGCGCAGCCCACGGACAAGCCGGCGCTGATTTACGCCACCGCCGAGCCCGCTGAAGTCGCCGCCGTGCAGGCGGAGTTCGGGCGCGAGAAAGCCGGCGCGATCGTCGAGGACGCGCTTGCGGAGACCGCGGCGCTGCTCGTCGAAGGCGGCGTGAAACGCCTGATCGCCGCCGGCGGCGAAACCTCGGGCGCAGTCATTCAGCGCCTGAACGCGCGCGCGCTGGCGATCGGCCCGGAGATCGCTCCGGGCGCGCCATGGACCCGCGTCATCGACGGGCCTGATATCGCCGTCGCGCTCAAATCGGGCAATTTCGGCGCTCGCGATTTCTTCGTCTCGTCATGGTCGCTGCTCGACGGGAGTTAAGCGGCGCGGCCTCGCGCGATCCTTGCGCGCAAGACGCGCCGGACGGCCTCACGTCCTTGACATGCTGCGCCGCATCAATCTCAATGTCGCAAAGCAACGAACGCTGCGCGCATGCGCAAGACGTATCATCAAGGGGGAATGCTCATGAAAAAGGCGCTGGCCGCAGCATTGATCGCGGCGGGACTATTCTCGTCCGCCCCAGCCTTCGCGCAGGACATCAAGATCGCGCTGGTCGCTTGCAGAACCGGCGCACTGGAGGCCTACGCCAAGCAAACCGAAGCCGGTCTTATGCTGGGCTTCGAGTATCTGACCAAGGGGTCTATGGCGATCAACGGCCGCAAGATCGTAGTGCTGTCCAAGGACGATCAATGCAAACCTGATCTCGCGAAATCGATGCTTGAGCAGGCCTACGCCGACGACAAGGTCGCGCTTGCGATCGGCACGACGTCATCAGGCGCAGCGCTCGCCATGCTGCCCGTCGCGGAAGAGAACAAGCGCATCCTGCTGGTCGAGCCCGCCGTCGCCGACTCCATCACCGGCGACAAATGGAATCGCTACATCTTCCGCACCGCGCGCAATTCAACGCAGGACGCGCTCGCCGCGGCGGTCGCGCTCGGAAAGGGCGACGTGTCGATCGCGACGCTCGCGCAGGACTACGCCTTCGGCCGCGACGGCGTCGCGGCGCTGAAAGACGCGCTGGCCGCGGTAAAGAGCCCGGCGAAAGTCGTGTTTGAAGAATATGCGCCGCAGAATGCGACCGACTTCACCGCTTCCGCGCAACGCATGTTCGATGCGCTGAAGGACAAGCCGGGACGCAAGATCATCTATATGATCTGGGCCGGTCCGCATCCCCTGAGCAAGATCGCCGATTTGAAGCCCGAGCGCTTCGGCATCGAAATGGCGCCTGGCGGCAACATCCTTCCCGCCATGAAGCCCTATCGCAATTATCCCGGCATGGAAGGCGCGGTTTATTACTACTACGGCTTCCCCAAGAATCCGATGAATGACTGGCTCGTCGCCGAGCACACCAAGAAATTCAATGCGCCGCCGGATTTCTTCACGGCGGGCGGCATGGCGGCGGCGGCGGCGGTCGTGGCGGCAATCGAGAAGGCCGGCGGAACCGACACTGAGAAGCTGGTCGCGGCGATGGAGGGACTCGAGTTCGACACGCCCAAGGGCAGGATGACCTTCCGCAAGGAGGATCATCAGGCGCAGCAGCCGATGTATCACTTCAAGGTCAAGGCGAACGGCAAGGACGAGAACGATCTTCTCGATCTCGTTCGTGAAATCCCCGCATCGGAAATCCCGGTCCCGATCCGCAACAAGCGCTGAACTCTCGCGACGTCTTGAGACATCGCGCATGGCGCTGCTGGAAACGCGCGACCTGACGATCCGGTTTGGCGGCCATGTGGCCGTCAATTCCGTAAGCTGCGCCTTCGAGCCCGACACCCTGACCGCGATCGTCGGCCCGAACGGCGCCGGCAAGACCACCTATTTCAACCTGATCTCGGGCCAATTGCGCGCGACATCAGGACAGGTGCTGTGGGATGGGGCCGACATCACGACCCTGCCGCCCTCGGCGCGGGCGCGTCGCGGCATCGGCCGCGCCTTCCAGCTCACCAACCTGTTTCCGGGTTTGAGCGTGCGCGAGAATATCCGCATCGCCGTGCAGAGTCGCGAAGGCGTCGGGCTTGATCTCGTGCATCTCTGGAGCCGACGCTCTGATCTGATCGACGAGGCTGATGATCTGCTGCGCCGCCTGAATCTCACGGCGCAAGCCGACGCGACCGCGGGCTCGCTTCCCCACGGCGATCAGCGCAAGCTCGAGGTCGGCGTGATGCTGGCGTTGAAGCCCCGCATCTTCATGTTCGACGAGCCGACCGCCGGTATGAGCGTCGATGAGGCGCCCGTGATCATCGATCTCATGCATGCGATCAAAGAGGCTGGCGACAGCACGATCCTCCTCGTCGAGCACAAGATGGATGTGGTGCGTTCGCTCGCCGACCGCATCATCGTGCTTCACAACGGCGCGCTCGTCGCGGACGGAGAGCCCGCGGAAGTCATCGCTTCGCCGATCGTGCAGGAAGCCTATCTCGGCGTCGCGCCGGCGGAGGCCGCGCATGGCTGACGCGCTGCTGACGCTGAAAGGCGTCAACACCCATATTGGCCCTTATCATATCCTGCATGGCGTCGATCTTACCGTGCCGCGCGGCGGGCTGACCGCGCTGCTCGGCCGCAACGGCGCCGGCAAGACGACGACGCTGCGCACCATCATGGGCCTGTGGCGCGCCTCTTCAGGCTCGATCACCTTCGACGGCGCGGAGATCGCGCCGCGCGCAACGCCCGATATCGCCCAAGCCGGCATCGCTTACGTGCCGGAGAATATGGGCGTCTTCGCTGACCTCACCGTGCGCGAGAACCTCATTCTCGCGGCGCGCTCCGGCGACATGGACGAAGCGCGTCTGCGCTGGATTCTCGATCTCTTTCCGGCGCTGCGGAAATTCTGGTCGTCCGCCGCCGGCGTTCTCTCCGGCGGCCAGAAGCAGATGCTCTCGATCGCGCGCGCCATCATCGAACCGCGCAAACTCATCCTGATCGACGAGCCGACCAAGGGGCTGGCGCCATCGATCATCGTCAACATGATCGCCGCCTTTCAGGAGCTCAAGCGCGCCGAAACCACCGTGCTGCTGGTCGAGCAGAATTTCATGTTCGCGCGCTCGCTCGCCGACGCGGTCGCCGTCATCGACAATGGCCGCGTCGTCCATAGCGGCGAAATGGCCGCGCTCGCCGAAGACAAGCCGCTGCAGCAGAAGCTGCTCGGGTTAAGTCTGGATTCACATCAATGAGCTTGGCGGACTCATCAGTAAAACCGGTCACGATGCCGCTCGACTGGGCGCCGCTCGCGCTCGTCCCCGCGCTCATGCTGCTTGCGCTGCCGCTCATCGGCTCGACCTCGACATGGGCGACGCTCACTCTCGCAGGCCTCGCCATGGGCATGATGATCTTCATCATGGCGTCCGGCCTGACCCTCGTCTTTGGCCTGATGGACGTGATCAATTTCGGCCATGGCGCCTTCATCTCGCTCGGCGCCTACGCCGCGACCTTGCTTGCGCTGCCGCTTGCAGGCTGGCTCGGCAGCGACGCGATCACGCTCAATGTCGCGGCTCTGCTGGCGATGATCGCGCTCGCCATGATCATCACCGGCGCCGTCGGCTACGCCTTCGAGCGCGTGATCATCAGGCCGGTCTATGGCCGCCATCTGCACCAAATTCTCGTGACGGTCGGCGGCCTCATCGTGGCGCAGCAGATCATCATCGTTCTCTGGGGGCCGGTGCAGCTGCAGTCGCCCCTGCCCTCGGGCCTGCGCGGCATCATCACCTTCGGCGACATCGCAATCGAACGCTATCGCGTGTTCGCTGTGGCCGTTGGGCTTGTCGTTTTCGCCGGCATGCACCTTGTTCTCAACCGCACCAAGGTCGGACTGCTCATCCGCGCCGGCGTCGAGAACAGCGAGATGGTGCAGTCGCTCGGCTATCACATCAACCGGCTTTTCATCGGCGTCTTCGTCGCGGGTTCGGCGCTGGCCGGTCTCGGCGGCGTGATGTGGGGATTCTATCGCGAGACGCTGACGCCGGGCATGGGGCTTGAGCTCATGGTGCTCGTTTTCATCGTCGTCATCATCGGCGGCCTCGGCTCGGTCGGCGGCTGCTTCATCGGCGCGCTGCTGGTGGCGCTGACGCAGAACTATACCGGCTTCCTCGCGCCCAAGCTCGCGCTCGGTTCGAACATCCTTCTGATGGCGGCGATTTTGCTCTGGCGCTCGCGCGGCCTTTATCCCGTGGCGAAGCGCTGATGCTGCGCGGGCTTCTCTCGCACGACACGCCACGCAGCCCGGTTCTGTCGGCGCTGCTGGCTGCGATCTTCGTTGGCCTCGCGCTCGCGCCGTTCCTGTTTCCGGGCTCGCAGTCGCTCAATGTCGCAGCCAAGATCTGCTACTTCATCGTGCTCGTCGCGAGCTACAACCTCCTGCTCGGCTATACCGGCATCGTCTCCTTCGCCCATACGATGTTCTACGGCATCGGCGGCTATGGCGCCGGTCTCGCCCTCTACAATTGGGGACCGACATGGATGTCGATCTTCGGCGGGACCTTGATCGCGCTCATTCTTTCGATCGCGCTGGCGCTCGTCGTCGGACTGTTTTCGCTCCGCGTGCGCGCGATCTTCTTCGCGATGATCACGCTCGCGGTCGCCAGCGTCTTTGCGATCCTCGCCTCGCAACTGGGATGGCTCACAGGCGGCGAAGACGGGCGCACCTATCAGATTCCGCCGCTGCTGCGGCCGGGCTTCCGGTTGATCGAGGACGACATCTTCGGCGTCTCCATCAATGGCAGGCTGATCGCCTATTATCTCCTGTTCCTCACGGCGACTCTGCTGTTCCTGGCCATGCTGCGCATCGTCAATTCGCCGTTCGGTCGCGTGCTGCAGGCGATCCGCGAGAACGATTTCCGCGCCGAAGCGCTCGGCTATCGCACCGTGCTTTATCGTTCGATCGTCAACTGCGTTTCCGCTGGCATGGCGACTTTGGCTGGCGCGATGTGCGCGATCTGGCTGCGCTACACGGGACCGGCGACCACGCTGAGCTTCGACATCATGCTCGACATTCTGCTCATGGTGGTGATCGGCGGCATGGGCACGCTCTACGGCGCGGTCATCGGCGCAACGCTCTTTCTGGTCGCGGAGAGCTATTTGCAGACCCTGCTCGGATGGGTCGGCAAGGTCTTCGAGGGGTGGCCCATGCTGCCCCAGCTTTTTCATGCCGATCGCTGGCTGCTCTGGCTCGGCGTGCTGTTTATCCTCAGCGTCTATTTCTTCCCGACCGGGATCGTCGGGCGGCTGCGCCAAAAATAGAAGCATTCCAAACAAGATCGGAATCTCACGGCGACGTGACGTCAGGTCGCGCGCGCCGCGGTCGGCGATACTTGACGATGCGCCGCCCCCTAGCGCAGTTGCTCCATCAAAAACATAGAATGTTGGAGCTTCTCTAATGTATGCACTGAATCGTCGCCATGCGATGCTGAGCGGCGCTGCGCTTGCTCTCGCAGCAGGTTCGCGCGACGCCTTCGCGCAGAGCGAAACGCTGACGATCTATAACGGCCAGCATCGCCAGATGACGGACGCGATCGTGGCCGCCTTCACCAACGCGACCGGGATCAAGGTCGTCATTCGTCAGGGCGAAAGCTCCCAGCTCGCCAACCAGCTCATCGAGGAAGGCGCCAACTCTCCGGCCGATCTCTTCTATTCCGAGCAGGCGCCGCCGATCGCGGCGATCGACGAGAAGGGCTTGCTGGCGCCTGCGAGCGCCGAAGCGCTGAGCGCCATCCCCGCCAACCTCGCTTCCGTCAACAAGACCTGGCTCGCCATCGCGCAGCGCTGCCGCGTGGTCGCCTACAACAAGGCGATGGTGAAGGACGCGGAGCTGCCGAAATCGATTCTCGAATGCGCCACTCCGGCCTGGAAGGATCGCGTCGGATACGTCATCCGCGACGGCTTCCAGGAGCAGATCATGGCGATCGTGAAGCTCAAGGGCCGCGACGCCGCGCTCGCCTGGCTGAAAGGCCTGAAAGCGAACGGCCGCCTCTATAACGGCAATGGCGCGGCGATGATGGCCGTCGAGAACGGCGAGATCGCAACCGCGCTGATCAACAATTACTATTGGTATGGCGTCGCCAAGGAGCGCGGCGAGGACAAGATGAAGTCCGCGCTGCACTATGTCGCGAAGGGCGACCCCGGCGCGCTCGTCAATCTGTCGCCTGCGGGCGTGCTGAAGACCGCGAAGAATGCCGCGACCGCGCAGAAGTTCCTCACCTTCATGGTGAGCGAGGAAGGGCAGAAGGCGGCTGTCGCGACCTACGCCGAATATCCCGTGCGGCCGGGCATCGTCTCGCCGTTCAAGCTGAAGCCGCTCGACGAGATCGGCGCGATCGTCACGCAGAGCGATATCGGCGGCGCGCAGCTTGCCTACGATCTGGAACGCGAAGCCGGAATTTTGTGATTTCAGCTCTTTCTCTTCAAAGGTCGGCCTCGCGGCCGACCTTTCTGCTTCTGCTCGCGGCGATTCCTAGCGGACTCGCCGCGTTGCCGTTCTTCTATGCATTGATGCGCGCCTCCGAAGCCGGCTGGCAGGGCGTGCTCAGCGAGCTGATGCGGCCCATGACGCGCGAGCTGCTCGCTAATACGCTCATTCTCGCGACATCGGTAACGATCGCGAGCGGCGTGATGGCGATCGCCGCCGCCTGGTGTACGGAGCGCTGCGACCTGCCGGCGCGCGGATTTCTGCGCGTCATCGCGAGCCTGCCCCTGTCGCTGCCGGCCTTCGTGTCAAGCTACGCCTGGGCGTCGCTCGGCCCCTGGTTTCAGGGCATGGCGGGCGCGATCCTCATCCTGTCGCTTGCCAGCATGCCGCTCATCTATCTCCCGATGGCGGCGGCGCTGCGCGGCATGGACCCCGCATTCGAGGAAGTGGCGCGCGGACTCGGCGGCGGCCGCTGGCGCATTCTTCTCCGGATCGTGCTGCCGCAGGCGGCGCCCGCGCTTGGCGGCGGCGCGCTGCTTGTCTCATCTCACATGCTCGCCGAATTCGGCGCGCTGTCTTTTCTCAGCGTGCAGACTTTCACCACCGCGATCTTCCAGCAGTATGATCTGCAGTTCGACAACGCGTCGGCCGCGCTGCTTTCGTCGGTCCTGATGGCGCTTTGTCTGCCGCTCGCTTTCGGCGAACTCTATTTGCGAAAGGGTCGGCGTCGCGCCCGCGTCGCGCGCGGCAATGCTCGCCAGCCGGCGCCGGCGAAGCTCTCGACCTTGCAGAAAATCATCGCGCTTGCGGGCTTTACTCTGTTCGCCGCGCTTTCCGTCGGCGTGCCTTTCGTGACGATGCTTTACTGGCTGATCCAGGGAACCTCGATCGGACAAGGCGTCGAACGACTCTGGCCGGCTCTGATGGGATCGCTCGCCTATTCGCTTCCGGGCGGTCTTCTGATCACGCTGCTGGCGCTGCCGCTCGTGCTGGCGTCAATGCGCGCATCAGGTCTTTTCGTGGTTCTGGCCGAGCGCCTGCCCTATCTCGTGCATGGGCTGCCGGGCCTCGTGATCGCGCTGGCGTTGATCTATGTCGCGATCCGCCACGCGCCGATGCTCTATCAGACGCCGGCGTTGGTCTTCGCCGCCTATGTCATGCTGTTCCTGCCGCTCGCCCAGTCGGCGATCCGCGCATCGGCGGAACTCATTCCACCAGAACTGGAAGATGTGGCGCGGTCGCTCGGCAAGGGGCCGATCACCGCGTTCCTGCGCGTCACATTGCCAGCGCTCGCGTCGGGGCTCGGCGCAAGCCTTGCGATGGTGGTGTTGCAGCTCATGCGCGAGCTGACCGCGACGCTGTTGCTTGCGCCATCTGGCGTCACGACGCTGGCGACCGAATTCTGGTCCTACACCAACGATCGCGCCTATGCCGCCGCGGCGCCGTTCGCGGCGCTGCTGGTGCTGGCGTCCGGGCTTCCCGTCTATATCTTCACCGTGCGCAGCCTGCCAAAATCATAGGCCTCATGAGCAGTCTCGACATTTCTGGCGTCAGCAAACGATACGGCAAGGTCGACATTCTCCGCGATGTCAGCCTGCGCGTCTCCGAAGGCGCGATCGTCGCGCTGCTTGGCTCTTCGGGCAGCGGCAAGACCACGCTGCTTCGCCTGATCGCAGGCTTCGAGCAGCCTGATACAGGCAAAATCCGCATCGGCGATCGCGTCGTCGCCAACGATCAGACGCGCATTCCGCCGGAGGCGCGACGTATTGGCTATGTTCCGCAGGAAGGCGCTCTGTTCCCGCATATGACTGTCGCCGAGAATGTGTCCTTCGGCTTGGCGAGGGCCGACAGGCGCAACGGCCGGCTTGCGGAAATGCTAAGATTGACGGGCATGACCGCGTTCGCCGCCCGCTATCCGCACCAGCTCTCAGGCGGCCAGCAGCAGCGCACGGCGTTGGCGCGCGCGCTCGCGCCCAACCCCGGCGTCGTCCTGCTCGATGAGCCCTTCAACGCGCTCGACATCGATCTTCGCCGCTCCGTCTGCGGACATGTGATCGCGACCCTCCGCAAGGCCGGCGCGACCGCGATCCTCGTCACGCATGATCCGATCGAAGCCTTCGCCAGCGCCGACATCGTCGCCGTGATGCGGCATGGAACGATCTCGCAGATCGGCGAACCGCACGAGGTCTATGGCCATCCCATCGATGCGAATGTGGCGCGAATGACCGGCGCCTCGATCTTCCTGCGCGGTCAGGTGGAGGGCGACGTCGCCAATACCGAGCTCGGCAGAATAAGACTTCACGCGAACGCTCTGCCGGCCCGTTCGGTCGCCGAGATCATGGTGCGTCCCGAGCAAATCCGGATCGGACGCGAAGGCGGCGTTCACGGACGGATCGCCGCCGCAGTGTTCTGCGGCGATCACACGCTGGTGAAGGTCGCGCACAGAGAACGCGTCTTCGAGATTCCCGTCGCCGGCCCCTGCGAATTCCAGATCGGCGAGATGGTGTCGCTGCAAGTGGATCACGTCTGCGTGGCGTTTCCGCCGCATCCGGCGATGGCTTGAAGCGCCTCCGGCTTGGGCGCCTGATTTTCAGGCGCTCGACGACGCATTGAAACTGACATTGCGAAACTGTCGAATTTGAAGAAGGCCTCCTTTCGCGCGCCTCTCCAGCGCAATCAAATCGACCGTTCTCTCCATTTCAAGTGACTGAAATATATAGCATATTTTTCCTCTTGCGCGACCGCGCCGATCGCCGGATCAAACAGTTTCGCTGGCGCATCATCCCTCGGGACCATTCGCATGCGCGCCGAAGCCAATATTTGCGCGAGCAGCCATTGACGCTGCGCGCGCGAACGGAAAATGATGCGCCGCGATCAAGGCTTAAGCGATCGCGCGCCGCCGCCGCGCCAACGATAAAGATCTGGGGGAATATGTTTGGGGGACGATTATATTCTTTCCACGGAAGGTCTGACGAAGGAGTTTGGCGGCTTCACTGCGGTCAACAATGTCAGCCTGCGCGTTCGTCGCTACGCGGTTCACGCGCTGATCGGGCCTAACGGCGCCGGCAAGACCACATGCTTCAATCTTCTGACGAAGTTCCTCATCCCGACGCGCGGATCGATTATCTATAACGGGCGCGACATCACGGCAGTGAAGGCCGCCGACATTGCGCAACTCGGGCTCGTGCGCTCTTTCCAGATATCGGCGGTGTTTCCGCATCTGACTGCGTTTGAGAATATTCGCGTCGCGCTACAGCGGAAGCGCGGCGAATCCTTCGATTTCTGGCGCTCGAAGACGACGCTGAATTCGCTGAACGATCGCGTCCACGAGCTTCTGGAAGCTGTCGGGCTGACCGAGTTCGCATCCTCGACTGCGGCCTCCATGCCCTACGGCCGCAAGCGCGCGCTCGAACTCGCAACGACGCTCGCGCTCGATCCCGAAATGATGTTGCTCGACGAGCCAATGGCCGGCATGGGCCATGAGGATATCGACCGTATCGCCGATCTCATCAAGAAAGTCGCGAAGAACCGGACCATTCTGATGGTCGAACATAATCTGAATGTGGTAGCGAATCTGTCGAGCACGATTACGGTTCTGACGCGAGGACAGGTGCTCGCTGAAGGCGATTACGCATCGGTGTCCGCCAATCCTGACGTCCGCCAGGCCTATCTCGGAGTGGGACATGGCTGACGCCTTGCTCGAAATCGAAGACCTTCACGCCTGGTATGGCGAATCGCACATCCTGCATGGCGCGAGCTTCAATGTCGGAGAAGGCGAGGTCGTCACCCTTCTCGGACGCAACGGGGCGGGCAAGACCACGACGCTCAAATCGATCATGGGCATGCTAGGCAAGCGCAAAGGCTCGGTGCGCTTTCGCGGCAATGAGCTCATTAGACTTTCGTCGGATCACATCGCTCGCGCCGGCATCGCATTCTGCCCTGAGGAGCGCGGAATCTTCGCCAGTCTGAACGTGCAGGAGAATCTGATGCTGCCGCCGCGCGTCGCGCCCGGCGGTCTCGGCGTGGAGGAGATTTTCGAACTTTTCCCCAATCTGAGAGAAAGAATCTCCAGCCAGGGCACGAAACTCTCCGGCGGCGAACAGCAGATGCTGGCGATCGGTCGCATTCTCCGCACCGGAGCGCAGCTCCTCCTGCTCGATGAACCGACAGAGGGACTCGCGCCCGTGATCATCCAGCAGATCGGCAAGACCGTGAAGAAGCTGAAGGAGACCGGCTTTACAATCCTCCTCGTCGAGCAGAACTTCCGCTGGGCTTCGACGCTGGCGGACCGGTTCTACATCATGGAGCACGGGGCGATCGTCGACCAATTCACCAGCGCCAATCTCGACGCCAACATGGACAAGCTGCATCAGTATCTCGGCGTCTGATCGCATCAGCTCAACAAGACATTGGGAGAGGAATGAATGAAAAAGCTGCACGCTATTTCCTGGGCCGCGCTTCTGCTCTGCGCGAGCGGCGCCGCATTTGCGCAGGACAAGAACGTCAAGATCGGCAACCTCAACGACATGTCGAGCCTCTACGCCGATCTCGGCGGCCCCGGCTCGACGCTGGCCGCGCAGATGGCGATCGAGGATTCCGGCCTGACTGCGAAAGGCTGGAAGATCGAGGTTATCGGCGCCGATCACCAGAACAAGCCTGACATCGGCTCCAACATCGCGCGCCAATGGTATGATGTCGACAAGGTCGACGTGATCGTCGACACGCCGAACTCCGGCGTCGCGCTCGCAGTCGCCGCGGTGACGAAAGACAAGAATGGCGTCTTCATCAATTCCGGCGCGGCCTCGTCCGACCTCACCGGCAAGGCCTGCACGCCGAACACGGTCCACTGGACCTATGACACCTATGCGCTCGCCAATACGACCGGCAAGGCGGTGGTGAAAGCCGGCGGCGACAGCTGGTTCTTCCTGACCGCCGACTACGCCTTCGGCCACGCGCTCGAGCGCGACACCGAGGCGGTTGTGCTCGCAAATAGCGGCAAGGTGCTCGGCAAGGTGCGCCATCCCCTGAATACCTCGGATTTTTCCTCTTTCCTGCTGCAGGCGCAGAGCTCCAAGGCGAAGATCGTTGGGCTCGCGAACGCCGGCGGCGACACCACGAACTCGATCAAGCAGGCGAGCGAGTTCGGCATCACCTCGGGCGGACAGAAGCTTGCGGCGCTCCTGCTCTTCATCACTGACGTTCACGCGCTTGGTCTGAATGTGGCGCAGGGTCTGAGCTTCACCGAGAGTTTCTACTGGGACATGAACGATCAGACCCGCGCATTCGCGGATCGCTTCTCCAAGCGCATGAAGAATGGCGCGAAGCCGAGCATGGTGCAGGCCGGCGTCTACGCTGGCGTGCTGCATTATCTCAAAGCGCTTGAAGCCCTCGGCGGCAATCCTCACGACGGCGCCAAGGTCGTCGCCAAGATGAAGGAAATGCCGACTGACGATCCGCTGTTCGGAAAAGGCCAGATCCGCGCCGATGGCCGCAAGATCCATCCGGTCTATCTCTTCGAAGTGAAGAAGCCTTCGGAATCGAAGGGGCCGTGGGATTATTACAAGCTGATCGCGACGACGCCCGCCAACGAGGCGTTCCGGCCGCTCGCCGAGAGCGAATGCCCGCTGGTCAAGAAGTAAATTCAGCCACTGGCGGCGTCGGATCGCACGGGTCCGGCGCCGCAGTCACGTCAGGGCATCAGGCATGTTTGGCGTTTCCACTCAGGCGCTCTTCGGACAGCTCCTGCTCGGGCTGATCAACGGCTCTTTCTATGCGCTGCTGAGCCTCGGCCTCGCCGTCATCTTCGGCATGCTGAACATCATCAATTTCGCGCACGGCGCTCTCTATATGATGGGCGCTTTCTGCGCCTATTTCCTCCTCAACTGGGCGGGCGTCGGCTATTGGGGAGCGCTGCTCCTCGCCCCGCTCATCGTCGGCGCCATCGGCGTCGTGATCGAGCGCACGATGCTGCAATGGCTGTCCGGGCTCGACCATCTCTATGGCCTTCTGCTCACTTTTGGCCTCGCGCTCATCATCCAGGGCCTGTTCCAGAACACTTTCGGTTCGTCGGGCATGCCTTACGCCATTCCGAAAGAGCTGACCGGCGGCCAGAATCTCGGCTTCATGTTCCTGCCGAATTATCGCGCCTGGGTCGTCGCTTTTTCGCTCGTCATCTGTCTCGGCACCTGGTTCATCATCGAACGCACCAAGCTCGGCGCCTATTTGCGCGCGGCGACGGAAAATCCGGGGCTGGTGCGCGCAATGGGCATCAACGTGCCGCGCATGATCACGCTGACCTATGGCGCCGGCGTTGCGCTCGCTGCGCTGGCGGGCGTGCTTGCCGCGCCGATCAATCAGGTGCGGCCGCTGATGGGCGCCGACCTCATCATCATCGTGTTCGCAGTCGTGGTGATTGGCGGCATGGGATCGATCATGGGGTCGATCCTGACGGGCTTTCTGCTCGGTCTGGTGGAAGGGTTGACGAAGGTGTTCTATCCCGAAGCATCGAGCACCGTGATTTTCGTCGTCATGACAGTCGTGTTGCTGGTGAAGCCGGCCGGTCTCTTCGGGCGGAGCGCGTGATGACGGACATCTCGAAGGCGTCGACGGTCTCCTCAAGTTTCGCGCCCAGCGAGCGCATCGCGCTTGCCGCGATGATCATTTTCTTCGCGTTGGCGCCGCTCGTCATCTACCCTTTCTTTCTGATGAACGCGATCTGCTTCGCGCTGTTCGCATGCGCCTTCAATCTGCTGATTGGTTATGTCGGGCTGTTGTCCTTCGGCCACGCCATGTTTCTTGGCGTCGCCGGCTATGTCAGCGCTCATACCGCAAAGGTATGGGGCGTCACGCCCGAGATCGCCGTTCTGCTCTCTGTCGCCGCTTCGACGACGCTCGGCGTCATCGTCGGCAGCCTCGCCATTCGCCGGCAAGGCATCTACTTCGCCATGATCACGCTGGCCCTGTCGCAGATGGTCTATTTCTTCTGCGTACAGGCGCCCTTCACCCATGGCGAGGACGGCATCCAGTCTGTGCCGCGAGGCAAGCTGTTCGGCTTCATCGACCTCTCCAACGAGACGGCCTGCTACATCGTGGTCGTGCTGGTGTTCCTCGCCGGCTTCCTGCTCATCCACCGCACGATCAGTTCCCCCTTCGGTGAAATCCTCAAGGCGATCCGCGAGAATGAGCAGCGGGCGATCTCGCTCGGCTACAAGACCGATCGCTACAAGCTGATGGCCTTCGTGCTGTCGGCGTCCCTTGCCGGCCTCGCAGGCGGCATGAAGGCGATCATGGCCCAGAACGCGTCGCTGACCGACGTGCATTGGAGCATGTCCGGCGAAGTGGTGCTGATGACGCTGGTTGGCGGCCTCGGCACGGTCTTCGGCCCGGTCGTCGGAGCCTTTGTCATCGTTGCGATGCAGAACTATCTTTCGCCCTACGGCTCTTGGGTCACCGTGATCCAGGGCGCCGTCTTCGTCGCTTGCGTGCTGGTGTTCCGCAGGGGCATTGTCGGCGAGATTTCGCATCTTCTGGGAAAACCGCTATAGATTCTCCGCCGCCGCTCCTGACTCGCACGGGACCGCGCCCCGACGCGCAGCCGGGCGGTGACATGACGGAAGATCGGAGATGTCCACGAGCGACCCGAAAGCGCGCCGCGCTACATTTTCGTTGATCTGGATGCCGGACGACGAAAGGCCCAATATCATCGACTTCGCCGACGCCATGGGCGTCTCGAAGACGCTGGATACGGACGAGCTGATCGCCACGACCACGGACGCGATCCGCTACGCCGCCGCGGCTGTTCACCCCCAGAAGAAGAAGCCCTGGATCAAGGCGCATTTCGCGACCTCGCCACGCGAATATGTCGTTCTCAGTCCAAACGACATCAAGGCTGCGGCCGCAAAGCCGTCGCGCCACTGGACGGAATACGCCTGAGCGCTATTCCGCGGGTTGGGGGATGGCCTCGACCGCCTGACGCGTCGGCTTCGCTTGCCGGAGCCGGCTTATCCTGGCCCGCAGGCCTTCCATCGTCAGGAAGATCACCGGCGTGATGAAGAGCGTGAGCGCCTGCGACACGATGAGCCCGCCAACCACCGCAAGGCCCAGCGGCTGACGCAATTCCGCGCTGGCGCCGGCGCCAAGCGCGATCGGCAGCGCGCCGAACATCGCCGCCAGCGTCGTCATCATGATTGGGCGGAAGCGCCGCAGACACGCCTCGCGGATGGCGAAATCAGGCGTCGCGCCGGCGCGTTGCAGCTCCAGCGCCACGTCGATCATCATGATCGCGTTCTTCTTCACGATGCCGATCAGCATGAGCAGGCCGATGACGGCGATCACGGAGAGATCGAGCCCGAACAGCTTCAGCGTAATCAGCGCGCCGAGCGCCGCGGCGGGAAGACCGGTCAGGATCGTCAGCGGATGAATGAAGCTCTCATAGAGCACGCCCAGCACGATATAGATCGTCAGCACCGCGCCGGCGATCAGAAGGCCCTGATTGGCGAGCGATTGCTGGAACGTCTTCGCCGTGCCGGCAAACGTCGTGCTGATGTCCGCAGGCAGAGCGATCTTCTCCTTGAGAACTTCCGTCTCGCTGACGGCGTCGCCAAGTGACCGGCCGGCCGGCAGGTTGAACGAGAGCGTCACCGCGGGAAGCTGCCCGAGCTGATTGATCGTCAGCGGGCCGACAGTGCGCTCGATATGCGCGAAGGCGCTAAGGGGGATGAGCGTGCCTGAGTTGGCGCGAACGCGGATTTCGTCGAGGCGGGAATTCGACCAGACGATGTCAGGATCGAACTCGACAACCACCTGATAGCTGTCGCCTGTCGTATAGATCGTCGACACCTGCCGCGCGCCGAAGCCGGAATAGAGGCTCGATCGCAGCACGTCGGCGCCAACCCCCATCGACTGCGCCTTGTCCTTGTCAACGACCAGCGTCGCCTGCGGCGCCTTGTTTTGAAGATCTGACGTCACATCGACGAACGCCGGATCAGCCTGCATCGCCGCCAGCATCTTGTCCGACCAGGTGAACAGCTTCGCCTGATCGATCGCTTGCATGACGAACTGATATTGGCTCTTCGACTGGCGGGCGCCGATATTGAGATTCTGCACTGGCGTCATATAGGTCGAGATGCCGGGAATGGCGGCGAGTTGCCGGCGCAGATCGGCGAGCACTGTCTGCAGGGGAGGCCGCTTGTCCTGCGGCGCAAGCTCGACGAACAGCCGGCCCGCATTGAGCGCCGTGATCGGCCCGCCGATGCCGATGCTGGACGCGACATGGATGACATAGGGCGACGCCTTGAATGTCGCGGCCACGCGCTGCTGCAACGCCGCCATCGCATCGAAGGAGATGTCCTGCCGCGCCTCGGTGATGACCTGCAGCTGGCCGATATCCTCCTGCGGAATGAAACCCTTCGGAATGTCGCGAAACAGCCATACGCTCGCGGCGACCGTGGCTGCGAAGATCAGCAACACAATGCCGCGATATTTCAGGCTGGCGTCGAGGCCGGCGCGATAGCCGTTGTGAAGCACGTCAAAGCCGCGCTCGAGGAAGGCCAGCTTGTCCTTGCCGCTATGGCCCGCCTGTTCGCTCGAAAGGCGCGCCGCCATCATCGGCGTCAGCGTCAGCGACACGAAGGCTGACGCCAGAATCGACACCGTCACCACAACCGCGAATTCGTTGAACACGCGGCCAATGACGCCGCCCATGAGCAGCACCGGAATGAACACGGCGACCAGCGACAGCGAAATCGAAACGATGGTGAAGCCGATTTCGCCAGAGCCCTTGAGCGCGGCGTCGAAGGCGTTGAGCCCATCCTCCTCCATGTGACGTACAATGTTTTCGAGCATGACGATGGCGTCGTCGACCACGAGACCGACGGCGAGCGTCAATCCCAGCAGCGAGACATTGTCGATCGAAAAGCCCATGAGATACATCACGCCGAGCGTCGCGATCAGCGAGATCGGCACCGCGACGGTCGGGATCAGCGTCGCCATGAAGCGCCTGAGGAAGATGAAGATCACGCCGACGACCAGCGCAATGGTCAGGCCGAGCGTGAACTGCACATCCTCAACGGCCTTGCGGATCGAGGTCGAACGATCATTGAAGGTGCCAAGCGTCGTCGCCGGCGGAAGCTGATCCTGGAACTGCGGCAGCATCGCCTTGACGCGATCGACCACCTCGACCGTGTTGGCGTCGGGTTGCCGGAAGACGGCGACAACCAGTGCGCGCGAATTGTCGTACCAGCCGGCGAGCTGCGTGTTCTCGATCGAGTTGGTCACATGCGCGACATCGCCAAGCCGCACCGGCTTTCCATCGCGATTGGCGATGATGATGTTGGCGAACTGAGCCGCGTTGTCGAGCTGCGTGGTCGCTTCAAGCGTGAGCTGCTGCGCGCCTGAAGGCAACGTTCCAACCGGCGTGGCGTCGTTTGCGGAGGTGACGGCCGCCTGCAACGAGTCGATGCCGATGCCGCGAGCCGCAAGCGCCGTCGGGTCGATCTGGATGCGCACCGCATATTTCTGGCTGCCGAAAATCTGCACCTGCGCGACGCCATCGATGGTCGACAATGTCGGCGACACCACTTGCTGCACGAAGGCGTCGATTTTCGAGAGCGGCGTCACATCGCTGCGCAGCGCCAGCAGCAGGATCGGCGCGTCGGCCGGATTCACCTTCCGATAGCTCGGCGGCGTCGTCATGTTGATCGGCAACTGCTTCTGCGTGCGCGCGATCGCCGCCTGCACGTCAGCGGCCGCAGCATCAATATTGCGCTCCAGCGCGAACTGGATCGCAATCGACGTGTTGCCCTGCGAGTTGGTCGTGGTGATGGAGTCGATGCCCGCGATGGTGGCGAACTGCTTGATCAGCGGCGTCGCGACTGACTGCGCCATCGTATCAGGCGAGGCGCCGGGCAATTGCGCCGACACGTTCACAACAGGAAATTCCGCATGCGGCAACGCCGCCACGGGCAGAAAACGCCATGCGAACAACCCGCCCAGCACGAGGGCGAAGGACATCAGGATCGTCGCGACGGGATGACGGATGCAGAAGCCGGGGATCGACATTTCGGCGCCTCCCTAGCCCTGCGCCTTATTCGCGCCGGCGGGCGCCCCCGCCTGCGTCGGCCGCGCCCGCGCGCCGGGCGACAACCGCGACTGGCCTTCAGTGACGATCTTCTCTCCCGCCGCGAGCCCCTTCGACATCGCGGCGACGCCATTCTCGTTCGACACAACAGTAACGGGACGCGCCTCGACCGTGTTGTCTGACTTCAGCACATAGACGAACTGGCCGTTCTGCCCCTCCTGCACGGCGACCGCCGGCGTCGTCACGGCGTTTTTCACATCGCCGAGCACGATCTGCACGTCGACATATTCGCCGGGCCACAGCTTGCGGTCGTCATTGGGGAATAGCGCTTTCGCATCGACGGTGCCGGACGCCTTGTTCACCGACGAATCGATGAAATCGAGCGCGCCGGTTCCGACCTTTTCTTTCGTCGCCGCGCTGAACACGCGCACCTCAGGCTTCGCGCCATCCTTCGTCGCGTCGCGCAGCAGACCGAGTTCGCGCTCGGGCATGGTGAAGCTGACTCGGATCGGCGAAAGCTGCGTGATAGTGACAAGGCTCGCGGTGGCGTCATTGGCGCGCACGGCGTTGCCGGGCGTTGCGGTGATGGCGCCGAGGCGTCCCGCGATCGGCGCCGAAATCACGGCATAGGAGAGGCGCACACGATCGAGCGACAAGGTCGCCTGATCCGATTGCACGGTCGCTGCGGCGGTCGCTTCATCGGCGACGGCGAGATCGAGCGCCTGCTGTGTGCCGGCGCCCTTCTGCACAAGACTTTGCTGGCGCGCGAGATCGGCGCGCTTCTGCGCCAGCGCCGCCTGGTCGCGCTGCACCGCCGCCTCGTCGCGCGCGATCTGCGCCTTCAGTTCGCGATCATCGAGCGTGAAGAGGAGATCGCCCTCTTTCACCTCCTGCCCTTCCTGAACCTTCTGCGTCGCAATCACGCCATCCATCCGGGCCTTCACGCCGACGGTCGCGACAGGCTCCGCAAAGCCGATGGCGCGCCGCATGATGGGCACATCAGCGCTCTGCGCCACGGCGATTGTCACCGGCGCAGAGCTGTCGAGGCTTCTTGCTGCGCGCGCCTGCTCCGGGCCTGAAAGCCTGACATAGCCGTAGATGACGGCGCCTGCGACAACGAGAGCAAGGCCAAGCAGGGCGAAGCGCTTCATCTTGTTTTCCCCTCTTGATTGGAAGGCCCGGCCGCCACGAGCTGGCGGGCCGCGTCCGGATTGAGTCGGAAGAAGCTGATGACCGAGAAGCTCGCGACGACAGCAAGAATGGTGAAGGCGGCGAGGAAGTCGCTCACCGTCAGAGCAGCTTGCCCGCTGATTGCGCGAGACGCTTGCAGGATGATCGCAGCCAGCGATACGCCGAAGCTCGCCGCGACTTGTTGCGCGACCGCCGACAGCGTGGTCGCTGCGCTCATGCGATCATCCGGCACATCGGCGAAAGCGAGCGCATTGACCGCGGTGAACTGCAGCGAACGCAGAAAGCCCGAGACGAACAGGATGCCGGACATCAGCAGCGCCGGCGTCGTGCTGGAGAAGATCATCGGCGCCGCGATCAGCACTGAAGCGATTGCGCCATTCCACATCAGCGCGTTGCGGAAGCCGAACGCGCCCAGGATCGGCTTGGCGCTGAACTTCATCAGCAGCGCGCCAGCGCCCGATGCGAAGGTCACGAGGCCCGACGCCAGCGGATTGAGGCCAAAGCCGACTTGCAGCAGCAACGGAAGCAGGAACGGCGACGCGCCAACGCCAATCCGGAACAGTGAGCCGCCGAGCAGACTCGCGCGCACCGTGGGAATGCGCAGCAGGCTGAGATCGAGCAGCGGATTGTTGAGGCTCGCCGCGTGGCGCGCATAGAGCCAGAGACAGGTCGCGCCGATCAAAGCGGAGCAGATCGCAAGCAGCGCGTCGCTCGATCCCAGGCCGAAAAAGGCGGCCGCGATCACAAGCAGCGAAAGTCCACCGCCTGAAAGAAAGAAGCCCCACCAATCGAAGATGCGCGGCTCGCGCGTCGCAAGTTCAGGCAGAAGTCGCCACGCAAGCGCGATGCCGACGATGCCGATCGGCACATTGATCAGGAAAATCCAGCGCCAGCTCGTATAGGTGACGACGAAGCCGCCAAGCGGCGGGCCCATGATCGGCCCGATCAGCGCGGGAATGGTGACCCAGGCGAGCGCCGAGACGAGATCGCGCTTGTCCACCGAACGCACGACCACGAGGCGTCCGACCGGCGTCATCATCGCGCCGCCGACGCCCTGGCAGATGCGCGCGGCAACAAGCTGCGACAGGTTCTGCGAGAGCGCGCACATGATCGAGGAGAAGGTGAAGAACGCGATCGCGGCGACAAAGATGCGCCGTGGTCCGAACCGGTCGGCCATCCATCCGCTCGCCGGCACGAACACGGCGAGGCTCATGAGATAGGCGGTCAGCGCCAGCTTGAGATGAACGGGATCGATGCCGAATTCCGGCGCAATGGTCGGGATCGCAGTCGTGAGGACAGTCGAATCCAGATTTTCCATGAGAAGCGCCGCGGCGACGACCAGCGGAATGATGCGGGCTCCGCCTGCCCGTTTTGAACTTTCGTCGTCGGCTTCCTGCTGTTGCATCCGAGATCCCGGCGCGCCGCGCCGTCCGCCTTTTCACGAATAGAGGTGGCGGCGCGATCAGCCGGCGAACGCCTCATTCATGATCGGGACAATGCCCGACTCGGGGCGGATTCGTGGCGAAAGGCGCCGGGCGCCATCAAGCGCCGATCACATTTTCGTTCAAATAAACGAAGCGCGACACGCCGCCGCAGCAGGCGCAATTAGCCTGCGGCGGGGTGTCGCGGTTAAAGCTGCGCCGCGCCGGAGCGCGACTAAATGTTCAGGAGGCCCTGCCCCAGCCGCCGCCCGTCGGCGTCATCACGGTCACGGCTTCTCCGGCCTCAATCACCGTCTGGTCGCATCCCTGCAATTCGTAGGTGCGGCCGTCCTTACGGCGAACGAACGTCCGACCGACGAGGCCAGGCTCGCCGCCCTCTATCGCAAAGGGCCTAACCTTGCGATGGGAGGAGAGGATCGCGCACTCCATCGTCTCGCGGAAACGGATGGTGCGGCTCGTGCCGTCGCCGGCGCTCCACTTTCCTTTTCCGCCGGTGTCCGGACGAATGTGGAAATCCTCCAGCACGACAGGAAAACGCAATTCGAAGATCTCGGGATCTGAGAGCCGCGAATTCGTCATGTGCGTGTGGACGCCAGACGTTCCATTCCAGCCGGGACCCGCAGGCGAACCCGAGCAGATCGTCTCGTAGTACTGGTAGGCGTCATTGCCGAAGGTGAGATTGTTCATCGTCCCCTGCGCCGCCGACATCGCCTTCAACGCGCCGAAGAGACAGTTCGTCACCGCCTGGCTGACCTCGACATTTCCCGCGACGACCGCCGCAGGATAATGCGGCGACAGCATCGACTTGTCGGGAACGATGATCCGGATCGGCCGGAGGCAACCGGCGTTCATCGGAATCTCGTCATCGACCATGACGCGGAAGACATAAAGCACGGCCGCGCGCGTCACCGGCGCCGGCGCGTTGAAATTATCGCCGCGCTGTTCTGACGTGCCGGTGAAATCGACTGTCGCTTCACGCTTCTCCTTGTCGACGCTGATCTTCACCCGGATCGAGCAACCCTGATCCATGGGATATTCGAAGGTCGAGTCTTCAAGCGCATCGATGACGCGGCGCACGCTCTCGGCCGCATTGTCCTGCACATGGCCCATATAGGCCTGCACCACGTCAAGACCGAAATGCGCGATCATCTTGCGCAATTCGGCGACGCCTTTCTCGTTCGCAGCGACTTGCGCCTTGAGATCAGTGACATTCTGGCGGACGTTGCGCACGGGGTAGCGCGCGCCGGTTAGAAGCGCTGTCAGTTCCTTTTCGAGAAAATGTCCCCGATCGACCATCTTGAAATTGTCGATATAGACGCCCTCTTCCTCGATGTGCGTCGCGAGCGGCGACATCGAGCCGGGCGCCAGCCCCCCGACATCGGCGTGATGACCGCGGCTCGCCACCCAGAACAGGATATTTTGCTGAGCGTCATCGAACACGGGCGTGCAGACGGTGATGTCGGGAAGATGCGTGCCGCCATTGTAGGGCGCATTCAGCACATAGACGTCGCCGGGTTTGATGGCCTTGTTATTTTTGATCACCGTCTCGACCGACTTGTCCATCGAGCCCAGATGCACCGGCATATGCGGCGCGTTGGCGACGAGATTGCCTTCGGAGTCGAACACGGCGCAGGAGAAGTCGAGCCGCTCCTTGATGTTCACGGAATAGGCGGTGTTCTGCAGCGTCACGCCCATCTGTTCGGCGATCGACATGAAGAGATTGTTGAAGATCTCCAGCATCACGGGATCGGCCTTGGTGCCGATCGCCACGCGCTGCGCCCGCGCTTTCACGCGCGACAGTACGAGATGATCGCGCGCAGTCAGCGCAGCCTGCCAACCCTCTTCCACGATCACAGTCTGGTTCGGTTCGATGATGATGGCCGGGCCGTCAATCTTTGCGCCATGTGGAATGTTGGCGCGGAGATAGACGCCGGCGTCATGCCACGCGCCCTGGCTGAAGAAGCGCGTCTGACGCGCAGCAGAGGCGTTCGCGCCTAACTTCAGCGCACGCTCAGGCTCGTTGAACGGCGCGCCGCCGCCCACGCCTTCCACCTCGACGGCTTCGATGACGATGCTCTTGGTCTCGTCGATGAAGCCGAAGCGCGCGCGATGCGCGGACTCGAACGCCGCCTTCATCGCGTCGGCCGCGCCAGCGTTGACGATCAACGCGGTGTCAGTGCCGGCGTAGCGGATATGCGCGCGCACGAAGGTCTCGATGTTGGGCGCGGCGACGCCCTGCCCTGAAATCTCGGCGCGAATATCGCTCGCCAGCGGGGACGCCGCAGCGTCGATCGCCGCAGGCGCCTTCGCATCGAGCGGAATGTCGAGCGCTTTCTGCCGCGTCGCGCGCACATTCGCGAGCCCCATGCCGTAGGCCGAGAGAAGTCCAGAGAGCGGATGGATCAACACCGTCGTCATGCCGAGCGCATCGGCCACGAGACAGGCGTGCTGTCCGCCGGCGCCGCCGAAACAGTTCAGCGCATAACGCGTGATGTCATAACCGCGCTGCACGGAAATCTTCTTGATCGCTTCCGCCATATTGGCGACCGCGATCTGGATGAATCCGTCAGCGACCTGTTCAGGCGAACGGCCGTCGCCGACTTCGGCGGCAAGCTTCGCGAATTTGTTTTCAACGACGGCGCGATCAAGCGGCTCGCTCTGCTCCGGCCCGAAGATCGCGGGGAAGAAATCCGGAATGAGCTTGCCGACCATCACATTGGCGTCGGTCACTGCGAGCGGCCCGCCGCGGCGATAGGCGGCCGGACCGGGATCCGCGCCAGCGGAATCAGGACCGACACGGAAACGCGAACCGTCATAGTGCAGGATCGATCCGCCGCCGGCGGCGACGGTGTGAATGAGCATCATCGGCGCGCGCATGCGCACGCCGGCGACCTCCGTCTCGAAAGCGCGCTCATACTCGCCATCGAAATGCGCCACGTCGGTCGAGGTGCCGCCCATATCGAAGCCGATGACATGGCCGAAGCCGGCGGATTTTCCCGTCTCCGCCATGCCGACCACGCCGCCCGCGGGGCCTGAAAGGATCGCGTCCTTGCCCTGGAAGAGGTCGGCGGCTGTCAGACCTCCTGAAGACATCATGAACATCAGCCGCGCGCCGGTGCGCTCGACATCGAGTTCGTCTGAAACCTGCTTCACATAGCGACGCAGGATCGGTGAGAGATAGGCGTCAACGACCGCCGTGTCGCCGCGACCGACAAGCTTCACCAGCGGCGAGATTTCGTGACTAACCGAAACCTGCGTGAAACCCATCTCGCGCGCGAGCTTCGCCACCGCCTGTTCATGTGCGGGAAAGCGATAGGCGTGCATGAAGGCGATCGCGACCACATCGAAGCCATCACCCTTCGCTTGCGCGAGCGCCGCGCGTGTGGCGTCGAGATCAGGAGTCTTTTCGACAACGCCGTCGGCGAGCACGCGCTCGTCAATCTCCACGACGCGCTCATAGAGCTGGTCAGGCTTGATGATTTCCTTGGCGAAGATTTTCGGCCTCGCCTGATAGCCGATGCGCAACGCATCGCCGAAGCCCTTCGTGATCACGAGCAGCGTGCGATCGCCCTTGCGCTCGAGCAGCGCATTTGTGGCGACAGTCGTCCCCATCCTGACTTCGCCAATCAGGCCGGATGGGATCGGCTCGCCCGCCTTGAGGCCAAGATGTTCGCGCACGCCCTGCACGGCCGCGTCGCGATAGGCGCCCGGATTTTCAGACAGCACCTTGCGGGCGGCCAGCGATCCGTCGGGCTTGCGCGCGATCACGTCGGTGAACGTGCCGCCGCGATCGATCCAGAAATCCCAGCAAGCCCCGGCCATCTCGACCTCCTCTGACGTCTGCTGGGCAAGCGTCTAATCTCTCGAAAGCACTTTGTCGAGAATTTATTGACATAATGTAGTCGTCGAGTAGCATGGCCGGGAAGGAGGCCATCCCGATGAGTCCGAGCGACGCTCCATCAGACCTTGGTCCGATCGTTTCGTCAGGCCATCTCGCCTCCGGCGGCATGCCATCGCTGTCCGAGTTCGAATTTGCGCTGTCGATGACAGCGCACGCCTTCAACCGCTGGATCGTTCGCGGCATGGCGGCGGCGGGCGTACCCGACCTTTCCGCGCTCGATGTGCTGGCGCTTCATCACATCCATCACCGCGGGAAGCCGAAGCGCCTCGCCGACATCTGCCTCGTGCTCAACATCGAGGACACGCACGTCGTCGCCTACTCCCTGAAGAAGCTTGAAAAGCTCAAGCTCATCAAAAGCATGCGGCAGGGAAAGGAAAAGCTGGCGGCAACCACGCCCGCGGGCGAGCGGGCCTGCGAACGCTATCGCGAGGTGCGCGAAACGCTGCTGGTGCGTTCGGCGCTCGCGTCGGGCGTCGACAAGGGCCTGCTGTCCGATATCGCCTCGAATATGCGCGCCCTCTCGGGCCAGTACGACCAAGCCGCCCGGGCGGCCGCAAGCCTTTGAACTTGTTCGCAAGACGGACCAATCCTTCAACAGATTGTTATCGGGCGCGGCTGGACATTTCGCACAGGGCCGATCCAATGCCTCACCTTTGGTGAAGGCTGGGAACCCGGCCGCCCGTTGCTGCGAGATCCCCGTTGCCTGAAGCCCCTTCGAAGAAAGCGCCGCCGCAGATCCGCCGTCAGGTAGCGGGCTTCTATCGCTACTATGTCGGCGATTTTGAAATCACCGCTCTGTTCGACGGATATTCGCCCCGCGCGCTGGACGCGAACTACGTCGTCAATGCCCCGCTGGACGAACTCAGGGCTGTTCTTGCGAGCCGCTGCATGCCGACCGACGTCATCGGCGGCTCCTACACCTGCGTGACCATCAACACCGGCTCGCGGCTCGTTCTCATCGACGCCGGTTTCGCTGACAATGGGCCGCCTGCCGCGGGCAAGATGGCGGCGAACATGGCGGCCGCCGGAATCGACCCCAAGACGATCGACACAGTTCTCATCAGCCATTTCCACGGCGACCATATTTTGGGCCTGCGCAGCAAGAATGATGAACTCATCTATTCGAACGCCCAAATCGCAGTCCCCGCTGACGAATGGACCTACTGGATGGATGATGCGCGCATGAACGCGGCGCCCGAAGCCGGGCGCGCTTCATTTCAGACAGCGCGCCGCATCTTCGCGCCGATCGCGAAAGAGGTGCGCCGCTTCAATGCCGACGATGAAGTCATTCCCGGCGTGAGGGCCATGGCGACACCAGGACATGCGTTTGGACATACCTCTTTCCTGATCGAGTCAGGCGGCCAGAAACTCATCGTCGTCGGCGATGTCTGCAACGATCCGCGCGTGTTTGCGCGCCGTCCGGATTTCCAGCTCGGCTTCGATATGGATAAGCCGCGCGCCGTTGAAACGCGACGGAAGCTGCTCGATTTCGCCGCGTCGGAACAGACGCCGCTCGCCTTCTATCACGCGCCATTCCCCGGCGTCGGCCGCGTGCGCAGAGACGGCGACGGATATGAATGGAACCCCGCCGCCTTCAATCCGAACTGCTAAGGGGTTCGCAGACGCTTGAAGCGAGCATCCAAGCCTTTATCGTTGTGGCGTCGAATTGCTGCGATGTGCTTCGTGCAAGAGACCAACGAGGGAGAACTGAAAATGACGATTGATCGTCGCACGCTTCTGGCCGCTGGCGTCGCCGCCGGCGGGCTTGCCTTATCTGAACAGTTCAGCGTGTCGCCAGCGGAAGCCGGCGCGCCAATGGCCACTGCGCAGGCGCCTGGCTTCTATCGTTTCAAGGTTGGCGACTATCAGGTGACGGCCATACATGACGGCTTCGCCGGCAGGCCGCTGGATGGCTTTGTCCGCAACGCCAAACTCGACGACGTGCAGAAAGCAATGTCGACGGCGTTCATGCCGACCGACCGGTTGCCGCTCTATTTCACGGCTCTTGTCATCAATACGGGCTCGAAGCTGATCGCCATCGACACCGGCAACGGTAATTCCGGCGCGCCATCGTCTGGCAAGTGGATGGAGAACCTCAAGGCGGCCGGTTTCGCGCCCGAGCAGATCGACACCATCCTGATCAGCCATTTCCACGGCGATCATATCAATGGCCTTCGCCTCAAGGACGGAACAGCGGTCTTCCCGAACACCGAAATCAAGGTGCCGGAAGTCGAATGGACCTACTGGATGGATGACGCGAAAATGAACGCGGCCAGCGACGCCCTGAAAGGCGGCTTCCAGGGCGTGCGTCGCGTCTTCAACGATATGAAGAACGTTTCGCGTTACGAGTGGGGCAAGGAAGTCGCGCCTGGAATCACTGCGATTCAGTCCGAGGGCCACACGCCAGGCCACACGTCGTTCATGATCTCGTCCGGCAATGGCAAGCTTCTCGTGATGTCCGACGTCGTCAACCTCCCGTCGCTGTTCGTCCGCCATCCCGACTGGCACGCCGTGTTCGACATGAATGGCGACATCGCGGCCAAGACCCGGAAAAAGATGCTCGACATGGCAGCGACCGAAAAGACGCAAGTGGTGTTCTATCACGCGCCCTTCCCGGCCGCGGGCTACATCGAGAAGTCGGGATCGAGTTATGAATTCGTGCCCGCGGTTTGGTCGAGCGGCGTTTGAGCGCCATTGATCGTTTCGGCCAGAAACGGCGGGCGAAAGCCCGCCGTTTTGTTAACCGGCTTGAGAAACCGCTTTCGCGCTGGAGCCTTTATTGCGGCGAGCGTCTCCGCTAAGCACGTCATATGTCTGAGGATATCGCCCTCGCCTTCGTCGCCAGCCAGACTCCGGAAGCGGAAGCGGCCCGCCTTGCGCTCGCGAAGCGCTACGGCGAGGTATCGCCTGATCACGCCGACGTCATTGTCGCGCTCGGCGGCGACGGGCTGATGCTGCAGACGCTCCATGCCCAAATGGGTCGCGGCAAACCGATCTACGGCATGAATCGCGGTTCCGTCGGCTTCCTCATGAACGAATATCGGGAAGACGACCTGCGCGAACGTCTGGCGGCGGCCCAGCGCAGCGTGATCCATCCGCTGCAGATGAAGGCGTCCGATGAGAAAGGCCGACAGACAATCCGCCGCGCTATCAATGACGTGCATCTCTTCCGTCGATCCTATCAGGCGGCGAAGCTGCGCATCTCGGTCGACGGCAAGGTGCGCATGGAGGAGTTGATCTGCGACGGCGTCATAGTCTCCACGCCGGCCGGCTCAACCGCCTACAACCTCTCCGCCAACGGTCCGATCCTGCCGCTGAACGCCCCCCTGCTGGCTGTGACGCCGATCTCGCCCTTTCGCCCGCGGCGCTGGCGCGGCGCGCTCCTGCCCGATCGGGCGCGTGTGACGATCGCGGTTCTCGAAGCCGCTAAACGACCTGTCGGCGCCGTCGCGGACCATGCCGAAGTCGACGAGGTGCTCGGCGTCGAGGTCGGCATGGATCATTCGGTCGACATGATCCTGCTGCATGATCCGGGCCATAGCCTCGACGAACGCATCCTGAATGAGCAGTTCGGCTGGTGAGCGGCGCGATCTGCGCCGCCATTTTCTGCATCCGGGCAACCGCCTTTTAACCCAAACTGCCTAGGCTTGTCGGGCGGCCCAAGTGGTCGTTGGCGTCTGCGTGAGGGTTAAGGAGTCGTTAGCGGCGATGATGCGAGTTGATGTCAGCCGCTTGCGGTTTCTCATCATCGACGACAACGCCTATATCAGGCGCATCATTCGCGTGCTTCTGCATGGCTACGGCGCGCGCGAGGTGCTGGAGGCTGAAGACGGCGCAGCCGGTCTCGATTCCTTCTCCCGTTATGGCCCCGACATCGTCATCGTCGACTGGGAGATGCCGATTCTCGACGGCATCGAGGTGGTCAAGCTGATCCGCCAGCCGAATTCGAGCCGCAACGCCTTCGTCCCGATCATCATGTGCACCGCCCATTCCGAAATGAAGCGGGTGACGCAGGCGCGCGACGCGGGAGTCACAGAATTCCTGGCGAAGCCGATCTCGGCGAAGAGCCTCTACCAGCGCATTGTCAACGCGATCGTCAATCCACGCTCATTCGTGCGCACCGCCGATTATTTCGGCCCGGATCGCCGGCGCGGAGCATCGAAGAAATACAAGGGACCGGAGCGCCGCAAGAGCGCCGAGGTCGAAAACACAGCGCCCGCCGCCGAAGAGACGGAAGCGCCCGCGCGTGAAGTCGCATGATCGACGACCGAGCCTTCGATTTCGCCCGGCTGCGCGTGCTGTGCGCGGATGCGAACGCGAACATGCGGCGCATCTACCGCTCCCTGCTGCTCGGCATAGGTTGCGCCGACGCTGCAGTCGTCGATGACGGCGCCGCCGCTTACCAGCAGTTTATCAGCAGCACCTTCGACATCCTGATCACCGACATCGACCTGCCGTCTGTCACCGGACTGGAACTCATTGAGCGCATCCGCAAGCGCAGCGATCAGTCGCGCTTCACGCCGGTCATCGTCTGCACCAGCGAAGCGACCATCCAGAGCATCAAGGAAGCGCGCGATCTCGGCGCGACTGAGTTTCTTGCGAAGCCAATATCCGCTCAAAAGCTGCGCGAGCGAATCGTTGGCGTCGTCACCCGCCCGCGGCCCTTCGTCGAAACGAAAACGTTCTTCGGCCCGGATCGCCGGCGCGCCCGTGCACAAGGAAATGGCGGCGGCAAGGGCGTCAACGCCTCCCATCGCCGCCGCGCCGACGACGTTGCTGCAGCGATCGCAGGTCAGACTGAAAACCCGGGTGAGGCCACGCCATGACATCGAAGGCTTCCGGATGGGATCCTCAACCAGCGTCTGACGCGCAGGTCGAGGCGCACGCAGATCATGAGGTCCTGCATCCGCCGCACACGCTGAAAGACATGGCTTATGTCGCCACCCGCCGCGGCGATCCGACCGATGATCAGGTGGTCGAGCAGGCGGAAACCGAACTTGCCGAAGTCGCTGACGAGTTCGGTGAGTGGATGGCGACCGAGATAACAAGGCTCGCGGATGCGCGCGCAAAATATCGCGTCTATGGCGCTAAGGAAACATATCGCGAGCTTTTCCAAGCGGCGCATACGATCCGCGGCGACGCCGGCGTCTTCGGCTTTCCGCTTGCCGGGCGCGTCGCGGATTCGCTGGCGAAGCTGCTCGATGGCTGTCCACCCGAAATCCTTCCCGAGCTGCTCGTCGATCAGCATGTCGATGCGATCCGCGCCATCATCCGCGAAGGCGCGCGCGATTCCTCCAACGCGCAGGCGCGCGAGCTGACCAACGCGCTGATCAAGGTGACGGCGGACTTGTTGCAGACCTTGTCACCGCGCGCCGACGCGGCTGCCTAGAGCATGGCGCGAAAAAGTGGGAACCGGTTTTTCCGCGACGAACGCTAGCGTTCGCGCTGCAATAGCCATGCTCTGAATTTTTAGAATCGATCACGTTCCCGCATTTTGATTGATTCAATCAAAATGCGGCGTGATCTAAGGCTTCACTCAGGCGGCGAGCGCCGCCTGTTCATCGACCAGCCGCTTGATCTCGAATTCGAGTTCATCGAACGGCGCGTGAACGACCTCCGCCATGAAAGCGCGCGCTTCTTCGCGCGTCGCCTCGGCTTCGTAGCGCCGCAGCAGCGCAAAGAGCTTCATGTTCTCGGCGGCGCATTCGCCATCGAGCGCGGTCAGCGTGCGCTCGATCATCCGTCGCGATAGCGCCGCCGGCCGGTTCGCGAATTCGCCATCGGCCCCGAGATCGCGCCACGCCGCGATCGCCGCGTCAAAAGCCCTGAATAGCCCTTGCGGCAGCCCGGCCTGACGATAGAGCGCGGCGAAACCGCCGCCGCGGCGCTGTGAGAGGATTCCCGCGACGCGACGCGATGGCTGGCCGCTGAGTTGCGAGAGAGCGGCTTCAAGAAGGGCGACGCGCCCTGAGAGAAGCGCGCGGAGAAGCAGGCCGGCGGTCAACTGACGGCTGGCGCAAAGATGGCGCGCAAGCGCCTCGCAATCGCCTGCCTTTTCGGCGATCGCGACCGCGGCGGCTTCTCGCGCCTCCGCCATCACGCGCTCGCCGCGCTCCGGCCGCATCCAGGCGCAGGTCTGCACGAATTGCGACAGCGCGTCCGACACCGCGACGACAAGCATATGGCGCACGCCGGCGGAAAGATCGCTCCTGTGCAGCATTTCCTCGCGCAGGCTGGCCTCCGCGCCATGTCGTTCGATCATCCTGCGATAGGCGAAATCGGGAATTTCAGCGCCGGGATTGCGCAGCATCTCGACGAGCGACTCCGGCTCGCCGATTTCGGCCATGGCCGCGCAGACGCCAGCGGACAGCCGCGCGCGGCCGGCGATCGCAAGCCGCGCCGCAGCATCGCCGATCGCGGCGCTATCGATGAGATCGGAATCGAGCAGCACAGGCGAACGCGCAAGCACAGGCGCCGCGATCTCGCTCTGGTCGTTGCTCAGCGAGATGATGATATGGACGGGCGCATCGGCGGCCGAGGCGAAGGTTTCGGCGAGCGCGCGACGTACGGGCGGAGCTCCATCGTCAAGCATGATCGCAAGCGCGGCGAGCGCTTCGTCACGGTCCGCCGGTTCGAGCTCGGAATAGAGATAAGCGCGCGCGAGCGCGCTCGCGGCTTCAGCGCGCTGGCCAGCCGGCGCGGTCTGCGACCATTCGAGAAAGCGTCGGACGATCATGCGGCGATGGGCTTCATCAGCGATTGCAGATCAAGCGGCTTGCCGACGCCGCGTTTCTTGCGGTTGCTTACAGCGGCGGGCGTTGTCGGAGATTCCGATTTGCTTTCAGGCGAAGGCGCCGCTCGCGCCGGCGCGTTGAGCGCCCCGCCTGACCCGGTCGGGAAATAGGAGCCTGCGCCCGAAGACGCGTCTGCGCTCGCGGTCCAGATGCGCTTGACCGAAGGCGTCAACGGCCCTCGGACGCCTTCGGTCTGGAACAGCCCGTCGAGCGGCCGGCCGCTGTCGGACGCGCTCGCGGCTTGCGGAAAGAAAGACAGCCAAGCGCCGCTGGCGGCGGAGGCGCTCGACGAGGCGGCGGTAGGCACAACAGCGACGGCCGTCTGCGCGTCGAAACCATCCATCAGCTTCTGCCGGAGCTGCGCCAGTGTCCGGGGCTGACCGCTCGGCGTGTAGAACAGGCCGCGATTCGCAGCGGCTTCGTCAGGGAAATAGGTCGCGGCCTTCAGATCAGGCGTCGCCGATGCGCGCGCCAGCAGCGACGCCGCGCCGCGCGCGCCAAGCACATGGGCGACATAGAGTTCGCCATCGCTCGCCTGACGGCCGAGCGTGTCGGACAGGCTGGCGCCATTGCGTTGCGCCAGTTCGCCGGCCAGCGCCGAACTGATGTGCGGATCCTTTCGCAGCGCCAGAATCTGGCTGCGCATCGCCGGATCGGCCACTGTAAGACGCCCGTTCGAGCCTGTTGTAATGGCGTCGGCATAGCCTTGCAGGCCGTATTTCGCGCCGTCGGCTTTGATGGAGGCGAGCCAGGTCTGCTCGATGAACTGGTAAAGTCCCGTCGCGCTTGAAGTCGGCGCCTTGGCGTTGGGATCGAGCGCGGACTCGCGTGTCGCCGTCCGCATGAGATAATCGAAGCTGACGCCTGACTTGTCGGCGCCCTGGCGCACCGCGTCGGCGAGCCCGCTCCCGGTGGTCGGGGCCGGCTCCGGCGTCGCCGGGGTCGTGAACAGGGACAGGAACGACATCGAAGGACTCAAGCGACGCAGCGAGACAGACGCCCGCCGGCGGCCAGTCTTGCGGAAACATGGTAAATGGCCTCTTAAAATCAGCGACCAGGACAGCATCATGAGCATGCCAAGACATCCCCGCGGAGGGCGATATTTCGAGGACTTCACGATCGGGGAGACCATCGCCCACGGCTTGACCCGCACCGTGACGCAGATGGACAACATGCTGTTCTCGAACATGACGCTCAATCCGCAGCCCCTCCATATCGACGCGCATTTCTGCGCCACGGAGACGGAATGGGGCCGGCCGATCGTCAATTCGCTGTTCACGCTCGGCCTGATGATCGGCATCTCCGTCAACGACACCACGGTCGGCACGACCATCGCCAATCTCGGCATGACTGACGTGAAATTTCCAGCGCCGGTCTTTGAGGGCGACACGATCCGCGTCGTGAGCGAAGTTGCGGGCAAGAGGGAGTCGCGCTCACGGCCCGACGCCGGCATCGTCGAATTCACGCACAAGGCCTATAAGCAGGATGGCGCGCTCGTGGCCGAGTGCAGACGTCAGGCCTTCATGCGCAAGGCGCCGAAAGACTGAGCGGGTCAGATGCGTTCGCTTCTCTTCGTTCCCGGCGACAATTCACGGAAGCTCGAGAAATCGCTCGCAACCGGCGCAGACGCCTTGATCATCGATCTCGAAGATTCCGTCGCGGCCGCCAACAAGCCGGCGGCGCGCGCGCTCGTCCGCGATTTCGTCGCGCAGGCGCGCAGGGACGAGAAGCGCCCGCGGCTCATCGTGCGCGTCAATCCGCTCGATGGCGGCCTGACCGATGACGACGTCTCGACGGTCGCCGCGGCGCAGCCGGACGCGATCATGCTGCCGAAGTCACAGGATGGCGGCGATGTCCAGCATCTCTCGAGCAAGATCGCCGTCGCCGAAGCGCGCCACGGATTGGCGGACGGTTCGATCCGCATCATTCCGATCGCGACCGAAACTGCATCGGCGATCTTCGGCCTCTCGACCTACGCTGGATGCAGCCCGCGTCTCGACGCCCTGACATGGGGCGCGGAAGATTTGTCGGCTGATGTCGGCGGCGAAGCCAATCGCGACAGCGCCGGCGCCTTCAGCGCGCCTTACCGGCTCGCGCGCAATCTCCTGCTTTTCGCCGCCGCCAGCGCGCGCGTCGCTGCGATCGACACGGTCTATGTCGATTTCAAAAACGATGCGGGATTGAAGGCCGAATGCGAAGAAGCGCGGCGCGACGGCTTTGTCGCCAAGATGGCGATTCATCCGGCGCAGGTCGCGATCATCAACGAAGTGTTCACACCGGATGAGAAGACGATCGCGCGCGCCGAGCGCATCGTCGCCGCCTTCGCTGAAAATCCCGGGCTTGGCGTCGTCGGCATGGACGGCGAGATGGTCGACCGCCCTCATCTCCTGCGCGCGCAACGCACGCTGGCGCGCGCGACGGCCGCGAAAGTCAGCCGCGATTGATCACTGCCCGGCGCCGGGCGGCCTGACGATCGAGAAGAGCTCGTTAACGACGGCGTAATCCTGATAGCCACAACGCGCGATCGGCTGCGCGCCGGCTGTGTCGAAGCGGCCGTCTTTCACGAAGCGGTCGTCGATGTGAACGCCGACGACTTCGCCGATCACAAGCAGTGCGCCGGCGGCGACGCCATAACGATCCTTCAAAGCGACGATCTCGGTCACGACGCACTCAAGCGAGGCGGGAGATTCAGCGACGCGCGGCGGCTTGACGATGCGCGCCGGCGCCGGTGTGAGGCTGGCATGCGCGAACTCGCTCGTCCCGCGCGGCAGCGGCGCGGATGTCTGATTCATTTTATCGCGCAGATCGAATGTTGCGAGATTGAATGTGAACTCGCGCGTCTCCTCTGCAAATGACGCGGAGTCCTTCACACCCTCGCTGGAAAACCCGATGATCGGCGGATTGCCGGAAAAGGCGTTGAAGAAGGAATAGGGCGCGAGATTGACGGAGCCGTCGCGCGCGATCGTCGTCACCCAGCCGATCGGGCGCGGCGCGATGATCGCCTTGAATGGATCATGCGGCAGAAGCGACCGGTCGCGCGCCTTTGGTTCATAAAACATCGCGGATTTCTTAGAGGCGCGTCACGACGTCGGCAAGCGCAGGACGCGGGCGATCGTCCGCAGGCTCACTGCGCAGACCAATATGCACGAAGCCGACGAGCTTCTCGTTCGGCGCAATGCCGAAGATGTCTCGCGTGCGCTCGTCATAGGCGTACCACTCCGTCAGCCACGCCGTGACATAGCCGAGCGCATTCGCCGCCCAAACGAGATTCATGCAGGCGGCGCCCGCCGACATGATCTGTTCCCATTCCGGAATCTTCACATGGGGGCCGGCCTTGCTGACGACGGCGATGACGAGCGGAGCGCGCGACAGTCGCTCGCGCTCGATGCGGCGACGATCTTCGTCGGCGCCGGGGTTATCCTCCACAAAGATCGCCTCGAGCTTCTCGCCAATCTTCGCGCGCGCGTCGCCCTGAATGACGACGAAGCGCCAGGGCGCGAGCTTGCCGTGATCGGGCACACGCGTCGCGATTTTCAGCATCGTTTCGATGTCCGCTTCGCTGGGGCCGGGCCCAGCCATCTTGTGCGGCGCGAGCGACCGGCGGGTTTGCAGCAACGTCAGGAGATCGGACATGAGAACCTGCAAGGAAAAGGCGCGTTGCGCCTCGGATAGGGCGCAAACTCTGGCGCGCGCCGGACGGGCATGAGATAGGGAGCGGCGCCCGCGGCGGTCAAGCGCACAAACCGTTGATGACCCCATTCTCGCCGTGATTGTTCGAAAATGAGAAGACTGGCCGCGGCTCTTTGGAAACTCTACAAACAGGCATGATCAAACGGGCGATCATTTTCGCGTTATGCGCTTTCGCTTCGGCCGCGACCGCGCAACAGCCGCAGTCGGCTCAGCCGGAGACGCAAGCTCCGCCTGCCGTTTCGCAACCTGCCGCTCCCGCGCAGCCGCCGCCAGCAGCTCCAGCTGCGCCCGCGCCGCCTCCGGTCGCGAGCGCTCCGGAGCCATCAGGACTTCTGTTTCTCACGGCCCAGTTTTCCGGCTTGAACCGCACCGTGCCGGGCGGCCTCGTCTGGCGCATCTTCGCCGAGAATGGCGCCGGAGAAGGCGAGAAGCCGCTGGCGACATCGACCGACGCGTCGCCGTCCTTCCGGCTCGATCCCGGCTCCTACATCGTGCATGTCGGCTATGGCCTCGCCGGCGCGGTTCGCCGAATCCATGTCGGCCAGCGCGAGACCAACGAGCGTTTCACGATCGCGGCCGGCGCATTGAAACTCTCCGGCGCGATCGGACAGGCGCCGGCGCCGGCGCAGCTCATGAATTTCACTATCTATGCGCCGCTGCCGAACAACAGCGAAGGCCGGCTTGTCGCGCAGAATGTGAAGACGGGCGACGTCGTGCGCCTGCCCGAAGGCGCCTATCACGTCGTATCGGCCTATGGCGACACCAACTCAATCATGCGCGCCGATTTGAAGGTTGATAGCGGCAAGGTCACCGAAGCCACGATGAATCATCGCGCTGCGACCGTGACGCTGAAACTCGTCACCAATCCCGGCGGTGAAGCTCTGGCGGGAACTGCATTTTCGGTGCTGACGCCGGGCGGCGACGTCATTCGCGAAGCGATCGGCGCCTTTCCCTCGCTGATCCTCGCAGAAGGCGAATATATCTGCATCGCCCGCCATCAGGGCAAAGTCTATCAACGCCCCTTCAAGGTGGAATCCGGCCTCGATCGCGACATCGAGGTGCTGGCGCGCTGACGCCTGCCCGTTATCGCTCAGACGGGCCACGACTCCAGCCGATACGCGCTGTCCCAGAACATCCATTCCATCTTCGTCGACATCGTGAAGGCGCGATGCATCGAAGCGATCGTCGCCGGCGACTGATCGCGCGCTGCATCATCAACGAGGCCAATCATTCTCGCGACGCCATCCTGGAACTCCTCGCCGCCATACGCGTCGATCCAGGCCTGATAGGGATTGCCCGCCACAGGCTTCGCCAGAATGTCGCGGCCGACTTCGGCGTAAATCCAGAAGCAGGGCAGCAGCGCAGCGACGGTGACCGCGAATGAATCCTGATGCGCAGTCGCAAGCAGGAAATTCGTGTAGAGGCTGCAGGCAGGTGACATCTCCGTCGCGGTGAATTCCTCCGCCGACACGCCGAACGCCTTGAAGAAGCCTTCATGCAGCGAGCGCTCGACCTCTACCGCCGCGCGCGCCGATCCCGTCAATTGCACGAGCATGTCTGGCGTCGGCGCCTTCGCCGCCGCCACAGCAAGGCAGCGCCCGAACGCGACGAGATAATGGGCATCCTGCTTCATATAGTGGAGAAAGCGATCGCGCCCGAGCGAACCGTCCGCCAGTTCGCGGTTGAACGGCATCGTCCTGATCGTTTCGTACAGCGCTTCGTTGCGGCGCCAGGCATCTGCGGAGAATGTCATGCGCAGCCCTCTTCACAGAGAATTAAGACGACCGTTTGCAAACAAGCAGCGGGCGCGCCGATATTGGCGCGCCCGCCGGACTCAATGCTTCGGCGGCTGCGCTTCTGCGGCGAGCATCGCCAGCGCTTCGTCGAGCGACATCGACTTCTGCTCCTGCGAGCCGAGACGACGGATCGAGACGCTGCGATCGCCGGCCTCCTTGCGACCAACCGCCAGGATCACCGGCACCTTCGCCAGCGAATGTTCGCGCACCTTGTAGCTGATCTTCTCATTGCGAAGATCCGCGCGGGCGCGCAGGCCTTTCCCAAGCGCCGCCGTGACAACTTCATGGGCGTAGCCATCGGCGTCCGATGTGATCGGTGCGACGATGATCTGCTCAGGCGCAAGCCAGAGCGGAAAATGCCCGGCGTGCGACTCGATCAGAATACCGAGAAAGCGCTCCATCGAGCCGCAGATCGCACGATGCACCATGACCGGCTGCTTCTTCTCGCCGCTTGCGTCGATATAAAAGGCGCCGAACCTCTCGGGGAGATTGAAGTCGATCTGCGTCGTGCCGCATTGCCAGTCGCGGCCAATGGCGTCACGCAACGTATATTCGAACTTCGGCCCGTAGAACGTGCCTTCGCCTTCGTTGATTCCGGTCTTGATGCGGCCGTTTGATTGCAGCGTCATGCGGTCGAGCACGCGACGCAGGATGTCTTCGGCGTGATCCCACATCGCATCCGTGCCAACGCGCTTCTCCGGCCGCGTGGCGAGCTTCACCACGACCTCTTCGAAGCCGAAGTCTGCATAGACCGACATCATCAGGTCGTTGATCTTGAGTATTTCCGCCTCGAGCTGCTCCTCGGTGCAGAAGATATGCGCGTCATCCTGCGTGAAGCCGCGCACGCGCATCAGCCCATGCAACGCGCCTGACGCTTCGTAGCGATGCACCGCGCCGAACTCTGCGTAGCGGATCGGGAGGTCGCGGTAGCTCTTCAACCCATGTTTGAAGATCTGCACATGGCCGGGGCAATTCATCGGCTTGAGCGCAAACACGCGCTGATCCGCGTCGGGATCGTTGGGACGGATGAACGCGCTCGCGGATTTCACCGCGAACATGTTGTCGGAGTACCAGCCCCAGTGGCCCGACGTCTCCCACAGGGATTTGTCGAGCACCTGCGGCGCGTTCACTTCCTCATAATCAGCCGCGAGGCGACCGCGCATATAGGCGATCAGCGTCTGGAACAGGCGCCAGCCCTTTGAATGCCAGAAGACGACGCCTGGACCTTCCTCCTGGAAGTGGAAGAGATCCATCTCGCGGCCGATCTTGCGATGGTCGCGCTTCTCCGCCTCCTCGATCTGCTTGAGGTGCGCGTCAAGGTCTTCCTGCTTCGCGAAGGCCGTCGCATAGATGCGCGTCAGCATCGGCTTGGTGGAATCGCCGCGCCAGTAGGCGCCCGCCACCTTCATCAGCTTGAAAGCCGAGCCGACCTTGCCCACGGACGTCATGTGCGGTCCGCGACAGAGATCGAGCCAGTCGCCCTGGCGATAGATCTTCAGGCTCTCGCCTTCCGGAATGGCGTCGACGAGTTCGATCTTGAACATCTCGCCCTTGTCGCGGAAGTACGCCTTCGCCTTGTCGCGCGACCACTCCTCCTTGGTGAAAGGCGCATCCTTCGCGATGATTTCGCGCATCTTCTTTTCGATGGCGGGAAAATCATCGGGCGTGAAAGGCTCGTTGCGCGCGAAATCGTAATAGAAGCCGTTTTCGATGACGGGGCCGATCGTCACTTGCGTGCCCGGCCAGAGCGACTGAACCGCTTCTGCGAGCACATGCGCCGCGTCGTGGCGGATCAGTTCGAGCGCGCGCGGGTCCTCGCGCGTCAGGAACTCGATCTTCGCGTCCGCCTTGATCGGGTCGGACAGGTCAGACACGACGCCGTTCAGCGCCATGGCGACCGTGCGTTTGAGAAGCGATGGGGAAATGCCGGCGGCGATGTCGCGGCCGGTCGCGCCGGCTGCGAAGCTCCGCTGCGCGCCGTCTGGAAACGTCAATTGAATGGAAGACATTGGTCGATCTCCGGCTCACTCGCCGCTACGGACGGCGTAAGCATGATGGGAGCCCTCCCGCCGCCATCGGCTGGCGCAGGGCCCGTCGCGCATATACGATCCGGGCGCCCGAAGACAAGCGATGAAGCGCCACGCCTCGACCGCCTTGCGCATGAAGACGCTGGCCGCGACCGCGGCCTTCGCGGCGTTTTTCACAGGCGGCGCCAGGGCCGAAGAACTCGTCAAGCGCGCGCCGGAAACCATGTCAGAGACTGGCATGCGCTTCACGCCGGGGCGGCTGAGAATTGCTGGGGCCTGCGAGACCGACTGCGCCCAGTTCATCGCGGCGGACGGCGAGATCGGCTTTGGCAGCGCGATCGCCTTTCTGCTCGCGCGCAAGATGGCAGGCGAAAGGGACCTGCCGGTGCTCCTGAATTCGCCCGGCGGCTATGTCGTGGGCGCGACCAATCTCGGGCGGATGTGGCGACGCTTCAACGTGACGGTCATCATCGCGCGCGCCACGCCCGTCGCCTGCGGCGAGCCCGGACCGTGCGAAGAGAAGGGCGTCAAACTGTTCGACGTCTCGCTGGAGAAAGCCGAATGCGCCTCCGCCTGCCCCTTCGCACTGGCCGGGGCGATGGTCCGCATTGCGCCGCCGGGCGTGAGCATCGGCGTCCATGAAACCCATGTCGATGAGACCAGCGCGGTCGGCAAGACGCTGCGCGCGGCATTGACTGAAGCCGAGCGCAAGCAGGCGCATGCCGAGAGCCAGGCTGACATCGAAGCTTTCCTGAAGGAGATGGGCGTCGACGCCGAGCTTGGCCGCCGCGCCATGAAAACCTCTTACGAAAAGGTCGATTGGCTCAGCGCCGACGACGTCGCTCGCTATCGTCTGTCAACCGCCGGCGTCGAGGCGATCACTTCGCCTCCCGGATTATCGGTCGCCTTGGCACGCTCAGCGGTCGGCGCGGTTTCGACGTCGCGTAAATCCAAATCCGGTTCCGGCGCGTTCACGAAACCCCAGCGGCCATAGCGCCAGGGCGTGAACCATGTCGCGCCTGCCGGGACTTCCTCGCAGACCAGATCGATGCCATGCGTGCCGCCGGGGCCGCAGCGGCAGATGCGCGCAAAGCCCATCCAGCCTCCAGCCCAGACGCCATGCTTTTGGATCGCTTCGTCGGTGTATTCGGAGCAGGACGGCCAGTGCCGGCACTGCCTCCCAATCAGGCTTGACAGCGTGAGCTGATAGGCGCGGATCGCGCCATGCGCCGCCTGCTGCGGCCATGACTGTCGTCGGTCTGTCATGCGGACGCTGCTAGTGACGAAATCTCTTCATCTGACGGGGGAATTCGATGCGCACACTGCTTGCTTCCATAACTGTCGCGCTGGCGCTTGTCGCCTCGCCTCTGGCTCAGGCCGCCGACGAGGCGAAGCCGTTCGCCACCGCCAAGGAAATCGATCTTCTTCAGATCCTGCCGCCGCCGCCGGCGAATGATTCCGCGCAGACGAAGGCCGAGCTTGGCGAGGTCCTGACGCTGCAGGTGACGCGCACGCCCGAGATGGAGAAGCGCGCCCAGGCCGACGTCGTGGAAGATGTCTGGCGCTTCGCCGAGGTGATCGGCTCGCCGAAATTCAATCGCGAAAGTCTGCCGAAATTCGCAGCCTTCTTTGATCGCGTGGTCGCGACCGAAGGCGCCGTCGTCGATCCCGCGAAGGACACCTGGAAGCGCCCCCGCCCGCATCAGGTTTCCGACCTCGTGAAGCCGACTGTAAAGATTTCGAACTCCGGCGCCTGGCCGTCGGGACATACGACGGTTGGCACGCTGATGGGCATCGTGCTGTCGAACATGCTGCCCGAGCGCCGCGCGGCGATCATGGCGCGCGCTTGGGAATATGGAAACAATCGCATCGTCGGAGGTATCCATTACCGCTCCGACGTGGAGATGGGCCGCATCTCCGGCTCCGTCATCGCGCAGACGATCGCGCAGCAGGACGATTTCAAAACTGAATTCGCCGCGGCGAAAGCCGAGCTGCGCAGCGCTCTCGGCATGTGAACTGGCGTCGGCCCGCCTCAGCCGCGGCCGACGACCTCGCCATCGATTGTCGGGCGGCGCCTTTCAAGGTGCCGCCTGAGAAGTTCGACATTGCGAATATTGGCCTTGAAAGCGACGTCAAACGCGTCGCCGATGACAGGCACGGCGCCGATCACGGTGTCGACCACCACATTCGCCACCATGCGCGCAACGAGCGTTACAGGCGCGCCGAGACGGCGCGCTTCAAAGACGATCCACGCGGCGATAGCGCCCGCGATCATGTCGCCGACCGCGGGGATGAGCCCGATCAGAGGATCGACGCCGATGCGGATGTTAGCGCCCGGAATGACGAAAGCGGAATCCATGACGCGCGCGACAAGCGCCAGCCGATCAAGCGCGCGTTGTTCGCGCATCTCCCTTGCGCGGCGCGCGTCGACCGACGGCCGCGCGCCGAGATCGCGCCATTCGCCAGCAAAATCCGCACTCATCGCCATCGATTCCCGCACGCCTCGCCTCCCGCGCGGGCGATGTAGGAATTGATCAAGGCGCGACAAGGGCAAGAAGGGGACGGAAAACAACAGGGTTAAGGAGAACGCGCCGACAGCCCGTCGCAAAGTGGCGCAGCGAGCCGCTCAGCAACAGCAGCAACCGCTTTCACCGCCGCTTTGGCGTTGAAGCTGCACAGGTGGGCACGGCATGGAGCCGTAGGAGCAGAATACACAACAATCGCCCGCTTTCGGGCGCAGCAGCGCGCCGCAGCCTTCACAATCATAGAAGAACTGGCAGACGTCCGTCGGCATCTGCTCGACCTTGCGATGGCCGCAGAGCGGGCATGCAATCTCGGATCGAAGCTCGGGCTGCGTGATTGACGACGCCGTCATGTCCGTCGCCGCGGGCGCTCAAGCGGCCGCGCGCGCGGCCTCCGCCTTCTCGATCGCTTCGACAACCGCTTCGAAGGTCAGCAAGGTCGAGGCGTGGCGCGCCTTGTAATCGCGCACCGGCTCGAGCACTCGAATATCCTCCCAAGCTTCGCCCTCCGCCGGAGGGGGGCCGTTCTCTTTCAGCATGCGGCGAACAAGATCGCGCACGGCGCGCAATTCCTCGCCGCTCGCGCCGATCACATGGCGCGCCATGATCGAGGACGACGCCTGGCCGAGCGCGCAGGCCTTCACATCATGGGCGAAATCCGCCACCTTCCCTTCCGCCATCTTCACATCGACGGTGACGGTCGAGCCGCATAATTTCGACCGCACGGTGGCGCTGCCATCGGGGGCCTGAAGCCGCCCGAGGCGGGGAATGTCCGCGGCAAGCGCCAGAATGCGATTATTGTAGACTTGGTCGAGCATGGCGATAAGGGGGCGAACCCTGCCTGATTTTCTCCCATGATATAGGTTAGCTGGCGCGAATGGAAAGTTGGGCTGGCCGGTTCGGAGACCGGCGCCTGGGGCGAACTGGTAGAAGTAATGAGCACGCAAACCATCGACTCCGCGCTCCATGATGAGCTTCCGATCCTGCCTGAGGCCGACATCGAACGGCTTCTGGCGGAGATGTTCGCCAACGCCCGCAAGCTGCCTCCGCGCCGCCCCGCTCCCGCGCCTGAAGCGCCGCGAATTGTTCAGGAGGCCGCCGTCCGCGCGGTTGAGCCGGCTCCGCGCGCCGTCGAGCCCGAGCCTATCGCGTTCGCGCATGCGCCCGCATTTCAACCTGCGGCCGCATTCCGCGAAGAAGCCGCAGCGGCGCTTGAACCGCTGCGCCTGCCGCGCAAACGCCGCATGGGGCGCGTGCTTTTGTTGGCCGTGGCGCTCCCCGCACTCGCGCTCGGCGCAGGCTGGTGGGCCGCTTCAAACGGGATGGCGAGCGGGCGCATCGCCAGCGCGATCGAGAGTCTGACGAGTCTCGCGAGCCTCAATTCCAGCGGCGGAACGTCGCAGGCTTTCCGCTCTCCACCCGTGATCGCTGCTCCGCCCCCGCCGAGCATGCGCGTTCCCGCGCCGACTGATACGACGCCTGTCGAGGCGAGCGCAGCTTCTCCGGTTTCCGCGCCGCAGCCGGCCGCTGCTCCGCCTGTCGCGCAGCCCTCCCCTGCGCCTGCGAAAGTCGCCGTGATCGCGGCGCCCCCCGAGAGCGCGGGCGTGCTGGGAACAGCGCAGCAAAGCCCGTTCGATACGCTGGCGACGCCGCGCGCGGTGCGCACCACAGCGGTGCTTCCACCTGCCGCCGCGACTACCGCGGATGCCTCAGCGTCGACGGAAACAGTGGCGAAGCCGATCGATTTCGACGATCCTGCGACTTGGCCCGCCGGCGCGTCAAAGGCGGAGCCGCATCCTCTACCGCCGCGAAGGCGTTGACGCCGCTCCGCCTCACAGCGGGTTGATCACGGCCCACTCAGTCCCCACGTGAAGAAGCGGAGCGGAATTTTCTGCTCCGCGCCATCTGAATTTTGGTTTGCGCGTTTCCGTCGCCGGGGTGGTTTGACGGCGATCAGGCCGCATAAGATGGTGATGAAACGGGAGGCTCCACATGGATGCCGTGGTTAAGCCCTTGTCCGTGCGTCAAACTCGTGCGCCCGCCGACAAGCTGAACGACAACAGACCCTCGCGCGAGGAAGCTGAGGCGGCCGTGCGCACGCTTATTCGATGGGCCTGCGACGATCCTGAACGCGAGGGGCTGAAAGATACGCCGGAGCGCGTCGTCAAAGCCTATGAAGAGCTGTTCGCCGGCTATCGCAAGCAGCCCGGGGAGATTCTTGAACGCACCTTCGCCGACGTCGCCGGCTATGACGACATGGTGCTGGTGAAGGACATCGAGTTCTATTCACACTGCGAACACCACATGGTGCCGTTCTACGGCAAGGTCCATGTCGCCTATTTCCCCGATCGCGCCGTTGTCGGCCTGTCCAAGCTCGCGCGCGTCGTCGACGTCTTCGCGCAACGCTTGCAGACGCAGGAGACGATGACGGCGCAGATCGTCGAGGCGATTCAGGAGACGCTGAAGCCGCGCGGCGTCGCGGTGCTCGTCGAGGCCGAGCATATGTGCATGTGCATGCGCGGCGTCCGCAAACGCGGCGCAATGACGGTGACGAGTCAGTTCACCGGGTTGTTCCGCGACGATCCCGCCGAACAGACGCGCTTCTTCACGATGCTTCGCGGATTCGAGAAATAGCGCTGCGACAAGGCTAACAAAGGCCGTCGATTTCGGCGGCCTTTGTTTTTGTCGCCATTGAGGCGTTGATCACGCCGCCTTCGAGAATGCGATCTCCGCCGCGCGCGTGACGCGTGAGATTCTCGGCATAATGCGCTCGATCGAGAATGCGTGCATCTCCGCCGACATGCTCGCGGCGGCATCCTCGGCGACGACGACCGCATAGCCATGCTCATAGGCGCCGCGCGCCACCGCCTCGACGCCGAAATTCGTGGCGATGCCGCCAAGGACGAGGGTGTTCACGCCACGCCGGCGAAGCTGCAGATCAAGCTCCGTGCCATGGAAGGCGCCCCACTGGCGTTTGGTGATGCGGATGTCGCCGGGCTGCGCGAGGCCGTCGACGAGGTCCGACCAGCCGGCGGGCAGCCCTCCAGGCGGCCGCGCCATAGCTTGGTCAACCGGTTGCCGCAGCATATCGCCTTGATCCGCCGACCAGCCGACATTGACCAACACGACGGGCGCGCCCGCAGCGCGGAAGCGCTCGGCGAGACTGCGGCCCGCGGCGACGATTTCAGCGCCCGTTCGGGGCGCGAGCGGCATGGCGACAATGCCGTTCTGCAGATCAATCAGGACAAGGGCGGCGCTGCGGGGATCAAGCTCGATCATGGGGCGATTCTCCATCCGCGACCGGGGCTGGTCGACGCCCCAGTCGGTCGATATATGAGGGTAGGCTCACAATGGATATATGAGGATGTCCTCATCTAAGTCAAGCGCGGCCGCGAAAGCGCCCAGCCGAAAGCGGGGCGAGCTTCGGGTTGCTGCGCTGCTGGACGCCGCGACGTCGGTGTTTGGCGACAAGGGCTATGACGCGGCCACGATGACCGAAATTGCGGCGCGGGCCGGCGCGCCCATCGGGTCACTCTACCAGTTCTTCCCCAGCAAGGATGTGCTCGGGGAAGCGCTGCTGGAGCGCTACGCGATCCAGCTCGACGCTGCGCTCGGCGCGCTGGAGGCGGAGGCCGCCGGCATGTCGACCGCCGATCTCGCCGACGCCTTGCTCGGCCTCTTCCCGAGCCTCCGCCGCGAACGCGACGCCGCCATGGCGCTGATCGATGCGCGGCCGGACGGCAATCTGCGTGGCGGCGTGTGGCGCGACGAATTGCGCGCACGCCTTGCGGCCTTGTTGGCACGCCGCGCGCCACAGCGCTCTCCCGAAGAACTGATGAGCACGGCAATCGCGTTCCTGCTTTCAATGAAATCCATCGTTGCGCTGGAGGCGGAACCCGCGCTGGCGGGTCGTGAGGCGGCGCTCGATCAGATGCGCGCGATGGCGCGGCTTTACCTCGTGCAACGTCTGGATTTTCACGACGAAGCGCCAATATCAGAGACGTGACGGCGCCGCGCTCCGCCATGATAAGGTCACGCGCAACGAAATCGATCCCGTCACTGTGGAATTTCCAATGTCTTCCTTCCCGCGCCTGACTTCGAAGCATGACGCTGAAGAAGGGTTGACGCTCGCGCCGAAGTTCGACGCGCGGGGGCTCGTCACCTGCGTGACGACCGACGCCGACACCGGCGATCTGCTTATGGTCGCGCATATGAATGAGGAATCGCTGCGCAAAACCATCGAGAGCGGCGAAGCCTGGTACTGGTCGCGCTCGCGCCAGAGCCTCTGGCATAAGGGCGATACGTCGGGACAGATCCAGACTGTCGTGGAGATGCGTATCGACTGCGATCAGGACGCGATCTGGCTGAAGGTGCGCGTCGGCGGCGACGGCGGCTGCTGTCACACAGGTCGCCATTCCTGCTTCTATCGCATCCAGCCCATCGGCGGCGGCGAAGCGTCGCTGCGCCCGCTCATCATTTCGGAGGCGCGGTAATCTTCCATGAACCTTATCGGGAACCGGCCCGCGTCGTTCATGTTAGTTTCAGGACGTGTACGCATCCTCGATCGCAAGGCGATCAAAGATCACGACGCCTTTGGATTGTTTCAATCCAAAGGCGTGAACGTGATCGATTTCAAAAATTTAGAGCATGGCTTCTGCGAAAAACCGGTTCCCACTTTTTCGCGCCATGCTCTAAGCAGGAGGAGGGCCGATGTTTCTCGAAGGCGTGGCTCGCAGAGCGTTTGGCATGAGCGGCGGCGGCGAGCCGGTTTTCACGGATGAGGCGCAAACTCCGGTGATGCGGCGTCCCAAGATCGCTCTTGCTCTCGGCAGCGGCGCGGCCCGCGGATGGGCGCATATCGGCGTCCTGAAAGCATTGGCGGAGGCCGGCGTCCCGGTCGACATCGTCACCGGCGCCTCAATGGGCGCGGTGGTCGGCGGATGTTTCGCCGCCGGCAAGCTCGACGAACTCGAGGACTTCGCGCTCAGCCTGACGCGAACGCGCGTCGTCGGCCTGATGGATGTGCAGATTTCCGGCTCTGGTCTGATCGCCGGAGCGCGCCTGCGGCATCGTCTTGATCGCCATCTCGGCGACATCGGCATCGAGAATTTGCCGATGGCCTTCACGGCGATCGCGACCGAGCTACAAACAGGCCATGAAATCTGGTTGACAAAGGGCCGCCTCGTGGATGCGCTCTGCGCCTCCTACGCCCTGCCCGGCATTTTCGATCCCGTGAATATCGGCGGGCGCTGGCTGATGGACGGCGCGCTGGTCAATCCGGTGCCCGTGACCGCCGCGCGCGCGCTCGGCGCGGACGTCGTCATCGCTGTCAATCTCAACGGCGACATGGTCAGCAAGGGGACCGTGATCTATTCGCACGGCGCGACTTACGAAAACGCGCCGGCTCCCGCCGCCGCCCTTGAAACGACGCGCAGCTTCCGCGCCCAGATGCGCGACGCGGCGAACCGCATCAATCCATTCCAGCGCCGCGAGGTCGCTGGGCCTGGAATCGCAGCCGTGATGATCGACGCCTTCAATATCACGCAGGATCGCATCGCGCGCTCCCGTCTCGCCGGCGATCCGCCCGACATTCTCGTGGCGCCGCGCGTCGCGCGCGTTGGTCTCTTTGATTTTCAGCGCGCGGCGGAAGCGATCGAGGCGGGGCGCGAAGCGATTGCGCGCGCGCTTGAGGAAATCCGTTTCGTCAGCGGGGCGTCTGTGAACGCCTGAGCCGCCGAAAGCTCAGCAATCAATTCAGCGCGGATTGCCGACGGTGACGACGCTTGTCCTGGGTTCGCCGAGCGAAACCCAGTGGTTCGGATTGTCCTGGGCCTGACGCTTGACGAAGCCGTAGCCAGTTTCGGACCAGGACAGGATCGCAGGCTCCTGATTGTCGAGGACGTAATCGCCGCGATCGGTCTTTACCAGCAGCACGGCATGGCCATCACCCTTCCGGTCGCGCACCACCGAGATCAGCAGCGCCTGCCGCGGCAAACCCGCCTTCATCAGGCGCTTGCGCTTTTCCAGCACGAAGTCTTCGCAATCGCCCTTCCCGTCATCAGGATAGTCCCAACGTTCGGCGACGCCCCAATGCTCCTGATCGGTGATCGGCTCGATCTCGGCGTTGACCTCGTCATTGATGCGCGTGAGCAGCCGCATCGTCTTGCCGTCGAGCGTGACGTCGACCGGCTGGAGCGTGCTGACCTCGCACTCGCCTTCGTAGCGCGCGCAGAACTCGGTCCAGCCGAGCGGCGCGTTGGCGGCCTTCAAGGCAGGCATCGAGGTCGAAGGCGGGATCATCGCCTGACGATTGCTTTTGGTGGAGGAGGCGGACGCGGCGCCCGAAATAACAGTCACAGCGACAAGCGCGATCGCCGCAAGAATATGACCGCCAATCCGCAAGACAGCCCCCTGGTTAACAGGAGGTTAATCGGATCGATCGAATCTCCGCAAGATTGTGGCGACCATTTTGCGCGTTCATCCGGCGTTTAAGTTCTGTTTACCTTAACGCGTGGCGTTTCAATCACCAATTCAACGGCCATGCGCGTGAATAAGAAAGAGCCGGCGTCTCTTTCGAAACGCCGGCTCCATGCGAAACCCGGTCTGGGGACGGGAGGGGTGGGGACGCGACCGGGGCTCGCAAACCTTTCAGATAAGAGACGCGCCGTTCAGCGCGCGGCCGTCGCGGACGGCGCCGGGCCGCCCTGCAGATCGACCCAACGATTGGGATTGTCCTGCGCCTGTCGTTTGGTGAAGCGATAGCCCGTGGCGGTCCAGGGCAGGATGCGGTCTTCCTGATTGTCGAGGATGAAATCGCCGCGGTCGGTCTTCACCGTCAGGACGGCGTGGCCCTCATCCTTCTTGTCGCGGACGATCGTCACCAGCAGCGCCTGACGCGGCAGTCCGGCGGCGATCAGCGCGCGACGCTTCACGAGCACGTAATCCTCGCAATCGCCCTTGCCGTCCTCGGCGAAATCCCAGCGCTCGGCGACGCCCCAGTGATCCATGTCGCTGACCGGCTCGATCGCCGCGTTGACGCGCGCATTGATCGTGACCAGCGTCTTCCAGAGTTGCGGCGTCATCTGGACGTCGCGCGACGGCAGCGCCGTCACATCGCACTCAGAGCGATAGCGCGAGCAGAAATCGACCCAGCCTATCGGAATTTTCGTGTCGCCAAGCGTCGTCGCCTGCGAAGCAGCCGGCGGATAAGAAGCCATCTGCTGCCGCGGCGAGCCCGCGCGAGCGTCCCACGAGCCTACCGCCAACATCGCAGTCGCCCCCAGGAGCGCTCCGTGAAGTTTCTTCATCGGATCGTCCCATCCCTGTGATGGGGCGACCATGCCTTCGCGCGGACTTCAGTCCGATGAAATGAACATTGTGGATTTTAGCGAATGCGGCGAGATGAAGGAACTCGCCACAACGAGGTTTCCGAGCGCTGGAGGTTGCGCTTCAATTTCATGAAATCGGATTAACCCTGCCGCAATCGTCGCGGCGCGCGCAATCAGAGAACGATGTTCTCGTCGAAGCGATCTTCGGTCAGCGGCGTGATGAATTCGGCCGCGACACCGCCCTCCGACACACGCACGACGCGCGCCTGCGTCGCCCCGATCAGGATCAGCATTCCGCGCTCAAGCCGCGTATCGCAATGGAAGGCCGCGCCGGACAGCGACACGTCGATCAGCCGCGCATTGACTTCCGTCTTGTCGGGCAACGTCACGATGGTCAATGGATCGCGCGGAACGACGCGCAGATGACGTCTGTCTTCCGGCAGGCCGAGGAGCGCGCGATTGGCGAGCCAGGTGAGCTGCGCAGCAAGCTTGTCGCGCTTGCGCATCGTCGTTGCGATCGAAATCGCAAATCCGCCCGGCGCGATGCGCGTGATTTTTCCTTCAATTCGGCCGAGATGTTCGAGATAGACGATCACGCGCTCGCCGATGCGGCCAACGGTCGGCGCCCTTAGCAATACGCCGCCGGGCGACATGTCGATCGCCTGGCATGGAAATTCCTGCCGCGTCTCAAGCATGTAGCGCCCGAGCAAATTGACGGTCACGCGCCGATGCTTGCGACGCTCGACGGGCGCTTTCGCGGAAGATTTGAGCGCAAGAGACAAGAATGAGCCAGGTCGCGGAAGAGGCGTCGGGTTCCGGGCGAAGTTAGCAGCGCAATGGTAAACGCAAGGTTCGCGCAGCGCGCGCAATGAGATTGTCGAACAGGCCCTAGCCGCGACGCAGTCCGGAATGCGGCCGTTGCCGACGTGAATGAGCGCCCGAGAGCTGGTCGAGATCAAAAGAACGCTGGCTGCTGAGCCACAGGCGCGGCGCGACGATGCGCGCACGCCGGTTGCTCAGGTTGAAAGGAAGAATGCACGCAGCTCCGCGTCGCGGAGCGTCGGGCTGTCGCGGCTCGGGCGCGAAGGCGGCCTCGATCGTAATCGCCCGGAAGCGGGACGTCCTGATCTCGCCGCCGAACACCCACCCTACCCCATCCGAAAGCGCGCTCGTCAGCATCGACGTGACGCGATGCTCGTCACCCTCGCCAAATAGCTCCGATAAAGCGGAACCGACGATCGGCCGCGAAAAGAGCCGCGCGACGGAGTCGCCCGCGCCAATGACAACGAAGCCGCCGCCGGCGCGCTCCTCGAACCGGATCAGGTGGCGAGAGAAAGGTTCAAGGAAAGGCCATAGCTCCGGAACGGGATAGGCTGCCCGCTCGGCCGCCGAGATCGCCCGCAGCCGGGCGAGAAAAAGCTTGATGATCGGATGTTTCACGGCGCGCCTGGTCTCTTGCCGCACTCTTGGAGCAATACGGCGGCGCCGTCGCGTCAGGGCCGCCGTTAACGTAAAATTCGGCTTGTCCTTGGCCGTTCAGTTACGAAGTCGTAAACAGGTCGCCGACACCAAGCTTGCGCGCTGATCAACTCCTGCAGCGAGCGCATATTAACTTCAGGGGGGCGAGGACGGACTGGCCGCATCGCATCGAGACCCAGATGCCCAGGCTGGCGAATTCGCCGACGGGGAGAGCCAAAAGCTCTCCCCATTTTTTTGCGCCGGACGCCAGCGCCGTCAGGATTGCCCCGCCGGCCAGCGCGGGCCAGATAGGGTCATGGATTCTCCCCCTTCTCGCGAGCCGATCTTCAACGTCCCGCTCGCGACGTTGATTCTTGCCCTCATCATCCTCGGAATTCACGCGATCCGCGTCTGGTTGCTTAGCGATGAAGCGGATTTCCAGTTGGTTTTCGATTGGAGCTTCATCCCGTTGCGCCTGGATCTCCTTTGGGCGCGCGACGAGGCGATGGAAGAGCTGAAAAGGCTCGTGACAACCGGGGCGCAGTTTTCGCAGGACAGCATCGAATATCAGAAGGCGGTGATCGCCGCGCGGATCGGGAACGATGGCTCCGGCCGGGCTTTGACGCTCGTCACCCATGCCTTCCTTCACGGCGGCTGGACCCATGTGATCGTCAATTCGCTCTGGCTGGTCGCCTTCGGCGGGGCGGTCGACCGGCGGTTCGGCTCCCTGAGGTATATTCTGCTCGGACTCGTGGCGACCGCAGCGGGCGCGCTCGCTCATATGGCGATCGACCCGCTCTCGCCGTTGCCCCTGATCGGCGCGTCGGGCGCGGTGTCGGGCTTCACCGGCGCCATGGCGCGGTTCGCCTTCTCAACCGGCGGCCCCCTGGGCCGCTGGCGGGCGCCGGGCGACGACGCCTTCCGTTATCCCGCTGCGCCGCTCGTCGACTTCTTCCGCAATAGCCGCGCCATGATCTTCGTCGCGCTCTGGTTCGGACTGAACATCCTGACTGGCATCGCGGCCGTCCCGCTTGGCGTCAGCGACGAGCCGGTCGCATGGATGGCCCATGTCGGCGGCTTTGCAGCGGGCTTCCTGTTGTTCGACGTGTTCGATCCCATCGGCCGGCTGCCAAAGGCCGACCTTCACTAGCCTGTCCGCGGCGTCACGACCCAAGCCGCACATCGGCGCGGCCTTTCAGGAACGCGGCCGCACGCAGTGCGGCCGCGAGCGCTGGAATAGCGAGCGCCGTTCCCGCCATGAGCACCACGACCATCGCCTGCTGCAGTTCGGCGCCGGCACGGGCCGAGGCGAAACCGGCCATGTTTGCGATAGCGCCCATCAAGGCCGCGCCGATCGCATATCCCGCAGACTGCGCTGTCGGCAGGAGGGCCGACGCCCTGTCGCGCTCTTGCTCAAGCGCCGCCTCCATCACCGCCTGGCTGAGCGCTCCCCAGCAGGCCCCGAAAGCGCCGCCAACCAGAATCTGCGCGACAACAAGCAGCGCTATCTGCCCGGTCCAGAATGCAAACACCAATCCGGCGAGACCCAGGATCAGCATCGCGGGCCCGATCCAGATAAGAGCCAAACGCAGGCGGCGCGAACTCAAACTCGCCGCGACGATTGCGATCGCGCTCCAGCTCAGCGCCATGATCGCGTTCAGCGAACCGGCGAGGGTCGGCGCATAACCCCACAGATTCTGCAGCCCATAGACGACGAAGACGGAGCCGGACGATTGGGCCATCGGCATGAGAAGCACGACCCAAAGCCCCGCGCCGACCGGACGTGAAGCCCGAAAGGCGTCCTTGGGGAACAGCGGCGCCGCGCTTCCCCGATCGATGCGGAGCGCAAGCGCGAAGGCGGCGAAGCCCGCCAGCGCCACAGCGATCGCCAGCGTCGGGGACGCCAGCCCGGCGAAGGTGATGAAGAGCATGCCCGCTGCGATAAGGGCGAGAGGCGCGACAGGCAGCCGCGCTCTGTCGCCGGATTCGCCGCGGGAAGGCGCGACGATCACGGCGAGGAACATGAAGATCAGCGACGCCGGCGCGTTGACCAGGAACGCCATGCGCCATGACGCCGTCTCGGTGAGATAGCCGGCGATCACGGGGCCGCCGAAAGCCGCCACAGCCCAGACGATCGCCTCGGCGCCGAACACCTTCTGAACCAGCCCCGAAGGAAAAATTCGGGGAATCAGAGCGTAGCAGATGGCGGCGATGATCCCCTCGCCCAAACCCTGCAGAACCCGTCCCGCCAGGAGTTGCGGCATGCCTCGCGCGGCCGCGGCCAGCAGCGTGCCCGCGAGGAAGACGATCGAGCTCGCGACCAGCGCAGCCCGCGGTCCCCGTCGCGCCTGGATCTGCGCGGCCGCCGATCCCCCGAGGATGGCGAAGATCAGATAAAGGCTCGTCGACCACGAGATCAACGACGCGCCATCAAGCTCGGCGACCGCCGAAGGCAGCGCCGTCGAGACCAGGAACGTGTTGAAGGCGAAGAGCGCGACTCCGAGGCACAGCGTCAGGGTCGACACGGCGTATTTGGGCCGGAGGATATGGACCCACCGGTCGGCCGCGGGCTGCGCCAGCCGGCCTGCAGTCGCGAGGGCCTCTGGCGCGGGATCGCGCGACTTGTCGGCGGCAAAAAGCATCATGATACGATCGGTCGCTCCTGGGGTCCGCTGACCCCTCGTTTCGCCTGCGTACGACCTCAACCTTGCTTGAGGTCAAGCGGCGAAACAGCGTTTCGCCCCCTAATTGAAAGCCGGAAGCGTGGGCGCGGCGCCTGGTCCGCGGTTGCTCCCTGCGACAATATGCGCCATGCTCTCGATAAGTCGCGGGTTTGGACCGCGGTTCGAACCTGTCGGCGCAACCCGGGCGGACTGCCTTCCGGATGCGTCAGGCGTTCGGAAGAGAGTCGCGCCTCCAGGAAACAAGAGGCTTGCCTGTCGTGTTCGATGGGAAAGCCGAAGGGAGAAGCGCATGACTGTCGCCAAAATCATGAGCAAGTCGGTCGTTACGATCGAGCCCAATCGCTTGATCGCCGACGTCGCCGCCCTGCTGTCAGAGCGCCGGATCGGCGCCGCGCTGGTTACAAGCGTCGAAGGCAAGGTGGCGGGCATCATCTCCGAGCGCGACGTGGTTCGCGCGATCGCGCGCGAAGGCGCCGCAGCGCTCGACAAGCCGGTCGCAAGCTGCATGACCCGCAATGTCGTCACCTGCAATCCCGGCACCTTGATCACCCAGGTGATGGCGATGATGACCGAGGGCAAGTTCCGCCATGTGCCTGTTATCGAGGGCGATCGCCTCGTCGGCATCGTGTCGATCGGCGACGTGGTGAAGCGTCGTCTCGCCGATTTCGAGGCGGAAAGCGCCGCGATGCGAGACTATATCGCTTCGGCCTGACGCGGCTTCAGCGCCAACGGAGAGAGCGGTCGAGTATTCGCCGGCCGCTTGAAATCGTTTGATTTCAAAAGGATGCGCGATCGGGCGGAATCATATCTGCAGCGACTTGAATCAGCTTGGCAACGACCTGAATCTGTTTCGCCCGCGCTTGAATCGCCGCCGCAGCCGCTTGAATCAGATTTTCAGCTTGGCCGGCTAACCGACTCTTCGCCTCAGGCGATCAGGCTCAGCACGAGATCGAGCATGAGGCGACCGCACATCATGCCCCACACGCAGGCGATGACGGTCGCCAGCATCACGAACAGGAACGGCCGTCCCTCGACCCGCCGTCCGATCAGCGTGTTCCTGAGGATGATGAAGGGCGCTGTGAACACGACCACCGGCACCGAGGCTAGCGCCCTGATGTCGCCAGTCTGCAGCAGGCTGAAACTGGCGCGGCGCGTCGTGAACAGTTCGAAAGCCGAGGCGAGCAGCCCGGCGAAGGCGAGGCCAAGCGCCATCGACGACAGGGACTCGAGTGCGACGGGCGTCAGCAGCAACATGGGATGAAAAGCCAGAGCGCCGGTCCGGACCCGGCGGCTTAACGATGCATCAGCCTTAACGAACGGTTAAGCGAGAACGTCGATCTTGGTTAAGCGCGGCGGGAGCCTTCCCCGCCATCCATATCTGCGCCGCCATGTTTGAAGCTCCCGTCGAAGCCGCCGATCGCGGCCGATCCCTCGCTCCCATCGCCGCCGCCTTTGTCGCGGCGATGATCTCGGTTGGCGCGATCGGGTTGCTGCGCTGGACGCCGGCGGCGCCTCTGGCGCCGCGCTTCGTGAAAATCGAACTCGGCGAACGCATTCTCGAACTCGATGAGGCGTTGATCCATCCGGGCCCGCAAAGGCAGGGCGGCAAGCTCGACCGCGCGGACCTGATCCTGGGCTGGCCCGATCTCGGACCGGCGCATCTGGTCGCCTGGGATGATCGCGGCCACGCCGCCCCTCCTGCCGCCTCGGCTCATGTGCTGATGTCCCTGCAGGCGGCTGACGGGATCGACCCCGCGACCCGCTCACTCGCCGTCCATGGCCGTTTCATCGAGCCGGAGATCTGGTCCAATCCCGGCGGTCTCATCATGCGGCGCTTCAAGGCCGGCTCTCCCTACGAAGGTGAGGAGTTGGTGATGACGCCTGACGGCGCGGAGTTCGCCGCCCGTTGCCCGACGGCCGGCGTCGGCCGCCACGACTTGCCGCCGCGCTGTCTCGCGACATTCCGCGCAGCGGGCGTCGACGCGCTCGTCAGCTTCGACCCGGCGCTGCTGCCGGAATGGCAGCGTCTGAAGAGCGGCGTGCTGAATCTCGTCGGACGCGCCCTGCGCTGACGCGCCGAAATCGCGCTCGCCATTGCGCGGTTCCGCAAAGGCGCTCCCAACCCGCATTCTCTGCCGAAGCGGCAACGTCAATCCGCATCAAAATCCTCCCCTCCGGGTCCAGATAGGTCGCGGCGACATCGCTCCGCCCACAGGGGAATGAAATGAAGCGAATTGTCAGCGCCGCGCTTGTCGCGGCCGCCTCATGTCTCAACTTCAATATCGCGCATGCACAGACCGGGGTGCTGGCGCAGGTGAAAGCGCGCGGCCAACTGACCTGCGGCGTCAGCCCGGGTCTCGCCGGCTTCGGCGTTCCCGATGCGCAGGGCAACTGGACCGGCCTTGACGTCGATCTCTGCCGCGCCATCTCGGCCGCAATTTTCAATGATCCGGCCAAGGTCAAGTTTGTGCCGTTGACGTCGAAGGACCGCTTCACTGCGCTACAGGCCGGCGAAGTCGATCTGCTCTCGCGCACCAGCACATGGACGATGGCGCGCGACACCGCGCTTGGTATCACCTTCGCGGGCGTGAATTATTACGACGGCCAGGCTTTCATGATTCACAAGAAGCTCGGCGTCGATTCCGCATTGAAGCTTTCAGGCGCGTCGATCTGCGCGCAGCAAGGCACGACGACCGAGCTCAACCTCGCCGACTTCTTCCGCGCCAACAATCTGAAATACGATCTCGTCTCGTTCGGAACGGGCGACGAAGCGATCAAAGCTTACGAATCCGGCCGCTGCGACGCCTACACCGATGATTCATCGGCGTTGTACGCAGAACGCCTCAATCTGAAGGACCCGCAGGACAGCATCGTGCTGCCGGAGATCATCTCGAAAGAACCGCTCGGGCCCGTCGTGCGCAGCGGCGACGTGCAGTGGTTCAATCTGGTGAAGTGGACGCACAACGCCATGCTCAACGCCGAAGAACTCGGCGTGACCAGAGCGAATGTCGACGAGCAGCTCAAATCATCCAATCCCGAGGTCAAGCGTCTCCTCGGAACGGAAGGAAAATTCGGCGAGGCGATCGGCCTGACCAACGATTGGGCCTATCGCATCGTCAAGCATGTCGGAAATTATGGCGAAGCTTTCGAGCATGACGTCGGCATGGGTTCGGTGCTGAAGATCGCCCGCGGCAAGAATGCGCTCTGGAGCAAGGGCGGGCTGCAATACGCGCCGCCAATCCGCTAAAACTCCACGACAAAACAGAAGAGCCGCCCTCGGGCGGCTCTTTCATGTGAAGCCTCACGGTCGCCAGGCCTCGCCCCCATAGAGCATGGCGCGAAAAAGTGGAAACCGGTTTTCCCGCGACGAACGCTAGCGTTCGCGCTGCGTAAGCAATGCTCTAAACTTTTGGAATCGATCACGTTCCCGCATTTTGATTGTTTCAATCAAAATGCGGCGTGATCTAGCACGGCGTGCCGCCATAGACCTGTCCGAAAAAGCCCTGCCGACGCTGACGCGCCTTGGCGTTCGCTACCTCCGCGTCCTGACTCGGCTTCCAGTAATGGTTGCCGGCATAGTTGTAGACGAGCTGTCCAAGCATCTGCGCGCCAACCGTGTAGACCTTGAGCCCATAGCCGGTGATGCTGACGCCCTTTCCGTCCTCGAAGGCCTGCACGGCCTTTGGCGAGACTGCGACCTCGCTAAACACGCGGGGCGTGCGTCCAAATTCCTTGGGTCCTAACTTGCGCTTGTCTTCGTAATAGAAGGGCTCGCTGATCTCGACGGAAACGGTGTCAAAGACATCGCCCTCCTGCCACTCGAGCGCCTTGCGAATCTCCTCCATCGTCATGAAGCCCCAGACCTGCAGGGCGTTCACGACATTGGGCACTTCGATCAACTTTGGAAAACTGTCCCTGACATAGGAGGTGAACTTCGGATATTGCTGCCGATAGGAGACATAGATGTACATGGCTTCGCTCCATCCACGACGCGGCGAACCGCGTCAGTTCGGGAGATGAAGCCATGTCATCATCGCCGACGCTGTCGCGCCGGGAACATCGCAGGCGTTATTTGCGCCCGATCGCAGGCGCGCTCCAACGCAGAAGAAGCAGGGAAGCCGGAGGAACTCAGTCGAGATCGGCGCCGAGGATCGCCATCTGGAAGGCGTAGTCACGCTCGCCATCCTCGGCGTCGAGCGAGATCACGCCGATGAACTCCTCGCCGATATAGACCTCACAGGAATCGTTCTTCTTCATGCGCGGCACCACGCGGATCGCCGTGTTGTTGAAGAGCTTCCTGAGATAGTTCTGCAGCTTGATGATCTCGGTCTTGTCCACGGCCGGCTCCTGAATTGGCCGGTCCTCTGCCATGGCGAAGGGCGTCCGGGCAACCCTTGAAAGGCGATGCGGATGGTCCGGCGCTGACCTAGGGTCGCTGCGAAGGCGCCTGTTCCCGCGCCACGGCGCCATGTTCTCTCCACCAGCGAAAGAGCTCATCGAAAACCGGTCGCAGCGCCTCGGCCGCTGGCGTCAATTCGTATTCGACCCGCGGCGGCACCTCGGCATAGACCGTCCGCTTGAGGAGGCCGTCAGCTTCCAGCTCGCGCAACTGGGCCGTCAGCATGTGCTGCGTGACGCCGGGAATCGCTCGTCTGAGTTCGCCAAAACGATACGTCCGCTGAACGAGTTGCCAGAGGATTTCCCCCTTCCATTTCCCCGTGATAACGCCGAGAGCGCGATGAATGTCCGGCACCGGATTGCCGAGACTCTGGCACTCGACGTCCCCGTCATCTCTGATAGTCTGATTTTTCATACTAGATCACAAAAATCATCCTTCTTGCACAAATGATATTACATCTCAATCTTGATCAAACGCAAATATTCAGAGGATCGAATATGTCGCTTGATCAATCCGTTTCGCCAACGACGCCGCGTTGGCGCAGCTATGCGCTCTGGGCCGTCAAGGCTTTGCTCGCAGCAGCCTTTCTGAGCGCGGGCGGAGCCAAACTTCTTGGCGCTTCGATGATGGTCGAGACATTCGACCACATCGGGGTGGGACAATGGTTCCGCTATCTCACCGGCCTGCTCGAAATTCTCGGCGCCGCGGCGCTTCTGCTTCCGGCGACCTCCGGCGTCGCCGCGCTGCTCTTGACCTGCGTCATGGTCGGCGCAGTCGTCACTCATGTTTTCCTGATCGGCGGCTCGTTCGCGCCCGCCCTGCTACTGCTGGCGCTGAATCTCGTTGTCGCCTGGAATGAACGCGAACGGATCGCGTCTGCTCTTGAGACGCTTCAGAGCGCCGAGGCTTGAATGCGTTGGCTGTCGATCGCCGCTCTCGCGCTGCTGCTCGCAGGTTGTCACACAACCGAACTCGGTCGCTCCGTCGGATGGCCCGCGCCGCAAAGCGGCGGCGCTCTTCCTCTGACCCAGCGCTGACGCTGGAGCTTGGGGACTTTCGCCCGCGAGACGGGAAATCCGGCTCGGCGGCCTAGCCGCCGAGCTTCTCCCTGATGATCTGGTCCATGCTGCGGGACGGCTCGGCGCAGCCAGCTTCCCCGACCACCTTGGCGGGCACGCCGACGACGGTCGTGTTGTGCGGCACCGGGTGCAGCACGACCGAGCCCGCCGCCACACGCGCGCAATGGCCGACCTCGATATTGCCGAGAATCTTCGCGCCGGCCCCGATCAGCACGCCGCGGCGGATCTTCGGATGCCGGTCCTCGTGCTCCTTGCCGGTGCCGCCCAGCGTCACGTCATGCAGCATCGACACGTCGTCCTCGATGACTGCGGTCTGGCCGACGACAAGACCGGTGGCGTGATCGAGGAAGATGCCCTTGCCGATCCGCGCCGCCGGATTGATATCCGTCTGGAACACTTCGGACGAGCGGCTCTGGAGATAGAGCGCGAAATCGCGCCGCCCCTCGTTCCAGAGACTATGCGCCAGACGGTGCGTCTGGATCGCATGGAAGCCCTTGAAATAAAGAACCGGTTCGAGAACGCGCGTGCAGGCGGGATCGCGGTCGACCACCGCCATGATGTCGGCGCGAAACGCGGCGCTGATCTCGGGATGATCTCTCAGCACGCCCCGATAGACCTGCACGATCAGATCAGCCGGCACGACTGAATGATCGAGCCGCGCCGCGATGCGATGGATGATCGCCTCTTCGAGAGTGTCATGATTCAAAATCGAGCGAAGCGTGAAGCCCGCAAGCTCCGGCTCGCGCGTGACAATCTCCTCGGCTTCCATGCGAATGCGATCCCATACGGGATCGATCGCCTGCAGCCCGTGGCGCGACAGGCGCGCCCTGGTCTCGGATTGGGACATGCGGACCTCCGTCCGATGATGGACAAGTTGGCTGCGAAGATAAGCGTTCTGCCCGCTTTCGCCAAATCGGAGAAAATCTCTCTACGCCGAGCCAGCGAAGAAAACTCAATCCCCGTTTGAATTCTGGAGAAATTCAGCCGGGAAACCGCCGATTCAGAAATTCGAGGATCGTATGCGAGAAGGCGTCGTTGACGTCGCCCGCCACCATATGCCGCGCGCCGGCGATATCGGCATATTCCGCGTGCGGACAGAGTTCTAGAAACTGCTGCGCCGCAGCTTCCGTGATGAGTTCGCTTGAACGGCCGCGCACCAGCAGCGTCGGAACTTTCAGCGAGCGACTGGCCTCGATCGCGCGCGCCTGCTCTTCGAGCGGATTTGAACTCACGGGATGCGGTCCGGTGAGAAAGCGCGGGTCCCAATGCCAGCGCCAGCGCCCGTCCTCGCCCTGACGCAGATTGCGCTTCAAACCTTCAAGCGACGACGGTTTCGGACGATGCGGCAAATAGGCCGCAACCGCGTCGCCCGCTTCCTCGACCGTGGCGAATCCCGCTTCGAGATGCGCGCTCATGAAACCGACAATATGGCTGACGCCGGTCGCATCCATATGCGGCGTGACATCCACGAGGATCAGTCCAGCGAACACATCGGGACGTGAACGCAGAGCCAGCAGCGACGCAATTCCGCCAAGCGACGCGCCGATCGCGACTGCGCGCTGGCCGAAACGTTGCGCGATCTCATCGCCGACAGCGCGCGCGTCAGCGCCGAACTCCTCGAATGAATAGCGCGCGTCAACAGCATGATCGCTTTCGCCATGGCCGCGCTGATCGAGCGTGATCGCGGTCCATCCGGACTGCGCGAGCTGGAGCGCCGTGCGGTCCCATGCGTGGCGCGTCTGTCCGCCGCCATGCAACAGCAGCGCGATGCGAGAGCCTTCGCCGACGATCGTCGCCGCAAGCCGTCCGCCGGACGCGCCGGCGAACCATTCGCCATGCCGCTTCTGTCGCGTCACGGACGTTCTGAAAGAAAGGAGACGACGCCCTGCTTGTGAACGCGATCGCCGACGGCGAGATTATGATCGCGGCCGGGAATTTCGAGCACGCGCGCGTTCGGAAACATCGCCGCGAGTCTTTCGGGTTCACGCGCCAGCGGATCTTTGGTGCCGGCGGCGACGAGGATTGGCGCCTTGATCGAAGCGCACTGTTCGCGCGTCATCGGCAGATGCGATCCGCGCACGCAGGCCGACAGCGCTTTCAGATCGCATTTCAACTGCTCCGCGAAAGCGCGGAACATGCGCTGCATCGGATCGGTCAGCGAGTCGAGCGATGGCGCCTCCATCGCCTCGGCGATGCCGTCGGCGAACATCGTGCCCTCGACGAGACGCGGACCAAGTCCGCCCAGCACCGCCGAACGCACGCGCCAGCCATGGGCATAAGCGAGTTGCGCCGTGATGCGTGCGCCCATGGAATAGCCGATCACGTCGGCGCGCTCGATCCCGAGATGATCCATCAGGCGGCGCACGTCCTCCGCCATGATCGCGGGACCATAGAGCCTGGAGTCATAGAGTTTCTGGCTTTCGCCATGACCGCGATGATCGAGCGCGACGACGCGGAAGCCGGCGCGGCCGAGCGTCGTCGTCCACAGCGTGTTGACCCAGTTCACCGCGTGATTGGAGGCGAAACCATGCACCAACATTACGGTCGCGCCGTTGCCCGGCGCGACATGTTCGAGAGGCTGATTGTCGATAAAGGCGATGTCGACGCCATCGGAAGAGAAGTGGTGCATGGAGGATGAGTTTTGAGATTGAATGAAGGCGCAGCTCACGCCGCGGCGGCGCGCCGGTTCCCTTGCAGCGGCGAGATCAGAATTTTATCGATGCGCCGCCCGTCGAGATCGACGATCTCGACGCGGAAGCGCGCGATGTCGAAGGTCTCGCCGACCGCGGGAAGACGGCCCATTTTCGCGATCACAAGTCCGGCGACGGTTTCATAGGAGCGCTGCGGCGGCAGCGGCACGCCGATGCGATCGGCGAATTCATCGACCGGCATCCAGCCCGCGACGAACATCGATCCGTCGCCGCGCTCGACGATCGGCGGCTCGGGCGCGCCCTCTTCCGTCTCGAACGCGCCGACGATGGTTTCGAGAATATCGGCGGCGGTCACCACGCCTTCGAAATGGCCATACTCGTCATGCACGAGGCCCATATGCACGGCTGACGCCTTCAACGCGTTGAGCACGTCGAGCGCGTCCATCGATTCCGGAATGATCGGCGCCTGACGTACGAGCTCACGCAGGTTGACGGTGCAGGGCTCAACGCGCGCGCCGATGAGGTCCTTCACCCAGATGATTCCGACCACCTCGTCGGGATTGCCGTCATGGGCGGGAAAGCGCGAATGCGGGCTTTCCATGATGTGCTTCAGCACAGCCGCGGGATCATCGGCGAGATTGATCATGTCGACGTCGATGCGCGGCGTCATGACGGTGCGCACCGGCCGGTCGCCCAGCCGCATCACGCCGGTGATCATCTCGCGCTCGCCGGGCTCCAGCACGCCCGCCGTCTCCGCCTCGGCGACGAGAGTCTTGATCTCTTCTTCAGTGACGCCCTTGTCGCTGTCCTTGGACAGGCCAATCAGGGCGAGCACGATCTTGCCCGACTTGTCGAGAAGCCAGCCGACCGGCGCCGAGAGCCGCGCCATGACCGTCATCGCCGGCGAGACAAGACAGGCGATGCGCTCGGGGTCGCGCAAAGCTATCTGTTTCGGCACCAGCTCGCCGATGATCAGCGAGAGATAGGTGATGAGGGTGACGACGACGCCGACGCCGAGCACATAGGCGGCGCCCGGGGGCAGGCCGGCGTCCGCCAGCGCCGCGCTCAGCCGGTCGCCCAGGGTCGCGCCCGAGAACGCGCCGGACAGGATGCCGACGAGGGTGATTCCGGTCTGGACGCTGGACAGGAACCGGCCGGGGTCGGCCGCCAGCGCCAGCGCCCGGCGGGACCCATTGACCCCCCTTTCGGCCATGGCTCGCAGCCGCGCCGGCCTTGAGGAGACGACCGCCAGCTCGGACATGGCGAGCAGGCCGTTGACGACGGTAAGGAGGAGAACCAGTCCTATTTCGAGATATAGCATCCGCCCCTCCTAACATAACGGGGGCTCACTCTGCGAGCATGGCGCCATTCGCCCGGCGAGTGGATAGCTGGCTCCGCGCCTGAAGCGGTTGACCCCGCGCCGCCAATATGGTCCCCAAGCCCCGACCCTTCAGCGCGGACGGACGAGCCGATGGCCGATCACGGCGTTCCTTATTTCCACAACGACCACGGCGTCGCGACCATCCATATTGGCGCGCGGGAGTTCATGTGCATCGGCGCGAAGCCGCCGTTCGACCATCCGCATGTCTTCCTCGACATGGGCGGCGACAACGAGATTATCTGCCCCTACTGCTCGACGCTCTATCGCTACCTGCCGGAGCTTCATGGCGACGCGACGGAGCCGACCGGCGCGGCTTGGCATGAGCCCGCGCCGAAGGCGGCCTGACGCGGGGCGATGGCGGACGCCGCCGATCGGCCCATCCTCATCGCAGGCGCAGGCATCGGCGGTCTGACCGCCGCGATTGCGATTGCGCGCGCCGGATTTCCGGTCGCCCTGATCGAGCAGGCGACGCGCTTCGCCGAAGTCGGCGCCGGCCTCCAGCTCTCTCCGAACGCCAGCCGCGTTCTCATCGATCTCGGCCTCGGCGCCGCATTGGCGCGGCGCGCCACCTCGCCCGACGCGCTGATCGTCCATCGCCTCGACGGCGGCCGCGAGCTCGCGCGCATGCCGATCTCGGGGGCGAGCGCCGCTTTCGGCGCGCCCTACTGGGCGACGCTCCGGGCCGATTTGCAGACGGCGCTGATCGACGCCGCGCGCGCCGATCGCGGCATAAGCTTTCTCGTCGGCCGCAAGGTCGAGGATGTCAGCGTCTCCAATGAAGGCGTTACATTACGGGTGAGGACGTCGGCCGGCGCGCTCGAAACCATCGAGGGCCGCGCGCTGATCGGCGCCGACGGGCTGTGGTCGCGCGTTCGGAATTTCGTCGCGCCGAAGGCCGAGACGCGCTTTGCGAATTATGAAGCCTGGCGCGCGCTCATTCCGGCCGACGCCGCGCCCGAGGCGGCGCGGCGACCGATCACCCATCTCTGGATCGGGCGCGAGGCGCATCTCGTCCACTATCCCGTCGCCGGCGGCCGCATGATCAATCTCGTGCTGGTGCGCCCGACTGAGAAGCCGCGCGACGCGGCGCATCGCGAAACATGGGGCGATGATGGCGATCGCGCGGCGCTCGATCATCTCATGCGGCGCATGGGCGCGACGGCGCGCGACCTCATCGCCGCAGCGCCGAACTGGCAGGTCTGGTCGCTGCATGATTGCGCGCCGCTGCCGCTCTGGACGCGCGGATCGGTCGCGCTGCTTGGCGACGCCGCGCATCCAGTGTTGCCTTTTCTTGCCCAGGGCGCGGCGCTTGCGATCGAGGACGCCGCGGTGCTCGCACAGGAAATGTCGCGCGCGAGCGAAAATCTTCCGCGCGCTCTCGCCCGCTACGCGGCTCGGCGCATGGATCGCGCGGCGCGCGTGCAGAAGGCGTCGCGCGCCAACGCCCGCGCCTATCACGCGAGCGGGCCGATCGCATGGGCGCGTAATCTCATCATGGCGCGGCTCGACGGTCAGGGCATGCTCGACCGCCACCGCTGGATCTATGGCTGGACGCCAAACGCATGACGGCTCCGATCAATCCCCATCTCATCGACACCGCGACGCCGCCAATCCCGGAGGCGCGCGGCTGGATCACGCGCTATGGCGGCGCGCGCGGACCCCTGATCGACCTCTCGCAGGCGGCGCCGGCGGTTTCGCCTCCGCCCGAGATGCTGCAGCGCCTCGGCGCCGCCGCGTCCGATCCTGCGAGCGCGCGCTATGGCGCAATCGAAGGCGACGCCGCGCTGCGCGAAGCCTACGCCGCCGACGTTCGCGACATCTACGCGGCTTCTAATTTCGGCGCGGGCAATATCGCCATTACGGCGGGCTGCAATCAGGCCTTCATGGTCACCGCTATGGCGCTCGCGAAAGCCGGTGACTCGATCATCCTGCCGAGCCCCTGGTACTTCAATCACAAGATGGCGCTCGACATGCTGGGGATCGAAGCGCGCCCGTTGATCTGCAACGCGGCGAACGGATTCATTCCTGACGTTCATGAGGCCGCAAAGCTGATCGATGAACGCACGCGCGCCATCGTGCTGGTGACGCCGAACAATCCGACCGGCGCGATCTATCCGCCCGAGACGATTGCAGCTTTCCATGAGCTCTGCCGCAGCAGAAATATCTGGCTTATCGTTGATGAGACCTATCGCGATTTCATGCCTGATGGCGTTGATCGTCCGCACAATCTCTTCACGCGCGAGGATTGGCGCGATCACCTGATCCAGCTCTACAGCTTCTCCAAATCCTACGCGATTCCCGGCTATCGCCTTGGCGCGATCCTCGGCGCGCCGACGTTAGTGCGCGAAATCGCGAAATGTCTGGACACGCTGCAGATATGTCCGGCCCGCGTCGGCCAGATCGTCACGGCCTGGGCGGTGGATGCGCTGCGCGACTGGCGCGCCGACAATCGCGCCGACATCAATGCGCGCGCTGCGGCTTTCGCCGACGCGATGAAGTCGGCTCAAGGGTGGACAATTGATTCCATCGGCTCCTATTTCGCTTTCCTGCGCTATCCCTTCGGAGACAAGGCGTCTGCCGCGCGCATCGCGGAGACCATGGCGATGGAGCGCGGCGTGCTTGCGTTGCCGGGATCATGGTTCGGCCCTGGCGGTGAGGGCCATCTGCGCGTCGCCTTCGCCAACGCGCCGATCGAGATGCTGAGCGAATTGCCGTCACGGCTCGACCACTTGCGGATTAATTGAGGACGGCGCGGACAGTCACAGATCAGTCCGGCACGTTGATGTCATCGATATTGCGCGCGCCATGCAAGACGCGCAGGATTTCGACCTGCTCGTTCCTCACGCGGTAGAGCGTGAGATAGCCGTCAATCGCGAGATGCCGTACGCCGGCGGCGATCTCCTCCCGCGGCGGTCCGGAATAGGGATGCGCGGCGAGGCCCTGGCATCGGCTGTTAATGCGATCCAAGACGCGATCAGCCGCCTGCGGGCTTTCGTTTGCGATATATCGCCAAATCGAAATCAGGTCGTCTTCAGCCTGTTTCGTGAATTGAACGGGAAAACCGCTCATCCGGCCTTCTTCGCCCGCGCCCATCCGGCGCGAGCGGCTGCTTTGATTTCGTCAATCGAGGCGTAGCGACCCGGCCCGCTGTCAATTCCCTCCTGCGCGAGCCGCCGCAATTCCTCGACCGTATAGCCAAGCAGATCGCGCCGTTCCTTCCACAGCCGCAGCGCATCGCGGATTACCTCACTGGCGGAGGCGTATTCGCCGGCGTCCACCGCCCCGTCCACAACCGCGGCGAGATCCGGCGACAGCGTAATGCTTCGTTTGTCGACATGTCCCATGGCCGACTCCTTCACCAATATGGTAGGAATAGATCGCACCACTTTCAAGCCGCCCTCAAGGTCAGAACCCGCGGTAGCCGCCGACCGTGAGATACGGACCGACTCTGCGTCCATCCTCCTTGAGCGCGCCGGCTGAGACGCGGAATTTGAATCCGCCGAGCCCGAATTCCGACCAGTGCGCGCCGACGCGGACCTTGGTCGAATCCTTCGCCGCATAGAGCGACAGCTCCGGCCCTAGATAGCCCCACAGCTCCTTCGCCGGATTGACGCGCCAGCCGAATGCGATGCGGCTCCAGACGTCCTGCTTGGCCGTTCCCGCGGCGATGTTCGCGGTCAGCAACATTGTCGGTGTGGGTTGGCTCCACCAGTCGCCGTGAATGCGGAAGCCGAAACGCCGCTCGCGGCGAAGCGTCGCGCCAATGGGATCGACAGCCGTCTCCTGAAAATATTCGGGCCCGACGAAAACGCCGAGCGAGCCGCCGGCGACCAAGAATTCCGCGCCGACAAGCAGATGCGCCGCGAATTTCCAACTGTCGCTTTCGCGGCGCAGAGCCAGCGGCCTGGTCTCGCGCCAGCGGCCTCCGCCGATCGCGCCGACGACGATGAAGCGATCCTCGCCCAGCGGCTTGAAGGGCCGCCATTTGAAGCCGCCGGACGCATAGATATTCGCGCGGTCGAACTCCTGTCCGGTGAAAAGGACGAGAGAAGGCGGCCGACCGGCGACCGCCCCTTGCGAGCCGAAAGCCGGCGACAAAGGCGACTCCTCCGCCTGCGCCGCCGCAGAGGCCGCGCATATGCAGGCGATCAGAGATACAAGAACTCGACGCACGACGCCCCGGCGCCTCGAAGGCGCCGCCCTCAACTCATCGAACGCCGCTGATTCGGACCGCGCAAGACGCCGAGGCCCGCGCCGTCAGCAGTCTGAGAGGCGTTTCAGAAGGGCGCTTGCAATTTGGCACGCGCATTGCTCCACTCACCCAACATGACGGCGCCAGGGAGGGGTCGTGGCGGTTGCGTTTGATGAAATGGGGAAGTCTCCCGGCATCCGGGAGCCCTACGCTCAGTTGTCGCGTTGGCTCGAACAGGCCTCGCCCGATCTCCTCAACACCCGTCGCAGTCAGGCCGAATATTTCTTCCGACGCATCGGCATCACCTTCGCCGTCTATGGCGAGGCGGAGTCGACCGAACGCCTGATCCCCTTCGACATCATCCCGCGCGTGCTTTCGTCGTCGGAGTGGCAGACGCTCGAACGCGGCCTCGTCCAGCGCGTCAACGCGCTCAACGCCTTCCTGCGCGACGTCTACGGCAAGAAGGAGTGCCTGCGCGCCGGCATCGTCCCGAACGATCTCATCTACCGCAATCCCTACTTCCGGCCGGAGATGGACCGTTTCGAAGTTCCGCACGGCGTCTACTGCCATATCGCCGGCATCGACATCGTCCGGGTCGATCCGCACACCTTCTATGTCCTTGAAGACAATGCGCGTACGCCGTCCGGCGTCTCCTACATGCTAGAGAACCGCGAGGTCATGATCCGGCTGTTTCCGGAGCTCTTCGCCGACAACCGCGTCGCGCCGGTCGAGAATTATCCTGACAATCTCCTGGCGACCTTACGCTCGGTCGCGCCGGTCCGCGCCGCCGCCGATCCGACCGTCGTTTTGCTGACCCCCGGCCAATACAATTCGGCCTTCTATGAACACTCCTTCCTCGCCGACAAGCTCGGCGTCGAACTGGTGGAAGGCTCTGATCTCTTCGTGCGCGACGACGTCGTCTATATGCGCACGACGGAAGGGCCTCAGCGCATCGACGTGATCTACCGCCGGGTCGATGACGAGTTCCTCGACCCCCTCGCCTTCCGGCCGGATTCGGTGCTCGGCGTGCCGGGATTGATGGGCGCCTATCAGGCCGGAAACGTCACGCTGGCGAACGCTGTCGGGACCGGCGTCGCCGACGACAAGGCGGTCTATTCCTACATGCCGGAGATCGTGAAGTTCTACACGGGCGAAGAACCGATCTTGAAAAATGTTCCAACCTGGCGCTGCCGCGAGAAGGACGCGTTCGCCTACGTCCTCGACCATCTCGGCGAGCTGGTGGTGAAGGAGGTCAACGGCTCCGGCGGCTACGGCATGCTCGTCGGCCCGCACGCGACGAAGGACCAGATCGAGACCTTCCGCCGCCGTCTCAAGCATGAGCCCGACAACTACATCGCCCAGCCAACGCTGGCGCTCTCGACCTGCCCGACCTTCACCAAATCGGGCGTCGCGCCGCGCCATGTCGATCTCCGGCCCTTCGTGCTCTCCGGCTCCGACAAGGTCAGGATCGTGCCCGGCGGATTGACGCGCGTCGCCATGAAGGAGGGATCGCTGGTGGTGAATTCAAGCCAGGGCGGCGGCACGAAGGACACCTGGGTGCTGGATGTCTGACGGACGGACAAGATTGGCGTTGGCGTTGTGAAGGAAGTCGATCCATGTTGAGCCGCACCGCCGACAGCCTGTTCTGGATGTCGCGCTATATCGAGCGCGCGGAAAATCTCGCCCGCATCCTCGACGCGTCGACAAGACTGTCCGCCCTCCCCGCTTCCTATGGCGGCACGCACAACGAATGGACAAGCGCGCTGTTGACCGCGGGCAGCGCCGACGCGTTCCATCGCATCTACAAGGACGCCAACGAAAAGACGGTGCGGGAATTCCTCTGCTTCAGCGAGGACAATCCGGCCTCAATTCGCAAATGCCTCGAGATCGCGCGCATGAACGCGCGCGCGGTGCGCACCGCGATCACCACCGAGATGTGGGACGCGATCAACGGCGCCTGGCTCGACCTCAAGAACTACGACATCAAGAAGATGGACCGCGAGGAGCTGACGCGCTTTCTCGACTGGGTGAAGAACGTCTCGCTCGTGGTGGACGGCTCCGCCTATCGCTCCATGCTGCGGCGCGACGAATACTGGTTCACCCGTCTCGGCCTCTATATCGAGCGCGCCGACAACATCCTGCGCCTGCTGGATGTAAAGTATCATGTGCTGCTGCCGGCGACCGAGCGCGTCGGCGGCACGCTCGACTATTTCCAGTGGTCATCGCTGCTGCGTTCGGTTTCGGCTCTCACCGCCTATCACTGGGTCTATCGCGAAAGCGTGAAGCCCTGGCTGGTCGCGGATCTGCTCACGCTCAACCGCGAGATGCCGCGCTCGCTCTACGCCTGCTACGAAAACCTCGTGCGCTTCCTCGACCAGCTTGCACGGCAATATGGCCGCATCGGCCCGAGTCAGCATGCGGCGCGCGCCATGCTCGCCAGGCTCGAAAACACCAATATCGAAGCTATCTTCCAGAGCGGCTTGCACGAATTCATCACGCAATCGATCATCGACAACAACAATCTGGCGACGACGATTCAGGAGCAGTATCTGGTCTGACGAGATGAGAATTCAAATCTCTCACACCACCGCATATCGCTACGCCCGTCCGGCGAAGGGCGTAATCCAGACGTTGCGGCTGACGCCGCGCAACAACGCCGCCCAGCATGTCACGCGATGGCGCGCCGAGATCGACGCTGACGCGCGCATGCGTCAGGGGGAGGACGCGTTTGGCAACATTGTGCATTCGCTCAACGCCGCAGGCCCGATTGACGCCTTCTCGATCCATGTCGAGGGCGAGGTCGAGACGCGCGACACAGCAGGCGTGCTGACCGGCGCCGTCGAACGCTTTCCAGCGGAGCTTTATCTGCGCGCGACTGATCTGACCGCCGTCAATCCTGGAATGGCGGATTATGCGCGTGACGCGCAGGACTCCTGCGGCGCGCAGAGCGGCGATATGCTCGCCGTAATGCACGGGCTGATGAGCGCGCTCGGCCGCGACATGACGTTCGACGCGGAGCCGACGGATTCAACGACGAAAGCAGCGGACGCGTTCGCGGCGAAGCGCGGCGTGTGTCAGGACTACGCGCACATCTTCTGCGCCATGGCCCGCTCTCTCGGCGTGCCCGCGCGCTATGTCTCCGGCTATTTCCATCGCGCCGACAATGTCGTTGATCAGAACGCCGGCCACGCCTGGGCCGAGGTTCATATCAAGGGGCTCGGCTGGGTCGGCTTCGACGCCGCGAACGCGATCTGTACCACGGATGCGCATGTGCGCGTCGCATCCGCGCTCGACTATCTCGGCGCGGCGCCGGTGCGCGGCAGCCGCCTCGGCGGCAACGATGAATTCCTTTCCGTCGCGGTGAAAGTCACGCAACTGCAGATACAGTCATAACGCGCGACGATCACGCTTTCGCCTGCGCCGCAAGCCTTTCGCGCAATCTCCTGTTCTCCGCTTCCAGCTCCTCGATACGCTCACGCACCTGCGTGAGCGCAGGCGCAAGCTCTTCCTCACTGAAGCGCGGCGTGATGTGCTGCGCGCAGTTCCAGTCGAACGCCTCGAGATGCAAGAGAAAGACGCGCTCCGCCTTAGCCTTGTAGCCCGGCGTCGACAGCTTCTCGATCAGATCGGAATCATCGTCGAGATTTTTCACTTCGACACGCGCGAACATCTTCATGCGCCGCCGCGCCGGATAATCTATCAGGATCAGCGCCGCGCGATCATTCGCCGCGAGATTGCCGAGGCTGAGATATTGCCGGTTGCCGCGATAATCGAGGAAGCCGAGCGTCTTCTCGTCCAGCACGCGCAGGAATCCCGGCGCTCCGCCGCGATGCTGCACATAGGGCCAGCCATTCTCGGCGACGGTGGCGATGAAGAAGCTGTCACGCGCCTCGATGAACGCGGCTTCCGCAGGGCCGAAGCGATCGAACTCGCGATGCCCGTGAAAGTCCGACCAGAGTTCGGCCGCGCCATTCGCCTCCTGCGCCGCAATCACACTTGGCGTGCGCGCGATGTCCATAAATCCGTAGCTCATGGCGAAATCTCCGGCTGGAGCGTCGATCCAGCCCATCGGAGATATTCAATTCCATAAACTCATATAATCATGTAATCGTGAGATAGATTATTCCATATTTTGGAAGAGAATCATGGATCGGCTGGAAGCCATGGCTGTGCTGGTCGCCACCGCCGAAACGGGCAGTCTCTCCGGAGCCGGCCGGCGGCTCGGCATGCCGCTGCCGACCGTGAGCCGGAAGATTTCGGAGCTCGAAGCGCATCTGAACGCGCGCCTGCTGACCCGCTCGACCCGTAGGCTCGCCCTCACGGAAGCTGGCGCAACCTATGTCACGGCGAGCAGGCGCATTCTGGAACAGGTCGGAGAGGCCGAACGCGCCGCTTCCGGCGAATACGCCGCGCCGCGCGGCGAACTCGTGGTCGCAGCGCCGATCGTTTTTGGACGGCTGCATGTGCTGCCCGCCATCAATGAGTTTCTCGCGCTCTATCCCGACATCAATGTCAGGCTGGCGCTCTCCGACCGCGTCGTCGATCTGATTGACGACCATATCGATCTCGCCGTGCGCATTGGCGCGCTGCCGGACAGCGCCATGATCGCGACGCGTGTCGGCTCGATGCGGCGCGTCGTCTGCGCCAGCCCCGCTTTCCTCGCGAAGCATCGCGAGCCGCGATCACCGCAGGATCTGCGCTCGCTTCCCTGCATCACCTTCTTCGGATCGGGATCAGGCGCCGGCTGGCGCTTCGGCTCGCCAGGCGGCAAAGCGGATATTGTTGTCGACGTCACGCCGCGCCTGTCGGTCAATACGGCGGAGGCGGCGGTCGATGCGGCGATCTCAGGCGTCGGCGTCACCTGCGTGCTGGCCTATCAGGCCGCCCGCGCCGTCGCGGCGAGCGAACTCCACGTCATTCTACAAGATTTTGAGCCGCCACCGGCCCCCGTCCATCTGCTGCACGCCGGACAGGCGACTTTGCCGCTGAAGACGCGCGCCTTTCTCGATCTGGCGGCTCCATATTTGCGCCGCGCTCTTGCGGATATCCTGCTCTGATCGACCGCTTCCTCTTACTCGCGGCCGGCATTTGAAAATTTTTGCCGCCGCTGTCGAAATGCCGGATCCTCGCGCGTCTTCATCACGCCAACGCCGATTGCGGCGACCATCAAGAGGAATGACCATGCGCTACCTGATGCTGATCTACGGAAATGAGCAGGCGATGCTGGCGGCGAAGCCGGAGACGGCGACCACCATGTCGACGGCCTATTTCGCCTATACCGAAGCCATGAAGAAGGCCGGCGTGCTTCTTGGCGGCGAGCGGCTGCGCCCGACCACGACCGCGACGCGCGTGAGGGTGGCCGATGGCAAGACCGAACTTGTCAACGGCCCCTACGCCGAGACCAAGGAGCAGCTTGCCGGCTACTACATGATCGACGCGCCCGACCTCGACTCCGCTCTGGCCTGGGCCGCCCGCTGCCCCGGAGCGCAGACCGGCTCGATCGAAGTTCGGCCGATCTGGGAAATGCAGCCCGCGGCGTGAACGACGTCGCACAGAGCGAGCTTGCGCGCGCGGCCGCCGAGGCGGTCGCCCGCCAGAGCTACGGCAAGCTCGTCGCCTATCTCGCGGCGCAGACGCGCGATGTCGCCGCCGCAGAGGATGCGCTCGCCGACGCGTTTGCGTCCGCGCTCGCGAACTGGCCGGCGCATGGCGTTCCCGACGCGCCAGGCGCCTGGCTGCTGACGACAGCGCAGCGGAAATTGATCGACGCGGCGCGACGGCGGCGCACGACGCGCGACGCCTCGGATCATGTGGCGCTGCTTGCCGAAGAGCGCCTTTCGGAGGAGGCGGACATTCCCGACGAACGGCTGAAGCTGATGTTCGCCTGCGCCCATCCCGCGATCGACGCGAACATTCGCGCGCCGCTCATTCTGCAAACGGTGCTCGGCTTCGACGCAGCGACGATCGCATCAGCCTTTCTTGTTGCGCCGCCGACGATGGGGCAACGCCTCTCGCGCGCCAAGGCGAAGATCAAGCTCGCGGGCATTCCTTTCCGCACGCCCGAACGCGCCGATATCCCTGAACGCCTCGCATCGGTCCTCGATGCGATCTACGCCGTCTTCGCCGAAGGCTGGACCGATCCGATCGGCGCTGATGCGCGCCGGCGCGGCCTGTCGAGCGAGGCGATTTTTCTTGGCCGGCTGGTCGTCGCGCTTGCGCCCGAAGAGGCCGAAGCGCACGGCCTTCTCTCGATGATGCTGCATGCAGAAGCCCGTCGCGCGGCGCGACGCGACGATCGCGGCGATTTCGTCCCGCTCAGCGAACAGGATCCGGCGCGCTGGGACGCCGCGATGATCGAGGAGGCGGAAAAGGCGCTGATGCAGGCGAGCGTGCTCGCCGGCGATGTCGGCCGCTATCAGCTTGAGGCCGCAGTGCAGTCGGCTCATGCCGCGCGCCGCATCACCAGAACCACTGACTGGCCAGCGATCGCCGCCATTTATGGCCTGCTCTGGGCGGCCACCGGCTCGCCGGTTGTGGCGATGAATCGCGCTGTCGCCATTGGCGAGGCGGAAGGAGCCGCGGCGGGCCTCTTCGCGCTCGACGAGATCGAGCTCGACACCCGTATAGCTGACTATCAGCCCTATTGGGCGGCGCGGGCGGCGCTTCTGGCGCGCGTTGGCGATGTCGCCGAAGCGATGCTCGCCTATCAGCGCGCGATCGGCCTTGAGCGCGATCCGGCGCTGCGGCGCTTCCTCATAAGGCGCTGCGCCGAGCTGAGCTAAAGGCTCGCCAGCCCGGTTTGGAAAGTCGGAAAGCCGGGTCTATAAGCCCCGCGTCCGCGGGAGAGCGATCCAGAGATGACCTACTGCGCCGGCGTGCTCGTGAAGGAAGGGCTGGTGATGGTGGCGGACACGCGCACCAACGCCGGCCTCGACAATGTCTCGACCTTCCGCAAGCTGCATGTGATCGACCAGCATCCCGACCGCATCCTGATGATCGCGTCGGCTGGCAATCTCTCCGTCACCCAGTCGGTGCTCGGCTATCTCGCCGAGGGCGTCGAGAATCCGCACACGCACGAACTCGAAACGCTCGACAGCGTGCCGACCATGTTCCGTGCGGCGCAGCTCATCGGCAACGCCGTGCGTAAGGTGCGCGACATCGACGCTGACGCGCTTCATGCAGCCGACGTGCGCTTCGAGGTCTCCTTCCTGTTCGGCGGCCAGATCAAGGGCCGCTCCATGCGCCTCTTCATGGTGTACGCCGCCGGCAATTTCATCGAATGCGGGCCTGACGCGCCGTTTTTGCAAATTGGCGAACACAAATACGGCAAGCCGATCCTCGATCGCGCGGTCTCCTTCAACACCGACATCTATGACGCATTGAAGGTGACCCTGATCTCGATGGATTCGACCATGCGTTCGAATCTCGGCGTCGGCCTTCCCATCGATCTCGTGCTCGTTCGCCGCGACGAGATCACGCCGGAGCTTGTGCATCGCATCGACGCGGGCGAGCCCTATTTTCATGATCTGCGCGAGCGCTGGTCGGCGGCGCTCCGGCAGGCGCACATGAATATCCCGCGCCCGCCCTACGGCGGCGTGACGAAAAAGCCGTGAAGGCGAGGCGCATCGCCGGCTGATTTCATGCGATCCGAACAAGGCTGACGTTCGGAAACGTGAATGGACACCCTGTCATTGGAGCGCGACCTTTCTTCCAATCCCGCCGGACGAGCGGGCATTCCGGGAGAGAGATATGCTCAAGAAGACTGCGCTTTCTTTCGTTGCGATCGCCGCCCTCATCTCGACATCGTCGGCTGAGCAGCCTTTATCGCCGCAGGGTTACGCGCTGAAGGCGACTGCGCAGGCCGAGGCGAACGCCAAGCCCGGCGCGCGCAATTCGCCCGCCCAGACGAGTCCCACGCCAACCGACGATGTGAGCCCGCAGCTTCAAACTCTGATCAGCGGCCCCTACCCGCCTCATTTCAACGCCGATCCCAAGAACGCGGAGGAATGGAAGACGCTGATCAATCAGCGCGCGCAGCTTTCGATTTCCGCATTGCCGGCGCTGAAGGAAAAACTCGGCGTCACGGTTGAGCCTTCGACCATGGGCGGCGTGAAGGTCTATATCGTCACGCCGAAATTCATTCCGCCGGTCAATCAGAACCGCCTGCTCGTGCATGTGCATGGCGGCGGATATGTCTTTGGTCCCGGCGAAGCCGCGACGCCGGAAGCCGTCCTGATGGCGGGTTTCGGCGGCTTCAAGGTGATCTCCGTCGATTATCGCATGCCGCCGGATGCGCCCTATCCCGCCGCGATGGATGACGCGATGGCGGTGTGGAAGGAAGCCATCAAGCTCGCGAAGCCGCAGAACATGGCGATCTTCGGCACATCCACGGGCGGCGCCATGACGCTCGCCATGGTGCTGCGCGCGAAGGACGAGAAATTGCCGCTGCCGGCGGCGATCGCGCCGGGCACGCCATGGTCCGATATCGCGCGTGTCGGCGACAGCTACCAGACGAACGAATGGGTCGATAACGTGCTCGTCACCTGGGACGGCTGGCTTGGTCGCGCCGCGAAGCTCTACGCCAACGGCCGCGATATGAAAGACCCCTATATCTCGCCGATCTATGGCGACTTCACCAACTTCCCGCCGACAATCCTGACTTCGGGCACGCGCGATCTCTTCCTCTCAAACACCGTGCGCACCCATCGCAAGCTGCGCCGCTCGGGCGTGATCGCGGAGCTCAACGTCTATGAAGGCATGAGCCACGCGCAATATCAGGACGTCAACACGCCGGAAGCGCGCGAGGTCTTCACCGACATCGCGCAATTCTTCGACCGCTATCTCGGGAAATAGTCGGCTAGTTCTTGCGCGCGATCCACGCGCCCCAGAACAGGCTGGAGAAGAACTGGAGCGGCGCGGAGAAACCCGCGCCCTCCAGCAATTTCGCGACGTCCGCATCCGAATGCGGCGGATCGGCGCCCTGAAGAATCTTGCCGAGCTTGGCCTGCACCTCGTCAGGCGTCGCGCCATTCATGCGCCAGCGCTCGCCCCATGCTTTCAGGAGCAAAGGTTGACTGGCATAGGCGTAGCGGTTGCCAGCGAGGATGAGCGGCGCGCCCGGTTTGAGGCGAGTGGCGATCGACGACAGGATCGCGCGCTTCGCCTCATCGCCGGAAAGATGATGCAGCACGCCGATCAGCGTCGCGGCGTCGAACGCCTGAACATCGGGGAGATCGTCGATCACGCCGAGCTTCGCTTCGACGCGCGCTAACAGGCCCGCTTCCTCGACGCCGCGCATCGCTGTCGCCAGCATCGGCTCCGAAGGATCGACGGCGACGAAACTCCAGCGCGCCTCAAGCGGAGCGGAGGTCAGAATTTCCTGTCCCGAACCTCCCGCGCCGGCGACGAGAATTTTCGCGGCGCGGCCAGAGCCCAGCTCCGCCGCCAGCATGCAAGCGGCAAGTTCATGGCAGGCGTCATAACCCGCGAGCGCGATCCGGCTCTGCTGCGCATATTCGCCGGCGCGCGCAGAGTCGAATTTCTTCGCCGAATCCGCCCGAGCGCTCGTCATCAAAAAATCCCGGGATCAGAAGATCGCCATCAGGCCGGCGACGATCGCCGCGATGAAGCCGATGCTGATCGCGACGCCGATGGCGCCAACGGCGAGGCCCGCGATCACCACGACGCCGTCGCGCTCTGTGATGCCAACGCCCGTCAAAGCGATTGCGATGCCGAGCGGGATCTGACCGACGATCGGCGCCGCGACCAGCAGCGCGATCGCGAACAGCAGCAGCGCCGCCGCTACGAGGCGTAGACCCGGCGAAACCGTGAGCACGAGGACGCGGCGGTCGAGCACCTTCTCCAATCGGGAGATGAAGGGACGGGCCTTGTCGACCACACGGGCCGCTTCGGCGCGATTGACCGAAAAGTCGAGAAGGGCCCTGGGCAGCCAGGGCGTGCGCAGCCCGGCCATCATCTGCGCCGCGAGGACGGCGATCAGCAGTCCGCACACCAGCGGGACCGGCGGCACCATGGGGATGCAGTTGGGCAGCGCCAGCAGCAGCATCGCCAGCGCGAAGGCGCGCTCACCCAGCGCGTCCAGCACGGCGCGGAGGGTCAAACGGTCCTCGGGAGCGGATGTGGTCAGCCCATCAAGGATGGCGGAAATGCGCTGTGTCGACAAAGCTGGCGGCTGCGGAATTTGGAAGGCAGCAGCTATCAGGCGGGCGCGGCCCCGCCAAGTGCGGCGGCTCGCCCCGGACGCAGGCCGGATCGGCGCTGCGGGAAGGGTCAGGCGCCGCCGGAAGGGATCAATGGACGGTGATTTCGGTTCCGACCGCCCGCATCTCCACCGGGGAGATCAGCGAGGAATGGGCGACCTTGACCTCGAAAATCGGCCCTTCGAGCTTCCTGCGCCAGAAATCGAGGAACTTCATAAGCTCGGGGAAACGGGGCGCCAGATCATAGTCCTGCCAGACATAGGATTGCAGGATGCGGGGATGATCAGGGAGACGATAAAGAATGCGCGCCGTGGTGAGGCCGTAGCCACCCATCTGACGGGCGAAATCGCAAGAGACCAAGTAGACCTCCATATCCGCGATCGCCGGCCGGTTAGCCGGCTTGCTCAGATGATCCGCCCCGAAAGGTAAAATTTGAGTAACCTTCCGGAGCGTCTTCAGGATGGCCTCAACGCCGCCGGAGCGATGTGCGTTCCCGCAACTCGCATATCGCCCGACGCGTTTCGGCCTCCTTTGATTATCCAAGCAAACGCCATGCCGATCGAGGAGGCGGCGATCGTCACGCGCGCGGTCGCGAGCCGCGACCATCGAGCAGCCCGACATCGCGAAGCAACGCCGGCGGAGCGAAATCAGGATCGAGCGGAATCCCGCGCCAAGGCGCGCGCCGGAAAAGCTGCGCGATCCACGCTAACGAGAATATAGCACGAACCGGCCTCTCTCGCATCACGCCGCCTTGCGCCACAGTGCGTTCACGCTCGTCGGCGAACGAGCGCGCATCGAAACGCTCGCGCAGTGAAGCAAGATCGCACGTCGTAGCGCGATCATCGGCTCCGGATCGCGTCGCCACAGGCGATCGCAATCCGGAGAAAGACATGGGGACCGAACTCACGACGTTACCTCCAGCCAATGCGCGCGCAATTCCTCGTTGAATTCCGCCCACCGTTCTTCGGGAAAGAAGATGCGCGCGCCCTCGAATTCGACGCGCCGCCGCGTTCCCGGAATCGCATCGGCGAGCCAGCGCGACCATCTGATATCGAAATAGACGTCGTCGGTTCCCCATGCGATCAGCGTCGGCGCTTTCAACGCGCGCAGCCGCTCCTCGATCGCGACGGTGTGCCTGTTGTCGAAGGCTGCGAGAAAGCGCTCGAAATCGTGCAACCGCTGCTCATTTCGCATGAGCGGGCGCAAATAGATTTCGATGTTTTCGTCGCTCACGAGTTCTGGCTTCTCATAGGCCGGTCCAAGCGCCTGCGGCGAGCGATAGATGCCCTTGTCCGCGAGCATCGCCTCCAATGTCCCGCGCAAGCCTCCTGCCGCCGCCATGGCCAGGAAGGGTTTGAACGCCTCCGGCGGCCAATTGTCATGCGCATCGCAGTCGGTCAGCGCGAGGCTTCGCACCCGTTCGGGATGAAGCGCCGCGAAAATCTGCGCGATGCCGCCGCCGCTGTCGTTGCCGACGAGATCGACTTTCCCGATGTCGAGCGCATCGAGAAACTCCTTCAGCATCTGCGCGTTCGCCGTCACCGACACGTCCTGATCGGATGCGATCTCCGTGTCGCCATGCGCCAGCAGGTCGAGCGCGATGCAACGTCTGACGTCGGACAGATGCGTGAGCTGATGGCGCCAGAGATATCCGTTCAGCAGCACGCCATGCACGAACAACGCAACCGGCCCCGTTCCCTGCTCGGCGTAGCTAATCTGGCCCGATGCGGTCCGCACGTTTTTGCGGACCGCCGAAGATTGATGTCCGCTCATCGCTCAGCCCTTGCGCGGCGCGACGGCGGACGCGTGCGCTTCCTTCAATTTGTCCGCGCATTCCGTGCAGCAGACCTCGACCGTTTCGCCGGCGATTTCGACCTTGATCGGATCGGCTTCGAGTTCGCAATCGCACGCGGCGCAGGTTTTCTCTGACATGTCGGTTCTCCATTCCTCGTCCGTTTTGGACGCAGATGGTGAACCATGGCGGGCACGGCCCGCGCTGTCGGAATCTTTAGTGATTTTCGTGAGCTTCGCGCTCAGCGACGAATCGCCGAATGCCGGAATTCGGAGGGCGAACGACCGTAGGTTTCGCGGAACGCGGCCGTGAAATGGCTGTGGCTGGAGAAGCCGAGCTCCAATCCCAGCGTCGTGAGATCGTCGACTTCGCTGAGCAGATCGAGCGCTCGCGCGAGCCTCAGCCGGAGCTGATAACGATAGAGCGGGACGCCCTCGACCTGCTGGAAGACTTGCGTGAGATAGACTGGCGAGCCGCCAACTTCCCTGGCGATTTCCGCCAGCGTCCACCGGCGCGAAAGATCGCTCGCCAGCAGAAGCTTCACGCGATCCGCGAGACGCTGTCTCCCTGCGCTGCCGCCGGCGATATGAGCCGTGCGCGGGCCAAGCGCGCGGCGGACCAGCGTCAGCGCGAGGCTCTCCGCCTCGAGCGGCTCCGCCAGTCCACGGCCGAGGCTGTGTCTCAAAAGCGCGACAAGCGCCTGCGCGCGCGGATCAATCCGCAGGCGCAACTCGCGAAATGCGAACGCGCCGCCTGTGCGCAGCAGCGATTGCGGCGTCAGTTCGCGCAGCAAAGACTCGCTGACGGAAAGAGACAAACAGGCGTCGCCGCCGGGAACGGGATGGCTGATGCGGTAGCCTTCGTCGGCGTTGAAGAAGAGCGCCTGATTCGGCTCTGCAACAACGCGATCCTTCCCGACATGCCTGACATAGATTCCGCGATAGGGGAAAACGAGATGCGCGGCGCTGGCGCACTCCTCGGCGCTCTCGTGACGGCATTCGCCGGCGCAGCAGACGTCCCAGACCGCGACGGTCGCGGTCTCCAGCATGCGTTCTGCGACGAATCCCGGCATCGAACTCGTTCTTCTCCCGCGCCTATCCGGCCACCCGACATTACTGAAGGAGGAATCGGAAATCTTTGAGAAAATTGCGGTCCGCCCAAAAACTGGCTGCGAGGCTTTCAGGCGCGCGCCGGCATGACGGACGCCCCGCCACCAGCGCGTTGGCTCAGGAAATAGGTCGCCAGCGAACCGATGCCCTTCACCTCGGTTCGTCCGCGAGGCTCGAATTCAAACTTGCCGCGCAAGGCGCGCGCGACTTCTTCCGAGACATGGATATGTCCGGCGGCGCCCGTGCTTTCGAGCCGGCTCGCAGTGTTCACCGTGTCGCCCCAGAGATCGTAGCTGAATTTCTGCCGGCCGATCACGCCTGCGACCACAGGTCCTACGTGGAAGCCGACGCGCAGGCTCATCTCGGTATTCTCATGCGCATTGAAATCCCGGACTTCGGCAAGAAGATCGAGGGCCATCGCGGCGATCCGCTCGCAATGGTCCTCCTTCGGTTCGGGCAGGCCGCCGACCACCATATAGCAGTCGCCAATCGTCTTGATCTTCTCAAGCCCGTGACGTGCAGCGAGCGCGTCGAAGCGCGAGAACATCTGATCGAGCAGCCTCACCAGCTCGCTCGCGCCGATTTTGCGCGACAGCGGCGTGAAACCGACGATGTCGGCGAACAACACCGTAGCAGCGGGATAGCTGTCGGCGATCGCGGACGAGGACAATTTCAACCGTGACGCGATGGCCGCCGGCAGGATCGACAGCAGCAGACGTTCCGAACGCGCGCGCTCACTGGCGATGACGATATTGGCTTCCATGAGATCGGCGTTCTTGGCGGCGAGCTGCCGCGCGGCGCGGCGCTTGAGGCGAAACGCGTTGACGGCCACGACGAGCAGAGCGCTGACGAGAACGACGCCACCGATCGCGGCGTTTCGCAACAGCGTCTGGCGTTCGAGAACGAGCTTCTGAATTTCGCGATCGCGCTCGAGCCGCTCGACCTGACGCGCCCTCAGTTCAGAATCGAGACGCGTCTGGATTTCCGCGAGCTGCCGGTTCGCGCTCTCATTGAGCTCCGCCCCATCCAGAAGCGCCTGCGCTTCGTCAGGACGCAACTGCTTCTGCCTCACCCAGCTCAGGCCGCGCAGCGCGGCCGTGAGAAAGACCGGCTGCTTCTGTCGCCGCGCCATGTCGATCGCACGCGAAAGATGACGCTCGGCGTCGTCAAGCCGCTCGCGATCAAACATCGCCATGCCGAGATAGAGCGTCGCCTGCAGGACCAGGTCCTGCCGCCCCAGTCTTTCCGCGTCGCCAAGCGCTTCCATATAGATCGCCGACGCGGCATCCCATTTGCCGCGCGCATATTCGATCGAGCCAAGCGCAATCAAGGCTGAGGCGACGCTCTGCTCATCATTCATCTTGCGACGCAAATCAAGGGCGCGGCTTTGGGCGTCGAACGCCTGGCCAAAATCTCCGAGCATGAGCCGCGCATTGGCGAGACGTTCGAGCACGCTCGCCGCGGGAGATGGCTTAGCGGCTATGTCGATCTGCTTCAGCAAAGCTTCATGCCGCTGAGCCGATTCACGGTACTCGCCGCGATTGAAGGCGATGTTCGCACGAGTGAACGCCGCCTCGATCTCAGGATCAGGCAGCTTGAGTTGCCGATAGACATCAAGCGCCTTGTCCGCGGCGGCCTGCGCGCGATCAAACCGGTTGAGCTTCAGCAGCGCGCGACCGAGGCTGAGCGAAGCGTCGGCGACGCCGCGCTGGTCGCCGAGTCTCTCGGCGATCTCGGCAGCTTCCTCGGCGCGGCGGACCGCATCTTCCGGCGCGCCATCGACAAGCGCCGCGGCCAGTTCGTTCAGAAGCGACAGGCGGCGCGCAGGCTCCGTCACGACTGAAAGCTCGGCTTCGATCTTCAGCGTGGCGGGAGATTGCGCGCCGCCGACCGCCATAAGGGCCAAGCTCCACGCCAGAGCGCAAACACATGAGAGAAAATGACGCCGGCCGCGCACGTCCGCCTCCGTTTCACTCGCTGAGGTAAATCAACAATTGAAAACAATTGAGCGTTGAAGATCGACACGTTGCGCCGGCCGCGTTTGAAAAGAGACGCGCGAGCGCGCCACATCCTACATCAGTTGCAGGCCTTTGAGGCTCGCATGGCCATCGCGGCCGACAATGATGTGGTCATGCACCGTGATGCCGAGCGGCCGCGCGATCGTGACGATCTCACGCGTCATGCGGATGTCGGCCTGGCTCGGCGTCGGATCGCCGGAAGGATGATTGTGCACGAGGATGATCGCCGTCGCCGACACCTCCAGCGCGCGCTTGATGATTTCGCGGGGATAGACCGGCGTGTGATCGACAGTGCCGGTCTGCTGCACCTCGTCGGCGATCAGCTTGTTGCCCTTGTCGAGGAACAGGATGCGGAACTGCTCGACATCGGCGAACGCCATCGCGGCGCGGCAATAGTCGATCACCTGCGCCCATGAGGACAGCACCGGCTTCTTGCGGATTTCGCTTTTCAGCGCGCGGCTCGCGCTTGCTGCGATGACGCGGAAATTGACCGCGACGATCTCGCCGATGCCCTCGAACTCCATCAGCCGCTGCTGCGGCGCGGCAAGCACGTCCGCGAAAGAGCCGAACGCCGTGAGCAGATCCTTGGCGAGCTTCTTCACATCCCTGCGCGGCACAACGAGCGTGAGCAGCAATTCCAGCAGCTCATAATCGTCCATGCCATCAGCGCCGTTGCGCGCGAATCTCTCGCGCAGCCTTTGGCGATGTCCGAGATAATGCGGGTCGTCAGCGTCCGCGCGCATCACGCCGAAGCGTAAGGCGGTTGCGTATAGCCGCGCGGCGACAGAGTGAAGATTTCGACGCCGGTTTCGGTCACGCCGACCGAATGCTCGAACTGCGCCGACAGCGAGCGGTCGCGCGTGACTGCGGTCCAGCCGTCGCCGAGCACCTTCACATGCGGCCGGCCGAGATTGATCATCGGCTCCACAGTGAAGATCATGCCGGGTTTCAGTTCCGCGCCCTCGCCGCGCCGGCCGTAATGCAGCACGTTCGGCTCGTCATGGAAGAGCTGGCCGAGGCCATGGCCGCAAAAATCGCGCACCACGGAGCAGCGCTCGCCCTCGGCGTAGGTCTGGATGGCGTGGCCGATATCGCCGAGATGGGCGCTCGGCCGGATAGCGGCGATGCCGCGCATCATCGCCTCATAGGTCACCTCGACGAGTCGCGCGGCGCGGCGAGGCGTCTCCCCGACGAGATACATGCGGCTGGAATCGCCATGCCAGCCATCGACGATCATGGTGTAGTCGATGTTGACGATGTCGCCTTCGCGCAGCGGTTTGTCGTTGGGCTGGCCGTGACAGACCACATGATTGATCGAGGTGCAGCAGGAATAGCGATAGCCGCGATAGTTCAGCGTCGCGGGATAGGCGCCGTGATCCATCGCGAACTGGAACAGCAGCTTGTCGATCGCCTCGGTGGTTGTCCCGGGCTTGACGATATCCGTGACCAGATCGAGCGCTTCGGCGGTCAGTCGGCCGGCGTTGCGCATGCCGGCGAAGGCTTCCGGGCCCTGCAGCTTGATGACGCCGGGCTGGCGAACCGGGGCCGGAGCAACATCGAGAAAATTCATGGAACCGATGTGGCCTCGGCGGGCGCAGGCGTCAAGCCGCCGCCGGGCTCGACCACCGGAATGGCCCGATCGATCCGGATTTCCCGCTCGCTGATCGCGCAGGTCACCGCCAGCGCCTCCACCCCGGCCCGCCGCGCCGTGATGAACGCCCTTGCGTAAGCGGGATCGATGTCGGCGGCGAGGCTCAACCGCTCCGCCTCCATCTGCACCACATAGAGCATCACCGCGCGACAGCCGGCGGCGACCATGGCGGCTAGCTCGCCGAGATGCTTCGCGCCCCGCGCCGTGACGGAATCCGGAAATTCCGCGAGGCCGGGCGCGCGCATCAAATGGACGTTCTTGACCTCGACATAGCAGGGCGCGCGGCCCTCGCCCTCAAGCAGGAAATCGATCCGGCTGTTCGCGCCATATTTCACCTCGCGCCGCAGCGTGGGATAGCCCGCAAGCTCCGGGATCATGCCGGCGCGGATCGCTTCCTCGGCCAGCATGTTCGGCGCCGACGTATCGATGCCGACGAGCTGCACGCCCTTCCAGCCGAAATCGGCTTCGACCAGAACCCAGCTATAGGCGAGCTTGCGGGAGGGCGAATTACTGCGGCGCAAAAAGACGCGCGCGCCTGGCGTCGCGAGGCCAAGCATCGCGCCGGGATTGGCGCAATGAGCCGTGATCGTCTCGCCTGATTCGAGCAGCACGTCGGCAAGAAAGCGCTTGTAGCGCTTGATCAAGCGGCCTGTCGTGAGAGGAGGAAGCAGCATCGCGCACACCGATGCATTGAATTTGAATCATTCACAATCGCGCGCCGCGCGCATGCCGGAGCCACGCACAACGCGGTGGCGGATGCGCCGCGAACCTCTAGTAATCGACAAAGCGTTTTCACTGCTTCGTTTCCTCCTCTGTCTCCCACCACCCTCTCCCCGTCGAAAGTCAGGACGCCGCTCGGTCCCGTTGCGCGCCGCACGGCTGCGCTGCTCGTGGTCACGCAGATGATCGGCTGGGGAACGACCTATCACCTGCCGATCATTCTTGGCCCCCGGATGAGCGAGGATCTCGGGGTTCCGCTCGAGGTGATTTATGGCGGCCTGACCATCATGCTGCTGGTGAGCGCGTTCCTGTCGCCGCGCATCGGCGCGATGATCGACCGGATGGGCGCGGGCCGGTTTCTGATCTCCGGGTCGATCTTCGCCGCGACCGGCCTGACGCTGCTGGCCAACAGCAAGAGCATTCCCGTCTATGCCGCCGCCTGGCTGTTCTTTGGCCTGACCCAGGCCTGCATGCTGGGCAACGCCGCTTTCGTCGCGCTCGCCCGCGTCGCCGGCGCTCAGGCGCGCCGCGCCATCTCGACGATGCTGCTGTTCACGGCGGCCAACCCCTTCATCTTCTATCCCATCAGCGCCTGGCTCTCGGGCGCGGTGGGCTGGCGGAGCATGTGCCTGATCTACGCCGCCCTCCACGTCTGCGTCGGGCTCCCGGTACAGGCGCTCATCGCGAGACAGAAGCCGGCCGCCCGTCCCGCCGGATCGGACGAGGCGAGCGAGGCGGAACTGCGCGGCGCGCTGCCGTCGGCGGATCGCCGCGGCGCTTTCTGGCTTATCGCCATCGCCTTCACCGGGCAGGCCTTCGTCGGCTGGGGCCTGTCGCCGCACATGATCAACATCCTCTCGGCGCTGGGCGTGCCGGCGGCGTCCGCGATCTTCCTCGCCTCCTTGCATGGCCCGGCCCAGACCGCCGGCCGGCTGATCGATTTCGGCTCGCGCGGTGAGATGCCTCCCATGACCATGGGCCTGATCGCGGCGACGCTGGCGCCGATCGGGCTCGTCGTGCTGATCTTCGGCGGCCAGTCCGAGGCGGCCGCGCTTCTCGGCATCGGCCTCTACGGCATGTCGGCGGGCCTCAATACGGTCATCCGGGCGACGATCCCGCTCAACCTGTTCGGGCGCGAGGCCTATGGCGCGACGCTCGGAAAGATCGCGCTGCCCATGAATATCGCCTGCGCTGTCGCGCCGATCCTGTTCGCGGCGCTGATCTCGCGCGTCGGCCCCGCGGAAAGCCTGCTCGCCGCCGCCGGCATCGCGGCTCTGGTGCTGGGCGTGATGATGTTTCTGGCGCGTCGGACGCGCGCGGCGCTCAGCCCTGCATCCGCTGCGGCGCGAGCCTGATCCTAAGTTTGAAGTCGCTTCGCGAAGTTTTTCGCTGGGCCCCGGACTTCGTTCCGCTCGCTACGCTCGCTTCACGAATCCGGCGACGGCGAGAGCTTCGATGCGCCGCGATGAGCCTGTCGCCGTCCCCGGAACGTCGAGCAAGCGCCAGCGAAGCGAGGCGTGCCCGTCGACATTTCCCTTTGGCGCGCCGCGCCCTAGACTTTGCACGAATAAGGGCTCCCCATGACCGCGACCGAAACCATCACCGCCGCTTTGCTCGTCATTGGCGACGAGATTTTGTCCGGCCGCACCAAGGACAAGAACATCGGCTACATCGCCGAATACTGCACGAATATCGGCATCGATCTCAAAGAAGTTCGCGTCGTCCCCGACGAGGAGAAAGAGATCGTCGACGGGCTCAACGCGCTGAGAGCGCGCTACACCTATGTCTTCACGACGGGCGGCATCGGCCCGACCCATGACGACATCACGGCTGACTCCGTCGCCAAGGCGTTTGGCGTCGGCATCGATGTCGATGAGCGCGTCGTCGCCATCATGCGCGAGCGCTTCAAGCCGGAAGACCTGAACGAGGCGCGGCTGCGCATGGCGCGCATTCCCTTCGGCGCCGATCTCGTGATGAACTCCTACAACAGGGTGCCGGGCTTCTGGATCGGCAACGTCATCGTCATGGCCGGCGTGCCCGTGATCATGCAGGCGATGCTCGACGGCGTCGCGCCCAAGCTGAAGACGGGCGCGAAGATTCTCTCGACTACGATCAAGGCCGACATGAAGGAGGGCGACATTGGCGGGCCGCTCGCCGCCATCGCCAAGGCGCATCCCGACACGATGATCGGCTCCTACCCCTTCTGGGACGAGCAGGGCCAGCCCAACACCAATCTCATCGTGCGCTCGCGCGACGAGGCGAAGATGAATGCGGCGGCCGAAGCCGTGCGTGAAATGCTGAATGCGCTCAAAACATAGCGTTCTCGCATAGTCACGAGCTTTGACGATCAGCGGATCTCGCGCCAACAGTTTCTGCGTCTTCATGGAAAATCGTTATGCGCGCTGCATTTGCACTCGCGGTCTGTTTTGTGGCTTCCAGCTCGCCTGAGGCGTTCGCCAGGCAATGTCAGTTCGAAACCCACAGCATTTGCAACGGCTGCGCCGTGGAGTCCCCCGTCAAGATGAAGCGCATGGAAAAAAGCGCGATCAATCGCTGGTGTGGTTTGGATTACAGCTCCGCATTGAACTACTACACGGGCATTAGGATCGTAAAAGGTTTCGCGCTCGGCGAATTGCGAGCCGGACGTTACTCAGTTCGCATGTCCCCACTTCGGACGGGCCATGACACGGTGGTGATTGAGCTTCGCGGAAGGTCAGGCCGCACCGGCGAACCTTTCGCCTCGCGCGTAACCTTCAATGTCGATGTCGTTGAGAATGACTTCTAGGCTCGCCCCAGGCGCCCAGGTTGTGGATCGCCCGACGCCCTCTATCCTTGCGCCGGCTTTATGTTAGGGAGCGGCTGAAACTGCTGTCATCCGAGAACGCACATGGCGTCCCCCTCCAACAAAGCCTTCCCGGTCTCCTGGGACCAGTTCCACCGCGACGCGCGCGCCATGGCCTGGCGGCTCGCGGACAAGGGGCCGTTCCAGGCCATCGTCTGCATCACCCGCGGCGGCCTCGTGCCGGCGGCGATCGTGGCGCGCGAACTCGAAATCAAGCTGATCGAGAGCGTCTGCGTCGCGAGCTATCACGACTACAAGAGCCAGGGCGAACTGCAGGTTCTGAAGGATATCGCGCCCTCGATCCGCGCCATTGGCGACGGACAGGGCAAGGGCGTCCTCGTGGTCGACGACCTCACCGACACCGGCAAGACCGCAAAAGTGGTGCGCGCCATGCTGCCGAACGCGCATTTCGCAACCGTCTATGCGAAGCCCATGGGCGTGCCGACGGTCGACACCTTCATCACCGAAGTCAGCCAGGACACCTGGATCTATTTTCCCTGGGATATGGGGCTCTCCTTCCAGGAGCCGATCAAGAAGGGTTCGGCTGGCTGAGCTTCGCGAGCGTTCGCGCGCGTTTCGCCTTCGGGATGTCGCTGATCATCCTGACATAGCTGACCCAGTCAGCAGAGGAGCCGCCGCCTCGCGCGCGATTGCAGCCGAGATGAGCAATCTGCATGTTGCGCAGCGAATAGGACAGATCGCTGTTGTCGATGCGGTCGATCGACAGCTTCAGAAGCTCATTCTCGGAGTTGGCCGGAACAGGCCCTCCGCACAGCGCGCAGCAACCCTCCTGCGACACAATAATACGGCGCAACGCCTGCTCCATCTCGGGCCGCGACTCCGGCTTCTCACGCCGCGCGGCGCGCTTCACGATCAGCCGGCCTGAACGTCGCGCGCGATCGGCTGCGCCGCGACAGGCGCGCGCGATGTCGGTGGAATAATCCTCCATAAGCGGAGCTCGATCGACAGCCTCGCGAGGAGCCTGCGGCACAGGGCACGACTCTATCGGCTCGGTCAGCAGGCGCGAGACATCCGCCGCCGAAACCTCGACGACGCATCCTCGCTTGTGCGGCTCGACGAATGTGCCGAAGGTTTCGGGATAGGCGGCGCTCATCAGCGGTCGCTCGACGAAGCGCCAGGCGCGGCTGAAACGCACGGAATAATCCAGCCTCTCCGCGCCGCGCCGACGCTCATCCTCGATCGCCGCGAAGGGGACGAGATCGCGCGTATGCGCGAATATATGGCTGTCGATCATCACGGCCGACAGCAGGCGGCCGCGATCGTCGCGCTCTTTCACCCGACGCGGATCATCGGCGCCGACATAGAGGATAAGGTCATGCCGAGGTCGCACGCCATGCAGCCAGCCGCGCGCCGGCGATCGGACCGACAAGGCCGGCCAGAAAGATCCGGCCGGCGCAATTTCGATTCGCGCAAACATGCGGCCGCGCCCGTCGGCCACGTCGCCCAAACGCATGCCGACCGCCCCGTCGGAATCCGTGACTGAAATCGGAAGCGGCGCTGCTATGGCGGCGGCCAAGCAGGCGCGCGCTACCTCTTTGCCGGCATGTTACGCGTCAAGCGATAAACGAGGACTTACCGTTTCGGAAAGATCACTCACTCGTTCAGCGTGTACCGGCCGAGCTTGCAGACATTGATCGCCTTGCGGACGAGTTCGTCGCCATCATCGAATTTGAATTTGAAATCGTAGATGCAGTCCGACCGGTTGTCGGTCATGTTGACGTTGATCTCGTTGCCGGCGGCGAGCGTGCGGCGACCGAGAATGTCTTCTTCCCACTTCGTGATGCGCGCGGGCGACGCCCAGAAGTTCTGCAACGCGTGAGCGGTATTGTTGAAGAGCTTGAAGCTGCAGGTCTCACGACCGCGATTGCACGCGCTCGCGGAATCGATGCTGACGACGCTCAAAAAAACAGCGGCCGCCGCTGCGACGGTTCGAATAGCCATATCAATGTCCCCCCAGGTGACGGAGGCAGCCAAACAGGACCGCATTCCCTCCGTCAATTGAGGATTCTTCCGCCGCCGCTCGCCATGTGCGCCGCGACACATGGTCAACGCGGAATGCGCGTAGAAGCGCTGGCGGACTGCGACAATGGGAGCAGCGCGCCTTACCTGCGCCGCTCTTTCTCGAGTTCCAGCCGGATCGTCGCGAGCGCGGCGGGATCGTCCGCGTCCATCAGGCAGCGCGGATCATCGATCGGAATGAGCGCGACATCGCTGCGGCTGTTGAGCACGCGGCGCGCGCCAGCGTCTCCCGTCAACGCCATCACCGCCGGAAAGAGAACCCGCCGCAGCAGCACCGGATGCGCCCATTCGCCGTCGACAGTGGGAACGATGGCCGAGGCGTCCGGGCGAGCGGCGGAGGCGGCGATCAGGCGATTCATGATCTCGGGCGCGATCAGCGGCATGTCGCCGAGCAGGATCAAAGCGCCTTCGGCGGCGGCCGGCGCTGCGGCGAGACCGACCGCGAGAGAAGACGCCATGCCGCTCGCATAATCGCGGTTCGCCGCGAAGACGATGTGCGGTCCGCTCAAAGCAGTCTCGACGTCGTCGCGCATATGTCCTGTCACGACAACAACGGGAGACGCCGAGGACGCCAGCGCATTCGCGACAGTGTGCGTCACAAGCGGACGACCACCGAGATCGACAAGCAGCTTGTTGGCGCCCATGCGCGAGGACCGGCCCGCCGCCAGCACGATCGCGGCGATCATCAGGAATCCTCGGGCGCCGCGTCGCGCGGCTGGCCGCGCGCGCCAATCTCCATCAGGAGGCCGCCGACGCCCATACGCATGATGTCGGCGCGCGTCACCGGAATATGCGCGAGCAAGCGTTGCAGCACCCAATCGAAACCGTTCTCGCGCGGGCTGCGCGCGCAACCCGGCGCGCCGATGACGGGCTTGCCCCGGAGTTCGCCCAGCACCAGCAGATTGCCGGGATCGACAGGCATGCCGACATGCACGAGCGTGCCTCCCGCCGCCTCGATCGCTGCGGGAATGACATCGCGCCGGTCGGTCACCGCCGAAGCGCCGAACACGATCAGGAGTTCGGCCTCGCCGGCGCTCATCTCTTTCAATTCGTCCGCGACGGCGCCGATCTCATGCGCAACGCGCGCCTCGCGCGAAATGCGCGAATGCGAGACGTCAAGCCGGCCTTCGAGCGCCCGCAAGGTCTTCGCGACCGTGCGCGACTTCAGTCCCGGCAGCAAGGTCGAGACGACGCCGACCTGATGAGGAATGAAAGGCGCAACCGATATGAGATCATCGCTGACGGAGGCGACGCGCGCGACCACATCCGATTCGACGGCGAAGGGAATGATCTTCACCGTTCCGATCATCTCGCCCGGCTCGACCACGCGCCAGGCCGGCAACGTCGCGATGGTGATCCGCTCATCGACCTGATTGAAGCGATCGATCCCCTCGACATTGACGCGCAGCACGCCGCGCGCATCCGAGAAGATATTCGAGCGGCCGGTGAAAGCGTCGCCCGCGCGGGCGTGCGCGCCGGCGGCGCGGCGCGCCAGCTCGAACGCGACCTCATCCTCACTTTTGTCGCCATCGCCCAAACGCGCGACGATGATGCGTTCGACGCCATTCTCAGCGAGGCGATCGACATGCGCGTCGGTGATGCGCTGGCCTTTCCTGATGACGAGTTCGCCCTGCCGCACCGAATGGGCGGCGATCGCGCCGGCCGCCTCGCGCGCCGCGACTTCAATGAATTCCATGGAGGATCAGGCCGCCTTCGCCGCGCGCGCCGCCATCCGCTCGGCGCGCAAGGCGCCGATCGCCTCCGCCAGAATCGAGACGGCGATCTCGGCCGGGCTGACGGCACCGATATTCAAGCCGATCGGCGCGCGGATGCGGCCGATCGTGTTGTCGTCGAAGCCCGCGGCGCGCAGCCGTTCGACGCGCTTGCCATGGGTTTTCCGCGATCCCAGAGCGCCGACATAAAAGGCGTCTGACTTCAGCGCGAGATCGAGCGCGACATCATCGATCTTGGGATCATGGGTCAGAGCGACGAAGGCGGTGTAGCGATCAAAGCCAAGCGACGGGATCACAGCGTCGGGCCATTCCGGACGGAGATCGACGTCGGGGAAGCGCTCCGGCGTTGCGAAAGCCGTGCGCGGATCGATGATGACGACGTCGAAACCCGCGAGCTTCGCCATCGGCGCCAGCGCTTGCGAGATATGCACCGCGCCGGTGACGATCATGCGCACCGGCGGCACGCTGACAGTGAGAAACGCCTGTCCCTGAGGCGTGTCGACCATGCCGCTCTTGCCCGTGCGCAACGCATCGGCGAGCGTGCGCGACAGGGGATCGGAGGCCCAGGGCTCGCTCACCAGTTCGCTCTCTCGCACGAAGCGCTGCGCCCCCGTCGCCACATCGGTGATGATGATCGCGGCGCGACGCGCGACGCGTTCTTCGTTGAGGGTCGCCAGCAGGGAAAGTTTCATGAAGCGGCTTTCAGATGCGATCGATCGAGGCGGCGGGAAACTGCAAGCCGTCAGTCGACCTTCTCGACATAGACCTTGATGCGGCCGCCGCAGGAGAGCCCGGCCTTCCAGGCGGTCTCATCAGCGACGCCGAATTCCAGCATCTTCGGCTTGCCGGCCTCGATCACGTCGAGCGCTTCCGTCACCACCGCGCCTTCGACGCAGCCGCCCGACACGGAGCCCAGAAAGTTGCCTTCGTCATCGATGACGAGATGGGAGCCGACCGGCCGCGGCGCGGAGCCCCAGGTCTCCACCACGGTGGCGAGCGCCACCTTGCGCCCGCCGCGCGTCCAGCGCTCGGCCTCGGCGAGGATGTTGTCGTCGGTCACGATCATGGCGCGCTCCGGGAGGGCGGATCAGGCGTTATGTCCGGGGGACTATAGCATTGGTTCGCCCGAGATGGCGGCAAACCTGCAATGCGGGAGATGGGCTTTCAGGCCGCCCTTTGCAACCAGCGCCGGGGCTCGAAACGGGCGTCCGCCGGAGCCGACAAAGCGGCGACCAGCTCGGCCATGTTGCGCAGGTTATGGATCGGCCGCATCTCGTCAACGTAAGGCAGGATCGCCCGGACGCCCTCGGCGCGCGCCTCGAACCCGTCGAACCGCAGCAGCGGGTTGAGCCAGATGATCCGGCGCGCCGAGCGACGCAGCCGGTCCATCTCGAATTTCAGAGCTTCGATGCTCTGCCGTTCAAGGCCATCCGAGAAAAACAGCACCACGGCGCCCTGCCCCAGCACGCGGCGCGACCAGTCGCGATTGAAAGCGTGGATGCAGGCGCCAAGACGCGTGCCGCCCTCCCAGTCGAGCGCGCGCTGCGAGGCCGCCGCGAGCGCCTCATCGACATCCTTGGCGCGCAATTCGCGCGTGATGTTGGTCAGCCGCGTGGCGAAGACGAAGGTGTGCACGCGCCTGCGCGCATCGGTGATTGCATGCAGGAAATGCATGAACACGCGCGTATATTCCGACATCGAGCCCGAGATGTCGCAGATCGCGACAACGGGCGGATGGCGCTCGGCGCGCTCGCGAAAGGCGAGATCGACGATCGCGCCGCCGGTGCGCAGCGTGCGCCGGAAAGTGCGCCTCGGATCGATGCGCCCGCCATGATGCGCCGGCGTGAAGCGCCGCGTGACGACGCTGTCGACGGGGAGCCTGAGCTGCGCGATGAGTCGCTGCGCCTCGGCGATTTCGCCAGCCGTCATCTGAGCGAAATCCTTGCCCTTCAGGATTTCCGTCTCCGACATGGTGAGCCGCGCCTCGAACTGCGTCTCGATCTCTTCCGGCGGCTCATTTTCGCCCAATCCCAGCGAGAGCGCGTCAGCGACGCGCTTCGCGCCGGCATCGGGCTTCTTGTCGTCCGGTTTCGCCAGCGCCATCGGCGACATCGTCGCCATGAGCTTGTCGAGAAAGGCGCGCTTGCGCCAGAACAGCCGGAACGCCTGCGCGAAGATCAGCGAATGCTCGTGCTTCTTCACGAACACCGCATGCAGCGTCCAGTAGAAATCCTCGCGCGTTCCGATCGCCGCTGTTTCGACGGCGTTGATCGCATCGACGACCGAGCCGGGACCTACGGGAAGCCCGGCATGGCGCAGAGCGCGGCCAAAATAGGCGATATTCTCGGCGAGCCTGCCGCTCACGCGCGCATCTCGGTGGTGAACACCTTCTGCACGATCTGCCACTTGCCGTCGACTTTCAGAAACGACAGCAGGTCAGTGAAATAGCGCGGCGGTATCTGGCATTTAACCTTCACCAGCGCCATGTCGCCAGTGACGTCGATCGAGAGAATTTCGTCGCCGCGCGTAAGACCGTTCTTCATTGCCGACGGGCGCGATCCCATGAAATCGAGCCATACGGCGCGCGGCCGGATATTGATCGATCCATCGTCGCCGACATTGGTCAGTGCGCTCGTGGGATGAAAAACCGACGCAAGCTTGTCGACATCGCCCTCATAGACTCCATCAAAATAGATTTGCGTCGCGGCGCGCAGCGCTTCGATATCCGCATTCATCGGTGGTCTCCTTGAAAACGGGCTGCGTTTCAGCCCAGCGCGTAGAGCTTCGGCGCCGGCCCTGCCTGCACTGGCGGCATCTCGTTGCCGGGCGGCCAGGGCTCGAAATTCACGCCGCCCTCTTCGAGGATGACGCGCGAGATGCGAAACGCCTCGCCCCATGTCGGCTCGTTGAAATCGGGCTCCGGCGTGCGCAGGAGCTTCACGCCGCTCTGCACGATGGCGCGCGCACAATCGATGCAGGGATAGAGCGTCGTCGTCATGGTCGCGCCGCCGAGCGCTAGTCCATCACGGGCGGCCTGATGGATCGCATTGCGTTCGGCGTGCTCCATCCAGATGAAGCGGCCGTCGCCAGCATGACGCTCCTCGATATCGCGCACGCCATCCGGAAATGTGTTGCAGGCGACGACGCGCGCGCCGTTCTTAGTCTCGACGACGACGCCGACCTGCCGCACGCGGTTGGGGCTTTCCGCCGCCGCCTGCCTCGCCAGATCCATGAGTTCGTCGATCGTCACGGCGCGCCCCTCTTTCGCGAAAAGAGGTAGAGACGATCCCACGAGCTGACAAGAACGCGTTGCGCGAGTCCGCTCCGCGCCGAAGCATGTTAGTCGAACAACGATCCCAATACGCCGAATACGCCTTCGACGACCGCGCCGGCGACTTCTCCCGCAGCTTCAACCGCGCCGCCAGCCACCGCCGCGACGGTCTCACCCGCCGCCGAGCTTGCAACAGCGCCCGCAGCTTCGACCGCGCCGCTGGCGACCGATCCGGCCGCATCCATGGCGACTGACCCCGCGGCGCTCAGCGTCTCTTCCGCCGCTGCAGACGCCACGCCTTCCGCGGCGCCCTGGGTCGCACCGCCCACAAGGCTGCTGACGCCATCAGTCACCGAAACGACGGCGCTTCCGGCCGTGTCGACCGCGCCGCCGACCATGGAGACCGTCTCGCTCGCCGCCGCGCTGGCGCTGTTGACGACTGAAGTCGCCGCGCCGGCGATGCCGCCGGCCAAAGCCGAAAGGCCGCGCCCGACCAGATTGATCGTCCCGCCGATGACGCCCGACGCTGCGACATCGATCACGTCGCCTGCGAGATCGACGTCGTTATAGCTCGATCCTGACGACGGTTTTCGCTGCGGCGCAGCCTGCGCCGGGTCTTCCGGCGGCAACGCGCCGGCGGGAAGATTCGGGTCCTGGATCATGGGAGGCTCCCATCACTGGATGGGAAAACCATGCGCCCGATTGGAAAAAGCCGCAAGAAATAAAGGGTTTCGCCTGTTGCGCGATTGTTTCGCGCTTAGCCGCGCCGACAAGGCAAGCTTCAATTCAACAGTTCCATGTCAAGCATCGTTGACAAATTCCGATTAGAATTTATCGCTTGGGGAATTATCGCCCAGTTTATTTTTTCTGGATTGGTGAGGGCAAGCCATGGCGCCCACAGTCTGGTTCCGCGGCGAAGGCGTCAATGTTGCTCCCGCCGCGGCGGGCGGCGTCACACACGACTTCGACGACGGCGTTTATTATACCGACAGTCTTGATGTCGCGAAACAATATGCGCGGGAGCGCGCGCCCGTTCCCGGCGATCAGCGCGTTTATCAAGTCTCGCTCGAAATGCAGAACCTGCGGGTGCTCGATCTGAACAAGCACCCCGAATGGATCAATATGATGCGCGAGAAGCTGCCGAATGGGATGACCACCGAGCAGTTCCTGCGAAGCTTCCCTTCATCCCAGCAGTATAATTCGTTTTTCAAAAGCTTCCTGAGAAAGACCGGTCTGAAAATTGAGAGCTTCGACGCAGTCGTCGGACCCGAGTTCCGGCTCGGCGGCACGCAGATGTGCGTCCTGCACAAGGGAGGAGTTCCCTCTACGATCGCCGAGACGATCAAGACGACAAGAGTTCCGGTCGGGGGAGCGCCGATTCCGGCGCAGCCGGGCGGGCGGCTTCGCTTCTCCGGCAAGATCGGTCCTGGCCTCAAGGCGACATTCAAGGGAACGGCGAGAACAGTCGGCGCGGCGGTCGCGCTCGCGATCGTTGGCTGGTTCGTTCAGAAGCTGATCGATGATGCCACCCTGAAGGACATATCGAAAAAGGTCGAGGAGCAGGTCGCGAAGATGACGGCGGAGATCGTCGAAATCCAATCGACGGGCAGAAAAGCGTTCGTCAACGTCACGATCGAGAATTTTGAGACAGAGGAATGGATGGTTGTGATGGGGTTGCCTGACCCTCAGCAAGTAACGTCACATCAGTTTCGGCTGGGAGCCGTCGCGATCAGCGATCAGGACATCAGCAAGCCGTTTGGCGCCAATCCCGACGAGACGCAGCGCATCACGTCGACGGTGACATACTATATCTCGCGATCCGTGAACTCCGTGGAGGTCGGGCTTTCAAAGGATGAGGTCGATCTTTATTCAGCCTTCAAACAGGAGCTTCTCTGGTATGAGAAGACGCTTCTGGAAGTGAAGGCGTCCGAAGACGTCCAGCGGCTGAGCCGCGAGAAGGTCGAGCTCGAAGCAAAATTCAGGGCGGCGTTCAATTGAGCCCGCTTTGAGCGCGTCGCCGATCGGCGCGCCCGTTTCGGCTAACGCCGCGCCTCGGCCTTGATCTCATCAAGGATCGCCTGGACTTTCGATCCCTGAATCTTCGCGATGTCGTCCTGATATTTGAGCAGCACGCCAAGCGTGTCGCCAACGAGTTGCGGATCGAGCGCGACGGCGTCGAGCTCAACGAGAGCGGTCGCCCAATCCAGCGTCTCCGCAACGCCCGGCGGCTTGAACAGCTCTTCCTTCCGGATCGCCTGGACGAAGCGCACGATCTGCCGCGACAGCTTTCCGCTGACGTCAGGCGCCTTCGCCTTGACGATCTCGATCTCGCGCTCCGCCGTGGGATAGCCGACCCAGTGATAGAGGCAGCGGCGCTTCAGCGCGTCATGCACCTCGCGCGTGCGGTTCGATGTGACGATGACAATAGGCGGCTTCTCCGCCTTCACGACGCCGAGTTCAGGAATCGTCGCCTGAAAGTCGGACAGGATTTCGAGCAGGAACGCCTCGAACGCTTCATCAGTGCGATCAAGCTCGTCGATCAGCAGCACCGGCGGCCCCGCGACGTCGGGCTCCAGCGCTTGCAGCAAAGGCCGCTTCACGAGAAAGCGCTCGGAGAACACGTCGCTCTCGATCGTCGCGCGATTCCTGTCGCCAGCCGCTTCCGCGAGCCGGATCGCCATCATCTGTCCCGCGTAGTTCCACTCATAGAGAGCGGCCGCCGCATCGAGCCCTTCATAGCATTGCAGGCGGATGAGCTTGCGGCCTAACGTCGAAGCAAGAACCTTTGCGATCTCGGTTTTGCCGACGCCAGCCTCGCCTTCGAGGAACAGCGGCCGACCCATCTTCAGCGCAAGAAACAGCACCGTCGCGAGCGAGCGATCCGCGACATAGGAGCCCTTCGTCAGGAGATCGAGCGTTGCGTCGATGGAGGCAGGTTGCTTTGACACTGACATCGCTTTTGAAAAATCCTGCGCGATCACGCCGCGGCGACGGCTTCGATTTCGAGCAGCCAGGCCTGATCGAAAATGCCGGCGATCACCACTGTCATCGCAAAGGCGCGATCGCCGAGCGCCGCCTTGCGCGCCTCGCGATTGGCCATCGCGTATTTCCGATCCGAGAGGAAAATCGTCACCTTGACGAGATTGTCGAAACTCATGCCGGCGGCGCGAAGCTGCGCCTCGACATTTTTCCAGGCGAGCGCGGCCTGCGCCTGGAACGTTTCAGGGACTTCGCTATCGGCGCCGACCGGAATCTGGCCGCTGATGAAGAGGAGCCGCGATGCGCCATCGACGCGCACCGCCTGCGCATAGCCGCCCGCCGGAGCCGGCGCGTCGGGCGCATTGAACCTTGCAAGCTGCATGGGGCGCGACGTCTCCAGGCTGAATAGGAAGCAGCGGCCGCGAGCGGGCCAACGTTCGCGAGTGTTAGCGGGTGAGGCGCGCGCCTGTCAAAGCAACGGGCCGCGCAGCCCTTGCAATGCCGCGCTGCGCGCGCGTCGCGGTGAAAGCGATCGCGAGCGGTCCGAGCCACGCAAACCACGCGGCGAAGCCATAGGCGAGGTCGAAATCAATCGTCGCATAGGACGCCGCAAACAGGAGCAGGCGCAGGACGACCGCGCCTGAAGTCACCGCGGCCAGCATGAGCATGACGCGCCGGTGACGCACTCTCTCAGCCCGGCGGATCGCCGCGAATCCCACGCCAAGCAGCGCAAGCCAGACCAGCCCCTGCGCCAGCAGCCCCATCCGGACTGCCAAGGGCGCGGCGCTCATCAAGGCGGATGGCAGGGACGTGGCGCCCGCGACGAGCACGCACAGCGCCGCGGCGCGCGCCACAGGACGATGAATCGCGAACCGCCCTCCGGTCGCAAGCGCGATCGGAACAAGCGCGAGAGCAAGCGCGCCTGAAGCCATATGGATGCGGAACAGGCCTGGCAGCCGGCGATCGAGCAGTTCGAGCGCCTCCGGCAGGTCGATCAAACCCAGTGTTTCGCCCAGCGCCGCGAAGGCCGTCGCGACGGCGAACCCGCCACAAATCAACCAAAGAAAGATGGCGAATAGACCGGGATGGGGCGCAGACCGACGAGACCGATCATGAATCGTCCCGCCTTCACGCGCGCGCGCCTCGCTGTGCATTCGCCTGCGATCCCCCTTATGTCAGCGATGGTCGCCCTGATGATGGGCGGCAATATGTCGGCCGAGGCGCAGACCAGTTCCTCCATCGTCGGCCGCTGGCGCGAAGCCGAACAGGCCGCCGTCCGCAAGGGCATGCAGACGATCGGGACGATCGACATCGTCGCCTGCGCCGGCGGCTATTGCGGCGTGACGGTCAGCGCGGACGGCGCGTGCGGAACGGTCGTGCTCAAACTCGCCGTCAATCCGCAATGGCAGGGAAAAACGCCGAACGGAGAAGCCTGGCAAAACTTCCCCGGCATCCTGAACTGGCGCGGGAAAGACGCGCCTGTCCACGCGACATGGCGCGAGGCGTCGTTCAGCTTCACGGCGTCGGAGCCCGGAATGCATCCGCTCTCGCGACGCTCGATTCCACTCTATATCGGCCGCTACACGCGCGAAGGTCCGTCGCGCTGCGACGCGCCCGGCGTGAGTTGAGAAACGCCGGTTTTACTCAGACTCCTGTCGTCAGCGAGTCAGCAGTAGCCGCGATTGGAACAATCAAAGCCGCATCAGGTTGGCTAAACGTCACGATGCTGACATGGTCGGGAGCAACGCTCGCTAAAGTGCTCTGCGCTGATCACTTTGAAGGAGAGCATTATGCAAACGCAGGAACTCGCCAAAGATTTCGTTGCGCTTCTGAAGAAGCATGACGATGTAGGCGCGGCCGCCCGCTACAATGCCGACGATATCGTGAGCTACGAGGCCATGGACGGCCCGATGGCGGTCGTCCGTGGCAAGGAAGAGGTCAAGAAGAAAGGCGAATGGTGGATCGCGAACCATGAGGTTCACAGCGCTGAAGCCGAAGGCCCCTACGTGAATGGCGATCAGTTCGTCGTGCGCTTCAAATATGACATCACGTCCAGACAGGACGGCAAGCGCATGAAGATGGACGAAGTCGGGCTCTACACAGTGAAGAATGGCAAGATCGCCGAGGAGCGGTTTTTGTACGGGCAGGAGTGACGCCGCCAGCGGCTTGCTCGCAAATATCTCCAGATCGTCATGCGCGGACTTGTTCCGCGCATCCACGTCTCATCAAATTAAGACTTGGATGGCCGGGACAAGCCCGGCCATGACGGAAACCGTTAGCGAAAAGCGCGCTATCAAAGACGCTTGCCGAGCGCCTTCGCCGTCGCGCGTTTCGCCATCACGCCAATCAAATGAGCGCGATATTCTGCGTCAGCGTGAATGTCGGAGTTGAGATTCTTCGCGCTCATCTTGAGCCCGTCGAGCGAGGCAGGATTGAATTTCGCGAGCGCGGCCTCCGCTTCCTTCCAGCGGAAGACTCCGCTCGATCCCGCCCCCGTCACGGCGACGCGAACCTCGGAGCCCTTCTTCGCCACGCAGACGCCGACCAGCGCATAGCGCGACGCCGGATTGGCGAATTTCGCGTAGCCCATGCGCGCCGGGATCGGAAATGAAACCTTGGTGATGATCTCGCCCTCTTCGAGGGCCGTCTCGAACAGGCCGGTGAAAAAATCATCGGCCGCGATCTTGCGCTTGTTGGTGATGATCGTGGCGTCGAGCGCAAGGCACGCTGCCGGATAATCAGCCGCCGGATCATTGTTCGCAACCGAGCCGCCAATGGTGCCGCGATTGCGCACGGCGGGGTCGCCGATATAGCCGGCGAGCGCCGCGAGACCGGGAATCGCCTCCTTGATCACCGACGAGGTCGCCACTTCGCCATGCTTAGTCATGGCGCCGATGACGACGGAGCGTCCCTTCTCCTCGATTCCCTTCAGCTCCTCGACGCCGCCGAGATCGATGATGTTGGCGGGCGAAGCAAGCCGCTGCTTCATGGTCGGCAGGAGCGTGTGGCCGCCGGCGAGCAGCTTCGCATCCTCCTTGCTGGTCAGGAGGTTCGCGGCCTGCCGGACCGACGTCGCTTTTGTGTAGGCGAAATCATACATCGCAGGGTCCTCAATATGCGCCGTCAGGCGCGTTGTGTCCGATGCGCGGCGGAAATCGCCGCGCGAGATTCATTCCCAAACTTCATTCCGCGGCGAGCTTCGTCGGCCGCTTCTGGCAGGCGCGCCAGACAGCCTGCGGCGTCGCCGGCATCGCCAGATCCTCATGACCCAGCGCATCGGTGATCGCATTGATCACCGCCGGCGGCGCCGCGATCGCGCCCGCCTCGCCGCAGCCCTTCAATCCAAGCGGATTGGACGGCGCCGGCGTCGTGATCATGCCGATGTCAAAGGACGGCAGATCGTCCGCGCGCGGCATGCAGTAATCCATGTAGCTCGCCGTCAGCAGTTGACCGCTCTTGTCGTAGACCGCGCATTCTGTGAGCGCCTGTCCGACGCCCTGCGCGATGCCGCCATGCACCTGGCCCTCGACGATCATCGGATTGACGACATTTCCGAAATCGTCGACCGCCGTCCATTTCTTGATCTCGGACGCGCCCGTCGTCGGATCGACCTCGATCTCGCAGATATGGACGCCCGCGGGGAAGGTGAAGTTGGTGGGATCGTAGAACGCCCCCTCCTTCAGACCCGGCTCCAGCTCCTGCCCGTTGAACTTGTGCGCGATATAGGCCTGCAGCGCGATGTCGCCGAAGCCCGCCTTCTTGTCGGTGCCGCGCACCTGGAACTGGCCGTCCCTGAACTCGATGTCGTTCTCAGATGCTTCGAGCACATAGGACGCCACCTTCTTGCCCTTGGCGACCACCTTGTCGATCGCCTTCACGATCGCCGAGATGCCGACGGCGCCGGAGCGCGAGCCATAGGTGCCCATGCCCATCTGCACCTTGTCGGTGTCGCCATGCACGATCGAAACGTTCTCAAGTGGAATGCCGAGACGATCTGACACCACCTGCGCAAAGGTCGTCTCATGGCCCTGCCCGTGCTGATGCGAGCCCGTCAGCACCTCGACGGTGCCGATCGGATTGACGCGCACTTCAGCCGATTCCCACAGACCGACGCCGGCGCCGAGCGATCCCACCGCCGCCGACGGCGCGATGCCGCAGGCTTCGATATAGGCGGAATAGCCAAGACCGCGCAGTTTGCCGACGCGCTCTGAATCGCGCCGACGCTTGGCGAAATTCTTCACGTCGTGAAGGTCCATCGCCTTCTTCAGCGCGAGCGGATAGTTGCCTGCGTCATAAGCCATGATGACAGGCGTCTGGTGCGGGAATTTCCGGACGAAGTTGATGTTGCGGAATTTCGCCGGGTCCATGTTGAGCTGTCGCGCCGTCACCTCCACCAGACGCTCGACCACATAGGTCGCTTCCGGCCGTCCGGCGCCGCGATAGGCGTCGACGGGCGCGGTGTTGGTATAGATCGCGTCAACTTCGCAATAGATGTTCGCGATATCGTACTGCCCCGAGAGCAGCGGCGCGTAGAGATAGGTCGGCACGCTCGACGCGAAGGTCGAGAGATAGGCGCCAAGATTGGCCTTCGTCGACACGCGCACGCCGAGGATCCTGCCGTCGCCGTCAACCGCCATCTCCGCATGGGTGATATGGTCGCGGCCATGGGCGACAGCGAGGAACTCCTCGGTGCGATCCGCTGTCCATTTCACCGGGCGGCCAACCTTCTTCGCCGCCCACACGCAAACGGTCTCTTCGGCGTAGATGAAGATCTTCGAGCCGAAGCCGCCGCCGACGTCAGGCGCGACCACCCGCAGCTTGTTCTCCGGCGCAATGCCGATGAAAGCTGACAGAACGAGCCGCGCCACATGCGGATTCTGGCTCGTGGTGTAGAGCGTGAACGCGTTGTCGCCATCATCATATTCGCCGATCGCGGCGCGCGGCTCCATCGCGTTCGGCACCAGCCTGTTGTTGGCGAGATCGATCTTGGTGACATGCTTCGCTTTCGCGAAAGCCGCGTCAGTCGCCGCCTTGTCGCCGAGATGCCAGTTGTAGACGGTGTTCTCAGGCGCCTCGCCATGGATGGCGGTCGCGCCCTTCTTCAGGGCGTCGTTCATGTCGACCAGCGCCGGCAGCACGTCATAGTCGACATTGACGGCCTCGGCGCCATCCTTCGCCTGCGCATAGGTCTCGGCGATGACCACAGCGACATGATCGCCGACATAGCGAACCTTGCCCTGCGCCAGCGCCGGATGCGCGCCGGCCTTCATCGGCGAACCGTCCTTGGAATGAATCATCCAGCCGCAGATCAGACCGCCGATCTTGTCGGCCGCGATGTCGGCGCCGGTGTAGACCGCGAGCACGCCGGGCTTTTTCAGCGCGGCTGACGCGTCGATCTTCTTGATATTGCCGTGGGCGTGCGGCGAGCGCACGAAAACGGCGTGAGCCTGTCCCGGACGATTGATGTCGTCGACATAGCGTCCCTTGCCGGTGACGAATCGCTGATCTTCCTTGCGCACAACCCTCGCGCCGATTCCTGTCGCGCTCATGGCTGTCTCCCCGTTTTGAAATTATCGTTGAAATTATTGGTGAGTGCGCCTCGCGCGGCGCGCGGCCGACTTCACTCGGCCGCCTGCTTCATGCCTCCCTGCCCCATGGCGGCCGCGCCGGCGGCGATTGACTTGACGATGTTGTGATAACCGGTGCAGCGGCAGATATTGCCTTCGAGCTCGTGGCGGATCGTCTGCTCGTCGAGCTTGTTGCCGAGCCGGTTCACCAGATCGACGGCGCTCATGATCATGCCGGGCGTGCAGAAGCCGCATTGCAGGCCGTGATTCTCGCGGAAGGCTTCCTGCATCGGATGAAGCTGACCGCCATTCGCCAGCCCTTCGATCGTCGTCACCGACGCGCCTTCGCAGGCGAGCGCCAGCGTCGTGCAGGACTTCACCGCCTGTCCGTCGAGATGCACGACGCAGGCGCCGCACTGGCTGGTGTCGCAGCCGACATGGGTGCCGGTGAGCCGCAGATTCTCGCGGAGGAACTGCACAAGCAGCGTCCGCCCTTCAACCTGTCCGGAGACGGATTTTCCGTTCACCGTCATCGATACGGTGGGCATGCGCTTCCTCCCTTGCGGTCGGCAATCAGCCGATCTTCTGCCAGACGCGAGCGCATCGGCCCCGCGCTCTCCAGATCCGAAACGCGCGCGACGCGAATTTCGATTTGGACGAATTCCAGTCTGGAACCGCCGAATTTCGGGGTCAAGAGAGACGCGCCTTCGCCGAACGACGCAGTTTGACGAGAACGAAGCAGGAAAAGTTTGTGCTGCAGCGCAGCGCTATATCTGATTGGATATAGCGCTGCGCTGCTCGTTTGCGGGCTTCAAGCGCCCGCTTTCACCGCTTCCGCGAACTTTGAGAAGAATTCGTCCGCCATCTTCTTGGCGACGCCATTGATGAGGCGCGCGCCGAGTTGTGCAAGCTTGCCGCCGATCTGCGCTTCCACGTCATAGCTGAGTTTCGTTCCCGCGGGATCATCGGCGAGCTTCACTGCGGCGCCGCCTTTCGCGAAGCCCGCGACTCCACCCTCCCCTTCGCCGACGATTCGATAACCGTTCGGCGGATCGAGATCTTCAAGATTGACCTTCCCTTTGAAGGTCGCGCTGACAGGGCCGATCTTGATCTTCGCCGTGGCGGCGAAGGAGGTGTCGGACGTTTTCTCGAGCGACTGGCAGCCGGGGATGCTCGCCTTCAGGGTTTCAGGGTCGTTGAGCTTGGCCCACACCGTCGCCTTGTCGGCCGGCAGAACCACCTCGCCATTCATCGTCATCGCCATCGTCGCTGCTCCTCGCCGCGATCGGCTGTCGCCGCGCGGTCATTCTTCACCTGTCGGACTGGAGATCGAAAAAGCTCCGATCGCCGAAATTTCAACACGTCGCGCGCCTGATTACCTCATGCGGCCCGCCGCACGTTTCGCCGGGCGCGCGGGATTGATGAGCGCGTCCAGCTTGGCGATCGTATTCTCGGCGGCGAGCGGCGTATAGACGACGAGCCGCATGTCGGAACCGTCCTCGATCGAGAATCTCGTATGCTCGAAAGCCATGGCGCCAGCGACGGGATGAAGGATGCGCTTCACGCCGAACAGCTTGTGCGCCACATCGCGCTGCGGCCACCATTGCCGGAATTCCGCGCTTTTGCGCGAGAGAGTTTGGATCAGCCTTTCAAAATCGGGGTCGCCCACATGGCGGGCGCTATCCGCGCGGAAGAGGCCGAGCGCGGCTCGCGCCAATTCCTCCCAGTCGCCAAGCAACGACCGGTGCGGCGGATGCGCGAAAATCAGATGCATGATATTGCGCTCGTCGGGGCCGAGCGCGCCATAATCGCCGAAGATCGCGCAGGCCGCGTCATTCCAGGCGAGCACGTCCCACCGCCGGCCGGTGATGTAGGCGGGATGATGGTCCATGCTCTTGAGCATCCGCGCCAACGGCTCGGAGACGCATTCCGGCCGGCCACGCAGGGAATTCTCGGGCGCCGCGCGCCCGGCCAGATGAAAGAGATGGGCAGTCTCCGCAGGATCGAGCCGCAGCGCTTTCGCCAGGGCTGACAGCACCTCCGCCGAGGGCCTGACGTCACGGCCCTGCTCCAGCCAGGTGTACCAGGTGGTTCCGACCCCGGAGAGAGCCGCCGTCTCTTCCCGGCGGAGACCAGGCGTGCGCCGTCGGAAGCCCGGCGCGAGCCCGACATCGCCGGGCGCCAGCCGCTCGCGGCGCGAACGCAGAAAAGCGCCGAGTTCGCGGCGGCGGCTGTCGTCTGCGGCTGATGTCATCACGCTTAGCATAGCAGGATTGATACCAGGATAAATCCGGAACTGTTTGCGGCCCGGCCGGCCGGCCATCTTGAGTCTCAATAGATGGAGTTCGACATGGCGGATTGGAAGGGACGAACGGCGCTGGTCACAGGCGCGACCGACGGCGTCGGGCGCATGGTCGCAGCCCGCCTCGGCGAAATGGGCGTGCGCGTGCTCGCCCATGGGCGTGACGAAGCGCGCGGCGCAGCGCTCGTCAGCGAAATAAAGACGAGCGGCGGCGAGACTGAATTTCTGCGCGCCGATCTGTCTTCGCTCGCGCAAGTGCGGTCATTGGCGGAAGCCGTCGCGCAGCGGACCGACGAGCTTCATCTCCTCATCAACAACGCCGGGATCGGCACGGCCGGCCCGCGCGAGACGAGCGTCGACGGGCACGAAACGCGCTTCGCCGTGAATTATCTCGCGGGTTATCTGCTCGTTGCGCTTCTGCGTCCACTCCTCGCGGTGGCGCGTCCCGCGCGCGTCGTCAATGTCGCATCGGCGGGACAGCAGGCGATCGACTTCGACGACGTCATGCTGACGAAAAGCTTCAGCGGCGCGCGCGCCTACTGCCAGAGCAAGCTGGCGCAGATCATGATGGCGATGGAATTTTCGGACGAACTTGCAAAAGAAGGCGTGACGATCAACGCGCTGCATCCCGCGAGCTACATGGCGACGACGATGGTGAAGCGCGCCGGCGTCACGCCCTGGAGCACGGTCGAGGAAGGCGCGGACGCCATCATGCAGCTCGCCGCGTCGCCTCAGCTCGAAGGACGAAGCGGGCTCTATTTCAACGGCCTCTCCGAAGCGCGCGCCGATGCGCAAGCCTACGGCGCGCACGCGCGAAAACAATTGCGCGAACTGAGCGAGAAGCTTGTCGCTCAGTTCGGCTCACCTCTCGCAATCAAAGGATAAATGATGACCACCAAGCAGGAACATGTCGCCATTCTCGGCGGCTCATCGGGCATTGGCCTCGCCGCGGCAAAAAGGCTACGGTCCGAAGGAAAGAAAGTGACGATCGCCGGCCGCGACCCCGCACGCCTTGAACGCGCGCGTATCGAAATAGGCGACGATATCGAAACGAAAAGCTTCGACGCGACCGACCTTTTCAAGATTCACGCTTTCTTCCGCGAACTCGGCGCGTTCGATCATCTTGTTCTCACCTTCGGCGGCGGCAAGGGATTCGGTCCCTTTGCGACCCTCTCGATCGATGAGCTTCGTCTTGGCTTCGAGCACAAGGCCTGGGCCTATCTCGCCTGCGCGCAGGCGGCGCTCGAGACGATCCGGCGCGACGGGTCGATCACCTTCATCTCCGCCGTTTCCTCGCAGATGGCGGCGCCGGGAACGGTCGGGCTCGCGGCGATCAACGGCGCGCTCGACGCCGCCGCGCGCACGCTCGCCAACGAGGCGAGGCCGCTGCGCGTGAACACGGTGTCGCCCGGCGTCATCGATACGGAATGGTGGGGCGGATTTCCCGAAGAACGCCGCCGCGAGGTCTTCGCGCAATACGCCGCGAAATCGCCGGCTGGACGCGTCGGCGCCGCTGACGACATCGCCAGCGCGATTTCCTTCCTGATCAGCAACAGCTTCATCACCGGCCATATCCTCACCTGCGACGGCGGTCTGCGCCTCGCGGCTTAGAGCCTGTTTGGGAATTGGGATGGAGGCTGCGTTGAGCGACGAACGGACGGATGACAGGAGGGAGGCGCAGCCAATGTCTGGCGACATTGGCGAGCCTTCCGACGCATCAGCCGCCATTCGCCGCTCAATCCGAAGGGCTGCGCCGCTTTTCGCCGCCCGGTTCGTCGCCGATCTCGGCCGTGCGGCCTGCACGCCCTTCGATCGGGCTCCTGCCGGAGCGACGAAAATCGGCTGCAGCGCAGCCCCATCCGAATTCCCAAACAGGCTCTGAAGCGGAGTTGACCGCAGCAGTCATCCGCGCTTCCTCGCGCGGATGGTCGATTTGACTGACAGGGAACGCGCCATCGCGGCGGGCGCATCAGGCGAAGGCGCGGCGATGGCGATGCGCATTGTCGCCGAAGCCGCGCGGCTGATGGGGGCGCCACGCCTTATTCCCATCGCCTCGGCCCATATCGATGGCGCGCTCTATCACGGCGACTCCGGCACGCTCTTCGCGGAGAAGCTCGCCGCCGGCGGCGCAAAGGTCGCGGTGCCCGCGACGCTGAATGTCGGCGCGCTCGATCTCATGGGCTGCTCGCGCGTGCGTCTCGAAGGCGCGACGCGCGACATGGCGAAGCGCCTGATGCGCGCCCATGAGGAGATGGGCTGCGCGCCGACCTGGACCTGCGCGCCCTATCAGGCGGGGCATCGGCCGAAACAGGGAACCGATGTCGCCTGGGGCGAGTCGAACGCCGTCGCCTTCTGCAACTCCGTGCTCGGCGCGCGCACCAATCGCTATGGCGACTTCCTCGACATCGCCTGCGCCATCTCCGGCCGCGCGCCGGACTATGGGCTTCACCGTCCTGATAATCGTCGCGCCGTCTTCGTGCTCGATGTGACGGCGCTCAATCCGGCGCTGCGCGATTCCGATGTAATCTTTCCCGTGCTGGGCGGCTTGTTCGGGCGGCTCGCGGGCGACGCGATCGGCGTCGTCGACGGTTTCCAGGGCTGCTGCACAGACGATCGCCTGAAGGCGTTCGGAGCAGCGGCCGCCTCATCCGGCGGCGTCGGCCTCTTCCATGTCGCCGGCTGCACGCCGGAGGCGCCGACCGTCGAGGCCGCGCTCGGCAGCCGGCCTGCGGCCGAAACTATCGAGGTCACGCCGGCGATGCTCACGGATGCGCTGGCGCGCCTCTCGACCGCCCAAGGCGACGGCGTCGACGCGATCGCAATCGGCAGTCCCCATCTGTCGGCGGAAGAGATTGGCGAACTCGATCGCCTGCTCGCCGGTCGCACGACCACGCGGCCGATCTACGCCTGCACCGGCCGCCATGCGCTGAAGACGATCGAAAGCGAGGGAACGCGCGGAAGGCTCGAAAAACAGGGCGTCACCTTCGTGCTCGACACTTGCGTCGTGGTCACGCCGATCCTGCCGCCCGGCGGCTCTTCGCTGATGACCAACTCCGGCAAGTTCGCCCATTACGCGCCGGGCAACACCGGCTACGCCGTGCATTACGGGTCGCTGGCCGACTGCGTCGAAAGCGCAGTCAGCGGCCGCCTCGTCAGGATCGATCCGATATGGCGGTGAGTCTCGAACCGCTCGTATCAGGCGCGGCGCAGGCGCGCGTGCTGACGCTGTCCGCCCCGATCAGCTTCTGGGGCGGCGTCGATCCCAAGACGGGCGACGTGATCGACGCCCGCCATCCCGATCGCGGCGCCAACATCTCCGGCCTGATTCTCGGTCTGCCCGGGACGATCGGCTCGTCTTCGGCCTCGTCGGTGCTGCTGGAGCTCGTCCGCGTCGGCAAGGCGCCGGCGGCGATCCTCATCGCCGAACCGGACGCCATTCTGCTGCTCGGCCTGATCGTGGCGCGCGAGATGGGATGGGCGACGCCGCCGGCGTTCAAATGCCCCGCGCCCCTCTTGCGGGAATGGCAGGGACAGGAGATGTCGATCGCTGAAACAGGCGCGATCACGTTGCTTTGAGGACCCCATGCCGATCCACGACATCAATGGCGAGCCATTCAACATCGAGCTCGGCGGGACCGAGGGGAAGCCCGCTTTGATGTTCTCGAACTCGCTGTCGTCGAATCTTTCGATGTGGGACCCGCAGGCCGAGGCGCTGGGCAAGAGATTCCGCATCGTGCGCTACGACTCGCGCGGCCATGGCAAGAGTGTGGTCAGTGAAGGCCCCTACTCCATCGCGCAGCTTGGGCGCGACGCGCTCGCGATCATGGACGCGCTGGGGCTGAAGAAAGTGCATTGGTGCGGCCTGTCGAAGGGCGGCATGGTCGGCATGTGGCTGCTCGCCAATGCGCCCGAACGCCTGAACAAGGTGATCCTCGCCAACACCGCGGCCGCGATGCCGCCGCCCGATCTCTGGAACGGCCGCATCCACAATGTGCGCAAGAACGGCATGCAGGCCATCGCGCCGATCACGCTCGATCGCTGGTTCACGAAGCGCTTCCAGGAAGCTGATCCGGCAACGGTCGATCGCGTGCGCGAGATGATCCTGTCGACGCCGCCGGAAGGCAACATCGCCTGCGCCGCGGCGATCCGCGACATGGATCAGCGCGACTCCCTTCGCAAGGCGAAGAACCCTGTCCTCGTCATCGCCGGCAAGCACGATCCCTCGACGACGACGGCGCGCGCGAAGGAGATCAAGAAAGCGATTAAGGGCGCAAAGCTCGTGGTGCTCGACGCCGCGCATATTTCAAATCTGGAACAGCCGAAGGCTTTCACGAAGGCGGTGTCGGAATTCCTGAAAGGGAAATAAAAGAGCGCCCTGCGCGCTCACCACTCCCGTCGCGGCAGCGCGCAGGCGATCAATCCAATTGCACCTGTTGCAGCCTGCAGCATCAGCAAATCCCTGATCCAGTCATTCTTGAACGTATCAAGCAGCGACAAAACAGCCCAGCCCACCATCAGACCATAGCCGAGCGCCGCGCTCAGGCGCGGCCAGCGCCCCGACAATCCGCCGGCCGCGGCAAGAGCGGCGACAGCCAGCAAGGCGCCGAAGATCACAGCAACCATCAATCCGCGCAGACCCCAGCGGCCGAGAAAAGCGGCGCCATAGCCGATGAACAGCGCAAGGCTTGCGCAAATGAGAACGCCGAAAATCAGCTTCCGCATGCGTCCATCGCAGCCGATCGCGCATCGAAACGCAAGAAGCCAGGGGAGCAAACACTTCACAGGCCCTGATTGCACCCATCACGCGAGCGCGCTAACGATATAGTGTCCGGCTAAGATCGGCGGCGGGAGGGCCGTCGGTCATTCATGAGGCGCAGCATAGCGTCGGGGCGGGCAGAGGGGTGGCGTTCGTATGGAAGTATTCGTCCAGCAGCTCATCAACGGGCTGACCCTGGGTTCCATCTATGGTCTCATCGCCATCGGCTACACGATGGTTTTCGGCATCATCGGGATGGTGAACTTCGCGCATGGCGACGTGTTCATGATCTCGAGTTTCATCGCGCTGATCTTCTTCATGCTCATCAGCGCCGTGCTTGGCCTTACGACAGGCGCCGTCGTTCTCACGCTTCTTCTGATGCTGCTGCTGGGAATGTTCTTCACTGGCCTGTGGAACTGGACGATCGAGCGCGTCGCCTACAGGCCGCTGCGCGGCTCCTTCCGCCTCGCGCCGCTGATCTCGGCGATCGGCATGTCGATCTTCCTGACCAACCTCGCGCAAGTCATGCAGGGCCCGCGCAACAAGTCGGCGCCGCAGCTTCTCTCCGACACCATCTGCCTCATCGGCGAGAGCACCGACCTCAAGCACTGCCTTTTTGAGAAGGTGACGACCTATCAGGTCAATATCGCCTACAAGCAGATCACCATCATCGTCATTACGGCGCTGCTGCTCACCGGTTTCTGGTGGCTGGTGCAGAAGACGCCGCTTGGCCGCGCCCAGCGCGCCTGCGAGCAGGACATGAAGATGGCGTCGCTGCTTGGTGTCGACGTCAACCGCACCATCTCGACGACCTTCGTGATGGGCGCTGCACTCGCCGCCGTCGCCGGCGTGATGTACATCCTGCAATATGGCGTGGTGAATTTCGCCGATGGCTTCACGCCCGGCGTGAAAGCCTTCACTGCGGCCGTGCTCGGCGGCATCGGCTCGCTGCCCGGCGCGGTGCTTGGCGGATTGCTGATCGGCCTCATCGAGGTGATGTGGTCGGCCTATTTCTCCATCGACTATAAAGACGTCGCGGCCTTCTCGATCCTCGCGATCGCGCTGATCTTCCTGCCATCGGGCATTCTCGGCCGTCCGGAAGTGGAGAAGGTCTGATGGCCGTCGCAGCGAAAGACCAGACGATCCACGTCGAAGCGACGCGGATCGATTTCGCCACGGCTGTGCGCGACGCCTTCCTCGCAGCGGTCGTGATGCTCGGCCTGTGCGTGCCGATGCTCGCCTGGCGCACCGAACAGAATATGAGCAACGAACTCGTGCTCATTCCGCGCTGGGGCGCGGTCGCGATCGCCTGCAGCATTGTTTTCCTCGGCCGTCTCGCCCTGTCGCTGTTCGTCTGGAATCGCGGCGCCGCAAAGCCGCGCTCGGCGCGCACAACGAATCTCTTCGCGCTCGCAGGACGCGGCGCGCTCGTGACTGCGGGCGTTCTCGTCTTCATCGCCTGCGCCGTCGTCGCTTGGGCGCTGACCCGGCAGATGACGATGATCGGGTATGTCGCCGCCTTCGCGGTCGGCGTCTTCCTCGTCATGCTGGCGCTGTTCGTCTACAATCTTGGCTCGGCAGGCTTCGAGCGCGCCAAGCCGTTTCTCGGCCCGGCCGCGCTTGGTTTCATCGCGATTTTCCCGCTGGTTGCGATCCACTACGCCGGCTGGCAGGGCGCGCTGAAATGGATCGATAATTTCGGCATCCAGATTCTCATCTATGTCATGCTCGGCTGGGGCCTCAATATCGTCGTCGGCCTCGCCGGTTTGCTCGATCTCGGCTACGTCGCCTTCTACGCCGTCGGCGCCTATTCCTATGCGCTGCTCGCCAAACAGTTCGGCCTCTCCTTCTGGCTGCTGATGCCGGTGTCCGGCGTCCTCGCGGCGTTCTGGGGCATCCTGCTCGGCTTCCCTGTTCTGCGATTGCGCGGCGACTATCTCGCCATCGTGACGCTGGCGTTTGGCGAAATCATCCGCCTTGTGCTCATCAACTGGGTCGATTTCTCAAACGGCTACGCCGGCATTTCGGGCATTCCGCGGCCGAGTTTCTTCGGCATTCCCTTCAACGCCGACGACGACGGATTCTCCGCGATATTTGGTCTGGAATTCAGTCCGATCTATCGCACGATGTTCCTCTACTACGTCGTGCTGACTCTGGCGCTGGTGGTCGCCTTCGTCACTATGCGACTGAGGCGCCTGCCGATCGGGCGCGCCTGGGAGGCGCTGCGCGAGGACGAGATCGCCTGCCGCGCGCTCGGCATCAACACTGTCAACACCAAGCTCACAGCATTTGCGATCGGCGCGGGTTTCGGCGGGCTGGCGGGCTCTTTCTTCGCCGCGCGCCAGGGCTTCATCAGCCCCGAATCCTTCGTGTTCATGGAGTCGGCGGTGATCCTCGCGATCGTCGTGCTCGGCGGCATGGGCTCGCTGCTCGGCTGCGCGCTCGCCGCCATCGCCATGATCGGCGGCACCGAGATCATGCGCGAGCTCGACTTCCTCAAGCAGATCTTCGGCAACGATTTCGACCCCACGCAATATCGCATGCTGCTCTTCGGCCTTGCGATGGTGCTGATCATGATCTGGAAGCCGCGCGGGCTGATCTCGACGCGCGAACCCACCATCTTCCTGAAGGAGAAGAAGGCGGTCTCGGGCGCGCTCGTGAAGGAGGGCCACGGCTGATGGCGACCTCCGCTCCGCTTCTGCAGGTCGACCATCTGACGATGCGCTTCGGCGGCCTCGTCGCCATCAACGATCTCTCTTTCACTGCGCGGCGCGGAGAGATCACCGCGCTGATCGGTCCGAACGGCGCCGGCAAAACCACGGTGTTCAACTGCATCACCGGCTTCTACAGGCCGAGCGAAGGCATGCTGACGCTGACGCATCCCGACGGCTCATCCTATCTGCTCGAACGCACGCCGGGCCACGACATCACCTATCGCGCGAAAGTGGCGCGCACCTTCCAGAATATCCGCCTGTTCTCGGGCATGACCGTGCTCGAGAATCTCATGGTGGCGCAGCACAATGTGCTGATGAGCGCGTCGGGATTCACGGTCGGCGGCATCCTCGGCCTAGCCTCCTATCGCCATGCCGAGAAAGCGGCGATCGACAAGGCGATCTACTGGATCGAGAAGACGGGATTGGTCGATCGCGCCGACGATCCCGCCGGCGATCTTCCGTATGGCGCGCAGCGGCGTCTCGAGATCGCGCGCGCCATGTGCACCGATCCGATCATGCTTTGCCTCGACGAGCCCGCCGCCGGCCTCAATCCGCGCGAGAGCGCCGAACTCAATGCGCTGCTGCTCTCGATCCGCAAGGATCATGGCGCCGCGATTCTTCTCATCGAACATGACATGACGGTCGTCATGCAGATTTCCGATCATGTCGTGGTGCTCGACTACGGCACCAAGATCGCCGACGGCTCGCCGCGCGAAATCCAGAACGACGCGAAGGTCATCGCCGCCTATCTCGGCGTCGAGGATGACGAGGTCGAGCAGGCCGAACATGAGGCGGGCGTCCGATGAGCGCTGCTCCCTCCCCCGCGTCTCAGCCCGTTCTCGGCTCGCTGCTGTCGGTGCGCGGCGTCAAGACCTATTACGGCAACATCATCGCGCTGAAGGGCGTCGACGTCGATGTCAGGGAAGGAGAGATCGTCACGCTGATCGGCGCCAATGGCGCCGGCAAATCGACGCTGATGATGACGATCTTCGGCAATCCGCGCGCGCGCGAAGGAACGATCACCTTCGCCGGTCAGGACATCACCAAGATGCCGACGCATGAGATCGCGCGGCTGTCGATCGCGCAGTCGCCGGAAGGCCGCCGCATCTTCGGCCGCATGACCGTTTATGAAAATCTGCAGATGGGCGCCGGCGTCACCGACATGCGCCATTTCGACGAGGATATCGAGAAGATCTTCAAGCTGTTCCCGCGCCTGCGCGAACGTCGCGACCAGCGCGGTGGAACTCTGTCGGGCGGCGAGCAGCAGATGCTGGCGATCGGCCGCGCGCTGATGAGCCGTCCGCGACTGCTGATGCTCGACGAGCCTTCGCTGGGTCTCGCGCCGATCATCGTGCGCGGCATCTTCGACGCCATCAAAAGGCTCAATCGCGAAGAGGGCCTGACGGTGTTTCTTGTCGAGCAGAACGCGTTCCACGCATTGAAGCTCGCCCATCGCGGCTATGTCATGGTCAACGGCGTGGTGACGCTGTCAGGCTCCGGCCGCGAACTGCTCGCCAATCCGCAGGTGCGCGCCGCCTATCTCGAAGGCGGGCATCACTGAATCGCGTATCGGAATAAGCCATGCTGCAGGGCATCATTCACGAAGACGAGTCGATCTGGATCTTCATCCTCGTCACGATCGCGATGGGCGGCTGGCTCGCCTGGATGACGGGCCGCGCGATCGCGCTGACCTGGCGCCCGCCGCACATGGTCGTGATCGCGATGCTCGGTCTCGCCTGCGCGGTGCGGTTTATTCACTTCGCCCTGTTTCAGGGCACGCTCATCGAGCCGCACTATTATCTCGTCGACCTTGTTTATCTCCTGATCGTCGGCTTTGCGGGCTACCGTTATACGCGCGTCGCGCAGATGACGACGCAATATCGCTGGCTCTACGAACGGGCCGGCCCATTTTCGTGGCGGGAGCGCAGTTCGCCCTGAAAATTCGCGGTTTGCCGACGCAAAAAACGTCGAGTCCACGGATGACTTCTATCTGAAAACGGTCCAGTATTTGATTTGACGCGGGGGAGGAGCCTCCGCTTTCGGGCGGTTCCAGAGGGGGACGGCCTTGCAACAAGGGAGCAGTCAATGAAGAAAACGCTCTTGGCCGGCATTGCGCTGGCCGCGACGTTGGCGATGGCGGGCGTCGCCCAGGCGCAGATCAAGCTCGGCGTCGCCGGGCCGATCACCGGCCCTAACGCCGCCTTTGGTGCGCAGCTCAAGAATGGCGTTGAGCAGGCGGTCGAAGACATCAACGCCGCCGGCGGCATCCTGGGCCAGAAGATTACGATCTCGGTCGGCGACGACGTCTCCGATCCCAAGCAGGGCGTGTCGGTTGCGAACAAGTTCGTCGGCGACGGCATCAAGCTGGTCGTCGGCCACTTCAATTCGGGCGTCACCATGCCGGCGTCGGAAGTCTATCAGGAGAACGGCCTCCTGATGATCACGCCTTCGGCGACCAATCCGAAGATCACCGAGCGCGGCCTCTGGAACGCGTTCCGCACCTGCGGTCGCGACGACCAGCAGGGCGCCGTCGCCGCCGCCTACATTTCCAAGAACTTCAAGGGCAAGAAGGTCGCCGTCGTTCATGACAAGACGACCTACGGCCAGGGCCTCGCCGACGAGACCAAGAAGGCGATGAACAAGGCCGGCATCAAGGAAGTGCTGTATGAAGGCGTGAACACCGGCGAGAAGGATTTCTCGGCGCTCGTGTCGAAGGTGAAGGCGGCAGGCGCAGACATCCTCTATTGGGGCGGCCTGCACACGGAAGGCGGCCTGATCGTGCGTCAGATGCGCGACCAGGGCCTGAAGACCGTGATGATGTCCGGCGACGGCATCACCTCGGATGAGTTCGCGACGATCGGCGGCCCCGGCGTCGAAGGCACACTAATGACCTTCCCGCCGGATCCGCGCAATCGTCCGGAAGCGAAGACCATCGTCGAGAAGTTCAAGGCCAAGAACTTCAACCCGGAAGCCTACACGCTCTACTCCTACGCCGCCGTGCAGATCATGGCGGAAGCGGCGAAGCGCGCGAACTCGCTCGATCCCAAGAAGATCGCCGCCGAGATGCATAACGGCAAGGCGTACAAGACCGTGATCGGCGACATCGCCTTCGACAAGAAGGGCGACATCACCCGTCCCGACTACACCATGTACACCTGGAAGAAGGGCTCAGACGGCAAGATCACCTATGTCGAAGGCGCGCCTGGCGCGTAAGCTCGTCGAACTTCAAACCTCGCAGGAATCGCCCCGGAGAAATCCGGGGCGTTTTCTTTTGGGGCTAACCAACCTTCGTCGCGCGCATGCGGCGCGTTCGCGCCTTGCTGCGATTGCCGCAGACCGACATTTCGCACCAGCGCCGCGACTTGTTCTTGGTCAGATCGAAGAACAGCCAGCCGCAATGTTCTCCGCCGCATTTTTTCAGGCGGCTGAGATCGCCGTCGCGGAGCAGGCCGACGGCGGAGAGCGCGATCGGCCCGAGCACGCTTTCGATCCGCGGCTCGCCGGATTCGAAGGTCCAGCGATAGCCATCGCCTGAGGGGGCGAGCTTGGCGCCGGCCACCGCGCGCGCCACCGCCTGATGCAGGATTTCCAGATCGGCTGGATCGGGCTTCGCCTTCGATGCGATCGCGCCGCCGACGCGATGGATCGCCTCGCGCAAGGCGAGCGCCTGCGGCAACAACTCCGCAAGCCGCGGGTCGCCTGACGCCAGCGCCTTTTCCAGCAACGCCGCCGCCGCCTCGCCGATCGCGCCGACATGGCGCGCCCAGACGACCACATCGGCGGCGGCGCGCAAATGATCGAGATGCTGCGGCCCGCCACGCCCGCTTGAGGTGTTGGCGAAGTCAAGCGCCAGCGCCCCGCCGATCAGGTCGAGCGAACCCGCGCGGCCCTCGCTTGAAATCGTTGCCTTCACCATCAAAACGCGTTTTACTGGTTACTCATCGGCGCGCAAGACCGAGTCTTTCGCGTCATAGGGAGCTCCAGATGAAACGCACTCTCCTTTCCCTTGTCGCGGTCGCGGCGCTGGCTGCGCCGGCCGCCGCCCAGATCAAGCTCGGCGTCGCCGGGCCGATCACCGGCCCCAATGCGGCCTTTGGCGCGCAGCTCAAGAATGGCGTCGAGCAGGCGGTCGAAGACATCAACGCCGCCGGCGGCATCCTTGGCCAGAAGGTCACGGTCTCGGTCGGCGACGATGTCTCCGATCCCAAACAGGGCGTATCGGTCGCCAACAAGTTCGCGGGCGATGGCATCAAGCTGGTGGTTGGGCATTTCAATTCAGGCGTCACCATGCCGGCGTCGGAAGTCTATGCCGAGAACGGCATTCTGGCGATCACGCCTGCCGCGACCAATCCGAAGATCACCGAGCGCAATCTCTGGAACATGTTCCGCACCTGCGGCCGCGACGATCAGCAAGGCCTCGTCGCCGCCGCCTATATCGCCAAGAACTACAAGAACAAGAAAGTCGCCGTCATTCACGACAAGACGACTTACGGCCAGGGCCTCGCCGACGAGACGCGCAAGGCGATGAACAAGGCCGGCGTGAAGGAGGTGCTGTATGAAGGCGTGAACACCGGCGAGAAGGATTTCTCGGCGCTTGTCTCGAAAATGAAAGCGGCCGGCGTCGAGCTGATGTATTGGGGCGGGCTCCACACCGAGCTTGGCCTCATCGTGCGCCAGATGCGCGATCAAGGTCTCAAGACCGTCGCCATGGGCGCCGATGGAATCACCTCGGACGAATTCGCAACGATCGGCGGCCCCGGCGTCGAGGGCACGCTGATGACCTTCCCGCCGGATCCGCGCAACCGTCCGGAAGCCAAGGGCATCGTCGAGAAGTTCAAGGCCAAGAACTTCAATCCCGAAGCCTACACGCTCTATTCCTACGCCGCCGTGCAGATCATGGCGGAAGCGGCGAAGCGCGCGAACTCGCTCGATCCCAAGAAGATCGCCGCCGAGATGCATAACGGCAAACCCTACAAGACCGTGATCGGCGACATCGCCTTCGACAAGAAGGGCGACATCACGCGGCCCGACTATGTCATGTACACCTGGAGGAAGGGCGCCGACGGCAAGATCACCTACATCGAGGGCGCGGCGGGAACCTGATCGCGCGCCTTCAAAAAAGCTTGCAAATCACTGCAAGGCCCCGGCTCCTCCGGGGCTTTTTTCATGCGCGCGTGAAGCGCGCGGCGAAGCAGCCCTGTCGCGCGAAATGCGCGTGGACTTCAGCAACCTTTTCGTCGGACAGCATTCGCCGCAGCACGCGATCGGCGTAAGGCCCTTCGCAAATCTCGCCCTCGACGAGAAAGCCGCGCTCGTCATAAGCGCGCAGCGACAACATGACCTCGCGCATCATCGGCGGCAGCTCGCCGACATATTCGCGCTTCTCCGTCGCGGCGCGCGACACGAAGATTGGCCCTCTGGCGCGATAGGGAGAATGCGGCGCGGTACGATGCTCATGATTGACGAGCACAAGCTCCTCGCCCTTGTCCGCACGCTTGAGCGAGACGCGGCAGGGATAGGCGCCGCCTCGGTCCGCGATCATGCGTGTGGCGCCGCGCACGCGAAGCTCATCGTCGCTCATGGTGAAGAAAGGCGCGAAAATTTCAGGATCAAGCCCGACGGCGCGATAATTCATGACGACCTCCTGTGTCTCAGGAGGAGACATGCGACGCATCGATCGATGTCGCCACCCGAAACCTGCGGCGGCTAACCCAGCTTAGCCAGCGCCGGGAACGTCTCGAGCAGCCAGAACGCCATGCGCTCGGCGCCGCCAGTGAGAAAGGCGACGCCGGTCAGCACAAGCAGCGCCCCCATCGCCTTCTCCACCTTGTCGAGATGCGCGCGAAAGCCGCGCATCCAGCGAATGAAAGGTCCCATCGCGAAGGCCGCCGCGAGAAAAGGAATGCCGAGGCCGAGCGAATAAACCGCAAGCATCGTGACGCCCTGCCAGATCGTCTGCGTCGATCCGGCAAGGCCGAGGATCGCGCCGAGCACCGGCCCGATGCAGGGCGTCCAGCCGAAGGCGAAGGCGAGCCCCATGACATAGGCGCCGATGAGCTTTCCTCCGCTCGACGCCTGAAAACGCATCTCGCGATAGAGTAGCGGAATTTTGAACAGCCCGAGGAAATGCAAACCCATGATGATGATCGCGACGCCGGCGATGATCGAGAGTTCGCGCGAATAAGCGCGCAGCAACTGCCCTGCGACCGAGGCGCCGGCGCCAAGCGCGATGAACACCGTGGAGAATCCCAGCACGAACAGCAGCGCCGCGACGATGGCGCGGCGCTGCACATGCGGCTCGACCTCGTCAGTCAGCTCCTCGATCGAGGCGCCGGCGAGATAGGTGAGATAAGGCGGCGCAAGCGGCAGCACGCAGGGGCTGAGGAAACTCAGGAGGCCGGCCAGCAGCGCCCAGGGATAGGTGACTTCGGTCATGCCGGCCTTCTAACCATGGCGACGCTCTCGCGACAGGCGCCAGCCATGTCCCTCCCCCGCTTGTGATCCCGCGTCAGAAGTGGCTGATTGCCGCAATGCCAGTCTCCCGCAATCTCATCACCGACGTGTCAGGCGTGCTTGTCGGCAACGCCCAGGACGAGCGCGGCGCGTCGGGCGCCACTGTCGCCCTGTTCGAGGAGCCCGCGACCGCCTCCGTCGCCATCCATGGCGGCGCGCCGGGCGTGCGCGACACCGCGCTTCTCGAACCCGACATGACGGTCGAGAAAATTGACGCGATCTGCCTGTCAGGCGGCTCCGCCTATGGCCTCGACGCCGCCGGCGGCGTGATGAACGCGCTGCTTGCGCGCGGCCGCGGCTTCGCGATTGGGCCGGTGCGCGTGCCGATCGTGCCGCAGGCGATCCTGTTCGACCTCCTCAATGGCGGCGACAAGCCATGGCTGCGCGCGCCTGATCGCGATCGCGCGCCCTATTGGGATCTCGGCCGCGAGGCAACACAGAATGTCAGCGACATGTTCGCGCTCGGCACATCAGGCGCAGGCTTTGGCGCGACGACGGTCAATCTGAAAGGCGGCCTCGGTTCTACGAGCGCGGAAGTTCCGCGCACCGGCCACATGGTCGGCGCGCTTGTCGCGGTGAACGCGGTGGGATCAGCGACTGTCGGCGATCTCCCGAATTTCTGGGCGGCGCCCTATGAGCAGGCGAGCGAATTCGGCGGCCTCGGATTCCCGCAGACGACGCCCGCGGTCGCGCTGGCGCCGCGCTTCAAGGGGTTGCCGGCTGCGAATACGAATATCGCGATCGTTGCAACCGACGCCGTGCTGACGAAGGCGCAGGCGAAACGTCTCGCCATCGGCGCCCATGACGGGCTGGCGCGCGCGCTCAGGCCCGTTCACGCCTCTCTCGACGGCGATGCGGTCTTCGCGGCGGCAACGGGGAAAAAGACAGGCGCCGTCAATCCTGTCGACCTCACCATCATCATCGCCGCCGCCGCCGATTGCCTCGCGCGCGCCGTCGCGCGCGCCGTGTTCGAAGCGAAGGCGCTGCCGTTCGACAAAGCGCTGCCAAGCTGGCGGGATAAGTTTGAGCGGAAGTAGGTAAGAATTTTTGAGGACGGCTTCGCCGATTCTTCCGCTGGGCCCCGGACTTCGTTCCACTCGCTTCGCTCGCTCCACGAATCCGGGGACGGAGAAAGCATAACCTTCAAAAATTGAAGCTCTCTTCGTCCCCGGAACGGTGAAGTGAGGCGATAAGCCAAACGGAACCGTGTCCGGGGCCCAGCGAAAAACGTCGCGAAGCAACTTCAACGCGACGATGCTCCAGATGCGCTCGCGTCGTCGTATCTGCGCCTTCGGCGTCGACTCTCCCCCTCAAGGGGAGGGTGAAGATCGCGCCTGATCTATCCGACGATCACCTCACCGGCGCAGTCGCAGTGATCTCGCCGAAGATGCGCGTAGTATCGTTGATCGCCCACTCAAACCCGGCGCCGACCTGCGGACGCACGGCGAAATTCTGATCGGTGCGGCCGCCAAGCGAAGCGGGCATGCGCCAATATTCATTCTGCGCGATGGCGCCGACCGTCGAATAGAGCAGCACGTTCGGCTGCACGAGATAACCGAACTTCACTTTCGCGGCGCCGGCGAAATCGCGCGAATATTCGCCATAGGGCGACGTCGAGCCGCTCAGCGCGAACGGCTTCATGTAGTTGAGCGAGCCGACCACGCCATAGACGAAATCGCCTTCGCGCCACATCTTGCCGCCTTCGACCCCGATGGTCGGCCCGCCATAGGTGCGGCCGCGGGTATGGCTGACAATCTCGAGGCCCGAAGAAATGGCGAGATACTGGCCGTCCCACTTCGGCTGCGAGATGCCGAACGGCGACCAGTCGGACCAGGGCGCGCTCGCGCTCCCTGCCGCGGCCGGCGCGGCGCCGAGCGCCGCCAGAGACGCAGCGGTCAGGAACAGGCGGCGGATCGGACGCTGAAAAATCATGCCGGAAAGATACATGATCTTTCTCAACAACCAACTATGGCGCCAGTCGGGCGCCCCTTACCGCATGCCGGGCCGGTCGGCGCGGAACGGGTTCGGATCCACGAATGGCGCTTCGCCTGTCATCATCTCGGCGATCAGCCGCCCCGTCACCGCGCCCAGCGTCAGCCCGTGATGGGCGTGACCGAAGGCAAACCACAAATTCCTGTGCTTCGGCGCCGGGCCGATCACGGGCATCATGTCGGGCGTGCAGGGCCGGCAGCCCATCCACGGCTCCGAATCCACGCGCTCGGCGAGCGGGAACAGCGAGCGCGCAATCGGCTCGGCGCGCTTCAACTGCACCGGCGTCTTCGGCGCGTCGCGGTCGGCGAACTCCGCGCCGGTCGTCAGCCTGATGCCGCGCGCCATCGGCGCGATGAAGTAGCCGCGCTCGACATCGAGCATGGGATGATTGAGCGTTGCGTTGCCCTGCGCCTTGTAATGCATGTGATAGCCGCGCTTCACCGCGAGCGGCAGCGCATAGCCGAGCTTGATCGTCACGAGATCGGCCCATGGCCCAAGCGCGACGACGGCGCTGCCGGCCTCCACTGCGCCCTCCTGCGTCGTCACGCGCCAGCCGTCGCCATTCGCTTCCAGCGTCTTCGCGTCGCCGATCAGGAATTTGCCGCCGAGCGTCTCGACATATTTGCGATAGCCGTCCGCCAGCGCGCCGGGATCGCTGCACGAATCAGGCTGCGTGAAATGCAGCGCGCCGATCAGCGATTGATCGATATGCGGTTCGGCCGCGCGCAGCGCCGCCTGATCGAGCGCCAGCGATTCAACGCCGAAATGCCGCCGCCATTCATCGGCTTCGGCGAGACGCGCGTCGCGCTCCTGCGTCGTGCGGAAAAGCTTGAGCCAGCCGATCGGCCGCAGCAGCGAGCCGACGCCGGCTTCGCGCGCCAATTCCCTGTGCTCGACGACGCAATGCTCGATCAGCTTCGCATATTGCCGCGCGATGCCCTCGTGATGCGAGGCGCGCGAATTGAGCCAGTAGCGGAACAGGAAGGGCGCCAGCTTCGGCAGCGCGCTCAGGTGATAATGCGCGTCGATCGTGCGATTGGTCGCGTAGCGCAGCAGCGCGCCGAAATCGTGCGGGAAGCCGTAGGGGTAGACGCCTTCGCGCTGGATCAGGCCGGCGTTGCCGTAGGACGTCTCCTGCCCGGCGCCGCGGCGATCGACGAGTGCGACCGACCGTCCCCGCTTCTGCAAATGCGCCGCGATCGAGACGCCGATAATCCCGGCGCCCAACACAACTGCGTCAACCTTCATCCTTCGGCCCCCGGGCTCCTCGCCTCCCCATAAAGCATGAAAGCGGGAAGCGCGAACGCCGCCATGCGAATTTTCGGCCATATCCTGCGATGTCGCGCCGCTCATGCGCATTGTCTGCCACCCTGGCGCATGCGTTGCAGAATCCAGCATTTCGTCGGGGCGCATGTCGACCTTGCGCCCGGCGAAACCCTGAATGCTTGACTCAGGCAACCATCGCGCTCCATGCCGGCAATTCCTAGCGCCGCTGGAGGCCGCTCTGTTCGTCTGGCCTCGATCCTTTCTGGCGCTGCTCGGCCGCTACGGCCCGACCGCGTTCGGCCTTTCCCTGCTGGTCGGCTTCGCGCTGCCCTGGCTGGCGCGACCAGTGAAACCGATTCTCGGCGCGATCATCTTCTGCTTCATCGCCATCAACATGATGCGGGCTGACTTGCCGGCGCTGCGTCGTCTCGCACAGAGGCCGAGCCTCATCGCAACCCTTCTCGCCTGGAACACGCTGCTGCCTTTCGCCGTGGTCGGCGCGATTGTCGCGATTTTCGGGCGCGCCGCTTTCGAGCCCGGATTGCTGCTGGGGATGGCGGTGACGGCCGCAGCCCCGCCGCTTGTCGCCGCGCCTGCCTACGCGCTGCTGCTCGGCTTCTCGAACGCGGTGCCGCTCACGGTTCTCGTGCTCGGCATGGCGATCACGCCGCTGAGCGCGCCGCTCATCGCCGACGCCATCGTCGGCTCGGCGGCGCCCATAGATCAGATTGCGCTGACGATCAGGCTCGCCATCTTCCTCTTCGGCGCGATGGCGGTCGGTCTCGCCATCCGCAAGGCCGTCGGCGAAACTTGGCTCTCGAAAAACAAGCCCGAGTTCGACGGCGCTGGCGTCGTGCTTTTCTTCGTCTTCGCCATCGCGCTGACCGAAAGCGTTTCGCAGGCTGCATTCGCCGATCTCGGCAAGGTCGCGCTTTATCTCGGCATCGCCTTTGCGATCTGCATCATCTGCTTTGTCCTGACATGGCTGGCGTGGCGGCGCTTCCACCGGCGCGAGGCGGTGACGCTCGCGATCGCCACAGGCCTGCGCAACACCGGCCTCATCATCGCCGCGATGGGTGTCAACACAGTGCCCGACGCGACGTTCCTGTTTTTCGCGCTGATGCAGTTTCCCGTCTATTTCGCGCCGCAGCTTCTGAAGCCGTTCGTCGGCGCGATGGCTGGAAATATCAAAGCGAAGGAAGAAATCGCCGCGGGATAAAGCGCGCCGTTACGCTGCGAGCGCGCGTTCAATTTCCGGAATGGGATGTGAGGTGAGATCCTTCGGGATTTCCGCGACGATCTTGTCCGCCACCTCTGCATGCGCCGATTTGCGCAGATCGCCGAGCACCTTTGGCGGCGCGACGATCACCAGGCGCTCAAACCCGCCACGATGCGCCTGACGATAGAGCATGCCGGCGATCTCGCCCGCGAACTGTTCCTCCGCAAGACGATGCCAATCGGTCTGCTCCATGGCGCTGCGCCGCGCGCCCACGGACGCATGCGCGCGCCCCGGCTGGTCCGCTCCCTGATCACGCGTCGCCGGATTATCATTCTCGAACACATCCTCGACTTCGAGTCTCGGTTTCGCCGGCGAGCCGACATTGCGAAAAAACAGCGCGCGACCGCCATCGCCAACAAGCACAAGCGCATCATGGGGAATCGTCGGCATCGTCGTCTCCTTTCCCTTCGCAAGCCAACGCCTCACGTAGCGAGCCGTTCCCGCGGTTGCCGCGCTCACGGCCCGGTGCTACCGCGCGACCATGAACCGGCCGCTGATCCTTGCTCCTTCGCTGCTCGCTTCCGATTTCGCCCGCCTTGGCGAGGAGACCCGCGCAGCCGACGCCGCCGGCGGCGACTGGATGCATCTTGACGTGATGGACGGCCATTTCGTGCCAAACATCACCTTCGGCCCTGACCTCGTGAAAGCGATCCGGACGTTCTCGAAGAAGCCTTTCGACGTTCATCTCATGATCGCGCCGGCTGATCCCTATCTCGAAGCCTTCGCGAAGGCGGGCGCCGACGTCATCACTGTCCATGCGGAAGCGGGGCCGCACGTCCATCGTTCGCTTCAGACGATCCGGGCGCTCGGCAAGAAGGCGGGGATCGCCATCAATCCCGGCACGCCGGCGCAGGCGGTGGAGCCGCTGCTCGGCATGGTTGATCTGGTGCTGCTGATGACCGTCAATCCAGGCTTCGGCGGCCAGAGCTTCATCCGCGACGTCTGCGACAAGATCAGAACCGTGCGTCAGATGATCGGCGGCGCTGACATCGACCTCGAAGTCGATGGCGGGATCACGGCCGAGACCGCGCCGCTTGCCGTCAACGCCGGGGCCAATGTGCTGGTCGCCGGCTCCGCCTTCTTCAAGGGCGGCCCGAACGCCTATGCCGCCAACGGCGAGGCGATCCGCAACGCCGCGGCGATGGCGCGGGGAGAACTGGTCTAGCCGCCGTTGAGGCGCCCGCCCGCCTGTGTTAGGCGCCGGGACGCCCCGCAGGAGAGTTAGCCCCATGGTGCCGCGCTACGCGCGACCCCAGATGACCGCCATCTGGGATCCGCAGACCAAGTACAAAATCTGGTTCGAGATCGAGGCGCACGCCACCGACAAGCTCGCCGAACTCGGCGTCGTGCCGAAGGCGGCGGCCGAGACCATCTGGAAGAAGGGCAAGGACGCGACCTTCGACGTCGAGCGCATCGACGCGATCGAGCGCGAGGTGAAGCACGACGTCATCGCCTTCCTGACGCACCTCGCCGAGATCGTCGGTCCCGAAGCGCGCTTCGTGCATCAGGGCATGACGTCCTCGGACGTACTCGACACGACGCTTGCGGTGCAGCTCGCGCGCGCCTCCGACATTCTCATTGCCGATCTCGACGCGCTGCTGGCGGCGCTGAAGACGCGCGCCTTCGAACACAAACTCACCCCGACAATCGGCCGCTCGCACGGCATCCACGCCGAGCCGACCACCTTCGGCGTCAAGCTCGCCTACGCCTACGCTGAATTCTCTCGCGCCCGCGATCGTGTGATCGCGGCGAAGAAAGAAATCGCGACCTGCGCGATTTCGGGCGCCATCGGCACATTCGCCAATGTCGATCCGCGCGTCGAAGCCCATGTGGCGGAGAAGATGGGGCTCGCCGTCGAGCCCGTCTCGACGCAGGTGATTCCGCGCGATCGCCACGCCATGTATTTCGCGACGCTCGGCGTCGTCGCCTCCTCGATCGAACGTTTCGCGACGGAAATCCGGCATCTCCAGCGCACTGAAGTGCTGGAGGCCGAAGAGTTCTTCTCGCAGGGCCAGAAGGGCTCGTCGGCGATGCCGCACAAGCGCAATCCGGTGCTGACCGAAAATCTCACCGGTCTCGCCCGCCTCGTGCGCGGCTACGCCATGCCGGCGATGGAGAATGTGGCGCTCTGGCATGAGCGCGACATCTCGCATTCATCGGTCGAGCGCTTCATCGGTCCTGATGCGACGATCACGCTCGACTTCGCGCTGGCGCGTCTGACCAGCGTTGTCGAGAAGCTGCTCGTCTATCCCGAGAACATGCGCAAGAATCTCGACCGGCTCGGCGGGCTCGTCCACTCCCAGCGCGTGCTGCTGGCGCTGACCCAGAAGAACGTCTCGCGCGAGGACAGCTATAGCTGGGTCCAGCGCAACGCCATGAAGGTCTGGCGCGGCGAGGCCTCATCCTTCCTCGCCTTGCTCAAGGCTGATCCCGACGTCCATGCGAAACTCAGCGACGCCGAGTTGGAGGAGCTGTTCGACGATGGCTATCACTTCAAGCATGTCGACACGATCTTCAGCCGGGTGTTCGGCAAGGCTTGACCCAGGCTGCGCCTTGAACGCGCCCTAAAGTCTGGCTATATTTGTAGCCAGATCGAGGGGTATATGATCACCGTTGGCACCCTTGAGGCCAAGAATCGCCTGTCCGAACTTCTCGACCGGGTCGAAAAGGGCGAGCGCGTGCAGATCACGCGCCACGGCAAGGTTGTGGCGACGCTGGTGGGGGACGAGCAGGCCAAGCAGGAGCGGGCCAGCCGAGCGATGGAGGATATTCGCGCGATCCGTGAAAAAATCCGTGCGGACATCAGCAAGCGCGGCGATCCGCCAATTACGACAGACGAGATTTTAGACTGGATTCGCGAAGGCCGGCGCTGATCCATGACATTTGTCATCGATGCATCGGTGATGGCGAGCATTGTCTTGCCGGACGAGTCGAGCGTCAAAGCTGACAGGGTCGCGAGCATCCTCGACGCTGAAGGCGCCGAGGTTCCGGCTTTCTTTTTGATCGAGGTCGCAAACACCTTGTTGCTCGCAGTCCGCCGCAGACGCATCGACGAGGAAACCTGGCGACGGCTTCTTGAAAGCCTGACGACCCTAAAGCTGCGGGTTGATGCAGAGACCCACGCGCACGCCTGGACCACGATTAGCGACGTCGCGTGTCGTTATCAGTTGACCGCCTACGACGCCGCTTACCTCGAGCTTGCGCAAAGAAAGGCGCTCTCCCTCGCCACGCTCGATTCACGCCTCGCGGAAGCCGCGCGCGCCGCTGGCGTAGAGTTGCTTTAGAACACAACCATGCGCGCGTCCGATTACGATATCCTCATGATTCCCGGCCTCGGCGATTCCGGCGCCGATCATTGGCAGTCGCGCTGGGAGGCGAAGCTCTCCACCGCGCGGCGCGTGCTTCAGTATGATTTCAATCGCGCCGACCGCATCGCCTGGACGCAGCGCATTCTCGAGGACACGCGGCTTGCGACGCGGCCGGTGATCTATGTCGCGCACAGCGCCGGCGTGCTCGCCGTGGCGCATGCGGCATCCGAACTCGCGGATACCAAAGTGCGCGGGGCGTTTCTCGTCGCGCCGCCCGGCGCGACCGCCGTGCTCGCCATGGATGAACTCAACAAGAGCTTCATTCCCGTTCCGCGCGGGCCTCTTCCATTTCCCTCGATTCTCGTCGCCAGCGGCAATGATCCGTTCTGTCCGATCGCCGAGGCCGAGGAGATGGCCTACGCTTGGGGTTCGGCTTTCACGCCGGCCGGCGAAGCAGGGCATATCAATTCGGACTCCGGACATGGTCCGTGGCCGGAAGGGCTGATGCGCTTCGGCATGTTTCTCAAAAATCTGAAGTCGTAGAGCGCAAAAGAAAACGCCGCCCGGAGGGCGGCGCTTCTGCAATCGATATTCGCTGATATCAGCGCGAATAATATTCGACGACCAGATTCGGCTCCATCTGCGTCGGATACGGCACTTCCGCCAGACCCGGGATGCGCGCGAGTTTCGCGGTCATCTTGGAGTGATCGACTTCGAGATAATCAGGCACGTCGCGCTCGGCGAGCTGGCTGGCGCCGAGCACCGTCACCGACTGCTTCTGCGCCTCGACGACTTCGATCACGTCGCCCGGCTTCATCTGCATGCTGGCGATGCTGGCGCGCTTGCCGTTCACCTTGACGTGGCCGTGATTCACGAACTGGCGCGCCGCGAACATCGTCGGCACAAATTTCGCGCGATAGACCAGCGCGTCGAGACGGCGCTCGAGCAGACCGATCAGATTCTCGCCGGAGTCGCCGCGCAAGCGGGTCGCCTCGGCGTAATATTTGCGGAACTGACGTTCCGAGATGTTGGCGTAATAGCCGCGCAGCTTCTGCTTGGCGCGAAGCTGGGTGCCGAAGTCGGACAGCTTGCCCTTGCGGCGCTGGCCGTGCTGGCCGGGGCCGTACTCGCGGCGGTTCACGGGGCTCTTCGGGCGGCCCCATAGGTTCACGCCGAGGCGGCGGTCGATCTTGTGCTTGGCGTCGTGACGCTTGGACATCGTGGTTCTCTTTTCTTGGCCGGAACCACGGAAAGCGCCGAATCCGCGCATCTCGCGCGGCGATCGATCGCTCTGAACCGCGGACCGGCCCGGTTTCGGGGTCGGGTCCGCGCCCTCCTCTGCCCAATCCGGATCACTCCGGCTTCGGCCGACAGGCGGCTCACGGAGATCCGGAACCGCCACGGGCGACAAACTGAAACCGGCCGGGAACGAGCCCGGCCGGAACAGCGGCGCTTAAGCCACAAACGGATCAGGAAGTCAAAAGGCCCTTGAGACAACTCGCGTCGGCGTCTGGGGCGGCGGGACGATCCTGACATAGTTCCGGATCGTCATCGAATTCACCCGGCCCATCCACTCCCAGCGAACCTGATATTCGAAGTAGTCCGTCCCAAGCGCTGCGCCAACCCGATAGGCTGACTGGGCCTCGTTCGCCCGGCCGAAAACCCCGAGCTTGGGAGGAACAGTCACTTGGTGGCCAAGCAGCGCTCCGCCGCTATGCGAATTGAAAGCGCAAACAGAGTTCGGCGTCGTAAGAATGCGTCGGACGGCTACCGTGCCGTCAAAAAACCGGATGCCAGGAAACCGACAGAGATTGCGCTGCGCCTGGGCGCTCGCCAAGTCCGCGGTCAATACTGAAAACGCAATGGCAAGTGAAAGGCGTAACCTGTTCATGGGAGCCTCGCTGCGTCTGACGCGCGGAAGCGTAAGCGGGCTTTGGCCATCCGCAGTGCGGCTCCGCACAAGGGCCTCGACTTGGCCAACGAATGAGCTAGCCTTGAGCCGGCTCGGATCCAGAAAGAAGAGAGGACGCCATGTCTCTCGCCGAAACCGCATCATGGCCGGTCGCCAACAACGGCGACGCTTCTCCCCCGAAATCGGCGGAGGCCCGCGCGCCCGAAAGCGGCGTTATCGCCGCCAGCGTCTACGCTCATGGCGTGCGCATCGCCGACATCCCGATCGAGGACGCCGGCGAATGGTCGCGCAAGGACGGCCATGTCGTCTGGATCGGCCTGCTGGAGCCTGACGCGGAATTGCTCCATCGCGTGCAGAGACAATTCAATCTGCACCCTCTTGCGATCGAGGATGCGGAGAACGCGCATCAGCGTCCCAAGCTCGAACAATATGGCGACGCGTTGTTCGTCGTCGCGCGCACGGCGCAGATGGTGGAGAAGCGCATCGCCTTCGGCGAGACGCACATCTTCGTCGGCCATGGTTATATCGTCAGCGTCCGCCACGGCGCCTCGACCTCCTACAAGGCCGTGCGCCAGCACTGGGAGACCTGCCCGACATCGCTGGCGAAAGGCGAGGATTTCATCCTCTACGCCATCCTCGATTTCATCGTCGACAACTACATGCCCGTGCTCGAAACCATTCACGATGAGGTCGAGGAGATCGAGGACAAGGTTCTGGCGAAGCCGATGATCCGTGACGACATCGAGCGGCTCTATATGCTCAGGCGTGATCTCCTGCGGCTGCGCAACGCAGTGGCGCCGCTCGTCGATGTGTGTCTGCGTTTGTCGAACGCGAGCGTTCCCCAGATTCGGCCGACTCTCGCGCCGATGTTCCGCGACGTGACCGATCATGTGCGCACTGTGCAGGAGAAAATCGACAGTCTGCGCGAAGTGCTCGCCTTCGCCTTCGAGGCGAGCCTGCTTGTCGGCCAGAGCCAGGAAAACGCGATCACGAAGCGGCTGGCGTCGTGGGCCGCCATTCTTGCGGTGCCGACGGCGATCGCCGGCATTTATGGCATGAACTTCAAGAATATGCCGGAGCTCGAACTGCAGTTCGGCTATCACACGGTGATGGCCGTCATCGTCGTTTCCTGCGCGATCCTGTTCTGGCGCTTCCGCAAGAACGGTTGGCTATAGCAAACGGCGCGTCAGTTCAGCGCGAGAGGCATCGCTTCGATCGCGACATCGTCAAGGCCGCGCGCTGCCAGCGCGGCCTTCAGCGCCGGCGTCAGCCCCGCGCCTGACGTGAAGAGCGCGACGGCTTCGCAGCGCATGGCTCCATTCATTAGCGACTCGCCGATCAGTTGAGTCACGCGCCGCGCGATGGCGGGCGCCGGATCGATATAGGTCACAGGCCAGGCCGCCAGACGCTCGAAGCTTTCGCGCAGCAACGGATAATGCGTGCAGGATAAGGCGATCACATCGGTGCGCGCGACGTAGCCGTCAGCGCGCTTGCGTTCGACGAAGCAGGGCGCAATCTCTGCCGCGATCGCTTCATCACTTACAGGCTCGCCGCGCAGATGCGCTTCGGCCAGCGACGCAAGCTTCGTCGAGCCGACGAGCAGCATCTCGCAATCGCCGGCATAGGTTTCGATGAGGTCGCGCGTATAGTCGCGCGCCACGGTGCCGGGCGTCGCAAGTACGGCCGCGATACGGCTGCGGCTGAGAGCAGCGGCCGGCTTCACCGCCGGCACCGTGCCGACAAAGGGAATTGAAAACCGCGCGCGCAGAACCGGCAGCGCCACGGTCGACGCCGTGTTGCACGCGATCACCACGGCGTCAGGAGAAAACCGCGCGATCAGCTTCTCGATCACGGCAGGCACGCGCGCGCGCAGATCATCTTCCGAGAGCCTTCCATAGGGGAAAGCCGCGTCGTCGGCGGCGTAGATGAAGCGCGCGTCGGGACGGGCGCGCATCACTTCCGAAAGCACCGTCAGCCCGCCGACGCCGGAATCGAAAACGAGAATTGTCGGCGCGCTCAAAGGCAGCGCCCTGACGCCCGAAGCTCCGGCGCCCGCAAGAAGATCATAACGCATGACAAAGTCCCGACCGGCTTCATCATGGCGACTCGAAAGTTGACGAATTGGAAAGAATTTTAGAGCGCGCGCTCATATTCCGAGACGCGGCGCCCGGGTTCAGCGCCTGACGGGACGCCGCGCGGCCGTCGCAGGAGCCGGTTTCGCGGGCTCTGGCGGAGCCTCCGCCTGCGCCGGTTTCTCGCGCGGCGTCTCGACGCCGAAGCGCTTCACCGGCCAGCCGTCGCTCCACACGCCCATCAACGTGAGATTGGGATCCTTGCGGATCGCCAGAGCGTCCTCGCCGGCGAAGGCGAGCGGCATGGCGATGTCGAGCGTTTTCCAGAAGCAGAACCAGTCGACGCCATCGACCTCGGCGCCGCCGAAATATTCGGGTTGCGGCGAGACGATCCGCGCCGGCCCCGGCGGAAGCTTCTTTGGCCGCCCCTTGGCGTCGAGTTGCGGCGCCGGCGGCGCGGCTACGCCGAGAATCTTGTCCATCTCATAATCAGGATTTTTGGCGAGCGGCGCCAGATGGGTCGACACCATCGACGGCGTGCCGTGCGTATCGGTGTAGAGCCGGATCAGCAGCTTGTGCGACGCCGGAATGCTCGAGCTCTCGCGGATCATCCGCCGCGCGTCGGTGTCGCGCGTGGTGCGATCGATTTCCGCGATCAGCGTCATGATGATCATGTCCGAGGGAAGCTTGCCGAGATCATCGAGCTTCACCGCCTGATAGCGATTGCCCCAGCTATTGCCCGGCATCAGCGCGAACAGCAGCTTTGGCTTCCACAATTCCGGATTGACCGCGAGATTGGCGAGAATGTTGCCGCCCGCGGCGTGACCGACATACGCGACCTTGGAGGCGTCGGCGTCGGCGCCAAGCGCCGCCATCGCCGCCTTCACGCCATTGGTCGCGCGCTGGAGATAGTCGGCGCGCACGGTGCGCTGGTCGAGCTGATAGCGCGGAAAGACCACGATCGAGCCGCGGCGCACGAGATGGTCGATCCAGGCCCCGTAGAGCAGCGGGTTGAACGCGTCATAGGCATGGGCGAACACCACCACCGGACGGGGACCAGTGAAGCCAGCCGTCGGCCGGAAGATGAACACCTGATCGGCGCCGGCGCCGACCGCCTCCTTCTTCACTTGCGCCGTGGTGATGGCGTATTCGGCGCCGCCCGGCCCCTTTTCGGGCTGGGTCGGCGGCGTGGTGGCGAAAGCCAGACCAACTGTCGCAAAGGTCGCGGCGACCGTCAGCGTCAGGCGTTTCAGATATAAATGCAGCCCCATAGGCGTTCGAATCCGTCCGAAGCAGCGGCAAGATGCCAGCCTGCCCACCCCATCACAAGCAACGCTGGCGAAAGATCAAGGCCCTGTTGCGGCGGCGACATAGTCAGAGCGCGCCGCCCCCAGCCGGCGCCCCTACTCGATCCGCGCGCCGATACGCGCCCAATCGCGCGACCAGTAGATGAAGGAGAGCCGCCCGAGGATATGGTCGCGCGGCACGAAACCGACCTGCGGATGCCGGCTGTCGAGCGAATTGCTGCGATTGTCGCCGAGCACAAAGACGCGCCCCGGCGGCACGGTGAAGGGAGGTGTGGTGTCCACGAGGCCGCTCCCGGCGATCAGGATGATCTGATCCTTGCGGCCGCCGGGAAGCGTCTCGCGTTGCGTCGCGACCGGCTTGCCCTCGATGACAAGGTCGTCAGCGGAAGGGCTGTAGGGCTCTGCCTGTTCGAGCGGGATCGGTGCGCCATTGAGATAGAGCCGGCCGGCGCGGATCTGGACCACGTCGCCCGGCAGGCCGATGACCCGCTTGAGATAAACGGTCTGCCCATCCATCGCTGCGAATACGATGACGTCGCCACACTCCGGCTCGCGCGCATCGTAGGCGCGCATATCAGCCATCACCTTCTCGCCGAGCCGCAGCGTCGGCAGCATCGATCCGCTCGCAATCGCAAAAGGCCTGACGGAACGGCCAACGCCATAAGCGGGATCAAAGGCCACGTCACCGGCGAATCCGACGATCACCGCCACGACCGCATAAATCCACCAGCGATTATAAACCCGCAGTTGGTAGGCGCGCTCGGCGATAGCGATGCGCGCGGCGTCGATCATTGTGAAGAGCGCAATGAAGACGAGAAAGGCGGCCATCGCCGCGATTCCGCGCGGCTCGGCGAGACGCCCATTGAGGCCGTGCCAGAGAAAGATTCCAAGCAGGACGAAAGCCACGATCGTCGCCGCCGCGCGGCGCGGTCGCCCCACATAGAGATAGGCGACGGGCTGGCTCAACAATCCAAGCAGAGCCGCGATCCACCAGCGGCGCGGCTTCACTTGCGGATCGCTCTCGGCAGCAGACGTCATTGGCGCCCCCGTTTGGGCAGGACGGGGATCTAATTTGGACTTGAACTCAAGCGCAACAATGTGCGCCGCGACACCCCTCTAGCCCCGCCGCCCTTTCAGCAGCGCGGCGATCTCGCGCGCCGCGCGCTCGCCCGCCAGCGTCGCGCCGCCAGCCGTCATCTGCCCGCCGCTGGAGGTCGCTTCTCCGGCGATCCAGATGCGGTCGCCGATCGGTTTCGCCAAAGCCTCGCGCGCTGCGAGACGACCAGGCTTCGCGAGCGAATAGGAGCCGAGCGCGAAGGGATCGGCCGACCAGCCGGCGAGCCGGCCGCCTTTGAAATGCTTGCGCGCATCGGCGCCGAGCATCTCGACGACGCGATCGAGCGCATAGGCGACGGCCGCCGCCTCGCCCTGCGCGGCGAGCCCGCGCGCGAACGCCCCGCCCACGACCGCAAGCATGATGTTGCGATCGAAGCTCCAGGCGTCGGTGGAGAAGAGATCGCCCGGCTTCGCGCCGATGTCGAAGAGATCATCGCCGGTGCTGACGCCGAGCCGGTCGCCATCGAACGCAAGCGCGATCTTCGTCATCGCGCCCATGCGCAACCCATCAAGCGCGGTTGTCGTTGCCGCGGGAAGAGCGGGATCGAATTTGATCGCGCCGGATTGCAGCACGCCGATTGACGTCGTGACGATCGCGGCAGCCGCGCGCAGGTCGCCGCGCGCTGTTTCAACGATCACGCCCTGACCATTCCATCGCACGCGCGTTGCGGGCGTCGCGAGCGAGACCTGAAACGGCGTGAGCGCGCGCGCGACGAGCGAACCATAGCCGTCGCGCAGCAGCAGATCATCGCCCGCCCAGAGCTGCGCATATTCCGCGACTGACGCGAATTCCGGATCGTCGCCAAGCGAGAAGATCGACAGGCCTTCCGCCGCCTGGCGCAATTCCGGCGCCTTGTCCGCGACGAGCTGCGCGAAGGAAATATCGGGGCGATTGGAATCGACCGCATTCAACTCCGCCGAAAGCGTCGAGAAAGCGCTGCGGCGCAGGCGCCTTTCATCGTCCGCGATCGGCCGCCCGCCGCGATAGACGCGGAAGCCGCCGCCCATCCTGTCTTCCACGGTCTCGGCGCCGAGATCGCGCGCCACGTCGCGCCACGGATTGCGTTCGGCCCAGTGAATGAACTGCGCGCCGGCGTCGAAGGGATCGCCAAGACTGCGATCGGTGAAGACGCGGCCGCCGACGCGGTCGCGCGCCTCGATTATCGCGAAGCGCAGTCCCGCTTTCGTCAAGGCGCGCGCCGCGCCAAAACCTGCGGCGCCCGCGCCGACGATCACGACATCAAAGTCGGCGCTCTGCGCACGCGCCCGATGCGTCGCCGCAACGGCGAGACCGCCTGCGAGGAAAGTTCGACGCGTCGCCGCCATCGATGATACCAGCCGATTTCGACACTGTCGCCGAGCGTAGGTTACCGACCATTGCTGCGGCGCCGCAAGAGCGGGCCCGGTCACCTTGTCGTTATTGCTGGTCGTCGTGAGGCGCCTGTTCCTTCGCTGTCTCTTCGCGCTTCGCTTCCTCGCGCAGCATCTTACGCGTGCGCCGGCCATTCGCCAGCGCGACGAGCACGCCGCGCAAGGTGCGCGCATCCTGCTCCGTCATGCCGATGCGATGCAGGATGTTGCGCAGATTGCGGACCATGATCGGCCGCTTGTTCGCCGGCAGGAAATAGCCGGACTGATCGAGCTCGCTTTCGAGATAATCGAAGAGCGAATGCACCGAGGCGCGATCGGCCGGCTCCTGCGAATAAGGCTGTGCAAACGGCGCCGTTTGCCCGTGCGCATGCCGCCGCCATTCATAGGCGACGAGCAGCACCGCCTGCGCGAGATTGAGCGAGGGCAGCGCCTCGTCGACCGGAAAGGTGATGATGGCGTCCGCCAGCGAGACGTCGTCGCTGGAAAGGCCGGCGCGCTCCGGCCCGAACAGGATGGCGTGCCGCTGCGCCTGCGCGGCTTCCGTCATGGCTTCGGCCGGCAACACGATGCGCTTTCCCTGCCCTCGGGCGCGCGCTGTGGTCGCCCAGACGAAGCCGCGATCGGCGGTCGCGTCCTGCACGGTGCGATGGACGCTGGCGCCCCCGATGATGTGATCGGCGCCCGCCGCCGCCCCGACCGCCTTCGGGTTGGGCCAGCCGTCGCGCGGCGCGACCAGCCTGAGATCGGACAGGCCGAAATTCGCCATGGCGCGCGCCGCCATGCCGATATTCTCACCCATCTGCGGCTGCACGAGCACGATCGCCGGGCCGGGACGGCGCGGTCCGGTCGGATTCGGCGTTGAGGAAGAGGAAGCGGAATCGTGAGTCATGCCGTCATCATTGTGAGCGGCCTGCCCTATCATGCGCGGCCGCGACCCGTCATGATGGGCCTACCGCGAGGGGAAAACGTGGGCGGGAGATTGATCAGGTGAACGAGACCGGGGAGCGGCCTAGTCCACCCTCCTTCGCCGACCAGAAGGAATCGGTCGTCGCGCGCAAATTCATGGCGCTGACCCTCGGCTTCTGGCGGCGGCCGGGCAGCGCGCGCGCCTGGGCGCTCAGCCTCGGGCTGTGCTTCGCCCTGCTTGCGGTGCTCATCGTCGATGTCGGCATCAACCGCTTCCAGAGCGCGCTGTTCAACGCGCTTGAGCGCAAGGATGTTGATCGCGTCTGGAGCGCGCTCCTGACATTGCCCCTCATCGTGATTGGCGGCGCGGCCGCAGGGGTCTGCGTCGTCTGGACCCGCGAGGTGTTGCAGGTGCGCTGGCGCGAATGGGTGACGGCGACACTCGTCACGCGCTGGGCCGGCGAAAATCGCTATCGCCGCATCCAGACCTCAGGGGTCGAACCCGCCAATCCGGAATATCGCATCGCCGATGATGTGCGCATGGCGCTCGATCCGCTCGTCGATTTCGCCATCGGCCTGTTCTCGGCGATCCTCGGCGCAGCGACCTTCATCGGCATTCTCTGGACAATCGGCGGCGGCATGACGATCCCGCTCGGCGGATCGACGCTGCATGTCCCCGCCTTCATGGTGATCGCCGCGCTCATTTATGGCGTTGGCGTCTCCATGCTCGCCGTCTTCATCGGGCGGCCATTGGTCGGGCGCGTCGCGCGCCGCAACGAGGCCGAGGCCAAGCTGCGCTTTGAACTCACGCGATTGCGCGAACATGCGGCGCTGGTGGAAGCGCTCGGCGGCGGGCGCGACGCGCGCAAGTCGATCGCCAATGTCTATGAGCTCGTGGTCGAGCGCTGGATCGCGATGATCTGGCTGCATGCGCGCCTGACCTGGGTGACGAATGGCAGCGGAGTGCTCATCCCCTTGTTGCCGCTGGCGCTGGCGGCGCCGAAATATCTCGCGGGCGGGCTGACCCTTGGCGACGTTGTCAGTCTCGCCGCCGCCTTCGTGAAGGTGCAGGGCGCAATCACCTGGCTCGTCGATAATTTCCGGCAGGTGGCGCAGTGGTACGCCTCCGCCGGCCGCGTCGTCGATCTCATGGACGCGATGGATGTGATCGACGGCGAATCGGCGAAGGAGGCGGAGTCGCCAGTCGCTGCGACGGCGCTGGCGGAGTAGGCGAACCTGTCGCCGATTGGCCACACCTTGCCCGAATTCCGTATTTAGTCGCTCCAGAACCGGAAATTAATGGAAATGAACCCGCGTCGCCTGCGCTGGGTGAGATGACCTCTGACGGGCGATCTGCGAGCTTCCCGACAAGCAATATCCGATTTTTGACCGGCGGGAGGCGGCGTTCGGTTGTTGAGGGCCTGGGGATCGCAAACGGGCGTCGGCGCGGCGCTTCCGAACGCGCGTATACGGACGCGCGACAGCTTATTTGCGCGACCAAGCGGGCTTCTCCTCAGCAGCGTGGCCTTCATCGGACTGCTCGCGGCTGCGCCGGCCCTCGCGCAGGACGCCACCTGGTCCGGCGCCGCCACGCCCGACAGCAATTACAGCACCGGCGGCAATTGGGCTGGCGGGACGCCGGCCAACGGAACCGCCTTCACCGCGACCTTCGCCGCCTCAGCCCAGAATATCGTGACGCTGGACAGCCCCTTCGGCATTGGCGCCTTCGGCATTCAGGGCAATCAGGCTTACACCTTCAATATGACCGCGGCGGGCACCGTCTCGCTCACGTCAGGAATGGCGATCCAGTTCGGCTCGAGCGCGACGTTCAACGTTTCGTCGAGCGGCCCCTTCCAGTTTCTTGGCGGCTCCGCGCAGACGGCTGCGATCAACGTTCTGGCCGGCGGAACGGTGGAGTTTCAGAACGGCGCCAGCGCCGGAAACGCCGTTATCGACAACGCCAACATTCTCTCGTTCTATGGCGGCTCGACAGCCAACGCCGCGACGATCACAACGTCAGCCGGCGGCGTGACGGCATTCAACAACAGCTCCACGGGCGGAACGGCCGCGTTTGTTTTCACAGGCAATGGAATGCTCGACATTTCCGGCCTGTCGAGTTCCGGGATGACTGCCGGCTCGATTGAAAGCACAAGTGCCACAAGCCAGATCATTCTCGGCGCCAACAATCTGACCGTCGGCGCGACCGGCGCATCGACGACTTTCGCCGGCGTGATCTCCGGCGCCGGCGGCTCCCTGACGAAGACGGGAACCGGCTCGCTCACTTTGACGGGCGTCAACACCTATTCGGGCGCGACAACGATCTCCGGCGGCGTGCTTATCGTCAATTCCAGCGCAGCGCTCGGCGACGGAAGCTTAACGAATACGCTGGTCTTCGATGGCGGAATCTTGCGGACGGCGGCCGCGATCAATTCACCGGCCGACCGTGCCGTGACCGTGAACGCCACAGGCGGAACGATCGACACCAACGGATTCGATTCGACGATTCTGGGCATCCTCAGCGGGTCCGGATCGTTCACCAAGACAGGCGCAGGCGTTCTCACGCTTGATGGCGACACCAGCACGTTCACGGGATCAACCACCATCACGGCGGGCACGCTGGCGCTGACAGGCAGCGGAGCTTTTCTCGCATCAAGCAACGTTATCGCCAACGGAACGCTCGACGTTTCCGGCTCATCGGGCGCCGCCGTCTCGTCGCTGACGGGAAGCGGCGTCGTCACGCTGGGCGGCAACAACCTCACCATATTTGCCGCAGCGGGCGAGTTCTCAGGCCATATCGATGGCGCCGGCGGCGTTGGAATCCTCAGCGGCACGCAAACGCTGTCGGGCGTCAACACCTACACGAACGTCACGACGATCGGCAGCGGCGCGACGCTGGCGCTAAAGAGCGCTGGCTCGATCTCGGCGTCGCTCTATCTGGCTGTTCTCGCCAGCGGGACGTTCGACATCTCACAGATGACCTCCGGCGCATCGGTGAGAGGTCTGGTAGCGTCTTCGTCCTCCGCAAAAGTGTCTCTTGGTTCGAAGATGCTCACGATCACAAATGGCGGAGCCTTCGGCGGTGTGATTCAGGATGGCGGCATTGCTGGTGGAACCGGCGGCGGCGTCACCGTCGCCTCGGGCGCATGGCAGCAATTTGGCGCCGTCAGCACCTACACCGGATCGACGATCATCGATGTTGGCGGCAAACTCGATCTCTTCAACAACGGCGCCATTGCGAGTTCACGCGAACTCGTCAACAACGGCGCCTTCGATATCTCAACACTCGGCGGCGATGGCGTTGTGGGCGCCGCATCGATCAAATCCCTCTCAGGTTCCGGCAATATCTTCCTCGGCGGCAACAGGCTGACCATCACCGCGGCGAATGGCGATTTCTCCGGCGTGATCTCCGATCTCGGCGGCGCCAGCGTCAACACGGGCGGCTCGCTCATTCTCACCGGCGGCAAGCAAATCCTCTCCGGCGTCAACACCTACACCGGCGCGACGACCGTGAATGGCGGCACGCTCAGCGTGAACGGCTCGATCGCGACGTCATCGCTGACGACGGTCAATACGGGCGGAACGCTCGGCGGCAATGGCTTCGTCGGCAACACGCTGATCAATGGCGGGACTCTCGCACCGGGCAATTCGATCGGCACGCTGACGGTGCAGGGCAATCTGACGCTGACGGCCGGTTCGACCTACGCCGTCGAGGTTTCGTCCTCGGCCGCCGATCGCGTGAACGTCACCGGCGTCGCGACGCCCGGCGGCGCCACCGTGAGCGCGACCTATGCGGCGGGAAGTTATGTCACGAAGCAATATACGATCCTGAACGCAGCAGGCGGAATCTCCGGCAGCTTCAACTCGCTCGTCAACACGAACCTGCCCGCGAATTTCACGCCGAGCCTAAGTTACGATGGCAAGAACGCGTTTCTCAATCTGACATTGAATTTCACGCCGACGCCAACACCCACGCCAACCCCTTCGCCAACGCCGGGTCCCACGCCCTCTCCTCCGACGCCCTCTCCTAATCTCGGCTCGGGCCTGAACGTCAACCAGCAGAATGTCGCGAACGCGCTGGTCAACTTCTTCAACACGAATGGCGGCATTCCGCTCGTGTTCGGAGCATTGACGCCGACTGGACTGACCATCGCTTCCGGCGAAATCGCCACCGCGCCACAGCAGGCGGCGATCGATTCCATGACCCTGTTCATGGGCGCGATGACGGACCCCGCGCTCTCCGGCCGCGGCGACCTGGCCTCATCATCGAACGCCCCGATCGCGAGCAGCGACGCCCTCTCCTATGCGCCGCGCGGCGCGCGTGCGCCCGCCGCAGCAGCGTTGCAGGCTCGCATCGCGCCCGATCCGCTGGCGCGACGCTGGAGCGTCTGGGCCACAGCATCGGGCGCGCATCACAAGACGGACGGCGATGCGGTGCTCGGCTCGCATGCGGCGACGAACAGAACCTATGGCCTCGCCGCCGGCGCCGACTATCGCCTGTCGCCGGACGTGATAGGGGGCTTCGCGCTGGGAGGCGGCCGCGTGAATTTCAGCCTGTCGGGCGGTCTGGGCTCTGGCAATTCCGAACTCTTCCAGATCGGCGCCTATGTCCGTCACGGCTTCGGCCCCGCCTATGTCACGGCCGCCGCCGCCTATGGCTGGCAGGACGTGACCACCAGCCGTCTCGTCACCCTGTCGGGCGCAGATCAGCTCCGCGCCTCGTTCGACGCGCATTCCTTCGCTGGCCGTCTCGAAGGCGGCTATCGCCTGTCCACACCCTGGTTCGCTGTCACGCCCTATGCGGCCGGACAATTCGTAAGCTATCGCGGGCCCGCCTACGCCGAACAGGCTGGATCAGGCGCCGGGACTTTTGCTTTGAATTACGCCTCGCGGCAGATGACTTCGCCGCGCGCCGAGCTCGGCGCCCGGGTCGATCAGGAATGGGCGCTGGCGGACGCGACCCTCGCGCTGCGCGCCCGCGCCGCCTGGGCGCATAATTTCGAGGTGGGGCGCTGGATCAACGCCAGTTTCCAAACCCTTCCCGGCGTCGCCTTCAGGGTGAACGGCGCCGCCCAATCCCATGATGTCGCGCTCGCCAGCGCCGCTTTCGACCTCAGATGGCGAAATGGATTCTCGGTCGGCGCGACGTTCGAGACCGAACTCTCCAGCGCCAGCCGCTCCTACGCCGGCAAGGGCTTCGTCCGCTACGCCTGGTGAGGCCGGCCTGGCGAAAACTCGCCGCCGGATGCCCATACTTTTTGCGGACGAGAACAAAAAAAGAACTTGAAGATGAGAACAAATGCGGTACATTCCTTCCACAGACGCGCGGCGGGCGCGCGTTGAGATCGCTGGCGCCGCGTGCCAGAAGGAGCCGAAATCATGTCGCAGGCCGCATTGAGACTCGTGGAAGGCTCCTCGATGGATAAGACCAAGGCGCTCGACGCCGCCCTGTCCCAGATCGAACGCGCCTTCGGCAAGGGTTCGATCATGCGGCTCGGCGCCAACCAGAAGGCGGCCGAGATCGAGGTGGTCTCCACCGGCTCGATCGGGCTCGACATTGCGCTTGGCGTCGGCGGCCTGCCGCGCGGCCGCATTGTCGAAATTTTCGGGCCGGAATCCTCGGGCAAGACCACTCTCGCCCTGCACTGCATCGCGGAAGCCCAGAAGAAGGGGGGCGTTTGCGCCTTTGTCGACGCCGAGCACGCGCTCGACACGGTCTACGCCAAGAAACTCGGCGTGAATCTTGGCGATCTACTGGTCTCCCAGCCCGACAATGGCGAGCAGGCGCTTGAGATCACCGACACGCTCGTCCGTTCCGGCGCCGTCGACGTGCTCGTAATTGATTCTGTCGCCGCGCTGACGCCGCGCTCGGAGATCGAGGGCGAGATGGGCGAGGTTCAGCCGGGCCTGCAGGCGCGGCTGATGAGCCAGGCGCTGCGCAAGCTGACGGCGTCGATCTCACGCTCCAACACCATGGTGATCTTCATCAATCAGATCCGTATGAAGATCGGCGTCATGTATGGCAGCCCGGAGACGACGACGGGCGGCAACGCGCTGAAATTCTACGCCTCCGTGCGCCTCGACATCCGCCGCATCGGCGCGATCAAGGATCGCGACGAGACCATCGGCAACACGACGCGCGTGAAGGTGGTCAAGAACAAGGTCGCCCCGCCTTTCAAGCAGGTCGAGTTCGACATCATGTATGGCGAGGGCGTCTCGAAGAACGGCGAGCTCATCGATCTCGGCGTCAAGGGCGGCATCGTCGAGAAGTCGGGCTCCTGGTTCTCCTTCGACAGCCAGCGCGTCGGCCAGGGCCGTGAGAACGCCAAGACCTTCCTGAAGGAGCACCCCGAGACGGCCGCGCGCATCGAGGCCGCCATTCGCCAGAACGCCGGCCTCCTGGCCGACCGTATCCTCGATAAGGCGGACCCCTCGGACGAAGATTCCGACGACTGAGCTGTCCCCTCCGTCGGAAAGCCTGGACGTTAGAGAACCGCCCTCCCTTGCGCCAGGATCAGAAGCCGGCCGGGTCCCGCCCCGCGCCGGCTTCGTCTTTTGGGGCGCCGGCCGCTGAAGCGGCCGGGATCAGCTCCTGAAGGCCCGTTTGAACGGAAAGCGCTTCGCAAGCCGGCCGGCTTTGCTCAAGATCACGCCGCACTTTGATTGAAACAATCAAAGTGCGGGAACGTGATCGATTCCAAAAGTTTAGAGCATGGCTCTTGCGAAAAACCGGTTTCCACTTTTTCGCGCCATGCTCTAGAAGCGCTCAGCCGGCCCGCAGCCAAGGGGCCCGAAACGAAGTCTGGAGCCCTGCGCTGATGAGTGGCGTGAACGATATCAGGTCGACCTTCCTCGACTATTTCAAGAGGAACGGCCACGAGGTGGCGCCATCATCGCCGCTCGTGCCGCGCAACGACCCCACGCTGATGTTCACGAACGCGGGCATGGTCCAGTTCAAGAATGTCTTCACCGGGCTGGAGAAAAGGCCGTATTCGCGCGCGGCGACCGCGCAGAAATGCGTGCGCGCCGGCGGCAAGCACAACGATCTCGACAATGTCGGCTACACCGCCCGCCATCACACCTTCTTCGAGATGCTGGGGAACTTCTCCTTCGGCGACTATTTCAAACCGCTGGCGATCGAGCTCGCCTGGAATCTCATCACGAAGGAATTCGGCCTGTCGAAGGACAAGCTCCTCGTCACCGTCTATCACACCGACGACGAGGCGGCCGATCTCTGGAAGAAGATCGCGGGCTTCCCCGATCACAAGATCATCCGCATCCCGACGTCAGACAATTTCTGGCAGATGGGCGACACCGGCCCGTGCGGCCCCTGCTCCGAGATTTTCATCGATCAGGGCGAGGCGCTTCAGGGCGGGCCTCCCGGCAGCCCCGACGAGGACGGCGATCGGTTCCTCGAATTCTGGAATCTCGTCTTCATGCAGTTCGAGCAGACTGCGCCGGGCGAACGCGTCCCTCTCCCGAAGCCCTCGATCGACACGGGCATGGGTCTCGAACGCATCGCCGCGATCCTGCAGGGCGTCCACTCAAACTATGACACTGATCTTTTCCGCGCGCTGATCGACGCCGTCGTGCATGCGACCGGCGCGCCCTACGACGGCGAGCGCAGGGCGTCGCATCGCGTCATCGCCGATCATCTGCGCTGCGCGTCCTTCCTGATCGCGGACGGCGTGCTGCCGTCGAACGAAGGCCGCGGCTATGTGCTGCGCCGGATCATGCGCCGCGGCATGCGCCATGCTCAGCTTCTTGGCGCGAAGGACCCGTTGATGTGGCGGCTCGTGCCGGCGCTGACGCGCGAGATGGGCCAGGCCTATCCCGAACTGAATCGCGCCGAGGCGCTGATTTCGGAGACGCTGAAGCTCGAAGAGAGCCGCTTCCGCACCACGCTGACGCGCGGACTTGCGATTCTCGACGAGGAAAGCCGCGGCTTGCAATCCGGCCAGAATCTCGCCGGCGACACCGCGTTCACGCTGTATGACACCTATGGCTTCCCGCTCGATCTGACGCAGGACGCTCTGCGCGCGCGCGGCGTCGGCGTCGATGTCGGGGGATTCGAGAAGGCCATGGAGGCGCAGCGCGCCAAGGCGCGCGCCGCGTGGACCGGCTCCGGCGAAGCCGCGACGGAAACGGTCTGGTTCAACCTGCGCGAGAAGCTCGGCGCGACCGAATTTCTCGGCTACGACACTGAGGAAGCCGAAGGCGTCATCGCCGCGCTTGTCGCGAATGGCGCGGAGGTCGACGCGCTGCGAGAAGGCGAGAGCGGCTTCGTCATGCTCAACCAGACGCCGTTCTATGCGGAATCGGGCGGCCAGGTCGGCGACCATGGCGTGATGACCGCCGATGGCGTCGTCGCGCGCGTCACCGACACGCAGAAGAAGCTTGGCGATCTCTTCGCCCATGTGGTCACGGTCGAGAAGGGCGAGTTGAAGAAGGGGCAGGCGCTGATCCTGTCGGTCGATCACGCGCGCCGCGCCACGATCCGCCAGAATCATTCCGCGACGCATCTTCTGCACGAGGCGCTGCGCCAGACGCTTGGCGATCATATCGCGCAGAAGGGTTCGCGCGTCGCGCCGGATTCGCTGCGCTTCGATTTCTCCCATCCCAAGCCCGTCGAGGCCGACGAACTCGCGCGCGTCGAGGATATCGCGAACCGCATCGTGCTGCGCAACGAGCCGGTGACGACGCGCATCATGGGCGTCGAGGAGGCGAAGGAATCAGGCGCGCGCGCCTTGTTCGGCGAGAAATATGGCGACGAGGTCCGCGTCGTCTCCATGGGCACGGATGGAGAGAGCGCACTTCCCAATCACGCCTTTTCCGTCGAGCTCTGTGGCGGCACGCATGTCAATGCGACGGGCGATATCGGGCTTGTGGTTGTCGTCGGCGAAGGCGCGGTAGCCTCTGGCGTGCGCCGCATCGAGGCGCTCACCGGCGACGCCGCGCGCCATCATCTCGCGAATGAATCGAAACGCCTGCGTGAAGCGGCGTCGATCCTGAAGGTCGCGCCGGGCGAAGTCTCCGAGCGCCTGACGGCGCTGATGGAAGAGCGCCGCAAGCTGGAGCGCGAACTGTCCGACGCGCGCCGGCAGCTCGCCATGGGCGGCGGCGGATCAGACGGCGCGTCCGACATCATCGAGGTCGGCGGCGTCAAATATTTCCGCCGCGCTGTCTCGATCGACATGAAGGATCTGAAGTCGCTCGCCGACGAGGCGAAGGCGAAAGTTGGGTCCGGCGTCGTCGCCATCGCCAACACCGGCGTCGACGGCAAGGGCGCGATCGTCGTCGGCGTCACCGATGATCTGACCTCGAAATTCAATGCGGTCGATCTCGTGCGCATCGGCGCGGAAGCGCTCGGCGGCAAGGGCGGCGGCGGCCGCCCGAACATGGCGCAGGCCGGCGGCCCCGATGGCGCGCGCGCCGCCGACGCGCTCAAGCGCATCGAGGAACGGCTTGCAGGCTGACGCCGCGCGCCCCTCGCGCCCTCGGCGCAATGCGAAAACGGACGCGCCATGAAGCCGGCGCGCCTCATCCGCATCTATCGCTCGCGGGCGATGCGGCGGCGCGCCTACGAATTGCTTGATGATGGCACCTGGACGCGCTTCGGCGCGTTCTTCCATCAAGCGATCATCGTGCTGGTCATCGCCAGCGTCGCCGCGGTCGTGTTCGAGACAGTGCCGTCCATCCAGGAGCGATATGGGCGCCTGCTCGATCTCATCGAGCTCGTCGCGATCATCGTCTTCACGATGGAATACGCCGCGCGCCTCTGGTGCTCGACCGAGCATCCTCCCTATCGCCACATGACGGCCTCGCAGGCGCGCGTCGCCTATTTGCTCACGCCGACATCGATCATCGATCTTCTGGCGGTTCTGCCCTTCTATCTCGCCTTCCTGTTCGAGTCCGATCTCAAGGTCTTCATCCTCTTCAGGCTGCTGCGCTTCTTCAAGCTCGCGCGCTATTCGCCGGTGATGCAGACGCTTTTCGACGCCGTGCTGAGCGAGCGGCGCGCCCTGTTGGGATGTCTTTATATTCTGGTCAGCCTGGCGCTCGTCTCCGCCTCAATCATGCATCTCGTCGAGCGCGAGGCGCAGCCTGACAAGCTCGGCACGATTCCGGACGCCATGTATTGGGCGGTCGTGACGCTGACCACCGTCGGCTATGGCGATGTTTCGCCCGTGACGCCGCTCGGAAAAGTCGTCGCGTCGGTGACAGCGCTCGCCGGCATCGTCATGCTGGCGCTGCCGGTTGGCATCATCGCGACATCCTTTTCGCAGGCGATCCAGCGCCGCGCCTTCGTCGTCACCTGGAGCATGGTCGCGCATGTGCCGATGTTCGCCAAGCTGAGCGCAGCCGATGTGGCGGAGCTGATGCGTTATCTCCAGTCGCAGACGGCGGAAGAGAACGAGGTGATCGTGCGCCGCGGCGACGTCGCGCACTCCATGTATTTCGTCGCGTCGGGCCAGGTCGAAGTCGATCTGATCACCCGCACGGTCACGCTTGGCGAAGGCGACTTCTTCGGCGAGATGGCTGTCATCAGGCAGACGCGGCGCAGCGCCACGATCCGCGCCGTCACCAAGACGAAACTTCTGGTGCTCGACGCCGCCGATCTGCGCGGATTGATCGAGCGCCGCCCGGAGATCGGCAGGCTTATTGAAGCAGAAGCCGCGAGCCGCCGATTGATAGACGATCTGGATCAGGACGGCGATCTCGCGCCAAGCGAGATCGCCGATCGCTGACAGCGAGCGTCCGCGTGCTTGTTTGATCAGGGCCTGCGGTCGCGCGACTGGCGCTCGATCATCCAGCCTGGATATTCCGGCGGCAATGCGCTGACCGCATCGAGCGTCGCGATCTCGTCAAAGGAGAGCGTGAGCTTTGCGGCGGCGAGATTGTCGTCGAGTTGCTCGATAGTGCGCGCGCCGATGATGACGGACATCACAACGCGCCGCTGCAGCAGCCAGGCGAGCGCCACCTGCGCCACCGAGACTTCATGCGCAGACGCGATCGGCCGCATCGCGTCGATCACCTTTTCGGCGCGATCGCGATTGACCGGCGGGAAATCAAAGGTCGCGCGGCGCGCGCCGCCTGCGGCGTTGTCGCCTTCCCGGCTGTATTTGCCTGAGAGCAAACCGCCCGCGAGCGGGCTCCACACCATGAGCCCAACGCCTTCGCTGAGCAGCAGCGGCTCGATCTCGCGTTCAAGATCGCGGCCGGCGATGGTGTAATAGGCCTGGAGCGATGCGAAGCGCGACGCGTTCGTCCTCTCCGCAATTCCGAGCGCCTTCATGATGCGCCAGGCGGACCAGTTCGAGCAGCCGACATAACGCACATGCCCCTGCCGCACGAGATCATCGAGCGCACGCACCGTCTCCTCGATCGGCGTGACGAGATCGGTCCCGTGGATCTGGTAGAGATCGATATAGTCGGTCCCGAGCCGTTTCAGACTCGCCTTCACGCCATCCATGATGTGGCCGCGCGAGGCGCCGCGATCATTCGCGCCTTCGCCGACCTTGCCATAGACCTTCGTGGCGAGAACGACCTGATGGCGCGGAATGCTGAGATTCTTGATCGACTGTCCCGTGATCTGTTCGGACAAGCCTCCTGAATAAACGTCGGCGGTGTCGATGAAATTCACGCCGGCTTCGATCGAGCGGGCGACGATCTTGTCGGCGTTTGATTGATCGAGATCGCCGATGGCGCTCCAGATGCCGCTCCCGCCGCCAAAGGTCATAGTTCCCAGGCAGAGTTCGGATACGAAAAGTCCGGTCCCGCCAAGCTGCTTCATGCGCATGGGCAAGTGACTTTCTGATAGAGTTGGAGATGCGGCGCGGACTTGCGCCTCTCTTCATATGGTGCGCGGAAAGACGTTCGCCAAGAAGCGGAGGCTGCCGCCGTTTGCATAAAATAAAAGCGCCGGAGCAAAGCCCCGGCGCTTGAATGATTCCAAAGAAAACCGCGTCAGGCGGCCATAGCCTTCTTCAGATTCTCGTCGATCTTGTCGAGGAAACCCGTGGTGGAGAGCCACTTCTGGTCGGCGCCGACGAGGAGCGCGAGATCCTTCGTCATGTAGCCGGCTTCGACGGTGTCGACGCAGACCTTCTCGAGCGTCGCCGAGAATTTCGCCAGCGCCGGATTGTCGTCGAGCTTGGCGCGATGGGCGAGGCCGCGGGTCCAGGCGAAGATCGACGCGATCGAGTTGGTCGACGTCTCCTTGCCCTTCTGGTGCTCGCGATAGTGACGCGTCACCGTGCCATGCGCGGCTTCCGCCTCGACCGTCTTGCCGTCGGGCGTCATCAGCACCGACGTCATCAGGCCGAGCGAGCCGAAGCCCTGCGCAACGGTGTCGGACTGCACGTCGCCGTCATAGTTCTTGCAGGCCCAGACATAGCCGCCGGACCACTTCAGCGCCGAAGCGACCATGTCGTCGATCAGGCGATGCTCATAGACGATCTTGCGCTTGTCGAACTCGGCCTTGAACTCCTTGTCGAACACCTCCTGGAAGATGTCCTTGAAGCGGCCGTCATAGGCCTTGAGGATCGTGTTCTTGGTCGAGAGATAGACGGGATAGTTGCGGATCAGGCCGTAATTCAGCGACGCCCGCGCGAAGTCGCGGATCGAGTCATCGAGATTGTACATGGCCATCGCAACGCCGGCGTCCGGCGCCTTGAAGACTTCCTTCTCGATCACCTTGCCGTCGTCGCCGACGAACTTGATCGACAGCGTTCCCTTGCTCGGGAACTTGAAATCGGTCGCGCGATACTGATCGCCATAGGCGTGACGGCCGACGACGATCGGCTGTGTCCAGCCCGGCACGAGGCGCGGCACGTTCTTGCAGATGATCGGCTCGCGGAAAATCGTGCCGCCAAGGATGTTGCGGATCGTGCCGTTCGGCGACTTCCACATCTCCTTCAGGCTGAACTCCTTCACGCGCGCTTCGTCAGGCGTGATGGTGGCGCATTTCACGGCGACGCCATGCTTCTTCGTCGCGTTCGCCGCGTCGATCGTCACCTGATCGTTGGTCGCGTCGCGATGCTCGACGCCGAGATCGTAATATTCGAGATTCACATCCAGATACGGATGGATCAGCTTGTCCTTGATGTATTGCCAGATGATGCGAGTCATCTCGTCGCCGTCCATTTCGACGACGGCGCCTTTGACCTTGATCTTGTCCATGTGAACGCCTTCACGCGCGACGAGGGAGGACTCAGGGGACGGTCGCGCGGCCGTCACCCTGGCGGGCGCGTGGTAGCGCAAGCCGGCGCCGGGCGGAAGCTGGCCTTTGGACGGCGCGGCGCGCCGGGCGCGGACGTCAGGCCATGAGGGCGGCGTATTGACGCGTGTCGACGAGATGTCGGAAGCGCGTGACCAGCCCGTCCGCGCCGAAGGTCCAGAGATGGGCCTCGCAATCCCGCACGCGCCGGCCAGTCGCCTTGTGAACGAGTTCGATCTGGATCGGCACAGCGATCATGTCCTCGCCGGCGAGAAAGGCCTGCGGCTCGAACCTGACGAAATCGAAATCGGCTAGCGTCTCGAAGAACTTCACCACTTCCGCGCGACCGCGACGCGGCTCGTACCAGCGCAGCGTCGGGCCCTGCCAGTCATATTCCCATTCGACGTCGGGACTGAGCCGCGACAGGATGGCGGGAATGTCTCCCTGCCCGAATGCCGCATACATCGCCTTGACGCTGTCGATGTGGCCCATGGCTCCCTCCCTTTCCCTGGAGGATAGCAGCGGAAGACGCGATTGGATGCAGAAGGCGCGCGGGACGGCCGCTGTTGCCGCCGATACAAGGCTGCGATACTGTGAGATATGAAAAATATCACAGTTTCTGTAGATGATGACACCTACCGTCGCGCGCGCGTGAAGGCGGCGGAGCGGGACACGTCTGTCTCCGCGCTCGTGCGCGACTATCTCACTTCGCTCGCCGGAGAAGAAAGCGAGGCGGAAAAGCTCGCGCGCGAAGAACGGCGGCTGCGCGAGACGATCACGCGCTTCTCCGCCGGAGGCCGTCTGAGCCGGGACGAGGCGCACAGGCGCGGCCGGCGATGAGCCGCACCTTTCTCGACACGAATATCCTGCTCTATTCCATCAGCCGCGCGACGAATGAGGCGAAGAAGCGCGCTCGCGCTATCGAGCTGATCGACGCGGGCGACGTTGCGCTGTCGACGCAGGTGCTTCAGGAGTTTTATGTCCAGGCGACGCGCTCGACCCGCACCGACGCCATCCCGCACGACGTCGCCGCCGGCCTGATCCGCGCCTGGCTGCGCTTTCCCGTACAGCCCATCGACGCATCGATTGTCCTCGATGCGCTCGCGATCAAGGACGCGAACAGGCTGTCCTATTGGGACAGCGCCATCATCGCCGCGGCGAAGGCGCTGAGTTGCGAAACGCTCTATTCCGAGGACCTCTCGCACGACCAAGCTATTGAAGGCGTGCGCATCGTCGATCCCTTCCTCTGATCCCTCTCAAGTCCAGCCGCCGTCGACGACATAGTGCTGATTGGTGCAAGCGGACGCCTCGTCGGACGCGAGGAAGACCGTGAACTTAGCAAGCTCGTCGGGGACCAGCTTTCGCTTGAGGCACTGCCGGCTCATCAACTCTTTCTCGCCCTCCGGAGTCAGCCATTTCTCGATCTGGCGCTCCGTCATGATCCAGCCCGGCGCGATCGCATTCACGCGGATATTATCGGGGCCGTAGTCACGGGCGAGCGAGCGGGTCAGCCCGAGCACCGCCGATTTGCTCGCGGTGTAGGCGGCCATGCCGCCCTGCCCCGCCATCCAGGACGTCGATCCGAAATTGATGATGGCGCCCGACTTCGCCGCCTGCATGTCGGGCAGCACCGCCTGCGCGGCGAAGAACTGGTGCTTGAGATTGACCGCGATGCGGTCGTCCCAATAGTCCGGCGTGACATCAGGCGTCGGATGACGCTCGTCATGGGCCGCGTTGTTGATGAGGATCCCGATCGGCCCGAACGCGCCTTTCACCTTCGCGATCGCCGCGCGCAGCGCCTCGATATTGGTGAGATCGGCCTCGACGAACAGCGCGTTTGCGCCAAGCTCCTTCGCCAGCGCCGCGCCCTCCTTCGCCTTGATGTCGATGAAGGCGACCTTACAGCTCTGGCGCGCGAAATGATGGACGATCGACGCGCCAATACCCGACGCGCCTCCCGTGATGAGCACGACTTTACCGGCGAGATCGGAATAGGTGGCGGCCATGGCGTTGTCCTGTCTGGCGATGATGTGGCGACGGCTTCGGCGGTTTTGCCAATCGCAGCCAAGAGACGCAAGCCGCGCGTCGGATTGCTTCAATTGCCCGTTTGGGCCAAGCGGATCACCGTTGCGGAGCACGGCGCCTCGGACACGATCTTCGCCGACACGCTGCCGAGATGGCGTCGAAATGACGAGCTTCCGCGCGCGCCCATGAAGATATGATCGACCTGATTGGCCACGGCAAAATCGATGATCGCGTCGCCTGGATCAGGGTGTTCGAGCACATGATAGCTCAGCCTGTCCGCGCCGAGTCCGGCGAGCGGCTGCGCCCAGTTTTTCAGATCGATCAGCTTCTGCACATGCAGACTGCGGCCGGCGGAATCAACCATCACATCGACGGCGATGCGATTGGTCTTCAGCACGGTTGCGCAGATCACCCGCGCCTCGGGCTTCGCCGCGGCGTGGATGCGCACAGCGTCGCGCAATGCTTCGGCGAGCGGCGCAACATCGGGCGCGAGATCAACCGCCGCAAGAATGATCGGCGCATCCTCGATCATGTCGGGGATATGTTCGGCGCGCGCGATGTAGGGTCGTGAGAACGGGCTCCACCAGCGCAGCGCGTTGCGCCAGCCGCTGAAGCTTGTCCGGTTCGCACGGCGTGTCAGCGTGACTTCGAGCGGATTCCTGAGATCGAACGAGACTTGCGACGAACGCTGATATCGCTTCTCGGGATCGGCTTCGATCAATCTCAGTACGATCTCCTGCAGCCAAGGCGGATAATCCGGATTGAACGAACGCGGCGGCGGCGCGATCTGGTAAAGCCGCTTGCGCAGGCCCCTGACATTGCGCGGATTGCCGAACGGGCGCCGGCCTGTCGAGAGATGATAAAGCAGCACGCCGAGCGCGAAGAGATCGCTGCGCTTGTCAGTGCGCACGCCGAGCACCTGTTCCGGCGAAATGTAGGGCGCGGTGCCGAAGGGAACGCGAAACTCCTCCGCCAGCAGGTCAGGCAATTGCAGATGGCGCGAGAGGCCGAAATCGATGAAAGCCATTTCACCGCTCGGACGGCGCATGATGTTGCTCGGCTTCAGATCGAGATGCACCACATGCTGCCGGTGCAATTCGCCAAGCGCATCGGCGACGCGCGCGCCGATCTCGACGACTTCCTCGATCGCCAGTGGCGCGGCCTCGAAGCGCGGATAGAGCGACTCTCCCTCGATCCGCTCCATCACGAGATAAGGCCGGTGCGTCGCGAAATCGCCCGCGGCGACGAAGCGCGGCGCATGCGGCCCTGACAGACGCGGCAGGATCATCTGCTCCACCTCGAAGCCGACGATCATCGCGGGATTGTCGCCGTCGAGGATGAGCGGAACCTTCATCACGGCGGGAAAGGCGAGGTCGGCCCGCGCTGCCTCGAAGATGGCGGCCATGCCGCCCTGATGCAGCTTGCGCCCGATCCTGAAACCGTCGATCTCGTCACCCGTGGCGATGGCGTTTCGCGCCATTCACTGGCCCTGCATCAATCGCAGCGCCAGGTTCTCCGGCAATCCCGCCGCGAGGATTTTCCGCGCCGCCGCCTCGCAATCATAGGGGACGCGCAGGAAGGTGATCTCCGACAGCTCCGTATCGAAGATCGCATAGCCCGCCGCCGGCGAATGATCGCGGGGCTGCCCGACGGAGCCGATCACGGCGAGCCAGCGGCGCGGCGCCGACAGCGGCGTCGCAAGCCCGATCGCCGGCCGGTGCGGTTGGGCCGTGCCGTTATGCGCGAGAAGCCAGAGCGCCGGCGCATGCACATGGCCGCAGAAGGTGACGCGTCCTTCGCTCGCCCTGATGCAGCGTTCGGCGGAATCATTATCGAGCACATATTCCCAGCCGCGCGGCGCGCAGGCGGTGGCGTGGACCATCGTCACATCGTCGAGCTCGGCCGTGAGCGGCAGCTCGCGCAGGAAGGCGCGCTGTTCGGCTGAGAGTTGCGTGCGCTGCCAGGCGAGCGCGGCGCGCGCCACGCGGTTGAGATTGCTGTCGTCGCCGTCGATCGCCGCGTCGTGATTGCCGAGCAGCGCGATCGCCCCCTTCCCGACCTCGGCCCGAACGGTCTCGATCGCCGCGGCGGGATCGGCGCCATAGCCCACGATGTCGCCGAGGAAGGCCAGCCGATCGTAGCCGCGGCGGCGCGCGTCCGCGAGACAGGCGTCCAGCCCCTCGCGATTGGCGTGGATGTCAGACAGCAGAGCTAATCGCATTTGATCCCGTCTTGGCCCGGAAAGGCCGCACGTCCCCTTTTTTTACTCCCTCGAGAGACATTAGCTGGCTGGCGTCGCGTCTCATAGGGCGTCGACGGCCTCGCAGGAGGGAGTGATCATCTAAAACGCCCGGGAAGGCCCGGAACAAACCCACACCATGAACGGCCGGCGCGACCGGCCTGTGACATCCGGCGGCGGCTGAAAGACGCATTGACGCAGGTTGGCCCCGCGTCATCCTTCAGCGCCGGCGTGGGGGAGCATTCCATGAAAATCGACGATGTCGTGAAGCGCGCCTATGCGATGCCTCTGACAAATCCGGCCTTTCCGCCCGGCCCCTATCGCTTCTTCAATCGCGAATACATCATCATCACCTATCGCACCGATCCGGCCGCGCTCGCCGAGGTCGTCCCGGAGCCGCTCGAAGTCGCCGAGCCTCTGGTGAAATACGAATTCATCCGCATGCCTGATTCAACCGGCTTCGGCGACTACACCGAGTCCGGTCAGGTCATCCCGGTGCGCTTCAATGGCCAGGACGGCGTCTATGTCCACGCCATGTATCTCGACGATGATGCGCCGATCGCCGGCGGCCGCGAGATCTGGGGCTTTCCCAAGAAGCTGGCGCAGCCGAAGCTCAGCCATGAAGGCGAAGTCATCGTCGGCACGCTGCATTATGGCAGCGTGCTCTGCGCCACCGCCACGATGGGCTACAAGCACAAGATCATCGACACAGCGCCGATCGCGAAATCGCTGACGGCGCCGAATTATCTCATCAAGATCATTCCGCATGTCGATGCGACGCCGCGCATCTGCGAGCTCGTGCGCTATCACCTCCAGGACATCAATATGCATGGCGCCTGGTCGAGCCCCGCCGATCTCCAGCTCTTCCGTCATGTCATCGCCGATGTCGCGCGCCTGCCAGTGCTTGAGGTCGTGTCCGCGGTGCATTTCATCGCCGACCTGACGCTCGGGCTCGGCGAGGTCGTGCATGATTATCTCGCCAAACGGTAGATCACGCCGCATTTTGATTGAATCAATCAAAATGCGGGAACGTGATCGATTCCAAAAACTTGGAGCATGGCTTTTGCGAAAAACCGGTATCCACTTTTTCGCGCCATGCTTTAACGGCTGACGGGAGGCTCGCCATGGACGCCGTATCGCCGAAATCAAGGAAGCTGCTGAGCGAAATCCCCGAGATCGACGAGCTGCTCGCGCCTTACAAGCTCGTCGCGCTGGTGCTGCAAGGCGGCGGCGCGCTCGGCGCCTATCAGGCCGGCGTGTTCGAAGCGCTGCATGAAGTCGGCATCGAGCCGCACTGGCTTTCCGGCGTTTCGATCGGCGCGATCAACGCTTCGATCATCGCGGGTAACAAGCGCGAGAACCAGCTCGACCGCCTGCGCGATTTCTGGGACACGGTCTCCAATCGCAAGGTCTGGCACTACACGCCGGAAGGCGACGTCTTCCGCCAGTGGCGCAATCAGACCAGCGCCTGGATGACGATGTTCATGGGCCTGCCCGGCTTCTTCAAGCCGCGCGAAGTCAATCCCTGGCAGCAGCTCGCAGGCGCCACGGGCGCGACGAGTTTCTACGACACCGCCGATCTGCGCGCGACGCTCAATCGCCTGATCGACTGGGACATTCTCAACAGCGGCGAGCGGCGTCTCAGCGTCGGCGCCGTCAATGTCCGCACCGGCAATTTCCGCTATTTCGACAGCGCCATCGAGAAGATCGAGCCCGAGCACATCATGGCGAGCGGCGCGCTGCCGCCGGCTTTCCCCTCGATCAAGATCGAGAACGAATATTACTGGGACGGCGGCATCGTCTCGAACACACCGCTGCAATACCTGCTTGAACTGGAAGATGTGCGCGACTCGCTCGTCTTCCAAGTCGACCTCTTCAGCGCGCGCGGAGAATTGCCGCGCGACATGGCTGGCGTGATGGGCCGCCACAAGGACATCATGTATTCAAGCCGTACGCGCAACAACACCGACGCGTTCAGGCGTATCCACAATCTCCGGCTGAAGCTGCGCGACGCGATCCTGCGCGTGCCGGAAGATCAGCGCAGCGACAGCGATCGCGCGCTCCTCGAAAGCATGGAAGACGTGCCGCAGATCAACATCGTGCATCTGATCTACCAGCAGAAGAGCTACGAAGGTCACGCCAAGGATTACGAATTCTCCGGCACCTCAATGCATGAGCATTGGAGCTCAGGCTACGAGGACACGAAGAAAACCCTGCGCCATCGCAAATGGCTGGAGATCCCGCCGGAGGATATCGGCATGGTGGTGCATGACGTGCATCGCGATGATCCGAGCTGAGTGAAGCTCAGCGCCCTTTATCCCCGGAACGGTGAAGCGGAACGCAGTAGAGCGGAACCGCGTCCGGGGTCCAGCGAAAGGCTTGCGAGCGCAGCGAGCGCGATCATCAGAATTGAAGAGCGCCTTCGGCGCTGCTTCCTGCGCTGGGCCCCGGCCTTCATTGCGCTCGGCTATGGCCTCGCTTCATGAGGCCGGGGACAGAGAGCGCCCTTGACCCCTCCCCAACGCCATGGCCGATTGTTGCGGGGCTTGAAGCAAACGCAGTGCCATGGGGCTACAAGGAATGGCGGACGACGAAACGACCGCGAAACCGCGCGCCGGCGACGAGCGCCGCGGCTGGCAGGCTTTCGATTGGGACTATTGGCGAAAGCCGCATGAAGGCGTCGCAGCGGCGTTATATGGCGCCATCGTCTTGGTCGCATTGCTCGTCGGCGCAACGGCTATTCTTCTTGTCGTCAGAACGTTTCTTCCGGTCTGGTCATCGGAGAAGCTTGGAACCGACGATCTCCGCAATCTGCTAATCGCCATTGGCGCGATCGTCGCCGCACCCTTCGCCATCTGGCGCATCATTATCAGCCACTGGAGCGCGCAAGCGGCCCGGGAACAGGCGAAAATCTCACGAGAAAATCTCTACACCTCACTGTTCACCAAGGCCGTTGAGCAGCTCGGCGCCACGCGAGAAGTCAAGGACACCCGCGAGATTCCGGATGGGAGCGGGCAGATGCTGACTAAGCTGGAAACGATAACGCGTACCGTACCGAACACAGAAGTGCGTCTTGGAGCGATATACGCGCTTGAGCGCATCGCGCAGGACAGCGAGCGCGATCATTGGCCAATTATGGAGACATTATGCGCCTATATAAGGAACAATGGTCGCCAGCCTACTACAATACCTCAAGAGCTACTCCAATCATTGAGCGAGAAGAACGCGTGGATAAGGCTACGAAAATTCGTAGAAACTAGTGCCCAACGCCCGAGCCCTGACGTGCAAGCAGCTATTGCGGTGATTGGTCGGAGCCCCCGAAAAGCAAGAACCTACGAGAAGCAACTCCAAACCCAACCGAATGATAAAGAGCGTTTGGATCTGCGCGGCGTTTGGTTGCAGCGCGCTTCCTTTGATGGCTTAGAGCTCGCCAACGTATGGCTGGACGACTCACGTTTAGAAGGCTCATCATTTGTGGGCGCAAATCTAGCTGGAGCGTCGCTAAGGGGAGCGCATCTTGAAGGTTCGTCTCTCAACAGGTCAATCTTGCGACGCGCCACCATGCTGCAAGCCCATCTTGAGGGCGCGACCGCTTACGATTCCGATGTAAGCGAAGCGTTGCTGATTGGCGCAAATCTCAACGGCGCACAACTTGCCAACGCAAAACTTACACGCGCGCAACTTGACCATGCGTATCTACAAAATGCCTCGCTTGACGGGGCGACACTGAATTGCGCATCCTTTGACGGTGCCCTTCTAAATGGGGCATCGATCTATCGCGCAAGTCTGACCGGCGCATGGTTATGCAACGCCGACCTGTCCCAAATTGGAATAGACAAAGAGCAACTCGCCGAAACTTTCGGAAATCCATATACCGTCATTAATTACGCTGGATCGCGGCCGGAAAGCTGGCTAACCGATGACGCTGGAAATTCTTTGTCAAACGAATACCGACAAAGATGGGCCGCTACGCGCAGTGTTATTCACGATACTCATCTCGAAAAAGATGAGACAAGATATGGGGACAAAGCTTCGTAGCTCGAGATACTATCCCGCCATCGCCTTCTTCACGGTCTCCGCGAGATCCTTCAGCGCGAAGGGCTTCGCGATGAAGCCGAACTTCACATCCTCGTCGAGATTCTTCTCGAACGCGTCTTCCGCGTGGCCCGACATGAACACCACGCGCGCGTCGGGCCGCGATTTGCGCAATTCCTTGATCATGGTCGGCCCGTCCATTTCGGGCATCACCACGTCGGACAGAATGAGGTTGATCACGCCCTGATGGGCGTTAGCGACTTCGAGCCCTTCAAGCCCGCTCTCCGCCACCAGCACGCGATAGCCATGCCGCGTCAGCGCCCGCTCGGCGAAGCGGCGCACCGCTTCCTCATCTTCAACAAGCAGGATCGTGCCCTGTCCCGTGAGATCGGGCGCGCGCGGCTTTGGCGCATCGGGCGACGCTGCAGGCGCGTCCGTCGCGCTTTCCTCCGCTTCATCCTCTGCACTCGCGCGCGGCAGATAGATGCGGAACGTCGTGCCTTCGCCGACGACAGAATCCACATAGATGTAGCCGCCGGTCTGCTTGACGATGCCATAGACGGTGGAGAGGCCAAGACCCGTGCCCTTGCCGACTTCCTTGGTCGTGAAGAAGGGATCGAAGATTTTCTCTTTCACCGCCGGCGGAATGCCCGTGCCCGTATCCTGCACCTCGATCAGCACATGATCGGCCCTGATCATCCCCTCGTTGCGCGCGGTGTCGACTTCATCAGCCTTCACATTCGAGGTGCGGATCGAGAGCTTGCCGCCATTCGGCATCGCGTCGCGCGCATTGACGACGAGATTCATCACGACCTGCTCGAACTGGTTCACGTCGGCTTTGACGGGCCAGAGATCGCGGCCATGACGCAAATCGAATTCGATGCGCTCGCCGATCAGGCGGCGGCAGAGATTGGAGAAATCGGCTAGCGTCTCGTTGAGCGCGAGAATGCGCGGCCGGAGAGTCTGCCGGCGCGAGAAGGCGAGCAGTTGGCGCACCAGGCCCGCGGCGCGGTTCGCATTCTGCTTGATCTGCATGATGTCGGGGAAGGACGGATCGGTCGGCCGGTGATTGGCGAGCAGCAGATCGGAATAGCCGATGATCGCCTGCAGCATGTTGTTGAAGTCATGCGCGATGCCGCCGGCGAGCTGGCCGACCGCCTGCATCTTCTGCGCCTGCGCGAACTGCTCTTCGAGCTTGCGCTGCTCCGATGTCTCGAGCGCGTAGACGACCGCCGCCTCGCCCTGATCGGCGGTCTCGTCGACGACGGAAAGAAAGAGCCGCGCGGTGCGGCCGCCATCGCCCGCAAGAGTGGCGTCGACCGGCGCGATGTCGACCTGGCCCGCGGCCGCAGCCGCGATCGCGGACGTGAGCTTGTCGCGGTCGCGGTCGGAGACTGCGTGAAGCACTGACCGCTCGCCATTATCGGACGCAGGCGCCGTGCTGGTGAGCCGGGCGAAAGCGGCGTTATGGCGGACGAGCGCCCCGTCGCGGCGGACGGTGGCGATCGCCATCGGCGTCGCATGGAAGAAGCGGGCGAAACGCATTTCGCCCCCCTCCTCGGCCCTCGCCTCGCCCCCGCGTTTCAGCACGATGGTCCGGGACGCGCCGGGCGCGCCGTCGCTGCCGAACGCGACGGAATGGATCACCTGAACCGGAAGCGTGTGGCCGGTGCGCTTCTTCAGATCGATGGCGAAGCTGCCGGTGCGCACTTCGCCCGCCGGCCCGCTGGCGCCGCTGAGCAGCGCCGCCCCGTCGCCCGCGACGATGTCGGCCAGCTTCTGCCGGCCGGGCGCGAAGCTCGCGAGGTCATGATCGAGCCAGCTCGCCAGCGTGGCGTTGATATGGGCGATCGCCCCGTCAGGCTCGACCGACAGGAAGCCGGCCGGAGCATGGTCGAGATAGTCGATCGCCTGCTGCAGCTCCTGAAAGACGTTCTCATGGCCTTCCCGCTCATGGGTGACGTCCTGGATGGCCCAGAGCGCCGCCGCGCCGCGAGGTCGCGTCACCGGGCGGACCCGGATGCGATACCAGGTCGCTTCGCCATGGGGGTCCCCGGCAGGACCGATCCTGACCTCTTCGGTGAGGGACTTCTCTTGCCGCGCGGCCTGAGCGAGGCGGTAGATCGCTTCGGAGACGTCGGCCGCGCCCGAGAACAGCCGCTCGACCGGCTTGATGAGCTGCGGGGTCGCGGCGTTGCTCAGCTTGAGATAGGCGCCGTTGGCGTAGATGACCTTGCCGTCCGCATCGGTGACCAGAATGGCCTCTTTCGAGGAATCGACGATCGCCTTGGTCAGGTCCGAGCGGGAGCTGCGCCATGAGGTCGTGAACAGGCCGATCGCGAAGCCGAACAGCGACGCGACGCCGATCATCGCCAGCATCGAGAGCACGCCGACAATCAGCACGCGCACCTGATCGCCGGCGAGAAAAGCCGCGGCGACGCCGACGCCCACAATCACTCCCGCGATCAGAAGAAGCAGGCCAAGCGATCCGCGTTTGTCCGAGCGATCGATCGCCGTGGCGACGGGCGCTTTACTCATCCCCGAATCCGGCCCCTGACATAACCCCGCCCTGTGGATATCTGGTCGCACGGCAAATGGCGATCAACCCTTTGCGAAAACCCACGAAAAAGATGCGCTGCGTGCGAACGCCTCAGCTCGCGCGCCGCTTCAGCCGCATGACGTAGCTGACGACTTCCGCGACCGCCTTGTAATGCTCGACCGGCACTTCCTCGTCGATATCGACGGACGCGTGCAGCGCGCGCGCGAGCGGCGGATTCTCCACGACGGGAACGTTATTGTCGCGCGCCACTTCGCGGATCTTCAGCGCCAGCGAATCAACGCCCTTGGCGACGCAGATCGGCGCGCGCATGCCCCGATCATATTGCAGCGCGACGGCGAAGTGGGTCGGATTCATCACGACGACGGTCGCCTTCGGCACCGCCTGCATCATGCGCCGCTTCAATCGCGCCATGGCGATCTGCTTGCGCCGCGATTTCAATTCCGGCGAGCCTTCCTGCTCTTTGAACTCCTGCTTCAGCTCCTGCTTGGTCATGCGCAGGCGCTTCATCCAGGAGAAGCGCTGATAGAGGAAATCGGCGCCGGCGATGACCGCGAAGACGGCGAGCACGCTTGAGAGAAGCTTCAGCGTGATGGATTCCGCCGCCGGCAGGAGCGCCGCGACATCCATGCGGGCGAGCGCGTCGGCGCGGTCGCGCTCGCTGTTGATCACCAACCAGATGATGACGCCGATGAGCGCGATCTTGGCGAGCCCTTTTGCGAACTGGACGAAGGCTTCCTTGCCGAAGATGCGCTTCGCGCCGCTCATTGGCGAAAGGCGGCTGAATTTCGGCGTCAACGGCTCGAACGTCCAGAGCGGACGATGCTGGATCAGCCCGCCGGCGAGGCCCGCAATGAACAGAAAGATGAAGGGCAAAGCGACGGCCGCGACGGTCGCGGTCAGCGCGAACATCAGCGCATAACGGATGCCGCCCTCGCCGCTCGGAATCTGATGCAGATTGCCGAGGAAGGGCTTCATCGCGAACAGGAGCTCGCGCGACGACGAGCCCGCGAACATCATCATCGACAAAGTGAGACCGCCGAGCACGAAAAGCGTGCCGATCTCGAAGCTGCGCGCGACATCGCCGCGCTTGATCGCATCCTCGATGCGTCGCTGTGTCGGCTCTTCTGTTTTGTCGTCGTCGTCCTCGCCCGCCTCAGCCATGCGTCACCGTCCGTTGAGAACGGCAAGCAGCCGGCCGAGTTCGTCGAGATAGACGCCCATGGCGATCGCCAGCACGCCGAGCAGCATGAGCATGCCAAGCAGGACGGAGGCGGGCAGAGCGAGGAAAAACACCTGCAGCGCAGGCATCATTCGCGACAGCAGCCCAAGCCCGAGATTGAAGACGATGGCGAACACGGCGAAAGGCGCCGCGATCTTCACCGCGAGCGAAAAGCTCGTCGCCATGACGCTGAGCGCCATCCTCACCGCGTCGCTTGCATCCGGCAGCGCGCCCGGCGGCAGCTTCGTGTAGCTCGCGCCGATCGCCGAGATCGCGAGGTGATGCAGGTCGCTCGTGAAAACAAGCGTCGCGCCGAGCAGCGTCAGGAGATTGGCGATCGCCGTGCCCTGCGAGCCTGCCGTCGGATCGACCGATTGCGCGAAGGACAGGCCGATATCCTGCGCAATCACCACGCCCGCGGTCTGCAGCGCCGAGACCATCAGCCGCGCCATGAAGCCCAGGGTGAAGCCGATCGCGAGTTCGATGAACAAGGTTGCAAGCGGCGCGCCCTGCGGAATCAGCGGCTGCGCGATCGGCAGGAAAGTCAGCGTCAGCAACAAGGCGGAAGATAAACGAAGGCGCGTCGGCATGGCGCGCTCGCCGAGGCCCGGCAACAACATCACCAGCACGCCCACCCGCGCAAAGGTGAGCATGAAGGCCGTCGCCCATTCCGGAAGCAGGGTCATGCCGGAATTTCGCCCCGTGGAATGCGATCGCTTCGGATCGAATCGCTGCAATGAATGTGAGCGATTCAGGCGGCCGGGGCCATGGCGTTCGCCGCGCTTCTGCGCAAGCGGTTGTCGGCATGATGATGCCTCATCCCCCCGCGATGCGCTCGGCGATTCGCGTCATGTAGCTCGCCATGGCGTCGCCCATGAATGGCATCGCAAACAGAGCGGCCGCTGCGAGCGCGAGGATTTTCGGCACGAAGACGAGGGTCTGTTCCTGGATTTGCGTCAGCGCCTGCAGGAGCGAGATCGCGACGCCGACAAGCAGCGCCACGACAAGCATCGGCCCGCCGACCTTGAGGAAGGTGACGATCGCGTCGCGCGTGACATCGATGACTTCGCCGCTGTTCATGATCTCAAGCCCATCAAATCTGCATTCGCATGATATCTTCATAGGCGCTGATCACGCGGTCGCGCACCGCGACCAACGTCTCGATCGCCGCCTCGCTTTCATTGACCGCGGTCACCACGTCGATGAGGTTGCCCTTGCCCTGCGCCGCCTGGACGGATTGGGCGTCGGCCTTGGCGCCGGCTTCCATCGCGCCGCGCAGCGCATTCTGCACCATCTCGCCGAAACCGCCGCCGGATGGCGTCGACTGGCTGGCGCGCGTCAGCGCAGATGCGGCGTTGCCATAGGCGTTGGCGGCGAAGACCGAACTGACCATAGGAGCCTCTTTCTATCCCGCTCTAGGCGCGCAGCAGATCGATGGTGCGCTGAAGCATGCGGCGCGTGGCGGTGATGACGTTGAGGCCAGCCTCGTAGGAGCGCTGGGCTTCGCGCATGTCCATGAGTTCGACCGTCATATCGACATTGGGAAGCTGCACTTCGCCACGCGCGTTCGCTGCTGGATTGCCGGGCTCATAACGGGTCTTGAAGGGCTGCTGATCGCGCGCGATGCGGCCGGCGGCGACGGTCTGGGCGTCGAGTTCGCGGTCGAACTTCTGGTCGAAGGTCATGATCTTGCGGCGATACGGCGCGCCGCCGGGCGTCGTCGCGGTCGAATCGGCGTTGGCGATATTTTCGGCGATGACGCGCATCCGCCCGGATTGCGTGCGCAGGCCGGAGGCTGCGATGCCGATGCTCTTCAGGAAGTCTGTGGCCATCGTCTAAGCCCTCACTTCTTGCCGACGGCGGTCTTCAGGAGCGAAAGGCCGCGCGCATAGAGCGAGGTCGCGAGCTGAAAGTCGCCCTGGTTCTGGGCCACCTTCATCATCTCGTCCTCGAGATTGACCGCATTGCCCGACGGCGTCGTCTCGAACCGGCGCGCTCCGGACGGATCGCCGCCGCTGGCGCTCGAGCTTGAGGCGCCGATATGCAGCGGATTGGTCGAAATCAGGCTGACGGCTGACGGGCCGCCCAGCGCCTGCTGAAAGCTGAGCTCGCGCAGATCGCGTGGCTTGAAATTGGGCAGATCGGAATTGGCCACATTTTCCGACAACAGCTTCTGCCGCGCCTGATGCCATTGCATGCGCGTCTTCAGCATCGAGAACAGTGGAACGTCGGCGATCGCCATGGCCGCCTCCCCCGCAGATAAACCCGGCAGAATTTGCCGGGCTCATGGTTAAATAACGGTTAAAATTGAACCGATTCGGCTCGCGGGCTTGCATCCGCGCCGGGATTGACCAATCGTCCCGCGCGCGTGGGGAAGACCGCCGGCCAACCGACGGGCGGGCGCGTCGGCGGCAGCGGAGAGTGGTTCTCGTGAATAGGTTTCTCGGCGACAACATGTCCGCCTATGTCCAGTACGCGGTCGCCTTTGCGATCATTCTCGTTCTGCTGCTTCTGCTCGCCTACATCCTCCGGCTGATCACGCGACGCACCGTAAGACCGATCGGCGGCGGGGGCGGGCGTGGCCGACAACCCCGCCTCGGCGTGGTCGAAGTGTTCGATGTCGATCGCCAGCGCCAGCTCCTGTTGCTCCGGCGCGACAATGTCGAACATCTCCTGATGATCGGCGGCCCGAACGACGTGCTGGTCGAATCCGCGATCGTGCGTGCGCCGTCGGCGCGCATCCAGACGCCCCAGATCGAAGACCTCATGGAGCCCGAGCCCGCAGCCCCGCCGCGCGAAATCCCGCGCCAGGAGCCCCCCCGGCCGGAAGCGCCGCGGGCCGAACCGCCTCGCATCGAAAACGCCCGACCGCAACCGCCGCGTCTGGAGCCCCGGCAGACGACCATTCCTCCCCAGAGCCTCGCGCCGCGACCGGTGTCTCCTCCTTCGGTGGCCCCCGCTCCGCCGCGCGCCGAGGTTCCGCCGCGCCCTGCTCTGGCCGCTCCAAATGGCGCCGACGCCGGCGCGCCCAAGGCGACGAGCTTCGCCAGTCGCCTCCAGGACGCGATGGCCAAGCCCTTCGCCGCGGTGAAGCCGGCCGACGCTCCACGCCCGCCAATGGCGCCTCCGGTCGCGCCCGCCACGACGAACCCACCGCCCGCCGCCCCGCTTGCCGCGCCCTCGATTACGCCGCCTCCGTCGCCGCGCCAGACAACCGTCCCTCCGCCGCATCCGAGGCCCGTTCCGCCGGCGCCGGCTGTCGCGCAGGCCAGCCCGCCGCCGCCCGCCACGCCCTCGCCTCCGCCCGCCGCGCCGCCGACGCCAGCGCCCGCGAGCCCGCCCGCGGCAAAGCCCAGCGGCGATCCGTTCGACCTCGGCTCGCTCGAAGACGAGATGGCGAAGCTGCTCGGACGCTCTCCACCGAAGAACTGACCGCCTTGCTTGGAGGCGGGCTTTCGCTCGCCTACCCTCGCCGCGTGAGAATCACATGCGGCCCGAAGTCCGAACTGACACGCCGAAAAGCGCTGCTCTCATGCGCGCGCTAAAGCCAATCACGGGACACAGGGCGGCCGCCCTCTGCGTTCTCGTCGCGGGTCTGTTCGCCGCGACCGCCGCCGCGGCCCAGACCTTGTCGCTCGATTTGGGCCAGGGCGGCGGCGTTACCGAACGCGCGCTACAGCTCATCGCGCTCATCACGTTGCTGTCGCTCGCGCCGACGGCGCTGGTGATGGTGACCTCGTTTACGCGCATCGTCGTCGTGCTGTCGCTGCTGCGCTCGGCGCTCGGCACGCAGACCGCGCCGCCGAATACGGTGATGATCGCGCTCGCGCTGTTCATGACCTTGTTCATTATGCAGCCGACGCTGCAGCGCGCCTATGACGACGCCGGCCGGCCGCTGATCGCCAATCAGATCACCATCGAACAGGCCTTCGAGCGCGCGACGCCGCCGTTCAAGACTTTCATGCTGCGCCATGTGCGCGACAAGGATCTCAATCTGTTTCTCGATCTTTCACGCGAGCCGCGACCGAATGCGCTTGAGGATCTGAAGCTCTCGGTGATCGTGCCCGCCTTCATGATCTCCGAACTGCGCCGCGCCTTCGAGATCGGATTTCTTCTGTTTCTGCCCTTCCTCGTGATCGATCTCGTCGTCGCGTCGATCCTGATGTCGGCGGGCATGATGATGGTTCCGCCGGTGACCGTGGCGCTGCCATTCAAACTGATTTTCTTCGTGCTTGTCGACGGCTGGAATCTGCTGGCGAGCTCGCTGGTGAAGAGCTTTGGCGTCTAGCAACACTCAGCCGTGCGACGCGGCTTCCGTCTTCGCTTCGGCCTCGGTCGGCTTCGCAGGTTCTGCAGGCGGCTTGGCGGCCGCTTCCGGCTTTGAAGCCTCAGGTTTCTGCGCATCGGCCCTCGGCGCCTCAGGCTCCGCCGGCTTCTCGCGTAACGGGGCCTTTGGCGGAATGTCGGGATAACGCTTGCGATATTCGTCGAGGAATTCGGCGAGCGTATCGGCGCGCGCCATTTGCCTCGCCAGATCGCGGAACTCCTTCACGCGCGACGACGGCGGCGCCGTCACCACTTGAAATGCGCGCGCATCGGCGCTGCTCGCCATCGCAGGCCCATATTTTCCGCGCAGACGATCAAGCGACAGCGCTTCATCACCCAGCGAATAGGCGATCCCGGCGCGCAGCACGTCGGCGCGCTCGCGATCGCTCAGCGGCGCGCGATCTTTCCAGCGGTCGCCAAGAATACGCTCGTAAGTTTCGCCGGCGTCGCGCCAGCGCCGGCCCTGCCACTGGATGTCGGCGGTCAGCCGGTCGATATCGGAACCTGACTCCGCCGCCGCGATTTCAAGCGCAAGGTCGGTGCGCGAGAGATCGGACAGCGCGCGCGCTTCGAGGAGATTGCGCGCGCGCTTGATGTTGTAGGGCAGCTCCGGCGAGCGCGTCGTCTTCAACAGATTGAGCGCCGCGGCAGGCTTGCGATTCATGAGATAGATGACGGCGAGCCGGGCCGCGAGAATCGAGCGATAGGGTCCCGTCAACCGGCGATCAATCTGATGCTGAAGAAGCTCGGCTGCGCTGTCGAGCAGATCGAGCTCCACGAGCCGCTCCGCCAGACGCCGCACGATCGCATCGCCCTGTCGCCCGGGCGGCGTAAGCTCCTTGAAATCATAGAACAGGGCCACCGCCTGAACGCGATCGAGCGTCTCGCCCTTGCCGTTCGTGAACACCTCTTCAAAAAGACTCGCCGCCTCATCGTTGAGCGCGCGAATCTTTTCGTTATCGGGATAAGCCTCGCTGCCGCGACGCGCCATCGTAAAGGCGTCGCGCCAGCGGCCGTCTTCGGCGTAGAGGCGGCCAAGCGCCGCCATCGCGTCCGCTTCGAAACCATCGGCGCCGCGCCATGTGGCAGCGACCGTTTCAAGACGCGCGATCACGTCTTCACGCGTCGCCGTCTTGTCGGCCAGCGCCTGCAGCGCGCCGCGAAGGCCGGCCTCAGCCGCGGCCTGCCTGTCGTCGCTGGCGAAAACGCGATCGTAGCCCGCTTTCGCTTCCTCGGCGCGTCCCTGGCCATCATCGATGCGTGCGCGCAGCAGCGCGATCTCGTTCGGCCGCACAGCATCGCGATCGAGCTTCTCGACATTGTCGAGTTGCGTCATCGCAGTGGCGAAATCGCGCGTCTCCACGGCGACGCGGCCCCAGAGCCCCCGCATCGCCGACTGCAGATCGTCGGGATAGGAATCGAGCGCCGTTTCGGCCGCATTGAATTCCGCCGCCGCGCGCGACCAATTGCGCTGCCTGGCGTCCATCACGCCGCGCCACAGCACGGCTTCAGGATCGTCCCGCACGGATTCGTCCGCGATCAGCTTGCGCGCGTCGTCATAGCGGCCGGTGCGCACCGCCGTCGCAAACCGCAGCATCGCGATCATGCGGTCGCGCGCCGCGTCCGGCTGGTCGCGCACGATATTTTCAAGCTCGGCGCGTGTTTCCGCGAGCAAGCCGTTGGCGAAGAGGAAACGCGCGAAATCCAGCCGCGCCGCGTTGCGCTTGCCGCGCGACGCTTCGGAAATCTCCTGCTCAAATTTGCGGATGCGGTCGCGCGTCACGCCCGATCGCGCCTCGCGCCACTGAACGCGGTCGATCATCGTTGAGGCCGGCGCCGGAACGCCCTGCTGCGCCATGACGACGGGGCGATCGATCTGCGGTGAAACGGTCAGGCCGTCGCCGCGCTCGATCGTGAAATCATCGACGCCGCCGCGCACCGTGAGGTCGTCGGCGATGGCGACAACCGCGACGCCCTGCGCCGTGGGCGGCAGTTCGAATTCGGCGAAACGGTAAGGCTTCGCGATCGAACGCAAGGGCGCGCCGGCAGTGATCACGGCGATGCGTTCGCTGGTGTCGGAATCGTCGATCCAGTGAACGCGCCCGGCGCGTTGCAGCGCGCCGGTCACGACGGTGCGCCCGTTCTCATCGAGGATTCGCTGTAGCGCGATCGGCTCGCTCGCGCCGGCGACGCGATCGCCGATGGTGACGACCCATCCCTCTCCATCAGGCGCGATGCGCACCAGCTTCGGCTCGCCAAAAGACAGACGCATGATGCGCGCGCCACCGGACACGGCGAAGCGCCATGCGCCGCCGATGTCGCGCAACATCTGTGGCGGTTCGACCGCTTCGACCGGCTGCGCGGTTTCAAACAGGATTGTCGAGACGCCATAGCGGTCGAACGCTGCGGCGGGCGGCCGCGTTGCGAATTTGAATGCGATGCGCACAGTGTCGCCGTCGCGCGACACAGTGGGCTTCACGGGATCAAGAGACGCTGCGGCGGCCCGCGGCTTCGCCTCCAAAGTCGGAGCCGGCGTTTGCGCCTGCGGCGCAGTGGTTTTTTGCGATGGAGGCGCGGCCTTTTCCGCAGGCGCCGCAGCCATTTCGGGTTTCGGCTCCGGCTTCGGAGCGGCTTTCGCCTCCGGCTTTCCGTTCAATCTCGCTTCGATCTGTGCGGGATCGATCGAGGCTTCCGGCGACCGCCTCGCTTTCGCTTCAGGCGGAACGAGATCGAGCACAAAAGTGTCATCCTCGCGGAAGCCGAACGTCTCGACCTTGTCGGGAACCGTGATCACGACGCGCGACACGCCATTCTCGACGACATTCTCGATGCTTTTCGCGGCGTCGCCCATCTGCGCCTTGATCTTCACCGGATCGATCTTGAGCGAAGCTTCAAAGGCGATCTCGTATCTGTTGTCCTTGCGCTCATGCGTCACGGGAACGACGACCGGCATCTCGAACACCAGACGCGTGAAGAAAGGCGTCGCTGAGACGCGCACCGGCATTGATCGCGGCTCCTCGACAAACCGCTTGCGCTCGGCGTTGCGCAACGCTTCCTCGGCGGCGCGCGCCCGCGCGGCGAGTTCATCGACCACATCCTGCGGCAGCGCCGGCGGTTGCCCGTTCCAGTTTTCCGGCAGAAGATCAAGAAAGACCTTCTCGCCAGCCTCTTTCAGGTTCGGACGAAGAGGTCGCGTCAAAGCGAAACGCAGACCCTTGCCATCAGGGTCGCGCCGCGCGACGCCGATATAGTTGGGCAATTCAACCGGCAATTTCTCAAGGTCGACGACAACAGGCTCGACAAACGAGATCACGAGAACGCCTGACGAGACGCTCGCGGTCGCCTTCGGCATATCCTTGAATGTGAAGACGAGACGGCCATAGCCGTTCATCTCGGCGCCGCGCACCACGCCTCTGTTCTGGGCGGCCGCGGGCGAAAGCAGCGCGGCGAAAAAGGCGCATGCGACGGCGACAAGGGCCAGAGGCCGCCGCACAATTTCGCATGCTCGTACGCCACGCATTTACGCACATCCGACAGGCGGCCCGAAACGCAGGCGGCCATGTCATGAATACTGCGGCTGCGGTGAAAGCGCAGTTAAGAGACGCGCGGAAATACGGAGAAACGCTTTGGTCGTCAGCGGCTTGAGGCTAGATCACGCCGCACTTTGATTGACTCAATCAAAGTGCGGGATCGTGATCGATTCCAAAAGTTTAGAGCATGGCTTTCGCGAAAAACCGGTTCCCACTTTTTCGCGCCATGCTCTATGAGCGCAGGCCGGCGGCGATCGTTGCGTTGATCTCGGCGACCTGCGTCAGCTTCTCGGTGGTCGGCTCGGCGGCGAGCGAGATCAGTGTCTTGAGGATGAAGATGCTCAAATTCGCGAAGTCCTGCTTCACATTCTGCGGCAAGGGATTCTCTTCTGAAGTCACTGATGTCGCGAGAATCGTCCAGAGCTTGCGATTGAAGGCGAGCGCTTCGGGGAGGTCCCGTTTCGCATCCCAGTCTCTCTTCACCGCTTCGAGCTTGGCGGCGCCCTTCATCAGGAGGCTGGCTTCCAACTCTCTCGGCGTAACTTCCTTTGCGACGCTGGCCTTCGAATACGCGCTTGCGCCATAGCTCATGAGCTTAACTCAACCACTCAACCGACGCGAATGCGCCTCCCTGCACAATATTGCCCACAAAATCGTCAACGAGCCGTTAGGTTTAAATGCGCATGTCGAAAGAATGCGCGCCTGATATGCGCAGACGCGGTCCGGAAACGACTGGACAAGGCGCATAAAAGAAAAGCGGGGCCCGAAGGCCCCGCCTGATCTTTGAAAGCTCGCGCTAGGATCAGCGCAGGAGCTGGAGGACCGCCTGGTCCGCTTGGTTCGACAGCGACAGAGCCGACTGGCCGAGCGACTGACGGGTCTGGAGGGCGAGCACGTTGGCCGCTTCCAGGTTCTGGTCAGCGTTGGTCAGGTTGTCAGAGCCGGTCGTGAGCAGGTCGGCCAGAGACTTCGTGAAGTCCTGACGGTTCTGCGCGATCGAGAGCTGCGAAGCATAGTCGCTCTGATAAAGACGGACCGAAGACAGCGCCGACGTGATCGTCGAGATCTTGCTGGTGAAGTCGGTCACGGTCGAAGCGGTCAGCGACACCGAAGACAGACCGAACGAGGCGGAGTCCGCATTGCGCGAAGTCACCGTCGAGTTGGACGTGCCATCTTCGTTGTACTTGATCGTCAGATCGTTGCCCGACTTGAGCAGATTAACGCCGTTGAACGACGAGTCGTTCGCGAACTGGTCGATCGAGCTCAAGATCGAGTTGAACTGCTTGGCGTAGCTGTTCAGCGTCGTCTGGTCGTACGAACCGGAGGTCGTGCTGCCAGTGGTCGTACCGAACGTCGCGGTGATGGCGGCGGCGGTCGTGCCCGTGATGTTGAACGCGTTGGCGCTGTTCGAGTTGATGTAGAAGTTGCCGTTGCTGATGCCGGCGGTGTACTGACCGTTGCCCTGGGCGTTGATCGAATTGATCAGGTCCTGGACGTTATGCGTGCCGATCGTGCCGAGGCTGATCGTCGTCGTGCCGCTGGTGACAGTGTCAGTCAGCGTGATTGTATCGTTGTTGACGAAGCCCAGCGAAGACAGCGTGGTGGCGTTATTGACCACCGTCGTGCTCTTGGCCTGGTTCGAGACGCTGCCCGAATTGGCCTTGACGGAGTCAATGATGCCCTGCGCCGACTGCAACTGCTTGTAGATGCTGTCGAGACCGGTGCTCGCCGCCTTGATCGTGCTCACGCCAGTGTTGATGCCGTCGAGCAGCTTCGTCAGCTTGCCGGAACGGTCGCTCAAATTCTGGGCGGTGAAGAACGCGGAAGGATCGTCGAGCGCATTGTTGATCTTCTTGCCAGTCGCAAGGCGGTTCTGCGTGGAAGCGAGAAGCGACGCGACACCCTGCAACGCCTGCAGGTTCGACCGGACGCCGGCCGAGAGGGTGATAGCCATGGAATTCTTCCTGTGCTTGAGGCTTCCGTCCTGGAAGCGGCGCTTGGATCGCACAGGATTTCTTTCACGCGATTTAACGCGTTCGGCTCAATTGCCGGAATTGGCCGATTGCGCGGCTCGGGCGCGTCAGAGCGCCAGAATTCGCTCAAATATGCTTTATAAAACCTTGACGCTGCGGCCGCCTCACAGCGGCCGCAGCGCTTCTGATTACTTGAGCAACTGCAGCACCGATTGATCAGCCTGCACGGCAAGAGAGAGCGCCGACTGCGAGAGCGACTGGCGGGTCTGCAGCGCGAGCACGTTGGCTGCTTCTTCGTTCTGATCTGCGAGCGTCAGGTTGTCGGAGCCGGTCTTGAGCGTGTTCGCAACCGATGTCGAGAAATCCTGCCGGTTCTGCATCGTCGACAGCTTGGTCGCGTAGTCCCCTTGCGTCAGGCGAACTGTCGACAGGGCGTTCGTGATCGCCGTCACCTTGGTGGTGAAGTCGCTGAGCGTCGCCGTGCCGCCGGTCGGGATCGTGGTGAGTCCAAGATCGGTATAGGTGATGTCCTGCGATTTGAGCGTGGTGCTCGAGGTCCCGTCGGAGTTGTAATTGACCTTGAGATCGTTGCCTGACCTCAACAGGTTCACGCCGTTGAAGCTTGAATCCGCCGCGAACTGATCGATCGAGGTCAGGATTTCATTGAACTGCTTGGCGTAGCTGTCGAGCTTCGTCTGATCGTAGGAACCGGATGTCGTGCTCGCGGTCGTCGTGCCCAATGTCGCGGTGAGCGCGGCGGCATTGTTGCTGGTGATGTTGAACGCGTTCTTTGCGTTCGAGTTGATCACGATATTGCCGTTGTTCAGCGCGGCCGTATAGACGCCATTGCCCTGCGTGTTGATCGTGTCCAGCAGGTCCTGGACGTTGTGCGTGCCGATCGTGCCAAGATTGATCGTCGTCGCCGCGCCCGTCACGCTATCGGTGAAGGTCAATGTGTCGTTGTTGGCGAAGCCCAGCGACGTCTGCGTCACGGCGTTGTTAACGACCGCGGTGCCGCGCGCCTGGTTGGAGATCGTCGCGACGTCCGACTTCGTCTTGTCGATGATGCCCTGGGCGCTCTGAAGGGCCTTGTAGACGCTGTCGAGGCCTTTGCTGGCCGTCTGCACCGTGCTGATGCCGTTGTTGATGCCGTCGAGCAGCGTGTTCAATCCAGTGGCGCGGTCGCTCAGACTCTGCGCGACGAAGAAGTTCGTGGGATTGTCGAGCGCGCTGTTCACCTTCTTGCCGGTGGCGAGGCGGTTCTGACTCGTGGTCAGCAGGGTCTTGATGTTCTGCAAGGATTGCAGGTTCGTCCGGACGCCTGCGGACAGAGTGATGTCGGACATAGACCGAGATCCCGATTCGAGCTGCCGGGCCTACAGGCCCCCGACGCCCGTTTTCTCACGGGAGGAGTTTCCATTCTGTTAACGTTAATGAAGTTTTGCGGACGAAGAAAAGCCGGCCGCGAAGCCTCGCCGCCCCGGCTCCCTTAAACGATGATGTCGCCCGACTTTCCGGCCTGGTGAGCGGCCGCTTCGGCGGCCGCCTGCTCGCGCCAATAAGCCCGCAGCTTAAGCGCCTGTTCGGTCGGGAATTGGTGAACCACGTCGCCCGACTCGCCTTCCACCCACGTTACCACCACCTCGTTCGCCTCATGATCAAACGACATGTGGCGGTCGACCGCCGACAAAGCTTCAGCGATTCGCTGGTGGTTGTCGGGCACATTAAGCCGCACCGCCGCGTCTTCGCCGACCGGCTGGACAACCTTGGTGGGAGGGGAATCGACCGGCGCGCTCGGCTGCGCCGGAATTGAGTCGGATCGCGCCACCGCCTGATTCGGAGCGGGCGCAACCCGTGGGATGGCTCCGCCGTCCATGGCGACACCTCTCGGGCACACGGTCTTCTGACCGCACCGCACCATAAAAGCGCCGCCTCTGAATCTAACGTAAGGGAATATGGTAAAAATGCGCGGATCGTCCGGGTTTATCGCCGGACGCCGCGCTGTTTGAAAGGAAGAGTAAAGGGTTCGCTAACGAACGCTCGGGTCAGAGGCGGACCGAGAGCGCAAGCGGCGTCGCAGACGCATTCTTGCCGCGCGGGCTGATGCCTGGCCCATAGACGGAAAGCTGGCGGTTTCCCGACATTTCCTCCTGAACGCCGCGCACCAGCGTCTCGGCGACGGATTTGACCGTCGCCAGCACGGCCTGGTTGAGCCTGAGCTTGAGCGCAAACTCGCTGTGGCGGACCTTCAGCGTCTCAACCCCGTCGGGCGCAAAGCGCGCCAGGATGATCGCGTTCGCCTTCACGGTTTCGAGAAGCCGCATATAGGCGCCAGCGCGCGCCTGCTTCGCGTCGGTGAGATCGAGCGCGTCCCGGATGCGGCCGGCCTGCATCAATCCCGTTTCTTCCGACAAGGTCTCTTCGATGCCGCCAAGCGCGTCGATGACCTCGTCGAGCAGCGTCTCGGCCTCGGCTGCGGTCGCGACGCGGCGTTGCGAGGGCGCGGTCAGAACAGGATTCATGATTGGGTTCCCTGTGTCGCCGAGGCGCCAGCCTGAATCTGCACGAGCTGGTCATAGACCGTGGAGGCGAGGCCGACGCCGCCCGATTTGGTAAGCGACTGGGCGTGCGACTTCGCGAGCATGGAGCGCCAGACATCGCCGCCTGTCCCGCCCGATCCGAGCGGACCATCTTCGCCCAGCGAACTGAACATGCGGTCGACCATGGTCTCCAGATACATCTGCTCGAAATCGGTGGCAGTCTTCTTGAGCTTCGTGTCGGTCGCGGCGTCGAGGCCGTTCGCGCCCGCCGGCGCGGCGAGCTTCGACGCCAGCTTCGAACCCGATTTGCCATAGGCGGACAGCGCGATCGGCAGCGTCGCGGTCGAGACGGAGGAGGAAATCTTCGTCATCAGATCAGCTCGATTTCGGCTTGCAGGGCGCCGGACGCCTTGATGGCCTGGAGGATGGAGATCAGATCGCGCGGACCGACGCCGAGGGCGTTCAGGCCGTCGACCAGTTCTTTCAGCGTCACGCCGTCGCGCACCACCGCGACCTTGTTGCCGCCCTGCGTGTCGACGCGGACGTCGGAGCGCGGGACCACGGTCGTTTCGCCGCGGGAGAGCGGAGCGGGCTGCGAAACAACAGGCGATTCCGAGATCGAGACGGTCAGGTTGCCTTGCGCGATCGCCACCTGCGACACCCGCACATCCTTGCCCATGACAATGACGCCGGAGCGCTCGTCGATGACGATCTTGGCGACATTGTCGGGCTCGACGCGGAGCTGCTCGACCTCGGTCAGGAGCCTGATCATGTTGCCCTGATAACGGCCCGGCACCTGGATCATCACAGTCGAGGGATCGAGCGGTTCGGCCGCCGGCGCGCCCATGAAGTCGTTGACGGCGGCGGCGATGCGGCGCGCGGTCGTGAGGTCGGGGTTGCGCAGCGCGAGCCGCAGATTCTTGGCGGCGGCGAGCTTGAACTCGATCTCGCGCTCGACGAGCGCGCCATTGGCGATGCGGCCGACCGTCGGAACGCCGCGCGTCACCGAGGCGGCGTCGCCGCTGGCGGTGAAGCCGCCGATCGCAAGCGACCCTTGCCCCACCGCATAGACCTGGCCGTCGGCGCCGAGCAGCGGCGTGGCGAGGAGCGTTCCGCCCTGCAGGCTCTTGGCGTCGCCGAGCGAGGACACCGTCACGTCGATGCGGGTGCCCTGGGTCGAGAAGGGCGGCAGGTTGGCGGTCACGATCACGGCCGCCATGTTCGCTGTCCGCATGGTCGCGCCGCGGGTGTTGACGCCGAGCCGCTCAAGCATCGCGGTCGCCGACTGCTTGGTGAAGGGCGCGTTGTTGAGCGTGTCGCCGGTGCCGTTGAGACCAACGACCATGCCGTAACCGACGAGCTGGTTCTGACGTACGCCCTCGATGGCGGCGAGATCCTTGATCCGCGACAGCGCAAAGGCGGGCCCTGCGGTCGCGGCGGCGATCGCGAGGGCGGCGAAGGCGGTCAGGAAACGGAACGGACGCATCAGAACCTCAGGAATCCGATTCCCCTCTGCGAGGCGCGTGCCATTCCAGGCGCATTGTAATCATTTGAAATATCTGCGCTTTGACAAATTGCGCGCGCTGCCGGGCAGCGTCGACCGCACCTATCCTGCCCCTGCCCGGCAAGATTTGCCGCTCGATTTACCCCCCGTTAACCAGTCGCGCCCACAACTGGCTCGTCACGGCGATGAAGGAGGCGGCCCATGCGTGTTGAACCGCGCTCCCCGGTTGCGGCAGGCGCCGTCAACCGGACCCGCGCCGCCGCTGGTTCGCGCTTTTCCCTCGACGCTGAAAAGACTGGCTCCGCCTCTTCCACGACGGCGACCGGCAGCATGATCGGGCTCGACGCCGTGCTTGCCCTGCAGGCGGATGTCGAGGATGCGCCGCAGCGTCGCCGCAAGGCCGCAGCCAAACGCGGCCACGACATTCTCGACGCCCTCGAACAGCTCAAGATCGCGCTCCTGACCGGCCGCGTGTCCGCCGACCAGATCGCCCGGCTGAAACGCGAGATCGCGCTCGCGGGCGGCAAGTCCGGCGATCCGCAACTCGACGATCTGATCGCCCATATCGAGCTCCGGGCCGAGGTCGAACTCGCCAAGCTCGCTCGCTAGACCGCCGGACCGTCGCACGAACGACATCCGATTCGGCTAGGCGCGAAGTCCGGGCGACCGGTCCCGCCGGGTTACCTTGTTGATATCTGGCAGGGAATTTGCTGCGGCGGCTGCGTTGTCGAGGCCTCGGCGTTTGGATATAGACGCGCCACGGCCGCCGCGGGTTTCAAGGTTGCCCGCGGCCAGGGAGGTTGGACGCGAACATGCCCAGCAAATCGAGCTCAAAATCGAAAGCAGGCGCTGCGAAAAGCAAGACAAAGGGCAAGCCGAAAAGGCAGCCGACGAAGTCGTCGCCGCGCGCCAAAAGCGCGGTCCAGAAGGTCGAGCGCGTGGTCGACGCGCCGATCAAGGCCAAGGCAAGCGCAAGGACCAAGATGGCATTACAGCCAGACTCCGACTACCGTCCTTTAGAATCCGAACCCTTTATGAATGACCGGCAGCGGGACTATTTCCGCCGCAAATTGATCGCGTGGCGCGAGGAGATCATCCGCGAAAGCCGCGAGACCCTCACCGTCCTTCAGACCGAGAAGGAAAACCACCCTGATCTGACCGATCGCGCCTCTTTCGAGACCGACCGGGCGGTTGAGCTGAGGGCCCGCGATCGGCAGCGCAAGCTGATCGCCAAGATCAACTCCGCCATCGCCCGGATTGAGGACGGCTCCTACGGCTATTGCGAGGAAACGGGCGAACCGATCTCGCTCAAGCGGCTGGAAGCCAGACCAATCGCGACCCTGTCGATCGAGGCGCAGGAGCGCCACGAGCGAAACGAAAAGGTCTATCGGGACGACTGAAACCAACCGGCCGCGCTAGATCACGCCGCGCTTTGATTGAAACAATCAAAGCGCGGCGTGATCGATTCCAAGGGTTGAGAGCATGGCTTTCGCAAAGCGAACGCTTGCGTTCGTCTCGAAAAAACCGGTTTCCATTTTTTCGCGCCATGCTCTAGCGAATGGCTGACCCCATTCTGTTCGGCGCGGCTTATAGCGTCTACACGCGCATCGCCCGACTCGCGCTGATCGAGAAGGGCGTCTCCTGTCGATTTGAAGAAGTCGATATTTTCGCCGCCGGCGGCCCTCCATCAGACTATTTGCGGCGCCATCCCTTCGGGAAAATTCCCGCGCTCGGTCATGACGGCTTCGATCTCTACGAGACCGCAGCGATCACGCGCTATGTCGACGAAGCCTTCTCCGGTCCGTCGCTCCAGCCGAAAGAGCCGCGCATTCGCGCACGAATGGCGCAACTGATCGGCGTTCTCGACGCCTATGGCTATCGCGCGATGGTGTGGGACATTTTCGTCGAGCGCGCTCGCAAGCCGCAACGCGGCGAACTTCCTGATGAAGCGAAGATCGCCGCCGCCGTGGAGCGGACCGAGCGATGCTTCGACGCGATTGAAGCGATCATGCGCGACGCGCCATGGCTCGCAGGCGAAGAGTCTCTCACTCTGGCCGACCTGCATGCGGCGCCGATGATCGCTTGCCTGCGCGTCGCGCCCGAAGGCGCAGCCTGCCTCTCCCGCCATCCGCGTCTATACGAATGGTGGGAGCGCATCTCGTCGCGCGCTTCCATGCAGGCGACGCCTTCACCGATGTTTGACGACGCGACGGCTGCGCTGCGCACTTAGGCGTTCGCCCTTGCCTAAAGAAAAACCCCGCCCGGGAGTGGGCGGGGTTCTTTGCGCGCAGGATCAGGTGGGGAGCGCGATCCTGCGCGCCGGGACCGGCGTCGTCCTGCGACGGCGCCAGATTTCTTGGACTAGAAGGGCAGCAGAATATCCATCACCTGCTGGCCGTAACGCGGCTGCTGCACATCGGTGATCTGGCCGCGTCCGCCATAGGCGATGCGCGCCTCGGCGATCTTCTGACTGTCGATCGTGTTTTCGGTGTCGATGTCCTCGGGTCGGATGACGCCGGCGACGACCATTTCGCGAATTTCGAAATTGACGCGGATTTCCTGCTTGCCCTCGATCACGAGATTGCCGTTCGGCAGCACCTGCGTGACCACGGCCGCGACATTGGTGACCAGTTCTTCCTGACGCCTGATCTTGCCGGTGCCCGCGGAGTTGTTCGCGGAGTCCGTATCGACCAGCGCCGAGGCCGTGCTGCCCGGCAATATCTTGCTGATCGTCGTCTCCAGTCCGAACAGACCCTTCATGCCCATCGTGTCGCTGTTGGTGCGCGTGCGCGTCGTGGCGTTATCGAGGTTCGCCTTGTCGCTGACCTTGACCTTGACGGTGACGATGTCGCCGACCTGTTGCGCGCGCTGATCCTTGAAGAAGGCGCGCGAACCCGAGCGCCAGAGCGAATTGCCCTGGAAGGTCGCCGGCGCCGGCTGCGGCATCGGCATCCGCACCGGCTTGTAGCCGGGTTGCGCCGTCGGGTCCTGGATCGCGGAAAGCGCCGGCTGCGAGCCGACATTCGCCAGCCGATCGATGGCGCTGCAAGCGCCAAGCGACAGCATTACGACAGCGAGCGCTCCAACGCGCAACATGCTGTTCGTCTGCCGCGGCGTCTTCAGAATGGTCATCGCCCTATCCATCTCCGTCATTGCGCAGCCGCAGTACGCGCCGTCAGCGCAGCCGCGCCGGGATCGACGCGCACCGTTCCGGCGCCCGTGACGATTCCCTGCACCACGCGCTTCGAGTTGAGATTCTGCACGCCGACGAGATCGCCGAGCGAACCCTGATCGACCGCCTTCCCCTTGAGCGTGAGCTGGAGCGCGCCGGAATCGAGCGTCATAGTCACCGGCGCGCCACGATCGACCAGCAGCGGCTTCACGAGATCGCGGTCGCGCAGCACAATGCCCGAGCGTAGCGCCGAACGCGCGACGCGCCCCGCGACAAGAGACGGCGTCAGCGGCGTCTCATCGCCGAACGTATCGCGATCGCGCCGCTCGATGCTGATATCCTCGGCCCGAACGACATCGCCGCGCTGCACGGCGCGCGTGAGAATGGGAACAGCGAGCGTTTCGACATAATAGCCGGAGACGCGCGCAGCGACGGCGCCGCGGGTCTGCGGCGTCACGAGACTCGCGCTGAAGCGCCGGTTTCTCGTATCGATCACGAGATCGGTGACGGAGGGATTGTCCTTGCCGTTCGCGGCGAGCGACAGCTTCACATAGGGCTGGTCGAGCGTGAGCGAGATGTCGCCGGGATCGATCGAAGTGCGCGCCGCGATCGCCAGCGCCAGCGCCGCATCGATATCTTCGCGCGTGGCCGCGCGACCGGTCCGCATCACCTTGATCTGCGCGACTCCGTTCGTTTCGACGAAGGCGAGGCCTGCGTCTCGCGCCGCAGCGACGAAGCGCATCGTCTGGATCGTGCCGGTCTGCCCCGGCGCGGGCGCCTGGAACATCGGCGCGCTGCAAAGCCGCCCGCATTTTTCCACGAGATCGCCGAGCGTGACGATATCGCCATCGACGATCGCTTCGCGGCGCATGACCGGCGTCGATGCAGACGCGTCGCCCGCAGCCGGCTGTTGCGCGTCGGCGGACGACGCCGCAACGAATGCTGCGGTGAAGAAAACCGCAAGCCCAACCGTCTTGAGCGAGACGGAGCCGATATAGGACACGCGACGCCTCCTCAACTGCGGAACATCTGCGTGGTCGTCGACAGCATCGCGTCGGCGGCCGTGACGACCTTGGAGTTCATCTCGTAGGCGCGCTGCGCTGCGATCAGCGAACTGATCTCCGTCACCGCATTCACGTTCGAGGCTTCGAGAAAACCCTGCTGCAGACTGCCGAATCCTTCGCCCGTCGGCGTTCCGTCGATCGGCTGGCCGGAGGCCGCCGTCTCGATGAACAGGTTGTCTCCGATCGAATCGAGACCAGCCTTGTTGATGAAGCGCGAGAGCTGGACTGTGCCGAGCGTCTGCAGCGCCGTCTGCCCGGTCACGCCGACCTGCACCACGCCGGCTGCGCTGATCGTCACTGACGTCGCGTTGGTCGGAACCGTGACGCCCGGCTCCAGAACATAGCCGTCATGGGTGACGATCTGTCCCGTGGAATCGAGTTCGAAACTGCCGTCGCGCGTATAGGCGGCGCTACCGTCGGGCATGCGGATCTTGAACATGCCCTCGCCGCGAATGGCGAGATCGTAATCCTTGCCGCTGGAGCTGATCGTGCCCTGAGACATGTTGCGGGCGGTGGTCGCCAGCTTCACGCCGGAGCCGATCTGGATGCCGGCGGGCACGATGGTATTCTGCGTCGAGGTCGACGAGCCCGTGCGACGCAGGTTCTGATAGAGCAAATCCTGGAACTGCGCCCGCTGCAGCTTGTAGCCGGTGGTCTGCTGGTTCGCGATATTGTTCGAGATGACCTGCACGGTGAGTTCCTGTGCGGCCATGCCGGTGGCGGCGGTGTAGATCGCGCGCATCATCGGGGCTTCTCCCTATCAGCTCGGCATGTCGGCGAGTTTCTGGATCGCCGAACCGCGCAGCTCGTCCGTGCGCTGGATCATGTTGGTGATATTCTGGTAGGCGCGCGTCACTTCCATGAGGCGGCTCATCGCCAGGATCGGCTTGACGTTGGAGCGCTCGACCGAACCGGCCGAGACCTTTACATCCTTGCCGACAGGCCGTGACGGCGCCGTCGACGAAAAGAGATTGTCGCCTTCGCTCGTCAGCAGTCGCGAATTGTCGAAGCTGACGAGCTTGATCTGTCCTCTCGGCCCCTGCTTCGTGTTGATGACGCCATCGGCGCCGATTTCGATGTCGCCGTCCTGCGGCGAGAAGGTGATGACGCCGCCATCGCCGACAACCTTGAAGCCGGAGGCATTCACGAGTTCGCCGGCGGAGTTCAGCGTGAAAGCGCCGTCGCGCGTGTAGCGCTCGCCCGCCGGCGTCTGGACCGTGAAGAAGGCGTCGCCCTGGATCGCGAGATCGAGCGGATTGCCGGTGCGTTCGATCGCGCCCTGCGTCACGTCGAGGCCCACGCCGCCATCGAGCACGTAGGAAAGCCGCTGTCCCGCGCCCGGAAATGAATCCGCCTTCGCGACCGGCATCAGATACTCCTCGAAGCGCTGGCTGCGCGCCTTGAATCCGTTCGTGTTCACGTTCGCCACATTGTTGGCGATCACGTCAGCCTCGCGGGCGAGCGCCATCTGGCGCGACAGCCCGATGAGAAGCGCATTTTCCATCTGCGGCTCCCGTCGATTGGTCCCTGCCCGCTTCGCGGCGCTCCCCAGCGCGTTCGGCGTGCCAATCATGGATCGCAACCACCGTGCCATCGGGCCAAATTGGTAAAAATTGATGGTTATCAGCCATTTACCTCAATCGATAAAATCTGTTGCATCGGGCTGATCGCGCCTGGTGGCAGATTCAACCCGGCAGATTTTGCCGGGCTTAACAGGCCGTTAACCATCTCACGTCCAATGTCCCCTCACGAGCGGCGAGAAGCGCCGCGATCCCTGGGCGACAGCCATGGCTGAAGAGAAGAGCGCTGACGACGCCGGCGAAGAAGCCGCCGGCGCATCGAAGTCAAAGTCGAAGCTGATCATGATGGCGGCGGCCGCGCTGATCGTGCTGGGCGGCGGAGGCGGCGCCGGCTGGTGGTTCTTCATCAAGAAGAAGGCGGACGCGCATGCGCAAGACGCTGCGCATATGCCGAAGAAGCAGATCGCCTTCGTCGAACTCAAGGACATGATGATCAATCTGTCGCAGACGCAAGGGTCGGAGCGGCAGAACTATCTCAAGCTCAAGATCGCGCTCGAAGTCGCTGATCCCAAGATCGTGCCGGAAATCCAGCCGCTGGTGCCGCGCATTGAGGATACGTTCCAGGTCTATATGCGCGAATTGCGCGCGACCGAACTCGACGGCTCCTCCGCCGTGATCCGCCTCAAGGAAGAGCTTCTGAAGCGCGTCAACATCGCGGTCTATCCCGCAAAGGTCGACGCCATTCTCTTCAAGGAAATCCTGATGCAGTGACGCGCGGCCGCCTCACTCAGGCGGCCCGCTTCATTTCGTCGTCAAGCGCTGCGAGCCATGAGCGACACCAACGCCACCGACGCCCCCGCCCCGAGCGCGACTGACGCGAACAGCGAGGACGCCTGGTCGAATCTCGCCGGCGGCGCGCAGGGCGAGGACGACGCCGCAGTCGATCGCCTTCTCAATCAGGACGAGATCGATTCGCTTCTCGGCTTCTCGACCGATGAAGCCGCCGGCAAACGCCAGACCGGCGTCCGCGCCATCGTCGATTCCGCGCTCGTATCATACGAGCGTCTGCCGATGCTCGAGATCATCTTTGATCGTCTCGTGCGCCTGCTCACCTCCTCGCTGCGCAACTTCTTCTCGGACACTGTCGAAGTCACGCTCGACAATATCTCGTCGGTGCGTTTCGGCGACTACATCAACTCGATCCCGTTGCCTTCGATCCTGCTCGTGTTCCGCGCGCAGGAATGGGACAATTACGGGCTGCTGTCGGTCGACTCCAACCTCGCCTATGGCGTGCTCGACGTGCTGCTTGGCGGACGCCGCGGCCCGACCGTCGTCAGGCTCGACGGCCGTCCCTACACCTCGATCGAGATGAATCTGGTTCGGCGCCTGCTGGAGCTGGTGCTTTCAGAGGCGGAGTCGGCGTTCCTTCCCCTGTCGCCGGTGAAGTTCACTACCGATCGCCTCGAAACCAATCCGCGCTTCGCCTCGATCTCGCGCCCCGCGAATGCGGCGATCCTCATCGAACTCAAGATCGATCTCGAAGGCCGCGGCGGCCGCATCGAGATGCTGCTGCCCTACGCGACGATCGAGCCCATTCGCGATCTGCTGCTGCAGAGCTTCATGGGTGAGAAATTCGGCCGCGACCCGACCTGGGAAGGCCATCTCGCCAATGAAATCTGGCAGGCGCAGGCGACAGTCGACGTGATCCTGCACGAGACGAAGTTGCCGATCCGCCGCATGAACAATCTCCAGGTCGGCGAGACCCTGGTGTTCGACGCCGCGCAGGACGACAACGTCATCATTCGCTGCGGCGATTTCAATCTCACCGAGGGGCGCATCGGTCGCGTCGGCGAACATATCGCCGTGCAGGTCGTGCGGCCGCTGCGCCGATCGCGCACCACCCTTGAGTCCTTTGAAAGCCAGCATCCCGGACAACGGAAAGGGTCGACGCCATGAGCAGCGGCATGTCGCTTGCGATCGACACATTGGTGGCGCTGCTGCTGGCGGCGACGATCTTCTACTGCATCATCCTCGAGCGCCGCCTGAAGCAGTTGCGCGCCGACGAGCAGATCATGCGGCGAACGATCGTCGATCTCGCCGGCGCGACGGAAAGCGCCGAACGTTCGATCGGCGCGCTGAAGCAGACCGTGGCGCAAGCCGACGCTTCGCTCGCCACGCGTCTTGAATCCGCCGAGCGCTTCGCAGCCGATCTCGCCATGAATGTGAAGGCTGGCGAAGACATCATCGATCGCGTCCGCCAGATCGTCGAAACTTCGCGTCGCGCGGCCGCCGCCGCAGCGACCGCAGCTCAGGCCCCGCAGCCAGCATCGGCGCCGGCAAACGAATCGTCGCTTAACGGCGCGCGTCTCTCCAACACGCGGCTCGCGGCGACTGCGATCGCCGCTGAGCGCCTGATCGAACGGGCGCGGGCGCGTCAGCGTGGCGAAGCCGCGTGAAAGGCTTCCGGATCTTTCCCGCCGTGGCAGGCGCCGCCGCCTGCCTTTTGGCGTTGAAAGGTCTGGCGCTTGTCCGCGAGGCGACGACCGAGCCGCCTCAAGTTCTGTTGCCCGGCGAGGTGCCGTCGTTCGGCCGCGCCATCGCGCGCGCCCGGCAAGGCTATATTCCGCCCGATCCCGATATCACCGGATCGGCGCCGCCAAAGAAAAAGGAAGAAGAGAAAAAACCCGAGCCGGCGCAGCCGCCGGCGCCGCCCGCCGGCAAGCCCGTCAATCTCGACACGCCGAATTCGTCGAACGCCGAGCGGGCGATCCTCGAACGGCTTGGGCAGCGCCGCGAGGAAATCGAAGGCCGCGCGCGCGAGATGGATACCCGCGAGCAATTGCTGCGCGCCGCCGAGCAGAAGCTCGACACGCGGGTGAACGACCTGAAGCAGCTCGAAGAGAAAATGCAGTCCGCGCCGGAAAATCGCGACCAGTCGCAGACGCAGGCGTTGAAGAATCTGGTGACCATGTATGAAACCATGAAGCCGAAGGAAGCCGCGCGCGTGTTCGAGCGGCTCGATCACAAGGTTCTGATCCCGGTGGTGCAGAAGATGAATCCGCGCAAGATGGCGGAAGTGCTCGCGGCCATGTCGCCGGAATCGGCGGAGAAGCTGACGGTCGCGCTCGCGACGCGGAACGACGCTCCCGAATCTGCTCTGGGAAGCGCGAACGAATTGCCACGGCTCGATGTCGCGCCGCGCCCTGCGCCCGCTTCGCCGAGACAATAGCGTTCAAGACCAGTAACATGTTGACAGAGTCGACCTCAATCCACGCGACAAGGAGACCGAAATGGCGCTGAAAGTCGAACTGAAGCCCCACGAGCGTGTGATCATCGGCAAGGCGCTGATCCGCAATGGCGACGCGCGCTCGCGTTTGTTCATCGAAGGCGCGGCGCCGATCCTGCGCGAGAAGGACATCCTGACGGCGCAGACCGCGGATACGCCTGCCAGGCGCATCTATCTCGCGACGCAGCTCATGTATCTCGATGGCGAGACCGACAGCCATCACAATGTCTATTTCGATCTCGTCCGTGAATTCCTGCAGGCGGCGCCGAGCGCGCTTCCGATCATCGCCGAAATCAACAGCAGGATTCTGGCGGGCGATCTCTACAAGGCGTTGCGCAGCGCGCGCCAGCTTGTCGCCTATGAGCAGGAGCTGCTTGCGCGCGTGACTGAGTCCGGCGCCAAGCCGAGCGCCGGAACGTCGAGCTCGGAAGCGGCTTAAGCCGCTTCCCTGGAGCAGCGTGCGGAAAAGTGGAACCCGGTTTTCCGCAAGAACGCTGCGACAAAAAGCAATAGAGCGGCGGGCGATCCGATTTGAATGCGCGCCGCTCTGGTTCGCGACGCGCTCGGGCGAAGCGTCAGGACAGAAATTTCGTCAGCGACAGACCGGAAAGCGTAGCCGTCGTCGAATAGGTTGCTTCGAGCCTGGTTTGCAGCGCAAGGATCGAGGCCGTGACCTCCTGATCATCGGTGTTCTGGATCTTGTCGAGCGACGCCTGGATGACGTTCTTCGTCGCCGTCAGACGATCCTTCGCCGTGTTGATCGACGAATTCGAGTTCGCAAGCTCCATCTGCACCGACTTCACCGACTGCATGTTGTTCGGGAAGGACAATCCGTTGCCGACCCTTTGCGTGAGCGCTGCGTAGCGCTCCTGGCCGTTCGGATCGGAAGGCGCAACGTCGGTGAGCGACAGCGCCGCCAGCATCGCAAAGGATTGCTGGAAGGCGGCTTCATTGGCGCGCGCGCCGGTGTTCACAGTCAGCGCGTCGCCAACTTTCGCCGTCGCGGTGGAGCGGGCGTTTGGAAATGACGTCGTGTCGTCGTCGCCCTGATACCAGATCACCGTGTTGGCGCTCGTGCCGGCGACGAGGCCCGTCGCGCTTGCGGCCGGCGACGGCACGCGCTGCGGCGGAGACGAATTCGATCCCGCAAAAAAGGCCTGCGACGCAACGATGGAAGACGACGCCTTGAGGCTCGTTTCCGCCTGCTTCTGCACGGCCGTCTGAAGCGCGGTCTGGAAATTCGCCGCGGTCGCCGCGGGCGTTGCGCCGATCAGGAAGCCGTTGGTCGGAACCGGTGTCGATTGCGCCGCCTTCAACGTCACATCCTGCGTGCTGCCGTCAGGCAAGGTCAGCGTGACCGTGACCGTGTCGGCGTCGTTCGGCTGGCCTGTGAAATTGATCGTCGTCGTCTGCTGCGCGCCGGCCGGTCCACTGGTCGCGATATTCGCTGACGTGGTGGAGACGCCGGAGATGGTGAAGCCGAACGGGCCCGTATTGGTGGCGTCGCGTTGCAGCGTCACCGTCGAGCCTGAAATGCTTGGCGCCTCGAGCCGGCCAAGACCGCCGGTTCCGAGATCAGCCGCCTGGCGCTCGGCGATCATCTGCTTTACGCCCGCCTTGCCTGCGGTTCCATTCATGATCGCGTCATAGCCGAGAACGGGCTTCGTATCGGAGCTGCGGCCCGAGAAGAGATACTGCCCGCTGATGTCGGTGTTCATCAGATCGATCATCATCTTGATCTGATCGTCCGCTGACACCTGCGCGATCGGCCGCCCGGAAGCATCCGGCTCGTAGCTGCCGGCGGTCGCCGCCGTCTGCGCGCTCTGGATCGTCGAGCTGAAATTATTGAGCGCCGTATCCATCATCGAGAGCCGGAAGCTGCTGCTCTGAATGACATTGGAATAGCCGTTCAACGTGCTGAGTTTGGCGTTGTAGTTCAGGCTCGCGAAACGGTCCTGCCCCAGACCGCCATAGGTCAGCGACTTCTGGCCGGTCGAAAGCTGGCGCTGAAGGTCGGTGAGCGAATTGCGCAAATCCTTCATCAGGCCGGCCGAGAAGGAGGCGTAGGATGTGGCGGAGAAGGGAGCAGACACCATGACGCAACCTCACGCTCTAAATCTGCAGCAACAGGTCAAGCATCTCCTTGGCCGCCGTGAACACGCGCGCATTCGCGGCGTAGGCGTTCTGGAGCTGCGTGAGCTGCGCCATTTCAGAATCGATATTTACGCTCGCATCCTCGGCGTAGCGCGACTGGACGGCGGAGAGCGCGACATTCTGGCCAGTGTCGAGCTGCGTCGCAGCTTCTGACGCCGCGCCGCGATATTCCACCACGCGCTGGGTCAGCGCGGCGATCGTGCCGGAGAAAGGCGATCCCGTCCCGCCAAGGCCCGTCGTCGTCGCGACGGTGCGCGTCGCCGACGTCAGCCGGTCGAGCATGAGCTGCGCGCGCGTCGTGTCGCCCGAGGGCGTCAGAGGCGACGTCTGATAGACGACGAGCTTCGACGCATCGGCGGCGATCGCGGGATTGACCGCGATGCGCGCGGCGAAACCGAGCGTCTTCGAGCCGCCATCATAGCTGCCGGTGAAGACGGACTGGTTGCCGAGGTCATAAAACAGCGGAACTTCGGCGCCCGATCCCGTCAGCGCCGTGTTGGTGATTTCGGCGCCGGCGCTCTTCATCACCGTCGTCAAGCCGTTGTCGAGAACCCTGAGCGTCGAGCCTGTGTTCGAAAAACTCAGATTGGGATTGAGCGCCGTGTTCAACTGGCTCGCGATGCTGGCGACGCCGCCGGCGAAGCTCATGCCGATCACCTGATCGGCGCTGCCGTCATTGGCGAGAGGAAGCTGGCTCGCATCCTCGACGCGGATGACCTTGACGGTCTTCGTCGCTCCGGTGCTGTCGGTATAGGAGAAGCTCAACGCATTGCCGCTCGCGGGCAGCGTCGAGAGATCGATGTCGTAGCCCGTCTGCGACCCAGATGTGACCGCCGTCGTGGTCGCCTGCCGGTTCGACAGGGAAAGCGACATGTTGGCGGCGATCGCATCGAGCTGGTCCTGCGCCTGCACGAGCGTCTTGTCGCGCATTTCGATCAGGCCGGCGAGCGAACCGGAGCGGATGGAGCCATTCGCGATCAGATCGATCGATGAGCCGGAGCCGTCCGAGAGAGTAATTGTCCCCACGCCGCGCTGCGTCGGATCGGTCGAATAGAGCGCCTGCGGCCCGATCGTGCTGCGCTCGTCGAACGACAGCTTCATCGCCTGCGTGCCGTTGAACAAAGTCGTGCCGTTCGCAGTCGCGACCGTGACGCTGCCGTTTTCGCCCTGCGTCACCTTGACGTCCATATATTTGGACAATTCGTCGATGGCCGCGTCGCGCTGGTCCAGCAGCGCTGCGGATGTATTGCCGCTCGCGACCACCTGCGCGTTGACGCTGGCGATTTCTCCAAGGAGATCGTTGACACGATCGACCGTGGTGCCGATCGCCGACTCCGCCTGCTTGCGCAAGCCCTGCACGTCGCTCGACGCGGTGTTCAGCGTCGAAGCGAGCGCATTGGCCGCCGAAAGAACGGCGCTGCGATTGGTGGCGGAGGACGGATCCGCCGTCAGCGTCTGCAGCGACTGTGTGAACTTGTTGAAGATCGTGTCGAGCGAATTATCGCCGCCGGGCGAACCGAAAATCTGGTCGAGCGCTTTCTGATACTGCGCCGCGACGCCGGTATAGCCGGCGCTGCCGGTCTCCTGCCGCAATTGTCGCTGCACCAACGTATCGAGCGCCCGCGTGATCCCGACGGTCCGCGCGCCAACGGTCCTGTCGCCGGCCACCGATTGCGTCTGCACATACTGACGACGCGTGAAGCCGACCGAATTCGCATTCGCAATGTTCTGCGAAACGACCTCGACGGCGCCTTGCGAGACGCGCAGGCCCGAGGTCGCCGCATTGAAGACCGCGCCGATACCCATGGCGGACCTCGCTGGTTAGAACGCCTGACTCACCGGATAATGTTGATCGTGTCCTGCAGCATCTGCTGCGCGGTCGAAATCACGCGCGTATTGGCGCTGTAGGCCTGTTGCGTCACGATCATCTTGGAGAATTCGTCCGCGATGTCGGTGTTCGACGCTTCGAGCGAACCGCCGACCAGCGTGGCGCCGCCGAGGCCCAGCGTCGGCTGGCCGGATTCGAGCGTCTGCTCGAAGGCGCCGCCTTCACGCCGCTTCAGCGCGTCGTCGGCCTGGAACTGCACGACCGCGATTTGCGCCAGAGGCGCAACCTGGCCGTTGGAGTAAGTGCCAGAGATGCGGCCGTCGGCGCCGACGGCGACGCTCAGCAGCTCGCCGGCGGAATAGCCATTCTGGGTCACCGAGCTGTTGGTGATCTGGCCGTTGGCGTCGGAGAACTGCGTCAGCGTCGGGAAGGTGAAATCGACGCCCGTCACCGTCACGCCATCAACCGTGACGTTCGAATTGACGGTTGTCGGCGAGGTCATTTGGCCGCTCGACGCGAAGGTGAAATTGGTGCCGAGCCGCGTCCACTGAACCGCCGAACCTGTCGCTGTCGAATTCGATTGATAGAAGAGCTGCCAGGTCGCTTCGGTGCTGCCGAACGCGGGATTCGAAGTGGTGTAGGCGGGATCAGACACCTTGGCCCAGCGCATCTGCACGTTCACCGGCGCGCCGATATCGTTGTAGATCGTCATTGAGCCGGCCGCGAGGCTCTGATTGAGGAACGTGTCGTCGTCGGAAGCGATCACGGTTCCCGTCGCCACGGGATCGGTGGTGTAGGTCGAGGGCTGGATCAGTTCGGACGTCGCGCCGCCATTGGTCTTCTGATAGTTCGTCTGAGGCAGGCTCGGCAGGTTGCCGCTATAGAGCACTTCACTCGTCTGCCGCGCCGACAATTGCGAGGAAGGAATTTTGATCAGGTCGGTCGAGGCTGTGACCGTCGTGCCGGTCTGCGGATCGATCGTCGCGCCGCGCAGATAATATCCGCTGCCATTGACGAGATAACCGTTCTTGTCGAGCGCGAAGTCGCCGCGCCGCGTATAGAATTGATTGTTCGAGAAGACCGGCGTGTCGCCATTGGTGCCGGTGCGCTCGCCGACGACGAAGTAGCCTTGGCCGTTAAGCGCGATGTTGGTCGGGATGCCCGTGGTCTGCACGTCGCCCTGCACGGTGTTGGTGGCGCGCGAGAAGGACAGCGTCGAGCCGGCGACGCTCTGGTTGCGCGGCGCGTCCGTCACGAGATCAAGGAATCCGGTGTCGACGCGCTTGAATCCCGTCGTCTGCGAGTTCGCGATGTTGCCCGAGATGTTTTCCAGCGCGTAGGACTGCGCCTGCAGCCCCGACACCGCCGTGATCATCGCACCGAAAACGCCCATACTACAGCCCTCTGGCGGCGCGGAACCGATTTCCGCGGCATGCTCCGGGGCTTGTTTCGCAATCGCTATGCCAGCAACATCGGCGAATTATTTCAATATGTTATTCTGCGCCTGATTTGGCGGAGGCGGCAGATTCGTCGTGGATTCATACGTGGGGTCGGCAGGAATTGCCGACTTCCTCCCCGTTTTATGGCGCGTCCTCGCCGCCCAGCATCTTCGGCGTGAGGAAGCGATCGAGACGGCCTTCACCTGGCGCGACGGCCGCCCAATCCTCGATGTCGAAGTCGATCACGGCAAACGCGCAGGTCGGAAAATGCGCCTGCATGCGCGAGAAGGCGTAGCGATCGCCATGCCCGGTCAACATGCGCGCCGCATCATGAAATCCGGGATTGTGACCGACGCAGATGATGGTGCGGGCCGTCGAGTTCGCGCCCTGAACCAGCGCGATGATGAGATCAGCCGCGGCGGCGAACAGGCGCGGCTCATCGCGCTGCGCGACATTTTCCGGGAAGGCCTCTTTGACGAGAGACCATGTTTCCTGCGCGCGTCGCGCCGTCGAGACGATCGCGAGATCAGGGGTGATCAACTCTTCCGCGAGATAGCGCCCGATCAGCGGCGCCTGATCGCGTCCCCGCGCCGCAAGCGGCCGGTCATGGTCGGGCGTGTTTTGCGGCCAGTCGGATTTGGCGTGGCGAAGCAGGATGAGGCGGCGCATCGCTGCAATTTAAGCGAATCCGGCGCAGACACAAACCTGCCGGCAGCGCCTGTTTCAACGCCGCAGGGCCTGTCATCCCGCGATCAGTTGCGCTTGCGGCTCCGGACGCGCGCCGGCGCGCGAGCGGCGTCAGCGGCGATCTGCACCAGCAGGAAACACCAGATCAGGGGAACGACGCAGGCGAAGATGATGAGCCTGAGCCAGGGCCATTCGATGTGAGTCAGATCCGACAGCATGGGATCACTCTCCTTCAAGAGGCCCATGCAGCCTGTCACAATTGTTTCAAATTTATTCCAATGCTTCGTGGCAAAGGCCGCGAAAGAAATTCATATCTCATTAAGCATGCGCTTCAGCGCCCGCCTTCGCGCCGCGCGAGAAAGGCCAGCCGCTCGAAGAGATGGACGTCCTGCTCGTTCTTGAGCAACGCGCCATGCAGCGGCGGAATGAGCTTGCGCGTGTCGCGCTCGCGCAGAGTCTCCGCGCCGATATCCTCGACCATCAGCAGCTTCAGCCAGTCGAGCAATTCAGAGGTGGAAGGCTTCTTCTTCAGGCCCGGCGCCTCGCGCACCTGGAAGAACAGCTTGAGCGCTTCCTCGACAAGCTTCTTCTTGATGCCGGGGAAATGCACATCGATGATCTTCGACATCGTCTCGGCGTCGGGAAACTTGATGTAGTGGAAGAAGCAACGACGCAAAAATGCGTCCGGCAGCTCCTTCTCGTTGTTCGAGGTGATGACGACGATCGGGCGTTGCCTTGCCTTGATCGTCTCGCCGGTCTCGTAGACGTAGAACTCCATGCGATCGATCTCGAGCAGGAGATCGTTCGGGAATTCGATGTCGGCCTTGTCGATCTCATCGATCAGAAGAACGGGACGCGCTTCGGCGGCGAAGGCGTCCCACAATTTTCCGCGCCTGATATAGTTGCGGATGTCGGAGACGCGGGGATCGCCGAGCTGGCTGTCGCGCAGGCGGCTCACCGCATCATATTCGTAGAGGCCCTGTTGCGCCTTGGTCGTCGACTTGATGTGCCAGGTGAGCAGCGGCGCCTTCACCGCCTTGGCGATTTCCTCCGCAAGCACCGTCTTTCCGGTTCCGGGCTCGCCTTTCACCAGCAGCGGGCGTTCGAGCGTGATCGCCGCATTGACGGCGACGTTGAGGTCTTCGGTCGCAACGTAAGACGAAGTGCCTGAAAAGCGCATTGAAAGCCCGATCGGAGGAATTCGATCTTCGTTCTAGGGGGCGAGGGACCGGACCGCAACGGTTCGGCTCGCCGCAAGCGGGAACTGCTCGCGGGTGCGCGGACGCACTGAGCGGCGGCGAGCTTCGGAGCAGGGTCGCGTTCGGGGGCAAGATCATCCGTCGGGAGCTCGCGTCATGCGCGGAACCGCCATCGCCTTTCTCGTTCTCGCCAGCCTGGCGCCGGCGCGCGCGCAAGGCGTTCCCGCCGGCGGCGAAATGACCTTCGCGCGAGTTGATGCTCCGAACCTCTGCCGCAACTGCGACGTCGTGCAGGCGAATGGCGGCATCGGCCCCGATACGCTGACGAAATTCAATGACTTCGTCGCGCGCGAGAAGATCGGCGGCAAGCCGTTCTACTTCATCATCGATTCCGGCGGCGGCAAGGTTTCAACCGGCTGGGCGCTGGGTCGCCGGCTACGCGCGATGCAAGCGTCCGTCATCGCCGGGAAGGTCGCGGAGCGGCCCGATGGCGCGATCGAGATACGTCCGGGCGCATGCATCTCCATGTGTAATTCGGTGCTCGCCGCCGGCGTGGAGCGGCGCATCTCACCCGGCACGGTCTTCGGCGTGCATCAGTTTTCGCCGACATCAGAAGGTTTCAGAAATCTCGACAACGCCGTCACCGTCCGCGACATGCGCGGCCAGTTGAAGACGGTCTCGGAATGGCTCGCCTATGCGCGTGAAATGAGCATCGACCAGCGCCTCGTCGAGGCGCAGCTCAACGTGCCCTTCGAGAAGGTCGATTTCATTCCGCATGAGACGCTCGCCGAATGGCGCGTGGTGACCGCGCCGGCCTCGACGCTGCCGAAGCTTCTGCGCAATCCGCGCGCCGCGACCGAAACCGTGGCCTCGCAGCCGCAAGCTACTCCCGCCCCTGCGCGCCCGGCCGCTGCAACGACCGCCGCGCTGCCGATCGACCGGCGCTGGAGCCCGCCGCGCCCGTCGGGCGAATGGCGCGAATCGATTCTCGTCAGCGACGCCGATTTCCTGCGCGTCGCCGTCGCCTGCGCGCCGCAGGGCCGCTACGGCATGCAGATCACGTTGCGCGGCATGCCGGAAGCGCGGCAGAAAGCGCTGGCGCAGCAGATCATCGCGGCGGGCGGCTTTGATCTGGTGGAGCGGCCGGTCGACATCTCGCAGATCGCGATCGGCTTCGGCTCCTCCTTCTGGATCCGCGCCTCGCTTAATCCCGACCAGATCGGACGCATCGTCGCGAGCGCCGGCCAGTTCACATTCGCGCCGCAGTCTCAGGCCGCCGCGACAGGCAAGCGCGACGTGTTGAAGGTGGAGACCACGGGTTTCGCCGACAATGTCGCGCCGATGCTCGCCGCCTGCAGCGAAAAGCAAGAGTTGCAGAAGAGCGCGCAGCAGACGCGCTGATCCCTCTGCGCTAAAAGCGGAAGGATTTTCATCGACGCGAAGAGGCTTTGCCGCCATCTTCGCCTCATGTCCGGAATCTCAGAAGCCATCGCGGTCAAGGAAGCCGTCGTCATTCTCGCGACTGCGGGCGTCGTCGTTCCGCTGATCGCACGCCTCAACGTCAACCCCGTGCTCGGCTATCTCCTCGCCGGCGTCGTCTTCGGCCCCGACGCGCTCGGCGCGCTGGCCTCGAAATGGAGCCTTCTCGAACCCTTCGCGGTGACAAGCCGCGAACGCATCGCCGGCGTCGCTGAATTCGGTATCGTGGTTCTGATGTTCATGATCGGGCTCGAACTCTCGTTCGAGCGCATGACGACCATGCGTCGCCTCGTCTTCGGACTCGGCGCGCTTCAGGTCGCGGCGACCGCGACCGCGCTCGCCGTCGCGGCGATCCTCTGGGGATTGCCGATCCGCCCCGCGGCGATCATCGGCGCGGCGCTCGCGCTGTCCTCGACCGCGATCGTCATCGAGGTGCTGGCGAAATCGAAAAGGCTGCGTTCCACCGCCGGCCGCGCCAGCTTCGCCGTGCTCCTCTTTCAGGACATCGCCGTCATCCCGATTCTGTTCGTGATCGGCGTGCTCTCCGGCGATCAGTCCAATCTCGCTGGCGGGCTGGGGCTTGCCGTAGCGAAAGTCGCGATCGCAATCGTCGTCATCATCGGCGTCGGGCGTCTCGCGCTCAGGCCGCTGTTCCGGCTCGTGGTCGAGCAGAAATCGACCGACATGTTCATGGCCGCCTGCCTGCTCGTTATTGCGGCGACGGCGCAGGTCAGCGCCATGGCGGGATTGTCGATGGCGCTTGGCGCCTTCATCGCCGGGCTGCTGCTGGCGGAGACTGAATATCGCCGCGAGATCGAGGTGACGATCGAGCCGTTCCGCGGGCTTCTGCTCGGCGTGTTCTTCTTTTTCGTCGGCATGAGCATCGATCTCGGCGAAGTGCTGCGCCGTCCGCATGTGATCGTCGCGCTGACGCTTGGCATGATGCTGATCAAGGCGGCTCTGCTCTACTTGCTCGCGCGGCTCTACCGCATCGGCGTTCGCGCCTCGCTCGAAACCAGCCTGCTGCTCGCGGCCGGCGGCGAATTCGCCTTCGTCGTTCTCGCCGCCGCCGGCGAGAATGGCGCGATGCCTGCTGACATGGCGTCGATCGGTCTCGCCGTCGCGTCTCTCTCTATGGCGACGACGCCGCTGCTCGCTCTCATCGGCGCGAAGCTCAATCCACGCGCGCGCGCCGAAGCCGCGCCCGCGGCCGATTTCGAGCCGCCGCCGGAAGACGACGTCTCGCGCGTGCTGCTGCTTGGCTATGGCCGCGCCGGCCAGCTCATCGGCTCGATGCTCGATGAGTTCAAGATTCCCTTCAACGCGATCGACGAGGATCTGGCCCGCGTCGCCGCCAAGCGCGAGGCCGGCCGGCGCATCTATTACGGCGATGCGACGCGGCCGGAATTTCTGCGCCGCTGCGGCATCGCGCGGGCGCGCGCCGTGGTGATCTCGCTCAATCCGCAGAAGCCGGTGGAGCGCATCGTCGCCGCCGTGCGCGCAGAGAGATCGGACATTCTCATCATCGCCCGCGCCCGCGATATGGCGCACGCCCGCGCGCTGCATGCGCAGGGCGTCGACGAAGCCGTGCCCGAGACCTTCGAAGCGAGCTTGCAGCTTTCGGAAGCGCTGCTCGTTGGCCTCGGCGCGCCGATGGGGCTCGTGCTGGCGCAGGTGCATGAGGTCCGCGACCGCAACAGGGCGGAGATCAACAAGATCGAGCCCGCCGGCCGCGCCGACGCGCGCAGCAAGCTCAGGGCGCGCATGGCGCGCATCCAGGAGAAGAACCAGGAAAAGGGACAGGCCCGCGCCGCCGGCGGACAGGGCGAATAAGCAGGCGAATAAGCCGGGAAATCTGCGCCGCCTCGCCTGCGCGCCTCTTGCACATTAAGAACATTTCATGAACAATTAAGGTGGCCGCCGGGGATTTGAGGGCCAGCATCTCGTCATCACTGGAGAACCATCGATGAGACATTCCCGACTTGCCTATTCCCGACTTGGCTATTCCCGACTTGCCTTCACAGCCGCCATGCTCGCCGTGTCCACCGCCCTCGCCTACGCGCAAACAGGACCGCAGGGGCCGGGGCGCGGCCCCGACCAGCAGCGCGAGCCGCTGCGCTTCAGCGCCGAGGACGACGCCGCCTTCACCAACGCCCGCATCGCGGCGCTGAAGGCCGGCCTGCAATTGACGCCCGAACAGGAAAAGAACTGGCCGGCGGTCGAGACGGCGCTGCGCGAAAACGCGAAGCAGCGCGTTGCGCGCATCCAGCAGTTCCGCAGCCAGCGCGACGCCATGCGCCAGAGCCGGCAGGATTTCGATCCCGCGACAAGGCTTCGCCGCGCCGCCGAGGTGATGAGCGCCCGCGCCGCCGAGATGAATCGGCTCGCCGACGCCGTCGATCCGCTGGCGAAATCGCTCGACGAATCGCAGAAGCGCCGGCTCGCCGCGCTGATGCGCGGCGGCGGCGAAGCGCGCTGGTCGAACGGCGCCGGAAACGGCTCCTGGCGTCAACGTTGAGAAGCCGAAGGGCGCCTGATTAGAGACGCCTTGCTTTTCCAGATGGTCATGGCCGGGCTCGTCCCGGCCATCCACGTCTTAAATTGACGAAGCCAGCAAGACGTGGATGCCCGCGACAAGCGCGGGCATGACGCGCTCCCAGCCAGCGAACCTTCTACGCCGCCATCGCCGGCCGGCTGCGGCCGGCGATGAAGCGCTCCTCCTGCGTGCGCCCGCCGAAGCCCCAGTTGGCGGCCGGTACTTCATCCACGACGATGTAGCTCGCCTCATGCAGCGGGCCGACGGTCGCGCCGACGCGCGCATGGACAGCATCGATATAGGCCGCGATCTCCTCCTTGGTGTTGGTCCCCGCCGTCACCTTGATGTCGAGGAAGAAGGTCGCGAGCCCATGCGAACTCAGCGGCTTGCGGCCGATCAGCCAATGATCGCCGGACGCCTCCTCGACCAGGATCGAGGTCACCTCCGGCCGCTTCCGCAGGATCGACTGCGTGAATTCGGCGAGCGCGGCGACGATCTTGAACCGCGCGTCGGGCTCGCCCTTGGGGTTGGTGTAGCGGGCTGTCAGGATGGGCATTGCGGCCTCCAGTGAGTGGGTTGGCCGAAAGTTATCTGTTCCAGCTTGGAAATTAAGACAGAGGAAAAGCAATTTATTATTTCCATATCAGCATAAATTGAGAGGCCGCGCTTCCCCGCCTTGACCTGCTCCCGCCTCCGGCGAAACTCGCCCCATGTTCACGAGCTTCTTCCTCGATCTCAAGAAGGCCGGCGTGCCGGTCACGCTGCGCGAATATCTCACGCTGATGGAGGCGATGGACGCCGACCTCGCGGAAAAGAAGGTCGAGGATTTCTACTATCTCTCCCGCGCCGCTCTGGTGAAGGACGAGCGCAATCTCGACAAGTTCGACCGGGTCTTCGGCCAGGCCTTCAAGGGTCTGGAGACGCTCGGCGACGCGATCGCCAAAGCCGAAATCCCGGAGGAATGGCTGCGCAAGCTCGCGGAGAAATATCTTAGCGACGAGGAGAAAGCCCAAATCGAGGCGATGGGCTGGGACAAGCTCTGGGAGACGCTGAAGAAGCGCATGGAGGAGCAGAAGGGCCGCCATCAGGGCGGCAACAAATGGATCGGCACCGCAGGCACGTCGCCCTATGGCGCCTATGGCTACAATCCCGAAGGCGTCCGCATCGGCCAGGACGGCAACCGCAATTTCCGCGCGGTGAAGGTGTGGGACAAGCGCGAATTCAAGGATCTCGACGACACCGTCGAGCTTGGCACGCGCAACATCAAGATCGCGCTGCGCCGCCTGCGCAAATTCGCGCGCACGGGCGCGGCCGACGAGCTCGATCTCGACAACACGATCAAATCAACGGCGGAGCATGGCTGGCTCGACGTGCAGATGCGGCCCGAGCGCCGCAACGCCGTCAAGGTGCTGCTCTTCTTCGATATCGGCGGCTCGATGGACTGGCACATCAGGCAGGTCGAGGAATTGTTCTCGGCCGCGAAGGCCGAGTTCAAGCACATGGAGTATTTCTACTTCCACAACTGCCTCTACGAGCATGTCTGGAAGAACAATCGCCGCCGCTTCGACGAGAAGACCGAAACCTGGGACGTGATCCGCACCTATCCCGCGGATTATCGCGTCATTCTCGTCGGCGACGCGTCGATGAGCCCGTACGAGATCGTGCAGCCCGGCGGCTCCGTCGAGCACTGGAACGAGGAGCCGGGGCAAGCCTGGATTCAACGGCTCACCAGCCATTTCCATCACGTCGCCTGGTTGAACCCGGTGAAGCAGAGTCACTGGGGCTACACGCATTCCATCACTGTGATCCGGCAGTTGATGGCGGATCGCATGTATCCGCTGACGCTTGAGGGAATTGATGCGGCGATGCGAGAGTTGGTGAGGTAGGGGCGCGACGACGCCAAAACGCACACTATGTTAGTCGCCAGAATATATTAAGCCTGAGACGGCAAATTCTGTCTTTATAAATCGTCGTGCCAGAAGGCGCATGATGCGCGCTGCAGTATGCAATCGAACTATCTCATGCGCATCGTCAGGGTCAGATTTTGAATGCTTTCCCGCATGAGCGACTGCAATACGACAGGAGTCATGAATATACTTGTGAGGTGGGATGTTAGCGCAAAGTTGCAGGAATCCCTGAACGTCGTCTTTATTTTTTCCTTCTTCGCGCAGCTTTTCAAAATTTTGTTGAAACCATTTCCTTAGAGTTTCTTTTCCTTGATATCGCATCTCAACGATCTTGTAGAAGTTCAATACAGCATAGCTAACGAGCGAATTCTGCTGAGCATTCCGCGCCTCACGATAAAGCGCAAGCGCACGCATAGCATCCTCGGACGCAGGAAATTTCCGATCAAAGATGTAGTTGGTGGCCGTCGTAAAAGCGAGGTCGCGCTTAGGAACAGGAACTGGGACAGGATTACCTGACCATCCGCCCTGAGCAACAGCGAAATTGTCGTCACACCATGCCATGATGCTCAAGAAGCGGTTTATCACGGTCATAGCATCGCGATCATCAAGTCTGTTGGCAACCAGATCCATATGTACAGATTGAACGTTGTCTTTTGTCTTTGGCATCAGAACTAAAGTATAACGATCAAATTTGATGAGCTTCTCTTCTTTGGGCCATATGACCTGATTATCGACGCCTATATTTATGAAACGCGAGTTAGGCCGAACACCAAGATTACGATAGCGTTCTTTCTCAGCTTCCTCGGCGTCATACTCTGATCCATCACCATCGACGGGCTTAGGAAATAGCTTTGCTATTTCGAGCTCTTTAGCGAGTTCGTGGAAAAACTTCGGCATAAAAGTCATCTCTCGCGCTGCCGCGGAATTCAGGCGGTGCTTCTCAGGATCAAAGTTCACCTCGCGTCCGGGCGAAAGCAGAGACACCGCCATTTTGGAAACGAAAAAGGCTTGTCGTCTAGCACCGCTCGACTGATACAGTAGAGTAGCTCCGCCGTTGCTGTTAGTTCCAGTTTCGGCAAGCGTAATGGTCAACTGAAGAAAGTCCTTCCTGGCATCTTCGCTCGCAAGTAGAATCTGAACAGCATCGCTGAGCGTTTCTGCTCCAAAGAAAGATGCATCAATACTTCCTACAGGCCGAAGATCAGCAAGAATGATTGCGCCAAGCCCGGCCCATCCGGGTCGTAACGATATAAGGCCCAACACGGCGTTAGCGATATGTCTGTTGGAAAGTTGTTCTTCGCGCCGCTCACGCCCCCGCGGCAACATTGCGTAGTCGCGCAATGATTTAAAACGTTCGCTATGTTCACCTGGATGACCGGGCGAAACATCGCAACGCTCGGAAAGGAGATCAAGAATACGCTCAAGATTTTTTGCGTACATATGAGTTCTGCTTACGTCCGATATCATTCGGGCACCACGCAGAACACAAGTCAAACCACTGATCAATACTAAGCAGTCCACGGCTCGAACACGATCCTTCCGCTAGCCTATTTTCTGATGCGGCTGCATCACGATCTCGATGTCCTAGTCGAGCGCCGTGAGTATCTTTACCAGCCGCTCGAAGAAATCATCCTCAAGGTCGCCGCGCAGAAGAGGTAACAGACCAGATTGCGAAGCACCGACCAGATTCGCAGTCGACCCTTGCGATCGTCGATTCAACAGGGGATATGAATTGACGAAAGCACGGATCAACCCATGGCTCCAGTGATCGTCGACCCCGCAAAAATCCGCGAGTTCAAAACCGCCGACGCCTTCGCCGCATGGCTCTCCAGGAACCACGACAAGGCCGACGAGCTCTGGATCAGGATTCACAAGGTCGATTCAGGGCTGAAGTCGATCACGCCGACGCAGGCGATCGACGTCTGCCTGTGCTGGGGCTGGATTGGCGGCGTTCGCAAGGGCCTCGACGACAGAAGCTATCTCCAACGCTACACGCCCCGCGGCAAAAAAAGCACATGGAGCAAGATCAACATCGACAATGTCGCGCGCCTCGTTGAAGAAGGCCGCATGACAGCGCACGGCCTGAAGCAGGTCGACGCGGCGAAGACCGACGGCCGCTGGGATCGCGCCTATCGCGCCGGGGACGCCGCGATGCCCGGCGATCTCCAGGCGGCCATTGACGCCGAGCCGAAGGCGAAAGCGATGCTCGCAAAACTCAACGCGCAGAACCGCTTCGCGCTCATCTTCCGCGTCGGAAACATGAAGACCGAAGCAGGACGAAGGAAGAAGATCGAGAGCTTCGTCGCGATGCTCATGCGCGGCGAGACGATCCATCCGCAGAAGAAGAGCTAGAGCAACGTGCGAAAAAGTGGGAACCGGTTTTCCGTGAGACGTTGCGACAAACAAGAACCTAGCGCGCACGACATTCTGCGACGCTGGACTCAAGCAAACCGCGGACGCTGCCGCCCCTCCCTTCAGACGTCATCGCCGGGCTTGACCCGGCGATCCAGACCCTCGCTTCAATATCGCGGAAGAAAACTGGATCGCCGGGTCAAGCCCGGCGATGACGCGGGAAGGAAAGACGCGATAGACGCGAGAGGCGATTGCGAATGCGCACTCTTTGCAGCGGCGAAAGATGCGCGCTCGCCCCATCAACTCCGCTTCGCGTAGAACGCATAATCCGCCGCATAGGGCGCGCTTGTCATCGCGCCGGGCTTCTCGCAAGCGCCTTCCATGACGCCGCCTTTGGTGTTGAGTCGCAGGACGCTTATCGTTCGCGCGAGTTTGCCGGCTGCGCGCTGCACGGTCGCTTCGAGCTTCAGCAGCGGAATGTCATTCAGCGTCACGCCAGGAGCGCGCGCGACAGCTTTGCCCGTGACGAGACCGCCATCACTCAATTCCCAGCTCGGGCCGGCATAGTGTCGGCCGATCGTGACGCCGTCCACGAACAGAGACGCGACGGGCTCGCGAAACTGCCATGTCAGCCGCCCCGCCGCGTCGGGCTTGCATTCATAGATCTGCGCGCCTTCGGCATGAGCGGTCATGATCAGATCCTCGCCGGGCGCGCTGATCGCCTCAGGCGTCTGCGATTTCGCGGCGATCGCAGCCATCGTCAGGAGCGCCGCGATGATGATCGCGGAGGGTGATCGGGTCATGGCGAATTCTCCTTCGCATCAGTTGAATTTCTGACGATCGTCCGGCCGGGATTCGATCACAAGGCGCGCGGTCGCGCTCCGAGCCGTTTGGCCGTCGCCGCGCTCCTTGTGACGTGCGCGGCCGCACCGAGCTGTTCCCGCGAGAACAATGCGACGGCGGCTGACGTCACAACGCGGAAGAGGGATGCTTCATCGTCAGCGACCGCAAGATAGGACTTGACGCCTACTGATTATAGTCCTATATTCTGTTCATCCTCTCCCACACGGGGCGTCTCGCGAGCGTTTCGGGATGCGGGAGAGGAGCGGCGGCTGCTGCGAGGTGTGGAGTAACGCCCCCTGAGCGGCGAGCCGGGCCCAAGACGCGAGGTCGTGAAGCGGTCCAAGGACAGGACGCCGGCGCAGTCAGCCTCCACCGCGGAGGCTCCCGACAAGGAGAGCCTCTTCAAGTGAAGGGGGCCCTGCGCAGGAGAAAGGGAAGGCCAGAATGTCCGCCCTCCCGCGCCCTTGCGGAGCAAGCCTGAAAACGCCGCGCGCGGGGCGGTCGGTTCGCCACCTTCTGGCGACTGGCTCCTCACAACATCCTTTGCGCGCTTCGCCAGTAGCGCGTGAACCAAACCGCCCCGCGCTCCCCAAGGGAGCAAGGATGCGAGGAAGACGGAAAGAGAGATCAAAGCGGGAGAGGAATGGAGCCGTGCTTCGAACACGGGAATTTGGCGCGCCTATCTTTCAGCCGTCATTCCGGGGCGATGCGAAGCATCGAGCCCGGAACCCAGAAAATGGTTCCGCCTGCACGATCCTCTGGGTTCCGGGCTCGCTCCTACGGAGCGCCCCGGAATGACATGCTGGATAGATATCGGCGCGACAGCGTCGCATTTCGCAGCGCAAAAAAGTGAAATCCTTATTGAAGCGTTCAGCCGGCCAACTTATGGTTAACGCGGCGTTCAATCATTCCGAACGCTATCGGGGGATCATTGCATATGAAGATTGCAGCTTTTGTCTTGTCAGCCCTCCTGTTCGCGCCGGCGATCGCCGTGGCGAAGGTCGCGCCGACATCGCCCGCGAAGCAGAGCCAGGTTTCGGCGCCGCAGGGCCAGCAGTTTGCGTACAAGGTTTGCCGCAAGGTGGGATCGGCCATTTACTGCGTCTGATCACGACACTCACAAAACAGATTTTGAAGCGGGCGCTCATCGCCCGCTTTTTTATTTGGCGAGGCCGTCCACAATCGAACGCGGCGCGCAAATTCTCAGGATACGTCCACGCGCGACAGGATCGCGAGTTCGCGCCTGAGATCATCGGGCGCGCTCAATCGCTTCTCGATCTCGGCATGCTGCCCGGTCCAGATCGGAAGCGCTTTCGCAAGCAGCTTCTTCCCCTTCGCCGTCAGCGCCAGCCGGCGGCCGCGACGATCTTCCGGATCGATTCGGATCTGCACCAGCCCTCGCCGCTCGAGCGGCTTCAGCGCCGCCGTCAGCGTCGTGCGATCCATGGCGAGCAGATCAGCGACCGGCTTCATCGGCGGCGGCTCCGGCCGGTTGAGCGACATCATGAGCGAAAACTGGCCGTTGGTGAGATCAAGCGGCCGCAGCGCCTCATCGAAGCGGCGGGCGAGCGCGCGCGCCGCGCTCTGCGCCGCGAGGCACAGGCACGCATTCCTGACGTGGATCGTCACGTCATAAGTGAGCGCTTCAATGGGTCGCACATTATCCACGGGAATAAATATGTTGACATCAACCTATACTGTCAATTGGATGCCGCAAGGGGACTTCGACAAACGCACAAGAGAGAGACGACATGAAGGGAAATTTCTTCTGGTACGACATCATGACGTCGGACGCGAAGGCCGCCGCGAAATTCTATGGCGACGTGGTCGGCTGGGGGACGCAGGACGCAGGCGGCGGTCATGACTACACGCTGTTCACCGTCAATGGTCAGGGCGTCGCAGGATTGATGCCCATTCCCGACGAAGTCGCGAAGCAGGGCGCGAAACCCGCGTGGCTTGGCTACATCGCGGTCGACGATGTCGACGCCGCAGTCGAGAAAATCAAAAAAGAAGGCGGCGCGCTGCATAAAGGCCCGATCGAGGTCGAAGGCATTATTCGCTTCGCTGTCGTCTCCGATCCGCAGGGCGCCGTGTTCTACGCCGCGAAAGGCCTCTCCCACGAAGCGCCGCCGGAATTTCCCAAGGGCGCGCCCGGAACGATCGGCTGGCGCGAGCTTTATGCCGGAGAGTGGAAAGCGGCCTTCGCCTTCTACGAGAAAATGTTCGGTTGGACGAAGGCCGACGCTTTCGACATGGGAGCGATGGGAATGTATCAGCTCTTCGCCGCCGGCGCCGAACCGATCGGCGGCATGATGACCAAGCCGGAAGCGATTCCGCGCCCCTATTGGGGTTATTACTTCAACGTCGCCGCGATCGATTCCGCAGCCGAGCGCGTGAAGGCCGGAGGCGGCGCGGTGATGATGGGACCGGCGGAAGTGCCCGGCGGCCAATGGATCGTGCAATGCGCTGATCCGCAAGGCGCCTATTTCGGGCTCGTCGCTCCGAAGCGTTGAGAATGCGATTCAGCTCCACGCATTCGCGCGAGATCGGCGCGCGAATGCGTGAAGCGATTGAAACCGCCAGTCTTGAATTCAAAGCATCTGGAGGAACAGATGAACATCAAGTCTGACATTCTTGTGCCCGCCAAAAAGCTCGCGAACGACAATCCCGTCCGCATCCGCAACGAGAGCGCGGAATATCGCGCGGCGCGCACGGCCCTACTTGCCGAAGAGATCGAACTGCGTCGTCATATCGAGCGCGTCGCGGCGCAACGGCGCGCGCTGCCGCAAGGCGGTGAAGTCATTGGCGACTATCGCTTCGAAGGCGAAGAGGGCGAGGTTGATTTCGCCGGCCTGTTCCGCAGCAAGCGTACGCTCGTTCTCTACAGCTACATGTTCGGCCCGCAGCGCGAACGCCCCTGCCCCATGTGCACCAATCTGCTTGGCGCGTGGGAGGGCAATGCCGCTGACATCGATCAGCGCGTCTCGCTCGCGGTGATCGCGCGCTCGCCGCTTTCGCGCCTCGTCGAATGGAAGCGCGAGCGCGGCTGGAAAAACTTGCGTCTCTACAGCGATCTCAACGGAAATTATTCGCGCGATTATTTCGGCGTGCTGCCCGACGGCTCGGAAATTCCGGCGCTCAACGTGTTCACGCATCACGACGGGACGATCCGCCATTTCTGGTCGGCCGAAATGTCGGGATCGACCGCCGATCCCGGTCAGGATCCGCGCGGCGCGCCAGATCCCGCGCCGCTCTGGATGGTGCTTGACTGCACGCCGGAAGGTCGCGGAACTGATTGGTATCCGAAGCTGAATTACGACCGCTAAAGAATTCGCATTTGCGTCGCAGTCAAAGGCTGCGGCGCGAACAGGTTCGCCTTGCGATGACTCACAAACCCTTGGGATGCGCCAGAAACTCGGCGATGATCTCAGGCGGCGGCTTGATGAATTCCGATGCGCGGCTGACGCCAAGGCCCGTCAGCCTGCGCAGCTTCACCGCCATCTCCGCCATCTTGATCACGATCGGGATGCCGTTGATCACGGGCGCGCCACCGATCGCATGCTCGCGCAACCGCGAAAACAGCAGCATGGGAATGCCGCCGCCGGGAATCAGCGTATCGACTCCGTCGGCGGTTAGCGGCTTCGCCTGCTCGGCGAACAGCGCCTCGACCTCGTCGGCCAACGCGTCGGACTCATAGGCCTTGAGAATCTGGCCGGGCTCGAACGTCATGGAATGCACGCCGGACACGCGCTTCTCCAGACCGTACTTCGCGATCTGATGCCGGAACCAGGGAATGAAGCGTGGATTGATCGTCACGATTCCGGCGCGCTGTCCGAGCTGGCACGCGTAGAGCATCGACGCTTCGCCGAGCGCCAGCACCGGAATATCGACGACCGAGCGCGCTTCATAAAGTCCGGCGTCCTGGAAGTGGCCGATCACGAAGGCGTCGTAACCTTCCCGCTCGGCGCGCACGGCGTTGCAGATCATCTCGCGCGCGCAGCGAAATTCAACGAGAGAATGGGCATAGGAATTATGCGGCGTGACGCCATGCACGTCGACCGTCGTGCCGGGGTCGACGATATCGTTCAAGTGAGCGCGCAGCCGATCCCAATAGGTCTTGCCATTCTCATAATCGACATAGCTCTGATACCAGATGCGGATCGGCTTCATGACGTTCGACCGTGCTGACATTCGCGAGCGGCTTGGCGCCGCCCGCTGATCAATATCCCAAGAGCAGGCTCACTGCATGAGTTTCCACTGACCCTTCTCCAGAGTCACCATCACCCGCGCGCGCTCGTCGAGCCCGTAGAGCCCGGCCGGCGTATAGGTGTAGACGCCATGCGTGCCGACGACATCCTTGGTGGTGAACAGCGCGGCGCGAAGCGCGGCCCTGAATTCCGGCGTTCCCGGCTGCGCATTCGCCAGCGCGCGCTTCGCGGCATCGGCGAACACCAGCCACCCGTCGAACGAATAGGCGGAGAACGCATCGGTCGCCGGCATATTGTTCGCCTTCAGATGCGCGGCGCGGAAATCCATGCTGATCTTCTTGATCGGATTTGAATCTGGCAACTGCTCGGCGACGATCACCGGCCCCGTCGGCGCCAGCACGCCCTCGACCGCAGCGCCGCCAACGCGGATGAAGTCGGGATTGATGAGCGCGTGCGTGCCATAGATCGGCCCGCGATAGCCGCGCTCCTTGAGAGCGAGAAACGGCAGCGCGCCAGGCGTTCCGGCGCCGCCGGTCATCACGGCGTCGGGCCGCGCCGCGATGATCTTCAGCGTCTGCGCTGTCACGGTGGTGTCGGCGCGGGCATAGCGCTCATTGGTGAGCACCTTGATGCCTGCGGGCTCCGCCGCCTTCATCAGCGCGTCATAGACGAGATCGCCCCACGCGTCGGTGAAGCCGATATAGCCGACGGTCTTCACGCCGTTCTTCTTCATCTGCTCGACCACTGCGGACACCATCAGCGTTGGCGGCTGCGGAATCGAAACAACCCATGGGCCGCCGTCACCTGTCGCAACAGGCGGAATCGGCGAGATCGCGATCATCGGCGTCTTCTGCTCGACGGCGACAGCCGCCATCGCGAGCGTGCCCGGCGCGCCCGATGTTCCGATGAGAATGTCGACCTTCTCCTCCTCGATCATCTTGCGCGTATTGCGTGCGGCCGCGGAGGGATCGCCGCCATCATCCATCTGCACGAGCTTGATCTTCTGGCCGCCGATCGTGTCGAGATACGCCATCGCGGCCGCGATCCCGCGCCCATAGGGGATGCCAATCGAGGCGCCGGGACCCGTATAACCGGTCATGAAGCCGACGGTGATGTCGGCGGATGCGAAAGATGTCGACGCCGCGAGCATGGCGGCGGCTGCGATAAATCCGCGAATTTTGGGCCTGAACATGGCTTCACTCCTCCAAGCGAAATCGGCCCGTCCTTTCGCGCGCTGAAAAGCGAAGCATCGCCCGAGACGCGAAAGCGCGCGGCGTGACGAAAGGGACAGGAAATGGTCGCGGCGGCGATGGGGAGGAGACAGGAGGCCGCGCGCTGACGCTGATCGAGGTCGCCAACCCCGCAAACACGCCAGGAATCGAACCGCGACCGCTCAACCGCCTCGCTCCCCCTTGCCAGCCAAATTATTTTAGGCATGAAATATATTGCTGCGCAAGATCGCAGGATGGAGCTTGCTGTTGAGCAGATGAAATCGAGCTTTCAAACAGCGATTTCGTATTTAGGAAAGAAAGCCGGTCTGGTCTCCAACGGGGCTGGTGACGATTGTGCTGGCCTGATCGTAGAGGCCGGTCATGACATGCAGGATGGCCGTCGCCTGCTGCAGCGCTCCCTCCGTTCCCGACATGGTCGCCGCCAGGCGGATGAGGGATTCGCGCCGGCGCAGCATGTAGGCGTCGACGATCGCAGCACCTGTTTTCGACGTCGCATAGGTCGCGTGGCGACGCGACGCGCCCTCTCCCGCCTTCTCGATATAGCCGAGAGAAAGCAGCTTTTTCAGGCCATATTGCAGATTCGCGAGGTCGTCCCGATGCAGCAGGCGGGCGATATCGCTGAGCCCCTTGGCGGTGCCGTTGAGATGCAGAACGTGGAGGATCGAGGCTTCGGTTCCCCCCAGATCGATGCCAGGCATGACCGACAGGCAGTCACGCCGCCAGCGCGCGAAGGCGGACCCGAAATGCCACGCTGCGTACTCGAACGCGTTGATCGCGCCCTCGACTGGCGGGATGTCAGGCGCCCCGGCGGTCGACTGCGCCTGTGCAAGGGTCTTGTCGGCCATTTCCGACTCCATAAAATCGCTTTTCAATCATATAAATTACTGTATTGGATCGAGCAACCGAGGGCCGCACGCTTTGTCGCTTGATATTGCGCTGATCCTGCTGATTGACGGCCTGGCGAACGGCGCGATCTATCTTCTCGCCGGACTCGGGCTGGTGCTGATCTTCTCAGTCACCCGCGTGGTCTTCGTGCCGTTCGGCGACATCACCGCCTTCTGCGCGCTCACGCTCGCGGCGTTCGAACTTGGCCGCCCGCCGGCCACCATCTGGCTCGTCGCCGCGTTGGCTGTCGTCGCCTGCGCTGTCGACACCGTCAGCCTTCTGCGCCGCGCCGAAGCCGCGAAGATTCCGCGCTCGCTTCTTTTCTATGGCGTGCTGCCAATGATCCCTTGCGCGCTCGCCTGGTTCGCAGCGACGCCGGCGACGCCATACGGGCTGCAGGCGTTGCTGGCGCTTGCTCTCGTTCTTCCGATTGCGCCGCTGCTCGACCGCATCGCGTTTCGCCCGGCGGCCGACGCGCCGGTGCTCATGCTGCTCATCATCGCGCTTGCGCTGCATTTCGCGCTCAGCGGGCTGGGCCTGATCTTCTTCGGCGCCGAAGGATTCCGCACGCGTCCACTGATCGACGGCGTCTTCGATCTCGGCGCCGGGATTATCATGTCCGGCCAGACGCTGCTGACGCTCATCGCGGCAGCCCTCCTGAGCCTTCTGTTCTTTTTCTTCTTCGAGCGCTCGATGATCGGGCGGATGCTGCGCGCAACCGCCGTCAACCGCGTTGGCGCGCGGCTCGTCGGCATCAGGCCGTCGCGCACCGGAACCTTCGCCTATCTCATCGCATCGCTGCTCGCCGGCGTGTCGGCGCTGCTGATCGGACCGACCACGACGATCTATTACGACTCCGGCTTCATCATCGGCCTGAAGGCTTTCGTCGGCGCGATCGTCGGCGGTCTCGTCAGTTATCCCATCACCGCGCTCGGCTCGATCTTCGTCGGCATTCTCGAAAGTTTCGCCTCCTTCTGGAGCAGCGCCTTCAAGGAAGTCGTCGTTTTCAGCCTGCTCATTCCCGTGCTGGTGTGGCGCTCATGGGGCGCCGCTCACGCCGATGAGGAAGAGAGCGAGGAGATCGAGGCGTGAAATCGTCGCTCCGCACGGCTTTGATCATCGCCGCCGTGGCGTTGCTGGCTTGCGCGCCGTTTCTTCTCGGCAGCTTCAGCATCACGCTTCTCAACTATATCGGCGTGTCGACGCTCGTCGTGCTTGGCCTCGTGCTTCTCACCGGCGTTGGCGGCATGACCTCCTTTGGCCAGGCGGCGTTTGTCGGCATCGCCGCCTATTCCACAGCCTGGGCGACAGCCATCGAGGGCGCCTCTCCCTGGCTTGGCCTCGTTCTCGCCTTGGCGACGACCGGGCTCGCCGCGCTCGCGATCGGCTTCACAACCCTCCGGCTTGGCGGACATTTTCTCTCGCTCAGCACGATCGCCTGGGGCATCTCGATCTATTTCCTGTTCGGCAATGTCGAAGGACTCGGCCGCAACACCGGTATTCCGGGCATTCCTCCGATCACGATCGGCTCTCTTTCTCTCGGCGACTCCCGATCGCTGTTCTACCTGATCTGGTTTGTGGTGTTGCTCGCCACGCTCGCGACTGCGAACCTGCTGGATTCACGTGAAGGACGGGCCGTTCGCAGCCTACGCGGCGGCAGCGTTCTTCTGGGAAGTCTCGGCGTCGACATCTTCCGCACTCGCCTCATCGTCTTCGTCATCGCCGCGCTCTTTGCCGGCGTCGCCGGCTGGCTCTACGCGCATATGAATCGCTTCGTCAGTCCTGCGCCTTTCGACGTGCGCCCCGGCATCGAATATCTCCTGATGGCGATCGTCGGAGGCGGCGGATATATCTCGGGAGCAATCGCCGGATCGGCCCTGATCACGCTCATGAAGAACTGGCTGCAGGATGTGCTGCCGCGCGTCAGTTCGAATCCGGCGCAGGTCGAGATCGTGGTCTTCAGCGTGCTGCTTATCCTGCTGCTGCAGAACGCACGCGGCGGACTGGTTGCGCTGGTCCTGAGACGGCTTCCAAGAGTCATGCGCAATGCGCCTTCGGCGGCGGAGGCGCTGCCGCGTCGCTCCTTTCCCGAGCGGGGCGCCCCGATGCTCGCCATCGATCGCGCCGTGAAAAAATTCGGTGGTCTTGTCGCCGTCAATGCCGTCAGCTTCGACGTGAAGGCTGGCGAAATCCTCGCGCTCATCGGCCCGAACGGCGCCGGCAAGAGCACCATGTTCAACCTGCTCAGCGGCGCGCTCCGCGCCAATAACGGCCGCATTGCGTTCATGGGCAAGGAGATCGGCGATCTGGCCCAGCCCCAGATCGCACGGCTCGGAATCGCGCGCACCTTCCAGCATGTGAAATTGCGACCGGGCATGAGCCTCATCGACAATGTCGCGCTGGGTCTCTACGCGCGCACGTCGGCCGGGTTTCTGCGGAGCATCGTGCGGCTCGACCGGCCCGAAGAGAGTCGGACGATGCATGAAGCCTATCGCCAGCTCCAACGCGTTGGCCTTGGCGACAAGCCGCATGATCTCACGGGAAATCTGCCGCTTGGCAGGCAACGCATCCTGGAAGTGGCGCGCGCTCTTGCGAGCGACCCGCTCCTCCTCATTCTTGACGAGCCGGCTGCAGGGTTGCGACGGAGGGAGAAAGACGCGCTCGCCGCTGTGCTGCGCCAGTTGCGCGGTGAAGGCGTCACGATCCTGATCGTCGAGCATGATATGGATTTCGTCATGGGTCTCGTCGACCGCGTCGTCGTTATGGATTTCGGTTCGAAGATCGCCGAAGGCGATCCTGAATCCGTGCGCGCCAATCCGAAAGTGCAGGAAGCCTATCTCGGAGGCGTCGCGTGACCGCCATGCTGGAGATCCGCGATCTCCATGTCGCCTACGGCAAGGTCGAGGCGGTGCGTGGCGTCTCGCTCAAACTCGAGGAAGGCCAGATCATCACGGTGATCGGTCCCAACGGCGCTGGCAAGACCACGCTGCTCGCCGCCGCAATGGGGCTTCTTCCGTCGCGCGGAGGGCTCTTCTACAGAGGCGACGATCTCTCGCGCCTCGATGTGGAGGAGCGGGCCGAACGCGGCGTCTGCCTCGTGCCGGAGAAGCGCGAACTGTTCGGCGCCCTCACCGTTTTCGATAATCTCATTCTCGGCGCCTATCTCAGGCGGCGCGACAAGGCCTTCGTCAAGAACGCGCTCGACTCCGTCTATTCCAGATTTCCCCGACTGGCCGAGCGGCGCGAGCAGCGCGCCGACACCTTGTCAGGCGGCGAACGGCAGATGCTCGCGCTCGGACGCGCGCTGATGTCGAATCCGCGACTGTTGATGCTCGATGAGCCGAGCCTGGGCTTAGCGCCGCTCATTGTACGCGAAATTTTGCGCATCGTCGCGAAGCTGCGCGAGGAAGGCGTCTCCATTCTGCTCGTCGAACAGAACGCGCGCGCAGCGCTCGAAGTCGCCGACTACGGCTATGTGCTCGAGACCGGCGAGATCGCGCTGTCGGGCGAAGCGAGCGCGTTGCTGCATGACGGCCGCGTGCAGGCGACCTATCTCGGCGGCAGCCATTGATCGTGGCGCGCGCTCCCGCAGCCTATGACGGAATCGTTCTCGCCGCGCCGGTCACGGTTCCCTATGAGCGCTTCTCGATCCGCGGCGCGCACTGGTTCATGGCGCGCGCCCTCAAAGGTCTGATTGACGCTGCTGGCGTCGCCAAAGACGATATCGACGGCCTCTGCGCTGCAAGTTTCACGCTGGCGCCAGACACCGCTGTCGGCTTGACGCAACATCTCGGACTGTCGCCGCGATGGCTTGATCATATTCCGATGGGCGGCGCGTCGGGAATTGTCAGTTTGCGCCGCGCGGCGCGCGCCGTGCAATGCGGCGACGCCGAGATCGTCGCCTGCGTCGCAGCCGACGCCAATCACGTCGACAGCTTTCGTCTGAGCACCGCGACCTTCAGTATGTTCGCGCAGGACGCCGTTTATCCCTATGGCGCCGGCGGCCCCAACACGAGCTTCGCTTTTCTCACTGATTATTACATGCGAACCTATGGCGCGGAGCCCGCGGATTTCGGCAAGCTGTGCGTGGCGCAGCGCGTCAACGCGCTGCATTATCCGCACGCCCTGTTCAAGAAACCGTTGACGCTCAACGAGTATCTCGATGCGCGACTGATCGCTGACCCCTTGCGCCTGTTCGACTGCGTCATGCCCTGCGCCGGCGGCGAGGCCTTTCTGGTGATGACCGAGGAGCGCGCGCAGAAGCTCAGCGTGCCTTACGCGCGTCTCAAGGGCGCGATCGAGCGTCATAACGCGTTTCGCGACGATCCCATTCAGGATCGCGGCGGCTGGGCGGTTGATCGCGATGCGCTCTACGACATAGCTGGCGTCGGGCCTGAAGATATCGACTTCGTCGAAGTTTATGACGATTATCCCGTCATCAGCCTGTTGCAGATCGAGGATCTCGGCTTCTGCCGCAAGGGCGAAGGGCCGGACTTCATACGTAGAAACAGTTTTGAGACACACGGCACATTTCCGCTGAACACGTCGGGCGGGCAGCTTTCGGTTGGGCAGGCTGGCGCGGCCGGAGGATCGCTCGGCCTTGTCGAGGCGATCCGCCAACTCACCGGGCAGACTCTCGGCGCAAAAGTCGAGAAGGCGCGCCATGGGCTCGCATCAGGTTTTGGCATGATCAATTTCGATCGCGGTCTCTGCACAGGCGCCGCGATCCTGGCGGCGGCTTGACCGTCGTCCGCGAGATGGAGCGATGAGCGAAACGATCGAGCGCCCGAAGCGCAAGAACCCAATCCTCAAGACGCGCGAGCCGACGCTGCCGCCGGATCGACGCAGCCGCGTCGCGCTTGGTCTGACACGCGGCGCGGCGTTGGGCCGCTTCGAACTGCAATATTGCGTGGCCTGCGGCGCAGCCCAGTATCCGCCGCGTGAAGCCTGCTTTGAATGCCTCTCGATCGATCTTGAATGGCGCGCGGCCGAAGGACGCGGCCTCCTTCTCAGCGACACCACGCTGCGTCATTCGCAAGAGCTTTATTTCCGCGAGCGGACGCCCTGGAGGCTTGGGCTCGTGCGTCTCGATGAAGGCGTGACTCTCGTGGCCCATATCGATCATCGCTGCGGATCGGCGCCGCAGCGCGTGCGTGTTGAAGCCGCTCTCGACCGCGCCGGTCAGACAGCGCTTGTCGCGACGCCCGAAAATGAGAAATCTGCGCTATCCGATGAACCGAAGCTGCGCGACATGACATCTGACCTTCGCTTCCGGAAAGTGCTGGTGACAGATGCGAAATCTCCCGTGGGACAAGCGACGGTGAGAGCCGCGCTCGATGCCGGCGCGGACCTCGTCTGGGCCGGATATTGCGAGCCCTGGCGCAATCCGCCGGGCTGGAGCGCCATCGCGTCATTGCCGAAGACGGCTCTTGTGCCGCTCGACGTCACCGACACGCGTTCGGTGAACGAACTCGCTGCGGAGCTTGGGTTCAAGGTCGACATCCTCATCAACACCGCCGAGCATCATCGCACTTTCGGCGTCTTCGACCGCCGCGGCGTCGACACCGCCAAGGGCGAAATGGAGACGAACTATTTCGGATTGCTGCGGCTGGCGCAGGCGTTCGGTCCGGTGATGCGCGCGCGCGGCGCCGATGGATTTGCGAGCGCGGTAGCCTGGGTCAATCTTCTGTCGATCTATGCGCTGTCGAATTTTCCGGCGCATGCGACCTATTCGGCGTCGATGGCGGCAGGCCTGTCCGCAGCGCAGGCGTTGCGCGCCGAAATGCGCAAGGCCGGCGTGCGCGTCGTCAACGTGTTTCCGGGCCCGATCGATGACGAATGGAACCAGCTCCAATTGCCGCCGAAGCTGTCGCCGTCAGCGGTGGCGCGCGCCGTCGTCGGCGCATTGCAAGGAACTGTCGAGGACGTTTATCCCGGCGATATCGCGCAGGATTGGCTGGCGCGCTGGCGCGACAATCCGAAGGCGCTGGAGCGGGAGCTCGGCCAATGACGCGCTCAAGCCGCCCTGATGGCGCGACCGCCATCGCCGCGATGATGGCGGCGCTCGCGTCAGGCGATGTCAGGATCATTGATCTCACACAGACGCTCTCGCCGGAATTTCCGAGCATCGTCATGCCGCCCGAACTCGGCCAGAGCCAGCCGTTCCGCATGGAGGAAATCTCGCGCTACGACGATCGCGGCGGCGGATGGTACTGGAACAATCTGTCGTTCGGTGAACATACCGGCACGCATTTCGACGCGCCGATTCATTGGGTCTCGGGGCGCGATCGGCCGAACGCCTCGACCGACACGATCCCCGTCGCTGAATTCATCGCGCCCGCCGTGGTGATCGACTGCTCTGCCGAAGCGGCGCGCGACGCCGATTTTCTGCTGACGCCGGATTTCATCCGCGCCTGGGAAGCGAAGCATGGCGAGATTCCCTCGCGCTCCTGGGTGCTGATGCGAACTGACTGGTCGAAAAAAAGCGATCCCGCCGCCTATCAGAATTTCGACGAGACCGGTCAGCACACGCCCGGCCCGGATGTCGAGGCGGTGAAATTCCTCCTGCGAGAGCGCGACATTCTCGGCTTCGGAACGGAAACGATTGGCACGGACGCCGGACAGGCGGCGCATTTCCAGCCGCCCTATCCCTGCCATTACTACATGCACGGGGCCGGCCGTTATGGGCTGCAATGCCTGACCAATCTCGACCTCCTGCCGCCCGTTGGCGCGAGCCTGATCGCCGCGCCGCTGAAAATCCTGCAGGGCAGCGGCAGTCCGCTGCGCGTGCTGGCGCTGGCTCCATCGCACTCTCCTGTCGCCGCACGCTCATGAGCAGTTCATCGCACATCACTTTTCTCGAGCCGCCGGCGCGGACGTTGCCGCGAATGCTGCAGGCGCAGGCCGAGCGCCACGGCGATCGGCCGCTGCTCACATTCGGCGACACGACATGGTCGTTCAGAGATGCGCGCGACATCGCGGCGCGCCGTGGCGGCGCGCTGCTGAAGGCAGGAATCTCGCGCGGCGATCGGGTCGCGATGCTGTGCGGCAATCATCTCGAAATCATGGAGATCCTGCTCGCCTGCGGCTGGATTGGCGCCATCGCCGTGCCGATCAACACCGCGGCGATGGGTCCGCAGATCAGCTATTATCTCGCGAACAGCGGCGCGCGACTGCTCGTCATCGACGCGGATTTCGTCGAGCGGCTGGAGCATGCGCAGCCGCTCGCGCCGAGCCTCGAAAAAATCTGGATTGTCGGTAGCGCCAAGACGACTGTTGAGATTCCGTCCGAGCCGCTGCCGCCGCGATCCGAGCCTGCGGAAGCCGCAGCCGTCGCTCCTGGCGACACCTTCGCCATCCTCTACACATCAGGGACGACGGGCCCCTCCAAGGGCGTGATGTGCGCGCACGCGCAATATTACTGGTGGGGCGTCAACAGCAGCGAACTGCTCGAAGTCACGTCTGACGATGTGCTCTGCACAACGTTGCCGCTGTTTCACATCAACGCGCTCAACACCTTCGCCCAAGCGCTTCTGACTGGCGCCCACATGGCGTTCGAGCAAAGATTTTCCGCGTCCGGATTCTGGCCGGCGATGGTCAGGCATCAGGCGACGGTGATCTATGTCCTTGGCGCCATGGTGCCAATCCTTCTCGCGCAAGACAGAACCGAGCATGAACGCGCGCATCGCGCGCGCGTCGGACTAGCCCCCGGCGCGCCGGCTGAGCTCATGGCCCAATTCGCTGAACGCACCGGCGCGCGCCTGATCGAAGGCTATGGCTCGACAGAGACCAACTTCGTAATTGGTGACACCGTCGACGCGCAGAAGCCCGGTTTCATGGGGCGCGTGCGCAAGGGTTACGAAGCGTGCGTGGTCGACGACCAGGATGTCGAGGTTCCCGTGGGTGAAATGGGAGAACTTGTGCTGCGCGCAAGCGAGCCATTCGCTTTCGCCACGGGCTATTTCGGCATGCCCGATAAAACCGTCGAAGCGTGGCGCAACCTTTGGTTCCACACGGGCGATCGCGTGTTGCGCGATGAGGACGGCTATTTCCGTTTCGCTGACAGGTTGAAAGACGCCATTCGCCGCCGCGGCGAAAACATCTCGGCCTTTGAAGTCGAGCAGGCGTTGATGAGCCATCCCGACGTGGAGATCGCGGCGGTCTATCCCGTGAAGTCGGAGCTGGCCGAGGACGAGGTGATGGCGGCGATCAGTTTGCGCGGCGGCCGCGACGTCGATCCCATCGTGATCATGAGTCATTGCGAGACGCGACTGCCTTATTTCGCGATTCCGCGTTTTCTCGACTTCGTCTCCGAGCTTCCGCGCACGGAGAACGGCAAGGTGCAGAAATATAAGCTCAGGGAGCGAGGCGTGACGAGCGCGACATGGGATCGCGAAGCCGCGGGCTACAGACTGAGCCGCGGAGGCAGGCGGCGCTAGACGCCATCGCAGCGCACGGCCGCTCCGCATCAAAGAGCGACCCATAGAGCGAAACTGGCTCGCTCATTGCTTCGCTTCCAAATCGCGGCTACCGCTGAAACCATTGCACTTTCAGAGACTGAGCATGACACAATCGCCACGCCCGCAGGATGTGCGGCTGCGACGAGAGACGCCGATTGAACCAACCGCGAGCGCATTGCTGATCGTGGACGTGCAGAATCTCGAAATCGCTAAGCCCGTCCGCCGCGACCATCCGGCCTTCGTCGCTGATCTCGAAGCACGCGTCGTTCCAAATATCGCAAAATTGATCGCAGCCTGCCGGCAGGCGCGCATCGAAGTCGTCTACACCGTGGTCGAGAGCCTGACGCGCGACGGCCGCGACCGCAGCCTCGATTACAAGCTGTCGGGAATCTTCGTGCCCAAGGGCGCATGGGAGGGAAAGGTGATCGACGCCATTGCGCCTGATGACGACGACATCGTGCTTCCCAAGACGTCGTCCGGCGTCTTCAATTCGACAAATATCGACTATGTCCTGCGAAATCTCGGCGTCCAGCACCTCATGATCGTTGGTCTCCTCACCGATCAGTGCGTCGACATGGCGGTGCGCGATGCCGCCGATCGCGGCTATTATCCGATCTGCGTGTCGGATTGCTGCAGCACATACACGCCCGAGCGCCACTCCGGCGCGCTCAAGGCCTTCGGCGGCTATTGCAGAACGATAGGGCTCGGCGACATGCTCTCGGAAATCGCGACCGTTTCAGCAGTTCGAGGATAACTGCAACCATGCTGGAGCGAACAAAGACGCCGGCGGTCGTCACGATGAGGACAAGCGCATGATCGACGCCCCGACGCCGCCGCGTCGTACTTCGCTGACGACTCTCGTCACGACCGATCTTTGCGGATTGACGCGCGAGCGCTCGGTTCCTGCGCATCGGCTGGACACGCTGAAGCATGGCGTCGGAGAGGTCAGCCTATCTCTTGCTGACGCTGTTCGATATCATCGCTGATTCCAACCCTTGGGGATCGAGCGGCGATTTTCTGAAGCTGCGCCGGATCAGCCCCAGAGGGCGGGCTCCGGCGGATGGGCGATGCTGCCTTCATAGCGCAGCGCCGGTTCGCGATCGCGCGCCAGCAGCAGCGGGCCGTCGAGATCGACGAAGCGCGCTTTCGGCGCGAGCAACATCGCCGGCGCCATGCCAAGCGACGTGCCCACCATGCAGCCGATGAACAGGCCGAAGTCCCTCGCCTGCGCCGCATCCGCGAGAGCCAGCGCCTCGGTCAGGCCGCCCGTCTTGTCGAGCTTGATGTTGATCAGATCATAGAGCCCGATGAGACGATCGAGCGTGTCGCGCCCATGCACGCTCTCATCCGCGCAGATAGGCACAGGGCGAGGAAGATCGCGCAGGGCCTCATCTTCGGCGACGGGCAAGGGTTGCTCTACAAGGGTGACGCCGGCGTCGGCGCAGGCCGTAAGATTGTCGCTCAGATTAGCGGCGCTCCAGCCTTCATTCGCATCCACAAGCAGCATCGCGTCAGGCGCGCCGCGACGCACGGCGGCGAGCCGCGCCGGGTCGCGCCCATCGCCGCCGCCGAGTTTGATCTTGAGCACCGGGCGATCCGCCGCCTTCGCCGCCGCAGCGCCCATGACATCAGGGTCGGCGAGGCTCAGCGTATAGGCAGTGACGGCGGGCCTGACGCGGCCGACGCCGGCCATGTCGGCTGCGCGCACGCCAAGTCGTTTCGCGTCATAATCCCACAAGGCGCAATCGACCGCGTTGCGCGCGGCGCCGGCGGGCATGAGCGTCTGCAAGGCGTCGCGGTCGGCGCTGGCCTCGATGGCGCCACGGATCGCCTCAATCTGCGCGACCACCGATTCCGGCGTCTCGCCATATCTGGGATAAGGCACGCACTCGCCGCGCCCGCTCGCGCGGCCGTCGGAAATCGTCGCCACGACGACGATCGCCTCGGTCTTGGAGCCCCTGGCGATGGTGAAAGGCGCGGCGATCGGCCAGCGTTCGACGGCGATCTCCAGTTGCGGCATGTGATGATCCTGTTTCGCCCGATCCTTGCGGGGGCTGGCAGGGGCGGACAGTATGCGGCCCGACTCAACGCCGCAATCGAGCCCTCCCCTGTCGCACTCCATCGCCTCGTCCGATGAGCCGTTTTTCGCGCTGGATCGCAGCGCTGACGGCGCGCGCGCGCGGCTCGGCGGGCGCTGGACTTCCGAAACCGGTGATCTCGTTGAAGAGCGGATCGAAGCGCTCGGCGAACAGCTCGCGGGCGTGCGCAGCTTCACTCTCGATCTCTCGGCGATCACTCATCTCGACATGCTCGGCGCCTGGGTCGTCCATCGCTTGAGGAGAGATGTCGAGAAGGAGGGCGCGACCTTTCAGATATCGGGCGCCCGCGCCGAACAGACCCTGCTTCTCGACGAGGTCGCGGAGAAGGCGATCGAGCGGCCTGGCGGCCGGCGTCAACCGAACTTCGTCGATTTCCTCGCCGACATCGGCGAGTCGGTGTGCATCGCCGGCAAGGATTTCTTCAAGGGCGTCGAATTCCTGGGCGCGATCGTATCGGCGGCGGCGCGCGTCATCCTGTCGCCGCGGCGTTACAGGCCGGCGGCGCTGACGCAGCAGATCGAGCATATCGCGCTTCGCGGCGTGCCGATCATCACGCTGATCTCGTTTCTCGTCGGCGCGATTGTCGCGCAGCAGGGCATCTTCCAGCTCCAGCGCTTCGGCGCGACCGCTTTCGTGGTCAATCTCGTCGGCGTGCTGGTGCTGCGCGAACTGGGCGTATTGCTGACGTCGATCATGGTGGCCGGCCGCTCCGGCAGCGCTTTCACCGCCGAGATCGGCTCGATGAAAATGCGCGAGGAGATCGACGCGCTGAGAGTGATGGGCCTCGACCCGGTCGAGGTGCTCGTGATTCCCCGTCTTCTCGCGCTGGTGATCTCGCTGCCGATCCTCTCCTTCCTGTCCTCCATGGCGGCGATGTTTGGCGCCGGCGTTGTCGCCTGGGTCTATGGCGGGATCAGTCCCGAGATTTTCGTCTCCCGCCTGCAGCAGGCGATCGGCATGAACACGTTCCTGGTCGGCCTGATCAAGGCGCCCTTCATGGCGTTGGTCATTGGCGTGATCGCGGCGATCGAAGGGCTCGCCGTGGAAGGCTCGGCGGAGTCGCTCGGCCGCCAGGTGACGTCATCAGTGGTGAAGGCGATCTTCATGGTGATCGTCATGGACGGGCTGTTCGCCATGTTCTTCGCCGCGATTCGATACTGACAATGCTTGCCAGCACGATCAGAGCGGCGGCGCGCCCCGCGAATTCGCGCGAGCCGGTCATCAGCGTTCGCGACCTCGTGGTCGGCTTCAACCAGAAGCCAGTCCTCGATGGCCTGTCGCTCGATGTCTATCGCGGCGAAGTGCTCGGCTTCGTCGGCCCCTCAGGCGCCGGCAAGTCGGTGCTGATGCGCACCGTCATGGGGTTGGTCAAGAAGACGAGCGGCGTCATTGAGGTGCTCGGCCGCGATCTCGACCGCATTTCGGACAAGGAAAGGCGCGCGATCGAACGGCGGTGGGGCGTGCTGTTCCAGCACGGGGCGCTGTTCTCCGCCTTGACCGTCAAGCAAAACATCCAGGTGCCGATGCGCGAATATCTCGACCTGTCGGAAAAGCTGATGGACGAACTCGCGATCCTCAAGATCGAGATGGTCGGATTGAGCGCGGACGCGGCCGACAAGTTTCCGTCGGAATTGTCAGGCGGAATGATCAAGCGCGCGGCGCTGGCCCGCGCGCTCGCGCTCGACCCGGACATCGTCTTCCTCGACGAGCCGACATCGGGCCTCGATCCGATCGGCGCCGGCGACTTCGACGAGCTGATCTCGACCTTGCAGAAGACTTTGGGCCTGACCGTCTTCATGGTAACTCACGACCTCGACAGCCTGCACACGATCTGCGATCGCGTGGCGGCGCTCGGCGACGGCAAAGTCATCGCCGCAGGGCCGATGGACGAGATGCTTGCATCGGACCATCCCTGGTTGCGGTCATATTTCCATGGCAAGCGCGGCCGGGCGATCACCGGCCGACCAACGGGTTGAAGGGACGGGCGTGGAGACCAGAGCCAATTACGCGCTGATCGGCCTGTTCACGCTTGCAGCTGTGGCGGCGATGTTCGGCTTCGCCATCTGGTTCGCCGGCGCCAGCGGCAAGGGCAATCGCCTGTCCTACCGCGTGGTGTTCTCGGGTTCCGTCTCGGGCCTGCTGCGCGGCGCGAGCGTGCTCTTCAACGGCCTCAGGGTCGGCGAAGTCACCACCATTAGCCTGCTGCCCGAGGACCCGCGCCGCGTCGTCGCCATCATCGAGGTCGATCCGACGACGCCGATGCGCTCCGACACTCGCGCCCGCCTGGAATATCAGGGCCTGACCGGCGTCGCCGCGATCCAGCTCTCCGGCGGCGAGCCGGGTTCGACGGCGCTGACGCCTGCGCCTGACGGAACGGTCGCGACCATCTTCGCCGACCGCTCCGATTTCCAGGACATCATGGAGACCGTGCAGCGATTGTCGCGCCGGGCTGACGACGTCTTGAATCGCGTCGACAAGCTGTTCGCCGATAATGAGCAATCGGTGGGTCGCACCGTGAACAATGTCGAGACCTTCACCAAGGCGCTCGCCCAAAACTCCAACGGCATCGATCGTTTCCTCGCTTCGACGACGCTCGCCGGCGAGCGCATCGCGACTCTCGCCGCCAAGCTCGAAGGCTTCACCAACGAACTTGAAACCGTCGTGAAGGCGGTCGAGCCGCAGCGCGTGTCGCGCATCGTCGGCAATGTGGAGGCTTTCTCGGACGCGATCGGCTCCAACAAACAACAGATCGACTCCTTGCTGAAGGATACGGCGGCGCTGGCGCGACGGTTGAACGAAAGCTCGGCCAAGCTCGACGCAGTGCTCGCAGACGCATCCAACGTGCTGCGCGGCGTCGATCCCGCGCTCGTCGCCCGTTCGCTTGAAAATATCGACCGCGTGACGACGACGATCGGCGCCAACAAGGAAGAGATCGACAAGACGCTGAAAGATTTCGCGTCGATGTCGGACCGGCTGAACAAGGCCTCTTCGCGCGTCGACGGCGTGCTGGCGGCGGTCGAGAAATTCTTCGGCACCGGCCCCGATGGCGAAGCGAAAGGCATGATGGCCGACATCGGCGCCGCGGCGCGCTCGGTCAGAACACTCGCCGACAATCTCGACAAGCGCACCGCCGACATCACAGTCGGCCTGAAGCGCGTCACGGGTCCCGGCCTGCGTGACCTTGAAGCTCTGACCACGGACGGACGGCGCACGCTGAATGATCTCAGCCGCGCCGTGCGGTCGATCGAGAAGAATCCGAACCAGCTCATCTTCGGCGGCCAGTCCACGCTGCCGGAATATCAGGGCCGTCGATGACGCCGCCCAAGGCCGCCCCCTGTTCGGATTGCCGCAAATATGGTTGAGGAGGGAGCGCTTCGCCGCCTGCAGGCCGCGTCGCGACGAGGCCCCGCGATCCGGGTGAGCAAGGTGGCGGCGATCCGGTGACGCGGAAGATATCGACGAAGTTGGCGAAGATCACGCTGGCGTGGGGAATCGCGCTCGTCGCGGCCGCCTGTTCGAGCGGTCCGGCGCCGGCGACCTTCGACCTGACCGCGCCGCGCGGACCCGTGCGCGGTCGTCCCTCCGGCCAATTCGTCGTCGCGGAGCCGCTATCGCTGCTGATTTACGACGGCGACCGGATCGTGGTCCGCCAGGGCGATCAGGTGGCGGTGCTCAAGGGTGGCCAATGGGCCGATCGGCTGCCGCGCCTGATCCAGACCCGCCTCATCCAGACTTTCGAGAATGTCGGCATGACCGCCGGCATCGGCCGCCCCGGCGAGCGGATCACGCCCGATCGACAGATCAACATCGATATCCGCGCCTTTGAGGTGAACGCCGATCTCGGCGAAGCCGTCGTCGAAATCACTGTGAAGCTGATCCGCGACGCCACCGGCCGCGTCAGCGCGTCACGCGTCTTCACGGCGCGGGAGCCCGCGACCGCCGACGCGGCAAGCGCGGCGGCAGCCCTCGACACAGCCCTTTCGCGCGTGCTTGTCGATATTGTTTCCTGGACCGCCGGCCGCGGCTGAACAGTCGCGATCACCAGGAGCAATAGCCGAAGTCAATATCGCAGGCGCCAATATCGGGCGTGCAGTCGCCAATCCCGAGATCAGGCGTGCAGTCGCCAACTCCGCTGGATCCGCAATCGGACGATGACGAGGCTGAAGCAGGTTTCCGGCCCTTCCTTCGCTGCTCCCGATCGTCGCTTTCCGCATGCGGCGCAGCATCTGGCTCGCTGTGCAGGCTCTGCGCAATGAGGATGGCGCGCGCCCGGCGACAGCGCTCGAATTGCCGGGGCAAACCGCGCGCAAACGCCAGCGCGCCAGCCCGCAACGCAATACGACGCCCATATTCCGAGCATGAGAAGCGTCCGGTCAGACGGCGATATGCGCAGCAATAACCCTTACGCGGCGAAACCCAGCGCTGGTAGAGGATGATCGATCCTGCGGTCGCGTAACCAAGCATCGCTTTTTCCGATCGCGCGAAATTCTTTGCAAACGAGAGCGCGAACGAGCGTGCGAAGCCGCACATACAAAGGCCGCCCAAGAGGCGGCCTTCTCATTTAATAGCTCCTCCTAATAGCTCGCGAGGACGGCCTAGCTTTCGAGCCTGCCGCTCGCATGCGCAAGCAAGGTGTAGACCTTGCCTGTCTCTGAGGAGAGATAGGCGCGGGCGATCTTGTGATCGCGATCATTGCGCGTCGCGTCCGAGAACAGCCGGTCGAACTCCTCGACATAGCGATCGACCGTCTCGCGGAAACCCGGATCGCGGCGATAGCGGCGGCTGACCTCGTCGAAGGTCTGCTGGCCCTGCGGCGTGTAGAGACGACGCGTGAACACATTGCGCTCGCCATTGCGATAGCGCTCCCACATGGCGAGCGCCTGCTCATGGTCGATCATGCGCGCGATATCGCTGGAAAGCGCGTCGAGCGATTCAAGCGCATGCAGGCCATTGCTGGCTTCAGCCGGCGGGGCCTCGTCCCAGTTCACGCGCGACAGGATGTCCGAGAGGCCAAAGCCGCGCGCGTCCTGCGCCGGCTTGGCGGCCGGCTTCGCCGCAGGCTGCGGCGGACGCTCAGGCGTCCGCGACGGCGAGACCGCGCCTCGCAGAGGCGGCGGCGGAGGCTGCAGCGGCTCAGCGGCGCGGCGCGTCTGGCCTTGCGGCAGGGACGGACCGATCGGCTGCGGCGGCTCCTGGCGGCGAGGCTGCGCTGCAGGGAACGGCGCGCTCGCCGGCATCTGCGGAGCGGGCCGCGCTGGCTGTGGCGGCGGCGCGTAAGGCTGCGGCTGCTGATAGGTCGGCTGGGCCGGATAGGAATAAGCCTGTTGCGCAGGCTGCTGCGGAAGCACTTGCGGCCCAGGCTCGACCACGTCGAACGAGCGGCCTGACCGCGTCACGATATCGGTCAACTCGTTGAGCGCCTTGATCTGGTCGGACACCACGCGCCTCAGCGCCGACGTCGCTTCCTTCGTGTCCTCGGGCAGTTCAAGCACGCCGCGCTGCAATTCGGCCCGCGTGCGGTCGAGTTCGCGCTGGATGTCGCCGCTCATCGAACGCAACTCGCCGGTCGCGTCGCGGAAACGCTCCGTCGCTTCATTGAGCGAGCGGGCCATTTCTTCAGCCACATCTTCATAGGCGGTGCGCAACGCCGCAGCCGCGCGCTCACGTTCGCGCGTCGTCTCGCTGCGCAGCACATTGAACTGCTCACCAAGCGCAACGGTTGTCGCCTGCGCGGAGTCGGCAAGCACCGAGCCGATGGCGCGGGCGCGATCCTCCGTCTCCTTGAGCGAATCCTCCACCAGCGAAGCGAAGGAGCGGCTTATCGACTCGACGTCAGCCGTCTTGCTATCGATCAGCGACGCCAGATTCTCGAGGATCGAGCGGCGCTCTTCGAGCGAGCCGCCGATGCGCTGTTCGATCGCTTCAAGACTTGCGGCGGAATCCGCCAGCGCCGCCGCATGCGTCTGGGTCGTGTCCACCAGGCGCCGGCCATGCTCGTCGAGACGCGCAACCAGAGCCGCAGCGTCGCCCAGCGCGCCCGTCGACGCCCGGCGGAATTCGCTGACCTGCTCGGCTACCTTTGTCGTCGCGCGCTCGGTCTCGTTGGTGACCGCGCCCATGACCGTTTCCAGATCACGCACGCGTTCGCCAAGCTGATGCTCGACGCGGCCGAGGCTCTCCTGCGCGCCGCCGACCAGCTTCTGCAGCGCCTGACTGGCTTCCTGCAGGCGCGAAGCCGTCTGCGACACATCGCTCTTCAACCGCATGTTGACGTCGATCAGACCACTCGTGGCGTTTTCGACAGTCTCCGAAACATGCGAGGAGGCGGCCTGCATCGCCTGCCGCAGCGTCGAGCCGCGATCGTCGAGCGCACGAATGACCGTCGCGCCGACATCGGCGACATCGCGCACCAGACGATCGCCGCGCTGGGCGAGATCGTTCATGATGTCGGTCGCGCGGCCGTCGAACAGCTCGCCGAGCTCCTGCGAGCGCTGCGACAGCGAGCTCGAAATCTCGCCGAGTTTGCCGACATGGCTCTCGAAATCTAGCGCGCCGCGCTCGATCGTCGCCGACATCTCTTCGGAGCGCTCGCGCAGCCGCCGTTCCATCTCGCTGCTCTTGGCGGCGAGCATCGATGCGACCTCGTTGCTGCGGCCAGACAGCATCGAAGCGACTTCCTCCGTGCGGCCCGTGAGCAGCGAAGCGATCTCCTGCGTGCGATCACTGAGCAACGAGGAGATCTCCTCGCTGCGGCCGGACAGCATGCTGGCGACGTCCTGGCTGCGGCCGGCGAAGGCCTGCGAGATTTCCGCCGCCTTGGCCTCCATCGCGCGCGTGACTTCGCGACCGCCCTCGCCCAACACCTGCGCGATTTCGCGGGTGCGCGTCATCAGCGTCTCGCTGATCGAATTCGAACCCAGCCGCAGGCTGGTGTCGAGGCGGCCGAACAGCCCTTCGATGCCTGCCGTAATCCCGTTGACCGTGTCGGTCGAACGGGTCTCGAATTCCGACATCTTGTTTTCGATGATGTTGGCCGTCGCCTGCGTCTGGTTCTCCAGCCGATCCGCGAGAGCGTGACCCTGGGTCGTGACGATCGCCTCGATCGCCGCGAATTTCGAACCGACGGTTTCGGTGAAATGCGCCGCGTCGGCGGCGATCTTCGCCGCGAGCGCGCCGCCGTCGCGGGCGACGACCTGCTCGAAATCGGCAAGCCGCTGACCGAACTCCTGCGAGAACTGGTGCGAATAGCGCTCGAAGGTGGCGGCGGCTTCGGCCGAGCGCTGGCTGAACAACGACGCTGCGCCTTCGCTGGCCGACGCCACGCGACGCTCGAGATCGGCCGCATGGGCCGCGATGGCGGTCTCCGTCTGATCGCGGACCACGGCGATGCGCGTCTCCAGCGACTCCACATGCCCCGCGACCGTCGATGAGAGATAGTCGGCATGGCCGCGCAGACGCTCGTCCATATCGGCGGTGTGCGCGCTGATCGCATGGGCGATCGACGCAGCGCGATTGCCGATCACGTCCTGGATCTCGCGGCCGGTGCTCGCGATCACATCGACATGGCCGCGCAGCTTGTCATCGATTTCCGAAGTGTGGGCGCGCAGCGACTGGGTGATCTCTACGGTGCGGCCACCGAGCATGTCGTTGAGCTCGCGGCTGGAATCGAGCAGCTTCTGATGCAGGTTCTCGCCATGCACCACGATCGTCTCGTGGATGCTGTCGCCGCTGTTGGCGAGGCGGCGCGCGAGTTCTTCGCCGTGATGAGCGAAGGTTTCGGACACGCGCAGCCCGGTCTCGTCGAGCTTGTCCGTGACCTGCGTCCCGCGCGTGGTCAGTTCGGAGATGAGCGACTCGCCAAGCGTGCGCAGATTGTCGTTCACTTCGGAGCCGCGGCGCGCGAAGCCGTCGACGAGATAACTGCCGGTATGCTCCAGCATGCCATGGACAAGGTGGCCGCGCTCGGCGATTTCGCCGGCCACGCGGTTGCTGGTCTCGGTCAGCGCGTTCGTGAGCTGATCGCCGTGGGCAGACAGCGCATCGACCACGAGCTGACCGCGTTGCGCGATCTCGCCTGTCACGCGCGAGCTTGTCTCGCTGAGCGACTGCGTGACCGCATCGCTGTGCTGGGTCAGCACCGCCACCACATTGTCGCTGCGCAACGCGATTTCGCCAGCCACGCGGCCGCCGATCTCGCTGAGCGCATGGGTGACGTTCTCGCCATGAGCGGTAAGCGTCGTGACGACCTCGTTCGCCGTGCCGCTGATCTTGCCAGTGATGTCGGCACCAATATTGGCGAGACGATCATTCGCCGCTTCACCGGTGGCTGCGAGTTGCGTCGTGACCAGTTCGCCGGTGGACGCAAGGCGCGATGTGAGATCGTCGCTGATGGCGGCGAGCCGCGCATTGGCCTCGTCGCTGGTCGAGGAAAGCTGGCCGGTCAAGCGTTCGCCTGTCGTGGCGAGCAGCGTCGTCACGGTGTCGCCCGTCGAGGCGAGGCGCGACGTGACGTCGTCACCGATCGTCGCAAGGCGATCGGTGAGATGGCCGCCGACGGTCGAGAGACGCGTTGTGACGGTGTCGCCGATCGTCGACAGACGCTCATGCGCGTTGTCGCTGGTGGCGGTCAGGCGGCCGATCACGTCTTCGGCGATCAGGCTGAGGCGCTCATTGGCTTCAGAGCTGGTTGTCGCGAGATGCAGCGCGAGATTTTCGCCTGTGGAAGCGAGTTGCGTGTGCAGGTTTTCACCCGTCGACATGAACTGCGAAATGAGAGCGCTACCGGACGAGGCAAGCTGCGAGGTCAGAGTGTCGCCGCTCGATGCGAACTGCGCCATCACGTTCTCGCCGGTCACGGCGAGATGATTCGTCAGCCGCTCGCCGGCCGCCACGAGTTGCGTCGACACGCCGTCGCCGGTCAGCGCAAGCTGCGTCGCGAGGCTTTCGCCTGACGTGGTGAGATCGGCCAGAATCATCCGGCTCGTATCGGAGAGACTGGTCGATACGTGATTGCTGATGGCTGCGAGGCGCGCATGCGCGTCCTCGCTCGTCGCGGACACGCGCGAAGCGAGATCTTCGCCCGTGCGCCCGAGGCGATCGGATACGCTGTCGCTCGTGTCGAGCAGCCGCGCCGTCATCTGTTCCGCGACCATTGTCAGGCGCGCGTCAGAGTCGGCGGTCGTCGACGTCAGAATATGGACGGCATGCTCGCTGGTCTCGGCGAGCCGCGCCGTCATGCGTTCGAGAACATCTGTCAGGCGCGAGTCGGATTCCGCCGTCGAGGCCGAAAGCAGCTCCGCCGCCTGCCGGCCCGTGTCGGTGAGCCGCGTCGCCATCTGGTCCGCGATCAGCGTCAGCCGCTGGTCGGAATCGGATGTGGTCGAGGTCAGGAGGTGAACCGCGCGTTCGCTCGTTTCCGTGAGACGCGAAGTCATCCGGTCGATCACATCAGTCAGCCGCGCGTCCGACTCCGCCGTCGAGGTCGAAAGCAGCTCCGCCGCCTGCAGCCCGGTGTCGGTCAGGCGCGACGTCACCTGATCGGCGATGCGCGCGAGCCGCGCGTCGGTGTCGGCCGTGGTGGTCGTCAGCATATGCACGGCATGCTCGCCGGTGGCGGCGAGCTGTTCATTCAGGCTCTCGCCCGTTGTCGTCAGGCGCGCATTGATGTCCTCGCCGATGCGGCTGAAGCGCGCATGGGTCTCTTCGCCGATCGTCGCGACGCGATTGACCACATGATCGCCGGTCTGGCCGAGACGGGAGAGAAGATCGTCGCCCGCGCCGGCGATCGACTGCGCGATATTCGTGGTGCGGCTGGTGAATTCGGTCGTCACCTTGTCGCCGGCGTCGGCGAGCGTCGTCGAGACGCGTTCGGTCGCCTTCTGCAGATCCGTCGTGAGGCTTTCCTGTGCGCCTGATATCGCCGTCTGCACGCGCTCGGCGTTGCTGACGATCGATTGGCGCTGCGCCACGAGTTCGTCGATCAGGCCGCGGATGCGGATTTCATTTTCGGCGTAGGCGCGCTCCAGCGTCGAAATCTCGGAATGGACGAGCGTCTCAAGCTCGCCCGCGCGCGCGACCGCGCGCTCGATGCCATCGCCCATGGCCGCAACCTCGCGGCGGATCGCCTGCGACAGGCGAACCATCGAGTCGGACGCCATGGATTCAGGCTCGCTCAATCGCATCGCGGCCTGCGCCATCGCCTGGGCCGAAAGACGCATCTCCTGCGCGCGCGACGCGAGCGTCGCCATCACATAGAGAAAGCCGATCGGCGCGAGAATGATAAAGGCGCAGAAAGCCAGCAACTGCGGCGGCGCTTCGCGCAGCGAGGCCGCCGACTCGATCGGTACGCGCCACATCACGAACAGGATCGCAATCGCAGCCCATAGAATCGAGGCGAGCGTGGCATAGACGTAAGGACGGCGCGACGGCTTGCGCTGCATCATGCCGATGAGCGGCCCGAGCGACGCATTCTGGTCATTCGCGGCGCGCTGCACGTCGGGACGCACGGGACCCGACGATGACGACGACTGAGGCGCCTCGGTCTTGAAATCCGCTGGGAAAGAAGACTCGGCGATCGCCGCCCGCGGCAACCGCAGGCCGTCGCGATCGGCGGACTTCATCTCGGCGACCCTTCCCTCCGACGCTTTCGGCTCGGCTTCGCCGCCCAGCTTCAGCGCCTCCTCAATGGCCGATAGAGCCGCCTCGGTCGGATCCTTGGCCTTCTTGGTCGCCATCTTACGCCTCTTTGTCCGCTGTTCACCTGCGTCACGCGCGGAGCGCGGACCGGGCGCCAGCCGGCGAGCACGCACACCACTCCACACGTTAACGCAAGTTAACCGGCCGGAATGTAAAGAACGGGAGACTTTGAGGAAACGCCCATCACCCAGAAATCCAGAATCTTCGTTAACGCATCAGTTACCATGGCGCCCGACTCTGGGCGGGAACAAGGCGCGCACGCCAGCGGCGCCCTAAAAAGGCGTCCTCATGGCCCTCCCCGCCCCGAAAAAAGCCGCCTCGCCGCCCGACTCTTATTCCGCCCGCGATCTCGACCTCGTCCATCTCGCCCGGCAGACGGCCGGCGATCGAGTGCTCGAGCGGGAAGTGCTCGGCCTGTTCCGAGACCAGACAGTCCGGATGCTCGCCGCCATGGCCATGGCCGTACGTAACGGCAGGCAGGCGCGGGACGCCGCCCACACCCTCAAGGGCGCGGCGCGCGGCGTCGGCGCCTTCAGGGTCGCCGATCTCGCGGAGATCGTAGAGACCGCGGGCGACGAGAGCATCGCCAGCGCGGTCGCCGATCTCTCAGCCGCGGCTGAGGACGCCCGCAACCTGATCGATCGCCTTCTCGCCAACGACTGAACGCCGCCCAGCGCTGCGGCCTTGGCGCTCGCCTTGGCCTGCCCCTTGCGTTAGAGACGTCGCCGCCGCGCTCGCGGCCGCCCGTCAACACGATCCAGCTCCATCATGGTCAAGATCACCTTCGTCGATTCCGGGGGAACGCAACGTTCGGTCGAAGCCGAACCTGGTTCGACCGTCATGGAAAACGCCATTCGCAACGCCGTCCCCGGAATTGAAGCGGAGTGCGGCGGCGCGTGCGCCTGCGCCACCTGCCATGTCTATGTCGACGAGGCCTGGACCAGCGTCGTGGGGCCGGCGTCGCCGATGGAAGAGGACATGCTGGACTTCGCCTTCGAGGTGAAGCCGAATTCGCGCCTGTCCTGCCAGATCAAGGTGCGGCCCGAACTCGATGGCCTCATCGTCAACACGCCGAGCCGACAGGCGTAGGGCTGCGCGGAACAGCGACGCCTGCGACCGCGTTCCCAAGAAGAGCGCGCCGATGAGGAGCGCGGCTGACGCGCATCGCGCTTGCGCTGGATCATGGTCTGGAGCGGCCGCGACGCGATAGGCTGGCTTTCGCGCCGTTGCGGCTTGCCAGAGCCGGCGCAGCAGGAGGGGCCATGTTCCAGAAAATCCTCGTGACGATCGATCTCGCCGATATCGAAGTCGCCAAGAGCGCTCTCGAACGTTCGGTCGAACTTGCGACGAAGGGCGGCGGCGCGCTACGGCTGCTCTATGTCCGGCCGCTGATGCCGCTGATGATGCTCGAATATGTGCCTGATGGATTCGAGGCCGAGCGACAGGCGGACGCGGAAGCGAAGCTCAAATCGATTGTCGGCGGCCTCGCGCTTCCGGCCGACAAGGCGTCGTTCGTCGTGCGTCAGGGCGGCGTCTATCCCGAAGTGATCGCGGAAGCGCAAAGCTGGGGCGCCGACGTGATCGTCGCCGGCTCGCATCGCCCCGCGATGTCGACCTATCTGCTCGGCTCGAACGCGTCGGCCATCGTGCGCCACGCCCATTGTTCCGTGCTCGTCGTGCGCGACGAAAACGGCGCCTCCGCACAAAGCTGACAATTACGGAAGCAAATCCGGCGGCGGGTTGTCAGGCGCAAACCGCCGCGGGCGATTTCTGATCGCCAGATTGCCTGCGATCCAGAGAAAGACCGTCGAGAATGCGGTGAGCGCAAGCGCAAGACCTGCGCTCAATTTCGGAAAAACCTGAAAGCAGGCATAGGCGAAGCCGATCACGATCGCCGCTGCGACGAGCGCCGAGAAAACCCAAATCCACGCCGGCTGCCCAGCCTCGAACGGACAGCTGGGGTTGGCGCGCGCAATCTCCGGCAGCAGCGCCGCAAGAAAGGCGCGATAGGCGTCGCGCTCATTCTGCTGGTTCATGAGCGAGCGCCAGGAATAATTGTCAAAGGAGACCGGTTTCTGGCCTTCGATCGTCAATCGCGTCCGATAGGCGCCGATGAGCGAATTCCGCGCCTTGAAAGTCAGCCTTACGCGCGAAATCGCCGACAGCGGAATCGACGTGACGTGGCGGAGGTTGTCGATTTCGAGCGCGTCCGGCCTGAGAATGAAGGTCACCGGTCCGCCATTTGGCTTTGGCGTGATGGCGTAGCGCGCAATGATGGTTTTCGGCGCTTCCAGATCGGTGGGCATGCTGCGGCGATGGGCGCTCGCCCCGCTACTGTCAACGCGCGGCTTGCGACCATGTGCTTTTCCGCACATTCTTTGTATCGCGGCCATGTAGAGCGAAGTCGAGGCCGCAGAGTTCGGGGTAAGGAATGAGCAGGACGCCGGATTTCGGCGCCGCGGCCGCGGCAGGCATCATCACGGGCGATCAGGCGGATCGGCTCTCTGAATTCTTCAGCGCCAACGCTCATCTGTCCGCGCCGCAGCAGCCTGTGTCGGAAGCCGCGACCGCGCGGAGCGGCGCCCGCTTCGATCTCGCCAATCTGCTCTGGTATCTCGGCGCGCTCATCATCATCGGCGCCATGGGCATGTTCCAGACGCTCGCCTTCGCAGGGCTTGGCGCCGGCGCCTTACTCGTCACCGCGCTGATCTACGCCGCGGCGTTCGTCTTCGCCGGCGACTATCTCTGGCGCCGCAAGGGCCTGAAGACGCCGGGCGGACTGCTGATCGCCGTTGCGGTCGGCATGGCGCCGATGGCGGTGTACTCGATTCAGGAGTTGGCCGGCGCCTGGGGCGTTGTCGGCGATCCCGGCAAGTACAAGGATTTCTACGTCTATGTCAGGGGCGGCTGGCTCCCCATGGAGGCTGTCACGCTCATTGTCGCGTTGATCGCGATCCGCTTCTATCCCTTCGGCTTCATCACCATGATCGCAGCTTTGATGCTGTGGTTCATGTCGATGGATCTGACGCCCTGGGTGGGGCGCGTAACGGACGACTCCTGGGGTCTGCGCGCGATCGTCTCGATGTGGTTCGGGCTCGGACTGATCGTCTTCGCCTGGTTCGTCGACATCAAGCAACGCAAGGCGGACTATGCGTTCTGGCTGCATCTTGCGGGCATCGCCGCCTTCTGGGGCGGACTCACCTTCCAGAGCTCCGACAGCGAACTCTCGAAATTCCTCTACTGCCTGCTCAATCTCGGGCTGATGGGCTTTGCGGTGTTTCTCGCGCGACGCGTCTATGCGGTGTTCGGCGCGATCGGCGTCTGCATCTATCTCGGCTACATCTCGGCGAAGCTTTTCAAGGATTCGCTGATGTTCCCCTTCGCCTTGTCGGCGATGGGCCTCGCCGTGATCGCACTCGGGCTTCTCTATCATCGCAACAGCACGAAGATCGCCGACGCATTCGAAGAATTCATTCCGGAGCCGCTGAAGCGGTTGCGTCCGGCGGCGGCGCGGAGCTGACCCATCGTTGCGCTGCGAGCGCAACGAATTTCACCCAAAACCGGACGTTTTTACGCCCGCGACTCTTGCGCCCGCCGCGCGAAAGCGGACATGGTCGCTCATTCCATGATTCGGCGCTCGCGCATGACGACTGCTCTTCCCGCGCATCAAGACGCCAGCGAATATGATTCGATCTTGGCTGCGGTCATGGAGACCGCTCGCGGCCGCTGGTTCATCGGCGAGTTCGGCCGCCGCAATCGTCACGCGGAAACCGAGCGCGTCCTGGAGGCGCTGCGCCGGATCGAACGGCGCGTGGCCCAGGACGTGGAGCAGCGCGAGCTTTCCCATCCCGATCTCGCCGATCTCGCAGCCATCTTCGCGTTGCGCGACGGCGACACAGCGACGCCGGCCGGCCTGACAGCCGATGTCGTGTCCGACGTGGCGCGCGAAAGCGGCGCCTGCGCCGAGGCGATCCGCGACCAGGTGCTGACGGCGCGCGGCGCCCTGAAGGCGCTCGGAGAGGCCGGCTCCGATGCGCGCCTCTGCGGGGCGCTCGACAAGACGATGCGCGCCATCGACCAGCTCGCCGCCGGGCAGATCGAAACCGAACACAAGATCGAGGCGCTCGCGCAGATCGTCGGCACGATCCGCGAGCGCGTCAGGCATCTCGTCGACGCCGCCGACAGGCGCCCGGCCCAATCGGCCGATGAAGAGCCCTGGATGCCGATCGAGGAGGCGAGGCCGCCGGTCGCCAACGACAGGGCGCCGGTCGCCGCCCCAGCGCCTCAGCGTCTGGCGCCGGCTATGGAGCCTTCGGCGCTTCCTGCGCCGCCGCCCGCGCAACCTGTCCATGAACCGATCCTGTTCGCCGACGAACCCGAGCCGCCGGCTCCTCCACCCCAGCCGGCGCCGGCTTTCGAAAGCGGTCTGACGATCGCGCCCGTCGGCCCGGGCGCACGACTCAGACTCGCCATCGCCGACGAGGAAGAAGCGCTGCGCGACATCGCCCCGTTGCGACCCGCGCCGCCGCGCCCTGCCGGAGCAGGTCCGCGCACGGCGGCCGACTATGATCGGCTGAGCTACGAACAGCGCCATGCGCTGTTCGCATCCTGAGACCGCCCTCTTTTCCGTTTCGTCCCGCCGGGGGATCGCGTAGTGAGCCCGCCTGACGTCAGGCGAAGCAGGAGCGCGCGATGGATCTCGGAATCAAGGGCCGCAAGGCCATCATTTGCGCTTCCAGCCGCGGCCTCGGCCGCGCCTGCGCGATGGAGCTCGCCGCCGCCGGCTGCGAGGTCGTGATCAACGGCCGCGACGAGAAGATCACCAACGCCACCGCCGACGCCATCCGCGCTGAGACCGGCGCTAAAGTGACGGTCGTGCTGGGCGACGTCTCGACCAAGGTCACGCAAGACGCGCTGCTGGCCGCCTGCCCCGCCCCCGACATCCTCATCAACAACAATGGCGGTCCGCCGCCGAAGGGCTTCCGCGAACTCGATCGTTCCGCGATCGCCGAAGGCGTTGTGCAGAATATGGTGACGCCGATCGAGCTTATTCAGCGCGTTGTCGATGGCATGGTGGCGCGCGGCTTCGGACGCATCGTCAACATCACCTCTTCCTCGGTGAAGGCGCCAATCATCGGCCTTGATCTCTCCTCGGGCGCGCGCGCCGGCCTGACCGCCTTTCTCGCCGCGCCAGCGCGCGAAGTGGCGCACGCCAACGTCACCATCAACAGCATGCTGCCCGGCGTGTTCGACACCGATCGTCAGAAGACGGCGACGAAGCGCATGGCGGCGATCAAGGGCGTCTCCGAAGACGAGATCGTCGCGACGCGCATGAAGGATGTGCCCGCCGGACGTTTGGGAACGCCTGACGAATTCGGCAAGCTCTGCGCGTTCCTGTGCAGCGCGCATGCGGGTTACATCACGGGTCAGAACCTCCTGATCGATGGCGGCGCGATCAAGACGGCCTTCTGAGCGTCGCGCCCTGACCTCAACACATGCCAGCGTCGGCGCCGCAGGGGTTGCCCGGCGGCGCCTCGCATGTTGGTTTGCATTTCCTGTTGTCCAGCCCTCGCCGTGAATCCTCTCTTCGGCATTTCGCTGAAAGTCCTGTCGACTCTCGTCTTCGCCTTCATGGGCGCTGGCGTGAAGACGCTCACGGTGCGCTATCCCATCGGCGAAGTGGTCTTCTGCCGATCTTTTTTCGCGATGATTCCGTTGGGAATCTGGTTGTGGTGGATCGGCCAGTGGCCCGGCGCGCTGCGGACGAAACGTCCGCTTGGACATATCCAGCGCGGCGTCATGGGCAGCATCGGCATGTTTCTCGGATTCGCCGGCCTGTCCTATCTGCCGCTGCCTGACCAGACGGCGCTTGGCTATACGGCGCCTCTGCTCGTTGTCGCGCTTGCGGCGCTGATTATCGGCGAAACCGTTCGCATCTATCGTTGGTCGGCTGTCGCGATTGGTTTCGTCGGCGTGATCGTGATGTTGGCGCCGCAACTCTCCGCGCTCAGCGGCGGCGTGCTGCGTGACGGCGCGACGATCGGCGCCGCCTTCACGCTCGCCAGCGCGCTGTGCAACGCCTTCTCCACCATCGAAGTCCGCAAGCTCGTGCAGATGGAGGAAAAGACCGGCACGATCGTCTTCTGGATCATGTCGATGACGACGATTCTTGGCTTCTGCACGATCGTGTTGGGATGGCGCGCCCCCGATCTCACTGACGCTGCGATCATGGTCGGCATGGGAATCGTCGGCGGACTCGGCCAGATATTCGTCACCGAAAGCTACCAGCACGCCGAGACCTCGCTGATTGCGCCGTTTGACTACACATCGATGATCTGGGCGGTGATGATCGGCTGGTTTCTGTTCGGCGACTGGCCCGCGGCCAACATCTTCATCGGGTCTGCGATCGTGATCAGCGCCGGCATCTTCGTGATCTGGCGCGAGCATCAGCTCGGCCTCGAACGCAAGCGCCAGCGTCAGGCGACTTCGTCCAAGATGCTATGACGGCGCTGAACCGCGCAGTGGTCGTGCTCTCGATCACGTTGGTGATCGCCTGGGGCTCCGTCTATTACGCCTTTGGTCTGACCGCGCCGCTGATCGCCGCAGAACTCGGCCAATCCAGACCTTTCACCTATGCCGGATTCTCGCTGACTCTTGTCGTTGCGGGTCTCGCCTCGCCTTTCATCGGCCGCGCTGTCGATCGCAGCGGCGGACGCGCCATCATGGCGGCCGGCTCGCTCGTCGCGGCGCTCGGATTGACGCTGCTGGGCGCGGCGAAAGGCGAAGCTGCTTTTTTCCTCGCCTGCGCCGTCTGTGGCGTCGGCATGGCCATGACCTTCTATGATGCGGCGTTCGCGTCGCTGAACTGGCTGACCAAAGGCCATGCGCGGCAGCCCATCACGTTGGTGACTCTCGCGGGCGGTTTCGCGTCGACTGTGTTCTGGCCGATCACGCAAGCGCTGTTGCAGCATGTCGGCTGGCGCGAAGTCTATTTCATCTACGCCGCGCTGCAGGCGCTGCTCTGCGCGCCCTTGCTGTTCGTCGGCCTCGCTGCGAAGCCGGCGGCTGTCGCAGACGCTCCGCAGGGCGTTTGCGCCGCTGAACCGCCGGCATTAACGGGCTCGGCGCGCTGGCAGGCATTTGCACTGCTTGCGCTCGCCGTTGTCATGCAGGGCTTCGTGAACAGCGGCATGGGAATCCACCTGCTACCGGCTCTTGCGTCCCTTGGCGCCGAGCCCTCGCTCGCTCTTTTCGTCGGCTCGCTTCTTGGTCCGGCCCAGGTGACGGGACGGCTTCTCGACCTCGCCTTCGGACGCCGCCTTCTGCAGCCGTTGGCGCTCGGCGTCGTCGCGCTTGGCGCGATGCCGCTGGCCTTCCTGATGCTGCTTGGCTTGCCAGTCAGCACCGCGTCGCTGTCTGCCTACGCCGTGCTCTACGGGCTCGGGAACGGGCTGATGACCATCGCGCGCGGCCTGATCCCGGCAGCTCTCTTCGGTCGCGACAGTTACGGAGCGATGCTCGGCCTTCTCGCCGCGCCCGGGCTGATGATCCAGGCGGCCGCGCCGACGGCGCTCGCTCTCATTGTCGATAGTTGGGGCGTGGTGGCGATGCTCAAGCTTTGCGTCGCACTCGCCGCCCTGGCCTTCCTGTTTATGGCGACGCTTGCCTGGCGATTCGGCCCGCCTCGCCGCGATTCCTGAGCGCGCCGCCGCTTCGCCGCTTGCAAGCGCTCCTCGCATTGGGCACAGTCAGTTCGGCGATCCAAACGCTTTTGTTCTTAACGAGGAACGATGGGCATCGAGGGCAAGGACCGGATGAAGGCGCTCGCCGCCGGCGCGCAGCTTCTGTCGGGTCAGCTCGGCAAGACGGTCCAGCGCCTCCGGAAAGCCTACAACCTCTCCCTGTCTGAGCTGTCCGAGCAGTCGGGCGTCGCCAAATCGATCATCAGCCAGATCGAACGCAACGAGACCAACCCGACGCTCGCAACCATCTGGCGCCTGTCGCAGGCCCTCGACATCTCGATTGAGCGGGTTCTCGCCGCCCATGAGGACGAGCCGTTCGTCGAGAAGGTTTCGAAGGGCGACACGCCGATCCTGCTCTCCGAGGACGGCAAGGTGAAGCTCGCCATCATCGGCTGGATCAAGACCGTCGAGTGGCTGCAATGGTACGACATCACCGCCGAAGCGACCGGCGTGCTCGAATCCGACGGCCATCAGCGCGGCTCGATCGAATGTCTCTCCGTGCTCGACGGCGAATTCGAGGTCGAAATCGGCGGCGAGACCAGCAATGCGAAAGCCGGTGAGACTTTGCGCTATCGCTGCGATCGGCCGCACATCGTGCGCTGCCTGAAAGGCCCGGCGCATGCGACGATGGTGTGCATCCTGAAAGCGGCGGTGATGGAATAATTCTGAGCGCACTGATCATCAGAGCAAATTCTCGACGCGCATCAAGGAAAATCGGACTGCTTGCAAAATGAGCGACATAGACGATTTTCATGTGCGGACGGCGACGCAGTCCGATCTGCCCAGCGTTCTCGCGCTCTATGAGCAACTCAATCCATCCGATCCGCCCGTAATATTAGAGGACGCCGAAGCGATCCTGAAGCGCTTCGAAGCTTTCGCAGGAAGCGCGATTTTTGTCGGTTGTAGGAGAGGCGCTCCGGTCACGACCTGCGCGCTGGTGGTCGTTCCCAATCTGACGCGAAAAGGCGCTCCATACGCCGTCATCGAGAATGTGGTGACAGACGCCCGGCACCGCAAACAAGGCTATGCGCGCGCAGTGCTCCATGCTGCGATCGGCTCAGCATGGTTACATGGATGCTACAAGGTGATGCTGCTGACGGGATCAAAAAACCCTGCGACCCTGCGCTTTTACGAGCAGACAGGATTCGAGCAGAGCAAGACCGGGTTTCAGATCAGACGTCTTGGCTCCTAGGCGACTGCGGTCAAGCAGCGCTGACCCAAAGCCCCGCGCTACTTCTTCTCGACCTTGATCGGCGCGAGCGACTTCAGATACTCCGCCATGACATCGACATCGGCCTTCGGCGCCTGCGCATAATTCAGCACCACCGCGCCCATACCGCCGCCGACGCTGTCGCCGTCAGGCTTCAGGCCCGTCTGGAGAATCTGAATAATATCGTCCTTGCTATAATCCTTGATGCCGGTCGCGTCGGGCGTGATGTTCGGCACGGTTCCCTGCCCTTCGGGATCGGGGCCGCCTGAGAAGCGCATGCCCGCGATAATCCCGCCGAGGAAATTGCGCGGGCTGTGGCATTCAGCGCAATGGCCGGGACCTTCGACGAGGTAGGCGCCGCGCGCGATCGCAGGCGACATCTGCGCGCTGGCGACGAACGGGCGTCCGTCGAGGAAAAGCCATTTCCAGCCGCCCAGCGTGCGCCTGATATTGAACGGAAATGGCAGGTCGTGATCGCGAACCTTGCCTTCGACAGGCACGAGAGTTTTCAGGAATCCGAAGAGATCGCGCAGATCGGCTTCGCTCAATCGCTGATAGGACGTGTAGGGAAAGGCGGGATAATAATGCCGCCCGTCAGGCGAAACGCCCTGCGTCATCGCACGCGCGAACTGCTCAACCGTCCAGGAGCCGACGCCGTCGCGCGGATGCGGCGAGATGTTCGGCGCATAGAAGGTTCCAAACGGCGATTTCAGCGCCAGCCCGCCGCCGAGCTTTGTCCGATCATCCTGCTTCGGAATGGCATGACACGAGGCGCAACCACCTTCCCAGAACAAAGTCTTGCCTTTGCCGAGATCGGGAGCGGCCGCCAGATTCGTGAATATTCGGCCACGCACGAGCGCGAAGGCCTCCGGGCTCGTCACGATCCAGAAGCCGGCGAGGCCCAGAGCCGCAAGAACGAGCAAACCGACGACGACGCGTTTCATGCGCGCGCCGTCATCGACGATTCCTGCCGAGGCCTTGCGGCGATCACGCAGCTACTCCTGCGCGATCACTGAGACTTGCGATAGGGCGTGTGACAGGCGCCGCAATTCGCCAGCACCTTGGGAACTTCGGTCTTGAGGGTCGCCGCATCTGTCACCGCGGTCAGGGCGGCGCCCGCATCCGTATCCATCTTGGCGAAGATGGCGTTGAACTTGTCCTTTTCGGTGAAGACCGCCGGAAGCGCGCGCGTCTCGCCCTTGTCCGACCCAGCAGGGAACAAAGCGGGGAGCGCCTTGGCGTCCTCCTGCAGCTTTTTCAGCGCAGCTTGCGCCGCAGCGAGATCGAAGGGAGCCGCACCGCTCGCCATACGGCCAAGCGTCCCCGCGGCCGCGCCGTTGGCCTTCATGAGGTCCTTACGCTGCGCGATCACGTCCTGGGCGTAAGCTGCTGTCGCGCCAACCGCGGCAAGCGCAAGAATGAAAACGGCCTTCCTGATCATCCTGGTCTCCAGTCGTTCCCTCGTTTTGAGGATTTCCAATCTACGGGATGACGTCAAGGAAGCCATTGGCATTCCATGCAGAAATGCCGGAGGAATCTTGCACCGGCGCAGTCACAGATTCGCGAGATACGGGAAGATTCCGCCGACGCCGCAAAATGGAAGCGCCCGCATCTTTCGATGCGGGCGCTTCAAAGACGATGATTCGAGCGATCGCGAGGTCAGGCCTTCGCCGCGCGCTGCTCGTCGATGCTCCAGGGGCCGGGGCCGGAGAACACGATGTAGAGGAACACGAAGCAGAAGAGGATCGCCGCCTCGCCATTGTTCTGGATCGGAAAGAAGGCCCGCGGCGCATGCGACATGAAATAGGCGAAAGCCATCTCGCCCGACATGATGAAGGCCGCGAAACGCGAGAAAAGGCCGATTACCAGCAGGATTCCGCCAACGATTTCGATCGCGCCCGCGAACCAGATCAGCGAGAACATCTGCGGATAGTTCTGCGGCGCGATGGGGAAGCCAACCAGCTTCATCAACCCATGCTGCAGGAACAGCAGTCCCGCCATGATCCGCACGATACTGAGCACGCGCGGCGCCCAGGCCGAAAGCATGCTGTTCAAACCTTCCATCTCTTGTCCTTTCCCCGTTTATCTCGCCGCGAAGGCGCGACGCTTCGTCTGCCAACGCAAGAACAGGTCCGCAAGAGCAGACCTGTTCTTCACGCGCCGCACAAAAATTCGTGATCGATGAATCGGGGCAGTCGCCGCGCGCTTACTTCTTCCGTTTTTTCTTGACAGCAGCCTTCTTCTTGGCCGAGCGCTTTTTCTTTGCTGCGCCCTTCTTCTTGACCGCCGCGATCGCCGCCCGCACGCGATGCGGCGTGGCCGGCATATCGATATGGCGCACGCCGAAGCCGCGATCGAGCGCATCGACGACCGCGTTCATGACGGCCGGACATGAGCCGATCGAGCCCGCCTCGCCCGCGCCCTTGATGCCAAGCGGATTGGTCGTCGACGGCACGTTCAGCGTCTGGAAATTGATCGGCGGCAAATCATCCGCGCGCGGCATGCAGTAATCCATGAAGCTCGCGCTCAGAAGCTGGCCATCGCGGTCATAGACCGTGCGTTCGAGCAACGCCTGACCGATTCCCTGCACAACGCCGCCATGCACCTGGCCCGCAAGCAGCAACGGATTCACCGTGCGTCCGAAATCGTCGCAGATGTTGTATGAAGCGAGCGTGACAGTTCCGGTGTCAGGATCGATCTCGACCTCGGCGATATGGGTGCCGTTGGGATAGGTCGCATCGGGCGGCGTGAATGAGCCGTCGCCGCTCAAAAGCTCCGGCGTCGCCTTCGGCGAGTTGGCGAGATCAGTGAGCGACACCCTTCGGTCTGTGCCCTTGATGCGCGCGTCGCCATCGACAAGCTCGATATCGCCGGTCGAGGCTTCGAGCACGTCGGCCGCCAATGTTGAGATATTTTTCGCCAGCGCCTGCCCGGCGAGATGGCTCGCGATGCCGCCGACTGGAATCGAGCGCGAGCCGCCGGTGCCATGGCCCGTCTTGATGCGCGCGGTGTCGCCCTGCACGACATTGATGCGATCGAGCGGCAGATCGAGATGCTGCGAGACGAACTGCGCATAAGCCGTCGCATGGCCTTGCCCGTTCGTCTGCGTGCCGGAGAGAACGGTCACGGTGCCGTCCTTCTCCAGCGTCGCGTTGACGTCTTCGCCCTCGCCCCACGCGGTGCATTCGATATAGGTCGCAAGCCCGATGCCGCGCAGCTTCCCTTTCTTCTGCGACTGCGCGGCGCGCTTGTCGAAGCTCTTCCAGTTCGCAGACGCCATGCCCTTCGCCATATGCGCCGCGAAATCGCCGGTGTCGTAGGTGCGATCGGCGATCGGCGTCTTGTAGGGCATCTGCTTTGCGCTGATGAAATTCTTCTTGCGGATTTCCTCCTGCGGCAGCTTCAGTTCGCGCGCGACGCGATCGACGAGACGTTCGAGAACATAGGCCGCCTCGGGACGGCCCGCGCCACGATAGGCGTCAACAGGCGTCGTATGCGAGAAGACGCCGCGCACGCGCGCATAGATCGCAGGCGTCTTGTAGACGCCGGTCAGCATCGTGGCGCCGAGATAATGGATGTAGGGCCCATAGATGTGGAGATAGGCGCCAAGCCCGCCCATCCAGTCGAAGCGCATGGCGAGAAATTCGCCCTTCTTCGTCGTCGCGGCTTCGGCGACGACGATGCTGTCGCGGCCATGCGCGTCCGACACGAAATGATCCGAGCGATCAGCGACCCACTGCACCGGCTTGCCCGTCAGCTTCGCGGCTTCGCAGGCGACCGCATATTCGTTGTAGACGAATCCCTTGGTGCCGAATCCGCCGCCGACATCAGGCGTGAGGATGCGCAATTTCGCAGGCTCGGATTTCATGATCATCGCGAGCATGCCCTGCATGTTATGCACGCCCTGGCTTGTAACCGTCAGCGTCCAGCCTTCGGAAGCCGCGTCATATTCGGCGATGCAGGCGCGGGTCTCCATATAGTTGGTGATCAGGCGGTTGTTCTCGATCTCGAGCTTCACCGTGCGCGGCGCCTTGCGGAAGATCGCATCGACCTTCCTCTTGTTTCCGATCGCCGTGTCGAAAACGATGTTGCCGGGCGCATGCGGCCAGACGAGCGGCGCGCCCTTCTTCATCGCAGCGCGGATGTCCGAGGCCGCCGGCTTCGGCGACCAGTCGATCACGATCGCTTCGGCCGCATCGCGCGCCTGCGCGACCGTATCGGCGACGATGAAGGCCACGGGCTCGCCGACATAGCGCGCCGTTTTCTTCGCAAGCACCGGACGCGGCGATTCCGCGGCCTTGCTGCCGTCGCCATTATCGACCGGCGCGAGGCACGGCACGTCGGCGAAATGAGCGATGTCGTCGCTGGTCAGGATCAGCCTGACGCCTTCCACGCCGCGCGCCGTCTCGACGTCGGTGATCGTGAAGTCGGCATGGGCGTGCGGACTGCGCAGCGTGATGGCATGCAGGGCGGCCTCGGGCGTGAGGTCGGACGTGTAGCGCCCGCCGCCCGTCAGCAGCCTCTGGTCTTCGACACGTTTCGCCGGCTGTCCGACGCCGAATTTCATGGGAGGCAGAGCGTTCATGGGCGGATTGCTCGTCGTTCGATCGTGAATCTCTCGCGCGGCAGCTTAGGGGCTCCCTTCCCCTGCTGGAAGCCCGTCTGACGCCGCCCCTTTTGCGCGCCGGGAATGATCCCCACATCATCGTCAACAGCCCAAGAGGCATTCCCCATGTTCGACATCTCAGCTTCTCCGGTGCTCGACGAGCGCGCGGACGATGGCGCTCCGGCCGGAGCCGCCCCCTCATCATTTCCAGCGGACAATCGCCTCCTCGACGCCTATTCGACCGCGGTCGCCGGCGTCGTCGAGACGGTCGGGCCCGCGGTCGCCAGACTCCATGTGGCGCACACGGACCGCCCCGGTCGGGGCGGCTCGGGCTCGGGCATCGTGCTGACGCCCGACGGCTTTGTCCTTACCAACAGCCACGTCGTCGACCGCGCCCATCGCCTGCGGGTGACCATTCCCGATGGCCGGAAATTCGATGCGCGGCTGGTCGGCGACGACCCCGACACCGACCTCGCCCTCGTCAGGATCGAGGATCCCGCCAGCCTGCCCTTCGCGCGGCTGGGCGACTCCAAGGCGCTGAGGCAGGGCCAGCTCGCTATCGCGATCGGCAATCCCCTAGGCTTCGAGACCACCGTGACAGCCGGCGTGATCTCGGCGCTCGGGCGCTCGCTCCAGTCCCGCAATGGTCGGCTGATCGAGGACGTGATCCAGACCGACGCCGCGCTCAATCCCGGCAATTCCGGTGGGCCTCTCGCCTCGTCGAATGGCGAGGTGATCGGCGTCAACACGGCCGTGATCATGGGCGCGCAGGGCATTTGCTTCGCTGTCGCCGCGAATACGGCCCGCCACGTCATGGGCGAATTGATGCGCCACGGCCGGGTGCGGCGCGCCTATCTCGGCCTGTCCGCCCAGACGACTGCGCTGCCGCGCCGCGCGGCCTCAATGCTCGGCCTGACCCAGACGACGGGCGCGCTGGCGGTCGACGTCCAGGCCGGCGGCCCGGCCGACGAGGCGGGCCTCAAGCCCGGCGACTGGCTTCTGTCGCTCGATGGCGCGCCGATCACAGGCGTCGACGATCTCCTGCGCCTGCTCGATGGCGAACGGGTCAATCGCAGCGTCGTCTTCGAGATCGTGCGCGGCGGCGAAAAACGGCGCGTCTGGGCTGTGCCGCGCGAGCGGACCTGAGACGGGCCGCTTCAGCCACCCGACCCGGTCTCGACTTCGCCGCCGCGCGCCATCCAGTCGGTGAAGCTGCCCTTATAATGGGTGCGCAGATCGAGGCCGGCCATTTGCGCCGCAGCGATCGCTTTCAGCGTGCGTCCGCCGGTCCGGCAGGCGAAGACGAGTTCCTGCCCCGGCGCGGGTTGTGGCAGGGCCGAAGGATCGAACGTCGAGAGTGGAAACAACACCGCGCCGGGAATATGGCCGGCTTCATATTCATGCGGCTCGCGCACATCGACGAGCAGCATCGAGCCATCGGCGACGCCTTTCTTCACCTCGTCGAAATCGACTTCGAGAACCCCGTTCACTTCCTGCATGCGACACCTGTTTTGATCGGGCCGCATGACAACAGCCGAATTGGCGGCGGCGCAAGCCCGATCATTCACGGCGGGAACAGGCCGCCCTCACGGGAATGCGTAGTGCGCGTGACGCATTCGGATGCGACACCATCGCCATGCACGCGCCACATCCCCGCGCCCTGACAGGCGCCGCCGTGATCGCTCGCCGTCTGGCGGAGGCGGGCTGCAGATTCGCGTTTGGCATGCCGGGCGGCGAGGTCGCAGCGCTCGTCGATGCGCTCGACGAGGCGGGCCTGCGCTTCGTCCTGACGAAGCACGAAAACGCCGGCGGCTTCATGGCCGAGGGAACATGGCACGAGACCGGCGCGCCCGCCGTGCTTGTCGCCACGCTTGGCCCCGGCGTCGCCAACGCTGCGAATGTCGTCGCCAATGCGCAACAGGATCGCGTGCCGCTGATCTTTCTGACAGGACGCGCCGATCCCGCGGAAGCGGAAAGCTTCACGCATCAAATCTTCGATCATCAGGCTCTGCTGCGGCCGATCGTGAAGGCGTCGCTCGCCGCGACGTCAGGCGCTGTCGCAACCGTGATCGAAAAGGCGCTCGCGATCGCGCTCGATGGGCAACCTGGGCCGGTGCATGTCGATGTCCCCATCGGCGTCGCCGAAAGCGAGGAGCGCGCAACTGAAATCCAACGCCGCGCTGCGCTGGCTCCGGCCGCGCCCGCGCCTGGACTTCTGCTCAACGAGGCGCGTGAGCTGCTTCGCCGCGCCGAGCGCCCGATCATGATCGCCGGCCTCGATGCTGTGAATCAGAACGCGAGCGCGGCGATCTCCGAATTCTGCCGCCGCTTCAATACGCCCCTTATCACGACCTACAAGGCGAAGGGACTTCTGCCGGAAAGCGATCCGCTCTCGCTCTTTGGCGCAGGATTGTCGCCGAAGGCCGACAAGATCCTGCTGCCATTGCTCGCGCAATCCGACTGCATCATCCTCGCGGGATATGATCCGATCGAGATGCGCATCGGCTGGCGCAATCCCTGGCCGGCGGACGCCCCCGTGATCGAGATTTCCGCGGTGTCGCAGCATCATTTCATGCACGCCAACCGCATCGCCTTCACTGGCGATGTCGGCGCGACGCTTGCTGCGCTGAGCCGAGGCCTGCCGCCTCGCCCGACATGGCCCGCGGATGAACCCGCCTCGGCGCGGCGCGCGCTTGAAGACGCATTCGCGATCCGCAGCGAGCGCTTCGGCCCCGATCACGTCTTCGCAATGTTGCGGCGCGTATTGCCGCAGGACATGCGCGTCACTATCGATTCCGGCGCTCATCGCATCCTGATGAGCCAGATGTGGCGCTGCGAACAGCCGCGCACGCTGATCCAGTCGACCGGTCTCTGCACCATGGGCTGCGCGCTGCCGCTCGCCGCCGGGCTGTCGATTGCGTCAGGCGATAAGGCGGTCGCGGTGATGGGCGATGCGGGACTCGAAATGGTCATCGGCGAGCTCGCAACCATTCGCGATCTCAAGCTGCCTCTTCTTCTTGTGGTCCTTGTCGATGAAAGCCTCGAACTGATTGCGTTGAAGCAGCGCGCCAGCAATCGCGCGCCGGTCGGCGTGCATTTCGGCGGCACCGATTTTCCCGCTGTGGCGCGCGCCTATGGCGGCGAAGGCGTCTGGATCGACGATGTTCCGGCATTGGAGAAAGAGATCGCCGCCGCTCTTGATCGCTCCAACCGCTTCACGCTTCTCGCCGCGCGCATCGGGCGCAACGCCTATGACGGCCGGTTCTGAATCATGACTTCGCCAGCCGCTCATCCCGAGAAAAAGCAGCGCGACGTCAGGCTCGACTTCTTCCGCGGCCTTGCGATGCTGATCATCCTCGTCGCGCATATCCCCGACAATTCCTGGAACGCCTGGATTCCCGCGCGCTTCGGATTCTCGTCGGGCGCGGAGATGTTCGTGTTCTGCTCCGGCTTCGCAAGCTCGCTCGCGTTCGGCTCGATCTTCGTGAAGCGCGGCCTCGCCATGGGAACAGCGCGTATCGCCCATCGCATCTGGCAACTCTACTGGGCGCAGATCGTGCTGTTCATGGTGATAACAGGCGTCACGCTGACGGCTGTAAAATATGTGCCGCATGGCGCCTATCTCGAATTCCTGTCGCTCGACTGGTTCATCGCCAATCCCGGCGAGGGTCTGCTCGGCCTTCTCACGCTTCGCTACATCCCCAATCTCTTCGACATGCTGCCGATGTATATCGTGATCCTCGCCAGCGTGCCGATCGCGATGCTGCTCGCGGGAATCTCGCCGAAGCTGACTCTCGCGACGAGTGTCGCAGTCTGGCTCTATGTGCAGGCGACCGGCTTCAATCTTTCCTCGCGGCCGGGCTCCGATCTCATCTGGTACTTCAACCCGATCGCCTGGCAGATGCTGTTCTTCACCGGCTTCGGATTCGGAATGGGATGGATTCCGCCGCCGCCGCTGCGCGACCGCCGACTGGTGATCATCGCTGCGCTCCTCGTCGTCCTGTCAATCCCCCTCACCTTCTGGGGCGTGGTCGAATCGTTCCCGATCTTCGATGAGCTCCGATCCTTTTTCATCGCCGATCTCAGGCCGACCAATCTCCATATCGTTCGCTATCTCCACTTCTTCGCGCTCGCCTATCTCGCACTGTCGCTGATCGAGCCGATCCGCGGACGGCTGGCGGACGCAGCGTTCGCAAAGCCGATCATCAGGATCGGCCAGCAGACATTGGCTGTGTTTCTCTCCTCGATCGTGATCGCCTGGACGCTCGGCATTCTGCTCGACGCGCATGGCCGCACGACGCTGACGGTGGCCGCTGCTAACCTCGTCGGCCTCGCTTTGCTCTTTGCCGTCGCCTATGTCGTCGCCTGGTTCAAGAGCCAGCCATGGAAACAGCGCGCTCCGGCGACGCCGCGCGAAAGAATTTCAGTCCCCATCGGCCTGCAGCCCGCAGAATAAAATTTCACGCGATCGTGAGCCGCGTTTCACGGCTCCGTGTAAGGCATGTGTTTCAAGCGCAAGGCACACTTTCCGCATTGAGGAGGGGCCATGAGCGCAACTGCGATCGCCAACCAGTCGGCTTGCGGCGGCGATATGATCGGCGCGCTGTGGATGTCGCTGACGGAAGATTTCCTCGGCCACGCCAGGACGACGCCCGAGCGGCTGGCGAAGCTGCTCACCGCCGATCCGCATCATGTGCTCGGCTGGTGCGCCAAGGGCTTCTTCTCGATCCTTCTGGCGCGCCGCGAGATGCAGGCGCCAGCCGACGAAGCGCTGCGCATGGCGCGGCGCGCGCTCATGCTTCGCGGCGGAACGCGGCGCGAGCGCGACTATGTGCTGGCGCTCGGCGAAGCCGCCTCGGGCCATTTCGCCAAAGCGGCGGTCGCGCTTGATCTCATTCAGGAAGCTGATCCCGACGACAGCTTTGCGCCCAAGCTGTCGCATGCGCTGCGATTCATGCTCGGCGATTCGCGCAGCATGCATGCAGCGATCCATGCCGCCGTCGCGCGCATCGATCCCGCCCATCCGCATCTCGGCTATCTCATGGGCTGCCAGGCCTTCGCGCTTGAAGAGAATGGCCGCTATGCCGACGCCGAGCGCATCGGCCGCGAAGCCGTGCTGCGCGCGCCGCGCGACGCCTGGGGCGTGCATGCCGTCGCGCATGTCCATGAAATGACCGGACAGGCGCGCGCCGGCGTGGAATGGCTGACAACGCATGAGGGCAATATCGGTCATTGCAACAATTTCGGCGGTCATGTCTTCTGGCATCTCGCATTGTTTCGGCTTGAACTTGGCGACGCCGCCGGCGCGCTTGCGCTCTATGATTCTCGCGTGCGCGCCGAACGCACAGAGGATTTCCGCGACATCGCCAATGCAGCGTCGTTGCTCGGACGTCTTGCGATCGAAGGCGTCGTGGTCGGCGATCGCTGGGAAGAACTTGCCGACATCGCCGAACGGCGCATCAGCGATCATTCGCTTGTCTTCGCTGAACTCCATTATGCGCTGGCGCTTGCCGGCGCCGGTCGCTCAGATAAGGCGGCGGCTCTCGCCGACGCGCTCGAAGCGGCGGAAGGCTCGCGCGAGCAGGATCATCTGGCGCGCGCCATCGGCGCCACCATGGCGGACGCCATTCGCGCCTGGGGACAAGGAGAACATGCGCGCGCTGCGGCCGAGCTTCTCGCGACCCGCTCGCAGCGTCAGCGCATCGGCGGCAGCCATGCGCAGCGCGACATCTTCGAGCAGATCACCATCGATGCGCTGATCAAGAGCGGCCGGCGCGACGAAGCGCGCATGCTGCTAGGCGAGCGCCTCGCTGCGCGCAGCCGCAATCGTTTCGCCGAACAGCGCCTGTCGTCTGCTTTCGCCGTCAGGCGCCCGATTTCGGGAAGCGCGGGCGTCGCGCTCAGCGCAGGCTACTGATCCTTCTTGGCGATCGCGTCGATCCAGCGCACCGCGTCCTCGACGAAGCGCGGATCGAAATCGTGACCGCCAGGATGCAGGCAGAGATCGATCTCGCGCCCGCTTTCGCATTTTTTCCAGACCTCGCAGCCAAGACCGCCGCCGATCTGCACGACGGGATCAGCCAGACAGACATTGGCGCTGAGGAAACGCTTCAACCCTTCCCTGACGTTGCCTTGCCGATAGGCTCCGCCGCGCAGCTCGCGGCCTTCCATGGGAACCGTGTGATCATTGCTTCCATGCACATGCAGGAAATTCACCGGCCCCGCCGGACAGCGCGTCGGCTGCGGCCGCCAGAACGCGCCTGATATCGGCGCGAATCCCGCGAAGCGCAACGGAATGTAGCAGGCGACATACCACACCATCGATGCGCCCTGGCTGAAGCCGGATGCGATGAAGCGCTTGGGATCAATGGGAAAGCGCTTCTCAACATCGTCGAGCACGGCCCTGACATAGTTCAGCTCGTCGCGATTCTGCGCCGGCGATCCTGGAAAGGACCATGTCTGCCCTTCGCCATGGACGGCGATCAGCAGCACGCCGAGCCGGTCCATGCGATCAACCAGATCCTTGTTCTTCATGGTGTCGTCAGCGGACTCGCGATAGCCGTGGAAGTACATCACGGCCGGCAGCGGCGATTTTCCGTCCCAACCCGAGGGCGGCTTGACGAGATAGAAGCCGCCCTCGACGGCGCAGGCGTCGTTGGGACCGCAGGCGCTCGCGTAGTCGGTGATCAATCCAAACGCGGCGATAAAAGCCGCCAGCGCCCAAGCCTTGAAGCGTCCCGAGATCATGAATGCATATCCGGCGCAGATCGACAGCGAGTTGTTTCTTGCGCTGCGCCGGATGACAAGAGCGCCCAAGCGCGCTCTCGCAAGGATGTGACAGGCCCGCGTCGTCTCACGCTTCCGGTGGAATACGCAGAACCCAGCCGGGCTGGATCAGATCGGGATTCTTCACCGGCGGCGTGTTCGCCTTGACGATCTCGGAGTATTTCGCCCCCTTGCCCTTGCCATAATGCTTCTCGGCGATCGCCCAGAGCGTGTCGCCCTTGGCGACCGTATAGAACACCGACTCCTTCGCCGCGGCCTGCGCGATGATGTTGGAATCAACCTGAGCAACGCCGACGGAATTGCCGATCGCCAGAATGATCTTCTCGGCCTGCTCGGTGGTCGCCGCCTTGCCGGAGACGCTGACCTTGTCGCCATCGACCTTCACGTCGATGCCGGATGCGTCGAGACCGTGCTCGGCCACAGCTTTCTTGATCGCATCCGCAGGCGCAGCCTGAGCCTCGCTTGCGCCAAAGATTTTGGAGCCGATGCTCTTGGCGAATTTGAACAGACCCATCTGTGTCTCCCTTGGCCTTTCCATGGGGAAACCTAGCCTTGCCGCCGCCCGATGGAAAGCCTGCCGATCCGCCGCATGGCGTTTGCGCTAGCGACGGGGTAAAAGCGCACATGACCGGCTTGCGCCGCAAATCCACGTTCATCAGCCTGCTCATCGCGTGGCTGATGATGTTCAGCGCCCTGATGGGCGGGCTTACGTCCGCCCGCGCGCTGCCGCGCGCCTATCTCGACATGTTGTCGGCGACGTCGTTGTGCGCGCCGGGTGAGAGTTCGCCCCAGGGTGGCGATCATCGCAGCCATGGGCCGGATTGCGGGCTCTGCGCGCGCGCTAGCTGCTTGCACGCCTCCAGTGCGATCCTGCCCGGTGGCGCTCCCGACGCGTCGCCAATTCGGCGCAGCGCAGAGGTTGCCTTCGGCGCCGCATTCATTGCCGGCGAAAAGCCCGCGGTAATCGGCGGAGCGCAGGCGCGAGGCCCTCCACGCGCTTAAGTCCGCGCGTCATCCCTCGCCCTTGCGCCGCATCTTCGCGGCTTCACCGCATTCACGAGATCACAATGTCATCCCGTATTCTCATCGCGCCAGCGCTGCTATTGGCGTTCGCCAGCGTTTCACCGGCCGTCGCTCACGTCACGCTCGATCGCTCCGAAGCGCCTGCCGGCGCAGCCCAGAAATTCACGCTGCGCGTGCCTCATGGCTGCGACGGTAAGGCGACGACCTCGATCAGGGTCTCGCTTCCCGAAGGCGCGCTCGACGTGAAGCCCATGCCGAAGCCCGGTTGGACGCTCGAAACGGTCACCGGACCTTACGCCAAAAGCCGTCAGCTCTATGGCGCGGCAGTCACCTCGGGCGTGAAGGAGATTATCTGGTCGAAGGGCGAGTTGCCCGACGCCTTCTATGACGAGTTCGCTTTCCGCATGCAGTTCGACGGCGAACTCGCCGGCGGAACGGTGGCGCTTCCGGTGACTCAGGAGTGCGGAAGCGACAAGGCCGCCTGGAGTGAGATCGCCGCGCCTGGGCAGGACGCTCATGCGCTGAAGAATCCCGCGCCGACCATCCGCGTGCTAACGGCGCAAGCTTCGGGCGGCCATCTTCATGGCGCGCCAGCAGCAGCGAAAGCCGGCCCCATCACTATTGAATCCGCCTGGACGCGCGCGACGCCTACCGGCGCCAAGATCGGCGGCGGTTACTTCACCATTCGCAACACGGGCAAGGACGCCGACAAACTCGTGGGATTCTCCACATCCGCGGCGGCTCGCGGCGAGCTTCACACCATGAGCATGACTGATGGCGTCATGAAGATGCGGGAAGTGCAGTCCGTCGAGATTCCCGCCGGAGGCAGCGTCGAGTTCAAACCGGGCGGCTATCACCTCATGATGATCGATCTCAAGCAGCCGATCGCCGAGGGCGCGCCGATCAAGGGCAAGCTGAAATTCGAGAAGGCTGGCGAGGTCGACGTCGAATTCGCCGTTGCGCCGATCGGAGCGAACGCTCCGGCGCAAGATCATACGCACCATTAGAGCATGGCGCGAAAAAGTGGATACCGATTTTTCCGAGACGAACGCAAGCGTTCGCTCTGCAAAAGCCATGCTCTAAATTCTGGAATCGATCACGTTCCTGCATTTTGATTGATTCAATCAAAATGCGGCGTGATCTCGCCGACAAAAGCGGCGCGTCGCACGCGCCGCTCCATCCCACTGCGAGACGACATCATGGACTCACGTCGCAAAGCTTCACTTCTGCTGGGCTCGCTCTTCGCGCTGCTGCTGATCTGCGTGCTGGCGCTCGCGGCTCTCTCCGGCCTGTTTCGCCCGCTCTATGATCCTGCTTCCGGTCTCGAACCGATCGCAGGCATTGGCGGCCCGCTGCGCCTGACCGCCGGCAACGGCGAAAAAGTCGACACTTCAACTATCGGCAAGCCGTTCGCGGTCTTCTTCGGCTTCACTCATTGCCCCGACGTCTGCCCGACCACGCTCGCAGAGATGACGCAAAGCCTCGAGGCGCTGGGCGACAAAGGAAAGGATCTCAGGGTCTATTTCATCACCGTCGATCCCGAGCGCGACACGCCCGCGGTGATGGCGAGCTATATGGGCTCGTTCGACAAGAGAATGGTCGGGCTGACCGGCTCGCGCGAAGAGATCGACGCTGTGATCCGCGCCTATCGCGTCTATGCGCGCAAGGTGCCGACGAAAGACGGCGACTACACCATGGACCACACCGCCACGACCTATCTCCTCGATGGAAAGGGCCGACTGGTCGGCACGCTCGCCTATGAAGAGGACGCAAAGACGCGGCTCGACAAGCTGACGCGTCTGGCCAACGCCGGTTAAACGCCGCGCTCAGCTCTCGCCGAATACGGTGTTGAGCTGGGCGCCGACGCGGATGAAAGTCGTCCGTTTCGACACTTCTTTCAGCCGCATCGCGCCGATATAGGTCATCATGGAGCGCACGCCGCCCATAATTTCCTGCATCGTGTCGTCGACGGCGCCTCGATAGGGGACCTGAACCGTCTTGCCTTCCGAAGCGCGATATTTGGCGACGCCGCCGGAATGCTTCTTCATCGCCGTGTCAGACGACATGCCGTAGAAAACCATTTTTGATGGGATTTTCTTGCCGCCGCGCGTCTCGTAAACGATCTCGCCGTCGCATTCGTCATGACCGGCCAGCATGCCGCCGAGCATGACGAAATCAGCGCCGGCGCCATAGGCTTTCGCCACATCGCCGGGCACGGTGCAGCCGCCGTCGCCGCAAACAAGGCCCTTCAGGCCATGCGCCGCGTCGGCGCATTCGATGATCGCCGAAAGCTGGGGGTAGCCCACGCCCGTCACCCGCCGCGTGGTGCAGACCGAGCCTGGCCCGATGCCAACCTTGATGATGTCGGCGCCGGCAAGTAGCAGCGCCTCCGTCATGTCGCCGGTGACGACGTTGCCCGCCATGATCACGGCATCCGGATGCTGCTCGCGCGTGATCGCGACCGCCTCGATGAATTTCTCGGTATAGCCGTTCGCGACATCAAGGCAGATCTTGGTGATCTTCACCTGCTTGTCGACAGCATTCAGTTTCTCACGATCCGCATCGGTTGTGCCAAGTGAATAGAAGCTGTTGCGCGAATCCTCGCTGCGGAAGAATTTGACCAGGTCCTTCTCGGCATAGTGCTTGTGCAACGCTGCCATAGCGCCGAAGCGATTGAGCGCCGCGGCGAGCTTCATCGTGCCCACGACGTCCATGTTGGCCGCAATCAGCGGAAAGCCGGTCCATTCCGAGCCGGTATGCAGGAAACGGAAGCTGCGATCGATGTCGACATTGGCGCGGCTCGCCAGCGTTGAACGCTTCGGCCGGATCAGCACGTCCTTGAAGTCGAGCTTCGGATCATTCTCGATGCGCATTCACGATGTCCCGCCGCCGGCTCGGGCAAGCCGGCTCACAAAGGAAACCTAGCGGGAAACGGCGCGCCGCAGAAGTCGGACCTTCAGTCCACCGACAGGGACGCAAATGTGCGGCCCTCCGCCGCCAGTTTTTCCAGCAATGGCGCGGGCTCCCAGCCAAATCCGTCGCGGGCGAAGGTTTCGCGCGCCGTCGCGAGAATCCTGTCGAGCCCGATCGCATCAGCTTCGTGCAAAGGCCCGCCGCGCCAGGCTGGAAAGCCGTAGCCATTCACCATCACGAGATCGATGTCGCCGCTGCGCTGGGCGATGCCCTCATCAAGAATCTTCGCAGCCTCGTTGACGATCGCGGCCCGCACGCGCGCGACGATCTCATCCGCCTCCAGCTTGCGGCGCACGATTCCTTTTTTCGCCGACTCCTCTTCGATGATCGCTGTGATCTCGGGATCGACGCGGCGCTGGCCATTCTCGTAGATGTAGAAGCCGCGCCCCGTCTTCTGGCCGAAGCGGCCGAGTTCGCAGATGCGGTCAGCGATCGCGACATAGCGGTCGCGCGGATCGCGTGTCGGCGCGAGCCGCTTGCGACGCGCCCAGCCGATGTCGAGGCCGGCGAGATCGCTGACGGCGACCGGCCCCATCGCAAGCCCATATTCCTCCATCGCGGCGTCGATCTCGTGCGGCAGCGCGCCGTCTTCGAGCATGTAATCGATCTGCTTGCGATAGGTCGCGAGGATGCGGTTGCCGATGAAGCCGTCGCACACGCCGCAGACGACGGGCAGCTTGCCGAGCTTGCGCGCAAGCGACAGGCCGGTCGCCACCACGTCGGGCACAGTTCGCGCTGGCCGCACGATCTCGAGCAGCTTCATGATGTTCGCCGGGCTGAAAAAGTGCAGCCCGATCACATCCTGCGGCCGCGAGGTCGCATCAGCGATGATGTTGGGGTCGAGATAGCTCGTATTGGTGGCGAGCGCCGCGCCTGGCTTTGCGATCTTGTCGATGCGGCCGAACAGCTCCTGCTTGACGGCCATGTCCTCGAACACGGCCTCGATGATGAGGTCGGCTTGCGCAAGTGAAGCAAGATCGGTCGAGAAGCGATAACGCGCCATCCGCGCGGTTTTTTCCGCCTCGTCGATGCGGCCGCTCTTCGCCATGCGCTCGTAGGTCTGTTCGATGCGCGCGCGGCCCTTGGCGAGCGCGTCGTCGGTGGTTTCGATGACGGTCACGGAAAGTCCCGCGTCGCCGCAGGCGATCGCGATGCCGGCGCCCATGGTGCCGGCGCCGATGACGCCAACGCTCGCGAGCGGCCGCGCCTGCTTCACGTCGACGCCGGGAACCCGCGCCGCCTCGCGCTCGGCGAAGAAGAGATGCCGTAGCGCCGCCGATTGCGGGCTGACGCGAAGCTCCTGGAAGATCGCGCGCTCGGCCGCCATCCCGGCGCGAATGTCCGTCGCAGGCGCGAGCCGCAAAGCTTCGATCGCCTTGCCCTCCGCGCGCTTGCCGCGCGCTTTCTTTACGATCGCCGTCGCCTGCTTCTCGAACGAATCCTTATCCCAGGCGGGAACCGCCAATTGGCCGCTGCGCCACGAAGGCGAGCCGACAAGCTTTTGGGCCAGCGCGATCGCAGCGGCGACATGGTCGCCATCCTCGGCCACGACATCGACGAGTCCGAGCTTCAGCGCTTCGCTGGCTTTCACGAAACGCGCGCTCGTGACGATGTCGAGCGCCGCCTCCATGCCGATCAAGCGCGGCAGGCGCTGCGTGCCTCCTGCTCCCGGAATGAGCCCGAGCTTCACTTCGGGAAGTCCGATCACCGCTTTCGGATTCATCGCGCGGCCATGACAGGCGATTGCGATCTCGCAGCCTCCGCCGAGCGCGGAGCCGTGGATCGCCGCCACGATCGGTTTGGGCGACTCCTCGATCTCGAACAGCAGGTCCGGCAGATGCGGCGGCTGCGGCGGCTTGTTGAACTCCCTGATGTCGGCGCCAGCCACAAAGGTGCTTCCGGCGCCGGCGATCACGGCCGCATCAAAGGCGCCGTCCGCGATGACTTGCGCCACCGCGCCTTGCAGGCCCGCCCTGACCGCGTGCGACGTGGCGTTCACAGGCGGATTGTCGATGAGGATCAGGGCCACGCGGCCACGCGGCTCGATACGGATGGGCGAGAGGTCTGTCATCCCTTTGGACTGCCTCAGCCGCGCGCGCGGCGCAAGCGAAGCCGATCCGCATGGCGGCGACGGACGGAGCCGCCGCTGGCTGGGCGTCAGGAAAGGGAGGCTTTTAAAGCCTCGAACAGCTTGAGCTGATCGGCGATCAATTCGCGCTTCTCGTCGCGCCGCACAAACACCTTGAACATCGCTTCGCCGACGCCGTTGAAGAACTGCACCGAGCAGGAACGGCGGCCATGGAATGGCCGGTCGACGACGTAGATGGCGCGGCAATTGTCGGCTTTGATATGGCCGCCGATCGGGCTGTCGCCATGGACGTTGTAATAGCCCTGCGCCGAACTGCCTTTCACGAGCGCGCCGTGGCATTCGAGCACAATGTCGGGCGTATTGACGATGAAGAGGATTTCTCCCCATCCCGTCATCGCGAGCCAGATCTCTTCGAACCGCGCGCCGTCAATCATGATGCGATGATCGGCCGGCAGCATGTCGAGCACGGCCTGCGTCGGCACGCCATGGGTGCGCGCGATCGCTTCGACAACGCCATCAGGCTTCGCGGCGAGCGCCGCGCGAGCGGCGGTCAACGCGTCGCTCTGCGAAAGAGGAAGCGCGCTCACGCCGCGGCGTCCGTGACATCGGGCCCACGCTGCACGAGCACGGCCTGAAAACCTTCGAATTCGGGATGACCGACATAGAGCGGCGCGCCGGGGCTGCTGTTGCTCGCGCGCGCATGCGATTTGCGGAACTGATCTGATGTCGTCCAGTTCTTGAAATTCTCCTGGCTCTTCCAGACTGTGTGCGAGGAGTAGAGCGTATAGTCGTCCTTCTCGGGCCCGCGCAGCAGCGTGAACTCAACGAAGCCCGGAAGCTCGTGCAGATAGGATTCGCGCGAGCGCCACAGCGTTTCGAACGCTTCCTCGCTTCCTTTCACGACCTTGAAGCGATTCATCGCGATATACATGCTCTTCTCCCTGAAGCTGGCGTTGGCTGGCGTGATTTCAAAATGGCGTGGATCCCGCAGCTAGCGAAGATTGTAAGTGATGCCGGCGCTGAAGCTCATGCTTCCAGGCCCGCCATCAGGCATCGCCGGGAACGGCGCGGCGCGACGCACCATGGCCAGCGTTTCCTGATCAAGCATCGCTGCGCCAGACGATCCCGCGAGCGAGGCGGCGACGACCTGTCCGCCACGCGAGAGCGTGAAGGCCACGACGACGCGGCCGGTCACCCCGCGTTCGCGCGCCGCTTCGGGATAGCGCTTGTAGCGCTGCAGATGCGCCATCACCTGCGAACGATAATTGGCCACAGCCGCCGCGCCCGATGTCGGCCCGGATGCGCCGACGGAGCCTCTCGTTGAGGCTGTTCGCGTGGCGTCGCTGTCGCCGCGTTCAGACGCGCCCGAAGCCTGCATCGGCTGAGCCGGACGCTCCGGCTTCGGCGTCGGCTGCTGCGTGGCGACCTTACGTGGTTCAACCTTCCTGGCCTCGATCTTTTTCGGCTGCGGCTTGGGCGGCTGAGGTTTCGGCGTCTCAACGGCTTTCGGCGTTTCCGGCGGCTTTGGCAGGGTATGGACGGGAGGCGCGATCGCGGGCGCTGGTTCTGGCGTCGGCGCGACCGCCAGCACCGGCGGCGTCAGATCCGCGAGCGGTGGAGCATCAGGAACCGGAGGCAGATCGATCGTGGCGATCTCCATAGCCCGAGGCGTTTCGGCAGGAATCTCGAGCGGCGGAGGTTCTGGCGGCGGGGGGACCTCGACCTGCGCCAACTCTCGGCCGATTTCGGGAGGGGCGACATCTGGAAGCGTCGGCGGATCGATCTGAACGTCAGGCGTTTTGGCGCCCTCTTCCGACGCCGAGCGCTCGACCGCCGCGCCCGCAACCACGAGCTCCACCGGGATGGCTTCTTCGCCGCCGGCCGGAAATTCCGACGGCGCGGTGAAGAACATCACAGCGCCGGCGACAGCAGCCGCATGCGCAAGGAACGACACGAGGTTGGCCGCGAGCCCACGCTCGCGCCAGCCGGCGCGCGTCCGCGCCGCAAACCGAATGCCTTTGTCCGGCGTGCAATTGTCGAGCAGATCTGGCCTGATCCCGGCGGCCGTCTGCTCAACCGCCTCATCTCCCGCCGGAGGCGCGGGGAGCATCTCTTCCGGCTTCAGTTCGGCGCCAACCAGCGGCGCGCGCGACGGGCGGCGCGACTGAACGCGACGCAGCGCGCCCGAACGGGGCGCGATCTCACGATCTCGCTGCGCCTTGATCGTCATGCGTCTTTCAACCCTGCTCTTCTCTCAACTCTGGTCCCTGTTCCGCCTAACGCGGAATCCGGATCAGGCAAACTGAATTCAATCCCGCCAGGCGTCAGCTTCCGAAGCGCGTGGAGAAACCGACCTTCGCCACGATGCCCGGGCTGTATTCGGTGTCGCGATAGCGCTTGTAGCGAACGTCGCCCAGATTATCGACCTGGAAGAAAGCGCGCGTGTCAGGCGTGAACTGATAGGAGCCGTAGAGATCGACGAGCTGGAATTCCTTGCTCGGCGTGAAGCCGGTCGGCACGCGATTCTGCGCGCCAACGAAGGAAACCCTCGCGCCGAGGAGCAACTTCTCATCGAAGAAGCGCACGCCGCCGCCAACGACGATCTTGCTGGGATAGATGCTCGAAAGCGGGGCGCGCTTGCCCGTCGTCGCATCATCGGCATCGCCGCGAGTAACCGCGCCAGCCAGACTGAAGAACCAGCGGCGGGCATCATAAGCGACTTCGCCTTCAGCGCCGGTGATACGCGCGTTCGACTTATTCATATAGGTGTAGAATGAGCCTTTGCATGCGTTAGGAATGGGCGCGCCGCAGAGCGGACCAAACGACTGGACGCCATCGATATAGTCGTCGACATCATTGCGGAAGACCGTCGCTTTGGCGCGCAGCTTGTCGCCCGCCATGAAGAGATCGTCGTACTTCACGTTCACGCCGCCTTCGAGCGTGTGGCCAATTTCGGGCCGCAGATTAGGATTGGGAATGAAGACGAAGTCGGCGGGCGCCGGATGCGTGCCGCTGATCAGGGTCTCAGTTGTCGACGGCGCACGATAGCCTTCCGCATAGGTGCCGTAGAACTGGATGCCTGTGATCGGCGTCACGCCGACCGTGATCTTCGGCGAGAATCTACTGCCATCAGACGAATTTCCGTTGCCGGACAGTTCATACCCGTCATAGCGGCCGGCCGCGATCACATCGATCATCCGCCATTTCAGATGGCCCTGGACGAAGCCGCCATAGACCGTGCGCATGCCCGACGGCGTGAACTTGTCTGCGCTGCCGGCGTTGTCCTTCGTCGTGACCTTGTCCTGAAAATAGTCGCCGCCATAGGTGACCGACAGCAGCGCTTCGCCAAACTGGAAGCGGCTCGTATTGTTGATGTCGAAGCCTGACGTCGTGATGGTGAAAGAGCGCGGCTGGAACAGGGTCGCCGCAGTGCCGGTCAGCCTGAACTGACGCTCATCCGTCGAGGTGATGTAGGCGTTCGCGCTCAGATTGACCCAGGGATTGTCAGGCTGGGAGAATGTGTATTTCGCCGTCGCCGTCGTTGTCGTCAGCTCGGTCTGACGTCGGATCGAGCTTGAATCGCCGGTGCCGAACGCCGCGAAGTCATACTTCTGATACTGGCCGCTCAGCTTGAGCTGATGGCCATTGCCGGGATTGATGACGATCTTGCCGATAGCGGACCGCAGATCCTGCCCCGTGTCCCTCACCGAATTTCCGTCGCCGTCCTTGTAGTCGCCCAGGCGCTTGTAGCTGACGCCCGCCATGGTCTCGAGAATTTCGTTCGCGCGCAGCGCTGCAAGCGCGCTGGCGTAGAGGCCGCTCTGCCGGCCGAATACGCCGGTCGCGCCGAGCTCGGTTGCAAATCGCTCGCCCGGCAACAGGATATCTCTGGGATCAACCGTCTCGAACGACACGACGCCGCCGATCGCGCCGGAGCCATAGACGTTCGCCACAGGGCCGCGCGTGATATCGATCGACTTCAGGAACGCCGGATCGAGATAAAACACGCCGTTGGCGTTATGTCCTGAGGTCTGGAAATTCTGGCGCGCGCCATCGACCGTCACCGCGACGCGGCCGAAATCCTGCAGGCCGCGAATATTGATCGCCGTTGCGGGATCGCGCTGATTCTCGTTCGTCTCGACATTCGGAAGCTGATTGAGGATCGAGCCGATCCGCTGCGCCTGCAGTTGACGAATCTCGGTGCGATTGACGACGTTGACGGACGCAAGCGCGTCGATTGCGCGCTCCTGATCTTTCGTCGCGGTGACCGTGATTTCATCCTGCGGGACGGTCTGCGCCGGCGCCGGTTGCGTTTGAGCGAACACGCTCGCCGAACCAAGTGCCATCGCCAAAATCGAAACTGACGCGGCCAACGCCGCCAACCCGCCACGCATCATCATCGTCGCCCCAGTCGCCTGATCTCAAGTGTCGGCTGGCTGGCTCGCGCCGCGCTGAAATTCAGCGGCGTTCGGCTGGCTGGCGTTGCGCGTCGATTGCCTCACGACGCTTGACCCTTCCTAGTAATGCTGACTATCACTGTCAACAATAACTGCGGAATTACCAGTTTTTAGGAGTTCCAAACAGTTATTACTTCGGAATTATTCAAAACAAGGGCGTTATGATCGCAAATTCGAAGTCCGGAAGCGACGGCGCGCGTCACGATGAGAAGACGCGCGCTTTTGATCATCCGTCTCCAGAAGACGGACAGAGCCCGCCCGCGATCGATGTGAAAACCCTCGTCGGCGAAGGCAGGGAAGCGATCATCCTGCACAAGGGCGATCGCTATCGCCTTCGCATCACGGCCAACGACAAGCTCATTCTGACGAAGTGATCATCATGCGTCGCCCATCACCGACACTCTCTTTTCTTGCGTCGATCGCGCTCACTTGCGCCGGCGTCGCTGGTCTGTTCGCCGAGCCGCCGCGCTTCATCGGCGCGCGCGAAGCGAATGCGCAGACGCCAGTGCATCAGCGCATTGTCGCCGCCGGCGGCGTGATCACCGAGATCATCTATGCGCTTGGGATGCAGGACCAGATCGTCGGCGTCGATACGACCAGCCTGTTTCCAGCGAATGCAATGAAGGACAAGCCGAATGTCGGCTATGTCCGCGCGCTGTCGGCCGAAGGCGTGCTGTCGCTGAAGCCGTCTCTCGTGATCGCCATCGATGGCGCGGGGCCGCCCGACGCGCTGAAACTCGTCACGGACGCAGGCGTCAATGTCGCGCATGTGCCCGATGAATTCACCGCCGATGGCGTCGTCGATCGCGTCCGCCGCGTCGCCGCGATCGTCGGCGCAGGCCCTCGCGGCGAAACGCTGGCCGCAAGCACGGCGGAAGGGTTCCGTGCGCTCGATGTCGCGAAGGCGCGCATCGCGACGCCGAAGCGCGTTCTCTTCATTCTCTCTTTGCAGAACGGAAAGGTGATGGCGGCCGGCCGCAACACCTCCGCCGACGCAATCATGAAGCTTGCGGGCGCAACGAACGTGTTTAACGCATTCGATGGCTACAAGCCGGTGACCGACGAAGCCATCACGGCAGCGGCGCCTGATTTCATTCTCGCGATGGATCGCGCCGGACAAACTTTCTCCGCTGATCAAATCTTCGCCCTGCCGTCATTTGCGACGACGCCTGCGGCGAAGACGAAATCCTTCGCTGCGATGGACGGTCTTTATCTCCTCGGTTTCGGCCCGCGCACGCCGGACGCCGCGCGCGATCTGATGCAGGCGATCTATGGAGCGGCCGTCGCAGGCCGGTCATGACGACTGCCGTCGGCCAGATGGCTGACGTTGATGCCGACGACGTCTTTGCGGCGCGTCAGAAACGAATTTGGCGGCTGACAATTGCGCTTTGCGCGATCCTCATCGTTGCAGCCATCGTCTCGCTAGGCTCCGGCGCGCTTGCGATCGCGCCGCGCCGCGTTATCGAGGTCATCTCGGGAGCATTGAGCGGTGATGCGGCAATCGCGTCGTCACGCGACGCGCTCGTCATTCTGAATATTCGTCTTCCCCGGCTGCTTCTCGGCGCGCTTGTTGGCGCTGGCCTCGCGGTCGCCGGCACCTTGATGCAGGGCCTGTTCCGCAATCCTCTCGCCGATCCCGGCCTTGTCGGCGTTTCGGCCGGCGCCGCGCTTGCCGCCGGCGTCACGATCGTCTTCGGCGATCGTTATCTCGCACCTGTCATCGGAGCGCCCCCCTTCGCGCTTCTTCCCGTTGGCGCGTTCGTCGGCGCGCTCATCGCGACCATGACCCTCTACGCCATCGCGACGCGCGAGGGACGAACCTCCATCGCGACGATGCTGCTCGCCGGCATCGCAATCGGCGCGCTCGCCGCGTCCTGCATGGGCCTTCTCGCCTATGTCAGCGATGACAGGCAGTTGCGCGACCTGACATTCTGGACTCTCGGCAGCCTTGGCGGCGCGACCTGGGCCAAGGTCGCGGGCGTCGCGCCCATCGTCATCGGCGCACTCTGCGCGACGCCGTTTCTCGCGCGTGGACTGAACGCGCTGCTGCTTGGCGAAGCCGAGGCGTTCCATCTCGGCATCGCGGTGCAGACGGTGAAGCGCGCGACGATCATCGTGACGGCGCTTGCTGTCGGCGCAAGCGTGGCCGCGACCGGAATCGTCAGCTTCGTCGGCATCGTCACGCCGCACGCGCTGCGCCTTGTGATCGGCCCGGATCATCGCGCCCTACTGCCGCTGAGCGCGATCCTCGGCGCTGCGCTGATCATCGTTGCGGATTCGCTCGCGCGCACCATTGTCGCGCCGGCGGAATTGCCGATCGGCATCCTCACCGCGATCATTGGCGCGCCATTCTTCCTGTGGATGCTTCTGCGGCGCGACCGGGCGATTGACGGATGACGGCGCTGATTGAAGCCCGATCGATTTGCTATCGCGTGCGCGATCGTTTTCTCGTCGCGGAAGCCTCGCTGCGCGCCGAGCCGGGCGAACTACTTGTCGTTGTCGGGCCGAACGGCGCGGGAAAGACGACTTTGCTGAAGCTGCTCACCGGGGAGCTCAAATCGAGCGCGGGGCATATCAGTCTCGACGGCGAAAACATCCATGATATTCCGCCATGGGCGCTCGCCGCGCGCCGCGCGGTGATGACACAGGCGGCGCGACTGACATTTCCCTTTTCCGTCGCCGAAGTGGTGCGACTCGGAGTCGACGGCGTCGGCCGCCGCCTCGCGGCGGCGCGACGGCACGAGATCATCGCAGCCGCAATCCGGTCGGCTGATGTCGAGGCCCTGTCAGGCCGGCTCTATCAGACGCTCTCGGGCGGCGAGCAGCAACGCGTGCAGTTCGCGCGCGCGCTCGCGCAGCTTGCGGCAGGGAGCTCGATCGCGGAGCGCCGCGTTCTCTTTCTCGACGAGCCAGTGGCGAGCCTCGACCTCAATCACCAGCTCGGCTTGATGCAGGCGGCGACGCGTGAATGCGCAAAAGGCGTTTGCGTCATCGCAGTGCTGCATGATCTCAATCTTGCGGCGACCTTCGCTGACCGCCTTGTGGTGATGCGCGGCGGCCGCATTGTCGCCGACGGCACGCCAGGCCAGGTGCTTTCGACCGAACTCGTCAGAGACGTATTCGCCGTTGATCTGCCGTTGAATGAACTGCCCGGCGAAAATCTGCCCTTCATCCTGCCGCAGCACTACGCCCGCAAGGCGCCGGCCGCTTCCGCCGCCAGCTTCTGACGACGCAGCGGCTGTTCGAGATCGGCCAGCGTGGCCGCCTCCAGCGGATGAAAGAAACCACGATGGGCGCGGAAGAGAAGCGTTGAGATTGCAGCGTCGCGCTCGGAGGCGACAAGAAAGTTCGCCGGACAATCCTTCGGCTCGAAGGCGCGGACGATCTCGCCGATGGTGATCGCGTCGGCCGGGCGCACGAGACGGACGCCGCCATAGCGGCCGCGTTCGGTTTCGATCAGCGCCGTGCGGCCGAGCGCATGAACCGTCTTCTGTACATTCATCGGCGTGATGCCGGTGGCGGCGGCGAGATCGGCGGCCTTCGCAGCCTGCGGCCATCGCGAGGCCAACTCGGCCATCAGCCGGATCGCGTCGAAGGTCTGCTGGTTGAGCCACATGGAATGTCGGTGTTCACGGATCGCCGGCCGGCCATTATGGCCGACATCGCGGGCGCGGCCCAGCCCCTACCGGCTTGGCGCCTTCGGGACGGGCGTTTCAAGCCCATCCGGCGGGCGGGACAGCCCGTGTTTAGCGCTTGAAAGCCGTCCGAAGGCATGAATGATACAAAAACAATCGGCGCCAGGACGGCGGCGCGGTCGTCGGCCAAGAGCCAGACCCCCATTCGTCCAAGCCGCCGGCCAACGATCACAGGGGTCCACCATGCGTCCATCTTCACTTCTCGTATCGAGCCTTTTCGCGGCGACTTTCCTCGCGGCCTCGCCCGCCTTCGCGCAGACGCCGAAGGACACGGTCGTCATGGCGAAACAGATCGACGACATCATTTCGCTTGATCCCGCCGAGGCGTTTGAATTCTCAGGCGGCGAAGCGCTGGCGAATGTGTACGACAAGCTGGTCGCGTTCGACGTGAAGGACGTCTCGAAGCTCTATGGCGCGCTCGCCGAAGGCTGGACCGTCAGCGACGACGGCAAGACCTTCACTTTCAAGCTGCGCCCGGGCCTGAAATTCCATTCCGGTAATCCGATCACCGCCGCAGACGTCGCCTATTCGATCGAGCGCGCCGTTGTTCTCAACAAGTCACCGGGCTTCATTCTCACCCAGTTCGGCTTCACCAAGGACAATATCGCCCAGACGGTGAAGGTCGTCGACGAGCGCACGATCGCGATCACGCTCGACAAGGCCTATGCGCCGACCTTCTTCCTCAACTGCATGACAGCCGGCGTCGCCGCCGTCGTCGACAGCAAGGTGGTGAAGGAGCACATCAAGGACGGCGACTACGGCAACGCCTGGATGAAGCAGAATTCAGCTGGGTCCGGCGCTTACATCCTGCGCGCCTGGCGCGCCAACGAGCAATATACGCTGGAAGCCAATCCGAACTGGTATCGCGGCGCGCCCAAGAACAAGCGCGTGATCGTGCGCCATGTCTCGGAGCCCGCGGCGCAGCGCCTGCTGCTTGAGAAGGGCGATGTTGATTTCGCGCGCAATCTCTCGAAGGACCAGATGGCGGCCGTCTCCGCGAACCCGGCGATCGCAGTCGAGTCCGGCGATAAGGGCTACATCCTCTATCTCGGCCTGAACCAGAAGAATCCCTCGCTCGCGAAGCCCGAGGTCGCCGAAGCGCTGAAGTGGCTCGTCGATTATGACGCGATCGAGAAGAACATCGTCGCCGGCACTTTCAGGGCGCATGAAGCCTATCTGCCGATCGGTTTCCTCGGCGCCATCGCCGACAAGCCCTACAAGTTCGATCTCGCCAAGGGCAAGGAACTGCTGGCCAAGGCCGGCGTCGCCAACGGCTTCACCGTCACCATGGATGTGCGTTCGATCGCGCCGATCACCGACATCGCGCAGGCGATCCAGGCGACCTGGGCGCAGGCGGGAATCAAGCTCGAACTGATCCCCGGCGACGGCAAGCAGACGCTGACCAAATATCGCGCTCGCCAGCATGACATCTATATCGGCCAGTGGGGCCCGGACTATCAGGACCCGCACACCAATGCCGACGCGTTCGCTTCGAACCCTGACAACGCCGACGACGCCAAGGTGAAGTCGCTCGCCTGGCGCAATGCCTGGAACATTCCGGCGATGACCAAGCAGACGGTCGACCTCGTGCTCGAGAAGGTCGCGGAGAAGCGCGCGGCAGGCTACGAGACGAGCGAGCGCGAACATCAGAAGGTGTCGCCCTTCGTCATCATGTTCCAGCAGATCGAAGTCGCGGCGCGCCGCAAGGGAGTCGAAGGCTTCGTGATCGGACCGAACTCCGACACGAACTACTATTCCAACATCACCAAGGGCTGAATTCGGTCCCATGCCGATCGGTTCGGCTGATAGTGCGGGCGGGGTTCTCCTCGCCCGCATGAAAACTTACGTGCGGATCGGCGGTCGCGAGATCGCCTCCATCCTCGTCACCTTCTTCGGGCTGCTGCTCGTCACCTTCCTGATTGCGCGCGTCGTGCCGATCGATCCCGTGCTGGCGGTCGTCGGCGACCGCGCGCCGGCGGATGTCTACGCCAAGGCGAAGATCGAACTCGGTCTCGACCAGCCACTCTGGCGCCAGTTCGCGATCTATATCGGCAAGGTGCTGCGCGGCGATTTCGGCAACTCGGTTCTGACCGCCAACCCGGTGCTGACCGATATCAAGATCGTCTTCCCCGCGACGCTGGAACTCGCAACGCTCGGCACCATCATCGGCGTGCTGCTCGGCGTGCCCATGGGCGTCGCGGCGGCGGTGAAGAGCGGCCGCTGGCCCGATCACATCGCGCGCGTCGTCGGCCTCTTCGGCTATTCCGTTCCGGTGTTCTGGCTCGGCCTGATGGGGCTGCTGCTGTTCTACGCCAAGCTTGGAATCGTCGGCGGCCCTGGCCGCGTCGGCGTCGCCTATCAGGACATGGTGACGCCGGTCACCGGCGTGATCCTGATCGACTCCGCCATGCAGGGCGAATGGGAGACGTTCCGCGACGCCTTTTCGCATCTCATCCTGCCGGCGTCGGTGCTTGGCTTCTTCAGCCTTGCCTATATCAGCCGCATGACCCGCAGCTTCATGCTCGGCGAATTGCAGCAGCAATACATCATCACGGCGCGGGTGAAGGGCGTCTCCGAGAAGCGCGTGATCTGGGTGCATGCGTTGCGCAACGCCGCGGCGCCGATGATGACGGTGATCGCCCTCTCCTACGCCAACCTGCTCGAAGGCTCCGTGCTCACCGAGACGATCTTCGCCTGGCCAGGCCTTGGCCGTTACATCACTAACTCCCTCCTCAACGCCGACATGAACGCTGTGCTGGGCGGCACGATCGTCGTCGGCTCGGTCTATATCTGCGTGAATCTGATCTCTGACATTCTCGCGCGCACGCTCGATCCGAGGGCGCGATGAGCACGGCCCGCGCCTATCTCCTTTCCGACGAGCCGCATTCGCGGCTTCAGTCGCGGCTGGGCCAGGCCTATCGGCAATGGCTCGCCTTCCGCGCCAATCCGCTGGCGCTGCTCGGCCTCGGCATCGTCGTCGTCCTGTTGCTGGTCGCGGCCTTCGCGCCTGTGATCGCGACCCATGATCCCATTGCGCAGAATCTCGCCAACCGCCTTCAGCCGATGTCCTCGTCGCACTGGCTTGGCACGGATTCGCTTGGCCGCGACATCTTCAGCCGCATTGTCTATGGCGCGCGCATCACGCTCTTCATTGTGCTGCTCGTGGTCGTGACTGTCGGCCCGATGGGGCTGCTGATCGGCGCGACCGCCGGCTATTTCGGCGGCTGGGTCGACACGATTCTCATGCGCATGACTGACGTGTTCCTCGCCTTCCCGCGCCTCATTCTCGCGCTCGCCTTCGTCGCCGCGTTGGGGCCCGGACTCGAGAATGCGGTGATCGCCATCGCCTTCACGGCCTGGCCGCCCTATGCGCGCGTCGCGCGCGCGGAGACGCTGGTCGTCCGCAACTCCGACTATATCGCCGCCGTGCGATTGCAGGGCGCGAGCGGGCTGCGCATCGTGCTGCGCCACGTGGTGCCGATCTGCGTGCCGTCGCTGATCGTGCGCACCACGCTCGACATGGCCGGCATTATCCTCACCGCTGCGGGACTTGGCTTCCTCGGCCTTGGCGCGCAGCCGCCGCTGCCGGAATGGGGCGCGATGATCTCCGCCGGCCGCGAGCAGATTTTCGATCAGTGGTGGGTCGCAACCTTCCCCGGCGTTGCGATCTGCCTCTGCACCCTGGGCTTCAATTTGCTGGGCGACGGCCTGCGCGACGTGCTGGACGCGAAATGATCAACACTCCAGACCAGCCGCCGCTCCTTGAAGTCGAGAATCTTCGCGTTCGCTTCCACACGCGCACCGGCATCGTGAACGCCGTGCGCGGCCTCTCCTTCACGCTGGGGCGCGAGCGTCTTGGCATCGTCGGCGAATCCGGGTCCGGCAAATCCATGACCGGCCGCGCCATTCTCGACCTGATCCAGCCGCCGGGCGAGGTGATCGCGGACCGCATGCATTTCATGGGGCGCGATCTTCTGACCATGCCGCAGAACGAACGCCGTGAGTTGCGCGGCGAGCGCATGTCCATGGTGATGCAGGATCCGAAATTCTCGCTCAATCCTGTCATGAAAGTCGGCGACCAGATCGCCGAGGGTTATCGCACTCATCGCAAGGTGAGCAGCCGCGAGGCGCGCGAGCGCGCGCTCGAAATGCTCGACGCCGTGCGCATCCGCAATCCGAAGCGTGTCTATGATCTCTATCCGCACGAGGTCTCCGGCGGCATGGGCCAGCGCGTCATGATCGCGATGGTGCTGATCGCCGAGCCTGACCTTCTCATTGCGGACGAGCCGACATCGGCGCTCGACGTCACCGTGCAGATGCAGGTGCTGGCGATCCTTGATGATCTCGTCAGCGAGCGCGGCATGGGGCTGATCTTCATCAGCCATGATCTCTCGCTTGTCGGCTCCTTCTGCGACCGCGTCATCGTGATGTATGCGGGCAAAGCGATGGAGACGCTCAACGCGCGCGACCTCGCGAACGCGAAGCATCCCTACACGCAGGGCCTGCTGCGCTGCATGCCGGAGCTCGATCGCACCGACGCGGCCCTCCCGACCCTCCAGCGCGACGCGGCGTGGCTCGCATGACAAAGCCCGCTATCCGCATCGCGCATCTCGAGGTACGCTTCGGCCTTCTCCACGCCGTCCGCGACGTCAGCTTCGACGTTGCGCAGGGCGAGAGTTACGGCCTCGTCGGCGAATCCGGTTCGGGGAAATCGACTGTGCTGCGCGCCATTTCCGGCCTCAATCCGGATTGGAGCGGGACCATCGAGGTCAATGGCGAGACGCAGCAGCGCAAGCGAGCGAAGCGCTTCTATCGCGCCGCCCAGATGGTGTTCCAGGACCCGTTCGGCAGCCTGCATCCCAAGCAGACCGTCGATCGCACGCTCGCCGAACCGATCGCCATTCACGGCCTCGACAAGGCCGAGCAGCGCATCTCGCGCGCGCTGAGCGACGTCGGCCTCGGGCCGTCTTTCCGCTTCCGCTATCCGCATCAGCTTTCAGGTGGCCAGCGCCAGCGCGTCGCCATCGCGCGCGCGCTGATCCTTGAGCCGTCGATCCTGCTGCTCGACGAGCCGACTTCGGCGCTTGATGTGTCGATTCAGGCCGAAGTGCTCAATCTCCTCGCGGCGCTGCGCAAGGCGCGCGGGCTGACGATGATTCTCGTCAGCCACAATCTCGCAGTGGTCGCCCATATGTGCGACCGGATCGCGGTGATGAACAGCGGCCGCATCGTCGAAGAGACGACGGCGGCCGCATTGCGATCAGGCGAGCCCCGCGAAGCCTATACGCGGCAGCTCCTTGCGGCGACGCGCGGCTATGACAGGGCGGCGGCGCGCAACTTCGTCACCTACGACTGACCCTGCTTGCCGCGATCACGCAGGATCATCGCCAGCGGGTTGAGCGTCGGAGCTTCGACGAGCTTCAGCGTGTTCGTGTCGTGATGGTTGAACGGCTGGTCGCGTCCCCTGACCAGCAGCTCGGTCTCGATATTGTAGGTCCAGCTCGCATCATCGTTGAAGATGATGTCGCAACGATAGCTGTTCGTGCGGAAGGCTTCGTCGAGAAATTCGGTCGAGCAGATTCCGTAGAGCGCATCGCCGCGTTTCGCGCTGACGGAAATCGTTCTGTCGTCCGGTTTTGCATGGCCCGCGGCGAGAACGACCTGCCCCCTTGGAATCGTCACGCTCTGCATGATCAGACCGGTGGCGGGCTCCCACAGCCAGTAGCCAACCTGATCGTGGAAGGTGACATCTTCCTCCGGCGTGTTGATGTGGATGTGGTAACGCAAACCGTAGAAGAGCTGTGGGCCATTGGCCTGCGGATCGATCGGATCCATTCGAACATGTTCGCGAAAGACGCGGCGCTCCGGCCCTTGAGCTTTGGGATTGATGTCGATCCCCTTATCCGCCTGCCAGACGCCCGCAAGTCGACGGAGCGGACCAAGATTGGCGAGCCCGTCAGGCGCGACATCGTCGGGCTCGGTGAAGATATCGGCGGGAATGGGCAGCATGCTGTGAACCTTGTCCGCGAAGCCTTAATGTCAGGATGTTCTGCCTCCCCTCGGCGCGCGCCGCCATCAAAGCGGCGCGCTTGACTGCCGGACGCAAGCCCGAAGACCAGCTTGCGTCAATATTTCCAATCAGCCGTCAGTCCTTCGTCACGCCGCTGTAGAACACGAGATCGCTCACCGCGCCGTGGATGAAGCCTTTCACTTCACTCCGCAGCGCCACCTGAGCTTGCGCCTGGAAGGTCATCGCCCACGGCGCCTCCTTCATCACGGCGCGCTGCAGTTCGCGATACATGTCGAGCCGCTTGCCCGCATCCGGTTCGACCAGCGCGGCCTGCGTCAGCTTCGACAATTCGGCCGGCGCCCATGAATTGCGCCAGGTCGTCGTGCTCTGCGGAGCGCCGTCGGAATTGTCGGTGTTGTAGGCGAACGCCTTGGCGTTTGAATGCGGGTCCATGAAGTCAGGGCCCCAATAGAGCAGCATCGCCTCATGATTGCGGGCGCGATACTTCGTGATCACCTGCGCTGACGAGCCGGGGATCAGATTGAGCTTGACGCCCGCCTGCGCCATCGTCGCCTGGATCGACTGGCCAATATCCGTGAACGGCGCGGACGAGATCACATCCATGTCGATCGTGAGGCCGGGCTGCACGCCGCCCTTGGCGAGAATCTCTTTCGCCTTGGCGATGTCGAGCTTGAAGGGCGTATCATCGACCGAGCCCGCGAAGCCTTCCGGCCAGAAGGCCTGATGCACCTTCATCTGGCCGCGCAACAGCGTTTTGGCGATGCCGTCATAATCGATCATCCAGCGCAGCGCCTCCCACAACGCCGGATTTTTCAGCTTCTCATGCTTGATGTTGAGGCTGAGGAAATGCACCGCCGCCTGCGGATAATTCTCGATCTTCACGCCCGGCTTCTCGGCGAGCGCCGCGATCTGATCAGGTCCGAGATTGCGCGCGATGTCGGCGTCCCCATTCTCGATCAGCAGACGCTGCGCGCCCGCCTCCGCCACATGGCGCAACACGACCTGGCGCAATTTCGGCGCGCCGCGGAAGTGCGTCGGGTTCGCATCGAGCGTGACGCCCTCGCCGGCGCGCCACGCGCGCAGGGTGAACGGGCCTGTGCCGGCGGAGTTGCGCGTCAGCCAGCCATTGCCGAGATCGCCGTCCTTGGCGTTCTTCATCGCCTCGACTTCATCGACGATCGCGCCTGGCCGGGCCGCGAGCGCGTTGAGCACGAAGGATGGCGCGAATTTCTCGGCGATGGTCACCGCGACTTCATCAGCCGAGACCTTCTTCACCATCTGGTCGATATTGTCGGCAGTCCAGCCGAACTGCGAGAGAATGAAGGCCGGCGCCTTCTTCAGCACAATGACGCGCTTGAAGGAGAACACGACATCTTCCGGCCGCAGCGGGTTGCCGGACGAGAATTTGACGCCCGGCCTCAGCTTGAAGGTGATCGTCTTGCCGTCATCCGAGACCTTCCAGCTTTCCGCGAGACTCGGCTGCAGCTTCTCCAGATTCGCCGGATCGTACTGCACGAGCCGGTCATAGAGATTGACGACGATCTCGCCGCTGGTGAACTCGTAGGCCTGCGCCGGATCGAGGCTGACGATGTCGTCAATATTCTTGGCGACGACCAAAACATTCGCGGGCGTCTTCGCCGACAATGGAGCAACAGCAAGAACGGCGGCGACGGCAAGGCCGCCCAGGATCGATCGCAACAGACGCATGGCGCACCCCTCAACAGTCGCCAGCAATTGAGGCGGTGGGCTGCGCGCGGTCAAGGCCGTTTCGTGATAGGTCCCCTGAGGGAGACGACGTTCATGTTGCGACCAGCTTATGTCATGCTCGTCATCGGGTGCGCGACCGCTGCAATTGCGCAGACGCCGCCTTGCGGCGTCCGCCCCGACGACTGGTGCGCGTCGCCGATCGCCAACGATCCCTGCTCTCGCCACCGGAACGTCGCCGAGTGCAGGGCCGACGCAAGTTGCTTCGGAATGCCCTATCGCGGCGAGTCCGTCGTACAATGCCAGCGCGACCGGCGCGGCTTCGGTTTGAACTGTCCGACGGTCGGCTGCGCCAGCAGGCTGATCACGAGATAGTCTGCTCGGTGCGAACGTGCGTCAGTGATGCGCGTGCTCACGTTCATGGCGCTTGCGCGTGGCGGCCGCCTTCCTCGCCGACGCAGAACGCTCTGAAGCAGGCCGCTCCGCCGACGCCTCGCCGCCGAGACGACCGCCTTTATGCGCCGCCGGATGCCCGGTGTGCGCGCCGCGGCCCGAGCCTGATTTCTTGCCGCCGGCGTCGTCCTTGTTGACCGTCGCCCAGGCTCGACGCTCCGCCTCCTTCTCCGGCACGCCGCGCTCCTCATAACCTTCGGCGATATGGTCGGCTTTCCGCTCCTGCTTGTCGGTGTATTTCGATTTGTCGCCGCGTGGCATGGCTCTCTCCTTGTTCTCCGGAGGTAACAGAGCTCTTGGCCCGCAGTTCCCGTAAACCGGGAAATCACCCTCCCCAAGACCGCAGCGATTTCAGCGCCGACGCCAAATCATGTTTCCATTCAGAAACATGGCCGTCTTCCTAAGGCGACGTTAAGCATTCCCGCATAGCGTCGAGCCACTTTACGCACAGGGATTCGCAGGCCGCGGCGCGCGATGGCGTGGATCAACGTTTTGCTGCTGCTCGTCGAAGCGGCGATCTATTTCGCCGTCATGGCTGCGTTGTTCAGAGCCCGCAAGCGCGTCGGCGTCGGGCTGTTCGTATGCGTTCTCGGCGTCATGCATTTCGTCGAGACCTATCTCGCCAGCGTCTTCTATGTCGCGCTGCCGTTCGGCGTCATTTCACCAGGCTCCACGGTGCTATTTTCCGGCAAGCTGATGATGCTGCTCCTCCTCTACATCAAGGAGGACGCGGTCACGGTGCGGCAGCCGGTGTATGGCCTGCTCGCCGGCAACTTCCTCGTGGTCGGGCTCGCTTTCATTCTACGCCAGCATGAGGTGGCGCCGATCGCCGGGCGCCTTCCCGATCTCGCCTTCATCGATCAGATGGGCGTGCTGATGGTGTGGGGCACGACGCTTCTATTCATAGACGCGATCGCCATCATCCTGCTCTACGAAAAGCTCGGCCGCTGGCTCGGTCCCGCGCAATGGCCGCGCATCCTGATCGCTTCCTGCTGCATCCTGACTTTCGACCAGATCGGATTTTATCTCGCGTTGCGCGTCGTGATCGGCGCGCCGATTGCGGTTCTTTTCGGCGGCTGGTTCGCCAAGATGGGAGCGGCCTTTGTCTTCAGCCTGATGATCGCTCTTTATCTCAGGGTTTTCGAGCGCGCGGAAACGCGCGTCGCCGGGCCGATTGGCGACATCTTTGACGCGCTCACCTATCGCGAACGCTATGAGGCGCTGGTCGCGCGCGCCGATCGCGACGGGCTGACAGGACTTTTCAATCGCGCTCGCTTCGATGAAGCCGGCGCGGCGCTGTTTCAGGCGAACAATCGCCGCAGGTCCGACATCAGCCTCCTGCTGATCGACGTCGATCATTTCAAGGGGATCAATGACCGGTTCGGCCATTCCGCCGGCGATCAGGTTCTGCGGGATATCGCCGAGGTGCTTCAGGAATCCACGCCGGATCGCAATCGCGTCTATCGCATCGGCGGCGAGGAGTTCGCCATTCTTGTCCATGTTCCGCACAATGTCGCCTGTCTGCTTGGCGAACGCGTGCGGCTCGGCGTTCGTCGCCGCCGGCTGACGACGCACATTCCAGCGACAGTCAGCGTCGGCGTCGCCAGCGCGTCGGAAGACATGCGCTGTCTCGCTGATCTCTTCGAGATCGCCGATCGCCATCTCTACGCCGCCAAGGCCGACGGCCGCGACCGCGTCAGGGGACAATCCACAGCGGACGCCGCACACGCCGCCGCGTCGAACATTCGCTTCGGCTGATCGCAGCTTCCAGCGCGGCGACCGCTATTGTCTATTGTAGCGCGCTGCGCCGCTCAGGCGCCCGAACGATTTTCGTAACCGTTCGCTTATCTCCTCCGCATCCTCCTCGCCGCCGGCTGCTTTCTCGCAATCCCTGCGGATCTCTTCGAGGTCTTCTTCGGTAAGATGTTCGATGCCGATGAAATCGTTGTGCGCGCGCTCTATGGCGCGGATGATCTCATCGAGCTTTGTCTGGATCGCAGCGCCGTCGCGGTTCTGCGAGTTCTGAATCAGGAACACCATGAGGAAGGTGACGATCGTCGTCCCCGTGTTGATCACGAGCTGCCAGGTATCGGAGAATCCGAACAATGGCCCTGACGCCGCCCAGGCGATGATGACCGCCGTCGCGAGCGCAAAGGTGATCGGTTTTCCCGCCCAGCGCGCGACCAGATTGGCGAAGCGTGAAAACATCCTCGACATGACGACTTTCGACGACGTGTGACCTTGCGACGTTCAACGCGCCGCGCGCACGAAAGTTCATCACGGGCGTTGCTGATTTCCGCAATCCCCGCTGCGTTGGAGCCGAGCGATCAATGATGAAACGCGTCAGGCGCGCCGGATTGCGCATCACAGTGACTTGTCAATGCCAGATCAAAACTCCGCGCCTGGGAGCGTGTGGTGGAGCACATCTCTGCCAGTGCTGTTGGCGCAATATCAACTCGTATCCGACCATCGCAGGCAGGAGGACGAGATGTCCAAGTTCGTCGCATGGCGAAGCAAGCCCAACGAGCCCGCGCCTCCTCCGATCAGCAACACAATTCAGCCGGTCAGCGTCGGACAGGCCTTTCGTTTCGGATTTTCAAATTATTTCGACTGGATCAAGGTTGGTCCGAACGATCCCAGCATGGGAGTCGTCAACAAGCGAGAGATTGTCGAATCCTCGAGCAACAACATCACCTGGTTCGAGATTGTTGGAACGCGCGAAGGCCACGTTCTCATCGATGCGATCGATACGAATACAGGCTATCGCTGGGACGTCTTTCAGCTCGCAATCGGCAAATCGGGCGCCAAGAAGCGGCCGGCCATCAAGGGCGTGAACTACAACTACTATGTCGACACGACTGGCATAGGTCCAAACTGGAACGCATCGATTGTCATCGTGCAGAAGTTCGCATTGATCCCTATTCGGGGCGGGTTGACCATAACCGATACGACGGGGACGAACTGGACCTCGCAATACTGGTCGAACAAGGAATGGAACGCCTGGGTCTGGAAATTCAAGAAGCTGATCGAAGGCGCATGGAGCGAGAAGATGTGGCTCGCGACTCCAGCGTCCCTGCATGAGCTGGAAGTCGACGCTCCAGGCGGCGGCAAACGCCGGGTCAATCTTCATTGCGTGTACAAGGTCGAATTCGCCGTGGCGGGCGCCGCGCATCAGGAAATTCGCGTTCTCAAGACCAACGCGACCAGCAGCGTCGCATTCGGTTCGGATTCAAAGCTGCTCGACAAGGCCGATCTGTTGACCGACTCCCCTGCGGTGAGCGGCTTCATCAACCCGTTCAACACAGCCATTCATGAGATCGGGCACAACCTCGGCCTTCATCATCCCTGCGAGGTCAAGACGCCGGCGACGCCCTATTGCGTGAGCACGGATCCAGACAATGTCGAAGTCATGGGCATGGGCGATCAATTGAGAGCTCGTTACGCCACGCCCTGGCAAAATGCGGCCGCGACCTGGTTCAGCACCAATGGCGGCGGAACGACATACAAGCCCATCGATTTTACGCCTTCCCTGAGCAGGCTGGCGCCCGTCGTCGTCTAGCGCCGTCGCTACGCCCTAACTTGCGCGCCGGCTGAAGCGCTTCCGGAGAATGAGCCGCAGTCGCGGAGGCGACCCCGCCACCCGCTCATGACGTCCGGAAATATCAGCGATATCAGGGGTTGTGTGGTGGGCGCACTAGGGCTCGAACCTAGGACCCGGTGATTAAGAGTGAGCGGCCCTATCAAATGTTATCAATATCTTGACCACCAGGAATGGCCTTCTTGCCCATTCCTTGCCCATTTGTCGATCCGAAAAGGCCGCCGGTCGCTCGCGTCGCCTGTTCGAGCCGCACGCTCTCGGCCTCGTGGTCCTCGAACAGGTGGCCGTAGATATCCATCGTGACCTGGATCGATGAGTGGCCCATGCGCGCCTGCAGGGTCTTCGCCTCCATGCCTGCGGCGATGCAGAGGCTCGCGTGGAAATGGCGCAGCGCGTGAATCCCGAAATCGGCGTCGACTCGCTCCTTCCCGTCAGCGCCTGTTACCTGCCGCGCGGCGCCTACCTCGATGAGCAACGGCGTCCAGAATCGGCGGTGCAGGTTGCGATAGAGCTCGGCCTTCCCCGGCCCATTGCAAAAGAGCAGGTCACTCTTCATGCCTTCGCCAAGGATCTTCGGTCGGACCGCCAGCCACTCGTCAATGAAACCGAAGACGGCTGCATCGACCGGGATCTTGCGGAAGCCGGCGGCGCTCTTCGGCAGGCCGATCTTCCCGAACTCATCGGCGCGCTGCTTGATTTCGAGCTGCTGCTTCTGGCGGATCAGGCCGTCGATCGGCATGCCCAAGGCCTCGGACACGCGCGTCCCGGCGCCCACAAGCACGGCGAGGATCGCGCGCCACCAGATGGCGCGCTCGACCGTGATCCGCTCCATCGAGGTCATCTTGCCGCGGATCACGACGCCAGGCGGCTTCGCGCACCAGCGGTCGGCGGCAGAGAGCATCTCCCGAACCACGTCCTTCGGCGGCAGGATGAAGGGCTCTTCCTCAGCCGCGTGGCGCTTCGACGTGGCGACCGTCACGCCATAGGCGACATTGTTGGCTATCTCGCCGCGGTGCGAGCACCATTTGAGCATGTTCGACATCGCGCCCATGACGCGCTTCACCATGCCGGGCGAATTGCCGTCGAGCAGCAGTTCGTCGCGAAACTTTACCATCATCGGCTTGCGCAGGTCGTTGAGCCACCGCTTGCCCAGCTTCGGCTTGATGAAGCGCTCAACGTGCGCGGTGTAGGCGCGCATGGTCGACGCCTCCAGCGGCGGCCGGCCCTCGCGACCGACCTTGCATGCCGCGAGCCAATTTTCGGCCGCTTCGGCGACCGTCAGGCTCTCGGCGTCGGGAACGTGCGTCCCATCGCCCAAAGCGCCGACGAGTTCGTCTCGGAAATCGTTCGCCTCTCTCAAGGTTGGAAAAGTCCGCTGCCGCTGGACTTCTTTGTCGTCGACATAGCGAACGCGATAGCCTTGGCGCTTCACGCCATTCGTCGTCCAGGAGCGCTTTTTTACGGAGACCATGGTCATCGCTTAGACCCGCTGATTTCGGTGGGCAAGAGCCCATGCCCAAACGCAAAAAGGCCCCGCCGGCGGAGCCGGCGGGGCCAAGTCTAGGGAGGAAACGCCCAAGGAGGGCAGCAACGCGGCCGAGGCCGTGCTGCTATCCCGGCCTCGCGGCCGGGATTTCGGAGCCGGTCAGTCGGCCGGCGTGAAGTCGAGATAATAGGCTTTGCCCATCTCGAAGGCGTCGATCGCCGACGGATTCGTGATGGTGATCTGCAGGTGGCCCGATGGCGTGTATTTGCTCCAGGTCTTGTTGACCTCGCCGTCGCCATAGGTCCCGAAGACCGGACGCATCGTGATCGACGCGTACTGGTCGGTGCCGGGGATGTCGCTGTGCTCGATCTTCTCGACGAAGAATTTTGCGCGGACCATCATGGGTCTTCTCCTTTTTGAAATACCGGGAACCGCCGGCTCGGACTCAAACGCCGCCAACGGCGGCGTAAAAACAAAAGAGATAGCCGGACGCACCGATGCAGATGTGAAACCTGCCATCTTGCGATCTGCGCGCGGCCTTGTAGGCGATCACATGCACGAGCGCTGCGCGCCCGTCCTGCGGCCACATCGGATGCGAGCCCGGCTCGATCGTCACGACGTAGCCGTCCGGCGTTTCGCTCACCGCCTGCGCGGAGATCGGCGCACAATCATTGCCGCTGCAGCACTCAGCCGGATACCACTCGTGCGCGCGCGAGCCCGAGACGCAGAGAGCCGCGATCGCGATCAGCATCGCGACCCTCACCAGAAAGCCAGCCATTTCGCCCTCGAGAATTGAAACTCAGCTTCGCCGACGCCGCGGCTCCGGAATGCGCTCGCCGCGCTCCTCGCGCATGCGGCGCTCGACCTCGCGTTCGATGTCGCGCTCGTCGGCTTCTTCCTTCATGATTTCGAGTATCGCCTCGCTGGCGTTCGCGAGACGCGCGACCTCGCCCGTAAGGCGATCGATCGACTCGCCCATGTCGCGCACGGGCTTCATGTCGGCGATCGTCCCGCCGGCAAGCACGACGTCGGTCGTCGACGCCGGGGCCTGCTTCTTGCGCTCAGCGGTATAGGCGCGCCAGCCCGCGGCGAGAGCGCCGATGCCGATCAGGGCGTAGAAGATGAGCTGCCCGAGCGGCGGAAGCTGCGCGACGAAGTCAGGTCCCTGGGGCATCAAAGAAGTCCCGATCGGCTGCTCCGGCGTCGGTCAACGCCTGGTGTATGTTGGTGAGTTCGAGCGCGAGCAGGAACGGAAAGATCCCCATCCCGAACACGGGATGATCGGCGGCGTAGAAGATGCCGATGGTGATCCCGGCCCAGAAAAAGCAACTCAGGAACGCCATCGCGCCGCGCACATGCGGCGACCATCGCGAATAGGCCGTGTCTGCGAAGGTGCCGTTGAGGATGAGCGCGATGAGGCGCACAAAGCCGACGAGGAAGCATCCCCATCCCCAGACCTTCTCAGACGCGATCAGCTTCAGCCCGTGATAGAGCGGCGTCGAATCGAAGAGATTGTCCGGGTGCAGCAGGATCGCGCCCAAAGAGAAGAGCATCGCGCCGAGCGCCCATTCCGAGCGGCGAGCCGGGAAGTGCTTGTGAATTCCGCGTGCGAGGCGAAGGATGATCATGTCGGTCACTTCCTGTCAGGAGAGCCGAACGCGGCGCGGGCTTGGTCGTAGGCTTCCACCGCTAAACCGCGCCGTCCCTCGCACTCCGCGAGCGCCTGGCGATGCTCCACGACGGAAACCTTCGGGTTTTTCGCTACTCCCGGATCTCGACAGGGCTGACGCGCCTCACTGTCGAGCTCAGGGATTGGGGCGACGAACCGGGCCGATCGGGATGGATCGGAGCACGCGCTGACGCTCAGCGTCGCTGAAACCACAATCAGCAGCCGCAGGCTTCGCCGCCTGTGCGCGAAACTGCTCAGCGAGATCATCAGACGCCCTCTTCAATTGCTCTGTTTCCAGACGCAGCTCTGATGCTCGCGCCGCCATGCGCGTCTGGATTTCGATCGATCGATCGCGCGCTGTCTCCAGCGCTGCGATTTCGGCTTTCGCCTCGGCGAGTGCTTTCTTCGATGCGGCGGCGTCACAGAACGCATCGCGCACCCAGACGCCGCCTCCGAAGCCTGCGATCCATGCGACCACCGCAGCAATCGCAATGGCCTTCAGCGAAAAAGCGGATGGCAGGCCGAGCATCACAGCGCCGACAGACAGATCTTGCGCTCGGCCTCCCGGCGGCGAGTCAGGCCGGCGACCACGCGTCCGCCCGCCTTGTTCCAGGCGAGCATGGCGTCGCAGGATCCGCGGGCGTCTCCCTCATTCGCCTTCCGCGCCACGGTCGAGCGACAGAATCCGCCGACGCCGATGTTGTAGGCAAGGCTGACGTAAGAGGCCCGGCGCTTGTCCGGGATTTCGCCCGGAACACAGTTGCGGACGCCAGCCTCAAAATCGACGAGTGCGTCGCCAAGCATCTCGTCGCATTGCTCCTTGGTGTAGGAGTCGCCGATCTTCACGCCGCGCGTCTCGCCGTAACAAACGGTGATCACTCCGACGATGTCGGGGTAAGCCTTCGTGCGCAGACCCTCGAATGGACCAACGATGCCGACCGCAAGGCCGACGACGGCGACGGCGGCGCCCGTGACCTTGCCGCGATGTTTCTGGATCATTCGTCCATTCCTTTCTGTGCGACGAGGCGCGAAGCGAACGCGCCGACGGTGACGGCCAGGGTGACGGCCGCCATCGCGCTACGGCCGATCGGCGGGTCATCTGTGAACAGGGGAAGCGCCGCCTCGAGCCCCGTGAATATTGCAGCCGCAGCCATGAAGCGGACGGACCAGGCTCGCGCGAGAATGCGCCGCCAGTTGTGATGAAGTCGCATTTTAGACGGATCCCAAAAGCTCAGAATGAATCCAGACGGGTGCGAAGGACTTGCAAAGACCGCCCAACATAGGTGATCGTGAAGTACGCCGGCGTGGCTCAATGTCGAAGCTGCGGCGGCGGAGCCATTGATTTGGAAGAGGTATCTAATCGCAGGGCCAAGAATGTCGCCGTCAATTTCCTCGCGAAGGTATCGCTTGAACGTCAGCACAAACGGAATTGTCAGGAACCTCTTCAACATCGAAGAGCGCGCCGCCGGCGACGTTTACCTCAGGCTCAAATCGGGCACACAAGTCGGCATTCCGCCGGATGCCAAACGCGTCATCGAAGATCGTTATTCGGTCCACGTTTCGCCGCGTAGTCCGACATATACGACGTTCAAGCACACGCTTCGCATCGAAGGCGCGCCGGAGCGCGTCTCGACAGCGCTTTCCGACGCCGTTAAGGCGCGGAACGGCTTCGCGCATATCTTCACACATCGCACTTCGGATCTCGCGGCGCCGGTTTATGACCTTCGTCAGGACAATGCGATTAGCATCAATCTCGGAGACTTCAGCCCTGATCACCACGCGATGATCATAGGCGTCTTCGTCGGCCATCCAGATTCGGTGTTCGATGCCAAACCTGAGACCGCACTCGTCAACGAGATCGTAACGACCCATTTCAAGTTCGTGTTTCTGCGCACTTGGACGCTTATCGGAGCGCTGCCTTTCTCCTGGACAATGACGAACCAAACTCTCGACCCAAAAGTGGTTCCAGGGGCAAGCCATATGATGAGCGGCGTCACCGCGGAGCAATGCGTCGGGATATTTCAGGGGACGCGCGATCTGCTCATTCGGAATTTGCTCATGACGTATCATGATTTGTCGGATGACGAAGAATTCCGGGCAAAGGTGAGGGAGCAAATCGGACTTTGCCCAACACCGCCGATGTTGGAGTTGTAGACCGGATTAAACAAAACACTTGGAGCGCTCTTACATTGCCGGCGCCTTGACGCGGGGCTTGAGGCCCAGCGCATCAGGAATAGCTCGCGGAGACGGTGTTGACCTTGAAGCTGTTCGCGAGCTGCGCGACTTCGGCGCCAAGACCGTGACCGTTGTAAAAATATCCGGGCAGATTCGGCACGCCGAAATCGGTGAACTTGTTCATCGCGGCTTTCTTGTCGAAATTAACCAACTGCAGCTGGTCTTCAAAGTCGTCGCGGATGATGGCGAGAAATTGATCCGTCGTCTTCATGAAGCGCCAGAGAACGCCGCCGATATTGAACGTCCCCAGATTGTTCGTCGTCTGCAAAAACGCCTTCGCGATGTCGCTGGCGTGCAGGAAGATCATGAATTCCGCGCCCTTGTTGGCACCGGACGCGCCGACTGAGCCCGGCGCGATCGTCAGGAACGTATCGTAGGGCACGCTATAGTCGTGCGGGTTGCCATTCAGCGTGATGTCATTGTTCACGATCAATTGGCCGACTGAAGACAAGGTCTTCTGCGGGATCGGAACCTGCGGTGCGGCGCCGCCATCGTGCTCGCCAAAAACGAGCTTGTAGTAGCAATAGACCTGCGCCGCGAGGCCGGCGCGATATTGCCATTCGAAAACGGATTGGTTCGGGAATGCATTCGGGATGAACTTGCCCTGGCGGGTGAAATCCTTCCCGCGCACAAGACCAAGGCTAGTGACGGGAGCGCCTTCAGCAAGGAAGGCGAACCAGTTGCCGATCGTGTAGATCGAACCCTGGCCGCCCTGGAAAACGACGGGATCATTCGGGTCGGTTTCCCAAAGCCCGAGTTCTTCCATCATCACTTGTTTCGTGGCGTCGCCGAGATAGCTCACGGCGCGCGTGTCATCGAGAACGCGAAGCTGGAATTGCAGGCCGGTCGAGAGGGCGTCGGTGATGAAATTGAATTCGTTCCAAAACCAACCTGGACGGCCGGGATATCGGCGCGTGCTGTGCGCGAGGCCGGAGAACTTCGCGCCGGCGTTGCTGGTCGATCGCGCGTCGGGGATCAGCCCCTGGTCGAACACCGCCGAAACCTGCGTATCGGCGGTCGATGCGCCGTCAAAGGCGGTCAGGTTGTAATAGCGTCGGTCGACCATCGGCGTCGCGACGCCGGCTTTGAATGTCTTGACGCCGGCACTGCGCGCGATCGCGCTCGCGGTGGCGATGCGATGCTGCGAATTCACCGCGGTTTCGACGAGACGATTCGTCAGCCCGCCGACGGGATTGAGGCCCGTGCGCGTCCAGAACGCATTCGTCAGGTCTGACGACGTGACGAGATTCGGCGACGTCGGCTTGATGATTCCGGGCGCGCGCGAGATCCCCGAGGGACGGCCGAGTTTCAGAACGCTCATGTCGACCTCAGAAAAACCAGGTGATCGCAGCCGCGCCGTTCCCTCCGGCGCCGCCAGCGCCAGAGGCTTGGCCGTTCACGGAAGCTCCGCCGCCTCCGCCGCCCGAACCGATGCCGCCGGCGCCGCCGGCGCCCGCAGCACCGGCGACAGATGCGCCGCCGCCCCCGCCGCCAGAACCGCCCTGCTGCGCCTGTATGCTCGATGGGCTCGAGCCAGCCCCGCCCGCAGTCCCGTCGGCTGCGCCGCCCGCGCCCCCTGCGATCGACGAACCCGCCCGAGATCCTTGCCCGCCGGCGCCGCCTGCATGGAACGCGTTGCCGGTGTCGAGACCGCCACCGCCACCGCCGCCGGCGCAGACGCCGTTGCCGCCTGTCGTCGCGGTAGCTGAAGTCGAGCTGCCGCCACCAGCAGATCCGTTGCCGATCCAGGCGCCAGAGGGCGCGGTCCCCGCATTGCCTGCGGTCGCTGACCCGCCTGCGCCGGGATTACCCTTGAACGCCAGCAACTGGCCGCTGGCTCCGGAGAGCGTGAGGATGGTGTCGTTCGATGGGTTTGAGCCGCTGGCGCCGTCAGAGTTATCGGCGGTCTGCGCCGCGCCGCCAGCGCCGCCCGCGACGAGCGTTAGAGTTTCAGTTGGGCCAAAGGCGGCGGCCGGAACCATCGTCTCGACCATCGCGCCCGCAGAGCCGCCGCCGCCGCCGAAACGCGCGGAAGCCGCCGCGCCGCGACGACCAGCGCCGCCACCACCGCCAGGCCCGATCAAACGCACCTTTGCCTGCTTGAGCAGCGGAGGTTTGGTGATCGTCTGATTTCCGGCCGTGAGCCATTCCTGATAGAGCGGCGCGATGCTCCAGCTTCGCGCGACCCATGCCCCGTTGACGTAGACGAACGTCGCGCGATCGAACTGCGCAGAGAGCCATGCGACTTCGGTTGCGCCGGACAGAACTTTCACTCGGTTGGCGCTGGAGTCGATCTTCTGGACAGGCACGGTGTCGCCGGCCGCTGGCGACGTCGGCAGCGTGATATTGCGCGCAGCGGCCGTTGCATCGACAGCGATGAAATAGCCGACCTCGGCAGGCAGGATCGTGACGTCAAGGTTCTTGCTGATGACGTCGTGCGCCTCAGCCGGGCGCACATTCGCGCGAATAGGGACCGGCGCCATGGTCAGTTCACCCCGTAGTAAGCGACGTTCAACGTCGCGTCAGTGCTGCCGACGCGGATGAATTTGATCGCGGAGAGCGCGGCGTCGTAGGGCAGAACGTCGCCGGGATTGAGCAACTGACCGACGCTCGACGTCGGGTTGCTTCCAGTATCCCGCCAGCGCACCGGCGCGCCTTCGACGCTGATCAATGCGAGCGTCGCCGGGTTCAGACCCGATGGAATCGAAGCCAGACCGATCGCCGAGTTGCTGACGATCAACTGCTCGTCGCCCTTTGGGATGTTGGCGGACGACATCTTGCCGTCGATGCTTGCAAGCGACGCATTGGACGTGGCCTGATTGGCGGCCGTCGCCAGCGCGCGAGCCGCGAGCTGCGCATCGGTCAGCGGCCCGGTGACGGTGATGTTTTCGTCGGCGCGCTGAACATGCGCTGAGTTCGGCGCGGAGATAATCGTGCCGGCCGTCAGGTTCATCCAGATGAAGACGCCCGTGGGCGTCGACGGAGTGGCGTCGATGATCGCGATGCGGGCGAGAAGGTCGCCGGCCGTGTAGCCGGCGCCCGTCGTGATGACGTCGAAGAACGCCTCGATGACGTCCTTGTCCGCCGACGACAGCGGCTTCGCCCCGGCGCCGGGGCCCGACGACGCGTTGCCGGCGCCGTCAGTCCACGAAATAGAGGGGAGTCCGGTGCCTTCGTTGATCAGGTCGCGGCGGACAAAATAGGCGCCGGTATTGTCGGTCCAGATCGACGTCGCGAGAGCGGTCTGCGCTTTGATGGCGTCGCGCACCTGCGCGAGCGTCGTGTTGGTCGCGGGGTCGCTCGACAGCTTCGCGAGCACTGCGGCGAGCGTCGTCTGTGTCGCCGGATCGCTGATGATCTTGGCGAGGATGGCAGCGAGCGTCGTTTGCGAGGCTGGATCGTCCGACAACTTAGAGTTGATGGAGTCAAGGCGCGCAAGGGCGGCCTCGTCAGTCGTCGGCAGCGGATCGTCTTCGCTGACGCGCGTGACGACGGCTGGATCCGAACCGGCCGCCGCCTTTCCGAAAGTGAGTTTGACCGCTTGCGTGCGCGTGCTGCCTACAATGTCGACATCAACGGCACGAAGGTCCGAGTTCGACGGCGCGCTTCGCCGCTCCACAACATTGATCGTCGACATAGCAGCCCTCAGTCCTCTGAATCTTGATCTGGCGCGGTCTCTTCCGCGTCGGTGACGCCGGGGTCGGTAAGCACGAGCAGAAAGCCGCTCGCGGACTCGCCGGCATATTGATCTGGCTGCGGGACGAAGCCCCGCACGCCGACAAGCGTCACGCGCAGCAGCGGACGCGAACCGTCGATCTGGATCGGTCCTCGCAGCTTCACGACACTCTCCGGAACGTGCAGCCTGCGGTCTGCATCGTGACACCGCCCGATGTGACAACCATGATGCGCGCGGTCGCGCACTCCTCGGTCGGCAGCGTCAGGCTTTGCGCTTCCGAGAGGCGGAACACGAAATGCGGCGTTTGCTCGTACCCTTCGTCGGCAGGCGGCGGCGCCGGATCGATGATCTCGATGCCAGCGTCGATATCGAGCGTGATCTTCGTCCCCTCGCCCCATGCGATCTCGACGCGAAGAGCGCACCCGGCGAGGTCCACGATCGCAGGCCCCTTCGCAGTCGGGACTGTGACAAGGATCGGCTGCACGATCTCGTCGCCCGGAACGAACCAGATATCGGCTCGATCCGGCATCGGCAGATTGCGACGCGTCATTTCGAGGCCTTCCTCGTGTCCTTGCCGGCGTCGCCCGTCGGTCGCTTCAGGCTGACCTTCGTGTCGAACTGCGTCTTCGTCGCTTTGTGCGTAACTGTCGTCGCGATGTAGTCGCCATCGACGCCGGGACGAACGCCGCGCACCTGAACGGTCGCTGTCGCGCGCGCGGTAGGTTCGCCGACGATCGTGACTTCACCAGCGCCGCCTTCTTTCTCCGAGCGCTTTTTCTCGGTCGTGGCCTTGCCTTCCGCCTCACCTTCATCATGGGCGTTGAAGCGTGTCGTCAGATTCGCTTCGGCTTTATTGTCGGCGACGCTGACCGTCTTCTCTTTCCACTTTGCTTCCTTGGCGTCGTAGTAGCGCGTCTTCACTTCCTTGAAGCGCCCGCGGCCGGAATAGGGCCTGATGCGTCCGCTCTTGAGATTGTCGCCCCAGATTGCCCGGATGGGCGTCAGCGATTGGCCGGAAGCCGACGTTGCGCCGTTGATCGGCACAAAGATTGCGCGGCCACCAGAGACCTTGAAGTTCGCGCCGATCTCGCGAGCGACGCGCTGGCCCCAATGCAGGAAGCTTTCGCCATCGATCGACCAATAGTCCCGCTGGATTGATCCGAGCGCGCTATCGATCTTCGCTTCAAGACCCGCCGCTCGCGCCCATTTCGTCGCGACGTCGCCGAACTTTTGATTGTCGGCGTGGCCGCGCTGTGGCTGCTTCGCCTTGCCTTTCGTGTCGAAACCCTTGGCGCTGATCGACAGCGTCCGAACCTGACCCTTGCCGAATTGCGATTCCGGATCGTCGACCGTCCCCTCGAACACGAGGATCGGCGCACCTGGCGCAAAGCCCAGCGCGATCGAGATTTTTGCGCCGGGCTGCGGCAGTATCGTCGTGCCGTCAGGATCTGCGAGTTTGATCTCGGCGGTGTCCGAGCTGGTTCCCTCTTTGTCGACGACCTCGACTTCGAGCAGGCGCGGCAGGATGCGCGACGTGACATCGTTTCCGTCAACGATGACGGAATGGACCGGCCTCAGAACCGACATTCAATCCCAGAGGCTGACGACTTTTTGCGCCGCCGACACGTCGTTCGGATCGGGGATAGGCGCGACAACGACGGTCCCGAGCGGAAGGAACTCGCCTTTCTCGGCGAGGCCGTAATTCATCTCGTAGACCTGCTCGACGAAGCCGTCCGGCAGGGCCTTGAAACGGCGCCAGAGCAGAAGGTCGAGCATGACGCCGTCCTGCTTCACCGTGATCTCGACCGTCGCCATCAGCCGCCCGCAATCTGGTTGAACAGTGAGAGATAGGTCGTCGCATTTGGCGCGCCAGCGCGCAGCAATTCGACCGTAAACTCGACTTCCTGGCCGACGCCATTGAAATCGAGCTCGCCGTGTTTGTCCTTGATCTTCTCGATCAGATGCCAGCCGAGTGGAAAACCGTCGCCGCGCACGGCCATCCATGCGACGCCGGTTGCCCGCATCGCCTTCAGCGCCTCAAGCCCGTCGAGGCCGCCGAGATGACGCGGGAGGAGTTTGCCCTCGATCGTGAGCTTGGCCTCGTCTTCTCCGCCGAACTCGTAGATGGGCGCAGCTCCCACGACGTCATGCTTGCCGAACGCGGTTTTCTCTTCGTTGCTGAGGCTTTGATGATTGACGCCGGTCATATCGAAGACGACGGGACCGATCATGAGAAGCATCAGACGGGCGAAGTCCCATAGTCGCTGAGCGATGCGCGAACGCTGTTGCCGATCGCCGCCGGCGATGGCGCGTTGACGCCGATGTTGATCTTCACGGGCTGCGAGAAGATCGCCTGGATCTGGCTCATGATCGACTGCGCCTGCGCGACCGCTGCAGTTCCGCCAGAGGCGATGCTCTGGGCGAAGTCGTTCATCATCTTTTGCGCCGAGGCGTCACCCTGCCCCAACCCTTGAGCAGCGGACTGAGCAACTGACGCGCCGGCGCTCTGCGCATCGCTTGCGTCAGCTCCACTGGAACCCTTGCGGCGGGAATCTATATAGGAGCGCGTCGCGTCGTTCATTCGCTGATCAGCCGGAATATTCGGCATCAACAGCTCGCGAAGCCCGCGTAGCGGATTCTGACCCAACACCTGGTCAGTATATCGTTTGTCGTCCTCAGTCTGCGTCCCCGCGAAGCCGCGACGGATACGGCCGAGGTTCTTCGAGAAGAACCCGTCGCCGTTCTTGTCCTCGGTCAGCGCCTCAAGCGTCATCGCGAGCGACGGGATGAGCGCCATGCGGCCGAGGAACTTCAACCCGGTCCCGCCGTATTGCAGCGCAAGCTTTGTTGCTCCGTCGCCCATGCGGCCCGCGAGACCCTGCAATCCGGCGCCGGTGAGCCATGGCGCGGCGGTTGCGAACAAGCCAAATCCGCCGACCGCTGCTTTCTTCGCGATGTCAGGGTTCTCCAACGCTGCCTTGGTAAGGTTCGCGATTCCGTCGGCGAGCGCGCTGAGGCCCTTCGCCGCCGTCGGCATAAGTGGACTGCTCGCGACCTGCACGAGGTTGTCCATCTGCTCTTTGACGGATTGCCACGCTTGGAATGGGTCCTGTCGGACTTTATCGGCAGCTTCCGGCCCCGATGCCTCGGAGGCCTGCTTCATATTCTTCTCAAATTTCGGACGATCTAGGATCAGCTTCGAAAAAAACTCGGCCGCGTTTCGATCTGTGAACCACTGCGCCATCAACTCGACCATTTTGGTGCGAGCCTCTTGCGATCCTGGATGCGCGATGTCTTTCGCGGCAGTGACATCGACGCCGGATCTTTGGAGAGCGCCCGTTATGAAACTGTTGGCGAATGCCAACGGATCGACGAGGCCCGCCCGAGCGCCAGAAATTCTTCCGTCCCTGTCTAGCAAGCCGGCCTTCCTGAGTGCGGCCACTTGCGCCTTCTTAATCGGCCTCCGCGCCAAATTGCCCAGCGCAGTCATCTGCATCGTGCCGGTGCGCTCACCCCCAAACTCTTGCATCATCGACGGGATCACGCCGGTCAGGAAGCTATCGTTGAGGCCGACCACAGATGTCTTGGCGGTGGCGGCGTACTGACGCCAATCCTCACCGCGCACCGTGTCACCATACAGGTTGGCCGACTTGATGAAGGCTGTGACCAGAGGCGTCAGAACTCGTGCTGATTGCGCGCGGTTGAGAACTTCACCCGCCTTCACCAGCGCTTCGAGGTCGCCCGCGGCGCGCTCCTGCCCGCGTTGCACCTGAAGCACAGCCTGCGCCCTCGTCACCAGCTCCATCAAATGGGAGGCCTCGTCGTAGGACCCAACTACGGATGTGATGTTGCGCTGATGCTTTCGGATATCGAGCGCGCCAACGGTCGGGAATTGCCGTGACAATGCGAACGCGTGCGCGTTGGTTTCGGCGATCTGACCTGGCGTGAATCCAGCGAAGTGCTGGCGAACGCTCTCACGCTCCGCCTCCGCGCCCTGCGTCGCCGTATAGCGAGCCGCGCGATTAACGCCATATGCGGCGCCGCCAAGGCCCAACGCGCCAACAGCAAAGTGACCGACCCCGGCCATCCGCTGCGCCGCACGCTGCTGCGCGGCCGCAGCCTTGTTCGCCGCATTGACCTGCGCCTGCGCGAGACGTTGCGCCTCCTGGCGAACGGCGATGAGCGCGCCGAGCGCCTGGCTCTTCCATGAGGAGATGGCGCTTGTCTGGAACGCCTTCCCCATACCGGACGACATTTCCGACTGGAGGCGCTTCCAGCTCTCCTTGAGCTTTTCGACTTCGGCGGTCGTCGCCTTCAGGCGGCTCAGGTCATTGGTGAAGCGCTTGCCCCAGCCGGCGTCGCCGCCCATGGCCTTGGCGAACTCTTTCGCCGACTGCTCCGCCTTCGCGAGGCTCGAGACCAGAGCGTCGCCACCGCCCTTCGACTTCGACAGCCTGTTGGCCGCGGCGTTGATGGAGTCGAGCGCGTCCGCAATCTTCTTGCCTTTGCCCGACGCATCGTCGGTCAGGCGAACAAGCAGTGATGCGAGAAGCTGGCGGGCCATCAGCGGTTCTTGAAGAGTTTCGCCATCGCGTTGTTCACGGCAGCCAACGTCTGCCGGTAGTGGATTTCATGGTCGATGCGCTCCATCTCGATCGCGAGATCGCGCCACTTCGCGATCTCGGCGATATCCATGGCCTCGACGTCGACTATGCGCTGCCCGAGGTATCGGACGATGATGGCGACGCTTCGCTCAAGGCTCGCAGGGCCGCCACCCGCCGCTCGAAAAAACTTCCGACCAATGTGTCGATGGGATCGCCGTCTTCATCGTCGAGCGCTTCGTAGACCTCGTACGGAACGTCCATGATCGGCGACAGGGACTCGGAGTCGAACCCCTTGCCTTCTGCTGACGACGCCATCAGTGCGTCGATCTGCAGCTTCGTCGGCCGCGTGATCGTCACCTTCTCGTAGATCTTGCCGTCGAACTCGATCGGCCACTTCAGAGCGAAGGTCGTGACGCGCTTCGCGGCGTCGACAAACCGCGCCTTCGGCTTCTCCGCCGGCGCGTTTTCCTGATTGTCCATTTTCCTCTCCCAGACTTATCGCAGCGTTGATCGGCCTCAGACGATGCCGATATTCCGCGCCGCCTGCTGCATCACCGAGACGCCGTTGATGCGGACGCCTGCCGGCCCTTCCCAGAAATCGAAGTAGTAGATTTCCTGGTTGTTCAGCAGGAACTCGTAGTGCGTGACTTCGTCGATCTCGTAGTCGTGCTCGATGCCATCGCCGGCTGTGAACTCACTCGGCGAGATCGCAGTGATTACGCCGCGCACGACCGCGCGGCCGGGAAACTGCTCGCCCGTGCGGAGATTCCGGACGTTGCCCAGCATGAAGTAGGGCTCGTTGAGGCCGACGCCGATGCCGAACTTCGCCGAGAGATCGGGCGTAAAGCCGGCGCACTTGAAGGTGAACTTCAGCGCGTCGATCGAGTTCATGCGGAAGTTGACGGAGCCTGCAGCGCCGGCCGGCTTGTGCTCCTTGCTCATCAGTTTGAGGTCGGGGAGCTTCACGCTCTTCAGGCTCGTGTGCAGGCTCTTCTTCGGATCGGGGTCGCCGACGAAGATGTTCGCGAGATCCATCTCGAAGATGTCAGCCATCGATTTTCTCCTTGTGGCCTGGCGCGGCGGGTTACGCCGCGAGGCTGTTGATCTGCGACGAGATGGCCGCGACGAGGTTTTCGAGCGCCGGGCGGTAGCGGCGCGACGAGATGCGCAGCTTGCGCAGCACGGGCGGCTCCTCGGCCTTGAACATCATCTGCAGATTGCCGAGGCGGATTTCCTCGGGCGTGTTCTTGTCGGGCTCGAAGCCGACGCGATAGTCGATGATTTCGCCGCGCGCCTTGGCAAGGCCAAGCTGGCTGCGCATCGTCTCCGCGATCGCCATGGCGACGGCGAGCGTGATGTTCTGCACGCCGAGATAGGGCTTCTCGGCCTTGATCTGACCAAGCTCCAGCCAGTCGCGCCCACGGCAGACATGGTAAAAGCGCCACAGCGGATCTTCGCTAAGCGTATCGGTGCCGACGAAATAGAACCCGCCATCGGAGATCGAGCTCTCGACGCCAGACTCGCCGCGCACGATGATGCTGCCGTTGCGCGAGAGAATGTCCTGACCCTCAGTGTCGCCATCGACAAGGCTGAAGTCGATATCGCGGGACACGCCGACGATGCCGAGGATTGGCCGGTTCGCCCAGGAGCGGAAGGGGCGGCCTTCGGATTCGTTGTCGACCTTCACCGCGAGACCAGCGATGCGCGGCGACGAGGGCTTCTCGACGATGCTGCCGTCGGCCGCGGTCACCTTCACATTGCAGGCCGGGCCGGCGATCAGGCTGTCGCTCGCCAGCGTCTCACGCCAGTCAATGAACGCCTGGCGATCGGTCGCCGGCGGATCGAGGATGGCGCGGGCCTTCAGCGGGCCACAGACGGCCGGCAGCGCGGTTGCGACGCCATTTGCCACCTTCGCCGTCTGGATGCTCGAAGCCGCTCCAGTGAGGCCCGTGGACGCGGCAAAGCTGAATGCAGTCGGCGCGACGGAGTAACCGCCTGGACTCGTGATGTTGATTGCGGTCAGCGCTCCGCCGGCGACGGTGAAGGTGCCAGTTGCGGCCGTGCCCGTGCCGCCGGTGAAGCCAAGGGCGAAGGTGCCGTTCGTACCGCCCGTGCCGCCGGTGATGGAACCATGACCCGTGACGCCAAAAAGCTGCTGCTGGGTGTAGCCGGGGGCGATGATAAGCCGAGGGCTGAAGCCGATCTTTGCCGGCGCCTTCCTGAAGGCGTGCATGCCGGTCTTGTCGACGCTTGAGCCGATCATGTTCGCGATCGTCGCGGCGACGGTGTTTTCCTCGTCGACGCGCACGACGATTACGCGCGCCGACCTCTGAACGTCGTCGAGCTGGGCCGCGATGCCCTCGATCGCGTCTTTCAGCGTGCCGGTCGATCCGATCTTCGACGTGAAGGTCGTGTCGTCGGTCGTGAAGTAAACCGGCTCATCGAGCGGAAACACATCCTCGTCGGCATCGGGCGCGGTCGCGAGAATGCCGATGACGGACATTTCCGCGCCTGCGGCAGGCAGAACCTCGACGCCGTCGCGAATATGGACAATGCCGAACGTGACTTCGGTCATCGCGGTCTCCCAAATAAAAAGGGCCACAGATCGCGGCCCGTTGCATGGATGCGCCCGAAGGCGCGGGTGTTTCAGAAATCAGGCGTAAGCGGCGTCGACTTCGGCCGCGGTCTTGATCGCGCCGCTCGTGATCTCCGCTTTCACCATCGCGTAGAGCGCGAAGCTTTCGGCGACATGCGCGAGCACTGCGTTCGACATGATGACGACGTCGGTCGCGTTGATCTCGTGCAGCGAGTCGTCGGAAGCGGCCCATGTCGTCGTGAAATTCGGGTCGGCCTCGGCCGCAACGCGCGCGCCCATGATCATCATCTTCGAGCGATCATCGGTGCGAACCGCCATCGACCCGACAGACAACCCGCTGACCAGTACGCCCCTCGTTTCGCGCTCCCAACGAAGACGCGCGGCGCGGGCGAGAAGCGATTCCTCCTGCGTGCCAGGCACGTTCTGCGCGCCGAGCGGCGAGATCGTCCAACCTGTTCCGTTCCAGCGCGCAAAGTGCGTGCTCTTGTTGAATTGCGGCGGGGCGAGGTCGTGCGCGTTACGCGGGATAAGGTAGGCGCCGCTCTGCAAAGGATCTGGATCGGCGATGGCCGTTCCGACGAACACCCCGGCTTCATCGGTCTGGTAGACGGTCTTTCCCTTCGGGGTCGCCATGCGAGCCTCAGTATTTGATGCAGAAGAGGTAAGCGATGTTCACCGGCCGCGCTTCAGCGCCGCCGGCGCTTTGAAGGCTGAGGCCGGTCGTCGCAGCATTGACGCTGACGTTCGCGTTGGCGGCGACCAACGAGATGCCCGTTCCAGAGGCGTAGATTCCGATGCCCGTTCCCGAGGGATAGATTCCAATGCCCGTACCGGAAACGCTCGTGCCGTAGCTGTGCGGCTGGTCAGCAAATCCCGAGCTGCGACCGGGCTCCGTGAGCGGCGTCCCATCGTCGAAACCGCCATAGACGTACGTGACGTGCGAGTGTCCGGGATCGTAAACCGCGTGCGCGTGGCTCGGATCATAGACCCCGTGCGCGTGGGATGGGTCATTCACGCCGTGCGAATGCGGCGTCTGCGTGACCCCGTGCGAGTGCGGCGACTCGGTTACACCATGCGTATGGGCGAGGTTCTGACTCGCCTGGGTCGAACCGATCGCGCGACCGCTGTCTATGCCCTTGCCATCATCCCAGCCGCGGATGAATTCGCCGCGCAGATCCGGGATCGAGAAGGTCGTCGTCCCGTTGCCGGGGCCATACTGACCAGCCGTCTTCGCGGCCTCGCTCGCGGCGAGATTCCCCGAGGTCTGGGCCCAGAGCCAGAGATCAGCGTAGGCCGTGCGCGAGAGCGTCGCGCCGTTCGCCTTGATCGTGCCGGGCAGCGCAACGCTGCCCGTGGCGATCATGAGCGCGCCAGCGGGCGCCTGAAGCGCGGCGGACGGAAGCTGCGCCACAGGCACCTTCCCGCTGCCGTCGAGGCCGGCGTAGCCGTTCGCATTGCCCTTGTTCCCGGCGACCTCGAACGCCGCAAGCGCCTCGCTCAGGCTGCCGACGTCGCTGATCGAAATCCCGCCCGGCTGCCATTGCGCGCCGATGTATTTCAGGAACTGACCGGCAGCGACGCCCGACGTGTTGACGTCGGACAGGGCGCCGAGCGCATGAGAATGGTTCGACGGCGCCTTGCCATTCAACGCCTCGGTCAGGCCGGTGATCTGGTTGATCGGATGACCGTGAACAGCCGCGGCCTTCCCGGCGACCGCCGTGATGAGACCATCGACATCCGTGTCGATCAGCGCCAGCGCTGCGGCAAGGCGAACAGCGTCGTCGCTCGCATTGTTCGCGGGGTTCGGCTGCTGATAGCCCCGATGCGAAGTGCGATCGTCGATGATCGTCATGGTGGCCAGCCGCTCACACGCTGTAGGCGCGCAGCCGCGCGATAGAGGGCCTGGCGCCGGGATCGCCGGTCAGCGTCACGCGGATGCGGCCGTTCGCGGCGGTGTACGGATCCTTCTTGAAGCGCGGCTCATTCCAGCCGCCGCCAAGCGTCCCCGAACCGTCGGCCGACAGGGCGTTCCAGCTATTGTCGGCCGCGTCGCAGTGAACGGCGACGGCCGCTCCGGCCGGGACCTTCGCTGCGAAGAGCGTCTGCACGCGAATCGCCGTCCCCATCGGGAACTGCCGCGAGATGTAGGTGCCGCTTGTCTTGATCCGGCCGCCGATGATCAGCGTGCCAGGATAGAGGACCGGCGAGACTTTCTCGGACCCATCGAACACGGCGCGCACCGTCACCGTTTCCGTCACGAACTCCGCGAATTCGCAGGTCTGGTTCGGCGCCAGCGGGATCACCTGCCCGCCCTCGCGCACGAGCTCGTAGCGGAAGCGCGCATCCGCCGTGGGGATCTCGACGCCGCCACGGATCAGCATGTCGCTGATGTTCGTGATCGCCCCCGTCCACAGCGTCACCGTTTTCGTGGTTGGCGAGAACTTCGCGACGACGACCTCAAACCAGAGGTCTGCATCGTTGTGAGCCGTCCAGGTCGAGCGGTTCGACGACGAAAGCAGCACGCCCACGGTATAGGGCTGCGCAGACACGCGCTGCTGCGTCACGGGGTCAACGTCGCCGAGCTTCGAGATCGCGAGCGCGTGGGCGTTGTCGTCGGTCAGGAAAACGAAGCAGAATTCGCGATCGGACGGGCAGAACACTGGCGCGGCGAAACGCGCCTGGATGACGTCATTCACCGACTTTCCGGCGAGGCTGACAAAGACCTCGGCGAGGATTTCCTTCGTCGGCAGCCCACTCGCGATCGTCGCCAACTGGACGCGGACGCCCTTCGTCGGATCGCCGATCGTTTTGATCTTCACGTTGACGCCGAGAATATGGCGCGGCTCGGGGAGCACGAACGTCTGCGCCAGCGGATCTTCGGCGCTGCCGCCAACCCCTTCCGTGCTGCGATCGACATCCTGGACGACGGGTTGCGTCACCTGGTTAATGATCGTGATGTTCTCGTTGACGACCGTGATCGGGACGGGGGCAGCGCGCGCGACCAGCGTCACACGACGCAGCGTCGTCGTGTCCACTGTGCCTTCGCCAACGAAGATTGCTTCGGCGAATGAAGGATCGGTGGCCGCGCCGACGGCGCGAACCTTGCGTTTGCCCGAAGGAATGTTCGCGGGAATGACGAAGTCGAGGACGATCTGGCCGTTGGAGTCCGCGGTCTGCGTTCCCGCCGGCTTCACGTTGACGCCATCGAGCGTGAGCGTCGCCAGATTTTCGCCGGCTCCGAACCCTTGGATCGTTGCATGGACTGTGATCTGGCGGAGGTTCACGGCTTCCGTTTTGCGGATCTCCGTGACTTCCGTGATCGTCGTTTGGCCCGGAGGCTCGTCAGGAGCCGACGTGAATTCGCGCGTCACCGGCGAGGCCCAGGCCGTGACCTCGTCGGTCCAGAAGTCCACGGCAGGCTCGAGCTTCAGGGCGCCCGGCATCACGGTGAAGTTGTCGTAGGGGTTGATCGCCATGGACGAAGTGTCCTTGTCCTGGCGGATCGCGATTTCTTCGGTGTAGTCGAGGCTGACGATCGCGGTCCCCGCGCGCTGCATCAGCACGTTGTCGATCGCGAGCTGGAGAACGCCCTGGTTGATCGCGGCGGTCTGCGCCGCGCCCTGGTCACGATAAAAATCGTCGACGAAGCTGTCGGTGAAGATGCCCTTCTTGCTGACCGGCTCGCGCTCCAATATGTCGCGCGACAATTCCGCCCGATCGAACTGTTCGAGGATGTCGATCAGCCTGTTGAAGAGCCTGCGCTGTGCGTCGGCGGTGTAATTGTGCGTGCCGTTGTTGACGATCTCGGGTGTGCTGAGCCAGTCGTTCCAGACTTCCGCCAGCTTCAGCAAAGTCGAAGGCGGCGCTGGCGCCAATGCGCCGCCGCGGGCGCTGATGCCTTTGTAATAGACGGGCTTGCCCGCGATATCCATGCAGATGATGTCTATGCGCGGGATCTTCGATTGATACGAGATCAGCGCCGTCGAGCCATTCACGCCGCCCGTGACGGTGACGCTCGTCTCGTCGACCGTATCAGGCGTGACGCTCGCATTGTAGCGATAGGTGACGGAATAGGTCGAAGCCGCTGCCGGCTCCGCGCCGCCTGGCGCCCACGACACCTTGTCGCCGTCGAGCAGATAATCGGTCGTCGCAACGTAGGTCATCGCGCCTTGTGAGACGGACTCGATCGCAACGACGGCCGAATTGCTGAGCGCGTCCTCGCCGTTGGGAGATGCGCCGCGCGTCACGGTTTCCGTCACGCGCTTGACGATGACGACTCCGGTGACGTTCGCGATCGGCGGACGCGAGACGGGAACGACCGACGTGCCGCCGGTCGTTCCAGTGAAAGTGTGAGGTTCGGCGGTGATGCTTTCGAGGGCCGGGTCCTCCGCCTGCACGAAGCGGATCGAAGCTTCGCGGATGCGCTTGAAGCCCTGAATGTTCGCCGTGCCAGCCGCGATCGTGAAAGCCTGGTCCGATCCGGTCTTGCCGAGCGCGGTGACCTCGCAGCCGTCGACGATGTAGTTTCCGAGCGCATCCTTGTCGTAGACGGCGATCTGCTGCGTGACGCCGGAAAGCGCCGGCGGCGGGCTCTGGTCGATGACCGCGCCATCGAGCAAGAGATAGACCGCGAAATACTCTCCATCGCCATCATCGTCGGGAAGCGCCCAACTGATCGTTTCCGCGACGCGCGCAGCGCCTGGCTCACCTTCGCCCTCTGTGCCGGGCATAAGCCCGAGCAGCGTGACATCGTCGTCCTCGTCGACAACCGTCGACAGGAGCCTGATGCCGACGGTTTTCTCGCCGGAGAAGGTGACGCCGGAGAAGGTGTGCGCGGCGACATTGCGAACGTCGCCGGCGACATAGATACGGCCGGCGGCGAGCGTGATCGTGCCCGCATCGACATCAACGACGATGTTGCAGCCTTCGACGCGGTCGCCGTCTTTCGCCGTGAGGTTGCCAACGCGCCGGCCGCGCCTCTCGGCGATCGATTGCAGTTCGTTGATCTCGGCCGCCTGCGCGAAGCGATCCTCGCGCGCGACAACGCGCGCCCAATTCGGGTTCGCTGACGCGCGATCAAACGCGCCAGGAACGCCGGATGGATGCTCGAAGGCCATGAACCCTTCCCTAGAACCGCAGCACGGCGCGCACGCGCTCGCGCACGGTTCGACCGAATTCGATGTTGACGTTCTGCGAAGCCACGATCGGCCCGGCAACGCTGAGTTCGCCTGGCCCGACCCACAGCGCGCCAGGCGGCTTTCCGCCTGCGGGCTCCGCGTTGAGAATGAAACCGACCGTCCGCGCGGTCGCGCCGTAACCATCGCCGAAGCCCGTCAGAGCTTCGAGATAGATGTCTCGGACCGATGAGTCCGCGGGACTGCAAGACAAGCCTGCGCAGTGATAGGCGCCCGGCGAGGCCGGCGCGACCTTGTGCGCGGCCTTGCAGCGGCGATAACCGATCACCGCGCCAACCGCGTCCTTGAAGACCGCCCAAGCAGTTCCGAAATCTGTCGCCGACAACATCGCGACATGGCGCGCGAAATCGGGCGTCGCCGTCCAGGGCGCTTCAGGCCATGGAAACGTCCACCATCCCTCGCCTGCCGGCGCTTCATCAAATCCCGGCGAGGAGATCGCGAGCGCCAGGCCGACCGCCTCGCCGGCGAACTGGTCGGGATCGATATACCCCTCGGGCTCGATCCACACATCGAGCGCCATCAATTCTTCTGGCGTCATCTCGTGGATGACTTCGATCGACCGCCCAAAGGACCATTTGACCTGGCCGCCCTGAAGGCGGACGCCGGAGAACGAGGAGTAGAGTCCGTCGCCGTATTTCTTGCGGCCGTATTCCAGCGCGCGAATGTCGTAGCCGCTGAAACCGCGCCAGAACACGCTCCGCACGCAGACCGACAATTGCCCGACGCCTTCGAGACGCGGGAGGTCGGCCTCATCGTCGCGCACGCGATCGAGCGCAAGCTGAAACAGATTCCAGCGCGTCCGCCGCAGCGGCGGCTCCTCGATTGTCGCGCCGTAGCCCAGCCAGCCGATGCCCTGGAACACCGCCGCAGGGGTGCCGCGCACCCGCTGCCAGCGAACGCCTTCAAGCAGAAGCTGATAGAGCGAGGGGACATACGGCGTCAGTTCGCCGAGCCCATATTCGTAGACGATGAACGGCAGCCAGTCCGGCGCCGGATCGACCAACTTCGCGCCGCGAATACGGACGACGCCGTCGTTCAGCCGCGGACCGGGATCTGTCGCCGCCGCGAGCGCCTTCATATAAGGCGTCGCGTTCGACGGGAGGGCCTGAAGCATCAGTATGCGCGGCCCATATTGTGCAGCGTCACCGTCCCGAGCGAGATCGCGCTCTCAGGAGGCGCGATGACGTCGCTCGATGGCGTGATGAGCTCGACCTTCTGCACGCCTGATTGCATGAGGCGCGCAACGGCCCAGGGGCGCACGAAGTCGAAGCCGAGGCCGGACTCTACCGTCCATGCGACTCCGAGCGTGCTCGCGAGCAGCGGGATCAGCGTGTCCGGCGACTCCGGCAGCAGCCAGACATTCGCCTCCACATTCACAGTCTGGAAGATCGCTGATCGGAAGACGAAGCGGTCGCTGACCATGCGTTTGTCGTCCGCCGTGACGGCCGCCTGGACCAGCGCGATCAAATCAGCGTCGGCGACCCCGCCATTGTCCGCCGCGAACACCGCGATATTGACCGTCGGGTTCGTGCCGACGCGATAAACGATCGCGTCCTTCACACGCAGGCTCGCGCTCAGCGCGATCAGCTTGTAGCGCGGCGCCGTTCCGCCCGTGGAGCGGCCCTGCATCGCAAGGACGACGCGCCGTTTCAGCCGGTCGTCGAGTTCGCCTGCGAGGCGCGTGACGTCGTAAAACGCCGCGAGATGATCGAGGTCAGATCCGGTCGCGAAGAACAGCAGGTTCGCACGCGCCGCATCATTGACGCGCGCACGAAGCCGCATTTCGCGATTGGCGTAGACGATCGCCTGCTGCGCGGATGGCTCCGTCAGAAGATCGATGTAGCCGGCGAGGCCGGGGAAATCGCTGATCGTCTCGGCTTTGATCTCTGCAAGGATCTGCTCAAAGCTGAGTTCTTCGATGACCTTCGGCTTGGGCAGCGCGCTGAGACCGTAGAGATCATCAGCCACTGGTCACCCGCACCGACAGCCCGTCGCTGGAGAAAACGACCTTCTGCTCGCCCTCGACGGTGAAATCGCCGAACAGCGCGCGCGGCCGATAGAGGCCGAAGATCGTGAATGACATCTCGCCTTCGCGCGTCAGCGAATCCACGGTGATCTTTTTCACCCTGAAGCGCGGCTCGAAGAGTTCGATGCCCGTGATGATCGCCGAGAAGAACCGCACGAGGAGCGAAACGCCTGCGTTGCGGCCGAGGATCGCCGGCACGTTCGTCCCGAACCAGCGCCGCATGACTAGTTCGCCAAAGAACGTCGTGAAGAGCACGAAGAGGCTCTGAACAACGTGATCCCAGCCGTCCAGCGAACGGCCTGTCTCGCGATCGACCCCGGCCATCAGTTCGCAAACAGCTTCGTGGCGCAGCCGACCGCGGCGTCGCCGTCGCTGTCGAGATCATCCTTGCGATGCACGGCCTTGCCGCCCTCGCCGCCGACATGCACTTCGCCGTTGAAGACGACCTTGCCGTCGACGGTGATCTTGCCGCCTTCCACTTTGACCTTGATGCCGCCGAAGGTGAGCACATGCTCATTCCCGCTCGTCGACGGCGACTGGTTGTTGTCCGACCAAGTAAATGGCAGGAGCACGCCCTGCCGCGGCTCGCCGCTCGGGTTGAACGCGATCATCTGCTGTCCGACCGATGGCGGGCTGTGAATCTTCATAGCGCCGGCGACCTGCGCGTAGGGCACCCACGGCCCCAGCACGTCTTTGCCGTCGTCATCGACGCCGGTTTTCAGGCGGGCGACTTGCTTCTCTGCGTTGACCTCATGGACCGTTCCTTTGACAGCCATATTGGCGTGGCGCCGCTCAATATCCGTGACCCTGTGCAGCAGCGCTTCGAGGAATTCGTCCAGGGTGCTCACGCGCCGGTCTCTTCTCCCGAGCCCCCTTCTGGCGCGTTCTCATCGATCCAGGTCACGTTTTTGAGCGGTTCGACCTTAACGCCGTGCGGCACAGGCGGCGGATGTGGCGTGAGGCCCATCGCGTAGCCAGCGTCCCAACTGAGGCCAAACACCGCGAGCAGCTTCTCGTAGGGGCCGAGATCGCCAGGCGCTTCGATAGCGCGCTTGAACTCGTCGGCGACTTCGCGGAGTTCTTCGTCGTCGCTCAGCTTCGCGTGAAACTCGGCCCAAGGGCCGGAGAGCGAAGCGCCAATCGGCGGCTCACCGATGGTCCTGCAGGACAGAACGATTTCGCGCGCGGGAAAGCGCGCGGCATGGTTCGGCAATTCGATAATGATCGGCCGCGAACTCACGGCCTGGAAGCCGGCGCAAAACTTTTGCAGCAGTCGCGACCAATCGGATCGATCGGCCTGCAGCGCGGCGACGATCTGCCGGCCCATGAAGCCCAACAGGATCGATGCGCCGCCGCTGCGGTTCGTCAGATCGTTGAGGCCTGCGCGGCTCCCCTCGAACTGGAGGCTCGGCGGAAGGATCGCGTGGATGACGATGTTCGTGTGCGTCGGCGCGCCGAGATCATGTCCTGGCCTCGCGCCGTCAGTCCGATCGCTCTCACCAAGATAGACGGCGATTACGGGCCTGCCGGTATCGTCGATCAAGTCGAGCGGATTGACCGGGCTGCAGGAGACGCGCTCGCCGGCATAGGTCTTGTGATCGAGCGCCTGCGCGATGATCACATTGAGCGCCAGCCCGACGAGAAACATCACGCCTCCCTCGTGCAAACGCACACAACCTGGCCGCCGCCATCATCCTGGACGTCGACGACCTCGAATTTCAGGCAGGGCTTCCGCAGAGGGCTTGCTGTCTCCAGCTTGTCGCCCTTGCTCGGCGTCAGCTTCCTGCCGTCGCCAAGCGCGGCGTAGCGAAACACGACATGGGCGGCATCGACGCTCATGTCGGGCATGTCCCCGTCGATGCGTCCTGTGGAGCGAGCGCGAACGATTTGCGGATGCAGATCGATCGCGCCCTTGATGATGTAGGGCTTGGCGAGAGCGCCAGCTTCGCGAGCGATGAATCTTCCGACCACAACGGGCCGGACGCGGATGTCCTCGCCCCACACCCGCTCTACGGCGCTGGAAACCTTGCGCTCCAGGTCGTCGAACAGAGTGGGGCCAAGCATCGGCGAAATTACGAAGCGTTCTTGGAGCCCTTCAGCAGGACTTGCGGCTGAGTGCAGATGTGCAGAGCGTTCGTCTGCACCTGCATCTCGTAACCCTTGTCGTCCGGCTTCGGATAGACCTTCGCATAGCGCTTCTGGCCGAGCTTGTTGACGGTCTCGTTGTAATCGGCTGGCGCATAGAAGACGCGGAACAGGCCGGGGACTCCGACCGGGAAGAAGTGGGCGTCGTCAGGGCCAATAAACGGGGTCAGTTCCCCGGTCTCTTCGTCAGCGACCTCGCCACGATAGTTCTCCCATGTGACGCCGCCAAAATCGAACGACCCCCAAGATTGATCGCCAATGCCAATGTACGGTCCACGAAGCTCTGCGGCGCCCACCTGATTGAGGTAGGTCTCGCGGACTTCCTTATGGCTGATCAGCTTGCTGAAGAAGGCGTCGCCGCACATGCAGCGAATGTTCGAGATTGCGACGCCCGGCATCTGGCGACCCATCTTCCGGATCACCTCTTCCTGGATCTGCTCGCGAAGAGCTCCCATCGTGGGATTCGCCTTCGCCAAATCGAAGAATATCTCGTCGGGCTGAGCGACCTCGAAGGTCGAGAACAAATCCAGATTGCTGCCATCGGAATAAACGACGTTGCCTTTGATCGCGCCGACGCGCGCCAACTCATCGGACGCATCGAGGTCCTGAGAATGCTCCTGCATGCGCTCGCCGAGGTACTGTTGAAGATCCTTCGTCTGGTCCTCGCTGCCGAGCTGCCGGACGTCCTGGACCTCATCCGCGTTGATTCCATCGTCTCGCTGGAAGTGCGGAATCACCAACGCGCGCTGCACGCCGCGCCGCTTCTCTTTGGTCTGTCCGGGTGCGCCGCGGGGCGAAGGCGGAACCAATTTGATCTTCCCGGCGATCTGATCGAGCGTGATCGTCAATGTCTTGACGGGAGTCGGCCGGAAGAGGCCCAATTGACCAAGCCGGCCCGGAGCGATGACGAGCTTGTTGATCACGCCCGTCAAGGTCGTGACGCTGAACGCATCGCCGCTGAAAATGTTGATCATTAGGGTCTCCCAAAGAAAAGGGCCGCAAAAGCGGCCCCGTGGATGGCTTCCCCGGCTTGCGCCGGGCGGTGTTTCAGGCGTCAGCGCACCTTGATTCCGGAATTGGCGCGGAGCTGATCGAACTTCGCCTGCCTCTTCGCGGCGTCATCGACAGATGCATGGAAGACCAGTTCGTCCATGATCATTGTCGCGTCATCTGTGATCGCCACCGTCTTGACATCAGCGGACGTCGCGTCGACGCCATAGATGATGACCGCCAGGGCTTGCTCCGAGCCATCGGCGCCGGTCATGGGCGAAGGCTTGTATTTGCCGCTACCGGCCGCGACCGTGATGTCGAAGCCGTCGCCAACGACGAAGTCGGCAGAACTGTCGGAGATCGTGAAGCCGATGTCGTCGGAGAACGCAGCTCCGACTGCCACATCCCCAATCACGTCTCCCTTCGGGTTCTCAACGCGAAATACCCCGCCGTTGGCCGCGGCAGTGATGCATCGCGCGGTGTAAACGCCCGTCATGGCGCCCTGGAGCACCGAGATTGCGGAAATCGCACCATTTCCCGTATTGCCGCCAGCCTTGGCGGCGGCCGTCGCGGAGCCAACCGCGATCTTGCCGACAACGGTGTTCGGTTCCAGCTTGCCCGATCCCGACGCGATCGTGATCACGTCGCGCGAGCGGGCGCCGTTCGACTCCGACAGGATGGCCGATCCGGGATGGCGCGGTTCATGCAAAACGTTCGTCATAGTCGATCCTTTCGATGCTCTGCGCTCCCGATTCGATTAGTTCTGGAAGCCGTTCATCCGATTGATGCCGGTGATGACATCTCCCCAGCCGTTGTCCGCGTTCGCCGGCGGCGTCGGCAGACCAAGGTTGGTCTGATCGCGCTTGCGATCGAGATATCCACCGGCAGTGGCCTCCGATGGCGAGACCTTGAGCGTCGCGACCGCATCGTCAGCCGACATGCTCGTGTTGAATGCGAGATGCTTCGCGAGCGTCGGGCGAGTTTTCGCCTCTTCGCAGTCAATGATGGTCTGAATCCGCTTGGTAGCCGCAGCGGCGTCCATCGCGGGCGCAGAAGCGACAGCGGGGGCCGGCGGCGGTGCAGACTGCGGCGCAGCCGGAGCATGGGTCGGGGCGTTCGGGTCGATCGTGTTCATGGTGGCTCCTGGGAACGTGGAGATGACGCGCAAACGGCCCTCGCCGCGTGCGAGCCGGGAAATGGTTTCTTCGAGAGTGCCGACGCGATCGGCGAGTCCGGCCTTCACGGCATCCTCGCCTATGAAGATCCCGGCTTCCGTGGAGCGCGCCGCCTCGCGAGGAAGCCTTGAGCCGCGCCCCATCGAGACGACGTCGAGAAAACCCTCATAGGTCTTCTCGATCATCGTCTGGATGCTCTTCGCCGCGGATTCGCTCAGCGGAATGGCAGGGTGGCCGTCAGCCTTGCGGGCGCCGGCATAGAACAAGGTCGGTTTCAGGCCGTCCTTTTCAAGCTTCTGCGACGCATCGAGGTGGAGCAGGATCACGCCGATCGAGCCAACAATCGAAGACGGGCTCACGATGATCTCGTGCGCTTGCGACGCGATGCCGTAGGCAGCGCTTGCCGCGATGTCATTGACGACGATCGCGATTGGTTTTTGCTCGGCCACTCGCCGGACGCGCGAAGCGAGGTCCGGCAATCCGCTCGCATGGCCGCCGGGCGAGTTCATGTCGATGACGAGCGCGCGGATCTCGTGGTCCGCCGCCACATCCATCAATTGCGCGCCGATGCCTTCGTAAGACACCAGGCCCGAAGATGCGCCGAGATATGCGCCGCGGTTTACCAGCGCGCCGTCGATCGTTAGGATTCCGACGCCATTCGAGGCCCGCACCAAGCCGCTCGGCCGCGCCTCACGGCGATAGCTGCCGACGAAGCGGTTCGCTTCGGGCTCGATCCAGTCCGCTTCGCTCATGTCGAAGCCGATGCGCCCTTCGAGCGCGCGCATCGCGATCTCAGCTTTGCCGGGATCGAGCAGGAGCGGCCTGCCGATCCACTGATCGAGCAGGCGGAGCAGGTTCGACATGGTCAGCAGCGCCCGAACGGGCCGTTGAAGGGGCCACGCGGGCGGACCATGCCGCCCACGGTGATCGCCATGCGCTTCGGACGCAGTCCGCTCGCGCTGGCGCATTCTGACTCAAGCTGACTGATCAGCGCCGCGAAGCTTTTCAGGTCGGCGCGTTGATAAGTCAGCTCGCGGTCACGAAACTTGACCGTCTCCTCAGCCGCGCCGGCGACAAGCCGCATATAGACGGGGCGTAGCGCGCGCAGCGCCTCACAGGGATCATAATTGTCGACGCCGAAGATTGCGTCGAAGACGTCACTCACGCGCCCTGATCCTCTCCGGTGTAAGACGCGTCGTCCGTCTTATCTTCCTCGTTGCCCTTCACCGCCTGCTGCTTCTTCGCGAGTTCGAGAGCTACGAGATCGGGATACGGGTCAGCCAAACCGAGTTCCTTGGCGCGCTCGCGCTCTCGCGCGCGCTGCTCCATCACATCTTCCCAATCTTCGCCGTTCTCCGAGCAGACGCTTTCCAGCGTCGTCACGCCGATCTCAAGATTGGTCTGATTGGCCTTCGCGGTCTTTAGATCGTCGGCCTGGGGCTTCGGAGGGCCGGACCATGTCGCGCGGCAAGCAGCCTGGCGGTTCGCGAGAAAGGCTTCGTAGCCGCCCGGAAACGGCAGGTTCCCGATGCCGATCTCGTCTTCGAGCCAGGTCTCATAAACGCCCTGGCAATATCCTGACGGGACGCCTTTGCGCCGCTTAGTGATGACGTTCCAGTTGATCGACGTTCCCATCCGCACGGACGAATAGGTCGCCTGCCGGTAATCGCCAGTCGCGGCTTCATAAGTCAGTCCGCCAACCAGGGCGATCTCACGCAACAGCCACTGCATCACCATGTCGAACTGTTGGCCGGGATGCTCGGCCTTGTGAAACTGCAGTTCTTCATTCGGCATGAGATGGGCGATGCGCCCATGCGTGCTCATGTCGATCTTGGCAGCCTCGTACCAGTCGTTCTTCATTTCGAGAAACTTGGCGAGGTCCAGGGACGCGTGATCCCCCTCCGTCATCAAACCCTCGAAGGCCGCGAGGCCCTGAAGGTTGGTCTTCACGGTCGCCGCGAAGATGGTCTGCAACAGCGCCGCCGTGTGGGTGGCGTCACAGAACTGATCAAGCTGGCGCGTGACCTTGAGCGCCGGGACGAATTTGCTGATGCCCCGCGTGACCGCGAGACCGGGGTCGAACAGATGGATGACATTGCGCCGTCCATCCGCATCGAACCGCTGAAAGTCTCGCGGAACGATGCCCTGCCAGCGCGTGATCTCGTCGATGCGATACCCGACCGCAGCGCCAAGCCCGTCGACGAAAACCCCCTGCATCATTCTGATGTCAGGCTGCGTCTGCTGGGACAGCCGCGTCGCAGGAATATTCAGTATCTGCGTGACTGATTTCGTCCGGGCAGACCACCTTACCAAAGGCATGGCGAGCACTTCGCCAAGTCCGAGCCAAGCGAGGTAGTTCGCCTCCTGCATTTGGCCGAACGTCATGCGCTGGTTGGCGTCGCAAACGAGCGCGTCGCCCGCCCATGAGCTGAACCGGCTTTCGACCAGCGTGCGCCAATCCTGAGCTTGCTTCGGCGTCCAGCCGAGCGCGACGGCGTCAGGCTTGGCGTTTAGCTTCAGCCCGTCGCCGACCACGAGAGCGGCAGACGTCTCGCACATTCCTGCGATGAAGCCAGAATTCTGAATCTGATCGACAGCGCGAGCGGCCGCAAGATTCCAGGACTGACGGACGTCTTCCGAAGTTTCGCGCAGCGCCGGCCGCCAGTCCCGCAAGAATGGCGACACGTTGTTGCGAAAATACGAACCGCCGATCTGCGGCATGTGCGACTGCGTGCGCGGAACGCCGCCAAAGGCGCGCGAAATCGCCGAGCGCACAGTCTGAAGCGCACCGCTCATCCGTGCAGTTTCCTCAGCATGTCCTTGATGCCGGGCTTGCCCGGCTGGTCGGATTTCACATCGAGCGCCTTCTGGCGCTCATCCCAATTGAACCGGCACAGCGACCGCACGGCAGTCCCGTACACCGCGCAATCCAGCGCCTCAGCAGCGCGATAGCCGATGCGCTCGAAGGTGACCTTCGGCCGCCCCTTCGGATACTGAACCTTGCGCCGTTCCGACGTGAACTGGACAAACCACTCGCGCGACAGCTCCGATGAGAAGCGCAAAGCGCCGGGGTTGCCCGCATCGACAGACGTCGATGAAATCAGATCGGCTTTCACCTGATCGACGCCGACAATGTAGAGCCGCGCGCCGGAACGCCGGGCCTTCTTGCTCGTCGTCGCTTTCAGAACATCGATCGGCCCTTCGCGGCCTTTGATCGCGATGATCTTGCGACCCGAGCGCGGACCGCAGAAATTGTAGACGTCTTGCGTGCGGTTGCCGTCGCCGGAGTCGACCGCCGCCGCCTCAACGCCGATCTTGCCGCCAAGCGGGTGCGTCCACTGAGTTTTCAGCAGCGCGTCTAACTCGTCCCACGTCGACTGCAGATTGGTCGCGCCGCGGACGACCTCATGCCCGAGGAACCACCGCTGATTGCGCGACCAGCCCACGAACAGGATCTCGAGCCTGTCCGTCTGAACATCCACGCCGGCGGTGATGTAAAGAACCTCGCGCGGGATATCCTCGCGCCACCGGCTTTTCTTTTCGTCCCAGACGAGCGCGAAAGGCTCCGCGCGCGCCATAAGCTTGTTTTCGTCGAGGCTGTCGACCGCGTCGGTCCACACCAGCCCCAGCACGGTGTTGTAAAACACCATGAGCTTGTAAGGGCCAGCGGCGCGCGCATCTTCATACTCGCGCGCCAGGTTGCCCCATGCGGCGTTCGCGAACAGCGACACCAGCGCATTCAGCCGGAAGCCCGCATGACCCTTGACTTCGGGCCTGGTGATTTCCCAATCACCCGCCTCGACCATCGCCAGCTTGTGGCGATCCTCGATGACGCAACCATTGCCGGACGGGCAGACGCAGTAAGCCTCTTCAGGCTTTCCCGGCGGATATTGAATATGCTCCCACAGGATCTCGAACCGATGCCCGCAGTGCGGGCACGGCACCCTGAAGACCCTCTGGTCGGATTTCGCGTAGAGCTTCCCGACGAACGTCCGGATGTCATCCGTCGGCGTCGAGCCAATAATAATTTTTCGATCGGCGAAGCTGAGCGTTCGCTTCTCGGCGAGGTCGATCGGATCGCCTTCGCTCGTGACCTCCATGCCGTCGGCTTCGTCGACATAGAGCTTGCGCGCGGTATGGCGCCGAAGATTTCGCGGCGCCCTAGCGGCGATGATCTTCAGCGAACCGCCGCCGGCGATTTGTCGCTGCAGCAGCGTGTTCCGGCCGTCGTTGCGCCCGACGGCCATGAGCCCGCGCAACGCAGGCGTTTCCTTGAACGCCGGATCGACCTCGTCGACAGCCATGCCGCGACAATCGTCGTCGGTCGGCATCAATAGGATCGTCGAACATGGATCGTTTGCCGCATCCGCGGCGATCGAAGCCATGAGACATTTCGTGTAGCCGACTCGCGCGGCTTTGATGACGCTGACCCGCGGGAGCAGCGGATCGCCCATTGCGTCGAGTAAACCGCGTTGCGGCTTCCAGGGCTTGAAGCGGCCCGGCGTCGCCGATGTTTGCGCGGGAACGCGGAAATACCGCTCCGCCCACACGGAGTAGGACAGCTTTGGGGGAGGCTTCAGCGCGACGGCGACTTCGTCAAAGAGCCGGTTGAGGGCTCTAGCCGTCGACGCCATCGCTTCCTTCGTCGGCCTCGTCGCCGCCACCCACGATTTCGATGCTCTGAATTTCCTTGGCGAGATCTTCGAGCAGTTCGCGGCAGAGGCGATCCATCGCGACCGCATCCTCCGCGGTCATGTGCGGAAGCTGCGCTCGGGTTTTGCTTGGAAGCGACAGAACCGCGGACTTGAACGCGCGAGCTATCGCGGTCCAGCCGGCGGCGACTTCCTTTTCCGAATAGAGTTCGGCTCGAAGCTTGGCGTTTTCGATCGCCTGCTTGTCGGCCTGCTCTTTAGCGAGACGCGCGCGCTCATCCGTGAGGATGAGTTTGCCTGTTCCCAGGCGACCCGCGGCCTGCGCGCGCAGATGTTCCAAATAGGCGCGGATAGACGCCTGTGTCTTGAATTTTCCCTTCTCGGCGGCTCGCACCAGCACGCCGCTCTGCGCCAACTGGCGCGTATTGCGGACGTTGATGCCGGCAATCGCAGCGAACTGCGTGGCGTCAACGACAGCCGGCGTCGCCACGTCAGCGACTGCGCCAGCGGATTCGTCCTTGCGCGACGCCTTCGCCTTGCTCGGCGCGCGTTTCTTCGCCGCCTTCGCGGGCTTCTTCGTCATGGTGCGGGCGTCAGGCGCCCATGGCGCTCATGATGTGGCGAATGACCCTCGGCGCGAGGTCCTGCGCAGCGAACGCCTCGGCCAGCGGATAATTAGGCCGCTCCTTCTTCGCGAGTTCGTTCGGCAGCACTGGCCCCCAGACCTTCACGATCGGGAAGCGCTTGCTCGTCGCGCGGCGATAAATCATGCCACCATAGCGCGGCACAGAGAATGTGCCTGGCAGCGTGCGCTTACCAGAGCCCGGCCAGTCTCCGTGCGTGGCGCCAGGCATCGAGCGTGACCACGAGCGATAGGTGAATTCGCCCAGCGGGATCGCGGCGTCTTTCAACTCGACCGCAGATTCCATGACAGCGCCGGGCGCGGCGGGCCGCACCTTCATCACGCCGCGAATTCGGCCGATCGGCACGCCGGTAAAGCCCGAGATGAAGGCCGCGGAGCGCTTTTCTTGCTGCTCCGAATGCTCCGTCAAAGCGCGGGCGCCGGCCGCCTGCATCGCGGGGCCGCCGAGCAGCTTTGAGATCGACGCCAAATCGGCCGGGCGATCGATGCGGGCGTCGATTTTGAGGCCCATGTCGCGCTCCGGCGGGTGCTGTCCCCCTTTAGGAGGCGAAATTTGCGTTTTGTACCGGGGGCGACGTGCCGTCCCGCCCGGTGGGGGTGGCTGTACGGTCCCTAGTCGTTTTGATCGCAGCTTGGCGCCACGACGATGCGCGCTGGTGAGGCCGCGCGATCAGTGCGCGGCAAGCAGCTGGCGCATGACACACGGGCCAGGCGCGCAGCGCAGCGGCGCGATGCGCGTGAGATCGAAGCAAGAGAGACGCGAGATATCCGCCCGGACGCACTGCCCGCAGGATATCGAGTCGCGGCGAGAAAATGCCCTGAGATTGCTCACGAGGTCAAAGCCATCACTAGGGCCGGGTGTTGAGTTTGACATACCGCGACACTCATGCCGCGTCGCTCATGGCGTGAGCGCGCACGCAGCGAATGAAGAAAGCAATTGCAGCACAGGAAAGAGAGCGCATGACACCATTTTGGTGTTGACGAAATGCGCGCCACGATGTAGGGTCATCTCACGGTCGAGAGATCGGAAAGGCTCAGGTGAGCCGAACAGCAAAGGTCCATCTGGACCGAACAGGAGTAGATCATGCCCCACAAGCATCGCAGACGCCGCACGCCGCAGGCCCTCGTCCGTGAGGAAGTCCGTCGCGTGCGGCGCTTCTCCCGCCGCCATCCCCTGTTCGACAAGCGCGCGTGGCTCCATGGCGCCGCGAACGGGGAGGCGTGACGATGGCCCTCGCCTTTGATAGCCTCGCATACGCAAAGCATCTCAGCGCAGCCGGCATCAAGGCCGGGGAGGCTGAGGCCCACGCGGAAGCCGTTCGGAAATTCATCATGCCGGACATCGTGACCAAAGCGGACCTACAGGCGGCGCTTGATCGTCAGACGATCAAGCTTGGCGCCATCGTGTTCGCGGCGGCGGGCTTCATCATCGCGGCGCTTCGCTTCCTTCCCCACTAACCCGGCGCGGCCTAGCGCCGCGCCCCTCGGACGTTTCCACCTTGCGCCGGCGTTCGGCGCAATCGGAAGCGCCTGCGCGCATCAGCGCCGCTTCGCAAAGGTCCATGTGGACCGATCAGGAGAAGACCGTGACCGATATCTATCAGCAACACGACAAGGCGTTCGCGCGCGTCTCCGCCTATGTCGTGATGAAGGACGGCAAGCGCGTCGCAACGATCGCATTGAATCATCCCCGCGACGGCGCGGGCCGCCTCTGGGCTTATGTCCATTGGATCGGATCGCCGATGGTCCGCGGATTCGCCACCGGCTACGGCTACGACAAGCGGACGGCCGCAGTAGCGAAGGCTGTTCGCGCGACGTGGAAAGAGATGCGCCTTGCGGCCAAGGCTGGCGACCCTGACTACGATTTCTATGCCGCTTGCGAGAAAGATTCGGGCTGGTCTTGGGAGACAATGCTCGAAAGGGCGGGCTTTACCGTTCTTCAGGCGGTGTGATCATGCAACCGCTTCCCGTCATCTTTCGCAAGTATCGCGGCGAAATATGCGCCTATTTCCCGACCGAACCGTTCGACCGCGCCGGGACGCTAATCACCTGCTACGCAGCCGTCGGTCAGCATGGCGGTGCGGATCGGTCATGGCTTCAGCGCGGCCAGGCGGCGAAGCCGGAAGAATATGCCGAATTGCTAAAAGAGTTACGCGGCATCTACGAAACGCATGACGCCGAGCATGTTTCGCTGAAGGTCTACCGGCGCACGCCTCGCCTCATCGCCAAAGCGAAGGGCTGAGCCATGATCCGCTCCTTCCTTCGCAATGCCGCTGAGATCGCCGCGCTTACTGCCTTCGTCTGGGCGATATCAACGCTCGGCGGTGGAGAAGACCTTCGCCGGCGCTGCTTCAACGGCGACGAGCAATCATGCGCCGTCCTTCACGAGGCGCATCGGCTGGCCTGTCAAGACGAGCCAGAGCATGAGGACTGCGCGGCTTTCCGCGCCGAGTGACGCAACCAAGGGTCCATGCGGACCGAACAGGAGCAATTCATGAGCCTCACTATGACGTGGCGGTCGCACCGCGACCTAATTTTCGGCGATGCGTGGGAGATCGTTGACATTCCAATCGCGCAGGTCGGAGAGGCGCACATAGCGAGCGCATACAAGCGTGGCGATGGGACGTGGCACGCGCACGCGTTCATCAAAGGTCGCTATCTCAGTCACTGCGGGAGCGCAGCGAAGACGGCAATGCGTCGCCTTCAAAAAGAGATCGATCGCCGATCAATCGACCTCTTCGGAGAAGATGTTGTTTGGTTCGTAGGCGGACCCGCTGCAGAGAGGATCCAGTCATGATCGGCAATCCGATGCTAGCGCGAAATGCAATCCCGACAGAGGCCGAATTGGCGATCGGACTCTCGGGAGAAGATCGTCCCATTGATTGGTCTCGCTACGATCGCGTCGACATTGACGCGATGTGTTGGATCGGCGCGCGGGAACCCGCACTGAATCAACCCGACTGGGACATTTGCGACGAAGACGAGTCGCCGGGCGCATGGGGCGTCTTCGGACATCTCAAGGCCGGAGGTCGCGATGCTCTGTGCGACTTTTGGACGAAAGCTGAAGCAATGCGCGCGGCGGCGGAAATTGAGCGCCGGTTCATTCGCCCGGTCACAACGCCGAACAACCGCGGCTGATCAATCCCTTCGCAACCAAAGGTCCATGCGGACCGAACAGGGGGCCATCATGGCAGATATCGAATCAAAGACCGCGCTCGCGCGCGCGACGCACACACTCATGACGATCGCGAAACTCTGGCCCGCCAACAAGCCTGCGCCTGACGAGGGCGCCTACGACGATATGGAAAGCGCCTATGGCAATGGGCTCGACGTCTCGCTTTTCAACTGCGCCAAGCTGGCCCGCGAAGCGCTCGAAGCGATCGCCATCGCGCCGGGCCTTACATGCGAGCTCTATCTGAAACACGGCCGCGCCAGCCTTGACGTGGATATGGACGATTGGGGGCCGGACGGCCCGCGCCTGCAAAACGTCACCGGCCTTCACCAGACCTACGACCAGCAACCCATCATCATCTTCGCCACGCAAGCCGACGCCGCGAACGCGCAGGCTTTGACCGGCTGGCAACGCTGGGACGACGACCGGCTGATGATGGCGCGCGAGGGCGATTGCATCGTCGGCGTCAAGGACGGCGTGAAGACCTTCTACGGGGATTGGGGCCTCTGGTTCGAGAGCCCCTACACGAACGGAGGTCGCTGATCATGCCGGCCTATCGCGTTTGCTGGGAGATCGACGATCAGACCGCCGATTCGCCTGAAGCCGCAGCGCGCATCGCTTGGGAGCTGATGCGCAGGTCCGAATCGACGGCGAATGTCTTCAAGGTGTTCGACGAGGATGGCGAAGAGCACATTATCGACCTTCAGGAGATAGATGAAGACCGCGCCACGAACGAAATTGCCGAGAAGACTTGCCGCGCCGCCGGCTGGGAGCATGGCGGCGATCAGGACGGCTTCATCTTTCACAAGCCGACATGGGGAAGCTGGAAGGCCGCGGCGTCATGGGAAGGCACCGACCAGGCGCCTGACGGAGAAGGCGACAGGCCGAAGACGTATCGGAACTGGCAGGAATGCTATGACGCCGAATTCGCGGCGGAGGGCTGAACGATGCCCCTCGCCTTCCCGCGCCCCACCTTCCTCGAATTCATTCGATCGCGCATCGGCTCGGATAGCTACGTCTTGGCCAGCCGATCGACCCCAAACATCCGGCGCAAATATCCGAACGCAAAAGTCGTCACGCCGAAGCAGCACAGCAAGATTGAAGCGGACTACCGCGCGGAGTTCGGCTGCGCGCTCGACTATTCCCGCGGCGACCTCTTCATTGCGCTGAAGCAGGCCAGCGCGTCGCTCGAAGAGGGCGATCTTCGCGAGAAGATCGATGCGCTTCTTGCACGCGAGGCCGCCGGCAGGACGTTTGGGCCTGCGATGGAGTGGCCCCGATGACTGCGCCCGCGCTTCGTGCTATCAGCACGGCTTCAATGGTCCATGTGGATCGAACAGAAAGGACAGACATGGCGCGCCCCTTCGACTATCGCAGGATGACGCCGGCCGAATTCCGCGACGCGCTTCAGCGGACGGGCCTCACGCAAAACACCTTCAGCAAGCTGACCGGCATGCCCAACAGAACGGTGGGCTGCTGTATGTCGGGATTGAAGGACAACAAGCCGTTCGAGATCCCGCAATGGGTTCCGACGTTCCTCGCGCTCGTCGAGGATCGCGACACGATGCAGCGCGCATGGGATCACGCGAAGACGCGGATTATCGAGATCGAGGAGCGTTCTATTCCGCTAGTCGGCGAGATCAGCGACGGCGGACGCGTCAGGATGTTTGATCGCAAGAGCGAGCGCTCATGACCTCCATCATCATCGGCAAGACAGCCGCCGGCGCCGCGATCGAGATGCCGCTTCGCCTCGCCAATCGCCACGGCTTGGTCACCGGCTCCACCGGCGGCGGCAAGACGGTCACGCTCCAGACCATGGCGGAGGGCTTCTCTCGCGCCGGCGTTCCCGTGTTCGCGGCCGACATCAAGGGCGACCTCTCTGGCCTCGCACAGATCGGCGAGGAGGCGGGCCGCTTCGCCGACGCCGCCAAGGCCGCCGGGTTCGATCGCACGCCCCAGCGCTTCCCTGTGCGCTTCTGGGACCTGTTCGGGCGCGATGGCCTGCCGATCCGCACCAGCGTCGAGGATATGGGGCCGCTGCTGCTCTCCAGGCTGCTCGGGCTTAATGACGCGCAGGAGGGCACGCTCGTCATCGCGATGAAGCACGCGACCGATCGCGGCTTCCGGCTGCTTGACCTCGAAGACCTGTCGGCCGCGCTGCGCGATATTCAGGACGACGCCGAGGATGTGCGCGACCGCTACGGCAATTTCACCGGCGCTTCGGTCGGCGTGATCCAGCGCCAGATGCTTGTGCTGATGGGCCAGGGCGGCGACGCGCTGTTCGGCGAACCGGCGATCAATATCAAGGACCTACTGAGCGTCGACGATATCGGGCGCGGCGTGATCAACTTGTTGAGCGCGGAGCGGCTGATCGAGACGCCGCGGCTTTATGGCGCCTTCCTGCTTTATCTCCTGACGAAGCTGTTCGAGGTCCTGCCGGAGGTCGGCGATCTGGAGAAGCCGAAGCTGGTCTTCTTCTTCGACGAGGCGCACATGCTGTTCCGGGAGGCCAGCCCGCGGCTCATGGAGACGATCGAGCGCGTTGTGCGACTGATCAGGTCGAAGGGCGTCGGCGTCTATTTTGTGAGCCAGAGCCCGCTCGATGCGCCGCCGGCGGTGCTGGCGCAGCTTGGGAACCGCGTGCAGCACGCCTTGCGCGCGTTCACGCCGCAGACGCAGCGCCTTGTAAAGGCCGTGGCGCAGACGTTCCGGTCGACGGACGCGAAGGCCCTGCCTGACGTGATCATGGGGCTGGGGATTGGCGAGGCGCTGGTTTCGCTGATCCAATCCGACGGATCGCCCGCCGTCGCGCAGGTCGCGCGCATCGCGCCGCCGGCCGCGCAGGTCGGCCCGATCGGGCCTGACGAGCGCCATCTGATCATGCGGGCTGACGCGCTCAAGCCGAGATACGGGGAGAAGCTATCGAGGCTCGAGCAGAAGGCGCGCTTCCTGACGAAGGGGATGTCGCCGCATGAGGTCGCGGCGTTGAGCGGGGCCGCAGAGCGCACGGCCGAGATTGTCGCTCGCGAGAGCGCCTGGCTGCGCAGCGAGCTTATGCCGGTCGAATGGGAAGAGCCAGAGATTCCGGCGCCGGTGACCTACGTCGAGCCGCGGAGCGCTCGCTGGGCATTGATGGGACTTTGCTTCGCGATTATCGGTGCGATTGTGATTGTCGGCGCGATCGCTACTTGATGGCGAAGACGCGCCTCAGCCACGCGCGAAACTGCAACCAGAGTCTTTTCAGCTTAGACGCTTTGTGAAACTCCAGGATTGCCGCCAACTCGCCGTTCTCGAACCGATGAACGTCGAGGTTGAATCCGTCTACGAGCTGCTGCCTGTAACCTCGAAGCCCAGATCGCCCGAGCTTTTTCATGCAGCGAATGACGGCGTGACTGCGAAATGTCGGCTTGCCGTCGTCTCTTGTAAAAAGGTCCTGGTGACCAATCTTGTCTAGTTCTTCGATCGACATGCGCGCATATCCCTCAACGACGCGCGTCTTGCCGCCCTTTCCAGGCTTTCTGGCGATCTCCTCAAGGACCACGGCCAATTCGGCTTTCGCGCCGCCGTGTACCAGCCGAGCAACCGAGACGCCCGTTGAGTCTCCACATTTGTCAACGTGGCCGTTGTCGGGCCACAGATACGACGTGCGGATCGCCTCGAATGTGAGCTTACCCGTCTCGCTATCGAAAAGCTCGGGCGAATAAAGCCCGAGCGCCACAGTTTCCGACATCGCAATAGCGCCCACAGAATCGGGACAATGTTGCGAGTCGGTCTTGATCATAAAACGGGTGCGCGCTTAAAGGGCTTCCAGGTAGGCGCTCAGCCGCGGGGGAATTTCCATCTGATCCCGACTGAACTGATCATCAGCGTGATCGACGCCACCTTTGGCTCCCCGGAAATACCAAGAGATGGTGTTGTCACCATAAAAACCGACTTCGATAAAAGCATCGGCATTCCGCCACTGAAACATAACCTCGCCATCTCCGGGAGCGTAGACCGCGGATGGAATCGAGAACTCGATTTCGGCATAATCTAGAAATGCGAGCGCGTCGCGAACTGCGTTAGCGCTCGGCGGAATGCCATCATCGCCATCCCAATCGGCCTTCCGCTTGGCGTACTTTTGAATCTTGCTCTGCAGGCGAAGCTTCGCTGCCGCGTCCTCAGAAACCTTCATCAGGTAGGCGCGATCGTCGTTAGCTGCGAAGACGTCCAACGGCTCGATGACCCCGGGCGCCGACCGTGCAACAGTAGGCGGCGGCGGCGATCCGACATCCGTCATCATTCCGCCCATGACGATCATGGTGGCGACCGTCTTCGCGAACGGCCTGGGACGGAGGCGCCCGGCCGGGGGCGAAGACGTGATCAAGAATTCAGTTTCTGAGGCTCCGCCAAAAACCCCTAGCCCCGGCGTGGGCTGAGCCATCGTCACGGGAGGCGCGACCTCGGAATAGCCGTAAGCTAGCATCAGGGGGCTGCGGAATTAGAGGTTAGCTTAATTTTTTGCGACAATACCGGATGAATAATGTCGACCAGCACAGATTTCAAGTCCTCATGCCGGTCCGTCAGAACGCCAGAGGCGGCCTTCCAGGAGTCGACCTGCCACGGCTGAGCGCCCTCGTCTATTCGAGATTGTGTGGCTGCGAGCGTGTAGATGCGAGCCTGGCCTGAGATCTCGTTGACCGGTAATTCGGCGTGAATGACAACGCCGACATTGGCGTTGATCAGGTTCCGCGTTTGAGGGACGACGCCATAGAAGTAACCGATGTTGTTATGCCAAGATTGTTCCTTCGAGCGAAACTTCTCCGACAGCAGCGTCGTTCGCGGATTAATCAGAGTTGAGATTCCATCGCGGCCCTTAAGGTCGAATCTATCCCAATACTCAAGCCTAATATCTCGGAACGTGACGAGGGAGGCAGCGCTGGCTACGGCGCCAGCGAGGCATTCCTGGGCCACGGAGATGAAAGCTTCCCAGCTCTGATAGCGCGTAGCTGCGAAAGTCAGCGCCGACTCATTAGATATGACTTCTTCGACCACAGCGTCGTCGCTGACTTTGCGAAACGCCTGTCCCGTAGCTGGATTCGTCAACGACGGTTGGCCGCCGTGTATGGCGATCTGAAATTGAGTTGGGCTCGGCAGAAGCACAACCTTGTCGAATCCCTTCGGGCTCACCGAAGTTTTGATCGATTCCTGGATATTGCGAAGAACCTTCAGCGGCAGCGGTTCCGCAAACAGAATGCTCGCCGCCACTCGCTCGATGGCATGCCCCTCATTGGCAGGTTCCCAAGGCATGCGTTTGTTTGCTGGCTCCGCGGACTCTACCACTTACAGGCGGCACCGTTAAGGATTTGTCAATACCGGCGCTGATCGGCGCTGTTTGCTCAAAATTCATGGCCGGGGGCCGCGCGGGCGAGCGATATTCCGGTTCTGCGAGCCGCCGGTGCGCCGCACCAGCGGCAGGGCCTGACCGCTAGCGCGCGCCGCTGATGCCGCGCCAATCTCCTCGATCAGCGCATACCCATTCAAGATTTTTGTTAATCATTTTTATTGAAGGTGCCTACCCCACCCGCATCTCCTCCTGCCGGTTCTCCATCCGCGTCTGCGCGGCTTCGTTGAGCCACAGGCATTCGATCCTCGGCCGCGCGCCGTCCGCATAAGCCTCTCGCTGAATCCTAAGCCAAGCCCCCCCAATTGCTCGTCATAGAGCGTGCTGGGATAGCCCGAGAGGATCACCATGCCCTTCAGGGCCTTCAGCTTCTCCAGCAGCTCGGCGTGGTCGTCGCGCGATAGCTCGTGCCGATACATTCGGTGCTTCAGATCGTATTTGTTGGCCGGCGATCGCGTTTCCGGGAGATAAGGAGGGTCGACATAGTGAAGGGTCTCGATCCCGTCATGTTGCGCGATGACCTCGATCGCGGGCCGCTGCTCGATCACTACGCCCCGCCAGCGATCAACAATGGCCGCGAGCGCTTCAGGATAATTGCGCCAGTCGGCCGCCGGCGTCGTTCCCGAGCGATTACTGTTCGAGCGGAACCCGGTCGATCGATAGACGTCGGCGCGCGTGTGCGTCCGGAAACCGGTCTTCTTCGCGACCTCAGATCCAGAATGCGCATTGGAGCCGAAGCCCATGAAGCTGCGCACGATGAGATGGCGCGCTCGCTCAACGTCGTCCTCAGCGTCTTCAAGCGCCTCATCGAATTCGACGCGAGAGAATGGCGTCAGATGAAGGCCGGCGATCAGGCGCTCGGCCTTCTCAGGATCGCGCAGCACCCTGAAAAGATTCACGACGACATCGTCGAGATCATTGTAGACCTCGGCATAGGTTCGCGGTTTCCGCAGCAGCACGCTTGCCGCGCCGCCGAAGGGCTCGACATAGATCCGGTGCTCCGGGAAATGCGAGATGATCCATGGCGCGAGCAGCCATTTGCCGCCATGCCAGCGCAGCGCGGGACGGGTTAGCTCTGTCATGCGAACGGCTCAAATCGCCGGCGCGGGTCGAGATAGGGTGCGTCCTTAAGGGATTCGGGCGGCTCCGGCCATGTCTTGGAGATCGCGACATGCCATTCGCCCAACTGGTTCGCCGCGCGATCGATCTCGATCTCGAAGTACCGCTCGATCCAGCCGTGATCGAAGAACACCCTGCCGTTCGGCCGAGTACCTACGTCACGCAGAGGCGTGCGCTGCGGATTGACAACGACGACGTCGATCTCTGCTTTTTTGGCCTCCCTCAAAAGGCGCTGCACGCGCTCCTTCTCCCTGCTGTCGGCGCAAATGATCACATCGCCCTTCCGCACTCGCTCGATCATGCGCGACGTGCGTCCGGTGCGACGGCTGGACATCCCGTAGAGTCTCAGCCCTGTCTTCGTTGCGGCGGCGAAGCCGTATTCATCCCCAAATTGTCGATCGATCATCGCTCTCTCGCTATTTCGTCGACGGCGGATTGCTCGTCGTCTGCCGATGCGGCGCGCACCAGCTTTCCTCGCCTTCCGCTACGGGATCGCCGCAGACGAATTTCTCGGCGAACGGCGCATCGAGCGCCCACAGCGGCATGCGGCATTGGCCGATCTTGTGCGCCATGAAATGCACCGCGTTCGCGCCGCGCTCCTTCGGCCAGCCCTTGGCGACATCCTCGTCGCCTTCGAGGATAGGCGCATCGACCGCCGCTGGCTGCTCCATGGCGCGACGCTTGTTCAGGATGCGCTCGTAGCGGCTCCGGGCCGGAGGCAGCTTCGCGCGATCTCCCTTCGCCTGGCGCGCCGCTGCGGCCGTTCCAGCCGGCGGCCTTCGGTTGGCGAGGCCAAGCCGCCGCGCCTTGCCGAGCACTGCGCTGCGCGAGACTAGCCCGAGATCGGACGCGATCTCGGATGCGGACTTTCCGTCCGTCCACATGCGCTTCATCAATTCGATGCGCTCATCACTCCACATCAGAACACCGGCCTCCCCGCCCGGTTGAGCGCGTCGGCGATCGTCTTGCCCGCGGCGTCCCGGCGCCGGCGCGTCGTCGAATAGGCCCAGCCTCGCTTGCGACAGATCCGCGTCATGTCGCGCTTCGCCGCTTTCGCCATGGCCCAGGTGAGCAGCGCGCGGCGCTCATTGCGATCGACGACGAACTGCGCCGGCCAATAGAGCGCATGCTCCATCTCATGGATCATGCGGGCGGTGATGTCTGATTTCGCGCGGACAAGCGTCGGCCTGCGATCGACCTCGCCGCGCAGCGCGGCCGACTCGATCGCGTATTCGACGTCCTCGACCTCCTTGCGCTCGCGCCGGATGCCCGGCCACAGGCCGCTCGGGCTGCGCGGGCCTGGCGCCGACATCACGAGGTTCAGGATCTCGAACGCCTTGATGAGGCGCAGCATCACATGCTCGCCCGTCCAGCGTTCGGGCACATAGTCCGGCGCCGGAACGCCATCGAGCGGATGCCAGTCATCGGCGGCCTGCGCCTCGCTGCGACGCAACTGTTCGAGTGCGGACGCTTTCATGTGGCGGGCCTCTTGACTTTGTGATCGTCGATGATCGCGCCGACCATGTCGTCTTCGAGCATGAGCTTCACGGCGCGCTGGAGAAGCGCTTCTTCGTCCATGCGATGACGGCGCGCGGCGATGGCGAGCTCGCGCTGGCGCTCGTCGCTGAGCCAGATGAGGAAGCGACGAAGACCGCCCGGCTTCGGATCGAGCTGGATGCCGTAGAGTGACAGCGCCTGGCGAACGGCGCGCGGATTTTTCACACCGAGGGCTGTGGCGATCTCGTCGAGCGTCATCGCCTGCCCGGCCATCATCGCCGCCTTGACGATCATGTCGAAGGTCATCTTTCCGCTCATGAATGCAGGCCCCGAACGCGGTGCTTGCCGCAGAAAGTCTCAAATTTCTGAGCGATCGCGGGATCGGCGAGGTCGATCTTCTCGTCGAAGCAGAAACTGCGGAAGGCCTGCGCGAGCACATTGACGTCGGCGCCACGGCCCTTGCGCTTCGCGATCTCGCCAAACGGGGCGACGTAGTTGATCGGCCCGTCGGCCGGGAAGGATTTTGGAGCGCGCGAGTCCGATGATGATTTATTTTTTGATTTTATCTTCTCCCTTCCCTCTCCTACTCCATCCTCCATCTGCGGAGGTTTTTCTCCATCGTTTCCGGAATGCTCCGGAAGCGCTTCCGGAAGATCGTCGGATAAGCCGACGTAGCTCCTCAATTCGGCCGGCAAGACGCCGGATGAGTTCGGATATTTTGGGCGTTGAAATCGTCGAAAATTCCGAACAGCGCCGTAGTCTTTGCCGCCATTGGAGAAGCGCTTGAGGAAACCGTTGTCCTCAAGCTCTTTCAGCAACTCAGGCAGCGCGACGTTGTCGACCGGAAAAATCTTCGCCTTCAGCGTGAGCGGCTTCCATTCAAACACGCCATCGTCCCAGCACTCGGTCCAGATGCCGATGACGAGCAACCGCGCCGCAGGCGACGTCGACATAAACGCTTCGTCTGTGAAAAGACCGGGATGAACGGATCTGATGCGGCTCATTGGCGCCCTCCAGCGGGCGGCGCTTCTGCACAGAGTCGCGCATGAAAGAAAATCGGGTGCGCAGCGTTGCGGATCAGGAGAGTCATGCCCCCCCCTCCGCCACCAAGGCGTCAATGATGATGCGAGCGAGATCGCGATCGCAACGCGGCCGAACGATCATGCGACACTGGAACCTGTCCAGTTCTCCTTCATCGCGCACGACGATGACCGCCCTCGCGTCGCCGTCATCCGCGACAAGCTCGCCTTCGACGAGAAAATCCATGATGTGGTTGAGCCTGTTGTCGAGATCGCCGCGCATGTCCTTCGCCACGATGAGGACAAGGTCGAACTTCGTTTCGATCTTTCCTGTCGGCGCAATGAGCGTCTGCGCGCTCGCTACAACCGCGTCGAGCCACAACCTGTATTCATGCGAGAAGCGACGCTCGCTCTTGTTGATGCTCGGCGGGAGAGGCAACAGGACGTCGATCACCGCTGCCTCTCGAAATAATTCGCGAAGGCGAGCGCCCAGCCCCGCACGCTGACGTCGCCGGGTTTCGGCATCTTCGTGACGATGACGTCGATCTTGTTGACGGCGTGAATGACCGTCGTGTGATCGCGGTCGGCGAAGTGGCGGCCGATCTCCGGCAGCGAAGAGAGCGTCGCCTGCTTCGCGAGCCACATCGCGACCTGGCGCGCCTGCGCGACGGTCCGCGAGCGACGCTGAGAGCGGATCTCAATCTCTGGCGTCCCGAAGGCCTCGGCCACGATGCCGATGATCTCGGCGATGGGCATGCGGCCGTTCACGCGGCCATCGGGATCGACGGGCAGCGCGCTCATGCCCGACAACAGCGCCATCAGCATCAGGTCAGGCGGCATGCGCCGCGAAAGCATGAGCTTGCGAGCGCGATCGTCGACTTGCTCGACTGCATTGATCACGGCTTCGGGCGGAATCCCCATGAGATCGCCGACGATCTCATTCTGCAGCGCGCAGGCATGCACGAGCACATAGGCGATCGCCTTTCGGATCGTGGTCGTCGCCTGCCCGCCATCTCCATGAGCTATCGCATTCGACGACAGCCCCGACGATCTCTTCGCGACCGAAATCAGCCGCTCCCAAGCGACGTCAGCACCAATGCGTTGCTCTGATAATTTCGGGGATAATTGCGTGGACATCAGCCGTGCGCCCCAATCCCCGAGGAAGAGGAGCGCGGCGGCGTAGCGATCAAGGGGCGGCTCTGGTCCACGGAGGCGCGCACTCATGCCGCCTCTCGAAAGCGATCGGTCTCATTGCCCCAGGCGTCCCAGCCCTCGGCGCGCTCGCGCGCGAAGAGTTCGGCGCGAGGCCCGAGGCTGTAGCGCTCGATGCGCCGCCTCGCCTCCTCCGGCTTGCGGCTGTGCTCGCGCGGCGGCGCAAAGATCAATTCGCGGATGTTCTTCGCCTGGCGCTTCGGCTTGCCAACGGTGAAGAGGTCGCAGTCTTCGGCGTTCTTGCGCGTCGTGTAGCCTGTCGAGATGTGGAATGCGTCCGGCGCAAGGAAGAGCGGACTCTGCTCGCCTCTCGACCATCGCTTATGCGTCTTGATCCAGAGGAACGCGCGGCCCGATCGGCGAACATGCCATTGCTTCGCGATGTCGTAAGCGCGCTCGGCCATCGGTGAGGTCAGCCAGAAAAAAATGTGGCAGCCGTCGGGATGGCAGAGATCACGGATCGGCAGCGCCATCAGCTCGCGATCTGTCATGCGCTTGTAGTGTTGCGGGCGACCGTTCTTGCCGCCCTTGAAGTCCCAGGGGCAGTCGATCAGCAGCGTGCGATAATGATGCGGCTTGAGATCGCCGAAGGGCCAGTTAGTCACGCGGCCTCCTGAAACTTCGGGCTGTCGACGAAGGTCGATCGCATCGGCATGATCACGGCGAGATCGTCGCCATCGCCGAGCGCGACCATCGGCCCGTCGCGCCCGGCATCGGGGCCGCTGGCGCGGAAATGGAGCGTGTCGCCCTTCAGGAACTTGATGACGTCGCCGAGCAGTCTCACATTGAAGGCGACGTCACCAACCCGGTCCGGCCTGCAGCCGAGGTTGATGACCGCCGTGCGTGACTGCATCTGCGCGAAGCCATCGCTGCCAACGCAGAAGCCGACCGTTTTCTCACCTGGCCCGAAACCGATGGTTGCGCGCTTCAGCGCGGTAGCGACTCGATCGCGCGGGATATGCGCTTCAAAGCCGTTAAACTCGATTTCTTTGGGGATAACTCGCGCGATGTCGGGAAACGTCCCGTCGATCAGCTTCGTCGCGATGCTGACGCGATCGCTCACGCAGACGAATTTGGTCGACGTCGCTATCGTCTCTTGCGGCCGGTCTTCCGGCATCAGCTTCGCGATCAGTTTGCAGGCTTTCGCCGGCACGATGACGCACCGCCCGCGCGCTTCCGGCGGCAGCAAAATCTTGCCAAGGATGTGGCCGTTCGTGGCGGCCAGCATGTCGCCCTGGAACCCGACGCCGCAAAGATAATACCGCGTCTCCTCACCGCTCATGAATGGCAGGAGACGCCGCACGGATGTCGCGAAATCGAAGGTCGCCGACAGGACGGACTCGTGCGCCGGCGGAGAAAAGATCGCGTCGGGCCAATCCTTCGGCGGCAGGCCCTCGATGCGGAAACGGCAATCGTCGGCGTCGACGATGCAGACATTTCCCGCCTGCGGCCTCAGCTTGATCAGCGCATCCGCTGGAAAGGCGCGCGCGAGATCGAGCAGCGTCCGCGCCGGCAGCGCGAGATCGAAATCCTCGTCGTCGGCCTGGCACGCGGCGAAAGTCGACACGCTGAGATCGAGGTCGGTTCCGATGAAATCGGCCATCGTTTCGCGGACCGAGCGCTTGATGCGGATGCAGCCGAGGATCGGAACCGTCGTGCGACGCTCGACCGCCATGTTCGCGGCGCGCGCGGCGCGCGCCATCTCACCCGCTTTGAAGGTGATTGCCCCCATGTCTCAGCGCCTCCCGAAGCTTGTCAGCGCGCGCCACCACAGCCTTGATTTCGCGCGCCAGCGCTTCGACGTCTGGCTCAGCAAAAAGCCCGAGGCTTCGCTCAGCGGCTTCCAGTTCGGCGTTAAGTCGTTTGATTTCATGTTCGATCTTTCGGACCAGCGCGCGCGACAAAGCGTCGTGCAGCCACTTCTCGATGCGCTTCAGCCGACCGCGACGCAGATTTTCCAGCGTGCCGGGCGAGCAGCCGACAAGTCGGCAGACCTCCTTGCGCGCTTCAACGCGTGGCTTCTCGACCATCCCCTCAAGCCGCTGAAATTCGTGATCTTCGAGAATGCGGGCGGCCTGCTCCGCATCTTCGATGAACGCCAAGACACAACTCACGCGGTCGATGCCCTCCGGATGAAGCGACCTTCCGGAAGGGATGACCCGTCCGGCCGATCTGGTTGAAGACGTCCGCGTTGAAAGGAGATGTTCATGGGATCAGGCCGCCACCCGCTCAGCAGCTTCAGCGAGTTCGCGCTCGACTTTCGCGAGGGCTTCCCAGCGGGCGAAGTCACGCTCATCGACAGGAATGCCGCGTTTGGCGGCGCCGGCCGCGAAATCGCGCCAGTGGACCGAGGAGGCGGCGTTACGGGAACTCATGTTGCAGAGCGCGCGGCGATCGATGCCGGTGGCGTCAGAAGCGCCCGACGGGCCGCCCATGGCGGCGATGAGACCCTTGAAATCGGTGATGTCGGTAGTGAGGTTCAACATGCCCCGCTCGATTGGCACCATTTTGGTGTAGTGACACCGTTATGGGGTAACACCCAAACGGTGTCAAGCGTTCGATAAGCTGCGCGACATGGTGAAACCCGACTGGTCGACGCAGGCCGCCCGGCTGAAATGGGCGAGAATCAATGCGGGCTTTAAGTCCGCCCGCAGCGCATGGATGACCATGGACTGGTCGCGCGGCACCTATGCCCGCCACGAGGACGGCACGCGACTTGAGCAGGGTTTGTCAGAGGAGGAGGCGCAGAAATACGCTCGCGCGTTCTCTGTCGATTGGGTCTGGCTACTCTCGGGCCGCGGCCACCCGACGAAGAAGAAGGCCGGCGCACAACCGCTGATCTCCGGCCGGATCGGCGCCGGCGCGCACATCTTCGAGAGTGAGGACGACGGCTATCCGCTCGACGTGGATATGCCCCAGGAGATTCTTGACGATTGCGAAATCTTCGAGGTCGACGGCGGCTCGATGCTGCCATTCTATAGGGACAAGGACATCGTCTGCGTCGAGAAGCGGCAGACCTCGCCGAAAGACATGATCGGCCGCGTCTGCCTCGTCAGGCTCGAGGATGGATCGCGCATGATGAAGACGCTGCAGCGCGGGTCCGACGCCGATCTCTACAATCTCGAAAGCCCCAACGCAGAAGTGCTAATCGATCAGGACGTCGTTCAATGCGGAAAGATCAGATGGGTCCGATTCGCATAGGAGTCGCGGCGCTGCTCGTCGCAGGATGCGTCTCGGCGCGGGCGCAGATGGTGGAAGTCGGCTTCTGCGCGCTCAAAACCGATCCGATCGAGCGGCTGCGTTGCTACGATTTGAGGGTCAAGGACGCGAAGGCGGCAAGACCGAACGAATTCTCGCACATCAGCCCTGATTTTCCGCCGCCAGACGCACTATCGAAGGCGAGCCCCAGCGCGCTTCTCGCCGCGCCAGAATCCGCTCCAACGCCGGGCTCTCCGCGCGTGATAATGGCTGACGTGGAAAGACTCTATAACGAGAAATCTCGCGCTCTAAAAATGGATCAGGAAATTCGTCTGGAGCTTTGCTCAGACCCTACCAGCCCGAACGGAAGTAGAGTCTGCAAATACGCGCTGCCAAATGACAACCACTTCATGGTCACGCAGCAATCGAAGGGACCGTTCGTTCACGAAATCCTGATGGTCTCGCCGGGCGGAGTGGTCCCCGGCGTCAGCATGTTGAACGCTTATCTCGTGGCGATCGATGCCTTCATCCCAGGGATGACTCAGGACGATCGGCGCAAGCTCTCAAAGCTATACCTGGATGCGCCGAAGGTGAAGAAAAGGCGCGAAGCGCTGGTGAATGGCGTCCGAGTTTCCGTTTCCGCAGAATTTGGGATTTGGGTGAGCATTGGAGGGGTCGCGTCAAGCTGAGGCAGTCGATTCGGAAATTCTGGGGATTTTCTTAGTAACACCATTTTGGTGTTGACATAACCGGCACCAATATGGTGTAAGTCAGCCCAACAAAGGCTGACGATGACAAACGACGCCCCTGATCTCGCCTCCGCAGCCCGCGCCCCAAGCGCGGCGGCCATCGCAAAGCTCACCGGCTCCTGGCGCCTCGCCGCGGCCTTCACCGTCCGCATGGACCTGCTCCGGCAGAGGCTGGCGAGCGATCCGAGGGCTTCGGTCTCGCACTTCGTCCTCGCCCTTGCGTCTCGTCAGGTCGCTTTCGGGAGCCGCGCATGAGCGGCGAGCGCGCGATGACGGCGTCGAACACCAAGATCCGCATGCGGTCGGGTCGCCTGGTCGACGTCCTCAACCCCACGATCGAGGATATCGACTTCGCTGACATCGCATGGGGCCTGGCGCGGCAGCCGCGCTTTCTAGCGCAGTCCCATGTTCGCATCGACCTCTGCACGCACTCTGACTTCGTCGCGTGGCTGGTGCGACGGCGGGCGTCGAAGCCGACATCGTTGCACGCAGACGTCACGCCCTTCATCACTGCCAAGGCGAGACTGCACGACGCTCAGGAGACGTACGTCGGCGACAAGGCGACGCCGGTGCTCAATTCGCTCGCCGCTCGCTGCGCCATCGTTCACGGCTTCATGGAGGCCGAAGTTCGCGCCGCGTGGTCGGGCATCAAAACGAACTTCGATGATCTGATTGATCGCAAGCTGTCTTTGACGCCGCCGACGAGCGACGAGCGCGATATCATCAAATTCTACGACAAGGTCGCCCTTGAGATCGAGGGGCGCATCGGATTCGCCGACTGGCAGCGCGACGATGACATCTTGCGCTCCTTCGATCCGAAGGAATTGGCGATCTGCTTCAGCGCCGCTTTGAGGATGATCGCTGAGGCTGAACGGCACGCGCGCGAGATGCCGCGCAAGGCCGCCGACGGCGCTATCGCTCTGACTTGGCTCAACCACCTGATTGACGATCTTCGGGATGGCGGCATGCGAACCGATTTTATCGCGCCCCTCTGGGAGGCGTCGAACCACGTCTCCGACTGGATGGGCGATCCCGACCTCCCCAACATCGAGGACCTTCTATGACGACTGACGTCGCCGACACCGGCGTTGCGGCCGATGAACTCAAGCAGTTCGTCGAGCGCATCGAGCGGCTTGAGGAAGAGAAGGCCGGCATCGCGTCCGACATCAAGGAAGTCTACGCGGAACTGAAGGGCCGCGGCTTCGATGCTCCGGCAGTGCGCTCGATTGTTCGGCTGCGCAAGAAGGATCGCGCCGAGCGCCAGCAAGCAGAGGCTGTGCTGGAGCTGTATCTCCAAGCGCTGGGGATGCAGTGATGCGCCGCGCCGTCTGCATGATGTCAATCGTCGTTGCTGCATTCGCAGCGGGCGTCGCCGGCTTCTACGCCTACGAAGCGACGCACTGGCTGGGCGTAGCGCCGCGCGCGTCAGCAGCGTTCTCCGTCGCGGCCTTCTTCATCTCCGCGATCTTCGGCGGCATCGCGCTCGCTGCGAGCGCGGTCAGCGATCACGAGCGCGTCGGCCGCGATCTCTTCGACGACCCCGACGCCGCATATCTGCGGAGGCGCAAATGAGCGCGCTGACGCTGCCGAACCCGGAAGAGAAGGATCGCATCCTCTCCTTCGACGAAATCCGCGGCTGGATGGCGTCGCGCGGAATCTACGACGGCGATGGCAAGCCCGTCTCCGATCGCAACCTCAAAAACTGGATGGGCAGCGGCAAGCTGAAAGCAGGATGGGAGCCGGCCCGGCGTCGACGGTTCTGCACGCTGCGCATGCTGGAAGCCTGGTGGATCGAGAAGCAGGACGCGCCGGTGAAGCCGAAATCCGTGCCGCGATCATCGCGCGCACAACGCCGCCCGCGTCGTCAGAAGCGACCGGCGGGTCCGGAAGCCGGAATCCGCGGTTCAAACAGGAGAAGCGCTCGTGGATCTGAATAGCCCCGATCCGAATGCTTTGCGCGCCGCCGGCGTCGCCGCGATCGCGGAAGACTTGCAGAACGGCATTGACGCGAAGCGCGAGGAGCCGGCGCCCGTCACCGCGCCAGCGACGGAACGCCCGACGGCGCCGCAGCCTGAGCGACCGACGGCGGACTCGATCCTGCTCAACGTCACCGCGCTCAATGCGCCGCTCGCGCGGCAGTGGGCGATGATCGTCACCGGGCGCGATCAGTGGACGGTCATGGAGAAGGTGATCTCCAACAAGCTGGATCAGCTTGCGGCCGCCTATGTAACCACGCGGCTTGCTGGCGCGACTTCGCCTGCGGACGCCGCAGCGTCGATCGATGATCTCGTCCAGCGGATCGCCGAGGCGAACGCCGAGGCGATGAAGGGAGCGGCGGCATGAAGCCCTGTCTCCACTGCCATCTCATGGATGAGATCGAGAAATGGGCTCGCGAACATGGTGAGCGAGTCGAGGATGGCGTTCGGCTGGTCAGCGACGTGAAAGTCTTCAGCGCGCTTGGCGAAGTCGCCGCTGATATGACCGCGGACGCGGGCGGGGATCGCGTTGGCGCACTTCTTCAGATGCTGGGCGCTTCGATGGCGCAAAAACACCGGATGATCGGCGCTGGCTTGACCACGCTGCCGCAGGCCGCCGGCGTCGACCGCACAAAGATGAACTGATGGCGCGCTTCGACAGCCCCACGCCGAAGCGCAGCCGATCGCCCGTGATGTTCGGGCGCATGACGAACCGGCTCGCCGCCGAGATGGGGCAAGGCGCGCTCTACGACAACGCGACGCCGCAACGCGCGAGTGAGCACATGAAACGGCAGATCGGGAAGATCGAACGCCTGGCGCAGGAGTTGAAGCAATGGGGGAAATAAAGCTCCGCGAGGTCTTCGCGGCCGGAATCGAAGTCGAGATTGATCTCGGCGGGAGCGCTGCGTCTCTTCGCATCCTCGTGCCGCGCAAGACTGTCGCCGAAATGGCGAAGCGGATCGACGATGCGCCGACGTTGCCTTTCAGCCAGGACGGCACGCGGCTGAGCCCGCCGCCTGCGCCGAACCACATCAGGCACGCCGGCGACGTCGACGAAGCCGCAGCGCGCTTCCGGCGCGGCGATCATCAGGCGGCGCTCGAATATCTGGAGCGCGGGCTCAGCGACAGCTTCAGCGGCCTCTCCGGCCTGCTGGGAGATCGCTGATGACTGTTGTCGCAGAGGTCCGCGAACTCAATCGCGCGCTGGGCTCCGTCTCGGGCCTGATCAAGAGCGCAAACACGATCGCCGTGCTCGACAATGTACTTCTGGAGGCAAGCAACTCGCTCCTGAAAGTCACCGGGCACGATCTCAGCGTCAGCATCACGGAGACGATCCCGTGCGAGGCCGACAGGGCGACTGCCTTCACAGTCAATGCGCTTCACCTGAAACAGATCGTCAGCAGCCTCCCCAATGGCGCGCAGGTCGCCTTCGATTATGAGGGCGAAACAGCGGTCAATATCCAGTCGGGCCGTTACACGTCGCGCATGCCGATCCTGCCGGCCGCCGACTTCCCTCCCCACTTCAACTTCGACACGCCCTGGCGCGCGACCTTGAGCACCAAGGATCTTCGCCGCGCGCTCGAATGCGCGATGGCCTCCGGCAAGGACGGCCACGAAATCACGAAATATTCCGGTATCACGTTCCGCCCGCGCGATGGGCGGCTTGAGATCACGGGCGGCAACGGGATCATGATCTCGATTGCCTGGACCGGCTTGCCAGACGGGTGGGCGCATATGCCGACCTTCGTCGCGCCGCCAGGCGCGATGAAGCAGATTCTCGACAAGAGCACGAGCATCGACGAGATCGCGATCGACGTCGGCGAGAACGGGCTGTTCGCCACGGTCGGCAACTGGAAGCTGGGCTCCAAGCTGATCGACGTCGCCAATCCACTCGACGCCCTGTCCCTCTTCGAGATGCCGCGCGAGCGGTTGCTGCGCTCTGACGGCGACACTTTCGCCGCGGCCCTGCGCCGCTGCATGGTCGTGATTGAAGCGGCCGGCAAGGACGCGCTCAACGGATCACAGATCCGCGTGAAACAAAGCGACATCGGAGTCCTGCTTTACACGCCGCCGATCGGCACCGGCGCGAAGGCTGAGGAGGCCATCGAGGTCGAGATCGAGGGGCCGGATTTCATTGCCAAGCTGAACGGACGGCAGATCACCGAAGCCCTCAAGATCGTCGCCGCCGACACTGTCGAAATTTCGATGTCGGTCGAGGAGCCGCGAACGCCGGTGCTCCTGCGCGCGCGCGGCGAAACCGATCGCGTGTTCCTCTTCGCTCCGGTTGGCGTGCAGTGAACTACGAGAGCATGACGCCGTCGCAGCGTGAGGCGTGGCGGCTCGCCGCGCCCCGGTTGCAATTGAAGCGCTTCGGCACAAGGCCGAAGGGTATCAATGTCGACGGCGTCCAGGTCTGGGGGAATCCGTTTCAGTCGCGATTTCGCGATGGAAGAGAAGCGCCCTACGATGCAGCAAGATCGCTCGTCGACGCAATCAGACTGCCGCACTCGCACTCGTATGCGAAGGAACCCAGCGAAGCCGAATTGCGCTGGGCCGAAACAGCGCTCTACGCACGGTGGATAGCGGGCGCGCTCGATGAACTTCCCGGCGACAGAATTTGGGACCAAGCATTCTCGTCACTCGCGTTGTGGCCTCACATGGCGCCGGCGCTCGATGAAATCCGGGCGATCAACGGCACGCGAATTGTCAGCGTAGCGCCGCGTTGGATGGACAGCCACGGCGATGTCCTGCGCGCGGTTGCGGCCGGTTGGGAGCCTATGAAAGCGATCGGTCTGAGGCCAGGGCTTGGCGGTTACAGACGCTACGAAGAGCTGACGCTCGAAAAGTTGGGACGGCGATATCCAAAACTGAAGATGCGCGGCGCGGGCGGCGGCCGACAACCATGGTGAGAACATGAGCGCTGCCGATTGGGTCGAAAATCATCTGAGCGCCGGCAAGGCCGAACGCTTCGTGCTGACGGAGTTTCAGCGAAAGGCCGTGGAGGTCCTGACGACAGGCCTCGGCGCGCCCTGGAACGTTTCATTGAACTGGACGCGAGTCGACTGGTGGTACGGGCGCGGCGTCGCGTTCGTGGTCAGCTATCGCACGCTCGCGACCTACGACAATGACAGCCTGACGCGGCTCGTGATTGCTGCGCACGACCGTCTCGTGCGCGTCGAGATCAGCGCCGTCGCTCCCAGCCGACTTCGCGTCGCCATGTGGCCTCGGACGGGTCGTGAAGGACTGCTCCACGAGCGGCATCCGACGATGGAGCAGGCGATCGAGAGCTTGCGCGGCGTCAATCGGAGGGTTGCAGCGTGAACGCATTGCTCGGAACGTTGACCCTCAAGGTTTACGATCGTGGCGGCGACATCAATGTCGAGCACGAAACGGTCTTCAGCCCGCGCCTTAACGAGATGCAAGGCGCGATGAGTGAACCCGAGAAGCAGCGTGCTGCGAAAATTCGGAGCCAGGCCTGCGCCAAGGCGGCTGAGTTCTTCCAGACCGTCAGCGACCCCGATCACTCATGGAGCGTGAAGCAGGCATGATCGCCTCGCCCGCCATCTATGCCGCGCTCAAGAAGCGCTACGCACAGCCAGAATGGGCGTTGATGCTCAACGTCGCAAACGGCACCGGCGCGCGCAATTATCGCTACGCTGACGCCTTGGCGATGAACCTGTTCCCATCCCGAGGCCTCGAATTGCATGGTTTCGAGGTCAAGGTCTCGAAGAGCGATTGGAAGCGCGAGCTGGCGCAGCCGCATAAGGCGGAGGAGATCTGCCAGTATTGCAATCGTTGGTGGATCGTCGCCCCAAAGGAGATCGTTGACAAAAGTGATCTGCCGCCGACCTGGGGCTTGATCGAATTCGACGGCAAGGAGCGCGGCGGACTTCGTCAGATCGTCGACGCGCCAAAGCTAGAGCCCAAACCATGGCCTCGATCTTTCATGGCTGCAATGCTCAGGCGGTCGTCCGAGATTGACACTGCGTTGATTGACAGCGTTGTCGCGCAGCGTGTCGCCGATGCGCGTGAGCGCATGACCGAAGACTTTGATCGTCGAGTGCGTGAGCGAACCATCATTCTTCAGGAGAAGGTCGACAAGATCGCGGCCATCGAACAGGCGTCGGGCATCAGCCTGACAGATTGGAGGGCATCGAAGGCCTACGGACGCGCGATCAAGCTCATTGAGACAATCGGTCTCGACGAAGTGTACGGCTCGCTAGGCAGCCATATCCAAACGTTGGAGAAGCACCTGCAGAGGGTACGCGCGGCGTTCGACGAGATGGCAAAGGACGTGTCGATCAAGGAGTCCGCTGATGCATGACATCTGGGGCCGGGAGGTTTCCGGCGCTGTCATCTCGGACTGCGGAACCTATCGCTATCGCCTCTGGCGCATGACTGAGCATCGCGGGCTGCGCGCAGGCGTGATCATGGTGAACCCGTCGACAGCGGACGCGGATCGCGACGATCACACGATCCGGAAGCTGCTCGGATTCGCCGAGCGGCATCGCTGGAGCCGCATCGACGTCGTCAACAAGTTCGCCCTGCGCTCGCGCGACATCAGGGGGCCTTGCTCGCGCGACGCATCCAATCGGACCTGATTGCGATCGGCACATCGGGGAAGTCCTGCGTGAGGCCGAAATTGTCATCGTCGCCTGGGGATCGCTGAAGAAGCTGCCCGAGGAGCTGCACGGCCGCTGGCCCGATATCGCAGCGATGGCGGAGCGCGCAGGCGCGCGGCTGCATTGTTTCGGCACCGCGAGCGACGGCCATCCGCTCCATCCGCTCACACTCTCCTACGACCGCCCCATCATCGAATGGATCAGGCCATGACAAAGTCTATTGAACAGGTCCGGGCCGGACTCAGCGCCAAAATCGCAGAATTGAAGTCGATCGGCGGGGAGAGGAAGGACGCTTACTCCTTCCATCTCGTCTGGTCGCCAGACGGGAAATCTCCACCGTCGCATCGGCACAACTCCGAGGCCTCAGCGCGGGCGGAGGCTGGGCGGCTTGCGCGCGCGAATCCCGGCAAATCCTTCTTCGTGCTTGAGGCGATCGCCGAGGCGCAAGTGAACGAACCCGTGAGATGGACCGAGCTCGTTCGCACCGACGATATCCCGTTCTGAGGAGAATTAGATGGCAGGACCGCGCAGCAGCAGGGCCACGCACGACTCGATCGTTTACGAATTCTGGTTGGTGTTCGACGCCCGCGGCAACATGCGGCTGACCCGGACGAAGGGGACCATCGACCGCGACGAACGGGCGATGTTCCTGACGGCCACGCTGCCAAAGAGCCTGTTCACGAGGCCCGAGCTGCGCGGGACGATCACAATCTGCCCCGACACATCCAAGCCAATAATCAACGTTGCTGCCGCCGGCGACGCGCTCAAAAAGGTGCTCGGCTTCGATATCGACCTCAAAGTCAACGAGGCGGGGCCATGAGCGGCTCGCTGACACTGACAAGCTGGCTACGCATTAGGCTGGCCTGAACTCTCCGACCATCTCTATCCCTCTTGACGGGCGCTCGCCTCCGTCTTAGCCAAATCGTGTCGACTCGCTGCGGTCGCCCAGGTGGGCGCGCCAAACAGTCAGCGGTCGTCGGATGATGGAGAAGAACGATGCAAGCTAAAGGCTCTGCAAACGAAGTCCTGTTTCGTTATCTCACCTGCCGCAATATCAGCGCGCCCGAAGATGATAACGCCGGCCGCAAAGTCTACAGCGGTCACGCGCCGAGCACCTCGGTCCTTCACCTCGAAGACAATGAAAACGTCCGCGAATACCTGGTCGATGCGAAGGGTAAGCAGAAGCGCACGCCAACGCTTGTTCATCAAGCCATCCGCAAGACCCTGCGTGATCAGCCCGACCAGTTCAGTATCCTGAACGGCGGCATGGTGATCGTCGCTCGGGACGCTACTGTCGACGACCGCGAGAAGATCATAAAACTCCGCAGGCCCAGCATCATCAACGGCTCTCAGACGCAGGGCGAGCTGATCAGATATTTCGAGGAATACGCTGCGGCGGGTGGAACAACGCCGAGTATCAAATTCGAACTGATCGTTACGGACGACGACGACCTGATTGCGGAAATCTCGATCGCGCGCAACTTTCAGAATGATGTGCGCGCGATTTCAATTGCGGGCCGCAGGGGGCAGCTAGACGATCTGGAAGCGCACGTTCAGACAGTGTTCCCGCATGCGCGTCTGCGCAAGTCCGAGACCGATCTCACAGCCGACGGAGATTTTCTCGACACCGAGAAGCTAATACAAGTCATTTTTGCCCTGCTCCCGGACGAGATTACGAGAAAGCTTGACCAGGCCGACCCGACAAACAAGGTGTTTACGTACAGTCAGAAGACTCGCTGTTTGAAGCTCTTCCAGAAGATTGTCGAAGATGGCCCGTCTGACGTCTATCAGTGTTGCCTGCAGCTCGCGCCGGAGGCCTGGAAGCTCTATGAGAAGTGGAAATCTCACCAGGGCTTCAAGGGAACGCGGATCCGATCAATTGATCGCGAAGACGGACAGATCGTGGAGGTTCCCGACGGAGTCATTTTCCCGATCCTCGCAGCTCATTCGGCCTTCGTGAAGAAGGACCGGAAAAAGGGGTGGCAGCTTCAGAAGCCCGGTATGCTAACTGATGCGGAACTCATCGAGGCGGCAAAGCAATCGTACATGGAGATCGCGGACCACAATCCGCAAACCATGGGCAAGAGCAAGGCGTGCTATTCGTCGCTGCTCCGGATTACCGCGATCTATGCGCGTCTTGACAACAAGGGCGTGTTCGCGTGAGCGGCTGACAGCGCCGGGGCGGCGCGATCCGCCCCGGCCACAACAGACAGACGATCTCACGCCAATCTAACTCGCCGACTTGCATAGCCCTCGACTCTTGTCGGCCGGGCGGCCAGAATCGCATCTATGCCGACTGACTATCGCCGCGCGAGAGCCGTCCAGGACCGCCTTCAAGACGAACACCGCAAGGCCATGGAGCGCCTATGCGAAGCGATCACGAACGATCGCAATCTCGGGCTGTTCGGGGACCTAGCCGACGACGTCCGCGCGGAGATCGTGAGCGCGGCGACAGCCATGTGCGAGGCATGGGACAATGATGAGGCCGTTCGCGAAGGCTACGAGTTTGGCGCCAATCATCTCATCGACCTCGTCGCCCAGCAGTATCAGATCGCGCAGGCAATCCGGGCGGCGGAGGAGCGACGCATCGCTCTGATCGGCAGCGCGCCGAGATATTTGCACTGATGCCCGGCCAGCCCATGCGCGTGCGGGATCTCGCCGAGAATGGGGTGACGGCCGTGAGGGTCATTTGTCCCTGCGGCCATACGAGCGAAGTCAAGGCGGCGGGACTGCCGACCGATCTGACCATGATCGGCCTTTCGCAGCGCTTCAGATGCTTGCGTTGCGAGAAGAAGGGCATAGCTCGCGTTGAACCGGCCTGGGACACCAGAAAGCAGACGCGCTGATGTGCAACCTCTACTCGCTCACAACCAACATCGAGGCGATCCGGGAAATTGTTCGGGAGTTCGATGTCGCCCATGACATCGGCAATTTCGCGCCGCAGACCAGCATCTATCCAGATTTTCTCGCGCCGATTATCCGGAATCGCGATGGGCTGCGCGAACTGACGAAGGTGCGGTGGGGTATGCCATCGCCGAATTTCGTGCAGGTCCAGGCTGCGACCAAGCGCGCCAAGGCGATCGAGAAGAAGGAAGGCCGCGCGCTGTCGAAGGAGGAGTTCAAGCAGCTCCTCGCGGATGAGCCCGACCGGGGCGTGACCAATGTGCGCAACCTCGACAGCGCGCATTGGAAAAAATGGTTCGACCCGAAGTTTCGGTGCGTCGTGCCGTTCACGTCGTTCAGCGAGTTCAACAAGGATGCCGGCGGCGACATCTGGTTCGCGTTCGACGTCGATCGACCGGTCGCCTTCTTCGCCGGCCTCTGGGCGCCGCAATGGACGGGCAAGCGCTCGCTCAAGGGCGAACGCATCACGTCGGACCTGTTCGCCTTCCTGACCACCGATCCCAACAAGGAGGTCAAGGCGATTCACCCCAAGGCGATGCCTGTCATCCTGCGCACCGCGGAAGAGGTCGAAATCTGGATGACGGCTCCGTGGGCCGAGGCGCAGAAGCTGGTGAAGCCGTTGCCAAACGGCGCGCTCGAAATCGTCGCGCGCGGCGCGAAGAAGGACCCTGAAGATTAATTCAGCGCGGCCGCACCGAGATCGAACCGCTTCAGCAGGTACTTCGCCTCCTTGGCGATGTGCATCGGCGGCATCGGCTTCCGCGGTGCAAACTCCGCATCGCCGACGAAGCCGACGATCGGGATCACGGAGAACTCGTCCGACTCGCCGTCGACGATCGTCATGATGCCGAAACACCATTCCGGAAACTCCCTGCCGAGATAGGCCATAATCTCGGGAATCAGGCGCTCGACGGCTGCGCGCTTACCCTTCGGCGGGAACACGACATAGTCGGTGTCTCGATCTTGCATGGCGTATCTCCTCAGCCCCGCAGGGCGCGCCGGAGCCGCTTGATCTCGCGCGGGCTCTGGGAGTGGTCGTAGGGAACGGAATGCACCAGCGTCGGCCTGGACGGCGCGGCGGGGTCATCTGGCGGCGGTCGCGGGCCTTCGAGGTCGAGATAGTAGGCGCCGCATTTCTCATCGGTGATCGGCTTCTTGATCCGGCCCTTCACGGTGCGGTCCATCCGCCAGGGGCAGTTGATCGTGATGCGGTCGAGCACATGCGCCATGGTCGCGTCGGCGCCGAAGGTTTCGACGAGCCTCGCCAGTCGGTAGCGCTTGACCTTGTTGCAAACCTTGCAGCCCACGCGAACAACGACAAAGGGATAGGTCAGGAGCTGATCGTCCTGCTCGATCACGGGGTCCGAAGGGCCTCGGCCGCTGATCACGGGCGCGCTACCCGACGGAAGCCCTTCAGGCGGCCCGTAGGCCATCCCAGAGCGTCGACGCGATACTCGGCGACGATCTCATGCCTCTCGCCGCCAAAGCGCGTGTGGAAGGCGTCCGCGGCCTCCGGCGTCGGGAAGCAATAAATCAGGGTCTCGGCGTCGTCGTAGCCGCTCATGATCGACCGGCCGTCCGGACGCGCAGCATCAATCAGTTCCCGATGCAGCCGGCACCAGGCGGAGAAATCCGTCCGGCAGACGGGGACCTCGCAGCGATGCGGCCAGCCCAGATTCATTTGCTCGGCGCTGAGCGCGCCCTTCGCCCTCGCCATCACTCGCCTGCGAGGCCGGCGAGGTCATCAGGCACCTTGCCAACGCGCGCGAGAATGACCGCGTCGTCGAACTCGCCAAGGTTGAGATCGCCACTGCGGCTGAAGGCGACGGCGCCGGCGTTTCGAGAACCGACATCTCGAGCCTTGAAGATCGCGTTCGACGGATTGCGCGCTTCGATCGGTTCGAGGGCGCAGAGATCGCCCTCCTCATCCTCCGCGAACGGGATGACGACGAAATATGTCGTGCTGCCCATGACTCCACTCCAGGCAACGGCGGGCCGATCCCGGCGCGTCGTGCGCCGGGGCGTCAGAACCCGCCCAGTTGAGATGTTCTTATTCTGTTCTCAACGCCAAAAGAGTCAAGAGCCATGCCCGCTTGCCCATCGCTTGCCCATCAGACTGTTTGATTGGGTGCGTGCGGGCGTGTTTTTGTTGGTATTTATAGGCTGATAATCCTGAAATCGGCCCATATGAACGCGTCGTGGATGTGAAATTATTTGTCTACACGCGCAATTCCATCCGCCTATCTGGCTGATTTCGCTACGCTATTTTGAGAGAGAGGTCGTTTGTTCGAGTGGTGGGCGCACTAGGGCTCGAACCTAGGACCCGGTGATTAAGAGTCACCTGCTCTACCAACTGAGCTATGCGCCCACACGAAACAAACAGGGCGGCCAAGCCGCCCGTTGCGGGGAGGCGTCTAGCAAAGCCTCTCCGCCCTGTCCACACCCTTTCAAGCCAGCTGTGGACGGGCGCCTCCGCGCGCAGGGTCAGGTCGGATCGCCAAGCGATTTCCTGAGCGTATCGACGCCGTCGCGGAAGCGCCTGGCGTCGACGCCGCCCGCGCCGGCCTGCTTCGCCCGCTCCACCGCCGCCGTCGCCAGCTCGCGGCTGCAGGCCGCATCGCCGCCGCCGAGATGACGGCTGAGCGCGGCGCAGCCGCGATCGGTGCGTGACAGCAGCGACATCAGGTCGTTGAGCGCGTCGGGGCTCTGCAGACGGGAATCATCCCGCATTGCTTCGAACACCGCCTCGCCGACCAACGTCGACCGGCCGTCGCCGTCGAGCCACTGGGCCAGCGCGACGAAATCGCGCCTGGCGTCGTTGGAATAGGCGCGCTTCTGCACGATGAAATCGAGCGCGAAGCGCACGACGTCGCTCGCCGGAACCACGTCGCGGATAATGGTCGAGGCCGGGAAGCCGCGCACGATCACGCCGCGCGACGGTCCATGACCGATCTCCGCGGCCGCCATGATCTTCTCCATGGCGACGCGCTTCGCCGGCACATCACGCGAGGCGTTGAACAGATCGAGCTGCTGCGAGACGAACTTGTCGACCGCATCAGCCGGGAACGGCGCGGCCGGCGTTCCCGGCGGCCTTGGGAACAATGAGGTGCGGGTGGCGTCAGGCGCGGGCGACGCCGGCGGAGTCGGAGCGGAAGGCGACGGCGTAGGCCGCGCGCTCTGCGGCGGCGGAGAGGCCGAGGCGACGTCGCCCGAAGCCGGCGGCTTCGCCGGAAGCTGGCCAAGCACATCGCGCTTGAATGAATCCGCGAAGGGATCGCTGGCAGGCGCGGCTGGCGGCTCTGGCGGCTTCGCGCCGGGCTGGTTGTTCATGCCCGTCATGCGGCGCGTGAACGCCATAAAGTCCGCGAAGTCCTTGTCCGACTTGGAGGGCGGCGGAGCAGTTGTCGGCTGCGCAACTGGCGGCGACGGGACGGAGATCGGCGGCGACGGCGGACGCACGGACGAGGTTTGCGTTGGCCGCGAAGGCGCAGGCGTCGGAGTCGATGGCGAGGTCGCGGAGGCCCACATCTTCTCAACCTCTGACGACACCTCCGTCCAGCCGCGCTCGATCGACGACGTGTCGGGCAAATAGCCGGTCGCGTAGGCGAGCCAGCCCAGCGCGACCACGACAACGATCCGCACGAGGCCGCGCGGTAGCCCGGGCTCGTTCGCCCGCTCGATCACGGGACCTCGATTTCTGCGCGGGTCCATCGGCTCCTCTCGCGTAGGGCCGGGATCATGACGATGCGCGGCCGCGCGCCCTGTGCGCGAGCGCACACTCTCAGGACCTTATGCTCCTATGCAAGAAGGGCGGCCATGAGGCCGCCCCTCCGCGAGAGACTGACGTCGGGTTATTCCGCCGCCTGCGCGTGCAGCCGGTCGCCGCGCGCCATCAGCTTGTTGAGCGCGGAGAGATAGGCCTTCGCCGAGGCGACGAGCGTATCGGGATCGGCGCCCTTGCCGGTGAAGGTGCGGCTGTCGGCGGTGAGTCTCACCGACACTTCCGCCTGCGCGTCCGTGCCCGCGGTGACGGCATGCACCTGATAGAGCTCCAGCACCGCGTCATGGGGCGCAAGCGCCTTGATCGCGTTGAAGGTCGCGTCAACGGGGCCGTTGCCGGTCGACTGCACCGTGCGATGGGCGCCGTCGATATCGAGCGTCAGGGTCGCGATCTGCTCCTTGATTGTGCCCGCCACGACGAGAAGGGACAACACCTTCATCCGGTCGCGCGCGCCCGCCAGATTTTCATCGACCAGCGACTCGATATCCTCGTCGAAGATTTCCTTCTTGCGGTCGGCCAGCTCCTTGAAGCGCACGAACGCATCCTGGATCTGATTGTCCGACAGCGAATAGCCGAGCGTCTGCAATTTGTCGCGGAACGCGTTGCGTCCGGAATGCTTGCCCATCACCAGCGAGGTCTTCGACACGCCGACGCTCTCCGGCGTCATGATCTCGTAGGTCTGCGTGTTCTTGAGCATGCCATCCTGATGGATGCCGCTCTCATGCGCGAACGCGTTCCGGCCGACGATCGCCTTGTTGTACTGCACCGGGAATGATGTCACCGCCGAGACGACGCGCGAAGCGCGCATCAGCATCTCGTTCTTCACGCCGCATTCGAACGGGAAGATGTCGTTGCGCGTCTTGATCGCCATCACGATCTCTTCCAGCGCTGCATTGCCCGCGCGTTCGCCAATGCCGTTGATCGTGCATTCGATCTGGCGCGCGCCGCCTTCGACGCCGGCGATCGAATTCGCCACCGCCATGCCGAGATCATTGTGGCAGTGGACGGAGAAGATCGCCTTGTCGGAGTTCGGCACGCGTTCGCGCACCATGCGGAACAGCGAACGATATTCGTCCGGCGCGGAATAGCCTACGGTGTCGGGGATATTGATCGTCGTCGCGCCCGCCTTGATCGCTTCCTCGACGCAGCGGCAGAGGAAATCATGCTCCGTGCGCGTGCCGTCTTCGGCCGACCATTCGACGTCGTCGACGAGATTGCGCGCGCGCTTCACCTGCGCGATCACCATCTCCAGCACTTCTTCCGGCGACTTCTGCAGCTTGTGCTTCATGTGCACCGGCGAGGTCGACAGGAAGGTGTGGATGCGCGGACGACGCGCTTTCTTCACCGCTTCGCCGGCGCGGTCGATGTCGCCGAAGGCGGCGCGCGCGAGGCCGGCGACAACAGCGTTCTTCACGCGCTCGGCGATCAGCGACACCGCTTCGAAATCGCCGTTCGAGGCGATCGGGAATCCGGCCTCGATGATGTCGACGCCCATCTCATCGAGCAGGTCGGCGACTTGGAGCTTCTCCTCCAGCGTCATGGTGGCGCCGGGGCATTGCTCGCCGTCGCGCAAGGTGGTGTCGAAGATGACGACGCGATCTTTGGATGCGGAGGTCATGGATTTGATCCTTCGGTCTTTCGCGCCCGATCCGGGATCATGATGGCGCGCTTGAATGGGCTTCGGGTTCGTTTCGCGTCCCCTGAGCGCCCAGGCGCAACGCCCGGCCGGCCCTCAGGGGCGGCTAAGAAGAAGCGGAAGGAGCGCGCGCGCGGACAGGGCGGAGCCGCCCCTCATTCCGGTCGAGATCGCAACATCGATCGACACGCGCTGTCCTCATCCGGCCGCGCTGTTCCGTGCAGCCCCGTGAACCTAGGGCAAGCCTGTTAACGGAGGGCGAACAGAGAGGCAAGCGTGCGAAGAGCGCGGCCGTCATCCCGGACGCGGCGCAGCATGCAATGATGCGCCGCTGATCCGGGATCGCTTTGCGATTGGCTAATCCCTCAGAGATCCCGGGTCTGCGCCGCACCGCTTCGCGCTGCAGCGCGCCCGGGATGACAGTTCAAAGGAACGCACCAATTCCCCGCGCACCTGCACGGCTCCAATTCCTTCTGTCCCGCTTTGCTCTTTTCCCTTCATCTTCATCCTCGCCTCCGAGGGGAGGCCGGGAGCGCCGATAGGCGCGGCCGAAAATGAGTGATGGGATTTCGCCTTCCGGCGCTCCCGGCGCGGATTCTGAAACCTCCCGTCGCACGCTCTCCGCGGCGTACCGCTTAAGGTCCGTTCGGACAGCCTGATCGTATTGTCAGGCGGACGTGCCGTCGGAAGCTCCCGGGAATCTCCGCCGCCAGGTCGTGGCGGAAATCCGCAGGTCCGCCCTCCGCTCCCGTTCGGTCCTGACCCGGACGGCCCCGAGAAGAGCAGAGGCAAGATCAATATTAGGAATTTAATCACGAAATGTCAAGCGGCACGGTCGCGACCCGCGATCTTTTTTCAAATGTCATGCCCGGCCTTGAGCCGGGCATCCAGAGATCATCCACAATGTTGAAGCGGCGGTCTGGATCGCCCGGTCAAGCCGGGCGATGACATCTGGAGGAAGACTGCGCGTGAACGGCCGATCCGAGCCTTGCGCCATCACTTCAAACCCGCTCCGCGTTTTTGCACTGGATCGTCAGCCCAAGCCCGGCGATGACAGGCCCTCAGGTTTCGCGCCTCCCCTTTTGGATGCTCCCCATGCCCACACTCCCCCTCCCCTCCGCCATCGACGCCAAAAAGCTCGACCGTCTCGCCGAAGTCGCCGTGAAGGTCGGCCTGCGCCTGCAGCCGGGGCAGGACCTTTTCCTCACCGCGCCGGTCGCGGCGCTGCCGCTTGTCAGGCTTGTCGCGAAGCACGCTTACGCCGCCGGCGCCGGCCTCGTGACGCCGATCTTCGCCGACGAGGAGATGACGCTTGCGCGCTATCGCAACGGCCATGATCTCAGCTTCGATCGCGCGCCGACCTGGCTCTATGACGGCGTCGGCAAGGCCTTCGCCGCCAACACCGCGCGCCTCGCCATCGTCGGCGACAATCCCATGCTGCTGTCAGGCGAAGATCCCGCCAAGGTCGCGCGCGCCAACAAGGCGAACTCGATCGCCTATCAGCCAGCGCTCGAAAAGATCGCCGGCTTCGACATCAACTGGAACATCGTCGCCTATCCCGGCTCGTCCTGGGCGAAGCAGGTCTTCCCCGGCGAAGACGAGGATGTCGCTGTGGCGAAGCTCGCGCACGCGATCTTTGCGGCCTCGCGCGTCGACAAGGACGACCCGGTCGCGGCGTGGGAGACGCACAACGCGAATTTGCGCAAGCGCACGCAATGGCTGAATGGCCAGCGTTTCCATTCCTTGCATTTCACCGGCCCGGGCACGGACCTCATCATCGGCCTCGCCGACGGCCATGAATGGCAGGGCGGCGCCTCGACGGCGAAGAACGGGATTACCTGCAATCCGAACATTCCGACCGAGGAAGTGTTCACCACGCCGCACGCGCGTCGCGTCTCCGGCCATGTCGCAAGCACCAAGCCGCTTTCGCATCAAGGCACGCTGATCGACGGCATCCAGGTGCGCTTCGAGGAAGGCCGCATCGTCGAGGCGAAGGCGACGCGCGGCGAAGAAGTGCTGAACAAGGTGATCGACACCGACGACGGCGCGCGCCGTCTCGGCGAAGTCGCGCTTGTGCCGCACTCCTCGCCGATCTCGCAGAGCGGCATCCTGTTCTACAATACCTTGTTCGACGAGAACGCGTCCTGCCACATCGCGCTCGGCCAGTGCTATTCGAAATGCTTCATCGATGGCGCGAAGCTGACGCCGGAGCAGATCGCGGCGCAGGGCGGCAACAAGAGCTTCATCCACATCGACTGGATGATCGGCTCAGACCAGGTCGACATCGACGGCGTGCGCGCCGATGGTTCGCGCACGCCTGTCTTCCGCAAGGGCGAATGGGCGTGAGGGATCGCGTTCTGAATTGAAGCGCGCCTTTCGGCGCGAATCTTCGCTGGGCCCCGGACTTCGTTCCACTCGCTCCGCTCGCTCCACGAATCCGGGGACGGAGGGAGCTTCAATTTGAAGCGCTGAAGCTGTCGCCGTCCCCGGAACGGTGAAGTGCAACGAAGTGGAACGGAACCGTGTCCGGCCCCAGCGCAAGAATCCGCGCCGCTCGCCTCGGCGAAGCCGGAGCGGCTTCGCTACGGCGTAGCCGGGAAGGCGCGACGCACGACAACGATCCAACCAAGGCGCCATCGCTTCCATCGAAGAAGAGCGGTGCGATAAAGACCGCCGAGCGCCTATCGTTACGATAGGTATTCTTCCCGAGGGAGTCTCTCCGATCGATTTAAGAACGCGGCAATAAAGCGCGCGCAAGACAGCGGCGATGACGCGTGGTTCATCGGCGCCGCGGGAGGCGTAGCGATGGGAGATACTGAGGTTACGCTCGCCGCTGTCGACGAGTTCATCGCCGCGAAGCGCAAGGCCCTCAATTTTCCGGACTGGCTCGAACAGCGTTTCGAACTCGATCGCCGCCACCGCCGGCATCTCAGGCTGCGCGCCGCCACGCTCGCGAATGTCGTCTGCTACAATCTCTTTCTGATCCCCGAATGGTTTCTGCTTCAGGATCAGTTCCGCCTGTCCCTGTTGCTCCACGCCTTCGTCGTGACGCCCTGGATCATCTTCGCGGGACGCTTTCCGAAAGAGGAGAGCCCGAAATTTCTTCGCGAAGCCCTCACCGCCTCGATCCCGCTTGCGATGGCGTTGCAGATGCTCGGCGTGTTCATGCTAACGGCTTCGCCTGACGCGGCGCACTACCAGTATTTCGTGATTCTGGTGCTGCTCTTCACCAACACGGTCCAGCGCCTGCCCTATCGCTACGCCATGATCGTCTCCGCAATTTTCCTGATCCTTCATGCGCTTGCGGTCTTCACCAGCGTGCATCTGTCAATTCCGATCGCCGCAACCGCGGTGACGACGATGACGGCCGCGGCCTATCTCACGCTCATCAGCAACTACTATCTCGAACGCGACGCGCGGCGCGTCTATCTGCACGGGCTGCGCGATCGCCTGCGTCACGCCGAAGCCGAGGCGGTCGCGATGCGTGACGCGCTCACCGAGCTTGGCAGCCGGCGTCTGCTGACGTCGCGCATCGACGACGTCTGGGGCGACCCCGCCTGGAACGACGCCAGCATCGCGATGATCATGATCGACATCGATCATTTCAAGCTGTTCAACGATCGTTACGGCCATGTCGCCGGCGATCTCTGCCTGAAGCGCGCCGCCGCCTGCGTTCGCGCCGAGCTGCGCGGCGGCGGCGACACCGCGATCCGCTATGGCGGCGAAGAAATTCTCGTGCTGCTGCCGGGCCTCGATCTGCGCCAGGCGATCCGCATGGCCGAGCGCATCCGCCGCTCGCTCGAAATGCTCGCCATGCCGCATGAAGCGATGGGCTTCCGCAGCGTGGTGACGGCGAGCTTCGGCGTCGCCGCCGGCCCCATCGCCGCGATCGCCGCGCCCGAATTGATCGCGGCCGCGGACGCTGCGCTCTATGCCGCCAAGCGCAACGGCCGCAACCAGATCTGGCCGCCTTTCCTCAAGAATAGCGAGGACCGCAACAATGCGCGCGGCTCTGTCGTCGCGCTGGCGGGCAAAATCAGGCAGGCTTGAATCTGCGCTTTATCGCGCGATCAATCGCGACGATCGCAAGTCCGAGACCGATAAAGAGCGCCAGCAGCGCGACGCCGTTGAGCGACACCTGTGTCGCGCCTTGCCGCGCGACATCGAGAAACGGATAGGGGTAGAAATTGTCGATCGCGCCGCGCACGAGCACATAGACGAAATAGCAGAGGGGATAGGCGAGCCACCAGAGCGCGTCGCTCCATTGCAGCGCGCCCTTGCGCAAGAAGAGCAGCCATGTCGCGACATAGAGGATCGGCGTCGCGTCATGGATGAAAAAGTCGGCCGCAGATCGCAGGCCGCTCAGCGTCAGGAGATCGGCGAGCAGCAGATTGTGAATCGCGCCAACGATGATGATGTAGAGCGCCGTCGCCGCCTGCGTCGAAGGGCTGCTGAGAAAACTCTCGCCCTTCTCGTCCCTGAGGGACGCAAGACACACCGCCGCCACGAGGATGTTGGTCAGCACCGTGAAGAACAGCAGCATGCGCCAGAGCCCGAAGAAGGGGCTCAGGCCCCGCGCCTGCGCGAAGCCGACGGACGCAATGCTTTGCAGGATCACGCCCGTAACGGCCGACAGGAGAACGATTGCGAGCGCCGCGCGTCGCAGCGGCGCGGCGTTAGAGAACACGGATCAATCTCCGCGCAGCGCCATCGCCTTCTTGTAGGCGGGGCGCCCCGTCACATCCGCCCACCAAGTCGCGACATGGGGATAGCTCGCGACGACGTCAGGCCTGCCGCGGAAATAGAACACGCACATCGCGACATTGATGTCGGCGGCGGTGAAGCGCCCGCCGACCAGCCAGCCGCCGCCCTTCTCGAGCGCGCGGTCGAGATGCTTGAACGCGCGCGCCGATTTCGCGATCGTCTCGTCGAGCAGCTTCGCGTCGCGCTTGTCCTCCGGCAGCATCAGCGCGTGCTGCAGGCAGACGATGCCGGGACCTTCGACCTGCGTCGCAGCGAAGAGCGTCCATTTCGTCATCAACGCGTCTTCGATAAGATCGCGCGGCCCGAGCGGCCCGCCATGCTTCTTCGCGAGATAGAGATTGATGGCGAGCGATTCTGTCAGCACGACGCCTTCGTCGCTCATGGCCGGCACCTGGCCCATATCGTTGAGCGCGAGATAGTCCGGCTTCATCGAACCGCCATCGCGGAAATCGACGGGATCATGGGCGTAGGCGAGCCCGAGCTCCTCCGCCATCCAGATATTGCGGACCGCGCGCGACTTCGCCGTGCCGTGAATGGTGACCGACATCAACAACCCCTCCGAGATCACGCCGCCCTTTGATTGAAACAATCAAAGGGCGAAAGCGTGATCGATTCTCACGGTTTGGAGCATGGCTCTCGCGAAAAACCGGTTCCCGCTTTTTCGCGCCATACTCCGAATGCGGCGCGACGATAGTCGAGGCGCGCCGCGCCGCAAGGAGTTGATGCGCAGAGCTCGCCGCCTCCTGATCAGGCCTTCTTGATCAGGCCCTCATCCATCATCGCCGCCTGCACCGCCGGGCGCGCAGCAACGCGCTCGCGATAGGCGACGAGATTCGGATAAGGCGCGAGATCGATCGCGACCGGCTTCGCCCAGTTGGTGAGGGTGAAGAGATAGGCATCCGCCACCGAGAAATCCTTGCCCGTGAGATAGCCGTCGCCGGCGAGCTTCTTGTCGAGGAAAGCGAACTGCTTGTTGAGCTTGTTCGTCGCGATCGTCTTGAATTCCGCCGGCGTGTCGGCGCCGAACAGGGGCGAGAAGCTCTTGTGGATCTCCGAGGTGAGATAGTTGAGCCACTCCTGCAGCCGGTAGCGCTCGGTCGAGCCATTGGCCGGCGCAAGCTTCGCCTCGGGCTTTTTGTCGGCGATATATTGGACGATCGCCGGCCCCTCGGTCAGCACCGCGCCGTTATCGAGCGCCAAGGCTGGCACCTGGCCCTTGGGATTGATCGCGAGATAATCGTCGCCGGCTTCCGTCTTCTTGGTCTTGAGGTCGACCCTCACAAGTTCGTGCGCGGCGCCCGCCTCGTGCAGCACGATATGGGGCGAAAGCGAGCAGGCACCGGGAGTGAAATAGAGCTTCATGAGGTCTCCTCCTTGGGTTATCGGCGGGCGCTGGTTGCGGCTGGCGTTGGGATCGCCATATCATGCACGCGCATCCAACTAGATGCATTTGCATGGAACCGTCAACCTCGGGAATTGTCTAGATTGCGACCATGACGCCTGATTGTCGCGAATCGGTGATGCGCACCTGGCAGAGCCTGCTCATGGCCCGCCGGCGGCTGCTCGACGCGGTGTCGGCCGATCTGAAAGCGGGCGGCCAGCCGCCGCTCGACGTCTGTCAGGTGTTGATCCTGCTGTCGCTGGAGCCCGGGCGCCGCCTGCGCCCGGTCGAACTCGAGCGCAAGCTGGAGCTGCCGCAATATACCGCGTCGCGCCTGCTCGACCGGATGGAGAAGAGCGGGCTCATCCTGCGCGAGCCCTGCCCCGGCGACGGCCGTGGCCATCACGCCCGACTGACCGAGACGGGCGATGAAGCGCTCAAATCAATCTGGCCGGCCTATCACGCCTCGATCGAACGACATCTCGGCGGCAATCTCTGCGACGTCAGCGCGGCCGATCTCGCCAATCTTCTCGATCGCATCGGCAAGCCTGCGCCGGCGACAGTCTGATCAGCGAAGAGTTAGGGCCAATCGACATCGATCGCGCGGCGCGAGACGACCGGATTCCTCGCGCGACATTTCCGCCTCACGCGCGCGGCGGAAATCCGTATCTTTCGGGATCGGCGAGAACCGCCGCGGCTGTCTCCTCGGCCTGGCTTTGCGTCAGGTGGGTTTTCACGAGAATCTCGATCATTCTCGCTTTGTCGCCAGCGAGAACGGCCGCGTCCCACAGGTCGATCTGACCGGAAATGACGAGGCGCTCATTGACCGTCATTCCGCTGTAGTCGGTCATCGCCGCAGGAGCGGCTGCGAAAAAGGGAAGCTTCATGTCCGGTCGCTCCTCCCTTTGATTTTGCGGCTGCAAGGCCCTATATCAGTTTTGCCGTCGCAAGACGGCTATGGCGATAAACGGTCACCGTAATAAACCTTTCGGACCCGGGGGCGGTACCCGGCGCCTCCACCACGAGCCATCCGCGGATGTCTGGTGATGGGGGCGAAACAGGATCGACGAGGGCGTAAAGGGTGTTCTTTTGCCCGGCATGATACCGCCGTTATCGGGTCAAACCTATAGTTGCGAATGACAACTATGCTCCCGTCGCGGTGGCTGCGTAAGCGGTCCCCAAAACGGATCTTAAGTCCTTGCGCTTAGCGGCGTAAGGCGGGGCTCGGAGGCGCCTGGCAACAGAAGCCTCCACCTTCCCCGCACTTTCGCTCCGCGCCCGGCTGCATTAGCCTCTCCGGGAATCGTCCGCCTGGATTGAAATGGCCACCGACCTTATTCGTTATGATCTGATGGTGCAGGAGGCGCTGCGCGGCGTCGTGCGCCGCGTGCTGTCGGATATTTCACGCTACGGCCTTCCCGGCGAGCATCACCTCTACATCTCGTTCAAGACGCAGCACACCGGCGTGCGCATCTCCAACCGGCTGCGCGAGCAATATCCGGAAGAGATGACCATCGTTCTTCAGCATCAGTTCTGGGATCTGAAGGTGCATGAGCATGGCTTCGAGGTCGTGCTCTCCTTCAAGAACGTGCATGAACAACTCGTCGTCCCCTACGACTCCGTCATCGGCTTTTTCGATCCCTCGGTGCAGTTCGGTCTGAAGTTCGAGGCCGAGGAAGGCGAGGCGACCGCTTCCGCCGCGCCGGCGACGACGCCCGCGAAGAAGTCCGAAAAGTCGCTGGTCACGGCCCCGGCGAAAGCGCCGAAGAAACCCGCCGACGCCAAGGCCGAAGACGCCGTTGCGGAAGAGGCGCCGGGCGAAGGGCCGAAAGTCGTTTCGCTCGACGCGTTCCGCAAGAAACCCTGAGATGGGCGAGGTCATCAATTTCAGGCGCGCGCGCAAGGACAAGGCGCGCTCTGACGCGGAGAAAACCGCGGCGGAAAACCGCGTGAAATTCGGCCGCACGAAAGCCGAGCGCGAGACGGCCGAGAAGAAGGAAGCCCAGCGTCACTTGGCTCTCGACGGGCACAAGCGCGACGCGCCGTCGACGGATGAATGACGCTCTCGACGCGCGCAACGTCAAGCGCTCGCTGTCGATCGCCGGACATCGCACCAGCATCTCGCTTGAAGAGCCGTTCTGGCGCGCGCTGAAGGACATCGCGACGCAGGACGGCGTCAGCCTCGCAGCGCTCGTCGCGCGCATCGATGGCGAGCGCAAGGGCGTCGGGCTTTCATCCGCCTTGCGATTGCATGTGCTGCGTATGCTGCAGGCGAAGCGCGCCTGAAGATCGTTATGGCGCGGGCGCAGGCGCCGCAGGCGGAACAACGGCAGGCGGTGGCGCGGCAAGACGTTCGGCTTCGAGGCGCTGCCTCTCGGCCTCGGCCCGTTGAGCGGCGAGGCGTTCGACTTCGAGCTGCCGCATACGCTCGGCGCGTTGTTGCGCGGCAAGGCGCTCGGCTTCGAATCGCTGACGTTCAGCGCGTTGCAAGGCTTCGAGGCGCTCAGCTTCGAGCTTCTGTCTTTCCGCCTCGACGCGCTGACGTTCAGCCCGCTCTGCAGCGACGCGTTGCTTCTCGGCTTCGACACGCTGGCGCTCGGCTTCGGCGCGCTCGGCCTCGACGCGCTGCCGCTCTGCCTCGACGCGCTGACGTTCGGCGCGCAGGCGCCTGTTGAACGCGGCGCGCTCGCGCGCGTCCTGCTCCAGCGTATCGATGCGCTCGGCCTCGCGCGCCGCCGCCTTCTGCGTGAGGTCGCCGAACAGCGCGCTGACGTCGAGCATGCGCCGCGGCGCCGCGAGCGGACCGGAATAGGCGACGCCGATCTCCGGCGTCTGCGCCGCGTCCTGCGCCCGCGCACCGACGACGCCGCGCGCATCGAGCGTCAGCGAACGCAAATCGATCTGCGCCGATCCCGTCACGATTGCGGATGTCGTCTCGGCGCGCGCCGGCCCGAAACGCATCGCGCCATTCGCCACGGTGAGCGGCGCGGAAAGCGTGTCGATGACAAGCGGCGCGCGCGCCATTTCCTGTTCGACGAGCGGCGTGACGGCGTCGAGCGAAGGCAAACCTTCGCGCTTCGCCTGCAACGCGCTAACGCGCGAAGGCGCGGCGACATCGAGGCGCGGCAATGTCGCGCCGCGCAACGTCGCGGAGCCGGCGCCGCCGAGATTCGCAACGACGCGCGACAGCGCATCGCCATTGCCGGCGAGATCGAGCGCGAGATCAGCCTTGCCAGCAAAGCCGCCGCTCGCGCCGAGCGTCGTGAGATCGACATTGCGCAGATCAAGCCGTCCCGTGACAGCGGCAAGCCCGCCATCGCGCCGGATCGCGCCATTCGCCGTGATCTGCCCGCCGGCGAAATCGGCGCTCGCACTCTCAAGCCTGAGCCCGTCATTGCGGCTGACGAGACGCAGCGACGCATTCGCAGCGCTCCATCCCGCGCCCAGCGCAAGCCGCGGCGCGCGAATGTCGAGATCGAACGGCGCAGGCCAACCGGCGAAGGAAGGAAAGCGCGTTGATGACCAGAAGCCCGTCGTCGCAGCGGACGGATCGACGCCAAGTACAAGGCCAGACAATTCGGCGAGCGAGAGATCGCTGAATTCGATGCGGCCCGTAGCGCGCGGCTCATCAGAGAGCGAGATCTGCAGCGCCGCCGATGAAATGCGCTTGCCGCCGACGGCGCCCGCAAGTTGCGGCAAGCTCAAACCGCCGGCGCCAATCTCGAGCGGACTTTCGAGCCAGGCCGGCTGCGGCGTCGCGGCCGCGGGCAGTCCCAGCAGTTTCAGCGCCGGCCCGATATCGCCCGCATTCAATCGCACGCGCCCCGCGACCGCCTGCGTCATCGCATCGGACGCCTGTCCCGACGCCTCGATCGAAGCGCCCGCGATTGCAGCGTTGAGCGTGAAGCTCGTCGCCTTGTCGGCCGATCCCATGATAGCGAGCGCGAACGAGCCGGGCTGCGTCGAAGGCGCCGCGTCGCGCCCGAGCAGGCGGATGAGACGGCCCGCATCCGCGGCTTCCGCGTTGACGCGCAGCGACTCCACATTCACCGCCGCCTGTCCTTCGGCGCCGGCGCGCGCTTCGGCGAGCGCGTCGATCCTGGTTTCGCCCGCCGCGCCGACGATGCGCGCGAGCCACGTCTTGCCGTCGCGCGAAGGCTGCACCGAAGCGCTGAGGCGCGCCGGCGACAGAAGCGCCGCGCGCGACGCGAGCGCGTCGGACGCCTTGCCGGGCAGCGCGCGCTGCAACGCCGACGCCAGCGGCTGAAGATTGTCGGCGACAAGCTCCGCCGTGACGCGTCCAACGCCGTTTTTCACGACTCCGTCGCCGGTCAGGGAAAATCCGGTCTGGCGCAGCGACAATTTTGAAACCGTCAGCACGCCCGATTGCTGCTTCGCATCGACATCGAGCGCGCCGAGCGAGACGCCGAGCGTCTGCGACATCACATCTTTCGCCGCGATTGTCAGATTGACGTCGGGACCGTCGGCAGCCGTCAGCGCATTGAGCGGCGGCATCAGATCGAGATCGAATTTGTCGGCGCGAATATCGAGGCCGATGCGCCCGGGATCGCCCTCCGATGCGAAACGGCGCTGCGCGCTGATGCGCGCCTGCGCGCCATCAAGCGCGATCGTCGCGTCATCGATCGCGATGCGGCCCGGCCGCCAGCGCAATCGTCCGGAGGCTGAGGCGTTCGCGGCGCGCGCGAAGCGCGGATTCTTCACAGATTCGAGCGGCGCTCCTGATACCCACGACCATGCTTTCGCCGGAGCGCTTGATGACAGGCTGATCGACGCTTCGAACGCCGGCTCCGAATCGATCCAGGCGCGGCCCGACGCCGTCGCCTTCACACCGCCGGGCATCTGCGCGTCGGCGCGATCGACGGCGATCGCGCCCTGATCGAGCTGCGCCACGACATTCACCGGCCCGAATGATTCGCCGCGCGCATAGGCGCGCTCCACCGTGGCTTCGAGCGAGATCGGAAACGGGATCGCAGCCAGAAGTTTTTCGGTCTCGGCGGCGTTCTCCATCGGCAGCGCCGGCGCATCCTGCCCGGGATCGACCGCCGTCATCTTGTCGAGGTCGAGCGTGCGCGCCTTGATCGCGGCGCGGGCCGACATCAGGCCTGAGAAGCTCAGCGTGCCGTCGCCCTCCGCCTTGATTCCGGCGTCCTGCGGGCCCGCTTCGATGTCGAGATCGCGCGCGATGAATTGCTTGAAATCAGCGGTTCCGTTGGCGACGACGCGCCAGGGCTGCGGACCGGCGCCCTTGCCGAAGGGCCATGGCGCGACGCCTGACGCCGAGAGCCGGCCCTCGAAGCGCGGCGGCGTTCTCCAGGCCTGTCGGTCGACCAGCAACGAGCCATCGGCGTCGAGAATGAAAGCGAGCCCTGCGGCCTGCACGCCGAATTTCACAGCGGCCTTGCCGTCCTCGCTCATGACGCCGCTGCTCCAGCGCACATCGTACATTTTGCCGCCGAGATCGGCGCGGCCCTGCGCCTTCCACGGGCCGGCGATCGAGGCGGCCTCGATATCGAGATCGCCGCGCGCGCTGAATTGCGGGCGGCCGTTGCTCGCAAGCACAAGCAATTCGCCGCCGCGCAGCGACAGGCGCTCGATCGAGAAAGGCCTGGCATGATCTGGCGCCGGCGGCGATACGGCGGATGGCAAGACGCCAGCTTCGCGCCAGACGAGCACCGGCTTCTCGACCAGCCCGTCGGTGATGCGCAACTGGCCGGTCGCGAGCGCCGTCAGCCCCAGCTCGATCTCGACCGTGTCAGCCGTGAGCGACGCAGGCGCTTGCGCGCCCGCGACCGAGACGCCGCGCGCGACGAAACGCGGCTGCGGCAGAAGCGTGATCGCGATGTCGCCGGAGATATGGACGTCGCGCCCGAGCGCCGTGGTCAGGCGCTCCTCGATCTGGGGCCGCCAAGCGTTCCAGTTGACGAACCAGGGCGCGGCCATCGCTGCCGACAGCGCCAGAATCACGACAATAGCGAGGCCCGTCAGCAGGTCGCGCACAGCGTCAGCTTGCCCTTCTTCTCGACTCCCGCCGCACTCTACTCAATTTCGAGGCGCGGATATGACTGGCGCGCCATCAAATTCGCGCCGGCCGACATGGTTAAGCGGCGTCGCGCAGCGTCACATGCCGATGACCTTGCCAGGATTCATGATTCCATCGGGGTCGATGGCGCGCTTGATGGCGCGCATCATCGCCAAAGCCTCCGGACCCAGTTCGGCTTCGAGATATTTCATCTTGCCCTGACCGACGCCATGTTCGCCGGTGCAAGTGCCCTCCATACGGATGGCGCGTTTCGCCAACCGCTCCAGGAAGCCTTCGAGGCGCGCGACCTCGTCGGCGTCGTCCATCATGACAAGCGGCTGCACATGGAAATTGCCGTCGCCGACATGGCCGACGACAGGGCCGATCAAGCCGCTCTCGTCGAGATCGCGCTTGGTCTCCTCGACGCATTCGGCGAGCCGCGAGATCGGCACGCAGACGTCGGTCGCGACGCCCTTGGCGCCCGGACGCAGCTCCATCGTCGCCCAATAGGCGTTGTGCCGCGCCTCCCACAATTTCGTGCGCTCCTCCGGCTTCGTCGCCCACTCGAAATCGCTGCCGCCATTCTCGTCCGCGATCTCGCGGAAGCGCTGCGCCTGCTCGGCGACGCCCGCGGTCGTGCCATGGAATTCGAGCAGCAGCAGCGGCTTCTCCGGCAATGACAGTTTCGAATGGCGGTTGCAGGCCCTCACCTGCAATTCGTCAAGCAGCTCGATGCGCGCCACCGGCACGCCGAGCTGGATCGCCATGATGGTCGCGTCGCAGGCGGCCTTGATCGAGGGGAAGGAGCAGACCGCGACGGAAATCGCCTCCGGAATGCCCTGCAGCTTGAGCGTCACCTTGGTGATCACGCCGAGCGTGCCCTCCGAGCCCACGAACAGGCGCGTGAGGTCGTAGCCGGCCGAGGTCTTCTTGGCGCGCTGCGCCGTATGCGCGATCTCGCCGTTCGGCAGCACCACTTCGAGCGCGAGAACATTGTCCTTCATCGTGCCGTAGCGAACCGCGTTGGTGCCGGATGCGCGCGTCGCCGCCATGCCGCCGATCGAGGCGTCGGCGCCGGGATCGATCGGGAAGAACAGGCCGGTGTCGCGCAGATGCTCGTTGAGCTGCTTGCGGGTGACGCCGGGCTCGACGACGCAGGTCAGGTCCTCCGGCTGCACCGAAATCACGGCCTTCATCAGCGAGGTGTCGATCGAGACGCCGCCGGCCGGCGCGTTAACATGGCCTTCGAGCGAGGTGCCGGTCCCGAAGGGAATGATCGCAACCCTGTGCTCGGCGCAGAGCTTCACGATCGTCGCGATCTCCTGCGCGTCGAGCGGATAGACCACGGCGTCCGGCGGCTGGTTCGGGATCCAGGTCAGGGTGTGCCCGTGCTGCTCGCGAACGGCCGCGCCGGTCGCGCAGCGATTGCCGAACTGGCGGGAAAGGGCGGCCACCACAGATTCGACGCCGCTCTCGTTACGCGCGGCCTTCATGTCAATCACAGAACCCATCCAGAGATATTCCAGCTTGCGGCATGCGGCGGGATGACTACACTATTCCACGTCGCGCCGGTATCGGCGACGGCGTTTCGCCCGCCTCCGCGGGTGAATTCGGCGAAGGGCCATGATGCGCCTTCGCTCTCGGACGCAGCGGACTTCGGATGAGTGTGACCGACGCCCCTGTCCTTTTCTTTGCTCCGTTCGTCTCCTCGACGATGCGGGTGGAGCCGGCTTGGATCGATTATAACGGCCATCTGAACATGGCCTATTATCACGTCCTCTTCGACCGCGCGGTCGAGGAAGCCTTCTCGCTGGCGGGCCTCGGCGCGGACTATCTCGACGCCCGCCACTGCTCCTATTTCGCGGCCGAATGCCATATCCGCTATCTCCGCGAATTGAAGAACGGCGACGCCGTCCGCGTGACCCTGCAGTTGCTCGATTTCGATGAAAAACGTCTGCATTATTTCATGATGCTGCGCCATGCGGTGGAGGGCTGGGTGTCCTCGACGACCGAGAACCTGTCGCTCCATGTCGACATGGCGACGAAGAAAGTGACGCCGTTCCCCTCCGATATTCTCGCCAATCTCGCGATCATGAAAGCGATGCATGCGCGCATGCCGCGCCCGGCCGATGTCGGCCGGGTGATCGCTCTGGGCAAGCGCCCGCGGGACGAGGAAACGCCGGCGCGGCGGCTGTTCAACTGACGCCGAGATAGCGCCCGGGCTTGTGGTTCACGCCCACGATCACGTTCAGCACCGCCGCCCCGACCATCGACAGAAGAATGCGGTCCGCCGGCAGGATAAACAGGGCCGCGATCAGGATCAGCGCGTCGACGCCAAGCTGGAAATAGCCGGCCCTGAACCCGAAATTCTCCTGGAGATAGAGGGCGAGGATGTTGATGCCGCCAAGCCCGGTGCGGTGCCGGAACAGCGCCAGCATGCCCATGCCCGCAAGCCCGCCGCCGAGGATCGCCGCATAGAGCCCGTTGATGCCGCTGATGTCGATCCATTGCGGCGTCAGGCGCGTGAACACCGCGAGCAGGCTGACCGCAGCGAAGGTCCTGCCGGCGAAGGCCCAGCCCATGCGCTTCACCGCCAGCCACCAGAAAGGCAGGTTGAGCGCGAAGAACATCACGCCGAACGAATAGCCCGTGAGGTAGTGCAGCAGGAGCGACAGGCCGGCCGTGCTGCTCGTGAGCAGCATCGCCTTGGCGTAGAAGCCGATACCGAGCGCCACCAGCGCCGTCCCCAGCAGGATCGCCATGGCGTCTTCGATCAGGGCGTGCCTTTGCGGAATGACAGGCGCGTCGAGCGCCGTGGCGGGAGTGTCGCTGCTCATGCTGCGTGGCGCCATGCAAGCGGCGTTCCCGTCAATCCTTCGCCGCAAAATCATGGCCCGTTTGGCTCAGCCGCCTCTGGACCCTATGTAGGGCGTGGCGTCGACCAGATTCGGCGCCGGTCAAACCATGTCAGATCCGCTTAGCGCCTTCGACGACGACGATCTCGGGCCGCCCTCGCGCTCCGGGGCGCAGCCGCCCGCGCGCGGGCCCGCGCCGCCTCCGCCGCCGAAATCGGGCGGGCTCGGACAGCGCGCGGCCGCCGCCGCGGCGCAGGCGCGCATCACCTATCTCGAAGGGCTGAACCCCGAGCAGCGGCAGGCGGTCGAGGCGACGGACGGGCCGGTGCTCGTGCTGGCTGGCGCCGGCACCGGCAAGACGCGGGTTCTCACGACGCGCATCGCCCACATCATCGCCACGGGAAAAGCGCGGCCCTACGACATCCTCGCCGTGACCTTCACCAACAAGGCTGCGCGCGAGATGAAGCATCGCATCGGCGCGCTGGTCGGCGAGGTCGCCGAAGGCATGCCCTGGCTCGGCACGTTCCACTCCATCGCGGCGAAGATTCTGCGCCGCCACGCCGAGCTCGCCGATCTCAAATCCGATTTCACCATTCTCGACGCCGACGATCAGGTCCGGCTGATGAAGCAGGTGATCGCGGCGGCCAACATCGACGAGAAGCGCTGGCCGGCGCGAGCGCTCGCAAGCTGGATCGACGGCTGGAAGAACAGAGGCCTCGGGCCGGAGGGCGTTCCCGCAGGCGAGGCCGCCGCTTTCGCCAATGGCCGCGGCGGCGAACTCTATTCCGCCTATCAGGCGAGACTCGCGACGCTCAACGCCTGCGATTTCGGCGACCTGCTGCTGCACAACATCAAAATCTTCCGCAAGCATGCGGACGTGCTGCAGAATTATCAGCGGCGCTTCCGCTACATGCTCGTCGACGAGTATCAGGACACCAACACCGCGCAATATCTCTGGCTGCGCCTGCTGGCGCAGGGCCGCGAGGTCGGACAGACCAATGTCTGCTGCGTCGGCGATGATGATCAGTCGATCTATGGCTGGCGCGGCGCCGAGGTCGACAACATCCTGCGCTTCGAGCACGATTTTCCCGGCGCGCTCGTGATCCGCCTTGAGCGGAATTATCGCTCGACCGGGCATATTCTCGCCACCGCCTCGCATCTCATCGCGCACAACGAAAGCCGTCTCGGCAAGACCTTGCACACCGACGATGAGCCAGGCCTGAAGGTGATGGTCGGCGGCGCCTGGGATTCCGAGGAAGAGGCGCGGCTGATCGGCGAGGAGATCGAGGCGCTCCAGCAGATCCACAAGCACAAGCTCGACGACATCGCGATCCTCGTGCGCATCTCGGCGCAGATGCGCGAGATCGAGGAGCGTTTCATCACGCTCGGTCTCCCCTATCGCGTAATCGGCGGGCCGCGCTTCTATGAGCGCAAGGAAGTCCGCGACGCGCTCGCTTATTTGCGCTGCGTCGCCAACATCAATGACGATCTCGCCTTCGAGCGCATCATCAACACGCCGAAGCGCGGGTTGGGCGATGCGACGATCGAGCAGCTTCATGTCCATGCGCGCGCGTCGAAAGTGTCGCTCATGCAGGCCGCGCGCCTGTTGATCGAAACAGACGAGCTGAAGCCGAAAGTACGTTCGACCGTGCGCGATTTGATGAGCAACTTCGCGCGCTGGGCGCAGATGCTGGAGGCGAACCACCCGCATCACCAATTGGCCGAAATTATTCTCGAAGAATCCGGCTACACCGACATGTGGCAGAAGGACCGTTCAGCCGAAGCCGCGGGCCGTCTCGAAAACCTCAAGGAGCTGGTGCGCTCCATGGAGGAATTCCCCGATCTCGCCGGCTTTCTCGAACATGTCGCGCTGGTCATGGAGGCGGCGGAGGGCGAGAGCGAGGATCGCGTCACGCTGATGACGCTGCATGGCGCGAAGGGGCTGGAATTCGAGACCGTGTTTCTGCCTGGCTGGGAGGAAGGGTTGTTTCCAAACCAGCGCGCGCTCGACGAGAATGGCCGCGCCGGTCTCGAAGAGGAGCGCCGCCTTGCCTATGTCGGCATCACGCGCGCGCGCCGCCGCGCCAAGATCATGTTCGCCTCGAACCGCCGCATCCACGGTTTGTGGAGCTCGACGATTCCCTCGCGCTTCGTCGACGAATTGCCGGAGGATCATGTCGAACTGACCACGGCGCCGACGACCTATTCCCATGGCGGCTATGGCGCCTCGCGCTTCGACCGTATGGAATCCTTTGGCGGCTCGTCCTATTCGACGCCGGGCTGGAAGCGCGCGCAGGCGAACAAGGGTTTCAGCAGCGGCCAGCAGCGCGGATACGATGAAGACGAGGATCGCCGCGATCGCTGGCGTTCGTCCCGCGAAGGCGGCCGCTGGTCTGACGATAATTCATCGCAAGCGCCACGATCGAAATCAGGCGACAAAAGAACCGGCGGCGGCGCGCTGCCGCGCATCGGCGGCCGCACCATCGAAGGCGAGCTGGTCGCGAAATCGACGGGAGCGGTGTCGCGCTTCTCCGAAGGCGACCGCGTGTTCCATCAGAAATTCGGCGCCGGCGCCGTGGCCTTCGTCGACGGCAACAAGCTCACCGTCGATTTCGACAAGGCCGGACGGAAGATGGTGCTGGAGAATTTCGTCGAGGGGGCGTGAGCGCCGTGCGGCTGCGCCAGCCGTTCAGGAGAAACGCCGCCGCGCGAGCGCCGCGCCCTGCGCCAGCGCTGCAAGCTTCCCGCGCGCCACGTCGCGACGCATCGGCGCCATGCCGCAATTCGTGCAGGGAAACAGACGCTCCTTCGGCACATATTTGAGCGCCTCACCGATCACGTCGGCGACTTCGTCAGGCGTCTCGACCGCATCGCTCGCGACATCGATGACGCCGACAAGAACATCCTTGCCATCGAGAAGCTGCATCAGGCTCGCAGGCACGCGCGAGTTGCGGCATTCGAGCGACACCTGGTTGATCTGGCTTCGCGCGAGGACCGGAAAGGTCAGCTCATACTGTCGCCATTCGGCGCCGAGCGTCGCCTTCCAGTCGGTGTTCGCCTTGATGCCATAGCCGTAGCAGATATGCACAGCCGTCTTGCAGTTGAGGCCGGCGGCCGCGCGATGCAGCGCCTCGATGCCCCAATTCCGAACTTCGTCCATGTAAACATTGAACGCGGGCTCATCGAACTGGATGACGTCGACGCCGTCCTTCTCAAGCGCGCGCGCTTCCTGATTGAGCAGGTCGGCGAAGGCGAAGGCCATCTTCACCCTGTCGCCATAATGCTGGTCCGCGATCGTGTCGATGATGGTCATCGGACCGGGCAAGGTGAACTTCAATCGGCGCTTCGTATGCGCGCGCGCGAGTTGCGCTTCCGTCGCGTGGACTCTGCCCTTCAGTTTGAGTTCGCCCGTGACCGTCGGCACCATCGCCTTGTAGCGATTGTTGCGGATTCCCATTTCGACTTTGCGGCCGAAATCGATTCCCTCGACGAATTCAAGAAAGCCATGGACGAAATGCTGGCGCGACTGTTCGCCTTCGGTGACGATATCGATGCCGGCGTCCTCCTGTTCCCTCAGCCAGAGGAGCGTCGCATCGCGCTTCGCCTGAACAAGCGCATCGCCCGACATCTTCCAGGGCGCCCACAGCATATCAGGTTCGGCAAGCCAGGCGGGTTTGGGCAAGCTTCCCGCGATCGTGGTCTCGAACATGAAGCGCCCCCGTGAGTTTTGCGGAATCATAGACCTGCGCCGTGGCCTTCGTCGACCGGGGAGAAGGTCACCGGTGATTTTGGCAAGACGGGGGGCAGCGCTGGAGAATTTCGTTACACGACGAGAGTTTTCCACAGCTCTCGTGACTCGCACCACCGCTTATAGTTTCAATGCCTTACCAATTACTCGGGTGCGAATCCTAGCGAACCGAGTCGATACTTAGCGACATAAGTCATTGAGATTGAAAGCCCCGATTTGTTTAGGCACCCTTGTCATTCTGACAAGTGCGCGAACCAGCAAGCGATGAAGAAGGTTGTTGATCAGCTAACCGTTCCACCATCAATAGATGGCGCTTCTTTCGCAAAGTTAGATTCGCCATGCTCACCAACAGTCGCGACATCATCGCCCGCCTCCAATCCGAAGGCTGGCGTCTCGTGCGGATCAACGGCTCTCATCATCACTTCAAGAAGGATGGCGTCGCGCAACTCATCACCGTGCCGCATCCAAAGAAAGACCTCGGCCCCGGTCTGGCGCGAAAGATCGCCAAAATGGCCGGCTGGGTGTAAGATCATGCCATGAGACATTTCCTCGCCATTCTTGAAGATGCGGGACCAAATCACGCCGTCGGCGTCTGGTTCCCCGATGTGCCCGGCTGCTTTTCCGCCGGCGACACCTTCGACGAAGCGCTTGTGAATGCGCGCGAAGCGCTCGCATCGCATCTCGCTCTGCTCAGATCAGAGGGCGCCGCCCTGCCGTCGCCGCGCACGATCGAAGAGCTGAAGCGCGACTCGGAGGTCGCTGGCGAATTGAAGGACTATATCGTGGCCGCGGTCGACTACGACGAGGCGGCGATCAGCGAGGCCGCGGAATAACCCGCGCGTCATGGCCGGGCTTGTCCCGGCCATCCACGCCTTTCTGCAAGCAGCAAAACAAGACGTGGATGCCCGCGACAAGCGCGGGCATGACGCGGAAATGTCGATCGTCAAAAGCATCGAGCGAGCTTGCCGCGCCATGAAACGCGGTTAACCCCCTCTTCACCACTTCCTTAAACTTCGATCGATCGCGCCCGCTTTCGCCCTGATCAATTCCGAGTTCTCACGCATTGTCGGCGCGGGAAATCGATCCGGACGAGAGGGAACCGATGGCGAAATTCATGGGCGTCGCGATGGTCGCGCTTGCTCTGGCGGGCTGCGGACGTTCTCTCACCGACCGCATGCTGGCGGGCGCCGCGATCGGCGGCGGCGCGGGCGCCGCGATCGGCGCAGTCTCGACGGGCACCTTGCCGGGCGCTCTCGTCGGCGCGGCGATTGGCGCGGCCGGCGGCGCGGCGATCGGCGCGCTCGTGCAGCCGCAGGGCAATTATGCGGGATCGTGATTGAAACCACTTCGCCAAGCAAAAGGGCGGCTCTCGGCCGCCCTTTTCATTTGCAGCTTCGCTCGCGCCGTCAGGCGCGCTCGCTCCGTCGAAGCTGACGAAAGACATTCCACGTCGTTCCGATTGCAAAGAGCATTGCAAATTGCAGCAAGGGCGCGGTGAGGAGCGCAAGGCCGAACGCCCGTTCGGCCAGAACCATGAGGCCGATGATGCTCGCCGCCGTCATCCCCGCATCCATGACAGCGATCCCGATCCGTTTAAGGGAGAGATGCGAAACAACGCCCAGCGCGCCCATTCCCGACTCCAATCTCAAATCGCTGTTCAACCTAACAGACATTTGGACGATGCAAAACAAAAAGGGCGGCCATAGGCCGCCCTTTCAATTTAGCCTGCGCTGCAGGCTTTAGTTCGTCTGCTGGATCGCCGACAGCTTCCACGCCTCGCGCGGGCCGCGACGGAACGTCCAGAGCTCCGTCACCTCCTGCGGGCGATTGAGATCGCCTGACACCACGCGGCCCGTGCCACGCTCCACCGTCGCGTCGACGATGGAATAGCGCATCGCGACCGTCGCATATTGCGCATCCGGCTCCTGCCACGCTTCAGAGAGATCGCCCTTGATGAGCGTGACATCGCCGATGCGGTTGAGCACGCCCTTGGCGCGGTTGTCGGCGAGATCCTGCTCGAAATAGGCGGCCATCTCGGGCGTCGCCTGCATGCGCAGGGTCGCGACATCCTCGCGGCCATAGGCCGTCTGGATCACGGTCAATGCGCGCTGGAACGCGTCATAATCCTGCGAGGTGATCTCGATGTTCGGCTGCGAACCGCCCGCCGGTCCCATAGCCGCGCGCGCATAGGCGTTCGGCTGCGGCTGGCTGCCCATCTGCGGCGCCATGCCAGCCATCGCCGGCTGCGCGCCGCGATTGAAGAACATCCGGCGGATCACCACGAAGGCGAGCACGAGCAGGCCGATCTGCAGCAGGAAGCCGAACAGGCCGGTCAGCGAGCCGAGACCGCTGAAGAAGCCCGAGCCGCTGAGCAGTCCGAAGATGCCGGCGCCGATCAGGCCCGCGAACACGCCATGCATCAGCGTCCGCCCGAAGGACGGAGCGGCCGGCTGCGGCGCGGCGGGACGGGCCGCCATCGAGGGCTGGCCAACCTGGCCGCCGGGCTGGGTGACCGTGCGCTGCATCGGCTGGGCCGAGCTTGGCGCGGTGCTGGTCGCCGACGGCGCGGAAAAGGTGCGCGAGCCGCGGCTGCCGGACGAACTGCCGCCGCCGACGCGGGCGTCGGCCGCCTGCATCGCTGCGAGGCCCATGCCGCCGACGAGAAGCGTCAGGGCGACCAGGCGGCGCGAACGGGACAAAAGGGTGAACATCGGTTCCTCATCGAGGGGCGCAAGCGTCCCCGGGGATCGGGGCGCGCGCCTCCGCGGGAGAGATGTGGGAAAGGCCCGAGACAATGCAAGTGCGAAACCGCACTTCGCTCGCGTTGCGTCGCCCACCTGGAGCCCTGCCCTTCCCCGTTTCGGCATGCTATCGCGCCGCAATGCGCGAAGGCCTGATCCCCCACACCGTCACCACAGTGATGCGACTGACGACGACCGAATCGACCGCCCGGGCGGTGACTGAACTGCTGGGCGAGATTTTCGATTCCGACGAGACCGGCGTCGCCGCCTTCGAGGACGAGGCCTCAGGCGACTGGCTGCTCGACGTCTATTTCGCCTTTCCGCCTGACGAGGAATCGGTCCGCGAACTGATCGCGACCGCCGCTGGGGAGGAGGCCGCGAAAGCCGCGACCTTCGAGAATGTCGAGGCGAAGGACTGGGTGGCGCAGAGCCTTGAGGGGTTGAAGCCGGTCGAGGCCGGCCGCTTCCTCATCCACGGCGCGCATGATCGCGCCAAGGCGGTGAAGCAGACCAACCGGATCAGGATCGAGATCGAGGCGGCGCTCGCCTTCGGCACCGGCCATCACGGCACCACGCGCGGCTGTCTCCTCGCCTTCGACCGGCTCTTGAAACAGAAGCGCCCGCGTCGCGTGCTCGATGTCGGCACGGGGACAGGCGTGCTGGCGATCGCGGCGGCGCGCGCGCTCAATCGTCGCGTTGTCGCCTCCGACATCGATCCCATCGCGATCGAGGTGGCGCGCGCCAATGCGCGCTTCAACGCGGCGGCGATGAATATCTCATGGGCGGTGGCGCCGGCGTTGCGCAATCCCGCCATCACGCGCGGCGCGCCCTACGATCTCGTCTTCGCGAATATTCTGGCGGGACCGCTGAAGCGTATGGCCACGGAGATCGCGAAAGCGCTTGCGCCGCAGGGCGATCTCGTTCTCTCCGGCCTGCTGCCGAAGGATGCTCCCGGCGTGCTCGCGGTTTATGGCGCCTGCGGCCTGGCGCTGGTTTCGCAGGGCGAGCTTGAAGGCTGGCGCGCGCTGCATCTCAGGCGCGGCGGGAAAGGCCCCCGCCCGCGCCGATCAGGAGATCCCGGCGCCTGATCTGGCGATCGCGCGATTGAGTTTGTCGTGGATGGCCGGGCCACGCCCGGCCATGACAACTGAATAAAGACCGGCGCAGACGTTTGGCGGACGGCTTCGATGTCTCCGCGTCATGGCCGGGCGTGGCCCGGCCATCCACGAAATTCAACCAACTCCAACATCAACCGTTCTGGCTGGAGTCTAATCTTCAGAATAGACGCGATGCTCTTTCGCCGTGCGACGACGAAGCGCGCGCGCTTCGTCGATCACTTCAGCACAAATCTGCACGGCTTTGAGCGCGCGGCGCGGCAGCGTGTGGATGAGCGTGACGATAAACATGGCGATGTTCCTTTCCAAAATTCAGAAGGGCAGCGCATCCGCGGCCTGCTTCCAGGCGGCGTTCTTCGACGCGCGGCCGGCGGCGAATTGCCCGTTGCGGGCGAGATAGGCGGCGACCTGGCGCTCCGCCTCCATGCGCCGGCTGGCGATCAAGGCGGCCAGCGCTCGGCTCCAGAAGCTGGCTTGTTTGCGGTCGGGGCTCGAAGCTGGCGCTTCGAGACGGGATTCATTCAAGGTGAGAACGCTCATGACATCCTCCATTGCGGCGGCGCGCGAAGCGCTTCGCCTCGCCCAGCAACATAGAGTCGTTCGCACTTGCGAAGGAGATGATGCGATGCACAATTAGCATGCGCACTACGCATGCCTTATTAAGAATGCGTAAACAGAGCCGCAATTGACGCATACATAGGCGAAATCTGGTCGATCTGTCGCCCACCTGCACGGCCATTGAGCCACATCTGACCTTTCCGGATCGCGCGCTTGGAAAATCGCCTCCAATATGGTCAGTCGCCGCAACGGAAGCGCGCCATGGCCAAGAAACCTGCAAAGAAGTCCTCATCCTCCGCCGCCAAATCCGCCGTCGCCGGACTCGATCCGGACGCCGCGGCGGCGTTGGCGCTGGATGTGAGTCGGCTCAGCGAAAAGGACGCCGCTCAGGCGAACGCCGCGCTTCAAGCGGCGATCACCGAACATAATCAGCGCTACCACGGACATGATGCTCCAACGATAAGCGACGCGGTTTTTGACTCGCTTCGACGCAAGGACGAGGAAATCCTCGCCCGGTTTCCCAATTTGTCATCCGTCGCAGCGGACGAGGTCGGCGCCGCGCCTTCGGAGAAATTCGCCAAGATCCGGCATCGCGCGCCGATGCTGTCCCTCGACAACGCCTTCACCGACGAAGACGTGTCGGACTTCGTCAAAAGCGTGCGCCGCTTCCTCGGCCTCGCCGCTGATGCGCCGCTGGCTTTCACCGCCGAACCGAAGATCGACGGCCTCTCCTGCTCGCTGCGTTATGAGAAAGGCGAACTTATCTCCGCCGCCACGCGCGGCGATGGCGCGGTCGGCGAGGACGTGACCGCGAATGTAAAAACCATCGCGAACCGCAAGGGCGCGGTCCCTCATACGCTCAAGGGCAAGGATGTCCCTGACATCTGCGAAGTGCGCGGCGAGATCTATTTCGGCCATGCTGATTTCGCCGAGGTGAATGCGCGCCAGCGCGCCGCGGGCGACAAGGAGTTTGTCAATCCGCGCAACGCCGCGGCGGGATCGCTGCGCCAGCTCGACGCCTCGATCACCGCGTCGCGCCCGCTGCGTTTCTTCGCCTACGCCTGGGGCGAGATGAGCGACATGCCAGCGGAGACGCAAAGCGGTATGATCGCGGCCTTCACGAAATGGGGCCTGCCGACCAATCCGCTGACGACGCGCTGCGAGACCATCGAGGAGATGCTCGCCTTCTATCATCGCATAGAAACCGAACGCGCGTCGCTCGGTTACGACATCGACGGCATCGTCTACAAGGTCGATCGCCTCGATCTGCAGCGGCGCCTTGGCTTCGTCTCCCGCGCGCCGCGCTGGGCGACGGCGCATAAATTCCCGGCCGAGCGCGCGATGACCGTGATGGAAGGCATCGACATTCAGGTCGGCCGCACCGGCGCGCTGACGCCGGTGGCGAAGCTGAAACCTGTGACGGTCGGCGGCGTCGTGGTGCGCAACGCGACCTTGCACAATGAGGATTTCATCAAGGGCATCGGCGGCGACGGCCAGCCGATCCGCGACGGCGTCGACATCCGCGTCGGCGACACCGTGGTCATTCAGCGCGCCGGCGACGTGATCCCGCAGGTGGTCAGCGTCGTGCTCGATCATCGCCCGAAGGATTCGAAGCCGTTTGAATTTCCGACGCGCTGTCCCGCCTGTAACAGCGAAGCGGTGCGGGAAACAGGCGAGGCCATTCGCCGCTGCACCGGCGAATTCGCCTGCCCCAATCAGGTGGTCGAACATCTCCGCCATTTCGTTTCGCGTCGCGCTTTCGATATCGAGGGGCTCGGCGAAAAGCAGATCGAATTCTTCTATGGCGATGAAGACCTTCCCGTGCGCGCTCCGGCCGACATCTTCACGCTGGCGAAGCGCGATCAGCAGAATCTGAAGAAGCTGAAGGACAAGGAGGGTTTTGGCGAAACCTCGGCGCGTAATCTCTTCGCCGCCATCGAACAGCGTCGCGACATTTCGCTGGAGCGGCTGATCTATGCGCTCGGCGTGCGCCATATCGGCGAGACCACCGCGATCGTGCTCGCTCGCGCCTATGGAACGTGGAAAGCCTTCGAGGAAGCTTGCCTGAAGGTCGCGCAAGGCGACGAGACGGCGAAGGAAGAGATGGACTCGCTCGACCAGATTGGCCCGACCGTGATCGAAGCTGTCGCAAAATATTTCGGCGAGCCGCGCAATCTCAAGCGCATCGACGATCTCATCAGGGAATTGAAGGTTCAGGACGCGGAGAAACCGCAGACCGAAACGCCGGTCGCCGGCAAGACTGTCGTCTTCACCGGATCGCTTGAGAAGATGACGCGCGATGAAGCCAAGGCGATGGCCGAACGTCTCGGCGCCAAGGTGGCGGGCTCGGTCTCGCGCAAGACCGATATCGTCGTCGCCGGCCCCGGCGCCGGCTCCAAGCTCGCCAAGGCGGCGGAGTTCGGCGTGCAGGTGATGGATGAGGATGGTTGGCTGAAGCTCGTCGGCGCCGCTTGAGACGAATCTCACTTCACAACCGTCAATGCCGGCGATCAATCTTTGTTGGTCGACGCCGTCTCATCTCCGTGCAGCATGGCGTCCATGAATTCCCACGATGACTCCCGCGATTTTCGCCAGGGAATCGCCGACATCTGGCCGGCGGCGGTGGCTTGCGTGCCGATCGGCCTCGTCTTCGGCGCGCTTGCCGCGACGAAGGGCCTGTCGACTCTCGAAGCGACTCTGATGTCGGTGCTCGTCTTCGCCGGCGGCGCGCAATTTGCGGCGCTCGAGATCTGGGCGACGCCGGCGCCGGTGCTGCTTCTCGCCTTCTCGACGCTGCTGATCAATGCGCGCCATATCCTCATGGGCGCATCGCTCGCGCCGAAGCTCGGCAAAGTGTCGCTGCCGCGCAAATTGCTGTCGATGTATTTCATGACCGATGAGGCCTGGGCGCTGGCCGAGCGTCGCGCCATGACGCAGCCGATCTCGTTCAAATACTGGATCGCGGTCGCGCTCATGCTGCCCTTCGCCTGGGTGGGCTCGACGGCTATCGGCGCCGGCCTTGGCGCGCTGGTCGGCGATCCCCGCCGCCTCGGCGCGGATTTCGCCTTCACCGCGATCTTCATCGCGTTGATCGCCGCGTTCTGGAAAGGCCGTTCGACGGCTGTAATCATCGCCGCAGCCGCGATCACATCAGCCATCGTCTATCGAACCATCGGCACGCCGTGGCACGTGCTCGCCGGCGCGCTTGCGGGAATCGCTGCGGCTGCGCTCGATCCCCGCGCGGATGAATCGGAGCTTGTCGAGGAGCCCGCGACATGAGCGTCGATCCGACCACGCTCGCCGCCATCATCGCCATGGCTGTGGTGACCTACCTCACGCGCATCGCCGGGCTGGCGCTGCCGGCGAATATGAAGATGTCGCCGCGCGTGAAATCCGCATTCGAGGCTATACCCCCCGCGGTTCTTGTCGCCGTGATCGCGCCGACGGCTCTGGCGACCGGCTGGCGGGAAAGCCTCGCCGCTGTCGTCTGCATTCTCGCGGCGACGCGCCTGCCATTGCTCGGTGTTGTCGGCGTCGGCGTCGTGACGATCGTGTTGCTGCGGCTGATTGGTTGATGAAGCTCTCCCCGTCCCCGGAACGGTGGAGCGGAACGAAGTGAAGCGGAATCGTGTCCGGGGCCCAGCGGAAGACTCGTGAGCGCAGCGAGCGCTCAATTAATTCTGTCACGCCGCGCCTTCGGCGCGAACATTTTCCGCTGGGCTCCGGTCTTCATTCCGTTCGCTTCGCTCACTTCATGAAACCGGGGACGGAGAGGCGTCAAATCGCCCGCGTCGCTTTCTCCAGCCACTCAAGCGCTGCCCCATCGACCAAAGGCGCAAGCTTCTCGCGCGTGCGGGCGTGATACGAGTTGAGCCACGCGATCTCGTCCGCCGTCAGCAATTCCTTCTTGATCAGCGCGAGATCGATCGGCGCGAACGAGATGGTTTCGAAGCCGAGCATCTTGCGGTCGCCGCCCGGAATTTCGCGGCGCTCGACCACGAGAATATTCTCGATGCGGATGCCGTAATCATTCGTCTTGTAGAAGCCGGGCTCGTTCGAGAGGATCATGCCGGGCTCAAGCGTCGCTGTCCCAAGTTTCGACAGGCGCTGCGGCCCCTCATGCACCGACAGGAACGAACCGATCCCGTGGCCCGTGCCGTGATCGAAATCGAGGCCCGCACTCCAGAGCGAAAGCCGCGCCAGCGAATCGAGTTGCGCGCCGGATGTTCCCTCGGGGAACACCACCGTCGCGATCGCGATGTGGCCTTTCAGCACTCGCGTATAGCGATCCTTCATTTCGTCGGTGACTTCCGCGACCGAAACCGTGCGCGTGATGTCGGTGGTGCCGTCGCGATATTGCGCGCCGGAATCGATCAGGAAGATTCCAGGCTCGATCTTGCGATTCGATTTCGTCGAGACGCGATAATGCGGCAGCGCCGCATTCGGCCCAGCAGCGGAAATCGAAGGAAAAGACAGATCGTGCAGCAGGTTGGTCGCGCGGCGATACTCTTCCAATTTCTCTGCTGCGCCGATTTCGGTCAGCCCGCCCTTCGGCGCTTCCTCGTCGAACCACGAGAGAAAGCGCGTCATCGCCGCGCCGTCGCGCAGATGCGCGGCGCGCGCGCCTGAGAGTTCCGCCTCATTCTTCGCCGCCTTCATGCGCGCGATGGGATCGGCGCCGACATCGGCCGCGCCGCCGGCCTTTTCCACGATGGTCGCGAGCTGCGATCCGCCGCTGGCGGAATCGATTCTGATCTTCGCGCCGTCCGACGCGATCTTCGCGAGTTCGCCAGCAAGCGCCGACGGTTCGACGATGCGCGCCTGCGCCGACAACGACCCGCGCATTGATGCGTCGAGCTTGCCAGCATCCATAAACAGGATCGCCTCGTCCTTCGCGACGACAGCGTATCCCAAAGCAAGCGGCGTGTGCCCGACGTCGCCGCCGCGGATGTTGAACAGCCAGCACAGCGAATGCGGATCGGAGACGACAAGCGCGGCGCAACGCTCCTTCGCCAGCGCCTCGCGCACGCGCTTCAGTTTCGACGCGGCGTCCTCGCCCGCAAACGCGGCGTCCTGCGCGAACACAGGCGCGCGCGGCGCCGGCGGCCTGTCTTTCCACACCGCGTCGAGCGGATTTCGCTCAAGCGCCACGACGCTGCCGCCCGCCTTCTTCGCGGCGAGTTCAAACTTCTTGCGGCCGTCGCTAGTCACAAGCCAGGGATCGAATCCCAGCTTCGCGCCTTCGGGCAGATTGCTTTCGATCCATGCTTCCGGCGTCGTCTGCATCGAGGCGACAACCGCGAAGGTCTTGGTGTCGACTTGCTCCGCCGCCTGCAGCGTGTAGCGCCCGTCGACGAAGATCGCCGCCTTATCCTCCAGCACGACAGCGGTTCCCGCAGAACCGGTGAAGCCCGTGAGCCAGGCGAGCCTTTCCGCATTCTTCGGGACATATTCGCCCTGATGCTCGTCTGCGCGCGGAACGATGAATCCGTCGACGCCGCGAAGCTTCAACTCTGCGCGCAGAAGCGCGGCGCGTTCGGGCCCGCGCGCGCCTTCGGACTTGTCCTCAAATGACTGGAACTGGCTGCTCATCTCATGCGCCTCACATCTTGCCGCACATTTGCGCAAGACGGCGCGCCGAACAAGGCGATGAAGACAGCGCCTCTATGCAGACGGCGCGCGCAGCAACCGTCCCGCCGCGGCGCGCGCTTCTTCGGTAATGGTCGCGCCGGCGAGCATGCGGGCGATCTCCTCGCGGCGCATGGTTTCGTCCAAAGCGGACACCCGTGTGGCCACGCGCTGACCCTTGGCCGCGCCTTCCTTGGCGATGAGGAAATGGCGCGAGGCCAACGCCGCCACCTGCGGCGCATGGGTGACGCAGAGCACCTGCACCGATGAAGCAAGCCGCTTGAGCCGCTTGCCGATAGCGTCGGCCACCGCGCCGCCGACGCCGGTGTCGATCTCGTCGAACACGAGAGTCGGCGCCGAGCCGCGATCGGCGATCACCACTTTCAAGGCGAGCAGGAAGCGCGCGAGCTCTCCGCCCGACGCCACCTTCACCATCGGCCCCGGCCGCGATCCCGGATTGGTCTGCACCCAGAATTCGATGCGCTCATAACCGTCAGGGCCACGCTGTGTTTTGTCGACGGCGACATTGGTGGTGAACGATGCGCGTTCGAGCTTCAGCGGCGGCAGCTCCGCGCGCACCGCCTTGTCGAGCTTCGCCGCCGCTTTCTTGCGCGCCTCGCTCAGCGCATCAGCGGCGTTGAGATAGGCGGCCTCGGCCTCCGCCATGGAGCGCTCCTGCGCGACAAGCGCGCGCTCGCCGGAATCGATCAGCTCGACATCGCCGCGGAATTTCTCGGCGCGCGCGGCAAGTTCGTCGGGCGCGCACTGATATTTGCGCGCGGCGGCGCGCAGCTCGAACAATCGTTCTTCGGAGAGCTCGAGTTCGCGCGGATCGAAATCGCAATCGCGCAGCGCACGTTCGAGCGTATCGCGCGCCTCTTCCAGCGCCTGCAAGGCGGCATCGAGCGCCTTCACCGAAGGAGTGATCAGTTCCGGCGCCTGCGTCGCGCGCCGCTCCAGCCTGCGCATCGATGCCGACAAATTCGGGATCGGCGAGCCCTGCCCGCCAACGGAGTCGACCGCTTCGGCGATCTCCTGCCGCACCTTCTCAGCCTGCATCATGGTCTGGCGCCGCGCGGCGAGCAGCGCTTCTTCGCCATGGATCGGCGCGAGCTTGTCGAGCTCTTGCACCGCATGACGCAGGAACTCCGCCTCGCGCCGCGCCACTTCGACGCTGGCGCGCTGCAATTCCAGCGCCTCGCGCGCATCGGCGAAATTCTTGTGCGCCTCGCGCACCTTGTCGCGCAGCGCGAGATGTCCGCCGAATTGATCGAGCAGCAGCCGGTGTGAAGAAGGATCGACCAGCGCGCGATCATCATGCTGGCCGTGCAATTCGACGAGCCCGGCGCTGATGGCGCGCAGCGCCTGCGCGCTGACCGGCTGATCATTCACGCTGGCGCGCGTGCGGCCATCGGCGAATTGCACGCGCTTCAGGATGAGATCGCCATCGATGACGACGTCATAAGCGGAGGCCGCCGCGCGCACGGGATGCTTCTCGCCAAGGTCGAAGACCGCGGTGACCTGTCCCTGCGACTGCCCCTGACGCACAAGCCCGCCATCGCCGCGCGCGCCGAGCGCCAGTGACAGTGAATCGAGCAGGATGGATTTGCCCGCGCCGGTTTCGCCGGTGAGCACGGACAGACCATCGCCGAAGGCGAGATCAAGCTTCTCGATAAGGACGATGTCGCGGATCGCGAGCTGGACGAGCATCGCGCCCCGCGATCAGTTCAGACCAACGACCGTGCGCGTGAAGCCGCGGAACGCCCGGCTGATCCAGGACTGCTGGTTCTCGCGCGGCTCGAGGCCGCCGCTCTGCAGCAGCTTGAAGGCGTCCTTGTACCAGGGACTGTCCGGGAAGTTATGGCCGAGAACGGCCGCGGCCGTCTGGGCCTCCTGCGCGATGCCGAGCGCCATATAGGCCTCGGTCAGCCGCATCAGCGCTTCCTCGACATGGCGCGTCGTCTGGTACTTCGCGACCACGTCGCGGAAACGGTTGATCGCCGCCGTGTACTGGCGCTTCTCGAGATAGAAGCGGCCGACGGTCATCTCCTTGCCGGCGAGCTGGTCGCGCACGACGCTCAGCTTGTAGCGCGCATCGGTGACATATTCCGAAGTGGGATAACGCTGCACGAGATCGGCAAGCGCCTGCGCCGCGAGCGCCGAGCGTTCCTGATCGCGGCCGATGTCGGGCACCTGGTTGTAGTAGGACATCGCGAGCAGATACTGCGCATAGGCCGCGTCAGGCGTATTGCCGTGCAGCGTCATGTAGCGCTTGGCCGCCGAAACCGCCTCCTCGTACTGCCCGCCTTCATAGTTGGCGAAGGCCTGCATCAGGATGGCGCGGCGCGCCCAGTCGGTCATCGGGTGCTGGCGGTCAACATTCTCGAACCGCTTCACCGCGCCGCTATAGTCGTTCTCCTTCAGGCGGGAGAGGCCTTCATTGTAGAGGCGCTCGGCCGGGACAATGGGGGTATTGTCGGTCTTGTAGCGTTCGGTGTTGTCGAACGGATTGAACGAAGCGATGCTGTCGCAGGCGGCGAGCGGCAGGGCGGCCAGCAGGGCGACGATCCAGGCGCGGCCCATGGCCCGCGCGCCAGCGCCCTGACGCTGTCCCGACCGAATCTCTGTTCTCGCCATTACGCTGTCACCCGGGAATGTTGCCTGCGCGCCGCGTTGTGCCGCCGAACCCATGCCGGCGCAAGTCCGTCGCGGGGCGACCTGCCGCCATTCGCCTGCAATGAAAAGCCAATGCGGCCGTTTCGCGGCCAAAGCGCGAGACGGCGCGAACTCAGTTGCGGTCGGCGGCGAAGACCGGCGAGGCCATGGCTGGCGTGAGATCGGCCGCCGAGGCCGCTGCAGCCGCCGGACGAGACGCGGCGGGCGCATCGACCAGAGCGTAGGCGTTGCGGTCGGCGAACAGGGCCTGAAGCATGAGGAAATTCATGCGATGGCCGCCGCGATAGGAGCGGAACTTGCCGATCATCGGCGCGCCGGCGAGCGCGAGATCGCCGATGGCGTCGAGGAGCTTGTGACGCACGAACTCGTCGGGATAGCGCAGGCCTTCCGGATTGACGACACGGGTTTCGTCGACCGCGACCGTGTTCTCCAGCGACGCGCCAAGCGCGAGATTGGCCTTCCACAGCCGCTCGACGTCGCTCAGCAGGCCGAAGGTGCGGGCCCGCGCCACTTCGCGGACGAAGACGCCGGAATCAAGCGTCACCGCGCGGCGCTGGCGGCCGATCGTCGGCAGCGGAAAATCGATTTCGACATCGAGCGAGAAGCCCTGCTCGGCCGGGCGCAACTCACAGAAAGAACGCTCGTGATCGACGCGAACCGGCTTCAAGACCTTGATATAGCGGCGCTTCGCGGACAGCGTCGCGACGCCGACCGACATGATCGCCTCGACGAAGGGCCAGGCGCTGCCATCCATGATCGGGATTTCAGGGCCGTCGACCTCGATGAAGACATTGTCGACGCCAAGGCCCATCAGGGCCGACATGAGATGCTCGATCGTCGACACGGCGCCGGTCGAGCGGTCGCCGATGACGGTGCAGAGTTCGGTGGCGCTGACATGGCGATGCGACGCTTCGATGAGACGGTCGCGGCCGCCGGCGAGCCCGGTGCGCTGGAAAATGACGCCGTGACCGGCTTCAGCAGGATGCAGAACAAGCTTCGCGGGAGCGCCCGAATGAACGCCGACGCCGGTCACCTCAACGCGACCTTTGATGGTCGTCTGCTTCAGACCCATTCTCGACCCACCCATTGACGACAAAAGACCTGCATCCCGTGGACCACGGGCGGCCGCTGTCGGTTCTGTTACGCTTGCCCTGCGAGGAGCGGATGCGCGCGCGATTCGGCTGCGCCACCCGTCTTGATTGCGCGCAAGCTAGCCCTCGGCTCCGCCTGCGCCAAATCACTGTTTCTTACGCTCTGTAACACATTTCAGCCATATGACGCGGCGCGATACAGGCCGTTAAAATATAAGCTTTACAAAAAGTTAGGCCCGGACGGGAGGTCCGGGCCGAAATATGGCGAAGCGGCTTTGTTTCAATTCGCCTGACGGCGGAGGAAAGCCGGAATCTCCAGCTGCTCCTCTTCCATGGAGCGCGCCGGAATCGGAGCGCGGCCATGCGAATCGAGCTGCCCCTGAGGCGCCCTCGGCTGGGCCGGCGCGATCGGCCGGCGGGCGTATTCATTATGGACGGGAAGCGGCGCAGCCGGCGCAGTCGCAGGCGGCGGCGGAGCAGCCTCGTCCTCCTTGCGGCCGAGGCCGACGGCGGCGAGCCGCTGCAGCAACGTCATGCGCTTCGATTCGACCGGCGAGGTCGGCGCAGCGGGAATCGCGACCGGACGTGCGGCTTCGATCTGGCGCTGGGCTGGCGCCGGCAGCTCCTCCATGCGCGGCATGCGCATCGGACGAATCACCGGATCCGGACGCGGCGGCGCGAAATCTTCGGCCGGAGCGAGATCGGCGGCGGCGAGCGCGGCGGCGACAGCCGGCTCGAAATCCATCGCCTGCGGCAGCGGCGCGGGCTCGATATAGGCGGCCGGCGGAAGCGCAGCTTCGACCGGAGCGGGCGCCGGAACGGGCGCATAGGCGATCGGCGCCGGAGCGGCTTCGACCGGAGCATGAACGCGGCGCGGCGGCGCTGCCGGACGCTGCGCGATCTCGGCGTGACGGGCGCGCGCCTCCATGGCGATGCGCTCCGCGACTTCGGCCAGACGACGCTCGGACGCCGAATGATCGGCGATCTGCTCGTCCGCCTTGTCGATGCCGGTCGCGACGACCGACACGCGAATGACGCCGTCGAGGCTGTCGTCGCGGGTCGCGCCGAAGATCACGTTCGCTTCCTCGTCGACTTCCTGACGGATGCGATTGGCCGCCTCGTCGATTTCGTAGAGCGTGAGATCGGCGCCGCCAGACACGGAGATGAGAAGGCCGCGAGCGCCCTTCATCGAGGTTTCATCGAGCAGCGGATTGGAGATGGCGGCTTCAGCGGCGGCCAGCGCGCGGCCTTCGCCGGTCGCCTCGCCCGTGCCCATCATCGCCTTGCCCATCTCGCGCATCACCGAGCGCACGTCGGCGAAGTCGAGATTGATCAGGCCTTCCTTGACCATGAGGTCGGTGACCGAGGCGACGCCGGAATAGAGCACCTGGTCGGCGAGCGCGAAGGCTTCGGCGAAGGTGGTCTTCTCGTTGGCGATGCGGAACAAATTCTGGTTCGGGATGACGATCAGCGTGTCGACATGCTTCTGCAGCTCGGTGATGCCGGCGTCCGCGATGCGCATGCGGCGCGTGCCCTCGAAGTGGAAGGGCTTCGTGACGACGCCGACGGTGAGGATGCCGAGATCGCGCGCCGCGCGCGCAACAACAGGCGCGGCGCCCGTGCCGGTGCCGCCGCCCATGCCGGCGGTGATGAACACCATATGCGCGCCGGCGAGCTGATCGCGGATTTCGTCGATCACCTCTTCAGCGGAGGCGCGGCCAATCTCGGGTTGCGCGCCGGCGCCCAACCCTTGCGTGACTTCAAGGCCCATCTGGATGCGACGCTCGACCTTCGACATGGCGAGCGCCTGCGCGTCCGTATTCGCGACGACGAAGTCGCAACCGACGAGGCCGCCTTCCACCATGTTGTTGACGGCGTTGCCGCCGGCGCCGCCGCAACCGAACACGGTGATGTGCGGCTTCAACTCGTGGATGCCAGGGGCCTGAAGATTGAGCGTCATGGTCTTCCTCTCATCTCGGAGCGGACTTCTGGTCCGCAGAATTACGCGTGAATGGCGCGATCGCTGATACGCTGCGTCGCTGCTAAAAGCTTTCCTTGAGCCACCGCGCGAACCGCGAGATGGCGCCGTCTGAACCTGTGGGACGCAACAATCCGCCGCTGCGCAGATCGATGCGATCGATGTCGGCGACCTGCGGATAGACCATCAGGCCGACGACGGTGGAGAACGCCGGACCCTTCGCGGCTTCCGGCAATCCCTTCACGCCAAGCGGCCGACCAACGCGCACCTGATTGTCGAGAATCTTGCGCGCGAGTTCGCTGAGGCCCGTGAGCTGGCTTGCGCCGCCAGTCAGCACGATGCGGCGACCGGCGCGCGCCGCGTGGCCCGCGCCGCGCAGACGGTCGCGCACCAGTTCGAGAATCTCCTCGATGCGCGGCCTGATGATGCGCGTGAGCTGGGCGCGCGGAATCTGCGCGTCGAGATCGCGGTCGCCTTCATCGACCTGCGGGATCGAGATGAGATCGCGCTCATCCGACAGCGCGCTCATGACGGAGCCGAACAAAGTCTTCACGCGCTCGGCGTCGGAGAGACGCGTCGAGAGGCCGCGCGCCACATCCATGGTGACGTGATGACCGCCGACGGCGACGCCGTCCACATGCGCGAGACGCCCGCGCTCGAACACGGAGAAAGTCGTGGTGCCTGCGCCCATGTCGATGACGATGGCGCCGATATCGGCTTCGTCATCGATCAGACTCGACAGGCCGGAGGCGTAAGGCGTCGCGACGACGGCCTCGACCTCCACATGGCAGCGCTCGACCGCCAGCATGAGGTTGCGCGCAGCGGTCAAATCGCTCGACACCACATGCAGCTCGCAGGAAAGCTTCGAGCCGACCATGCCGGTCGGGTCTTGCACGCCGGACGCGCCGTCGACGGCGAACGCGGTCGGCAGCGCATGCATGAGCGAGCGCTGGGGATGAGCGACATTGACCGCAGCGGCCGTGACCGCGCGATCGACATCGATGGGCGCAATCGGGCGGCCGCCGAGCGGCGTATCGCCGGCGTAGCGCGCTGAACCCAGACGGCCGCCGCTGAGATTGACGATCGCGGAATGAACCTCGACCTTCGCCATGCGTTCGGCGGCGTCGATGGCGTGGCGCAGCGCGCGCTCCGCCGATTCCAGATCGACGATGACGCCGCCCTTCACGCCAAGCGAGCGCTGATGGCCGACGCCGATCACGCGGCAGAGATGCGTGCGTCCGCGCATGCTTTCGCCGCGCGGCAAGGGCTCCAGCTCCGCGATGACGCAGATGATCTTGTTGGTGCCGATATCGATGACCGACAGCGTCGCGCTCTTGTTCGGCGGCACGCGCCGCATGCGCGGGGTCTGGGGCAGACGCGGAGATGTCATGCGTCGTTCCCCATCCATTTACCCATCTTCTTCTTCGCGGCTTCGAGGCGCGTCTCCGCCGGCTCGGCGGCGAGGCGCACGGTGATGCGATCGGGATCGCGCATGTCGATCGCGAGCACGTCGCGCTCGAGCAGGCGCTGCTCGCGCTGCGCCCTGGCGAGGCGCTTCATGGCGTCGGCGGCGTCGACCTCCGGCAGGCGCACGAGAATGCCGTTGGCGAGGGTGAGATTCCAGCGCCGCTCGCCGATGAGCGATCCCGCGCGGATGCGGCTGCGCAGCTCGGGCGCGACATCGAGCAGCGCGACGAAATCCTTGGCGCGCTTGTTGGCGCCTTCGCCCACCACCAGCGGCAGATCGACGAAGCGCGGATCGCGCATCTTCTCGGTCGGCGTGCCGTCGGACGCGATGACTTTCAACTCGCCGTCGCGCTGCCAGACCGCGTAGGCCTCGCGCTCGACGATGTCGATGACGAGATCGTTGGGATAGAGCTTGCGCACCGACGCGCTTTCGACGAGCGGCAGCGCAAGGATCTTGTCGCGGATCTGCGCGACGTCGAGGAACAGCAGCGACTGGCGGGAGTCGACGCCCGCCGCGGCGACGATCTCGCGCTCGTTGAGTTCGACCTGCCCGGAAATCGTGACGCGCTGCAGGCCGAAGCCGGCGATGCGGCCGGCGACATGATGAAAGTCGCCATAGGTCTGGCGTAGCGTCTGCAGGTGTCCGCCCTGGATGGCGCCGGCGAGCGCCACCATCGAAAACAATCCCGCGACCGACCATGCGCCGATGAAACGGGGAAGCTTGACGCCCCTGCGCCTCGGCCTGCGCGGCGGCAGCGGGCGCTGCACGACGGCAGGAACCGCGCCCCTGGTCATGGCCAGGGGCGGCGCTGTCATCGATCGCTGGAGGCGTCCTCCACCATCCATTGCACCAACTCGCCGAACGAAAGGCCTGCATGGGCCGCCAACTCAGGCACAAGGCTCGTCTCGGTCATGCCGGGCTGCGTGTTGACCTCCAGCCAGACGAGGGTGTCGGTCTCGTCGTCGTAACGGAAGTCTGAACGGCTGACGCCTCGGCACCCGATTGATTGATGCGCCGTTAACGCCAACTGTTGAATGCGCTGGTAAATATTTGGTGAAAGCTCGGCGGGACACACATGAAAAGAGCCGCCTTTTGCGTACTTTGCGTCATAATCGTAGAAGTCGCCGGTCGCCGCCTTGATCTCCGTGACGCCAAGCGCGCGATCGCCCATCACGGCGCAGGTGAGTTCCCGCCCGGCGATATATTCCTCGGCCAGCATGATCTCGCCGCAGGGCCAGTCCGGCCGCGACAACTCCTGCGGCGGATGGCTGCGCTCCTTGCGCACCAGGATGACGCCGACGGACGAGCCTTCGTTAACGGGTTTTAACACATAAGGCGGCGGCAGAACGTGGCGCTTCGCCGCCTCGAATCGCGAGACGGTCACGCCCTTCGCGACGGGGACGCCGGCGGCCGCGGCGACGATCTTGGCCTTGTCCTTCTGGATCGCCAGCGACGAGGCAAGCACGCCGGAATGGGTGTAGGGGATTTGCAGGATTTCGAGGATGCCCTGGATCGTGCCGTCCTCGCCGAAGCGGCCATGGAGCGCGTTGAAGGCGACGTCGGGTTTGAGTTCGATCAATCGCTGCGCCACGTCGCGCCCGACTTCGAGACGCGTGACGCGATAGCCGACGCTTTCAAGCGCGGCGGCGCAGGCCGCGCCGGAGCGCAACGACACCTCGCGCTCGACCGACCATCCGCCCATGAGAACCGCGACGTGTTTTGGCGTCATGACCATCTCCTCGACGCTTCAGGATCACGCACCAAACCTGACGCCGTCATTCCGGGGCGCGCGGAACGCGCGAGCCCGGAACCCAGTTTGAAAATTCAACCGTTATCCTGCGAACCAACTCGCTCTGACTGACTCGTAGATCAAAGAAGCATTCACTAGGTTCCGGGCTCGGCCCTTCGGGCCGCCCCGGAATGACGCAGTTTTTTGAGATCGCGCTCACTATGAGTGTTGCGCTTTGCCAATCCGCTTGATCTCCCACTCAAGCTCGACGCCTGAATGCTCCTTCACGCGGCGACGCACCTCTTCGCCGAGATTCTCTATATCGGTCGCGGTCGCGTCGCCGGTGTTGATGAGGAAGTTGCAATGCATCTCGCTCATCATGGCGCCGCCGACGCGCAAACCGCGGCAACCCGCAGCGTCGATGACTTTCCACGCGCTATTCCCGGGTGGATTCTTGAAGGTCGAACCGCCCGTCTTCTCGCGGATCGGCTGCGCCTTCTCGCGATGCTCCTGCACCGCGGCCATGCGCGCGCGGATCGCAGCGATGTCGTCAGGCTTTCCCCGGAAGACCGCGTTGGTGAAAATCACATCCGCTGGCGCTGACGATTTGCGATAGGAGAAACCCATCTCCTCGTTGGAATAAACGACGAGTTCGCCGTCGCGCCTGACGCCCGTCGCAAGCGAAAGGATGTCTTTCGTCTCGCCGCCATTGGCGCCGGCGTTCATGCGCAGCGCGCCGCCGACGGAGCCCGGAATGCCTGACAAGAATTCGAGGCCGCCAATCCCCGCTTCCGCCGCCGCTTCCGCAACCCGCTTGTCGAGGGCAGCCGAACCCGCCTCGATCTGGTCCTTCGCCACCTTGCGGATTTGGCCGAAGCCGCGCGGAGACAGGCGGATCACCACGCCCTTCACGCCGCCATCGCGCACGATGAGATTCGAACCGACGCCGACGACCGCGACATCGATCGCGCCTTCGAGATTCGAGAGAAAGTAAGAGAGATCTTCCTCATCCGCCGGCGTAAACAGAACCTGCGCTGCGCCGCCGGCGCGGAACCATGTCAGCTCCGCCATCGACTGGTTCGCGATCATGCGCCCGCGCAGCTTCGGCATGCGCGCCGCGAGATCAGGTGTGATGTCGGGGAAGGTCATGTGGGCATATCGCGAATGAAAAGCCCCTCACCCGTCGTCGCTTCGCTCCGCCACCCTCTCCCCGCGAGCGGGGAGAGGGAAAGCGGCGTCGAGCGCCAGCGAGACGACGCAGGGTGAGGGGGAATTTCAGGATAGAGCGCGATCATCACGCCGCCAGCTCGCCCGGCAGCGCATAGGCCCATTGCGTGATCGTGCCGGCGCCGAGGCAGATAACGTAATCGCCCGGTTTCACGATTTCGCGCACCATGCCCGCGAGCTTGTCAGGCGACGGCAGCGCTTCGACATGGCGATGGCCGTGCGCCTTGATCGCGGCGACCAGCGCATCACGATCGACGCCCGGAATCGGCTGCTCGCCCGCGGCGTAAACAGGCGCGATGATGACGCTGTCCGCATCATTGAAGCAGGTGGCGAAATCATTGAACAGCGAGGACAGCCGCGTATAGCGATGCGGCTGCATCACCGCGACCACATTGCCCTTCGTCGAGGCGCGCGCCGCGCGCAACACCGCTGCGATCTCCACGGGATGATGGCCGTAATCGTCGAACACGGTGACGCCATTCCATTCGCCCGTGCGCGTGAAACGCCGCTTGACGCCGCCGAACGACGCCAGCGCCTTGCGGATCGCATCAACAGGCATGCCGAGCTCATAGGCGACCGCGATCGCCGCCGTCGCATTGAGCGCATTGTGATGGCCGGGCATCGGCATCATGAGATCATTGAGCTCGACAATCTTGCCGAGCTTGCGGTCGCGAATGGTGACGCGGAATTTCGAGACGCCGCCGGAGAGATCGACGTCGGATAAACGCGCGTCCGCCTGCGGATTCTCGCCATAGGTGATGACGCGGCGATCCTCGATCTTGCCGACCAGCTCCTGCACGGTCGGATGATCGAGGCACATCACCGCAAAGCCGTAGAAGGGCAGATTCTCGATGAAGGCGCGGAACGCGTCCTTGATCGCATCGAACGTCTTGAAGTGATCGAGATGTTCAGGATCGATGTTCGTGACGATCGCCACCGTCGTCGGCAGTTTCAGGAAGGTGCCGTCGGATTCATCAGCCTCGACCACCATCCATTCGCCGCCGCCAAGCCGCGCATTGGTGCCGAGCGCATTGATGATGCCGCCATTGACGATCGTCGGATCAAAGCCGCCGCTGTCGAGCAATGTCGCGACGAGAGATGTCGTCGTCGTCTTGCCATGGGTGCCGGCGATCGACACGGTTTTCTTGAAGCGCATCAGCTCCGCGAGCATTTCCGCCCGCCGCACAACGGGAATGCGCTTCTCGCGCGCCAGCGCCAATTCAGGATTGTCGCGCTTGATCGCAGTCGACACGACCACCACTTCAGCCTGTCCGAGATTCTCCGCCTTGTGGCCGACGAAGCACATCACACCCTTGCTCCGCAGGCGATCGAGATTGGCGCCATCCGACGCGTCCGAGCCCTGCACCTTGTAGCCGAGATTGGCGAGCACCTCCGCGATGCCCGACATGCCGATGCCGCCGATGCCGATGAAATGAATGGCGCCAAGCTGGCGGGGCAATTGCATGGATCAGGACTCCTTGAATTCAGCGAGGCGCGCAACGCGCCCGACAAGCGCGGCGAGCCGCGCCGCCGCATCCGGAATGCCGGCGCTTTTCGCGGCGGCGGCCGCGCTCGTCAACCAGGCGGGATCATTCATCAGCTGTTCGATCTCCTGCGTCAGGCGGCGCGGAATGAATTCGCTTTGCGGCAACAGCTTCGCCGCGCCGATTTTCATCAGCGTCTCGGCGTTCGCCGCCTGATCCTGATCGATGGCCCCTGGCAGCGGCACAAGGATCGAAGGCCGGCCAATGACGCCGAGCTCCGCCACGGTTGACGCGCCGGAGCGCGAAATGACGAGATGGCTTTCCGCCATGCGCGCGGGAAGATCGGAGAAGAAAGGTTCAACGACAGCCTCGATGCCGCTGTCCTCATAGCGGTGGCGCACGCGCTCGACATCTTCGAGACGCGCCTGCTGCACCACGCGCAACCTCGCGCGCATCTCCGGTGGAAGCGCCGACAAGGCCGCCGGCGCCACGTCGCTCATCACGCGCGCGCCCTGCGAGCCGCCGAACACAAGCACCCGCAAAACGCCTTCGGTCGCAGCCCATCGAAACGGCGTCGCCGCAGCCGCGATGACCGCTGCGCGCACGGGATTGCCGACATGGGTCGCCTTGTCCGCGAGCTTCCCTTCGACGCCGCGCACCTCGGCGAATCCCGTCGCGATCGCCGTCGCGCGCCCGGCGAGGAATTTGTTGGCGCGGCCCATCACGCCATTCTGCTCATGCAGGATCGTCGTCACGCCAAGCATCGATCCCGCAAGCATCGGCGGCACGGTGGGATAGCCGCCGAAGCCGACGATCGCATCAGGGCGAGTCTTTCCGATCATGCCGCGCGCCGCGAGCACGCCGCGCCCCAGCGTGAAGAGCGCGCCGAGCTTTTTCAGCGGCGATCCGCCTGAAGGCGTCGCCGCCGGCAACGGATGAATGCGCCGCGCCGGAAATTCCTTGGCGTAATTCGCCGCCCGCTCGTCCGTCGCAAGCTCGATCGCGACGCCCCGCGCGGCGAGCTCCGTCGCCAACGCCTGCGCCGGAAAGAGATGGCCGCCGGTTCCGCCGGCGGCGAGCAGGACGAGCGAAGGCGCGCTCACGCCGGCGCCCTGTGCAGGAAGGTTGCGCCCATTGGCGCGTCGATCTCGGCGCGCGGTCGTCGTCGCGTCGAGGCCAGCAGGAAGCCCATGCCGAGCGCGAGCGAGAGAAGCGACGAGCCGCCATAGGAAATGAAAGGCAGCGTCATGCCCTTTGGCGGAATGAGGTGCAGATTGACCGACATGTTGATCGCCGCCTGCAGGCCGAACAGCATGGTCAGCCCCGCCGCCGCGAAGCGGCAGAACGGGTCTTCATTGCGTCGCGCCATCCACAGCGCGCGCGCGACGATGATCGCGAACAAGGCGACGAGCGCGAGACACACTGCGATGCCGAACTCTTCGCCGGTGACCGCGAACAGAAAGTCCGTGTGGCTGTCGGGCAGAATTCTTTTGATGGTGCCTTCGCCCGGACCTTTGCCGAACCAGCTCCCCGACACGAAGCTGTCGACCGCGGTGTCGACCTGGAACGTATCGCCGCCCGCATTCGCCTTGTCGAGAAAGCGGTTCACGCGTGCGGTGACGTGCGGAAAGAAGAAATAGGCGAGCACGAGGCCGCCGGCGCCGGCGCCGCCGAGCCCGAACACCCAGAACATGTGCAGGCCAGCGAGATAGAACAAAGCCGCCCACACCATCGAGAGCAGCATCGTCTGGCCAATGTCGGGCTGCATCACGAGCGGCGCGATCGTCATCGGCAGCAGCAGCACGCCGAGCACGGCGCCGGGCATTTCAGGACGCCGCGCGCCTTCCGAAAAAGCCCAGGCGGCAAGAATAACGAAGGCCGGCTTCACGAATTCGGAAGGCTGGATGTTTTGACCGAAGAGCACGATCCAACGCCGCGCGCCTTTCACTTCGGCGCCGAAGAACAGGGTCGCGACGACGAGCGCCATGAACACGACATAGATCAGCAGCGCAGTGCGCCTGATATGCCGCGGCGAAAGAAACGATGTCGCAAGCATCACCATGCCCGCGGCGAACAGCCACAGCATCTGGCGATGCACGAAATGGAATGGCGACAGTCCCAATCGCTCCGCGACCGGCGGTCCGCCGCCCATGAGGAACACGACGCCCGCGAGCATCAGCACGATCAGACAGGCGAGCGTGAGACGATCGACCGTCCACCACCAGTCGGCGAAGAGAGAGCGTTCCGTCCGCGATGGCATCACCGTCTCCTTAGAGCCGCGCGCGCCTGGGCGCAAAGCCCGGCAACTCATTGACGAGCGATCGAAAATGATCGCCGCGCACTTCGAAATTCGGATATTGATCGTAGGACGCGCAGGCCGGCGACAACAGCACCACCGGCTCCTTCGCTTTTGAATTCGCGACGTCGCGCGCGGCGCTCGCGACCGCGACATCGAGCGTTTCCGAACGCTCGAAAGGCGCGGCGCCATCGAGCGTCGCCGCGAATTCATCGCTCGCCGCGCCAATGAGATAGGCTTTCGCGATTCTGCCGAAATAAGGCTTCAGCGGCGTGATGCCGCCTTCCTTCGATTTGCCGCCAAGAATCCAGAAGACGCCGTTATCGAAGGACGACAAGGCTTTTTCCGTGGAGTCGGCGTTGGTCGCCTTGGAATCGTTGACGAAGATCGCAGGCCCGAGGCTGCCGATTTCTTCGAGCCGGTGCGGCAATCCGGGAAAGCTTGCGAGACCCGCCGCAATGCTTTTCGCGGAGAGGCCGCAGGCAAGCAACGCCGCAGCCGCAGCCGCCGCATTCTGCCCGTTATGCGCGCCGCGCAGCGAACGCACGGCGGAGAGGTCGGCGATCTTCTCGACCTGCCCGCCATGTCCGCGCCAGATCGCGGAGTTGCGGAAGAAAACATCGGCGCCCTGCGCGGCTGATATCCGTGTCAGTCCGCTTGGCTGCAGGCGCGCGGCGATGTCGCGACAAAACTCATCATCGATGCCGACCACCTGAAGATGCGCCCGCTTCACAAGCCGCTCCTTGATCGCGGCGTAGTCAGCGATCGTTCCATGACGGTCGAGATGATCTGGCGTGACGTTGAGCAGTACGCCGACTGACGCATCGAGCGATGGCGCGAGATCGATCTGGAACGATGAACATTCGATGACATGGAAACGGTCAAGCGCAGGCGGCTGAAGCGACAGGATCGCCGTGCCGATATTGCCGCCAATCTGCGCGTCTTTTCCAGCCTCGCGCAGGATATGCGCGATGAGCGCCGTGGTGGTCGATTTGCCGTTGGTGCCTGTGATGGCGATGAAAGGCGCATCGGGCGCGATCGCGCGCCGCTCACGGCAGAACAGTTCGATGTCGCCGATGATCTCGACCTTGTTGGCGCGCGCAAGCTCCACCGTCCAGTGCGTGAACGGCTTGCCGTCCTTGTGGGTCAGCGGCACGCCGGGCGCGAGGATCAGCGATGAAACCTCGCTCCATGCGATCTCGCGCAAATCGGCGATCTCGATGTCTTCGCTGCGCGCCTTTTCCATCTGGGCTGCGCTGTCGTCGCAGGCGATGACGCGCGCGCCACCGGCCTTCAACGCGCGCGCGGTCGCAAGCCCCGAGCCTCCGAGGCCGAAGAGAGCGACTGTCTGTCCGCGCGCGTGAGTGACAGGCGTCATCCGCTCACCTGAGCTTCAGCGTGGAGAGCGCGGCGAGCGCCAGAATGACCGAGATGATCCAGAAGCGGATCACCACCTGCGGCTCGGTCCAGCCCTTCTTCTCGAAATGGTGATGGATCGGCGCCATCAGAAATACGCGCCGTCCGGTGCGCTTGTAGACCGCGACCTGGATGATCACGGACAGCGCCTCGACGACGAACAGGCCGCCGACGATGACGAGCACGATCTCATGCTTGGTCGCGACCGCGATTGAGCCGAGGAGTCCGCCAAGCGCGAGCGAGCCTGTGTCGCCCATGAAAATCTGCGCCGGCGGCGCGTTGAACCAGAGAAATCCGAGACCCGCTCCGATCACAGCGCCGCAGACGACCGCGAGTTCGCCGGCGCCAGGCACGAAATTGATCTGGAGATAATTGGCGAAGATCGCATTGCCCGCGAGATAGCAGATGAATCCGAACGTTGCTGCCGAGATCATCACGGGCACGATCGCAAGCCCGTCGAGACCGTCGGTCAGATTGACCGAGTTACCCGCCGCCACGATCACAAACGCGCCGAACACGACGAAGAACCAGCCGAGATCGAACAGGAAGTCTTTGAGAAATGGCACCGCAAGCTTCGTCGCCAGCGCCGGCGCGCCGGTTTTCGCGATGGCGAAACAGGCCACGCCCGCGATCAGCGCCTCGATCGCAAGTCGCGCCTTGCCTGAAAAGCCCTTATGGGATTGCTTTGTGACCTTGAGATAATCGTCATAGAATCCGATCGCGCCGAAGCCGATCGTGACAAGCATCACGACCCAGATATAGCCGCTGCGCGGATTGGCCCAGAGCAGCGTCGAAATGACGAGACCCGACAGGATCATCAGGCCGCCCATCGTCGGCGTACCTTTCTTGAGGAGATGCGATTGCGGCCCGTCCTCACGGATCGGCTGGCCCTTGCCCTGCTTCAACCGCAGCATCAAGATCATCGTCGGGCCGAGCAAAAAAACGAACAGCATCGCCGTCACCGTCGCGCCCGCGGTGCGGAAGGTGATGTAACGAAAGACGTTCAGCGGCTGAAAATACGCACTGAACTCGGCAAGAAAGGTCAGCATCCCAAAACTATCCCTTGTTCGCTGCGCCTGATGCGGCGAAGCGCGCGCGGATCGCTTTGACCACCGGGCCCATTCGGCTGCCGAGCGAACCTTTCACCGTGACGACGTCGCCAGCCGTGATCGCATCGAGAACGATCGGCTGCAGCGCGCCTGAATCCGCGGCATAGGCGCCACGTTTCTCCTGCGGGAGCGCATCCCACAATTCATGCATCATCGGCCCGCACGCGAAGACGAGATCAATCCTGTTCGCTGCAACCGCGTCGGACAATTCGCGATGAAAAATCTTCGCACCATCGCCCAATTCGAGCATATCGCCCATCACAGCGATGCGCCGGCCGGACGCGCCAGGCTTCACGCGACCGAGATTTTCAAGCGCCGCGCGCATCGAGGCGGGATTGGCGTTGTAGCTCTCATCGATCAGCGTGAAAGAGCGACCGTTGATGGCGAGCGTTTCACGCGCGCCGCGTCCCGATGGCGGCGGCACTTCACCGAGCGCGCGCGCGGCGGCGGCGACGTCGGCGCCAACGGCGCGCACGGCTGCGAGAACAGCAAGACTGTTCAGCGCGACATGCTTGCCCGGATTCTTCAAGGAATAGCTCATAGCTTCGCCAAAGATGACGGCTTCGACTTCGGAGCCATCCGCATGGAGATCGGCGCGAAGCAGTCGCGCATCCGCCGTCTTCGCGTCGCCGAAGGTGACAATGCGCGCGCCGGCGCGGCGCGCATGAGCGATGAGCCGCTCCGTCTGCGCGATGTCGCCATTGATGATGGCTGCGCCATCAGGCTCGAGGCCAGAAAAGATTTCGCCCTTGGCGTCCGCGATCTGATCGATGGATTCGAAAAAAGCGAGATGCACGGGCGCGATGGTGGTGACGATGGCCACATGCGGGCGCACCATCGCCGTCAGCGGCGTGATCTCGCCGACATGGTTCATGCCGATCTCGAACACGCCGAAGACGGCGCTCGCGTTCATGCGCGCGAGCGTCAGCGGCACGCCCCAATGATTGTTGAAGGAGGCGACGGAGAAATGCGTCTCCGCCTGTTTGCCCAGCACGGTTGCGAGCGCTTCCTTCACGCCGGTCTTGCCCGCTGATCCCGTCACCGCGACGATCTTCGCGTTGCTGCGCGCGCGCGCCGCGCGGCCGAGCAACTCAAGCTCCTTGAGCGCATCTGTGACAACAAAGAGAGGCGCGGCGTCGCCAAGCGACGCGAGTTTTTCTTCGCTCACCAGCGCCGCTGCGGCGCCTGCCTTCAGCGCCGCGGCGACGAAATCGTGCCCGTCATGTACGTCGCCCTTGATCGCGACATAGAGTTCGCCCGGCTTGACCGTGCGCGAGTCGATTGAGACGCCAGTCACATCGGCAGGACTGGCGCCAACGATGCGCGCGCCCGTCGCTTGCGCAATCTCTTCGCCTGTCCACAACGCCTGGCTCATGCGCCCAACTCCCGGAGCGCCGCACGAACAACCTCGTGATCAGAGAAAGGCAGGACGCGGTCGCCGATGATTTGGCCGGTCTCATGCCCCTTTCCCGCGATCAACACAACATCGCCGGCGCTCATGTCCGCGACCGCCGCGTGGATGGCTTCGGCGCGGTCGCCGATCTCGATCGCGCCTGGCGCCGCAGCGAGAACCTGACGACGGATTTCGGCCGGCTCCTCACTGCGCGGATTATCATCGGTCACGATCACGCGGTCGGCCTTCTCTACAGCAATTGAGCCCATCAATGGCCGCTTGCCGCGATCGCGATCACCGCCGCAACCGAACACGACGACGAGCCTGCCGCTCGCGAAGGGACGCAAAGCGCCGAGCACGGTCGCGAGCGCATCCGGCTTGTGCGAATAATCCACGAGCGCGACGCCGCCGCGCGCTTCGCCGATGGTTTCGAGACGACCGGGAACGCCGCGCAAGCTGTCGAACGCCGCGAATACGCGATCAGCGCTCGCGCCAACGGAAAGCGCCAGCCCCGCCGCCGTCAGCGCATTCGAAACCTGGAATTCGCCGATGAGAGGAAGGCGCGCTTCGAACGTTCGTCCGGCATGTTCGATCGCCAACGCCTGCGCGAAGCCCTCGCGACGCGCGGAGACGAGACGAATATCCTTGCCCGCACGACCAACCGTGACGATGCGCAATCCTCGTGCGCGCGCCGTGCGTTCGACATCACCCGCGCGATCGCCGTCCCTGTTGATCATCGCGACGCCATCGGCGGGCAGAAGCGTCGTGAACAGTCTCAGCTTCGCCACGAGATAATCTTCGACAGTCGGATGATAATCGAGATGATCGCGGCCGAGATTGGTGAAAGCGGCGCTCTTCAGCTTCACGCCGTCGAGACGCTTCTGGTCGAGCCCGTGCGAGGACGCCTCCATCGCGAGATGCGTGACGCCCTCGCCCGCGAGCGAGTCGAGCGTCTTATGCAATGTCACGGGATCAGGCGTCGTGAGCGAGCCATAGCTTGTCCCGTCGCTTTTGATGACGCCGAGCGTTCCCACGCTTGCGGAGATTTTTCCGTCGGCCGCGAAGATCTGGCGCGCGAAATCGGCGACGGACGTCTTGCCGCTCGTGCCGGTCACCGCGACGATCGTTTCGGGCTGGCGTGGATGCAGAGCGGCCGCAGCGCGCGACAAGGCCGCGCGCGTATCAGCGACGCGAATGATGGGCGCGGACTCAGCAATTGCAGCGGCGCTTTCGCTTTCCGTCAGCACTGCGGATGCGCCGCGCGCGATCGCATCGTGAATGAATTGCGAACCATCCGCCTTCACGCCGGGAATGGCGACGAACAGAAAGCCAGCCTTCACCTTGCGGCTGTCCGCAGTCACCTCGGCGATGTCGACGTCAGCTTGGCGAGGAGGAACGTCCGGAATGAGCGCGGCGAGCTTCATTGGATCGCCTTCCATCCGTGATGATGGTCGAGGCGGAGATGGTAGGCCACATGCCGCGTGACAGCGAGTTCGGCCGCTTCTGCGGCGCGATGCATGCGGCGCGCCGACGCCGCGCCATAGGCGGCGACGAAAACAAGCGCTGCGAGAATGACGGTTCTCATGAGATGATCGGCGCTCAAGCCGCCACGATCCTTTGGCGTCTTGTCGGAAGACAACAGCGAAAACAAGTTGCGGCGCGACATGATCACCTCGCCGTCGGCGTGCGCCCGGCGCCTGGTTTCGGCGCCGTGATCGAGCCGGTCATATCACGCGGGGTAGCCGTCGGCGCGGCGAGCCCCAAGAGATCGAGCTTCTTGCCGAGTTCATCGCCCTTGTCGGACTTCATCGGCAATTCCGCGATCGTGCCGATCTGATGCGACTGCAATTGCTGGAGATCGGGGAATTGTTTGGCGAGCTCCTGCACGCGCTCGGGCCGATTGAGAAGCTGCCACTCCGCGCGCAGGATCGCGATGGCGTCCTTCTCGCGCTGCACCTTGTGCTTCAGTTTCACGAGCTGCTCGGAGCGCAGCGTCGTGTCGTACTTGATCGAGTACGCATAGAGCGCCGACGATAGCAACGCGCCGATCGCCGCGACATGGAACAAACGCAGGATCATGCGCGCCTCGTTTCGCCGCGCTGCGGCAAAGCCGCGAGCGCCATGATGTCGCTGTCTTCGCCACGCGCGGCTGCGTCCGTCCGCTCCGCTGCGCGCAGGCGCGCCGAGCGCGCGCGCGGATTGGCGGCAATTTCGGAGTCGGATGGTTCAATCGGCTTGCGCGTCGTCAGCATGAAGGTCGGCGTTTCCGCCAGCGGTTCGCCGGGCAATCGCCGCGACGCGGATTCGCCGCGGCCGGAACGGACGCTGAGAAACTGCTTCACGATGCGGTCTTCAAGCGAATGGAAGCTGACGATCGCAAGCTTGCCGCCGGGCTTCAGAATGCGCTCGGCCGCATGCAATGCGCGCGCGAGTTCGCCGAGCTCGTCATTCACCGCGATGCGCAGCGCCTGGAATGAGCGCGTCGCGGGATGGATCATGTTCGGACGCGGCCGCTCGATCGTCGCAATGAGATCGGCGAGTTGTTTCGTCGTCGTCACCGGCGATGAATTGCGGCGCGCGACGATGGCGCGCGCGATGGCGCGCGAGCGGCGCTCCTCGCCATAGTGATAGAGAATGTCGGCGATTTGGGCTTCGTCATCCTCGGCGAGGATGTCGGCGGCGGAGCGGCCTTGGCTCTCCATGCGCATGTCGAGCGGCGCGTCGTGACGGAAGGAGAAGCCGCGCTGCGCTTCGTCGAACTGCATCGATGACACGCCGACATCGAGCGCGACGCCGTCGATCGCATCAAAGCCATGCTCTCTCGCGATCTCGTCGAGATCGCCGAAGCGGCCCTTCACGAGAATGAGCCGGCCCTGCGCTTCGGCGACGAGCGAAGCGCCGTCGCGGATCGCATCGGGATCGCGATCGATCGCGATCACGCGCGCGTCGGGCGAGGCTGCAAGGATGGCGCGCGTATATCCGCCTGCGCCGAAGGTGCCGTCGAGATAGACGCCGCCGGATTTGACGCCGAGCGCCTTCACCGACTCCTCCCGGAGCACGGGAACGTGACGAACCGGTCCACCTGCGGCGACGGAGCCCGGCTCCGCGCCGCGGTCCGTCATCGATCCCGCGCTCCGGAGGGGGAGCGCGAGCCAAGCTCGCGCCGGAACGCCCGCACCTTCTCCGTGGCCTCGGATCGGTGCGCGGCGAAACGCTGGGGCTCCCAGATCTGGAACTTGTGTCCGAGGCCGACGAAGGTCGCCTCGTCCTTGATGAAGGCTGACGTCTTCAGGCGCTCGGGGAGCTGCACGCGGCCCTCGCCATCCATCTTCACCTGCTCGCTCTCTCCATGCAGCGCGGTCGAGAAGACCTCCCACGCATCGGAGAAGGGATCGTATTGGGAGAGAAGAGCTTCGATCTCGTGGATCAGGGCGTGGCCGCCCGCGTCCAGAGCCGGCCGGTCGAGCGAGGGATGCAGATAGATCCCCTCGTACCCATCCTTGGCCAGAACGGCGCGGAAAGAAGCTGGAATAGACACCCGACCCTTCGCGTCGAGGCGCATCGTCACATGGGACACGAAGAGATCCATGCCCTGAGACGCCACGCCACTCCAACAAGCCGCTCACAACGGACGGGAGCCCCCCGCTCGCCGTCGGCTCATGCATCCCGAACGCGAAAGACGCGAGCGACCACGATCCGACAGAGCCGGACGCGCGTGGGCGGCGTTCATTCCTGGGCGGGATGATTTGGGATATCATGGGATAATTTGGGCGTCAATAAAACGTTCATACTTCCCGGCGCGAGTCGACAGGGCCCGCGGCGCAACCGCAAAGCTCTCCCGGATCAGAATCCTTTAGGGTTAATGAAGGGTTGAGAGCGGCGCCAACATGGCGCGCCAGCGGCCAAAACGGCCCTTACGATGCTTGTGAGGCGGCGTTGGCGACGCTGTCCCGAGGCGCCTTCCGCTCCGTCGGCGCGCGCGACCGGGATGGCGACGGACGCAGCGCTTTGACGAGCGCGACGCCGAAGCCGGCCGCCATCACCCACCAGCCGGGCCGGATGACATAGGAGAAGTCGAGGTTCGCCTGGAGCACGGCGAAGGCCGGCACGCCGGTCGCGAGCCCGTACCACGCGCTCTCGATCAGCATCGTGCCGACGCCGCCGACAATAGCCGCAGCCGCCAGCGACAGCACGCCATAGGCCACGCCGAAGCGGCGCATCAGCCGATAGATGAAGAGCAGCAGAAACAGCCCGCTCATGAGCACGGCCTGATCGACATTGATTTTCGACTGGATGAAGTAGTGCGCCAGCGCGAGGAACACGATGGGGTAGATGAGTTGGTGCAGGCGATGCCAGGCCGCGCCCATGCGGCTGATCATCTTGTCGGTCGAGGTCAGGCCGAGCGCGATGAGGCCAGCGAGCGCGATGAAGCCGATGGTGAGATAGAAGCGGAGTATGATCTCCCAGATCACCTTCGGAATGTCGTAGGCTTCCTGCACGACATAAAGCGTCAGGTGGACGAGGACGTAGGCGAGCGCGGCGAGGCCGAGCATGCGCCTGACGAGAAAGAGTTTCGGCCAATTGCCGATGAAGCGGAACGGCGTCACGGCGAGCGTCAGCGCCAGAAACCTCACCGTCCAGTCGCCGAACTGATGCAGCGCCTCGGTGACCGGCTTCGGCCCGAGCATCGACAGCGCGCCCTGTAGCGCGATCCATCCCGCCGGCAGAAAAAGCCCGATGAAGACGATCGTCTTCAAGGGCGACAGCCGCCCGGCGCGATCAAGCCAGGGCCAGGGAAACGGGCGGGATTTCGAAAGCGGTTGAGCTGACATCACGCTGCGGATAGCGCGCCATCGCGCGACTGGCTGCAAAACTCAGATGCACATTGCCGTGAGCGCAAGGCGATGGCGAGCGCCTTGAAAAGCGAAAGCCGCGCGTCGCCGCGCGGCCTTCCAAACCATTCGCGCCCTCGAAAGGAACGCGAGGAAGCGATCAATAGCGCGGAGCGCAGACGTCGCGGCCATAGCGGTCGCGGACCAGCAGATAGCCATCCGGGCACGCCGCCGTCGCCGCGCCGAGCACACCGCCGGCCGCCGCGCCGATCAGGCCGCCAACCACCGCGCCGCCGGCCCGGCCGGTCGCAAGACCGCCGATCGCTGCGCCGGTCGCGCCGCCCAGGATCGCGCCGCCCGCAGCCCGCTCGCTCGGCGTGTTGCACGCCGCCACGGAGAGCCCCACGAGCGCGACGGAGGCGAGGGTGACAAGTTTCTTCATGGAACTCCCCAGGAGGTTGACGACGCCAAGCAGACTCCTGACGCCGGGTGATGGTAACTTACTGAAGTCCGTCGTTCAAATTTTCCGGGATGTGCGCTGGCGCACATCTGGAGAAAATAACGCCATTTTCTCAACAAGGTTCCGCCCTCGCCCGGCCTGCCCGCATGCGCGCAAAACGGCTCGCCGCCCCATCCTCGCCGCATTGCGCCTGCAATCGCGCCGGAGACAGAAACGGGAAAGCCACGAATGACGAAGCTCCCTGTCGCGCTCGCGACCGGTGTGTTCCTGCTGTGCGCGCCAATGGCGGCCTGGGCCGGAAACGAATCAGAGACCATGCATGACATCGCCGCCAGCGCGCAGCGTCCGCAAGAAGCCGAGGACGCCGCGCCCGAAAGCAAGGTCGTGGAAGCGCCGGCGCCGGAGCCGCGCGGCGGACGCCGGGGCCGCATCGCCCGCAGCGACAGGGCGCCGTCCGAGATCAAGGTGATCCTGGAGCGGAAGGCGGCGGAGCATGGCGTGCCTTTCGCGCTCGCCGAAGCGGTCGCTCGCATCGAAAGCCGCTTCAATCCGAGAGCCGCCCATGCCGGCAATTTCGGCCTGATGCAGATCAGGCTGCAGACCGCCCGCGGCGAAGGCTACACCGGCTCCGCGCAAGGGTTGCTCGACGCCGAGACCAACGCCCATTTCGGCGTGAAGCTGCTCGCCCGCGCCTATCGCATGGCGAATGGCGACGCCTGCGGCGCGATCATGCGCTACCAGAGCGGCCTGCGCGCCACCCATATGTCAGGCGCGAACCGGGTCTACTGCACCCGCGTCAAGGCGCTGATGGCTTACGCGTCCTCGCCGTCCTGACGCCCTCCACCTCGAACCCTTGACCTGAAGCGGCGGCGCGGTCATCACGCCCGCGCCAGTCGGCCGGGCGGCCGCGATCCCAAGGGGGAAACTCCTGGATCGAGGAAAGTCCGGGCTCCACGGAGATACGGCGCCGGATAACATCCGGCGGGGGCGACCCCAGGGAAAGCGCCACAGAGATCAGACCGCCTGCGCTTGCGCAGGTAAGGGTGAAACGGTGCGGCAAGAGCGCACCGCGCGACCGGCAACGGAAGCGGCACGGCAAGCCCCGTCGGGAGCAAGACCGAATAGGGACGGCGCGCGGCGGGAAACCGTCGCAGGGCTCTCCGGCCCGCCGTCCGGGTTGGTTGCTTGAGGCGCCTCGCGAGAGGCGTCCCAGAGGAATGGCCGCCACGTTGTCGGGCTCGCCCGACGGCCATCCAGAACCCGGCTTACAGGCCGACTGGCGCTTTTATCATCGCCGCGACAGCGGCTCCGGCGGCGGCGGCTCGGTCGCGCCTGGCCCGAGCGAGCGCTGCACCATCACGCTGTCGGACCATTTGCCATAGCGCCAGGCGACCGCGGGCAGACGACCGACGCGCGAAAATCCGAACTTCTCATGCAGACCAAGCGAGGCCGCATTGTCGGCGTCGATATAGCCGATCATCTGCCGGAAGCCGGCGGCGGCGCAGGCGTCGATCAATCCCTGCATGAGCACGCGGCCAACGCCGCGCCCGAGATGATCATGATGCACATAGATCGAATGCTTGACCGTGAAGCGATAGGCCGGCCGTTTGCGGAACAGCACCACATAGGCGTAGCCCACGACTTCGCCGCGAAGCGTCGCCACGAGATGCGGCAGGCGGCGACTGCGCAAATTCTTGCGCCGGTCGCGCAGATCATCCGGCTCCGGCGCGCCTGAATCCTCCACCGCGTCATCGACGCCGCGCCTGATATGGCGGCGATAGATCGCGAGCATCGGCTCGACATCGTCATCCCGCGACGGACGGACGACGATTGCGTGTTGATGATCCATTGCGATCAGAGGCTCCGGCGCTCGGTTGGCTCCGACGCGACATAGGTGTGAAGCGTGATGCGGCCGGACGCGTCGATCTCCTTGTAGACGCCCTGGATTTCGACATCAAAGCCGGGGAATGTGTTGAAGCTCGTCTCGAACATCTTGAGATAGTCAATCATCGGCTTCGCCCGCTCGGTGAGCCTCTCGCCGGGAACAATCGTCGCAATCCCGGGCGGATAGACAACGAACGGCGTCACCGCGACGCGTCCCGATATCTCGCCGATCGGGAGATAATCGACATCGTTGCGCACGAGACAGCGCGCCGCGTCATGCGGCGACATCGCGATCTCGGGCAGATGCTCAGGCGCGAACTGCTTCGCTTGCAGCGCGCTGACATCGGCGGCGCGAAAGAAGCGATGCATCTCGCCGCAGAGATCGCGCAAGCGCACGCCGGCATAGCGTTGCGCGCGCTTGCGATAGAATTCCGGGATCGCATCCTCAAGCAGCGCGTTGTCGTCATGCAGTTTCTTGAACGCGACAAGGCCGCTCACCAGCGTGCCGGCCTTGCTCGCCTCGACGCCGGGCGTCAGCAGGAACAGCAGCGAATTGAGGTCGTTCTTTTCCGCGACGATCCTGTTCTCGCGCAGATATTGCGCGACGACGGGCGCCGGGATTCCATGCTCCGCATATTCGCCGGCGGCGCGATCGAATCCGGGCGTGAGCAGCGTCAGCTTGTTCGGATCGGTCATGGCGAAGCCCGGCGCCATATCAGGGAATCCGTGCCATGCGGCGCCCGGCTCCAGCCGCCAGTAGAGCGGATTGGTCGCGAGCAGGTCGGTGCTGATCGTCTCCCAGGCGACGTCATGCGTCGCGCCTTCGCGCGAGACGTCGGGGATCGCGATCCTGTCGGGCACGAAAGGCTCGAAGAACCAGCGGCGCTCCGCCCTTGTCTCCTTCTCCTCGAATTCGCGACGCACGGCGCGGATTTTCTTGCGCAGCTCGATGCCGAGCCTGATCGTGTCGTCCCACAGCACTTCGCCGGAGCGGCCCTTCATCATCTGCGCGCCGACATCGAGCGACGCGAACAGGGGATAGAAGGGCGAGGTCGACGCATGCTGCATGAAGCTCTCATTGAAGCGCCGATGCTCGATGCGGCGCTTCTGCCCGCGGATGTGACGATCCTTCATGTGAATCTGCGACGCCTGGCTGAAGCTCGCGAGCTGCTTGTGCGTCGATTGCGTCGCGATGACGCCCGGCGCGTCAGGTCCGAGATCGGACAGTCCCATGGCGAAGCGGCCGGCATAGATCGGATGAAATTTCATGAAGCCGGCCCAGGCTTCATCGAACAGGATGTAGTCGCAGAGATGGCCGATCTTTTTCAGGATCATCTCGGCGGAATGGATCGTGCCGTCATAGGTGCATTGCTCGACGACGGCGACGCGGAACGGCCGCGGCCTGCGCCAGGCCGCGGGATCTTTCACCAGCGGATGCGTGCGAATGCGCTCCCGTAGAGCCTCTTCGTCGAAGGCGTCCCAGCGCATCGGCCCGATCAGGCCCCAGGCGTTGCGCACGGTCGGAACATAGACGGGAATTCCGCCGCTGATCAGCAGCGCGCCGTGATGGGCCGCCTTGTGATTGTTGCGATCGAACAGGACGAGATCGCCGTCGGCGACGAGCGCGGTGAGCGCGACCTTGTTCGAGGTCGAGGTGCCATTGAGGACGAAATAGGTCTTCTCCGCGCCGAAGATCTGCGCGGCCTCCTTCTGCGCCCTGAGCGCCGGTCCCTCATGCGTCAGGAGGTCGCCGAGATCGAGCACCGAATTGTCGAGATCGTCGCGGAACACGGCTTCGCCGAGATGCTCCATGAAGACGCGTCCGATCGGGCTGCGGCTGTAGAACACGCCGCCATTATGGCCCGGGCAGGTCCAGAGCTGGTTGCCTTCTTCCGCATAATCCACGAGCGCGCCGAAGAACGGCGTCTTCAACGTTTCGGCGTATTGCTTGAGCCGGCTGACGAGATTCTTGGCGATGAAGGCCGGCGTCTCTTCGGAGAGAAAGATATAGCCGTCGATGAAATCGAGCACCTCGACAGGAAGGTCCTCGAAGCGCTTGCGGCGGATCAGCAGCACGATCGGAAATTCGAGGCCGCGTCGGCGCATCAGATTGATCAGCGCGGCGGTCTTTCCCTCAAGCCCCTTCTTGCCCCAGTCGACCACCATGCAGCCGATCGCCGCATCGGTCTGCACGGCGATCTCCGCGTCTTCGAGCTTGCGCGCCCGGACGACCTCGAACCCTGAGCGCTCGATCTCCTTGATGATCTCGTTGAACCTGATGCCTTCGAGATCGTCCGCCTCGAACGATGGCGTCGCGAACAGAAAATTGAAGCGTCTGAAGTAGTCCATGTCGCATCCGATCGTCGTTGAGGCGACGTGTCAGCGCCTTATGTGACAATCCTGTGACGATTACCGCTGCAACATTCACATTCTATCCGGGAACGCGGCCTCGCACTGCATTGGCGCGCGCCTCGTAGGAGATGCGCCGCTCGCCGTCCGTGGAGAGCCGCGCCCTCACCCGTTCTCTCAACGCAGCGGCGTCGGCCGGCGGCATCTGCTCGATCGCAGCGCGCAAGGCCGATCCCATCATCATCGCGCGCCAGAACGCATCGAAATCATCGAAAATCCGACGCACGCTGATCGCGCGCGCATCGACGTCCAGAAGGACGGCGTCAGACCAGAGCTTGCGCAAGGGCTCGATCGATGAAATCTCGAAGCTCGGCGGCCGCGGCGGCTTCAACCCGGCGGCGCGCATCTCCGCCTGCACCGGCTCGAGCGGAAATCCGCCGCCTGGAATATCCCAAGCGTAGGCGGCGACGAGGCCGCCGGGCTTCGTGACACGGAGCATCTCGGCGACGCCTTTCGCCGGATCGGGCACGAAGAAGATCACCAGCGCCATCACGGCGACGTCAAAGCGATCCGCATCGAATGAAAGCGCCATGGCGTCGCCGGGCTGGAATCGCGCGCCGCGCGCTCCGGGCCGCGAGCGCGCGTATGCAAGCTGTCCCTCGGAAGGATCGACGCCTGTGATTTCGGACGGGGCGCAGCGCTCGATCGCAAGCTCAGTGAAGGCGCCGTTGCCGCAGCCGACATCGATCCAGCTCAGCCCTTTTGCAGGCGCAAGCCAGTCGAGAAAGACATCGCCCGCGAGCCGGCTCCATTTGCCCATGATCTCTTCATAGGCCGCGCCGTCTTCGAAGCGGATTTGCTGATCGGACATGGATCGCTCCTTCGAGCAAAGCGATGCGGCAAGACTAACGCAGATCGAGGCGTCGCGTTCTCAATCCTTCGCGATATTCCAGGGCGAATCCTTGAACGCCTCCGCCAGCGCATCGACGAACACGCGCACGCGCAGCGCGCGGTTGCGGCCCGGCGGCATCACCGCCCAGATGCCATAGGGCTCCTCGACATGGTGATCTTCAAGCAGCGTGACGAGGTCGCCACGCCGGATTGCATCGCCGACAAGCATGTCGCCGAGACGCACGATGCCGAAGCCGCGCACGGCGTAGTCGAGCAGCAAATCGGCGGAGTCGCAGGTCATGCGTCCCGACACCTGCATGCGGTTGAGGCCTTCCGGCGTCATGAACGGCCAGCGCGCCAGCGCCGAAAAGTTCGACAGCAGCAGGCAGTTATGGCTGACGAGATCGGCCGGCAGCCGCGGCGTTCCGTTCCGCGCGAGATAGTCCGGACTGGCGCAGATATAGCGGCGGCTTTCGCCGATCTTGCGCGCCACCAACCGGCTGTCGCTCAACGTTCCTGTCCTGATCGCGACGTCAACGCCTTCGGTCAGCACATCGATCAGGCGATCGGTCACGGCGATGTCGAGATGCACGTCGGGATAGCGGGCGCAGAAGTCGGGGACGAAGCTGTCGAGCTGGTGTCTCGCGAAGGCGGAGCCGACATTGACCCGCACCACGCCCTGCGGCCTGCCGCCGGCGGCGGAGATTTCGGCGTCGGCCGCCTCCATGGCGGCGAGGATGTCGCGGCAATGGGCGAGATAGACTTCGCCTTCCGGCGTCAACGACACCTTGCGCGTCGAGCGGGCGAAGAGCCGGGCGCCCAGCCTCTCCTCAAGACGAGACACCAGTTTCGACAGGGCCGACGGCGTCAGGCCGAGATCCTCGGCCGCGGCCGAGAAGCCGCCGCGGTCGGCGACTTTCACAAAGGCGGCGAGGTCATGACCCGCTTCCATTTCGTGAATTTATTTCAGGAGTATTTGTCCTGCAAGCCAGATTATCAGGCCAGGAAAGTAGAATAAATCAACCATCGACACGGAGAGCTCAAAGGAGCCAGCCATGGACCGATATCCCTTCCCCCGTTCGGACAACTTCCAGCAGGTGATCTACACCTCCGCCGGAACGATCGACGTCATCGCGACCGACCAGGTCGCCCGCCAGCACAACGCCCATATCGTCGCCAAGGGGCTCGCGATCGGCCTTGCCGCGTTGCGTAACGGCGTGGCGCGCCTGCTGCACGCGACAGCGAACCGGCTTGACGGCGCTGGCGGCCACGAACGGCTTGCCCACCCGGCCGCCTGAGGGGCGGGTGAAAAATCTAGGAATTTAGTCTTGACAGCGTGACGCTGCTGGTGTAAGCAGATGTCACGCTGTCTTATTGCGTCCGGGCGTCGCCGAGAGCCCGCGAACAATCAAGTGATCTCATCCCGCAAAATCAGCGTTTCGCGCACGCCGAGATCATCGAAATGTTTCTTCAGCCAGGCGCGGGCGGCGCGCTGGCCCGATTGCTTCAGCTTCAGCAGAAAATCGAAACCTGAATCCATTTTGGTCGAGGCGTCGAAATCCTTCAGCGCCTTGTCTGCATCGATGCGGTGCATGCGGACGCGCATATATTTGTCCTGCGGCAGCAAACCCTGATCGACGAGCCGCTGCACGAAATCCACGGCGCGAAATTCGCGCAGCAGGCTCGAATTGAAAGTAATCTCGTTCAGGCGATCCTGAATATCCTGCGCCGTGGTCGGCACATGGTTGCGAAAGATAGGATTGAGCTGCACCAGCAGCACGTCGGCTGACTTGCCGCCATAGAACAGGGGAAACAGCGCGGGGTTTCCCATATAGCCACCGTCCCAATAGGCCTCGCCGTTGATTTCGACGGCGTGAAACAGCAGCGGCAGACAAGCCGACGCCATCACATGATCGGCGGTCAATTCCTTGCCTTCGAACACCTTGATCTTGCCGCTGCGCACATTCGTCGCCGTGACGAAGAGCTTGATCTCGTCATGGGCGCGCAAGCGTTTGAAATCGATCTGCTCATCGAGGAGATCGCGCAGCGGATTGAGATTGAGCGGATTGAAATCGTAAGGGCTGGCGAAACTTGAAAACCAGTCGAACCAGGCGTTGGCGAACATGCGGCCGGGATCGACGCCGGAAAGAAAACGTCCGAGCAGATCGCGCTGCGAGGACGTCCACGAGGAGTCGCCGCTGATCGCGCGCCAGAACACATCGAGTTGCTTGCGCGCGCCTTCCGCGCCGCCTTCCTGGAAACCGTCCACCACCAGCGCGCCATTCACCGCGCCGGCGCTGGTTCCCGAGATCGCATCGATCCTGATGCGGCCGTCAGCGAGAAAGGCGTCGAGCACGCCCCAGGTGAAGGCGCCATGTGCGCCGCCGCCCTGGAGCGCAAGTGAGATTGATTTTGTCGGCTCGCTCAATGCGCCGTCCAGCCGCCGTCGATCGGCAGGATGGCGCCGGTGATCGAGGCGGCCGCGTCGGATGCAAGGAACAGCGCCAACGCCGCGACCTGCTCGACGGTGACGAATTCCTTGGTTGGCTGCGCTTCGAGCAGCACGTCATGGATGACCTGTTCCTTGGTCATATGACGCGCCGCCATCGTGTCCGGAATCTGCTTCTCGACGAGCGGCGTCCAGACATAGCCGGGGCAGATCGCGTTACAGGTGATGTGGTTGGTCGCGACTTCAAGCGCGACCGTCTTGGTCAGGCCGGCGATGCCGTGCTTGGCTGCGACATAGGCCGACTTGAAGGGCGAGGCGACGAGGGCGTGGGCCGACGCCGTGTTGATGATGCGGCCCCAGCCGCGCGCCTTCATGCCGGGCACGACGGCCTTGGTGGCGTAGAAGGCGGCGAGCAGGTTGATGCGGATGATGGCTTCCCATTTGTCGTCGGGAAACTCCTCGATCGGCGCCACATGCTGGATGCCAGCATTGTTGACGAGCACGTCGACCCGGCCAAACTCCTTCTCGGCCATCTGGATCATGCCGGTCACTTCCGCGCCCTTGGACATGTCGGCCGGCGAATAGAGGCACTTCACCTTGAAGTCGGCCTCGATCGACGCCCGCTCCTTCTCGATCGCGGCGGCGTCGCCGAAGCCATTGATGACGATATTGGCGCCGTCTCCAGCGAAGGTGCGGGCGAGCGACAGCCCGATCCCGCTGGTGGAGCCCGTGACGACAGCGACTTTTCCGGCAAGAGACATCGATCTTCTCCCATTGGAAGCCGCCGGGCTGATGCCTGCGGCGTGACCCTTGCCTCATTGCGTCGCATCATGACGGGCGGATGTCGACCGGCGCAATGTCGCACGGGACGTGGCGCGAAGTTTTTTACTCGCGCGGGAAGCCGGCCGCCTGCAGGCCTTTCTCGACGGTCTGGGACGCCCTCGCCTGATAGCGCTTATCGGTGAGATAGGGCAGCGCCGCATGCACCTTGGCGAGCGAGGTGTAATCCGGCTTCAGCGCGCGGAAGGCGGCGACCGACTCCTGCGCCTCTTCGATCCGGCCGGAAAGCCCGAGCGCGCCGGCCAGCGAATAATGGACGAACCAGAGATTGCGATTGAGCGCGCGGGCCTGGCTGAGATAGCCTATCGCCTCCTCGACATTGCCAAGCTGGAGGTTGGAGCTGCCCTTCACCCAGTTCAGCACCGCAAGCTCGGGATCGCGCGGGCTGACGCGCACATAGTCGTTGGCGAAGGCCAGCGCTTTCTCGAGGTCGCCCGAGAAATAATAGAGATAGCCCAGCGCGCGCATCGCATAATAATGGTTCGGGCTGATCTGCAGCGCTGTTTCCGTCGATGCGATGGCATCGTCCATATAGCCGCGCGTGCGCCAGAGCTGCCCCTGGGCGTAATGCGCGTCGGCGTTGCGCGAATCAAGATCGAGCGCGCGCTTCAGCAATGAATCGCACAACGTCATGTCCTCGCCCGGATTGTCGCTCCAGCCGTCGGCGAGGTCGCGCGCGATCACCATCGCAAGACCCGACATGGCTTCGACCGCGTCATTGTCGAGCGCGAGCGCGTCCTTGAAATGGCGCCGCGCGGCGCGGACATTCTCCATCGAGAACGGCTTGTTCATATAGGCGCGGCCAAGCGCGATGTGATCGAGAATGGTCGGCGCGAGCGCCTGCTGGCGCATGGTTCGCCTGGCGTCGGCCTGCACCAGTTCAAGATTGAGCGTGCGCGCAATGCGGCCGGTCACCTCGTTCTGGATTTCGATCATGTTCTGGCGATCGCCGTCGAAACGTTCGGCCCAGATATGCGCGCCCGTGTCGGCCTCGATGAGCTGGACCGTGAGCCGCACATGCTGGCCGGCGCGGCGCACGCTGCCTTCGAGCACATAGCGCACGCCGAGTTCGCGTCCGACCTGGCGCACATCGACATTCTGGCCCTTGTAGGTGAAGGCCGTGTTGCGCGCGATGACGAAGCTGCCGGTGATGCGCGAGAGATCAGTCGTCAGATCCTCGGTGATGCCGTCGGCGAGAAATTCCTGCTCGGGATCGTTGCTGAAATTCGTGAAGGGCAGGACGACGATCGAGAGCAGCGGCGGACCGCTGCGGACGGCTGCGCGTGCGCCGGCGCGCGGCTCGGACGCGCGCCGCGGCAGATCCGCTATATCTTCCTCGGACAGCCCGAAGATGCGGATCGGCCGCGCGATGTTCTTGACCTTGTGCTCGCCGCGATCGGCGAAGGAGAACAGCAGCGCGTCGCGGATGTGATCGGAGACCGCGCTCGAAATGCAGACGCCGCCCGGCTCGCACAGGGCTTCGAGCCGCGCCGCGACGTTCACGCCGTCGCCATGGATGTCGTCGCCATCGATGATGATGTCGCCGACATTGACGCCGATGCGGAACACCATCCGCATGTCGACGGCGAAGCCCTCGTTGCGCTCGATCATGTCGCGCTGGATTTCGAGCGAGCACGCGACCGCGTCGACGACGCTGCCGAATTCGGCGAGAAGCCCGTCGCCGGCGGTCTTCACGATGCGGCCGTGATGGCTGGCGATCATGGGATCGACGAGGTGATCCCGGACAGCCCGGAAACGCCGAAGCGTGCCGAGCTCATCCCGGCTGATCAGGCGGCCGAATCCAACCACGTCGGCGGCGACGATCGCCGCCAGCCGCCGATGAACCGCCGTCGCCCCGGTCGATCTCCACATCAGCTTGGCCAGACTCCAGCCTTGGACGAATACAAACGGCCTTCAGGCGCCCCTCGCCTGACGGCTCCCCTTCCTTAGCGTGAAAAGGCCGGAAAAACAGCGCGTTGCCGAAAAGCAGACCAATCAACGGCCGTGACATAGGCCATCAAACTGCGTGATGCCAGCGGAAATTCCGAAGGAAATGCAAATTCTTGATTGACCTTTGCATCGCTGGAGGCGCACTTATGCGGACAACGCATACAGGCGTCCGAGTCTCTGGAGACCGGCTGCTTCAACGAGAACGATGTCGGCTTGCACGCAGGCTTAAGGTTTCTCGGACCTGCCTGTCCGTGTCGACCGCGTCCAAAATTTTGGGGGGTACGAACGTGGATTGGGATCGATTACGCGTTTTCTACGTCGCCGCGGAAGCGGGCAGCTTCACCCATGCCGGCGACCAACTGTCCCTGTCGCAGTCAGCGGTCAGCCGTCAGGTGTCCGCGCTGGAGCGCGATCTCAAGGCGCCGCTGTTCCATCGTCACGCCCGCGGCCTGATCCTGACCGAACAGGGCGAGCTTCTCTATCGCGCCGCCAAGGAGATGGTGCAGAAGCTCGACGCCACGCGCGCCCGCCTGCATGACAGCCGCGAGCAACCGAACGGCGATCTCAAGGTCACGACGACGCTTGGCCTCGGCACGCATTGGCTGACGCCGCGGCTCGTCGAATTCACGCAGCAATATCCTGACATCCGCATCGAGGTGATCCTCACCAACGAGGAGCTCGATCTCGCCATGCGCGAGGCCGACGTCGCGCTTCGCTTGCGCCAGCCGACTCAGCCGGACCTCATCCAGCGACGCCTGTTCACGGTGCATTTCCACGCCTATGCGTCGCAGGACTACATCAAGAGCTACGGCCGTCCTGACAATCTCGAAGCGCTGGACGAGCATCGCATCATCGCCTTCGGCGGCGCCGAACCGAGCTATCTCGCGCAGATCAACTGGCTGCCGACGCTCGGTCGCGACGCGCGCGACGCGCGTCAGGCGGTGCTCACGGTCAACAGTGTGACGGCGCTGAAGATCGCGGTCGAGAAATCGATGGGCATCGCGGTGCTGCCCGATTATCTCGTCGATCAGTCGAGCACGCTGGTGCAAGTGTTGCAGTTTGCGGAAATGCCGGCGCTCGAAAGCTATCTCGTCTATCCCTCCGAGATGAAGAATGTCGCGCGTGTTCAGGTCTTCCGCGACTTCCTCGTCAGCAAGGCGCAGCGCTGGACCTATTAGCGCCGCGACGAGCGTGAAACATTTCGTCGCTTCACGCTTCGCTAAACTTTTAGATCGCCCGATTCCGGAGTGATTTGAAGCGGCGGCGCGCAATCTCGCAATTGGCCGTTGCGCACGCCGAAAAGCTTGCTGCTGATAGCGCAATCATGCGCGCTCCCCGCGCCTTTCACATATGTGAAGAATGATTTTCTCGCAGCGGCCAGTCATGCGCATAGCTGCCATGAGGCGCAGCATGTTGCTGCGGCGCCGCGATCATCTCAATATGTGAGCGACCGAAGCGACTGCTCCGCACTCCCTCCCGGCGTCGAGTGTTGCTTCGATCGTTCCCCTCGAAGGAAGCCTGCAAAGGCTATCCTTACCTTTGGCCGGACATCCCCCATGTCCGGCCTTTTCTTTTGCGCCTACCTATACAAACAGGCGCTCGTTCTCGAGGCCCTTGTAGAGCTGCGCGACATATTCGCCGTAGCCGTTGAATATCTGAGTCGGCACGCGCTTGCCGGCGCCAAGCACCTCTTCGCTCGCCTGACTCCAGCGCGGATGCGGCACGGCCGGATTCACATTGGCCCAGAATCCGTATTCGCTGTCCTGCAGCGCTTCCCAATAGCTCTTCGGCCGCTTGTCGGTGAGCGTGATCTGCACGATCGATTTGATGTGCTTGAAGCCATACTTCCACGGCAGCGCGAGACGGATCGGGGCGCCGAACTGTTTCAGCAGCGGCTTGCCGTAGGCGCCCGTCACCAGGAAAGCGAGCTCGTTGCCGGCTTCCTCGATCGTGAGGCCTTCGGTGTAGGGCCAGGGATACCAGGTCTGCCGCTGGCCCGGCGCGCTCTTCGGATCATGGAATGTCTTGAACTCGACATATTTCGCCGAGCCCAGAGGATTGGCGAGCGCGAGCAGATCCTTCAGCGGAAAGCCCGACCACGGCACGGCCATCGACCAGGCTTCGACGCAGCGATGGCGATAGAGACGCTCCTCGATCTTCATCTTGCGCACGATGTCGTCGATGCCGATTTCGACCGGCTTCTCGACCATGCCGCCGATCTTCACCGTCCAGGGCCGTGTCTTCAGCGCCTGGGCTTCAGCGGCGACGCGTTTATAGCTGCCGAACTCGTAGAAGTTGTTGTAGTTGGCGTTGATCTGTTCCGGCGTCACATCGCGATCGAGAACGTATTTCTCGTTCCGCTTCGCCGGATAGAGATCGGCGCTCGGATCCTTCTCCTGCGCGCTCGCGGCGCCCGTCGCCAGCGCTCCGCCGATCGCGCCGGCGCCGACGACCCATTGCCGCCGGTTGAGGAAAACGCCTTCGGGCGTGGCCTCGCGCTCCGCGATCTCCCAGCCCCGGCGACGAATGAAATGCATGGCGGACTCCCGTTCACGCCAAGCCTATGCGAGCCCCGCCTCGCATCCAAGTCACGAGACGGCGACAACTCCGTGAAGGCTTAGATCACGCCGCACTTTGATTGAATCAATCAAAGTGCGGGAACGTGATCGATTTCAAAAGCTTGGAGCATGGCTTTTGCAGAGCGAACGCTTGCGTTCGTCGCGGAAAAACCGGTTCCCACCTTTCGCGCCATGCTCCAGCAAACGGGAGTCCGGAATCGTTGGTCAGGCCGCCAGGGTCGCCGGCGCGCCGCGCTCCGCCGCTTCGATCCAACGTGCGACATGCGTTCCGATCGCTTGGGGATGGTCCTCCTGGAGATTATGGGCGCCGGCTCCGAGCTGAACCAACCTGCAATTCGTCAGCGCGGCTGCGAAACCTTTGGCGAAGTCGGGCGACACGAGCGCGCCGGGCGAAACAGCGAACAGCAGCTTCGGATAGGTCGAGCGTGCGAGCGCGCGATGAGCTTCCGTCATCAAGGCCCAGACGTCGGCGGGTTGGCCAGCGATCGGCAACTCGTTGGGAAAGCGCCAGACCGGCTTGCGCGATTCACGCGTCCGGAACGGCGCGCGATAGGCTTCCAATTCTTCGTCGCTCAGCTTGCGCGCCGTCGTGCGCGGCAGGATGCGTTCAATGAAGGCGTTACCGTCCATGATCAGCTCTTCGCCAAGGCCCGGCGTCCGGAATTGCTGAAACATCTCGCGCGCGACGGGCGCCTGATGGAAGTCGTCCCATGTCGGCGTCGGCCAGATGAATTCCATGAAGGCGAGGCCGCGCACGAAATCGGGGCGACGCGCCGCAAGATGAAACGCAAGCGCCGAACCCCAGTCCTGCCCGACGAGATAGGCCGATGAAACGCCCATTTCTTCGATGAAAGCGTCGAGATAGCGGACATGATCGACGAAGCGATAATCGATGTCGGGCTTAGCCGACGCACCGAAACCGATGAGATCGGGCGCGATACAATGGGCAACGCCTGCAACATGCGGGATGATATTGCGCCAGATATAGGACGATGCCGGATTGCCGTGCAGGAAGAGCGCGACCGGCGCGTCTTTCTCGCCGGCTTCGCGCCAGGCCATCGTCGAACCGAGGATAGCGCGCGACGACAAATTGATTTCATGAGCGTTCATTGTTCACCTCCCTGAAGACAGTCTGGAATGCGATGGTCTTGAATCGTTCGAGCGCCTGCGGCCCGCGATCGACCTTCATGCGCAGGATTGCGCCCTGCCATGACGAAAGGAGGAAATCGGCGAGATCATCAGGAGCGAACGCCGCATCGATTTCGCCGGCCATCTGCGCTTCGGCGATGCAGGCGGCGAAAGGCTGACGCCATTCGAGGAAGATCGCGGCGAGACGTTCGCGCAGCGCCTCGCTGGTCGCCGACGTCTCCAGACTCAAATCGCCGATGAGGCAGCCGCGGGCGTAAGCATCGCCTTCGAGGCGCAAGGCGATGATGTCGAGATAGCGCCTGATACGCGCGCGCGGCGTCAGGCTGCGATCATCGAGCGCCTGGCTCACAAGCTCGCGCGTATGAGCGAAGTAGCGGTCGAGCACCGCGCCCGCGAAGGCCTCCTTCGATCGGAAATGGTTGGTGAAGGAACCCTGCGGCGCGCCAGCCTCGGCGACGATGTCGCGAACGCCGGAGCCGGAATAGCCGGACCGGAACATCACCTTCAGTCCGGCTTCGAGGATTTTGTCGCGGAGAGATTCTTTTGCCATGAGAGAATAATACGTACGTCCGTATTAAAGTCAACGGCTTTCAATTCGGCGGCTGATTGCATCGTTCCGCAAATGCTGCATGGCAGCAATCTCATTACAAGCTTGCCATATAATGAGCATGCTCATATTTAGCCGCCATGAGCACAGCTTCCGGAGTCTCCAAGATGCCGGCCCACCCCACGGTCGGCTTCCTGCTGCACGACAGCGCCCGGCTGATGCGCAAGCGCTTCGAGCAACGCGCCCGCGCCTTCGGGCTGTCGCGCTCGCAATGGCAGCTCATCGCGGCGCTGAAGCACAATGAGGGCATCCAGCAGGGCGCTCTCGCTGATCTCATGGATATCGAGCCGATCACGCTCGTCCGGCTGCTGGACCGCAGCCAGAAGGCGGGCCTGGTCGAGCGCAGGCCCGATCCGAAGGACCGCCGCGCCTGGCGGCTGTTCCTGACGGAAGAGGCCCATCCCATGCTGGAGATCATGCAGGGGATCGGCGCCGCGACCCGGGAAGAGGCGATGAACAGCCTGTCCGAAGAAGATCGCGCGCATCTCTTTAGGATTTTGGAAGTGGTGCGCGGTAATCTGGCGGACGCCTGCTCGCGTCCTGCCGAGACAGAAGAGTTTGAGGCGGAGCATGCGTGAGAAGGCGATCGAGGACGCGAACGAAGTTTCGGCGTCAGCTCCGACCGAGGCCGCCGCGCCTGCAGGCGGCGCCAAGATCCACGAACTGCCGACCGCCAAGGCCCAGCCGGCGCCCGATCGCGCGCCGCCGCGCCCCGCTCCCGCCAACGACGCCCCGCCGCCAGCTCCCGTTGCGCCTGCGCCAAAGCCCGCGGCGAAGAGCGGCGCGCTTCGCCGCATCCTGCTGCTGCTCGGCCCGGTGGCGCTGATCGCCGCCGCGCTCGGCTTCTATCTCCTCGGCGGCCGCACCGTCTCGACCGACAACGCCTATGTGAAGGCCGACAAGCTCAACATCGCAACCGAAGTCGCCGGCAAGGTGAAGGCGATCGACGTGCGCGAGAATGAGCGCGTAAAGCGCGGCCAGCCGATCTTCCGCATCGATGACGAGCCCTATCGCATCACGCTCGCCGGCGCCGAGGCGCAGCTCGGCTCGGTGCGCAACGAGATTCTCACGCTGCAGGCGAGCTATCGCCAGAGCATGGCGCAGATCGAGCAGGCGAAAATCGACGTCGGCTATTACGACACGGTCTATAACCGCCAGCTCGATCTTATCAATCGCAAGGTCTCCACGCAGACCACGTTCGATCAGGCGAAGCATGATCTCGACGCCTCGCGCGAACGCGTGGTCGTGGCGCAGCGCGCAGCCGACATGATCCTTTCGCAGCTTGGCGGCAAAGCCGATGAAGACGTCGCGAAGAATCCGCGCGTGCAGGCGGCGCAGTCGCAGATCGACAAGGCCAAGCGCGATCTTGCGCTGACCACGATCTACGCGCCGATGAACGGCGTCGTCGCCAATGTCAGCTCGCTGCAGATCGGCCAGTATCTCTCCGCCGCGCAGCAGGCGGTCTCGATCGTCGGGCTCGACGATGTCTGGGTCGACGCCAATCCGAAAGAAACCGATCTTGCCGCGGTGAAGGTCGGCGCCAAGGCGCGCGTCACCGTCGACGCCTATCCCGGCCGCGAATGGGACGCGACGGTCGCCAGCATCTCGCCGGCGACGGGCGCGGAATTCTCGGTGCTGCCGGCGCAGAACACATCAGGCAACTGGATCAAGATCGTGCAGCGCATCACGGTGCGCCTGCATGTCGATCATCCCGCCGACGGACCGGAGCTGCGCTCCGGCATGAGCGCGAATGTCGACATCGCGACCGGCGAGAAGCGCAGCCTCGAAGGGCTCTGGAAGAGCATCCGCCGCACGGTCGGATTCTGACATCGGTTTCTGACGCGCCAACATGTCCACCGCGGCGATCACGCAGACGCCCGCCAAGGCCGAACCGAACCGCGCCGTCATCACGGCGTGCGTGATGCTCGCGACGATCATGCAGGCGCTCGATACGACGATCGCCAATGTCGCGCTGCCCTACATGCAGGGGTCGCTGTCAGCGACGCAGGATCAGATTTCCTGGGTGCTCACCTCCTATATCGTGTCGTCGGCGATCGCGATGCCGCTGACGGGATTTCTCACCGCCCGCTTCGGCCGCAAGAAGATCTTTCTCATCGCGGTCGGCGGATTCACCTTCGCGTCGCTGCTCTGCGGCGCGGCGCAGACGCTCGAACAGATGGTGCTGTTCCGTCTGCTGCAGGGAATCTTCGGCGCGCCGCTCGTGCCGCTGTCGCAATCGGTGCTGCTCGATTCCTATCCCAAGGAGCGGCACGGCTCGGCCATGGCGCTGTGGGGCATGGGCGTGATGGTCGGCCCGATCCTTGGGCCCACGCTCGGCGGCCTGCTCACCGAGAGCTACAACTGGCGCTACGTCTTCTACATCAACCTGCCGGTCGGCATTCTGACGATGGTCGGACTGTCGGCCGCGCTCTCCGAGTCGAAACTGTCGCGCGCGCCGCTCGACTGGACCGGCTTCCTCACGCTTTCCATCTTCATCGGCTCGCTGCAGATGATGCTCGACCGCGGCGAACAGCTCGACTGGTTCTCCTCGCTCGAGATCATCGTCGAAGGCGCGATCGCGGCGCTCGCCTTCTATCTCTTCATCGTCCACACCTTCACGTCGAGAGAGCCCTACATCGATCCCGCCATGTTCCGCGACCGCAACTATGCGGTCGGCGTCGGCTTCATGTTCGTCGTCGGCATGATTCTGTTCTCGACGCTCGCGCTGCAGACGCCGTTCCTGCAATCCTTGATGGGTTATCCCGTGCTGCAGGCGGGATTGATCGTCGCCCCGCGCGGGCTTGGCACCATGGTCGCGATGAGCATCATCGGCCGGTTGACCGGCAAGGTCGATCCGCGTGTGTTTCTCACTCTCGGCCTCTGCCTGCTCGCAACATCGCTCTATGAGACGTCCGGCTTCACGCCCGACGTCGACAAATGGACGATCATCCGCACCGGCGTCATGCAGGGCTTCGGTCTGGGCTTTCTGTTCGTGCCGCTCTCGACAGTCGCCTTCTCCACGCTCGATCCCAAATATCGCGTGCAGGGCGCGGCGTTGTTCAGCCTCATCCGCAACATCGGCTCCTCGATCGGCATCTCGATCGTGATCTTCCTGCTCGGCCGCTCGACGCAGGTGATGCATGCGCAGCTCGTCGAGCATGTCACGCCGTTCAACAGCGCGCTGCGCGACGCGACGGTGAGCAAATACTGGGACCTCGCGACGACCGCCGGCCGCGCATCGCTCGACAACGAGATCACGCGCCAGGCGACGATCATCGCCTACGCCAACGATTACTATCTCATGATGGCGCTGGCGCTCTGCTGCCTGCCGCTGGTGCTGCTGCTCAGCAAGGCGAAGAAGCCTCAGGCTGACGGGCATTCGGCGGCCGCGGCGCTGGATTGAACGCGCCCACCCTCCGGGGGGAGGGTCGCGAGACGGCGCGCGCAGCGCGACGACGAGCGGGGTGGGGTGTATGAGCCTCGCTCACCCCACCCCGATCCTCGCTGACGCTCGGATCGACCCTCCCCCTCAAGGGGAGGGTGAGCCGCTTCTCACGCCCGCTCACAACTCTCCTCGCACTTCCAGATACAGCCCTCCTTCTCCCCTCGCGGGAGAAGGTGTCGCTGCGCTTGGCGCAGCGACGGATGAGGGGGAACCTCGACATATGGCGTTGCCCCCTCACCCGTCGCGCATTCGCGCGACACCCTCTCCCGCGAGGGGAGAGGGCGCCAATCACAAGCGCAGACGCCCTCACAATCCCCTCACCATTGGCCCCTCGCGCGTTGCTTCAACGCGCTCTTCGCAAAGCGCTTCATCGGCCACCTCCGGCGCGGCCTCCTCGCTCCGTCCCGGCTGCGATTCCGCGCGCAGGCCATCGAGCATCCGCATGAGCTGGCGCTGATAGTCCGCCGCCATCGCCTCCACATCCTCCTCCCCGTCCCGCTTTTCCAGCCGCGCGCGCTTCATGTCGCGCACGATGCGCCAGCAGGCGTAATCATCGAGCGCATTCCCGGCGCCGCGACAATTTTTGTGGCGCAGGCAGGGGCCGCGTGGACAGACCTCCGCGAGGCCGAGTTGATCGCTTAAGCGCCGGAACTGCGCTTCGGACATTTCACCGGGGACTGAGCGTTTCATCATCTCTCCTTCAGTTGCGGCGGGCGCGCGGGATCGTCCCCGCGCCAGCGGGCCTGAGACGCCGAAATCGGGAGGCCGGGAGCGCCGCGAGGCGCGAAGGCCAGAGGTAAGTTGGGAACGCTTCGCTGCGCTCCCGGCGCGGTTTTCGACCCCTGAGTCGCACGCTCTCCGCGGCGTACCGCTTAAGGCCCGTTCGGGCGGCCTGATCCTAGTGTCAGGCGGGCGTGCTGTCCGAGGCCCTCGAGAGTTCTCGCCGCCAGGTCATGGCGAAAACCCGCAAGATCCGCTCCCTGCTCCCGCGCGGTCCTGACCCGGACGGCCCTTGAGCGAGCAGAGACAGGAGCGAGTATAGGAATTTATTCTGAGGATGTCAAGGCCGCGATACGGCCTCATCGAAATCACGTCGCCTCATCAAAATACTTTTCGAATATCTTCTCGGCCATTCTTCCATATTGGCTAGACCGATAAGACTTGAAATTGAAGCTGTTCAGCCCCTTCAGAGATTCCTTTAGAGAGTCGTGTCGTATCTTTTGGCGAGCCTGAATTAGCAAGCGCAGCACAATCAAGAAGCTGTTCACATATGTCACAGTCAGCAAGCGATCATTGACCGCCCTATCGGATGTCCAACGAGACTGATCAACATTATCTTTTACAGCTCCGAGAAACGCATTGATCGTGCTTGTTGCGAACTGCAAATAAGCTTCGAGGCCGGCCTCCGAACCGCCGCTGGCGATATTATCTTTCTCCGGATGCTTGAATATTCTGAATAAGGAATCTTCACCGCCAAGTTTGATCAACGGCCCGAGACCATAGCTAACTATCGAGCTAGTCTTGAGTTTTCCCTTGTCAAAAAAATAAGTCTCAACGTGGCCCGCGAGCGGGCTGCTGCCTGCCAGCCGTCTCATTATTTCCCGACCGATCGCTGTCGGACTAAATGGCCGAAGCACTACCTCAATATCTTGCTTTAGCGCAGTCGACGCGTTTGTTTGATTGGCGTTGATCGACAAAAACAAATCCGCTTCAAACCGATCTTTTTCCGACTGAGTAATTTGGGGCGGATAAATGATCCCAGTCACCAAGAGATTTTGTTGATGCCTTAAAGTCGCAATTCTCAGGTCGTCATTTCTAGACTCATAGTAAGAATAAAGCCTGTGCTGTCCGTCAATTAAGCCCACAGAATTTGTGCAAGATGGAAGACGTATCGTAACCTTAGAGGTATTGGTTAGCTTCGTGATGTCGATTGTTTTGCCGCTTTGATCGACGGGATGGGCATCATTAGGCAAGGTCGCAATCAAGTTGTTTACAAAGACACGTTTCTCAGCTTTCAAATTCTTTCTGATCGCCTCTATCTTCGAACCGCGCAGCATCCGCTGATATGCCTGTCGCGAGCCCCGCCAGCCAGAGCTCCGAAGAACATACGCGCGCAAGAGAAGAGCTGCAGGATCAGCGTAAAATGACACCACTTTGTATCCGCGCGGGAAACCCGAAGATGATTCTGGAAGAATGGAGCCCTCGTAAACATCAGAGGAATCTCTCTTCGGAAATTTCCCGTTTTCGGCGATCTGGCCATTGGCGATCCCGACAAACTCTAGAAATTCGTTTAGAGCGGATATCTTGATCGTGCTGGCGAGCTTCTCAAAATACTTCAAAATCGGGAAGTCGAGATAAACCGGTTCGTCGACAACTTTCTTCACGCCGTCATCGAAAGAGTTGCGCGAGCAATACAGCATCTTAAGGATATATTTGTCATCGTGAAATTTATCAGCTAGGCGCGCCTCAAATTTTGGAAGCCGCGATCTCAATTCCGCAATGAACCCCACAGGATTCTGCGCAATTTTTGAAAAAAATATTTTCTTCTTCTTTAAGTGGTCTTTGACGTTTTCCGACTTCGAGGTGGTGTATTCGAGAAGAATGATTACATTCTCACGAATGTAAGCATCGTCAAATTCACCTCGCTGATTTTCAAAAGCGACTTCCGCCCCTGCTACCTCGCTTACTCTATCAAATCCTAAGTTTCGAAAAATTGTTCGCGCCGCGCGAATATGATCTCGCTTAAGCTTGCGAGCTTTCAATTCCTCTACGCTCAATTTCGGCTTGCGTTTCTTTTTTGCTGCTCTCTTTGTCGCCATTCCCTGCCCCCAAATCGACTACTCAGCAGCGACTTTCCACTCTGTAGGTATGGTCGCGACCCGCTCGCCGGCTTTCGGCCTCCTTACGGGCTTGCCGAGAGGACGCGTGATCAAACGACCAGCGCGAAGATCAGAGAGTCGTTTGCGCGCCAACTTGAGATATTTCTCGCTTTGATCGATGCCAATTGCACTGCGACTATGCTTAGCAGCAGCGAGAACGGTTGTACCAACTCCCACAAATGGATCCAAAATCGTGTCTCCCTGCTCCGTCAGCGCCAGCAAGCACCGCTCGACGAGTTCGCTTGGAAATTGGCAAGGGTGAAAAGTTTTCTCCGGATGATTTGCCTTTACATTCGGAAGCTCCCAAACAGCGTTGTTCTTCAGCGCTTCTTCAGGGTCAAAAACCCAAAAGTCGGAGGGATTTTTTCCACGAGGATTGCCACTTGGTAGACCTGCCTTGCCCGCGCGCCCCTTCGAATGACGTTTGCCCGGGTACAACTGAGGGATTCGCACAGACTCCAAATTAAAATGGTACTTCTCCGACCTCGTAAACCAGAGCAGCGTTTCGTAACGCCCAGAAAATCGCTTTGTCGCATGCAAACCGAAATTGAAATGCCAAATTATTCTATTGCGAAGGCGAAACCCCTGTGCGGTGATCATCTGGTAGAAATAATAGTCCAGTGGGAAGACTTCTCCGTTGTTCACATAGTTCCCAACTTGCCAGCAAAGGTGACCATCATCGGCCACTTTCTTGCAGGCTTTTTCGACAATCGGTTTCAGCCACTCAACGTACTCCTCTAATGAGCGACGGCGATCTCGCTCATACTCTTTCCCGATATTGTAAGGAGGCGATGTTATGACCAACCGACAAGAGTTGTTGTCGACTTTATCAAGCGCCTTAAGAGCGTCGCCTTGCAAGAATCGATGCTTTAGCGAGTTCTCGGCCAAACCAGCTTTCTTTCGCCCCACTTTGATTCCCCTGCCCGCGGTATCCGACTGCTACAAATTCCAGAGCTGTCAGCCTTCAAAATTTTCGTATTGGCTATCTAGATGAAAGAAGCCCCCGAATCAGCCTTGATGATAGCATCTTTGGCACGAATGACTGGATCGCCGGGTCAAGCCCGGCGACGACATCTGGAGGGAGAATGAGAATGCCGTGGTGAAAGGCGAGCCTCACGCCTTCTCCCGCAACGCGCGCCTCAACACCTTCCCCACATTCGTCTTCGGCAGCGCGTCGTGGAACACCACGCGTCGCGGCACCTTGTAGGGCGTGAGGTTCTCCTTGCAGAAGTCGCGCAGCTCCTGCTCGGTGAGCGTAGGCTCGCGCTTGACCACATGCGCCACGACCGTCTCGCCCGAATGCGGATCGGGCGCGCCGACCACCGCCACCTCAAGCACCGAGGGATTCTGCGCGATCACCTCCTCCACCTCGTTGGGATAGACGTTAAAGCCCGACACGATGATCATGTCTTTGAGGCGATCGACGATCCTGAACGAGCCGTCCGCATTCATCAGCGCGATGTCGCCGGTCCTGAAATAACCGTCCGGCGTCATCGCCTTCGCGGTCTCGTCGGGCCGGTTCCAGTAGCCCTTCATCACCTGCGGGCCCTTGGCGCAGAGTTCGCCGGCGACGCCGATTGCGCAGTCTTCGCCCGCCTCGTCGCGGATCACGATGTCGGTGGAGGGTAAGGGAAAGCCGATGCCGCCGGTGAAATCGGCGATGTCGGGCCGGTTGGTGGTCAGCACCGGCGAGGTCTCGGAGAGGCCGTAGCCCTCGACGACGGGAACGCCCGAAATCTCCTTCCATTTCTTCGCGACAGCCGACTGCATCGCCATGCCGCCGGCCGAGCACATCACCAGCTTCGAGAAGTCCACCTTGCCGATGTCGGGGTGATTGGCGAGCGCGTTGTAGAGCGTGTTGACGCCGGAGAAGCAGGTGAAGCGCGAATGTCTCAGCGTCGCGATGAAGCCGGGAATATCGCGCGGATTGGCGATCAGCAGGCACTTGCCGCCAAGCGACAGGAGATAGAAGCAGCAGCAGGTCAGCGCATAGATGTGATAGAGCGGCAGCGCGGTCACCATCACGGGCTGGCCGTCGGTCTTGCCCATCGCGGCCGAGAACCAGGCGCCGGTCTGCGCGATGTTGGAGGCGACGTTGGAATGGGTCAGCGTCGCGCCCTTGGAGACGCCCGTGGTGCCGCCGGTATATTGCAGGAAGGCGACGTCCTCGCGCTCGATTGCGACGGGTTTGAAGCCGCGCTTCGCGCCATCGGCGAGCGCCTTCTTGAAGCTCGTGGCGATGGAAATTGAATAGGCCGGCACCAGCTTCTTCACATAGCGCGCGACGAGGGAAACGATCACGCCCTTGAAGCCGATGGCGTCGCCGGCGGATGCGATCACCACGCGGTCGAGCTTGGTTTCGGTGAGAGCCTCCTCGGCGACATGGGCGAAATTCTCCAGCACGACGAGGATGCGCGCGCCGGAATCATTGAGCTGGTGGATGAGCTCGCGCGGCGTGTAGAGCGGGTTGACGTTGACCACGGTGCAGCCGGCGAGCAGCGTGCCGAACAGCGCGATGGGATAGGCCATCACGTTCGGCATCATCAGCGCGACGCGGTCGCCCTTCTCAAGCCCCTGCGCCTGCAAATAGCCCGCGAATTTCTTCGCCTCCGCCGCGATGAAGCCGAAGGTGACGGAGACGCCGAAGCTCTCATAGGCCTCGCGGCCGGCGTAAGTGACGAAGCTCTGGTTCAGCCGATCGACGATGGTGCCGGCGCCGACGACGTCGATCTCGTGCGGCACGCCCTGGGGATAGGAGGCGAACCAGGCCCGGGCGGCTTCTCCTGTCAGGGACGGCGCGGCGCTCATGGTTTCCCTCCTCTTTCCAAGGCTCTGGCGGCCTCATGAGCCGAACATATGGGGAAGAGGGGTTTTGACAAGGCGGCGAACGCGAAAGCGCTGTGCGCAGCGGCTTCCCTCTCCCCGCAAAGCGGGAAGAGGATGGCTTGCGCGGCGCGATGTGCAGCATCGCCGCGAAAGCGAAGCCGTGAGGGGCAAAGAGCGCTTCTCAACGCAAAGCCCCTCATCCGGCCCTTCGGGCTGCCTTCTCCCCGTTGTCACGGGGAGAAGGGAAGGATCAATGCGCCCGCTCCTGCGCGCGGGCCTGCACCACATGATCGGCCGGCTTGCCCGTCAGCTCCGCGAGATGATCGAACTGCGCCGTGAAGGTCGCGACGCCCGATGTCGCCGAACGCAGTTCGACGATCAGCCCGCCCATCTCGGACTCCGGCACCAGGCCGCGCAGCACGTCCCAGCCTTCCCAGCCCGGCCGTGAATCATAGCCGAGGATCTGGCCGCGCCTGGCCGTGATCATCGCGCTCGCGCGCGACAGGCCTTCCGACGGCGTCAGAATCTCGACCGCCATGATCGGTTCGAGCAGCACCGGCTTCGCCTTCGGCATCGCTTCCGTCATCGCAAGCCGCGCCGCCTGCTGGAACGCCATGTCGGAGGAATCGACGGTGTGATAGGAGCCGTCCGTCAGCGTCGCCTGCACGTCGACCACGGGGAATCCCAGCGGCCCGCGCGCGCAATAGGCGCGGAAGCCCTCCTCGACCGACGGGATATATTGCTTCGGCACCACGCCGCCCGTGATCGTGTCCTTGAACTGCACGCCCTCGCCGCGCGCCAGCGGCTCGACCGTCATCACCACATCGCCGAACTGGCCGTGCCCGCCCGACTGCTTGCGATGGCGCCCGCGCTCGCTGACCTTGTGCCGGATGGTCTCGCGATAGCCGACGCTGGGTTTGCCCGTCGTGACCGTCACGCCGAAGCGCCCTTCGAGCCGCTCCATGGCGACGCGCAGATGCATCTCGCCCTGCCCGTGCAGCCTGAATTCGCCAAGCTCCGGCACATGCTGCGTCGACAGCGATGTGTCCTCCTCGACAAGCTTGTTGAGCGCGGCGGACAGACGCACCTCGTCCTTCCGATCCTTCGCGGCGACGGTGATCGTATGCACCGCCTCCGGCGGCGCGATCGACAGGATCGCCGAAGGCCGCTGCGATGATACGGCGATGGCGTCGCCGGTCGCTGCGGGATCGAGCCGCCCGAACGCGACGGTGTCGCCGGCCTCCGCTGTCCCGACTTTTGCGACGCTCGCGCCTGTCAGACGCGACACGCCGGCGATGCGCGCCTCCTGCCCGCCCGAACCGACGATCGTGTCATTGTCCCGAAACGTCCCACGCAGCACGCGCGCAATCGACAATTTGCCGCCATGGCTCGTGTGCAGCGTGCGCATCACCTGCGCCAAAGGCTCGCCATTCTCGTCGACGCCAAGACGGCCGCGCGTCGCCATCACGTCGGGCGCCTCATGGCGCAGCGCTTTCAAAAGACGCGTCACGCCATTGCCGCGCTCGGCCGCGCCGATCAGCACCGGCGCCACATGGCCCTCGCGCAATTCGCGAGAGAGATCATCGAACACGCGGTCGCGCGGCGGCTCGATGTCGGACAGCAGATCCTCCATCAGCGCGTCGTCATAATCGGCGAGCTTTTCCAGCATGGAATAGCGCGCTTCCTTTTCGCGCGGGGATTCATCGCCTGGAATCTCCAGCACCTCGCTTGGCGCATGCTCGCGATAGATGAAGGCGCGTTCGAGCGCGAGATCGATGAAGCCGACAGCGATGCCGTTCTTCCAGATCGGAATCTGGCGCAACAACAAAGGCGTGCGGGACGCAGGCTGCAGCATCTGCAGGGTCTCGCGCACGCGGCGCTGCGCCGCGTCGATCTTGTTGAGGAACAGGAAGCGCGGCACGCCGGCTTCTTCAAGTTCGCGCAGGATCAACGCGAGCTGGGGAATTTTCTTCTCGTCCGCTTCGCAGACGACGACGGCCGCGTCGCACGCCGGCGCGATGTGACGCATCTCATGCAGGAATTCGATCGAACCGGGACAATCGATAAAGGTGAAGCGCTCGCCCATGAAATCGGCGGTGGCGATATTGGGCTCGACGCTCATGGCGTGCGATCGCGCTTCCGCCGAACTGTCGCCGACGCTCGAACCGTCGGTCACGCTGCCCTGCCGCTGGATCGCGCCCATGCGCGCCAGCAGCGCCTCCATCAAACTGGTCTTGCCGCTTTGAAACGGGCCCACGAGGGCGATGCATCGTGGACCCGCGGATTGTCTGCCATTGGCAACCGAACCAGACATGCGCTCCTCCTTCGCTGCGCCCGTTGCGGGCTGTCAGTCGTCAGGTCGCATGACGCGACCGGGCGATCGCGGATGGCGCATCAGCCTCGACGGCCGCCGAGGCATGCGCCGAAGGGTTTGGTGGCAGAGAGCGTCGCGCCGTGACGCGGCGAAGTAAAGTGAAAATGAGGGTCAGCAGGGCTGACAAATCCGCTGCACAGGATTTGCCGCTTCGCCAATCGGATGTGCGGCCGAACACATTGCATTTTCGGAATTTGCGGTTCCGACTTCCGCCAATTGCACTGCAACAATAAACGACAATGGAAACGAGCTGATGTCAGGCGATCCGGATCAGGCGTCCACGCTGCGGCGCGCCGCCGACGAAGCGCTTCGCTATCGCGAGCAGCTTCCGGCGTCGCGGCAAGCGCCGTTGCACGACTTCGCGGCGATGCGAAAAATTTTCTCCGAACCGACGCCGGAACATGGCGCCGCAAGCGACGCCGTCATCGCCGATCTCGTGCGCCGCGCCGATGGCGGGCTCAACGCCATGTCGGGCGCGCGCTTTTTCGGCTGGGTGATCGGCGGCTCGCATCCCGCCGGCGTCGCCGCGGACTGGCTGACAAGCGCGTGGGGACAGAATTGCGGCAACCTGCAGGCTTCGCCCGCGGGCGCCGCTGCGGAAGATGTCGCCGCGAACTGGCTGCTCGATCTCCTCAATCTGCCGCGCGAAAGCTCCATTGGTTTTGTCACCGGCGCGACGGTGGCGAATTTCGTCGGCCTCGCCGCGGCGCGCGGCGCCGTGCTGCGAAAGCAGGGATGGGATGTCGAACGCAATGGCCTGTTCGGCGCGCCTGAGATCACCGTGCTGATTGGCGAGGATGCGCACGCGACTGTTTTCTCGGCGCTGCAATTTCTCGGGCTGGGATATGAGCGCGTGGCGCGCGTGGCGACAGACGATCAGGGCCGCATTCAAATCGCGGCGTTTCGCGACGCGCTGGAAAAATGCAGAGGCCCGGTGATCGCGATCGCGCAGGCCGGACAGATCAACACCGGCGCGTTCGACCCCATCGGCGAAATGGCGAAGATGACCCGCGCGCGCAGCGCCTGGCTGCATGTCGATGGCGCGTTCGGCCTGTGGGCGCGCGCCTGCCCGTCGCGGGCGCATCTCGCCGATGGAATGGAACTGGCGGATTCCTGGGCGACGGACGGCCACAAATGGCTGCAGACGCCTTATGATTGCGGCTATGCGATCGTAAAAGACGCGGACGCGCATCGCAGCGCCATGGCGATCGCTGCAAGCTATTTGCCCGCGAGCGCCGCGCATGAGCGCGATCCCGCGCATTATGTCCCGGAACTGTCGCGTCGCGCCCGCGGTTTTCCCACGTGGGCGATGATCAAGGCGCTCGGCCGCGACGGAATCGCAGATATGATCGAGCGCCATTGCGCGCTGGCGCGTCGCATGGCCGAAAAACTGCGCAAGGCCGAAGGCGTCGAAGTGATCGGCGCGCTCGATCTCAATCAGTTCGTTGCGCGTTTCGGCGCCGATCTCTCGCCTGAGGAGTCGGACGCGATGACGAAAGCCGTCATCTCTGAAATTCAGCGCGACGGCGTCTGCTTCCTCGGCGGCGGCGCCTGGCGCGGACGGCAGGTGATGCGCGTCTCCGTCATCTCATGGGCGACGACGGAGAGCGACATCGACGCGTCGGTCGATGCGATCCTGTCGGCCTATGCGCGCGTGAGGCTGAAAAATGCACGCTGAGCGACAATTGCTCGCACTGTTCGGGCGAAAAAGCACTCGCCCCACGGCTGGAAAGCCGTGAGGCGAGCTTACGCGAAGCGCTGGCGCAGAAGAATGGAGGGGGGAAAGCCACGCCTCTGCGAATATTTCAAACGCTCCGCAACCAATAGCTCTGTTGTGACGTCAGCGCCTGCGCGCCACCGCCGCCGGCGTGAGCGACATCGACTCGACGCCCACCGCGACATTGACGCCAGTCTGCGCCTGCACGGAGAGCGGCTGCAGCGTCACGGTATTGTTGTTGCCGCCGACGAGAAGCTTTCCGCCGCCGCCAACGCCGAGCGACGCATCCGCCGCCGCGCCGCCATAGTTCCCGGCGAGCGCCCCACGGCCGAGACGTCCCGTTTCCGCGACCACCGCCCACACCATGCGTGCTCGCTGCGTCACGCCGACATCAAGGCCGAGCTTGGAGACATTGCCGATATAGGTTTCACGCCGCCCGGCGCGATCGACATAACGGCAGGTGACGTCCTTGTTGGAGCCGATGATCATGCCGACTCCGGCCGACACATCGCAATCCAACGTGCCGATGCGCGAAGCCGCCAGCGCGCCGGTCGTTGTCAGAGAAGCGCCGGACACAGCCGCAATGGCGAACATTTTAGCAAGCGATGTCATGTGACCCTCCATGTTCGACAGGGAAATTCCCAGCGGCGCGAAACGTTCCCGACATGGGCGCCAATTTGCTGATGTGGGGACGGGGGCCCGGGATCGTCGCCAATGGACAGGGGCCAAAGGATTGTCTTCACTCCCGAAATGAGAAATCCCGTTGCAACCGCGCCTGATATCTTCATCCGGCTGGAAGACCCGGCCCAGCCCGACATCGTCGAATTGCTGCGACAGGGCGAGGCGAATTCCGCCCGCCTCTATCCCGCCGAAAGCAACCACCATTTGCCGCTCGACGCGCTGCGCGCGCCTGAAGTTCGCTTCTTCGTGGCGCGCGACGCCGAGGGCCGGGCGCTGGGAACCGGCGCGGTCGTGTTGAAAGGCGACTGGGCCGAGGTGAAACGCATGTGGGTGATCGAGGAGGCGCGCGGACGCGGGCTGTCAAAGACGATCCTCGCGATGCTGGTCTCGACCGCGCAGGCGGAAGGCGCGCGCATGCTGCGGCTTGAAACCGGAAATGTCAGCCATGCGGCGCTGGCTCTTTATCGCGGCGCGGGATTTAAGGAGCGCGGGCCGTTCGAGGGGTACGGACCGGACCCGCTCAGCGTCTTCATGGAGAAAACGCTTTGAAGGGTGCGCCGCGTCGCGCCTTTGCCCGATCAATATTCCGCGTAGATTTCGATGATGTTGTCTTCGGGATCGCGGAAGAACAGCGTGCGGTGACGCCACTGCGGGAGGTCAGTCGGCGCTCTCAGAATGGTCACGCCAGCACCAGCAGCGACAAGTTCGGCATGGCACGCGTCGATGGCGGACGGGGGAACGCGAAAGGCGAGTTGCATCGCCGCCGTCCCCGTCGGCAGTTTCCCGTCATCGCAGACGGGCCAGATTCCGCGCGGCCGCAAAGTCAGCAAGGTCGCGCCGATGCGGAAGCTGACCCAGTTCTCGCGATCGATCTCGATCGGGAACTTCATCACGTCGCGATAGAACGCGCGCGTCTCCGCCATCTTGCTGCAGAGGATCACGGCGTAATCGAGATTGTGGATGTCGCGAAGGCTCATGCGATGCTTTCGTCCAAGCGCGGTTAACTCCAAGCGATATCATATCGCCCAAACCGCCCTCGCGCCGGCCAAATAAAAAGGCCCGCCAGAGGCGGGCCTTCTTGATTGCTCATGAAGCTTCGGACTTCACCGCAACTCGGCGCAGAAGCGCTGGATGCGCTTGCAGGCTTCCTCGAGCTTCTCGTCCGACGTCGCGTACGAGATGCGCATGTTCGGGCCGAGGCCGAAGGACGAGCCGTGAACCGCGGCGACGCCCTCGGTGTTGAGAAGTTCCAGCACGAAATCTTCATCCGTCTCGAGCTTCTTGCCCGACGGCGCGGTCTTGCCCATCAGCTCCGCGACGCTGGGATAGACATAGAAGGCGCCTTCCGGCTTCGGGCATTTCAGCCCGCGCGTCTGGTTGAGCATCGACACCACGAGATCGCGACGGCGCTCGAACGCCTTCTTGAATTTCGGCAGATGCTCCTGCGTGCCGTTGAGCGCCTCGACCGCAGCCCATTGCGAGATCGCTGATGTGCCCGAGGTCTGCTGGCCCTGCACCATGTCCATCGCCTTGATGAGATGGTCGGGGCCGGCGGCGTAGCCGATGCGCCAGCCCGTCATCGCATAGGCTTTCGACACGCCGTTCATGGTCAGCGTGCGATCATAGAGATTGGGCTCCACCTGCGCCGGCGTGACGAAGGTGAAGTCGCCATAGACGAGATGCTCGTACATGTCGTCGGTCAGCACCCAGACATGCGGATGCTTCATCAGCACGTCGGTGAGCGCCTTCATCTCGGCGTGGGTGTAGGCGGCGCCGGAGGGGTTCGACGGCGAATTCAGGATCACCCATTTCGTCTTCGGCGTGATGGCGCGCTCAAGCTCTTCGGGCTGAAGCTTGAAATCGTCCTTCTGGTAGGCGGTGGCGAAGGTCGCGACGCCGCCGCACAGCGCCACCATTTCGGGATAGCTGACCCAGTAGGGCGCCACGCAGATCACCTCGTCGCCCGGATTGAGCGTGGCGAGAAGCGCGTTGTAGATGACATGCTTGCCGCCGGTGGAGACGATGGTGTTCTGCCACTTGTAGTCGAGGCCGTTCTCGCGCTTGAATTTCGCAGCCACGGCCTGGCGCAGCTCGGGAATGCCGGCGACCGGCGTGTACTTCGTTTCGCCGCGGCGGATCGCCTCGATCGCCGCATTCTTGATGTTGTCGGGCGTATCGAAATCCGGCTCGCCGACCGAGAGCGAGATCACGTCTTTGCCCGTCGCTTTGAGGTCCCTGGCCTTCTGCGTCAGCGTGATGGTGGCGGACGGCTTCACGCGCTTCAGCGCGTCGGCGAGGAAGGCCATGGGAACGGGGCTCCAGTCGGATCGCGCAGCCAGACGGCTGCGGCCGGCCTTCTACAGGCCTGAAAGCGCCGCAGCAAATGACGTTTGCGAATGGCCATGATCAGCGAGGCGCGTGCGCCGCCGCACCATCGATCCCTGCGCCTCAAGCCATCATCACGCAAACGGCTTGCGGCCTGGCCGCAGCCGGACGATCATCTCGTGGACGATTTGGAGCCAGATTCATGGGCAAACCCATAGCGCGCGCGGTCGCCGGCGACGCCACGAGCCACGGCCCCCCGCTGGCCCCCGGCCCTGGCAGCCTGAACGTGCTCGCCGGAAACATGCCGGTCTGGCGCGCGCTGCCCACGGGCGCCGGCGCGGCGCTTCAGGCGGCTCAGCAGGCCGCTGACGTCGCAGTCAAGGCGGCGGAAACGGCGACCAAAGCCGCGATGGGCACGCCCGGCGCGCCTGCCGCTCTCGCCGCCGAGACGGCGGCGAAAACGGCCGCCACGGCCGCAATGACCTCGGCCATGTCGGCGGCGGCGAGCGCGTCGACTGGCGTGGCAGCCGCCATGGGCTCGAAGCCCGGCATGTCTGACACCCATCTCTGCACAGTTCCTCTCGTCGCGCCCGTGCCGGCGCCGCACGGACCCGGCATGGTCATCGACGGCTCGACAACCGTCATGTGCAACGGCCTGCCTGTGTCGCGCCAAGGCGACACCCTGATTGAAGCGCTGGGCGGGCCCGACAAGATCGCGATGGCGCTGACGACGGTCCTCGTCGGAGGTTAGCCAATCGTCCGCGCGGAAACGTTCGCCGCAGTCGCCCCGCGCGCGGCGAAGTAACGCGCCGGCGGAGCGCCGAAGCTGCGTTTGAAGACGGCGATGAAATTGCTCGGACTGGCATAGCCCACCGCGTCCGCAACGATCGCGACTTGCGCGCCCCCAGCCAGCATCTCCATGGCGCGCAGCAATCGCGCCTGCGTGCGCCATTGCGCGAAGCTCGTCCCGGTTTCAGCGCGGAACAGGCGGCGCAAGGTGCGCGGCGAGACGCCGCCCCACGCCGCCCATTCTTCAAGCGAGCGCTGATCGGCGAGCTTTCGTGATGCTTCGGTCGCGATCCGCACGAGCCGCGGATCCGTCGGCATCGGCAGATGCAACGGCTCTATTGGCGCGCAACGGATTTCGCTGATGAGCACATCGGCCATGCGCGCCTCGTCGACCGAGAGCGCGTCGCGCTCGGCCCAACCGGCGGCGCGCCGCACCAGCGCCCGCATCAGTTCGCTCACTCCGATCACGCGGGCGCGATCGGGCAGATCGCGGCACGCTGCGGGCAGCACATGTGCGCTCCAGCCGGCGAGAGCGCCGCTCATGCCGCCACGATGGCGCATCCGCGGCGGGACCCAGCAGGCGCGATGCGGCGGCAACGTCCAGGAACCATCCGGCGTGCGGATGGTGAGCAGACCGCTCTCGATCCAGATGAGCTGGCCGCGCAGATGGCTGTGCCAGCGGGTTTCGCGCGTGCCCAGCCGAAATTCGGCGGCGGGATCATCCGAACCCCGTTGCGCGATGATCGCCGGCCCATCCGGCCGGTCGGTCTTGTCGATCGCGAAAGGAGAAGGTTTGGCCATTTCACCACATTTATTGTCCAGATGTCGTTACCGCAACAGCGCCGCCCTCGCCATAGTCCGCCGGCGCCCGCTTCCAGGCGCGTCGCTATCGGAGCGCTTTCATGTCCGCCTCGCTCGCCGCGCCAGCCCCGGCGCCGGCCTCAACCTCGCCCACGCCACCATCGTTGCTGAGCGACGGCTTCCCGCCCTGGATCGCAGTCGCGATCGCTTCCCTCTCCTCGTTCATGGTGGTCATGGACGGCGCGATCGTGAACGTCGCGCTGCCATCGATGCGCGCCGATCTCGGCCTCTCGGCCGCGGCGCTGCAATGGGTGGTCGACGCTTATCTGCTGGCGCTCGGCGGCGCGATGCTGCTCGCGGCGCGCGCCGGCGATCTCTATGGCCGCCGCACGATTCTGCAGGCGGGCCTCATCCTGTTCACCGCGGCGAGCGTCATCGGCGGCTTCGCATCGAACGGCGCCGCGCTGATCGCGGCGCGCGCGGCGCAGGGACTCGGCGCGTCGGCGCTGGCCACCTCGACGCTCGCGCTCGTCGTCGCCGTCTATCAGAATCCTGATCGGCGCGGCCGCGCCGTCTCGTTTCTCATCGCCGCCAGCGCCATCGCCGCAGCGCTCGGCGTCACCATCGGCGGCATGCTTACGCACGCGCTCAACTGGCGCTGGGTGATGTTCGTCAACGCGCCCGTCGGCGTCATTCTGATTGCGCTCGTCGCGATATGCCTGAGCGCGCGTCGCAATGACGGAATGCTACCGAAGCTCGATATTCCCGGCGCGGTTGCGATCACGCTTGCCCTCGCGACAATGACCTATGGCGTGACGCAGGCGCCGATAACAGGCTGGACGTCGACGACGACGCTGGCGTCGCTCGGCGCGGCTGTCTTTTTTCTGGTCGTGTTCATCACGATCGAAAGCCGCGCCGCGCAACCCTTGATCAGGCTCGACATCTTTCGTCTGCGGCAGGTCTCATGGGGCAACGTGATGCTGCTTTGCGTCGGCGCCGTGCTGACAACGTCGATCTTTCTGATCGCGCTCGCGCTGCAGCAGGTCGCCGGCTACGACGCCCTGCAAGCCGGACTGGCGATGTTTCCGATGACCATCGCGATCGCGATCGCCTCGATCGGCGGACGACGCCTCGGTCTCGGCGGACGGTCGCCATTGATCGGCGCGCTCATGGCCGCGGCCGGACTTGGCTGGCTGTCTTTCCTGCCGCTCCGGCCCGATTTTCCGACGCATCTTCTGATCCCCACCGTGCTGATCGGGCTCGGCGCCGGGCTGAAGATCGCAACCGCGATCAGCGCGGCGCTCGACGGCGTGCCGCAGAAGGATGCGGGGCTCGCATCCGGCCTGCTCAACACGTCGCGGCAGATCGGCGGCGCGCTTGGCGTCGCAATCGGCGCGACGGTGGCGCATATGGCGACCTCAGGCTGGAACGGAGAGCCGGCCCTGGCCGAACTCGCGGGCTATCGCGCCGCCTTCCTGGCCACGGGCGCTCTCAGCCTTCTCGCAGGACTGGCGTCGCTCGCGCTGCCGCGCAAATCGATCTGAACTACGATGCGGGGCCGCGCGCCCTGCATGGCTCTGATCGCATCAAATGAAGTTGCAGATGAGCGCCGGGCGGGATCATTCAAGCTCGACCGGCGGTTTGCCTTCGAGCATCTTCGCCGGCGCGGAGACCACGCCTCCGACCACGCCGCCGATCACATTCACGGTGTCCGCGGTCAGGAGATGAATGCCGTCGCCAAGGCCGACACGGCTGTCATTGATCGACTGGCCTTCAGCCAACCGGCCGCCGATCAGGCGCACGATCTCCGGGCTCGTCGCGAACTTGTCGTGATTGAACGAGCCGCGCTCGCCGCTCAGCGCCGTCAGATCGAACACCGCGATCTTGTTGGCGACGAATTCCGACTTGTAGGGCTCCGCCTCGGGATCGACGGCGCCGATGCGCGCCACGCTGCCCCAGACGCGTTTGGAAAAGCCGAGCGCCTGATCGTCGCGCGAGACGAACAGGGTGAGGCGCGGCCGCTGCGGGCCAAGCTCCGCGATCTGGCGTCGGAACACATCCACATCGACGTCGGGCGCCGCGAGCATCACATCCTTGATCTTGGCTGGCGCGCGGCCGCGCCGGATCGCGCTCTGCCGCAGGGCTTCGAGCGTCACCCAATTGCCCATGGAATGCGCGATGACGTCGATCTCGCGCACGGATGGATCGGCGTTCAGCATGTCAAACAGCGACTCAAGCGCGTCGCGGCTGTAGCTCGCGCTCTCATGATCATAGCCATAAGCGAGCAACTTCCCGCGCGACGGCCATGTGAAGAGAAGCGGCGCGCCCGGCGCGCGCGAATCGTAGGCGAATTGCGCAAAGCGCATCACCGCATCGTCATAGCGATTGTTATAGCCATGAACGAACACCAGCACGCGGCCCTGACGGCGCGACGCTTCCTGCTTGAGCCTGAGACGCAGCGCATCGCGATTGAGGCGGCCTGATTTCAGCGCGACGAATTCGCGCGCGGGATCGCCGGGAGTGCTGCGCGGCCACTGCACCTCGCCGATCTTGCGCGCGCTGTCAGGCGGAATGGAAATAGCAACCTCGGCGTAGGCAGGCTCCTTGGCGCGCTCGCCGCTGAAAAGCTCGCCCGGAACCGCGTTGGTCGATTGCCGCGTCGTCGCGACCAGCATGTCGACGCGATGCGCGCCGGGCACGAGCGCGATATCGCCGAGCGGCGTCAGAGCATTTTCAGCGCGGCTGGCGCAGCCCGCAATGATGAGCGCGACAATGAGCGCGCACCCGACGCGCGGAATGCTTCGCCGGCGCAGCGCTGCGTGCAGCGCGCGCGTTTCAGGTTGATCTTCGACGTCCAAGGCGCGCTCGCTCATCGCGGCGGAATGAACGGCGGCGGCGAAGGGGAGTCAACTCTGCGTGGCGTCGCGACGATTCGGCCTTTGCCATCACGCTCCACAGTCGCCATCTTACGCCAAGACCAATCGATCAAATGCATCTGATGCGAGGAGCCCGCGATGAAGATCATCCGCGCCGGAGAGAGGCCGAGCCGTCGTCCCAATCCCGAATGGGCCACGGGAACCGTGTGGCAGGACCCGATCATCGAGGCGCCGCAGCCGGCGCGCGTGCGTGCACTGAAGGTGACCTTCGAACCCGGCGCGCGCACCGTGTGGCACGCGCATCCGCTCGGCCAGACGCTTCATGTCCTCTCCGGCGTCGGCCGCTTCCAGACCTGGGGCGAAAAAGCGGTCGAGATCAGGCCCGGCGACACGATCTGGATTCCGCCCGGCGAGAAGCACTGGCACGGCGCCGCGCCCGACGCGGTGATGGTTCACCTCGCCATGCAGGAGGCGGACGAGAACGGCTCGCATGTGACCTGGATGGAGAAGGTGAACGACGAAGATTGTGGCGCGGCGTGAGCAGCGGCGCGCCGACAGTCGCCCAACTTCCTCTAGGTCATTGATTTCCTGCGCGATTCACGAAGCGCTAGCCTTATTTGCAACTCGCCCCGTCCCTTAAAAAGGGTGCGGCGGAATTTAGCGATTGCTTATCACAGGCGCTGCATGGTGACGGACGTTTGGCGCCGCCCATGCTCGACAAGCTCCTTCGGCCTTTTCTCGCCAGATCGCTGTCCCTCGCAGTGACGGCTTTTCTGGCTGCGGTCTGCGTCCTCTTCGTCGGCCATGAGGCCTGGCGGATTTTCGATAATCGCGCCCACGCGCTGCGTGAGGCGCGCACGGACCTGCTCAATCTGTCCCGGTCCATCGCGCAGCACGCCGAGGATACGGTCAGGACCGTCGACGCGGTCCTCATCAATATGGTCAGGCAACTGGAAAACGGCGCGGCGAAGGGCGAGGAGCCACAGCGGCTGGAACTTCTGGTCCGCGAGCAGATCGTGCGACTGCCGCCGATCTCGAACATCGTCTTCATCGACCGGAACGGATTGCTCGCATTGAGCGGCTCGCAGGCCCCCAACGGGATGGATCTGCACGACCGGGACTATTTCCATTATCATCAGAATGATGCGAGCCGGCTCCTCCGTATCAACCGGCCGGTGCGCAGCAGAAGCACGGGGCGCTGGGTTATTCCGATGACCCGCCGCGTCGATGCGCCCGACGGCGCGTTCGCCGGAGTCGTCGCCGCGGTCGTCGATATGGACTACTTCCAGTCTTTCTATGATCGCTTCGACATCGGCGAACGCGGCGCGATTTTGCTCGCGACCGCAAGCGGCGACATTCTTGTCCGTCGCCCCTTCCTAGAGGCCAACATCGGCCGCAGCGTCGCCAATGGCGGCATCTTCAAGGAGCTGCTGCCCAACAGCCTCGAAGGCGTGGGAGAAATCCGGTCCTCGACCGACGGCGTGGTGCGGATCAACGGCTATCGCAAGCTCGACGCCTATCCGCTTGTGCTGGCGATCGCCGAAGAGACCGACGAGATTCTCGCCCCCTGGCGCGCCGCGACCAGGGTGGACATCATCCGCGCGAGCGCGCTTGGCGCGATCATCATCGCGCTCGGACTTGCGTTGGGAATGCGCACGCGCGCGCTCGCAAAACGCGACTCTCTCTTGCGCGCCACACTCGACAACATGAATCAGGGTCTGATTGTCGTCGACGAGAAGGGAACGCTGCCGATCTGCAATCGCCGGGCGCGCGAATTGCTCGATTTGCCGCCGTCGCTGATCGAATCCCGACCGACCGCGACGGACGTCATCAATTATCAGACTGAGCGTGGCGAATTCGACAACGTCCCGCCCGAAGTGCGGCAGCGCGTCAATCCGCGCACCCATGGCGATACGGAGCATGTCTATGAACGCGTGCGGCCGAATGGAACGATGCTGGAGATCCGCACGATTCCCTTCGACAAGGGCGGCGTCGTGCGGACCTACACCGACATCACCGAACGCAATCGCTTCGAACAGCAATTGCGCCGCAGCGAGCAGGAATATCGGCTGCTCGCCGACAACACTTCCGATATCGTCGCGCGTCTGAACGGCGAAGGGCGTTTCGAATATGTGTCTCCCGCAAGCCGCGACATTCTCGGATACCAGCCGGACGAACTGATCGGACGGCATGCGAGCGACATCGTGCATGCCGCCGAACGGCCGCTCTGGCTCAGCGGCGCGGTGAATGCGCCCGCAAGAGACGCCGCCGTCGCCCAAACCATTTATCGCGCGGTGAGAAAGGACGGCTCGGCCGTATGGGTCGAGGAAAACCGGAAATGGCTGTCGGAGATCGGCGAATATGTGCTGTCGATCCGCGACATCTCGAAGCGCAAACACGCCGAGTTGTTGCTTGAGGCCGCGAACAGGCGCCTTGAATCGATCGCGCGACTCGACGGGCTGACCGGCGTTCCCAACCGCCGCGCCTTCGACGAAGCGCTGGCGACGGAGCTTCGCCGCGCGAGCCGCAGCCGGACGCCCGTCAGCCTGATCATGATCGATACCGATCATTTCAAAGCCTATAATGATTTCTACGGCCATCTCGCCGGCGACGAGTGTCTGAAAGTGACCGCCTCCATGCTCAAGGCCACGCTGAGCAGGCCGGGCGACTTCGTCGCCCGCTATGGCGGCGAGGAATTCGCGATCATTCTGCCGAACACGCCAGCGGCGGGTGCGCGCGAACTGGCGGAGCGCCTGGGCGAGGCGATGCGAAAGCTGGCGCTGCCGCATGAAAAATCAGCCTTCGGCGTCGTCACCTTGAGCATGGGCGTGGCCAGCGTGTCGCCGACGCCCGGCTCCGATTTCAGGCGGCAGCTCATCTCGCGCGCCGACAAGGCGCTCTATGCGGCCAAACGCGACGGCCGCAACCGCATCGCCGCGGCGGAGAGCGAGGAACAGACCGCGCGGGAAACGCCCCGCATTCGCGCGGCTGGGTCGTGAGCGGCTGGGTCGTGAGAGGTGACGCGCGTCCGCAACCGGCTCACATAACCCGGGCCGGGATGTGATCAGGCGTGATCCCGGGGACCGCGACGAAACCACGGCCGGCGCCTATATAGGGCGCATGCTCTTCGCATTCCTCAACCGTTTCCTTGGGAGCCCGCCGATGGTCGCGACGTCAGCCGAGAAGACCTTTCCCGTCACCCATACCGACGCCGAGTGGCGCGCGATGCTGACGCCGGAACAGTACGACGTGCTGCGCGGCCATGGCACCGAGCGGCCGGGCTCCTGCTCGCTGTTGCGCGAGAAGCGGCGGGGCGTGTTCGAATGCGCCGGCTGCGGCCAGCCCGTCTTCGCGTCCGGCACAAAGTTCGAGAGCGGCACCGGCTGGCCGAGCTTCGACACGCCGGTCGAAGGCGCGATCGAGGAGAATGTCGACCGTTCCTACGGCATGGTCCGCACCGAGGTGCATTGCAGCCGCTGCGGCGGCCATATGGGTCACGTTTTTCCGGATGGCCCGCCGCCGACCGGCCTGCGCTATTGCATCAATGGCGTGGCGCTGAACTTCAAGCCTGGGGAATAGCGAGCTTCGGCGTCGCCTCGGCGGAGCAGGAGTCAGTAACGATCTCCGCCGTCGCGGCTTCGGCCAGCAGCCACTCGCGAAACAGACGGATCTTGCGCTCTTTCGCGCGGCCTTCGGGATAGATCAGCCAGTAAGCCTTTTCATCCATCATCATGTGCGGGAAAGGCTGCACGAGTCGCCCTGACGACAATTCGTCATTGAAGAACATCGGCATAACAAGCGCGACGCCGTAACTGCGCAGCGCCGCCTGCACGTCCATCGTCTGGGTGTAGAGCGTGAGCGACGGCTTCGCCGCCGTCGCAGCATCCGCCGCGCCGACTTCCGCGAACCAGCGACGCCAGGCGCCATCGACATCGCCGAGCAGCCGCGCTTTCAGAAGATCGGCCGGCTCCCTGAAATCGAACTGGTCGCGCAGCTCCGGCGTGCAAACCGGCGTGTAGCGTGTGTTGAACAGCTTGTGCTCGATCAGCCCCGGCCAGCCGCCCGCTCCAAACCGCACGCCGACATCGAATGGCTCGTCGGCGAAATCGACGAGGCGCTCGCTGGCGTCGACCCGGATTTCGAGGCCGGGATTCGCCGCTTGGAAATCTGCAAGGCGCGGCGTCAGCCAGGTCATGGCGAGCGTATGCAGCGCGGTAATCGAAAGAACCGAGCGCTGGCTGCGCGTCGCCTCGGCAAAGGCGTTGGCGAGGGCGTTCAGCGCCTTCGTCACCGGGCCAGCGAGCTTCTGGCCCGTCGCGGTCAGCGTCACCTGCCGCGGCTGGCGCACGAAGAGCGGCGTGCCGATGCGGTCTTCGAGCAGCCTGATCTGGTAGCTCACGGCCGCCTGCGTCATGCCGAGCTCCTCCGCCGCGCGGGTGAAGCTCTGATGGCGCGCCGCCGCCTCAAATGCGCGCACGGCGCTCAGCGGCGGCACGCGGGACGCAGGCGGATCATGGCTGGCGGGCATGGGTTGACATAAGCAGTCTTTATCGCAGACCGCAATCTTCGGCTTTGTTTTCGGGTGTCGGAAGGTCCAGATTCAGATCACGAAAGCGGCGCGCATCGCCGCAAAACCCGAGGACATCATCATGGATATCGCCCTGCGCGCCGCTCCGGCTGGAGCGCGCCCGGCCTTGCCGTCGCTTGTCGGCGTCATCGCCTCTCTCTTCGCCGACCGGCCGGCGCGTCGCGCGGCCCGACCGCTCGACGCCAACAATGATCGCCAGCTCCGCGATCTCGGCCTCCAGTCGGGCGCCTACGATCGGCCCGACTGGAAGAGCGTTCCCTCGAACTGGCTCGGCCCGATCTGGTGACACGCATGCGTGGCGCGAACGGCGGCCATGCCTGATCGCGCCTCGCCTGCGACCGCGGGGCGCGCTGGAATTGCGGCGCAGGCGGGATAGGCTCCCGCCCGCCTCCCTTCCAGGAATCGTCCCATGCAATTCCGTACTCTCGGCCGTTCGGGCCTGCGCGTGTCCGTTGTCGGCCTCGGCTGTAATAATTTCGGCGCGCGCATTGACAAGGAATCGTCGCGCAAGGTGATCGATCGCGCGATCGAACAGGGGATCACCTTGTTCGACACCGCCGACGTCTATGGCGAGCGCGGCGGCTCCGAGACCGTCATGGGCGAATTGCTCGGCGACCGTCGCAAGCAGATCGTGCTGGCGACGAAATTCTGTTCGCCCATGGATGATGTCGGCGTCAAGAAAGGCGGCTCGCGCCGCTACATCATGAACGCCGTCGAAGACAGCCTGAAGCGCCTGAAGACCGACTGGATCGATCTCTATCAGATTCACCAGACCGACGCCGAAACGCCGATCGAAGAGACGCTGCGCGCGCTCGATGATCTCATCCATCAGGGCAAGGTGCGCTATATCGGCTGCTCGAACCATGCGGCCTGGCGCGTCGTCGAAGCGGCATGGACTGCAAAGACTGAGCACCTCAACCGCTTCATCTCGGCGCAGGACGAATACAGCCTGCTCGTGCGCGACATTGAGAAGGAATTGGCGCCGGCGCTCGTGCAATACGGGCTCGGCCTCCTGCCCTACTTCCCGCTGGCGTCGGGTCTGCTCACCGGAAAATACCAGCGCAACAAGCCGCTGCCTTCAGGCACGCGTCTCGCCAACACGCAGCGCCTTGCCGATCGCTATCTCACGGACAGCAACTGGCCGAAAGTCGAGAAGCTCAGCGACTTCGCCGAGACGAGCGGCAAGAGCATGGTCGAGATCGCCTTCGCCTGGCTCCTGTCGCGCCCCTACGTGTCGAGCGTCATCGCCGGCGCGACCAAGCCCGAGCAGATCGACGCCAATGTGAAGGCGGCCGAGACTGTGCTGACGCCGGAGCAGGTGGCCGAGATCGACAAGATCACGGCGTGACGCCGGATTCCTCGCCGACGACCCGTTGCGCAATCGCCCACGCGACGATCGCAATGACGGCGCCGGCGATCAGGTCGACGAAATAATGGCCGCCTTCGATCGGCGTCGCTGCGAGCATCGCAAGATTTAGCACCAGCGCCGCCCAGCGCAGATAGGGAACGCGCCAGAACGCAATCGTTATCAGAATCGCGCAGATCGCATGGAAGCTCGGAAACGATACGAGGCCCTTCGCTTCCGCCATCTTGACGCTGGTCAGCGATCCCGCGCGCAGCTCATGCACGGACTGCGCGAAATCCCAATTCGGGCGAATATTGAGCAATGAACCGGTCGACGCCGCATGAAATTCTCCGGCGCAGACCGACGGCATGAGCGTCGCGATCGCCATGGTGACGATGGCCGCAAGCCCGAAACTGAAGATGAACGCGTCAAGCCGCAGAAACGCCCTCATGGTCGCGAGCGCAAGCAGCAGCAGCGCGATCTGCGGCAGCATGGAATAGTAGGTGCAGGCGAGTACGGCATAGAAGCGAGGGTGCGCCTCATAGAATTTCAACAGCGAAACCCAATCCAGGCCAAGCGCGCTATCCCAGCGCGCGAAAGTCGCATCCCACAGCGGCAATCCGGCCGCCGTCGCCGCGTATGATAAGGCGCCGCCGAAGTAAGTCGTGAGCACGATCTCAGGCACGCCGCGCAACAGGCGTGAGAGACGCGGATCCGGGCGGAAGACGCCGTAAACGCAGGAACCCGCCAGCGCCGCCGCGGCGACGGTCAGGTTGAAGGCAACGTCGCGCACCACGAGACTCAGCCCGACAATCGGAAATGTGACCGCGACGCTGAGCGCAAGGAAGAGAATCACGCCCCAGATGGCGCGCGCGCCCGGGTCGGCGATAACGCCCTTGAGCCAGGACAAGACAAGCGATGAAGGCCGCGCAGCGACCGCCGCCTGAACCGATGCTACGCTCACCGCCCTTGCTCCATGCGCCATTGAGCGGAACTGGCCACAGCGAGGTAAAAATTCCCGTAAAGCAGCCCCGCGAGCTGACGTGGACGGCGGTCGCTCGGGCCCCTAAGAGGAAAAACTTCGATAACCGAAGGCGCTGGGAGAAAATTTAATGCTTAGCCGTCGTTCGGCGCTGACCCTCCTGGGCGGCGCGCTGACCGCGCCGTCGATCGCGCGGGCGCAGACCTTCCCGGTCAAGCCGATCCGCATGATCGTCGCCTATCCCGCCGGCGGCCCAACCGACGCCATCGCCCGCTTCGTCGCGCAGGACATGGGCCCGGCGCTCGGCCAGAACGTCATCGTCGAGAACATGGCGGGCGCTTCCGGCGCGGTCGGCACGCGCTTCGTCGCGCGCGCCGAGCCTGACGGCCATGTGATCACCTTCGGCAACAACCAGACCCATGGGAACAACATGTTCCTCTTGAAGGAGCCTGGCTACGACGCGATCAAGGATTTCGCGCCGCTGGCCGGCGCTGGCGCTTTCGAACACGCCTTCGTCGTGCGCAAGGACCTGCCGGCGAAGAATTTGCAGGAATTCATCGCGCTGGCGAAATCCAAGCCCGGCGAGTTGAACTACGGCTCGACCGGCGTCGGCTCCGGCTCACATCTCTCGACCGAGCTCTTCATGACTCGCACCGGCATCAAGATGCAGCATGTGCCGTTCCGCGGCGCGGCTCCGCTGGTGCAGGAGATGATCGCTGGCCGCATCGACATCGCGAATTCGACGCTTCCGTCCGTGATCTCGCAGATCCAGGGCGGCGAATTGCGCGCTCTCGGCATCGCGAGCCCGCAGCGCAACGCGCAGGTGTCCGACGTGCCGACGCTCCGCGAAGGCGGCGTGACCAACGCCGACGCCTCGTCCTGGACCGGCTTCTTCGCGCCCGTCGCCACGCCGCAGCCAGTGCTCGACCGGCTGTCGAGGGAAATCCTCGCCTCGCTCAACAAGCCGGAAACGAAGGAGCGCCTCATCAAGCTCGGCTTCTCGCTCCAGCCGCGCGAGCCTTCTGCATTCCGCCCCTTCCTCGCCAACGAGATGGAAGTCTGGTCGGATGTGATCAAAACGGCCGGCGTGAAGGCGGAGTAGCTCCGCGCTCATAAATCGCAGCCGCGCCCCTTGCCAGCGCGCGGATAACACGGAATCAAACCGACATACTTTCAAGGCGCGCCCGCTCGCGGCGCGCATTTCCGGAGCATGACGATGGATTTTAGGACGCTCGGCCGCAGCGACGTGAAAGTCTCGGCCATTTGCCTGGGCACCATGACCTGGGGCCAGCAGAACACCGAGGCCGAAGGCCATGCGCAGATGGACATGGCCGTCGATCACGGCGTCACCATGTTCGACACCGCCGAGCGTTATTCGATCCCGCCGAAGCCGGAGACCCAGGGCTCCACCGAGCGCATCATCGGAAACTGGTTCAAGTCGCGCGGCAAACGCGACAAGATTGTCCTCGCGTCGAAGGTCGCGGGGCGTTCCGACGACACTTATATGCGCAATCCGCCGGCGCCGGCGCGCGTCACACGCAAGCAGATCAACGAAGCGGTGGAAGGCAGCCTGAAGCGGCTGCAGACCGACTATCTCGATCTCTACCAGATTCACGCGCCGGATCGTCCCGCCTTCTGGGGCTCGAACCCGACGCAGTTTAGGGTCAATGACTTCAAGCCGGCGAGCGACGAGACGCCGTTCGAGGAACAGCTTGGCGCGCTCGACGATCTCGTGAAGGCGGGCAAAATCCGGTTCGTCGGCCTCTCCAACGAGAGCCCGTGGGGCGTGATGAAATTTCTGCAGGCGCATGAGACGAAGAACCTCGCGCGCGTGCAGACGATCCAGAATTCCTACAACCTCCTCAACCGCACTTTCGAGACGGGCTTGGCCGAAGTGTGGCTGCGCGAGCAGGTCGGCCTGCTCGCCTATTCCCCGCTTGGGCAAGGCTATCTCACCGGCAAATATCTCGACGGCGCGCGCCCGGCCGGAACGCGCACAACTTTGTTCAATCGCGGCCAGCGTTACGAAAAGCCCGGCGTCGATGACGCCATTCGCGATTATGTCGCGCTGGCGCGCGATCTCAAGGTCGAACCGGCGGCGCTCGCCATCGCCTTCGTGACGAGCCGACCCTTCCTGACCTCGAACATCATCGGCGCGACCTCGCTCGATCAGCTCAAGATCATTCTGTCGTCGCTTGAAGTGAGGATCACGCGCGAGATCGAAAGCCGCATCGATGCGATCCATCAGGTGCGCGGCAATCCGGCGCCATAAGTCAACGCATCATCCCGCGCGCTGCGTCACGACCTGATGCAGCGCGCGGGGCGGCGTTGATCAGCCGGCCGGAGCGTTGATCGCCAATTGCGCGGCGAACGCCCTGACATAAGCGGGCCGCGCCTCGCCGCGGGCGACATAGGCGGCCAGAGTTGAAAATTCATCGAGCAGGCCAGAAGGCCTCAACCTGAGCAGCACCGAAACCATCAGCAGGTCGCCAGCGCTGAATACGCCGTCGAGCCAGTCCGCATCGCCAAGGCGAGCGGAGAGCTGTGTCAGCCGGCTTCGAACACGATCCTTGACCAGAGGCAGGCGCTCCTTGCTCCAGGGCTTGTCGCCCTCGAAAATTCTCGCCGTGACGAGTTCAAGGATCGGCGGCTCCACCGTGTTCACCGCGGCGAACATCCAGGTGATCGCGCGCGCCCGAGCATTGGAATCTTGCGGCAACAAGCCTGCATGGCGTTCGGCGATGTGAAGCACGATCGCGCCCGTTTCGAATAGCGCAAGATCGCCTTCCTCATAAGTCGGAATCTGACCGAAGGGATGAAGCGCGAGATGCGCGGGCTCCTTCATCGCGTGAAACGAAACGAGGCGAACCTCGTAGGGTTGGCCCGCTTCTTCGAGCGCCCAGCGAACGCGCGTGTCGCGCGCCAGTCCCTTGCCGCCATCGGGTGACCGTTCAAAGGCGGTGATGGTGATGGTCATCGCTGGGCTCCTCCTTCGTTGAAATCATCGGCGCCGGCGCCGGCAGGTTGTCAAGACAAACAGGTTGAAAGCGAAGATGATCCCGCTTCCGGGATGACTGGCCCAACCGGAACATTCCTCCCGCGTCCCGGTTCGGCCATGATCGCCGACAACGATGGGCGTGGAGAATTTCGATGACGCGTCTCGCAAGGATCGCAGCCGCCCTGCTCGCTCTCGCGCCGCCCGCGCTGGCGCAGCAGCCGCAGCGCTTCACGTCCGAGAAAGCGAATTTCACCGTCGAGACCGTGGCGCGCGGGCTTGAGCATCCCTGGGGTCTCGCCTTCCTTCCCGACGGCCGCATGATCGTCACCGAGCGCGCCGGACGCGTGCGCATCGTCGCGCGGGATGGAACGCTCTCGAATGCGGTCACAGGCGCGCCGCGCGTCGATGCACGCGGCCAGGGCGGGTTGCTCGACGTCGCGCTCGATCCGAAATTCCAGGAGAACCGCTTCGTCTATTTCTCCTTTGCGGAGCCGCGCGACGGCGGAAAGAACAACACCGCGCTCGCCCGCGCAAAGCTGAGCGAGAAGGGTGACGGGCTTGAAGGCCTGACGACGATCTGGCGGCAGGAACCGAGCATCGCGAGCACGGCGCATTTCGGCTCGCGCATCGTGTTCGCGCGCGACGGCTCGATTTTTCTGACCGTCGGCGAGCGTTATTCGCAGCGCGACGAGGCGCAGAATCCGGCGAATACGCTCGGGAAAATTATTCATCTCACCAGCGACGGCCAGCCCGGCCCCGGGAATCCCGGCGCGGCGAAAAGCTGGAATCCCTTCATCTGGTCGATCGGCCATCGCAACGTGCAGGGCGCAGCGCTGCATCCCGTGACGGGTCAGCTCTGGACCGCGGAGCATGGCGCGCGCGGCGGCGACGAGATCAATCATCCCGAGGCCGGCAGGAATTATGGCTGGCCCGTGATCACCTATGGCGTCGATTATTCCGGCGCGAAGATCGGCGTCGGCACGCACAAGGAGGGCATGGAGCAGCCCGTGTTCTACTGGGATCCGTCGATCGCGCCGTCAGGCATGATCTTCTACACCGGCGATGCGTTTCTCAATTGGAAAAGCAGCGCCTTCGTCGGCGCGCTCGCGGGACAATTGCTCTCGCGCCTCGAATTCGACGGCGACAGGATCGTCCATGAAGAGCGATTGCTGCGCGGCTTCGGTGAGCGCATCCGCGATGTCAGGCAAGGGCCGGATGGGCTGATCTATCTGCTTACCGACAGCCCGCAGGGCCGTGTGTTGCGGCTGAAGCCCACCGATTAAAGTTGTGCGCCTGCGGCGCAGGTTTCTTGCACTGGGCCCAGGTCTCCATTCCGCTCGACATACGTCTCGCTTCATGGAACCGGGGACGACGAGGCCTCCTTGTTCCGCGCTGAAGCTGTCTCCGTCCCCGGAACGGTGCAGCGAAGCGGAACCGTGTCCGGGGCCTAGCGCAAGGCTTGCGAGCGACAGCGAGCCTTCGCCTTTCAATCCACGATTGCGAGACGCGGCTCCAGCGTCAGCACCACGCAGTGATGACCGAGCGCATCGCCGCCAAGCGCCCAGTGGCGCTTGGGATAGCGCGCCATCAGCGGCTTTTCATAAAGCTCGACCGCATCCGCGCGGCAGAGCAGGAATTTCGGCGCGGCGACGATATCCTCGCGATCGATGATCGCCATCACGCGCCAGTCGCGATGAGCGACGAGAAAATCCTTCACGGCCGTGACGAGGAAAGGGTAGCCGGGATGCAGCATATCGTCGAGGCAAATCAGCCCCTTCGGATGCATCACCTCGACCGCGATCGAGAGATCATGCAACAGGGCTTCCGGCGTATGGTCGCCGTCGATGTGATAGAAGCGCGCCGGCCCTGAAAGCTTCGCCTTCATATCGGCGGGAAGGAGCGACGACGCATCGGTCTTCCACGCAATCGAATGTTCGGCCGACAATCCGTAGCGCCGGCAGTTCGCCTCGAAATGCTCAAGCGTCTTCTCGCTCGGCCATTCAAAATTATCGACGCCGATCGCGCGCTCGCTTGCTTTCAGCGCCAGCGCCAGCGCGATGAAATAACGCCCCTGAAACGTGCCGATCTCGACAAAATCTCCTTCGATCCCGTTCTGGCTCTGATGCAGCATCAGCCAGGCAGAGATCGCGCCGGCGAAACGCGAGGACATGCCACGCACATGCGTATAGCCTTCGTCGAGATAACGATCGAGCGCGCCGGCGCCGGTTCTGAGATCAAGATCGAGGAGACGGCTCATGCGCTGTGTCCCTGAAAAATGAACCAGGCGCCGGCCGCGATCAAAGCGAAGCCGACGGCGTGGTTCCAGCCCAACGGCTCTTTCAGCCATAGCACGGAGAATCCGGCGAAGACGATGAGCGTGATCACTTCCTGCATCGTCTTGAGCTCCGCGGTCGAATAGACCTTCGAGCCGATGCGGTTCGCCGGCACCGCAAGCCAGTATTCAAAGAAGGCGAGCCCCCAGCTCACCATCACCGCGATCCAGATCGGCGACGATTTGTAGTTGAGATGCCCGTACCAGGCGAACGTCATGAAGACGTTCGACGCTACAAGCATCACGATCGGCAAGACAAGAGGTGACGAGAAGAAGGACATCGGGAACCCGGATCAAATATCTTGGCGGAAGAAGGGAAAGCTTTGCACGATCGCGTCACCCATGCCTGAGCTTCAGCGCGACGATGACGCCGAGCAGCGGCACGCCGATGATGTTGGCGATGATCAGCGGCCAGGAGATGATGGCGACGCCATAGATGAGCCAGAGCGTGTTGCCGACCAGCAGCGCGAGATAGGTCGGCAGCGAAAGGCCCGTGGTGTCGCGCGTGCTGATCGTGCGCCAGGCCTGCGGTATCCAGCTCGACGTTGTCAGGATCGCGGCGATGGTTCCCAGGATTTCAATGATGGCGAGGCTCACCTGGCGCCCTTCCGTTTCGGATTCATCGCTACGAGGCAGAGGATTTCAAACAGCATCTGCGCGCCGTTCTGCGCCGTCACCGTCGTTGAATCATATTGCGGCGCGACCTCGACCACATCGCCGCCGACGATATCGAGGCCAGCAAGGCCACGCAGCAGTTCGAGCGCCTCGCGCGGCGTCAGCCCGCCGACCTCGGGCGTGCCTGTGCCGGGCGCGAAGGCGGGGTCGAGCGAATCCACATCGAAGCTGACATAGGTCGGCCCGTCGCCGGCGACCTCGCGCGCTTTCCTGATCACAGCGGGAATTCCCATCGCCGCGGCTTCTTCAGCATGCAGCACCGTCATGCCGGAGGCGTAGGAGAACTCCCAGAGATATTCGGCGCCGCCGCGGATGCCGATCTGGATCACGCGTTCGGGATCAAGCACGCCGTCGAGCACCGCCTGCCGGAACGGTCCGCCATGATGGAATTTCGAGCCATCATATTCGCCGCCGGTGTCGCAATGGGCATCGATATGGATCATGCCGACAGGGCGCTTTGCGCCGACCGCCTTCAGGATCGGCCAGGAGATCGAATGATCGCCGCCGACGGTCAGCGGCGTCACGCCGGCCTCGACCACCTTCGCGAGAAACGCCTCGATGTCCTGATGGCACTCCTGCAGATTGTAGCGGCTGCGCATGGGAATATCGCCGACATCAGCCGCAGTCAGTTCACCAAAGGGTACGCATTTCAGCGCGTGCTCATAGGGGCCGATGCGCTCAACCGCGCGCACAGCGCGCGGACCCAGCCGCGAACCCGCGCGGTTCGACACTCCGAGATCCATGGGAGCGCCGATCAGCGCGACATCGAGACCAGCAAAATTCGTTTCAAGCGCGTCCGGTTTGAACGGCGCGCCGAGCAACGTCGCGGGATCGGCGAACGGCCATTTGCGCCGGTCGCCGTCTTTGAATTGCAGCTTCGCCACGCGCGCGAATTCGGGATTGGCGATGTCGCCGCCCTTGCCGTTGGCGAACTGCGCGCGCAGGCGCGCGAGCTTGGTTGCGTCGATCATGAAGGCTCCAGTCGCCTGAACCGAGGCCTGTCATTGCCGGAGTTGCGCAGGCGATCAAGCGCCGCCCGCGCATCGCAGAGCGGCGGATTCGCCGCGCGGACTGTCCTTACGCCACCAGCCCCCGCATCGGCGCGAGCTGCTCCGTGCCGGGGAAAACCTGCTCGGCCAGGATCGCGGCGGAGAGGCCAAGATGGTCCATCATCACGCCCTTCAGCATCGCCCGGACATCCGTCGTCGGCTTGAGATCGCGGCCCTCGAAAAGCTGACCCTGCGCGAGGCCCGGCCAGTCCGCGACTACGCGACCGCCCTTCACCGCGCCGCCGACGAGGAAAGCGACGGTGCCGGTGCCATGGTCGGTGCCCGTGGTGCCGTTGACCCGCGCGGTGCGGCCGAACTCGGTGATGACGGCGATGATCGTGTCTTTCCAGGCAGGCCCGAGATCGCTTTCGAATTCGGCGAAGGCGCTGTCGAGGCCGCCGAGTCGATTGGCGAGCTGGCCGGTCGCCGCGCCTTCGTTGGCATGCGTATCCCAGCCTTCGAAGGCGAGCGCGGCGACGCGGGGCCCGGTATCCGCCGCCATCAGCTTCGCCGCGCCGGCTGCGATCATCTTCATGCCCTGGGGATCGGCGGGGCCGCCCTGCTGCTTCATGTCGCCCATGCCGGATTGGGTGGCGAGCTTGTCGGTTTCCAGACCCTTCGACAAAGCGCGCGCCAGCGCCTGATCCTTGCGCGCGTAGAGATCCATCACGCGCATGGCGAGATCATCATCGGCGCGCGGCAGCGTCTGCGGCGCCCAGCCAAGCACCGGCGCCGGCCCGCGCGCGACCAGCGGCGCGATCGGCCCAACGCCAAGCGCGCCCTTCTGCGCAATGCGTTCGCCCGGCGGCAGCGCGGCGAGCGCGCGATTGAGCCAGCCCGATTGCGTCAGGCCGACCTTGGGCTGGCCGCTCTCCAGCACATCCTGCCCGTCGAAATGCGAACGTTCGCGATAGCCAGTTGCGGCCGCATGCACGACAAGCGCCTGCCCCGCTTTGTAGAGCCGCGCGAAATTCGGCATCGCCGGATGCAGCGCGAAAAAACCATCGAGCGGCAACGCGGGATGATCGCCAGATGTCGACAGCGCGATCGCTTCGCGCAACGCGGCGTAACCGGGATCGCCGATCGGTGCGACGGCCGACAACCCATCAAGCGCGCCGCGCAGAATGATCGCGACGAAGCGCGGATCGCGCCCGCCGGCGGCGTGCGCATATTTCGGGATGAAGCTCCAGGCGAACAAAGCGCCGGCGCTGCCGAGGATCGCGCGGCGCGAGGGATGGATGCGGTCTTCACACAGAAGCATCGACGCTCTCCTATCGCCGCTGGAATTCGGGCGACATCAGCATTAGCGCGATGCCTTGCGGCCGGCTTTCCGCGCGCGCCACGGCCTGTCGCGTTTCAGTTGAAACGATCGGGCCGATCGTCTGCTCAAGCAGTTCGCTCGGATTGAGCGAGCCCGGCGTCTGGCGCGCGATGGCGGAGGCGAAATCGAGCCTGACCTTCATGCCGTCAGGCGTCGCCCATTGCGCCTCCGCATCGCCGAAACCGTTGGGGCCTGAAGGATTCCAGAGATCGTGACCCATGAGACGCGAGACGTTGAGCGCCTGCCCGATATCGAATTTGCGACCCGTCGCGCGCACCGCGGCGACGACGAATTCCTGCGGCGAGCGCAGCTTCATCGGCGGCGTCTCGAGCGCTTCTTTCGAGTCAAGCAGCGCGAGCGACACGGCGGCGAGATCGCCTTGCGTGTCGCGAAACGTCCTCGCGAGCCTGTCGACGAGCGATTGCGGGGGATCATCAGCCACGAAATGTCGCGCCAGCTTGCGCGCAATGAAGAGCGCGGTCGAGGGATGGCGCGCAATGTCGATGAGCGCTTTTTCACCCTGCTTCACGCCTTCGTCGCGATAGGTCTTGCCGAGGAGAGTCTGATCGCCAGGCTCATGGCGATTGCCATTGAAGCGGAATTCGCCAAGTTCGCCATCCTCATCGAACTGATTGATGACGGTCCACCCCGTGATGATCTTCGCGAGCGTGGTGACGTCGGTCTGGGAATAGCCGCCGCCGACGCCGAGCGTATGCAGCTCCATGATCTCGCGCGCCAGATTTTCATTGAGGCCGCGGCCGCGCCGCGCGCCGGCGCGCGAATTCGCGCCCACCGACTGCCTGTTGTCGAGATAGATCAGCATCGCCGGATGCTTCTCGACGGCGAGCAGCATGTCCGCGAATTTGCCGAACACATGCGGCCGGATCGCCTCGCGCTCGAAACTTCCCGCCGTGACGCGATTGGGCTGGCCCTTGCTCACCGCGACACAAAAGTGGTTCGACCAGAACCAGACGAGCCGTTCCGCAAATCCGGTTTGCGCTTCGACCGCGCAGCGGAACCGCGCATCGGCCTCGTTGCGGAAAATGAGCTGCGGAATTTGCGCCATCGGCGGCGGCTTGTTGATCGCGGGAACGGGCGTTGCGATCGAAGCGACCTTCTGGCCGGGCTGTCCGACCGGCGGCTGCATCGCCTGTTGCTGCTGGCGCGCTTCCTCTAGGGCGACGGCGGCGGCGCGCTTGCGCTGAACCTCGGTGCGGAATTCGTCGAGCTCGCGCAACGCCTGCGGCGTTGAAACGAGATGATCGCCTGTCGGCTCCGCGACCGCCTTCGCGCGCACGATCTGCCGCATGGCATCGAGCGCATCGCCGCCAAGCGCGGCGAGATCGCCGGGGCGCGGCCCGAAGCCGAATCGCTGCAGCGCTGCGATGCTGCGCGCATCGGAATTTCGATCGGCCATATCAGGCTCCGGATCGCGTCGCGTGCTCACGCTCGCCGCGATTTCAGACTTTTGCATGGCCTGGTCGCGACGTCGTTGTCGCAGCCTCGCACGGCGGAAATGAACCCGGCGTCAACGTCTGATGAAAAATCGCTCATCTCCTAGAGAAGGAGGGCGACATCGCCAGCCCTCCTTCTCGGTTGAAATGTGAAGGAGGACCGGCGACCCGGCCCTCCTTCCCGGGCTCAGTTGCAGCCGCAGCCGTGACCAAGACCGCCGATGAGGCCGTTGAGAACGCCCGTCTTGTTGCCGACGATCGAGATTGGCGCGTTGACCTTGTTGCCGCTGGCGATGCTGTTGCCGCTCAGCACCGCGACATTGGTCGTGGGCGCCACCTTCACGTTGGAGATCGCCGTCGTGACGGGAATCACGACGCCGCTCACCAGCCCACCCCGTCCGCCAGCGAAGGCCGGCGAAGAAGCGATCGCCGCAACAGCGGCGAGAACGAAAGCGTACTTCATTGGAACCTCCTCAGTTGCCGCCTCCGGACATCGGAAACGGTGAGGATCGAAATAGTTGTATGAAATTTTTTATACAACCAAAGCGATATTTTAATGATAACGGGTAATATTACCTCGTTTGAATTCCGAAATTCACGCCGACAAACGCTAATGAATACATGATATCGCGCGATTAATAGTTATATATACTTTCGGTTGCAGCGCGCTTTAACAGAACGTTAGTCCTAATTGTCTGATGCTCCATTTCAGCAGCGGAGCGTCCCATGTTCCTTTGTTTGATGAAGGCGCGCTGCGCCGCCGCGGCGCTCTGCGTGGCGACGATTTTCATTTCCTCCGCGCGCGCCGACGATATCTCGGCCGCCTCGATCGGCCTGCGCGGCGGCTATGATTCCAATCCGGCGAATATCGAAGGCGGCAAGGGCTCGGCGTTCGTGACGCAATTCGCCAGTTGGGATTTCCTGCGCGGCTCGGACAAGGACGGCTATGGCGTCACGCTGAACGCCGCCGCGACCTTCTACGATCCGCGCGTGCTCGCCGCGGCGCTGAACAATGCGGCGACCTTCCGTCACGCCGTCGCGCTCGGCGACAATCTTCTCCTGCGCAGCACATTGTCGGCGACGCAGGAGCAGACATGGTCGCGCCGGCAGAACGCGCTCACCTGGCGCGAGCGTCTCGATTATGAGCGCGGCCAGCTCAGGCTCTTTCTCAGCGCCGATACGAAACTCACTTCGCTCAACGAGCGCAACATCTTCGCGCTCGGCGGCTTTCTGCCGAGCGACGAGAATTTCGCCACGCTCACGCTGCTTCCGGGAATCGCCTGGCGCACAGGCGAAACCGAGATCGGCGTCTCCTTCGCCGCGTCGCGGACGCGCTATCTCGAAGAGTTCGACTATATCGGCCTGCGCCGCCGCAACGATCGCTGGCAGCCCAATCTCTTCGCCTCGACGCTTCTCTGGGGCGCGAAGCTCGAAGGCTCGCTCTCCGCCTTCAACGCGAAATTCCCCGACCGCGATTTCGAGGGCGTGCGCCGCATCCTCTACACCGCGAAGCTCACCGCGCCGATCGACAGGGTGACTCTCACCGCCTCGTCGGGACGCAGCGCCGAGGATACGACGCTGCCCTTCTCCGTGATCAACATCTCGACCTCGCACGAGGCGCGCGCATCGCTCAGGATCGACGACAAATCGAGCTTCGATCTCTTCGCCCGACGCAAGACCGACGATTATGTCGGGCTCGATGCGAAATCGACCACGCTGACAGCGGGCGCCGAATATCAGCGCGTGATCGCAAAGGATCTGACCGCCCTTCTCGCCGGCTCCTGGCGGCGCACGCAGGAAACGGGCGCGCCCGTCGTCGACGCCTTCAACCTCCAGATCGGGCTGCAGACGCGCTTCGACATCGCGGGTGCGAAGCCCGCCTCGTGACGCGCGAAGACGCTCACGAATCTTTGCAGCCACGCGCATCCGGCAGGCCGCGCCCGCTGTATCCCTTGCATGCGCGCTCACGCCCTTCCCGGCTTCGCCATGCCCGGTCTCGCGCCCTCTCAGCTCTTCATCGCGCTGAACGCAGGTGGCGGACGGGTTTCCTATGCGCCGGGTCGTGCGTTAGCTTCGCCGCTTCGGGAGGATTCGGCCGGGATGGCGGACGATATCGACATCGCCAAAGCCATCGCCGGCTGCGCCGCCGGCGATCGCAAGGCGTTGAAATCCATCTATGACAGGGAAAGCCCACGCATGCTGGGCGTCGCTATGCGGCTGCTGCGCCGCCGCGCGCTGGCCGAAGAGGCGGTGCAGGACGCTTTCGTGCTGCTCTGGACTCATGCCGCCAGCTTCAACCCGCTGAAGGGCGACGGCCGCGCCTGGCTCTATGCTATTTTACGCCATCGCGCCCTCAACATCCTGCGCGGCGAGAGCCGGCTCGAAACGTCGGAAGAACCGATCGGCGAGAACGAGGCGAGCGAAGAAGAGGACCCTGAGACCGTGGTCAGCCGCCTCTCCGACGCCGCCAAGCTGCGCATCTGCCTCGAAGGGCTGGAGCCCGACCGTCGCAACGCCATTGTTCTCTCCTATGTCAATGGCCTCAGCCACAGCGAGCTGGCGGAGAAGCTCGGCATGCCGCTCGGCACCGTGAAATCATGGCTGCGGCGCAGTCTCATCGCGCTCAGGGAGTGCATGGGATGACCGACCGCGCGCCCACTCCCGCCGACGCCCGCGACCTGCTCGCCGCCGAATATGTGCTCGGACTGACCGAGCCCGCCGATCTCCCGCGCGTCGAAACCCTGATCATGCGGGATTCCAGTTTCGCTGCGGCGGTGGCGAACTGGCGCGGACGGCTCGCGCCGCTCGATCTCACCATCGCGCCGATCGAGGCGCCGGCCTCGCTCTGGGCCGGCGTTGAGGCCGCGCTGGCGGAGCTCGAGATCAAGACGACAGAACAGACGCATCATGCGCCGGCCGAATCCGCGACGCCGGCGCCCGAACCGGCTCCGGCCCCGCCTGCTCCCGCTGCGCCTGTCATCGCTCCTCCTGTCGCGCCCGCCCTGCCGACCATCGAGCCGCGCATGCCGGCGCCGCCGCCGCGACCCATGCGCGTCGAAACCCGCGAGTCATTTTTTGCTCGCTGGTGGGCGTCGCTCGCCTTCTGGCGCTTCGCTGGTCTCGCCGGCTCCTTCGCCGCGATCGCGCTCGCTGTCGGTCTCGCCTACACCTACCGGCAGGCGATGCGGCAGCCGGTGCTGATCGCCGTGCTGATGTCACCCGACGGCAACCAGCCGACCGCCATCGTGCACGCCTTCTCCGATGGCCGCGCCGACATGACGCCGCTCGTGCAGTTCGACATTCCCGCCGGCAAGGTGGTGGAGATCTGGACGCTGTGGGACAAGGCGCTGGGTCCGCGCTCGGTCGGCCTGCTCGACCGCACTGGCCGCATGACGCTGAAGCTTGAGGGATTGCCGACGCCGAAGCCCGGCCAGGTCTTTGAGATGACGCTTGAATCAGCCGGCGGCTCGCCGACCGGAAAACCCACGGGTCCCGTGCTCAACAAGGGCGAAGCGACGACGGCGTTGTGAGGCTGCTCACTGCGCGAGAATGATTAAAGTTCTCGAATGAAATGCAACATCGGCACGCTTCCTTCTCCCCTTGCGGGAGAAGGTGTCGCTGCGCTCGGCGCAGCGACGGATGAGGGGGGAAACTCAATATGGAGCGCGCAATGTCCCCCTCACCCGTCGCCTTCGGCGACACCCTCTCCCGCAAGGGGAGAGGGTGTCGCACGGCGCGATAGAGTTTCCACGTAACGTCTGCCGCTTTTCACAAACACTCGGCAAAGCACGCTGCGAACAGCTACTTTGCGGCGGCTGACGAATGAACGTGCATGCGACCGACAATCACCTCATCCAACACTCTCACCTCCGCCCTTTTCCACCCCTCTTCGTGCTTCTTCCAGTAGGCGTCCTTTAATCTCATCGAGATCGGCCCCGGTCGATCATTGCCAAGGATCGTCTTGCCCACGCGTGAAACAGGCATCACGCCGCCAGCGGTCGTCGCGGCGAAGACTTCATCGGCGTTCTCCAGCATCGCGCGCGGCACAGGCGCAACGGACGCTTCGATCCCCATCATCGCGCAGAGTTCGATGACCGATTTGCGCGTGATCCCTTCAAGGCTGCCGCGATCGGGCGTGATGACCTTGCCATCCTTCACCACGAAGATGTTGAAGCCCGGCCCTTCCGTGACGAAGCCCTCGGCGTCGCAGAGCGCCGCCGTATCGAAGCCGTTGTCGTGCGCCTCGAACAGGCCCGACGTCAGATCGCTCCACTGATAATTCTTCACCGTGGGATCGACCGACGCGTCGGGAACGCGCGGCGTCGAACCGATGAAAAGATGCGCGCCGCGCTCCTGCACGTCTTTCGGAATCACATCGATCCAGGGAATGGCGTAGCAGACGAGATGATTGTCGCAGTCGGCCGGGCGACGCGAACCATAGACGCGCGGCCGTCCCCGCAGCGCCACCATGGCGACATAGGCGTCGGCGAGGCCGGACAGCGCGACGCATCGATGCAGGATCGATTCGATTTCCGCGCGATCCTCCGGCGGCTGCAGGCGCCGCGCCGCCATCGAGCGCATGAAGCGATCGAGATGATCGTCGAGCCGGAAGAAGCCGTTGCGAAAGACATGCACGACGTCATAGACGCAGTCCGAACGCGTGAAGGCCCAGTCGGTCACCGGGATGGCGGCTTTGGCGATCGGAACATATTGGCCGCGCATATAGGCCGCGCCGTCGCGAAATCTCGTGATGTCCATTCCGCCGTCCTCCGCAATCGCGCTGATTGTGCGCGGAATGCGCACGGAGTCACGATCGAAATGACTCAGCGGAAGCTCGCCACGCGCTGTTGCGGACAACAGGCGCGCGGCGCTTCCCCCCGCCCTTAACTTCCCGGTAAGAAATGGAGCAGACGATTCGGTTGGGGTAAGAGCCTGTTTGGGAATTGGGATGGGTGCTGCGTTGAGCGACGAGCGAGCGGATGACAGGAGGAGGCTCGCCAATGTCTGACGACATTGGCGAGCCTTCCGACGCATCAGTCGCCGTTCGATGCTCAACCCATAGGGCTGCGCCGCTTTTCGCCGCCCGGTTCGTCGCCGATCTCGGCCGTGCGGCCTGCACGCCCTTCGATCAGGCTCCTGCCGGAGCGACGAAAATCGGCTGCAGCGCAGCCCCATCCGAACTCCCAAACAGGCTCTAAGTGGACGAGTTGCAATGAGCGACAAGAAATCCTGGGTCGAGAAGCTGAATTCTGCAAAGCCGCATGAAGTGACGAAAGCGCCGATGGCGATCGGCGGGGCGAAGAAGGGCGACAAGCTGCTGATCCCTTCGCCGCAGATCATCGCCGACGAGATCAAGGCCATTCCGGAAGGGGAAAGCCGCGACATCGAACAGTTGCGCGTGATTCTCGCGGCGAAGTTCGGCGCCGATGTCGCCTGCCCGATCGCGATGAACATCCAGCTCCGCATGGTCGCGGAAGCAGCCTACGAATCGCTTGGCGCCGGCGTCGCGATCGCCGAGATCACGCCCTTCTGGCGCGTGCTCGACGAAAAGGAGCCGCTGACGCAGAAGCTGTCCTGCGGCGCCGATTTCGTCCGCCGTCGCCGCGCCATGGAAGGCGTGACGCAGGCCGCGCCAAAGGCGATCGATGAAGATGAAGAGCGCCGCGAGCGTTTCAGATCGAAATCGCTCTGGGCCTGAGGCGCGGCGCAGAGACGCGGGGCGGCCGCTTCGTCATCGAAGAAGTGGAATGTCATTTGACATCCACCAGGTCCCGCCGGGAACGTCAGGGAGTCGCGCGCATTCCTCCTCAATAGGAGGACTACATGGCCACCCAGATGCGCAAACCTGCACCGCCAAGCGGCGTCGTGACCGGAAAGCCGCTGATCGAAAGCGATCGCGTCGATGGAACGACAGTCTATGACCCGCAGGGCGAGAAGATCGGCGTCATCAGGCGGATGATGATCGACAAGATGAGCGGACGCGTCGCCTACACCGTGATGGCGTTCGACACCTTCCTTGGCTTGGGCGGCAGGCAGTTCGCCCTTCCCTGGAGCAAGCTCACCTACGACACGTCGCTTGGCGGCTTCCGCACCAACATCACGGAGACGCAGCTCCGCGACTCCCCTGACATCGATTATTCCGACCGCAAGCGCGAGCAGGAACTGCACGATTACTGGAACGTCCCGTACTATTGGGGCATGTAATCAAGACTTGATTTCTGGAAGATGCGCCGCCCATTTCGGGCGGCGTTTTCATTCTGTAGGCTTGCCGAAATCGCGGCGCAACTCATCCTTCGCCGCTTCGAGCCTGTCCTTCTGGCGTTTCGTCAGATTCTTTCCCGCGCGATTGAGATAGAAGCTCAGCATCGACATGGCCGAGCGGAACGGATTGGATTTGCGCCGCTTACTGTGTTCGGCCGAGCGCTTCAGCGAATCCGCGATCGCCTTGGGCGATCCTTTCGTGAAGACGCCTTCTTCGAGGTCGAGCGCGTCGCTGTTTTCCGTGACGTTCGCGGACCATTTGCGCGGCGTTTTTGTCATGGCGGCCTCCCTTGAAACTCTCTGAGGCCAATCGATCATTCGCTCCGGAGTTCCCCGCGGCGAAACGCGCTCTTTTCCGCAATCGCGGAGACGTGCAGATTTCGCCTCCCTCACCGGGAATTGCGCCGATGACTGGCATCGCGGACTCGACTGCCGCCTATGAGGCCTGGCTCCAGCAGCAGCTTGGCGACGAGTTCGTCGCCGACGACGTCAGGAAGAAGCACAAGAAGATGAGGGATGGCGCATTCCCGTTCCTGCGCGCGACCTACTGGCGCTGGGCGGAAACGATCGCGGATCTTCTGCCTGAACTGATGGACGCACCCGAAATTCTCGCGATCGGCGATATCCATGTCGAAAATTTCGGCTGCTGGCGCGACGCGGAGGGCCGTCTCGTCTGGGGCGTCAACGATTTCGACGAAGCGGCCGCGATGCCCTGGCCGCTCGATCTCGTGCGCCTCGCCGCCAGCGCCATTCTCGCGCGCGGCGACAGCGACCATTCCGCGCGCCTCATTTGCGAGACCCTTCTTGGCGGCTATGCGGCCGGCCTGCGCGCGCCCGCCGCGATCGTACTTGAGCAGGACTGGAAATGGCTGCGTCAGGCGGTCGTTCTCTCCGAGAGCGAACGCGCGCAATATTGGGCGAAGATGGCGGCGCTGCAGCAGCCCGGCGCAAAAGCGCCTCCTCAACGATTGGCTGCGGCTCTCGATGCGGCGATGCAGACAGGCGCGGCGATATCATTCGTCGCGCCGCGCACAGCCGGCGCCGGCAGCCTCGGCCGGCCGCGCTTTGTCGCCTCCGCCGTCTGGCAGGGCGGTCCCGTGTTGCGCGAGGCGAAGGCGCTGCTGCCCTCGGCCTGGACGCTGCCGCCGGGCCGCGCGAAAGCGCCCATCCGCGCCGGCGAGATCGCCGGCGGACGCTATCGCGCCGTCGACCCGCATTATCGCATCCGTGACGACGTGGTGACGCGCCGCCTGTCGCCAAGCAGCCGCAAGATCGAGGCGGAGGGTGATATCGACGCGCTGCTCTCGAACGACATGCTCACCGCCATGGGCCGCGAACTCGCCAATTGTCACGCGGCGACCGATGCGGCGCAATCAGCGATCCTCTCCGACCTCGCAAAGCGCGGCGACGACTGGTTGCGCGACGCGGCGAAAAAGGCCGCGAAATTCATCGGGGCCGAACAGGCGGAGTTCGCGAAGTCCGTCTAGAGCAACGTGCGGAAAAGTGGGAACCGGTTTTCCGCAAAAACGTTGCGACAAACAGAAAGATGGAGCGGCGTGGCGATTCGATTTGAACGCCCACCGCTCTATAGAGCGGCGGATCAGATCACGACGTAAAGCCGCTTCGCCGCGCGCGTGACGCCGGTATAGAGCCAGCGCGCCCGCGCGTCCTGGAAGGCGAAGCTTTCATCGAACAGGACGACATCGTCCCATTGCGATCCTTGCGCCTTATGCACGGTCAGCGCCGATCCATAATCGAACTCGTCATAGGCCTTGCGTTCCGGCCACTGGAAATTCTCGATGCCGCCGGTGAAGCATTCCGGCCGCACCGTCACGCGCAGATAGCGCTGGCTCGGATCATCGTCGGAGGCGAGGCGCATGGTGAGCAAAGCGGTGCGGCCTTCCTTGCGCTCCTGCACGATCCAGAGCGAGCCGTTGAGCAACCCCTTCTTACGGTTGTTCCGGAGGCAGACGAGCTTGTCGCCCGCGAGCGGCAATTCGCCTTCGAAGCCGCGCAGCGCGCGCAGGCGCTGGTTGTAGGCGCGGCGCGTATTGTTACGCCCGACCAGCACCTGATCGGCGCCGAGCACGCGCGCCTGATCGACATCGGCGCGCCGCACAACCTGCGTCTCGCCATAATCGCCGACGGACAACGAGCGTCCTTCGCGAATCTCCATGGAGAGGCGCACGATCGGATCGTCCGCCGCCTGTCGATGCACTTCCGTCAACATCGCGTCGGGCTCGGCCTCGGTGAAGAAGCCGCCGCCCGAGATCGGAGGCAGCTGCGCGGGATCGCCCAGCACCAGAAGCGGCGCGCCAAAGGACAGGAGGTCGCGCCCAAGCTCGGCGTCGACCATCGAGCATTCGTCGATGACGATCAGCTTCGCCTTCGACGCCGGCGCGTCGTCCCACAGTTCGAAGTTCGGCTGCTCGGCCGCGCTCTCGCGCGCCTTGTAGATCAGCGAATGGATGGTCGAAGCGCCTTCGCAGCCCTTGCGCTTCATCACCAGCGCCGCCTTGCCGGTGAAGGCCGCGAACAGCACCTTGCCCTCGACGCCCTCGGCGAGATGGCGCGCAAGCGTGGTCTTGCCCGTGCCGGCATAGCCGAACAGGCGGAAGATCTGCGGAACGCCATTGCGGCCGGGCTTCGCCTTCAGCCAGGCGGCGGCGGCCTTGAGCGCGGAATCCTGTTGCGGCGAGAAATCCATCGAATCGGCGGGCTCGGGGAAGCGCCCTGCCTCGCCTGTTTTGGCCGTGAGAACAAGACGGAAACGAACGGGTCTGGCCCGCCCTTCCATCAGCCCTGCCGAAAGCTCATCAGTGGCCGGCTTTCGCGAGCGATTCCGCGAGATCGCGATATTCGTGGCAGCGGCCGCAAAGCGCCTCGAGCTTCGCGAGATTGGCCCTGGCGCCGGCGATGTCGCCGGTCTCGATGAACCATTCGCCCTGATATTCAAGCGCCGGCTTGAATTCGGGATCGATTGCGAGCGCCTCATCGTAATAACGCTTGGCGGTCGGATAATCCTTCATCTTGCGATAGGAATAGGCGGTCCAATTCGCGATGTCGGGCAGCGTCGGATAGTAGATGCGCAACCCGTTCAGCTTCTCGATCGCCTCAGGCCAGCGCTTCTCCTCGATGAGTTGCAGCGCGTCCTTGAAATCGGGCTCCGATTTCAGCGCGGTCAGCGTCGTGCCGACAGCGAGCGCGGACGGCGCGGCGGCGAACGAAAACGCGGCCAGCGTCGCCGTCGCGGCCAGCATGGCGACAATTCGCACGACGCCCTCCCTCGCAGCCTCAAGACAGAATGCCGGCGCGCTTCAGCGCCCAATAGGTCGCCGCGCTCGCGGCCACGCACAAAAACGTGCCGATGATCCAGCCGCCATCCATCTGGGTCAATGGCAGGTCCTTCGTGTTCATGCCGAAGAAGCCGGTCACGAATGTCGCCGGCAGCGCCAGCGCCGTGATGATCGACAGCGCATGAAGATGCCGGTTGGTCTCGCTGTTGATCTTGGTGTCGATCTCGTCATGCAGCAGCCGCGCCCGCTCCTGCAGCACGACGGCGTCGTGGTCGAGCGCATCGAAGCGATGGGCGAGCCGCTCCGCCGTGGCCGCGAGCCCCTTTGGCAGGCGCGGCTCGCTGGCGCGGTCGAGCTTGCGGAAGAGTTCGCGCAGCGCCAGCAACTGGCGATGCATCCTCACCGTCATGCGCCTGACCGGGAGCAATTTGCGCCGGTCGTCGCGCAAGGTATCGGCGAGGACATGATCTTCGATCTGGTCGAGTTCGTCGGAAAGCTCGGTGAGAATTTCGCCGGTCGCCGATGCGAACTGCTCGACGATGGTTTCGATCAACCCGACCGCGATCGCATGGCCGCGGCCTTCCTCGATCGCCTGACGCGCCAGATCGACCGAGCGCAGCGGATGCCGGCGCGCGCTGACCACGAGATGATCATCGAAGGCGAAGCGCAACCGCCCGATCTCGCGCGTGTCGGCTCCGACTTCGCGCTGCAGATCGGCGATCACGCCATGGGCGACGCCGTCGGTGACGCCAAGCGAGAGATGCTCGTCGGGCTTCAGCAGCGTCGTCCTCGCCGCCTGCGGCAGGTCCGGCAAAGAGGCGATGAAATTCTGCGCGCGCAAATCATTATAGGCGAAATGAAGCCAGAGCCAGCCGTCGCGCGATTGCGTCTCTTCGCGGCGCACCGGATCGGGAAGACGCTCAGCCGAGCCATCCTCGCGGAAGCGATAGGCCCAGAGGAGACCCGGAATATCGGCGCGCGCGTCGAGCATGGCGATAGAAGAGAAAGAAGGCGCGCCCGCGAGAGGGGCGAACGGGCGCGCCTGAAGCTTCAGAAAATCTGGCGGAAGATGACGTAGAGCACACCCGACAGCAGGATGGCGCAGGGCAGCGTCAGCACCCACGCCATCAGCAGGTTGCGCACCGTCGACATCTGCAGGCCGGAATTGTTCGCGGCCATCGTTCCCGCGACGCCCGACGAGAGCACATGCGTCGTCGAGACCGGCAGACCATAGACATCGGCGGCGAAGATCGTGCCGGCGGCGACGAGCTCGGCCGAGGCGCCCTGAGCGTAAGTCAGGTGCGTCTTGCCGATCTTCTCGCCGACGGTGACGACGATGCGCTTCCAGCCGACCATCGTGCCAAGGCCGAGCGCGATGGCGACCGCGACCTTCACCCAGAGCGGAATGAAGCGCGTGGCCGAGTCGAGTTCACCCTTGTAGGCGTTGAGCTTCGCCACTTGATCCTTCGACAGCTCGTTCTCCTTGTCCTTCATCAGGAAGCGGATCGCTTCGGAGGCGAGATACATGTCGTTGCGGATGTTGGAGACGGCGGCGGCCGGCACCTTGTCGAGCGCGCCCGCTTTCGCAACCTGATCGGCGATGTCCTTCACCAGCACGGAGAGCGAGGGATAAGTGCCCTCGTTGATCTTGCGCGCCGACACATATTGCGAAACGGCCGGGCGCGGATCGCCGAGCACGTTATAGCCGGCGGCCTTCTCCGCTATGATCTGCGAAGCGACATTCGACGCGGCGGTGAAGGTAGCGACATGATTCGGCGCCGGCGCGCGGTTCAGCGCATAGGCCATGGGAACCGTGCCGATCAGGATCAGCATGATCAGGCCCATGCCTTTCTGACCGTCATTCGAGCCATGCGCGAACGAAACGCCCGTGCAGGTCGCGATCAGGATCGCCCGGATCCACAACGGCGGCGGCTGGTTGCCGCGCGGCTCGGCGTAGAGTTCAGGCGAGCGCACGACAAACTTCATCACGATCAGCAGCAGCGCCGCCATGCAGAAGCCGAACAAAGGCGAAAGCAGCAGCGACCAGCCGATTTCCGTCGCCTTCGTCCAGTCGACGCCTGACGTGCCGTCCTGGCCGCGCATCAGCGCATTGGCGATGCCGACGCCGATGATCGAGCCGATCAGCGTGTGCGACGAAGAGGCGGGGAGGCCGAGCGCCCAGGTGCCGAGATTCCAGATGATCGCGGCGATGAGCAGCGCGAACACCATGGCGAAGCCCGCGCTCGAGCCGACCTGCAGGATCAGTTCGACCGGCAGCAGCGAGATGATGCCGAAGGCGACCGCGCCGCTCGACAAAAGCACGCCGAGAAAGTTGAAGAAGCCCGACCACATCACGGCGACGTTCGCCGGCAATGAATGGGTGTAGATCACGGTCGCCACCGCGTTCGCGGTGTCGTGAAAGCCGTTCACGAACTCGAAGCCGAGCGCGATCAGCAGCGCCACGATGAGCAGGATGAAAGGCGCCCAGGTGGTGACCGGCATGTGCGAGGCCGAGACGTCGGTGTAGACGCTGTAGGCCGTATAAAGCAGTCCCGCGGCGAGCATGCCGAGGAAAATGATCATCGTGATCGGATTGGTTTCGTGATCGAGCTTCGGCCCCTTCTGAGGCGTCGGGCTCACAAGGTTTGGATCGGCGGCGACGTAGGACATGACGGCACGCAGGATTTGCCGGCGCGGGAGAGGCGCCGCCATTAACCAAGCGGGAGGACGTGACGCGGGTGTGACGATTATGGCGTTCGCGAGGCGGCAAGAGCTTCTGAGCCCTTATCGCCTCGATTTCCGGCACAAAGCCGCCTCCCACGCATTGCTTCAGCAGAAGTTGTCTGAGGCTCCGCAATGGATATTTCGATCGACAAGGTTTGCGAGATCATCGCCTACCTCCGCGCGGTGGAGGCGAAAGAGGAGGTCGTCGATCCCGACTCCGGCTCGAACGCCATCGATGATGGCGCCCGCGATATCCTGCAGGACGAACGCGACGACGCCACCGCTGGTCAGGTGCGCGGCGTCATCAATGGCCTCGACGACGACGAGGCCGCCGACCTCGTTGCGCTGATGTGGATCGGCCGGGGCGACTATGAAGCGGCGGAATGGCCGATCGCCCGCGCCGCTGCGCGCGAGCGTCGCGAAACAGCGACGGCGCGTTACATACTTGGGACGCCGAACGCCGCTGATCTCATCAATGAAGGCCTCGCCGCGCACGGAATGTCCTGCGCAGAGGCCGACTGAAACGGGCGCGCGTCGCAACCCTCGGCCGGGAAGCGCGCTGCGGCGAGCCTTATTTGTCCCGCTTGGCGAGACCGCTGAGGAACGCCACCAGCGAGAAGCCGCCGATCCAGCCGAGCACGGTTTCAATCCAGGTCGTCCATCGCGCGACCACACCGCTGTCGATCCAGCCCAGCCACAGTCGCGCCACGCGCGGCTTCGGCGGCGGGTCGGCGTTGGGCTTGGGTGGATTTTGATCCCGCCATTCCGACGGAACATTCGGCTTCCATTCCCTGGATTGCCCGAGACTGACGACTGGCAGGATGAAGTCGACCGAATAGGCCCACGGGCTGAAGCGCGAAATCTTGCTCTGGTCGACCGGTATGATGCCGTCGCCGCGATAGGCGTGATGATAAATGATCGCGCACACGAGCCAGACAATGAAGACGAAAACGCCGATGCGCTGTGGTCGATAGCCGTAGCTCGTGAGCCGTCCATACAGCCAATGAAACAGCCAGGCGCCCCAGTTCAGCGTCTGTGATTGCCTCTTCTCGCGCTCGATCGAAATATCCTTGGCCGCCTCTTCGTAGCCCATGCCGCGCAGCACGCTCGCAAGCTGTGTCCAGGGCTGCGGTCTGAAATCCCCCTTCAGAGCCTTTTCCGGTTGCAGTTCGAGCCAGCGGATTCGCGTTTTCGCCTCGACAGGCGACGTTGGATAAAGCGAATCGTAGATGAAGCCGTTCAGGACCAGACGATCGGGCGTCGACGGTTCGCCTGCGCGCGGGATGAGGCTGTCGTCGTCGACAAGGATCGCGCATTTGGCGTGCATGAGCCGGATTTGTCCGGTGCAACCGGCCATTTTCAGCAGGAAGAGACGCCCGCCGATGCGCGCCTGATGCGCGCAGATTGCGATCGGGCCGTGGGACTCGTTGAAGCCCCATTTCTCGATTTCTTCAATTCGCCGCCCGGTGATTTTGGCGTCGGCGAAATCGGCGTCGCCCTTGATCGCCGCGACATTGAATCTGACGGCGCCCTGGGCGCTGAGATTTTGAAGATTGAGCTGGCCGTCGATCTGCGCGCTGTCGAAGATGAGCGCTTCGGTCTCCTGCGTGTCCACACCCGGCCGCGTCTGCGAATCGAGAATGGCGTCCTGCAGATCGAGGTCCCCGTCGATGCGCGCATTCAGGAGACGAATGCGGCCGTGGTTGACGAACCCGGTCGACATGAAGAAGTCGCCGCGCACATGAGCGCCGTCGCCGGAAACGCCTTTTGCGGAACTGCCGGAGAGGTCGACCGATTTGAGCGTCGCCTGCTCGATGACGATCCTGTCGAGGACGCAGCATTTGAGCTGCATGATGTAGTCGACCGTGCAGGCTTCGAGATCGAGATCGCCCTCGATGAAGCGCCCGGCGACGAAAACGCCCCGCTCATGGACCGGCGCCCGATCGTCTCCGCCCAACAGCAGAAACCGCACGAAACCAGCGCGCAACCTGTTGTCGTCAAGACGCTTTTCGGGACGCGGATCGTCCGGTTTTGCCGGCTCGCCTTTGCGGCAGGCCTCCAGCAATTCGCGCTCGGCCGGCCATAGCGGCTGCCCATCCGAATGAACATAGCTTTCGAAATCGGACAGCGAGCGGCCGAACACTTTCTTCGGCTGATCCGCGTCCGCGGATTTCGGTTTGAAAAGCGCTAACGAATAGGGGCGAATTCTCAACATGGCCGTCTGACCGCGCATGCAGCCTCGCGCACCTTACCGACAATTAGCGAAGTCGCACAGCAAACTGAACGAACAGGCATCAAAACAAAATATTCAGGCGCCTTCGGCCTCAGGCTTTACGAAATGCGCTCACCTTTTCGTGATCCCTCCCCACGGAATAACCCGTCCCCTTACCCGGTCTCCTCCCATGCGGCGCCAAGCGCGCGAGGAGATTTGTCATGTCGAGAGACCATGATCACGAGGACGGCCACACAAGGCGTCACGCGCTCGAATGCATGATCTGGGCGGGAACCGGCGTCGTCTGGACCGTTGCGGGCGGCGTGCCGCAGTCGCGTTTGCTCGGCGAGGCGAAAGCGGCCGAAGGTGGTTTCAGCTTCCTGCAGATTTCGGACAGCCATGTCGGCTTTGACAAGGCGGCCAATCCGCAGGCGCTGAAGACCCTCGAAGAAGCGATCGACAAGGTCGGCGCGTCGCCGGCAAAGCCGCAATTCATGATCCACACCGGCGACATCACGCATCTCTCGAAGGCGAAGGAATTCGACGACGCCGACCAGATCATCGGCCGCGCCAAGCTCGATGTTCACTATGTCCCCGGCGAGCATGACGTGATCGACGAGGCCAACGGCCGCGCCTATCTCGATCGCTATGGCAAGAATGCGAAAGGCGCCGGCTGGTACTCCTTCGATCAGGGCGGCGTGCATTTCATCGGGCTCGTCAATGTCCTCAATCTGAAGGCCGGCGGCCTCGGTTATCTCGGGCCGGAGCAGCTCGCCTGGCTCGCCGCCGATCTCAAGGATCGTTCGAACTCCACGCCGATCGCGGTGTTCGCTCATATCCCGCTCTGGACCGTCTATCCCGCCTGGGGCTGGGGCACCGACGACGGCGCGATGGCGCTCGATATGTTGAAGCGCTTCGGCTCCGTCACCGTGCTCAACGGCCATATCCATCAATTGATGCAGAAGGTGGAAGGCAACATCGTCTTCCACACCGCGCGCTCGACCGCTTTTCCGCAGCCTGAGCCCGGCAAGGCGCCTTCGCCTGGCCCGATGGTCACGCCGGCGGACAAGCTGCGCACAATGCTCGGCGTCACCACCGTTCAGTATCGGCAGGGACAGACCGAACTCGCCATCACCGACACAAGCCTCGCGTGAGACATTCCGAAATGAGCAATTTGAATTCCACGCGCCGCGGCGCGCTCGCTTTCGTCGTCGCGGCGCTTTCGCCTGAAATCTTGCGCGCCGCGCAGGCAAGCGAAGAGATCAAGGTCGATATCGACAATTTCAGCTTCTCGCCCGAGAAGCTCGAAGTGAAAGTCGGCTCCACCGTGATCTGGGAGAACCGCGACGATATCCCGCACAATATCGTCGCCACGGGCAAGCAGTTCAAATCGCCGGTGCTCGACACCGGCGAGGTTTTCCGCTTCACATTCACCGCGCCCGGGACCTACGATTATTTCTGCGGGCTGCATCCGCATATGACGGGATCGGTGATCGTGTCGGCGTGAAAGACGACGTGAAAACGAATTGAAACTGTGAACGACAAAAGCCGCAGCGATCTCTTCGAGCGCGTCGTCCTGCCTCATCTCGACGACGCGTACTCGCTTGCGCGCTGGCTGACCGGCGACGCGGCTGATGCGGAGGATATCGTGCAGGACGCTTGCGTGCGCGCGCTCGGCGCGGTTGAGAAGACGCAGGTGTCACAGCCGCGCGCCTGGCTGCTTGCGATCGTGCGCAACGCCGCCATGAATTGGCTGACGAAAAACCGGCCGCGCCATCTCGTGCTGGTCGATGATTTCTCCGCGACGGAAGCCAATCCGCCCGCGGCCCTGCGCGACGGGCGCGATCCCGAAACGATCCTGATCGCGGCGGCCGAGGAGGAGCAGCTTTCACAGGCGATCGCTGCGCTGCCGCCTTTGTTCCGCGAGACTCTCGTCATGCGCGACGTGAACGGCCTGAGCTATCGCGAAATCGCTGCGGTATCGGGCGTTCCCATCGGCACGGTGATGTCGCGGCTGGCGCGGGCGCGCGATGCGCTGGCGACAAAACTCGTCGGAGCATCACGACCGAGAGGCGCCGCATGAATCTGCCCTCCGATCCCGTGGAACTCCGTTTGCTGCTGAACGCCTACGCCGATGGCGAACTCGACGCCGCGACGGCGCTCGCCATGGAGCGACGGCTCGAAATCGACGCCGCGCTCGCCGACGAGCATCGCCGCATCCTCGCGCTCAAGGACGCCATTGCGACGAAGCTGCCGCGCCTGCGCGCGCCGGATACGCTGAGCGCCAAGATCGCCGCGATGGCCGATGCGCCGCAGCCGCGCGCGACAACGCCCTCGCGCCGCGAGGCTGGTCTGCTTGCGGCCGGTGCGATCATTGGCGCGGCGCTCGCCGCCGCCGGAAGCTACGGACTCCATGTCGCGTCGCGGCCGGACGCGCTGCTCGAGGCGCTGGTGACGAACCACCGCCGGGCGCTGCTTGCGGCCTCGCCGGTCGATGTCGCCTCGTCCGACCGTCACACCGTGCGTCCCTGGTTCGAGAACCGGCTTGCGCTGTCCGTTCCCGCCATCGATCTCGCCGACAAGGGATTTCCGCTGGTCGGCGGCCGGGTCGACATAACAGGCGGAATTCCCGTGGCGACCTTGGTCTATCGCGCCCGCGAGCATCTGATCAGCCTGAGTGTGCTTGCCGCCGAAGGGCCCGCTGGCCCGGCGCGGCGGCTGTCGCGCGACGGCTTCAGCGCCTGGGAGTGGCGCGAAGGCGCGCGCGCCTTCTGGGTGGTGTCGGACGTGGAGGCCGCCGAACTCGAAAGCTTCATCAAGGCGTTCCGGGCGGCCAATTCCAATATCTGACGCATGCGCCGCTGCTGACATGCCCTGTCAGCAGCGGGCCTCGCTTTCGCCGCGGACTCGACCCATATTCCGGCCATGCCGAAAACGCCGAAGAAAGACCCGGCCCGCCCCACGCGCGCCAAGGCGAGCAAGCCGCATCTGAAGCCGCTCGACGAGCATCTCGCCACCCTGCTCAACCCCGGCATTGGCCGTGGCACGGCTGGACCGGGAACGGCCGCCTCCGACCGCGGCTTTGGCGAGGCGCCGCAGGCCTCGTTTGATTCCGGCGTCAGCAATGTCGATCCCAAACTCGCGAAAGCGCTGGGGCTCGAAACGCCGGCGGCGAAGACGCGCGGCTGGGGCAAGGGCGGCGGCAAGTTCAAGCCCGAGCGCTGGGTCGACGAGGTGCCGGTCGCGGGCTCCCTCCCCTCCGACGAGGACGGCCCGCGCGGCCCGGTGGCGCTGAGCGACGCGCCTGACGCGCATATGTTCGGCGGCATGGGCGGCGCGGACGCGACTGCGAAGGCGCTGGAGACGCGGCTGCGCGAAGGCAGCCCCTTCATCGATCCCAACCGCGCCTGGACGCCGCACCGGCCCGAGAGGCCGGACAAGATGGAAGGCGGCATCGCCTTCAAGATGGAGACCGATTTCACGCCCTCAGGCGACCAGCCAACCGCGATCGCTGAACTGGTCGACGGCGTGCGCCGCTTCGAGCGCGATCAGGTGCTGCTTGGCGTCACCGGCTCCGGCAAGACCTTCACCATGGCGAAGGTGATCGAGGAGACGCAGCGCCCCGCGCTCATCCTCGCGCCGAACAAGACGCTCGCCGCCCAGCTCTATGGCGAGTTCAAGAGCTTCTTCCCGAACAACGCCGTCGAATATTTCGTCTCCTACTACGACTATTATCAACCGGAAGCCTATGTGCCGCGCTCCGACACCTATATCGAGAAGGAGTCGAGCATCAACGAACAGATCGACCGCATGCGCCATTCGGCGACGCGCGCTCTGCTCGAACGCGACGATGTCATCATCGTCGCCTCCGTCTCCTGCATCTACGGCATCGGCTCGGTCGAGACCTATACGGCGATGACCTTCACGGTGCAGGTCGGCGACCGCATCGACCAGCGCCAGCTCATCGCCGATCTCGTCGCGCTGCATTACAAGCGCACGTCGGGCGATTTCGCGCGCGGCTGGTTCCGCGTGCGCGGCGACGTGGTCGAGATTTTCCCGGCGCACTATGAGGACCGCGCCTGGCGCGTCGGCCTGTTCGGCGACGAAGTGGAATCGATTCAGGAGTTCGATCCCCTCACCGGCCAGAAGACCGGCGACCTCAAATTCGTGAAGGTCTACGCCAACTCGCATTATGTCACGCCGCGGCCGACGCTGACGCAGGCGATCAAGGGCATCAAGGAAGAGTTGCGCGGCCGGCTCGGCGAACTCAACCGCACCGGCCGTTTGCTTGAATCGCAGCGGCTCGAACAGCGCACGGTGTTCGATCTCGAAATGCTCGAAGCGACGGGCTCCTGCAACGGCATCGAGAATTATTCGCGCTATCTCACCGGCCGCAAGCCGGGCGAGCCGCCGCCAACTTTGTTCGAATATCTTCCCGACAATGCGCTCGTCTTCACCGACGAAAGCCACGTCACCGTGCCGCAGATCGGCGGCATGTATCGCGGCGACTTCCGGCGCAAGGCGACGCTGGCGGAATATGGCTTCCGCCTGCCCTCCTGCATGGACAACCGGCCGCTGCGCTTCGAGGAATGGGAGGCGATGCGGCCGCAGACCGTCCACGTCTCGGCGACGCCCGGCGGCTGGGAGATGGAGCGCGCGGCGGGCGTGTTCGTCGAACAGGTGATCCGCCCGACGGGCCTCATCGATCCGCCTGTCGATATCAGGCCGGCGCGCCATCAGGTCGCCGATCTGCTCGACGAGGTGAAGGAGGTCGCGGCGCGCGGCTATCGCACGCTGGTCACCACGCTGACCAAGCGCATGGCCGAACATCTCACGGAATATCTGCATGAGAACGGCGTGCGCGTGCGCTACATGCACAGCGACATCGACACGATCGAGCGCATCGAGATTCTGCGCGACCTCAGGCTCGGCGCGTTCGACGTGCTCGTTGGCATCAACCTCCTGCGCGAAGGTCTCGACATTCCGGAATGCGCGCTGGTCGCCATTCTCGACGCCGACAAGGAAGGCTTTCTGCGCAGCGAGACGTCGCTGATCCAGACCATCGGCCGCGCCGCGCGCAATGTCGACGGCCGCGTCATCCTTTACGCCGACGGCATGACGGGCTCGATGGAGCGCGCCATCGCCGAGACCAATCGCCGTCGCGAGAAGCAGCAGGCCTACAACACCGAGCACGGCATTACGCCGGCGAGCATCAAGCGCAACATTTCCGACATCCTGAACAGCGTCTATGAGCGCGACCATGTCACGGTCGACAAGGGCGCCGTCGACAAGAAGGGCGATGCGCTTGTCGGGCACAATCTCAAGGCGACGATCGCCGATTTCGAGAAGCGTATGCGCGAAGCCGCGGCCAATCTCGAATTCGAGACCGCGGCGCGGCTGCGCGACGAGATCAAGCGGCTGCAGGCGACGGAGCTCGCCATTGCCGACGACCCAATGGCGAAGCAATCAGATGTGGAAGCGCGCGCCGGCTCCTATGCCGGTGAAAGAAGCTACGGCGACGCCGCAAATTTGCCGCCGCCCTCTTCTCGCGTCAGAAAGCCGACCGACGCCGACATGGGTCCGCATAATTTCGGCGGCGGCGAAGCCGGGCCTCTTGCGACGCGCGCGCGCAAACCAACGCTCGACGAGATGGGGCCGGGAAGCGATCGCGAAAAGCCGCTCGGCAAGGAGCCGCCGCGCGCCGCGCCGGGAACGGCGGGCTACAAGGGCAAAAGGTGGCGAAGAGGGAAGTGATTTTTCGGCGGCGCTGATGACGCCGCGCTTGTCCGCGATGTCGTCAGACGAGCGTTGCGAAAATTCTCATATGCGCTCGCCGGCCTCGACCCGCGCGCGGAGGCGGTTTGATGACGGCGGCAAGGGACAGGTCCATCGCGGCGAATAAAAGCAGGAGGGATGATAGGCGAAGTTGAAATCAAGAATGATGCGCCCATCCTCCGCCCAGCCGAGATCGGCGCCCTTGATCGTATCGAGGAGATAACGCCCGCCTCCATAGGTCGCATTTCCGCTGGTGGCGTCGAGGAACGGCAGAAAAACGCCGCCGCCATAGCCGTCGATCCAGTAAGCCGTCAGCTCGCCTCCGAGCGTCGATCGCAACCCGACGGTCTCGGCGAAAGGCGAGAGATGAACGGTCCCGTCGCTCACGGGCAAATGATAAGGAGCATCGTTGGTCGCGGGCGCCAACTCCACCGCGAAGCGCATGCGCGGATCATAGTCGAAATAGTCCGGCGCCGGCGCGCCCGCCTCGAGAGGAGTTTGCGGGTGATTGCGAAAGAGCTCGGCGCGCGTTGTCCGCCACAGCTCAGCCGCCATTTCGGCGTCGCTCATGGCGCGGATGCGCGCATAGAGATCGGATATCTGACGCCGCCAGTCCCACAATGTGTAAGAGGATCGGAGAGCCTCGGCCTTCTTCGCGTCACTCTGCTCTTCCACGTCAGTTCGTCTGGCCGTCGCGATCATTATCAGGCGTCCCGTTGCTTCCGTCAGACTAAGGCAAGGCTACAGGCGGCTCCTTGAAAGGCTGTTCACAATCATGCGCGCCTACAATGATGCCTTACGCCGCCTGCCGTGAAATGGAGAGTTCAGGACGCGAATTCAAGGCGCGGGATGGGCGCGGCCAGCCGCCCCGGCCCTGCCGCATCATCGCCATGCTTGCGCTTTTTTGTACGCAAGGGAACGCACGCCGGCGGCGATCGTTTCTCTTGTTTGCATGGGGCCCGAAATGTCGTCTTTCACGCGTCGGAGCGCGTTGCTTTCTTTTGTGGCCATTGCGGCGCCCTTTGTGCTGCAAAAACATGCGGCCGCGCAGGCGCCGGCCGATTGGCGTCTCACCTCCAAAGGCGCGGACTGGCCCGGCTTCACCGCGAAATTCGACAAGATCGAAACATCGGGGACGCTGATCCTGCAGGACGCCAATCGCGGCGGATTGCTGATCGCGAACGGCGATCGCGCGAAGGCGGGATATCTCCCCGGCTCAACCTTCAAGATTCCGAACACGATGATCGCTTTGCAGACCGGCGCCGCGAAGGATCTCGATCAGGAAATATTCAAATATTCCGGCCGGCCTTTTCTCGTCGAAGGCAAGCCCTTCCTGCCGAAGGCGTGCGAGGCCGACATTAATTTGGAAACCGCGTTCAAGAATTCCTGCGTTCCCGTCTATCAGGAGCTGGCGCGCCGCATTGGCGCGGAAGCCTACAAGGACTGGCTGACGAAATTCGATTACGGCAACGCCGATGTCGGCGGTCCGCTCGACAGTTTCTGGCTCGATGGCGCGTTGCGCATCTCGGCGATCGAGCAGGTGAAGTTCCTGCGCCGCCTCGTCATGAAAACGCTTGGCGTGTCGCCACGCGCGAATGCGCTGACCGAGCAGGCGATGTTCATCGAGAAGATCGGCGAGACCTCGATTCACGGCAAGTCGGGCTGGGTCTATTCGCAATCGCCTGCGACCGGCTGGTGGATCGGCTTCGCGCAACGCGGAGAGGACGTCGTGCTGATCGCGCTCAACATGGACATGCCGAAACGCGAGCATGCCGAGGCGCGCTATCGTCTGGTGAAGGAGGCGCTGAGCGAGGCCGGAGTCGTCTAGCGGCCTCGCGCAAACGTCGCGTGCGTCGTCGCACGTTCAGATGCGCGTATGCGCGCTATGCTCTCGTCACTGTGCAAGATTCCGATTGGATCAGGACAATGACGAGCCCGAGGCTTGCGAAGAGGACGGCGCCGCGCGCGATCGCTGCGGCTGCGCTTCTTGCGATCGCCGGCGCCGCTTCCGCGCAGGAAGCCTGCCAGATCCAGGATATCAGGGTTTGCGATGGCTGCACCGTCACGCGGCGCATGTCCGTGCAGAGTGGCGGCGGCTGCAAGATCGAACATCGCAGCGATGGCGTGATCACGAATCTGAAGACCATCGTGTTTCCGAAGCATGGCGTCTTCGGCACGGCGAGCCTGTCCAATCAGGCCTATGTCGCCGCGCAGAATTATGTCGGCGCCGACTATTTTGAATATGTCATCACCTTCGAGACCTTGGGCAAGCATGGTTCGGCTCTCATCCGCAATCATGTGAAGGTCACGGCCGAGCGTCCGGTTTTTTGAAGTCATTGCTCCGATCGTTTAGGCTCATCGTGGGTCGGGCGAAGCGCCCGGCGTCCGGTGAGCTTTTCGGCCCGCAACGGCGCGGCGCCGACAGACGCTGGAGGTGGAGATGATGAAGCTTTTCTCCGTGCGGTCGCCGCGGCCGAAATACAATGCGCGTCTCGCTCTCATCGCGGGCCTGCTCGCATTGTCGCAGCAGGCGCTCGCGCAAGACGACACCTGCACGATTCAGCGCTACAGCCTGTGCGACGGCTGCACGGTGCAGCGCCGGGTCAATGTGCAAAAGGATACTGGCTGCCGCTTTCAGACCATGAGCGACAGCGTGATCCTCGACATCCAGACGACGGTGCGCCCGAAACATGGAATCTTCGGAAAATCGAACCCGTCCGCGCAGGCCTATATTCCAGCCAAGGGCTATGTCGGCACGGATTATTTTGAATTCGTGATGGTGTATGAACTGCGCGGCCAGCGCGCCACCACGCGCGTGCAGAACCTCGTGACGGTGACGGCCGACAAGCCGCTGTTCTGACGTTTGATGGTTTGAGATTGAATATTTGCTCCGTTGAAACGCATGAGCGCGTGCGCAAGGCAGTTGTAATGTTTTGAAGTCGCTTCGCGGATTCTTTCGCTGGGCCCCGGACACGGTTCCGCTTCACTTCGTTTCGCTCCACCGTTCCGGGGACGATGACAGCTTCATTCTTCCACACTGAAGCTCTCTCCGTCCCCGGTTTCATGAAGTGAGCGCAGCGAACGGAATGAAGACCGAGGGCCTGCGAAAGACTCCGCGAAGCGGCATATTTTTGATTTCTGAAATCCCGCCTCAATCCCCGATCAGCTTCAACCCCGCGCGAAACCTCTTGCCGTTGCGGACATAATTGTCCGACAGCCGCGCCACATTCGCGACAGCGGCGTCATCGAGCTGGCGGATCGCCTTCGCCGGCGAGCCGACGATCAACGAGCGTTCGGGAAATTCCTTGCCTTCGGTGACGAGCGCGCCGGCGCCCACCAGCGAACCTGCGCCGATCCTCGCGCCGTCGAGAACGGTCGCGCCCATGCCGATCAGCGCGCCGTCGCCGATCACGCAGCCATGCAGGATCGCCTTGTGGCCGACCGTGACATTGCGGCCCAGCGTCAGGGGAACGCCGGGATCGACATGCAGCACGCAGCCATCCTGGATATTGGTCTCGTCGCCGATGATGATGAGATCATTGTCGCCGCGCACGACCGCGCCGAACCAGACGCTGACATCGAGCCCGATGCGGACGCGGCCGATCACATGCGCGTCCGGCGCGAGATAGAAGCGCGCGGGGTCGGCGATCTCGGGCGCGTGCCCGTCGAGCGAATAGAGCGGCATGTCGACCTCGCTGTCGCCTTTCTGTTGCGACGATCCATGCAACGATCTTACTCGACCCGCAAAAGAAAACGCCCGGCTTCCGCCGGGCGTTCGATCGATTTCTCGCTGAGAAATGGTCTCAGGCGTGCGCCGGATCGTGGGCGCTCGCCCAGACGCGCTTCTTCGTGAAATAAAGCAGGCCGGCGAAGACGATGAGGAACAGCATCACCCTGAGGCCAAGCGACTTGCGCGCCTCGAGGTGCGGCTCGGCGGCCCAGACGAGGAACGTCACAACGTCCTTCGCGTACTGCTCTGTGGTTTCAGGCGCCTGCGGCTTGCCGTCGGGCATCTTGGGATATTCGACGCGGCCGTTCTCCAACGGCGGGCGCATCGAGATCAGATGGCCGGGCATGTACTTGTTGTAGAACTGGCCGGGCTGCAGCTTCACATCCTTCGGCGCTTCCTCGTAGCCGGTCAGGATGCCGACGATATAGTCCGGTCCCTGCTCTTGATACTGGGTGAAGATGTCGAAGATGAAGCGCGGGAAGCCGCGCTCATAGGTGCGCGCCTTGGCCAGCAGCGACATGTCGGGCGGCAGCGCGCCGCCATTGGTCGCGCGCGCGGCCTTCTCGTTCGGATAGACCAGCGGGAACGTGTCAGACGGCATGCCGGGGCGTTCTGTCGGCTGGCCGTTGTCGTCGGTCGTCGCGATCTTGTATTCGGCCGCCAGCGCCTTCACCTGCGCCTCGCTGAATTCCGGCCCGCCTTCCTGCTCAAGGTTGCGGAACGACACGAGCTGCAGCGAATGGCAGGTCGAGCAGACCTCGCGATAGACCTTGAAGCCGCGCTGCAACTGCGCGCGGTCGAATTTCCCGAACGGCCCGGAGAAGCTCCAGCTCTGCTGCGGCGGCTCAGGCGCGCCATGCTCCTGAGCGAAGGCGGGAGCGCTGACAGCGATGAACAGCGCGGCGGCGGCGAAAAGCTTGTTGATCGACATGATTGTTCTCGGCCCCGACCCGCCTCAACCCTTCGTCTGCGGCGCAGCCGCAGCGCCGGCGAGCACCGGCGCGCCATGGCCCTTGCTGCTCGCGAGCACCGAATCGGCGATCGAAGCAGGAAGCTTCTTCGGCGTCTCGAACAGGCCGAGCACGAGAAGGATGGCGAAGTAGGCGAAGTAATAGAAGGTGCAGATGCGCGCCATGATGATGTAGCCGCCTTCCGCCGGCTTGGCGCCGAGCCAGCCGAGCAGGATCGCGTCGATCACGAAGGCCCAGAAGAACACTTTCGCCACCGGACGATAGTCCATCGAGCGCACGCGCGACGTGTCGATCCAGGGCAGGAAAGCGAGGATCGCGATCGAGCCGAACATGAAGAGCACGCCGCCGAGCTTCGACGGGATCGCGCGCAGGATCGCGTAGAACGGCAGGAAGTACCATTCAGGCACGATATGCGCCGGCGTCGCCGCCGGATTGGCGCGGACATAGTTGTCGGCATGGCCGAGGAAGTTCGGCGTGTAGAACACGAACCACGCGAACACGACGCAGAAGCACACCATCGCGAACACGTCCTTGACGGTGGCGTAGGGCGTGAACGGCACGGTGTCCTTGCGGACGTCCTTCACCTCGACGCCGGTCGGATTGTTCTGTCCGACATGATGCAGCGCCCAGATGTGCAGGATCACCACGCCAGCGATCATGAACGGGATGAGATAATGCAGCGAGAAGAAGCGGTTCAGCGTCGGATTGTCGACGGAGTAGCCGCCCCACAGCAGCGACAGGATCGTCTCGCCAACGACAGGCAGCGCGCCGAGCAGGTTGGTGATGACGGTCGCGCCCCAGAAGCTCATCTGGCCCCAAGGAAGCACGTAGCCCATGAAGGCCGCGGCCATCATCAGCAGGAAGATGACGACGCCGAGGATCCACAGGATCTCGCGGGGCGCCTTGTAGGAGCCGTAATACATGCCGCGGAAGATGTGGATGTAGACGGCGAGGAAGAACATCGACGCGCCGTTCGAGTGGAGATAGCGGATCAGCCAGCCATAGTTCACGTCGCGCATGATCATCTCGACCGACGTGAAGGCCATCTCCGCATGCGGCGTGTAGTGCATCACGAGCACCACGCCGGTCACGATCTGCGCGACCAGCATGAAGGTGAGGATGCCGCCGAAGGTCCAGAAATAGTTGAGATTGCGCGGCACCGGATAGGAGACCGCGGTGTCATGCACCAGCCGGATGATCGGCAGGCGCGAATCGATCCAGCGCGTGAAGCCGTTGCTGGGGACGTAGGAGGAATGACCGCTCATTGTTCTCTGGTCCGTCAGCCGATGCGGATTTTCGTATCGGAAGTGAATGCGTAAGGCGGAATCGGCAGGTTCAGCGGCGCCGGCCCGACGCGGACGCGGCCCGACGTGTCGTACTGCGATCCGTGGCACGGACAGAACCAGCCCTCGTAATTGCCCTCATGCCCAAGCGGGATGCAGCCGAGATGGGTGCAGTTGCCGTAGACGATCAGCCACTTGTCCTTGCCCGCCTTGACCCGGTCCTGATCGGACTGCGGATCGATCAGCGTGTTGATATCGACGGCGCGCGCCTCGTCGATCTCCTTCTGCGTCCGGTTGCGAACGAAGATCAGCTTGCCGCGCCAGAACAGCTTGACGATCTGGCCTTCGGCGACAGGAGCGAGATCGAAATCAACCGGCGCGCCGGCGGCCAGCGTCGCCGCATCGGGGCGCATCGAGCTGATGAAGGGCCAGACGACGGCGGCGGTTCCCACCGCAGCGGCGGCGCCGGTGGCAATATAGAGGAAATCCCGGCGGGTCGGTTCGGCGGTGGTCGTGGCCACGGATCAACACCCTAGTCTCAAGCGGCCCGGGCGGGCCTTCTTCGCCCGTCGGACAACCGGCGAAAGCAATGGAATCGGCTTGGCGAAAGCGTCGATCAGACCCCTCGCCGCCGGGCTGTTTGGCATGGCTCCAATATGCTGTCCATATTCACGGCCGCGTGAAAAGCGCGGCGCAAAGTCACTCCTCGAAGGGCGTCGCTTTAAGGTCTTGACGTCACGCGAGCGTCGCCGGCGAACGATCAAGTCCGAGCTGCTCGCGCGCCATCCAGCGCGCCATCAGCGCGAGCGCGACGACGGCGAGCCCCGTCGCAAGGCCGATCCAGACGCCGCTGCCCCTGAGATTGGTGCCGAACGCCAGCGCCACGCCCAGCGGCGCGCCGATGAGCCAGTAGCCGACGAGCGCGATCACCATCGGCCAGCGCGTGTCCTGCAAACCGCGAAGCATGCCGGCCGCCACCGACTGCGCGCCGTCGACGAGCTGGAACAGGGCCGCGATCAGGAGATAGGCCACCGCGAATCCGAGCACGGCCGCATTCGCCGGATTTGCCGAATCGAGGAAGAGCCCCGCAAGCGTCGCCGGAATGACCATCAGGATGATCGCGGACGCCGACATATAGGCCATGGTGAGCGCAAAGGCCGTCCAGCCGGCGCGGCCGATGCCTTCAGGGTCGCGCGCGCCAAAGGACAGGCCGACCCGAACCGTCGCCGCCTGCGACAGCCCCATCGGCACCATGAAGGACGCCGAAGCGATCTGCAGCGCGATGGCGTGCGCCGCGAGCTCGGCCGCTCCGAGCCGGCCCATGACGAAGGTCGCGGCGCTGAAGATCGTCACCTCAAACAACAGCGTCAGCCCGATCGGCAACCCGATCGCCCATAGCTTGCCATAGCGCGGCCAGTCGGCGCGCCAGAAGCGGCCGAACAGGTGATAGCGGCGGAAGCTCCTGTCGAGCGCAACTACGGCCGCGATCGCGAAGAAGGCGAGCCAACTGACGATGGTGGTCGCGAGACCGGCGCCGACCAGCCCCAATTCCGGCAGGCCGAAATGGCCGAAGATCAGCGCCCAGGCGAGGAAGGCGTTCACGGGCAGCGCGACGACCTGGATCGCCAGCGCCCATCTTGGCCTCTCTCGCGCCGCGAGGAACTGGCGCAGCACGAGAAAGCCGAGCCCCGGCAGCGTCGACCATTGCAGCGCATGGAGATAGCGGCCGGCCTCATGGGCGAGGTCGGGCTCCTGCCCGAAGGCGCGCAGGATCGATTCGCCATTCCAGAGCGCGATCCAGATCGGAACAGAGATCGAGACCGACACCCAGAAGCCCTGCCGCACGCTGCGCCGGACCTCGCGCACCGAATGTTTCCGCGCCCCAAGCTCTTCGGCCAGCAACGGCGCGACAGCGGCGGTGACGCCGATGCCGAAGATGAAGGTCGCGAAATAGAGATTGGTCCCGAGCGCGCCGGCGGCGAGCGCGCGCGATCCGATCCAACCCAGCAGGATCAGGTCGACGAAGGTCAGCATGTTCTGGGCGAAATTGCCCAGGATCAGCGGCCAGGCGAGCTTCAGCGTGGCGACAAGCTCCTGTCGCCAGCGGGCGGCGCCCGTCCGGCCTGGTGGAGTCGGCTGCAGCATGGCCGGCCTTGTGCCGGCTTTCCCAAGGGTTGCCTAGAGTTTGGGCGGGAGGCGGCTATGCGCGGCCCGGAGCTGGGCGCAATGGCGGAGCGTCGCCCATTCATGCCTCAGCAGCGTCACGCTGTCAAGGATTATTTTCCTTGCGCGCTTTCGAGGCTCTCAGGCGCAGCAGGCGGCGCGGGGCGCGCAACACCCCGACAGCGTGCTTTGCGCTTCCAGCCAGCGATCCCTTGGCTTGCAGCTCGCTGCACGTGGTTCAAGCGCGACATGAATCGCATCGCCGGCAAGACGGGCGGACGCCGCCCGATGGAGCGCGATCGGGCGCACGCCGTCGCTGACCTCGAAAGTCAGTTTGGCGGCGGGATCGAGCGGCGTATGAGCGGCGACCTTGCCAATGATCGCTGCGAATTTCCCCGCCGGCATATGAGTTCTGCCGCTTTCGTCCACATCCCATAGCTGCACGAAGACTTCCGACCAGGCTTCCGGATTGGCGCCGCAATCGAGCCCCTCGAAACGCCCGGCCTTGACCTCGGTGACGTGATAGCCCGGCTTCACGCTCCGCCCTTGATAGTTGAAGACCAGCGGCGCTCCCGCATGGGCCGAGAACAGATCAAGCAGCGCGCCAAGCGGCAGATCGTTCGACGCCTGAAGCTCCGGAATTTCCCGCTTGTCGGATTCGATCATCTCCGCTACTCCTCATTTTGATATTTTTAGGATCATCAAAATATGGACGAACGTCAAGCGCTCGTCGCATTCGGGGCGCTCTCTCAGGAGACCCGGCTGCGCATCCTCCGTCTGCTGGTCCAGGCGGGCCCGGACGGGATCGCCGCCGGCGCGATCGGAGAGGCCATGGAGGTGACGGCGTCGAACGCTTCCTTCCATCTCAAGGAGCTGGAGCGGGCGGGACTCGTCGCGGCGCGACGCGCGGCGCGCTCGATCGTCTACGCCGCCGCCTTTGAGAAGCTGACCGATCTCATCCGCTTCCTGATGCAGGATTGCTGCGCGGGACGTCCTGAAATCTGCGCGCCGGCGCTCGCTGCGGCGGCTTGCGCGCCAGCGGAGACCGCCTGCTGTGACTGACCATCCCTTCAACGTTCTGTTTCTCTGCACCGGCAATTCGGCGCGTTCGATTCTTGCCGAAAGCATTCTCAGAAAAGACGGGGCCGGACGCTTCAACGCCTGGTCCGCCGGCAGCGAGCCGAAGGGGAGCGTCAATCCGCTCGCTCTCACGACGCTGGCCGCGCTCGATTATCCGACCGAAGGATTCCGCTCGAAGAGCTGGGACGAATTCGCTGGCGCCGGCGCGCCGCACATGGATTTCATTTTCACCGTTTGCGATGACGCAGCGGGCGAAACCTGTCCCGTGTGGCCTGGCCATCCCATGACTGCGCATTGGGGCGTTGAAGATCCGTCTCATGTCGAAGGCTCCGACGTCGAGAAACAGCGCGCCTTCAATCGCGCGTTCAAGTTTCTCAAGAATCGCATCGACGTTTTTCTGGCGCTCCCGGTGAAATCACTCGATGAAATCGCCCTCGCCAACCGCCTGCGCGAGATCGGCCGGCTCGAAGGCGCGACTGACAGCAAATGACCGCGACGCTCGCGCGCCGGACTCTCGCTGAGACGCTTGGCTCGGCTTTCCTGCTCGCCGCCGTGGTCGGATCAGGAATCATGGCGGCGAAACTCGCGGGCGGAAACGTCGCCATCGCGCTGCTCGCCAACACTCTCGCGACGGCAGCGATGCTCGCCGTGTTGATCCTGATCTTCCAGCCGATCTCCGGCGCGCATTTCAATCCGGCGGTGAGCCTCGCCATGGCGATGCGCGGCGAAATGAAATGGCGGGACGCTGGCGCCTATCTCGCGGCTCAAATCGTTGGGGCAATCACTGGCGTCTTCGCGGCCCATGCGATGTTCGACCTGCCGCTGCTGCAGTTCTCGACCACCGTACGGTTCGGGCCATCGCAATGGTTCGCCGAAGGCGTCGCGACGTTCGGACTGCTGCTGACGATCTTTGGCGCCTCGGCGCGCTCGCCATCCACTATTCCCCCCGCCGTCGCACTCTACATCGCCTCCGCCTACTGGTTCACCGCCTCCACATCCTTCGCCAATCCGGCGGTGACCATCGCGCGCGCCTTGTCGGACACCTTTGCCGGCATCGCGCCTGCAGGCGTCGTTCCTTTCATCCTGGCTCAACTTGCCGGGGCCGCCGCCGCACTGGCGATGCGCAGCTTCCTCTGGCCTGTGGATGAAACGCCGCAGCCCCGCATCGTTAACAGGACGCTAACCGAAACAGCGGACTGATAGCGATTGCGGTTCGCAAGCCGGTTCGCCGGGCCGATCGCGCGCGTCGGGACAACGCGCCGAGGCCTGAGCGGCCGCTCGCCCGCTCACAGGCGGAAACCATGATCCCTCGCGGCGTCGTTAGTCTCTTCAGGATGCGTCCCGACAAGAGCAGCAACCGGCTGCTCGTCGTTGGATGCGCCTTCCTGCTTGCGTTCGGCGTCATCAGCGGCCGACTCGTGCAGCTCGCCCGCGCCTCTGGCGAAATCGAGCCCGCCTCGCCGCGTTCGCTTGCCGCGGCGTCGTCAGGGTTCCGCCCCGACATCATGGATCGCAACGGCGAGCTGATGGCGACGAGCATTTCGAGCTTCTCGGTGTTCGCCGAGCCGCGCAACATCATCGACAAGGACGAGGCGACCGAACTCCTGACCGCGGTGCTGCCTGATCTCAACGCCAGCGAACTGCGCGCCAAGCTCAACACCAAGAAGGGCTTCGTCTGGGTCAAGCGCTTCGTCACGCCGCGCGAAAAGGCGGAGGTGTTCCGCCTCGGCATTCCCGGCGTCGCCTTCTGGCCGGAGCACAAGCGCGTCTATCCCAACGGCATCGAGGCGGCGCATGTGCTCGGCGCCACCAACCTCGACGGCGTCGGCATCGCCGGCATCGAGAAATATATCGACAACCAGGGCGTCAGCGCGCTGCAAAGCTTCGGTCTCGGCCAGACGGCGGAGGATCTGAAGCCGCTCGCGCTCTCGATCGATCTGCGCGTGCAGCACGCGCTGCGCGAGAAGCTCGCCTGGGGCCTCGATCGCTTCAAGGCCAAGGCCGCAGCCGGCATGGTCTATGACGTGACGACAGGCGAAGTGGTCGGGCTTGTGTCGCTGCCCGATTTCGATCCCAACAATCCCGCTGATGCGCTCGACCCCGATCACATCAACCGCATGACGGTCGGCGTCTACGAGATGGGCTCGACCTTCAAGGCGCTGACGATCGCGATGGCGCTCGACAGCGGCAAGGCGTCGATCAATTCGTCTTTTTCGACGGCCGGCGGCGTGATGCGCTTCGGTCGCCAGGTCATCCGTGAATATCACGGCACGGGCCGATCCCTCACGGTGCCGGAAGTGTTCGTGCATTCCTCGAACATGGGTTCGATGAAGATGGCGCTTTCCGTTGGCGTCGAGGGGCACAAGGCCTTTCTGAGGAAACTGGGTCAGCTCGATCGCATGCGCACCGAGTTGCCGGAGAACGCCGCGCCCATCGTCCCGCAGCGCTGGGGCGAGATCAACACCGCGACCATCGCCTTCGGGCACGGCCTCGCGGTCGCGCCGCTGCAGGCGGTCGCCGCCGTCGGCGCGCTCATGAATGGCGGCAAGCTGATCACGCCCACATTCCTGAAACGCACGCAGGAACAGGCGATGGCGAGCGCGCCGCAGGTGATCAAGCCCGAGACGAGCGAAGCGATGCGCTTCATCATGCGCCTCAATGCGACAGCCGGCTCGGCGCGCAAGGCGGCGGTGCCCGGCTTCTTCGTCGGCGGCAAGACCGGCACGGCGGAAAAGGTGATCAACGGCCGCTACGCCAAGAACCGGAACTTCACGACCTTCATGGCGGTCGCGCCCTCCGACAAGCCGCGCTACCTCTTCCTCACCATCATGGACGAGCCGAAAGGCATTCCGGAAACCTTCGGCCGCGCCGAAGCCGCGTGGAACTCGGGCGACATCACCGGCAAGGTGATCGAGGCGGTTGGCCCGATCCTGCTGCAGCCGCGCTTCGATCCGCCATCAAATCCGTTCCCGCTGATGGCGCGCCTGCGCGCCTGGGGCAGCGACCGCCCGCAGCAGCCGTAAGAGCCTCTTGCTTCGATCACCGTCGAAGCATCGCCGGCGCATTTCCGCCTAAACCATTCGCGCCTCGTCTCGCGGATGGAGAAACCCATGATCAATGCGAAACAACGCGAGCGCTTCTACGGCTGGACCGTCGTCGCCGCCGCTTTCATCATCGCCATCTTCGGCTGGGGCGTCGGATTCTACGGCCCGCCGATCTATCTCAAGGCGGCGCAGGATGCGCGCCAATGGTCCGTCACCTTCGTCTCGAGCGCGGTGACGCTGCATTTCCTCATCGGCGCCGTCGTCGTCGCGAATCTGCCGCGCCTGCATCGGCGCTTCGGATTGCCCGGCGTCACGATCGCCGGCGCGCTGTCGCTGGCGCTTGGCGTACTCGGCTGGTCGCTCGCCAGCGAGAAATGGATGCTGATCATCGCCGCTATTCTCACCGGCGTCGGCTGGGTTCCGCTTGGCGCCGCGGCGATCAATGCGATGGTGTCGCCCTGGTTCGTCGCGAAACGGCCGGCCGCGCTCGCGATGGCGTATAACGGCGCAAGCGTCGGCGGCGTGCTGTTTTCGCCGCTCTGGGCGCTGCTGATCGGCTCGATCGGATTTTCCAGCGCGGCGATTATTGTTGGCGTCGCGATGCTGATCATTGTCGGCGCGCTGTCGCTCCGTATTCTTACGCGCACGCCCACGTCGATGGGATTGGCGCCAGACGGCGGCGATGCGGCAAGCGCCGCTGCGCGCAAGTCGATGTCGGATCACGCGCCCGAAAAACTTTTCGCTGATTACGCCTTCGTGACGCTGGCGGCCGGCATGGCGATCGGCCTGTTTGCGCAGATCGGCCTCATCGCGCATCTCTTCTCGCTGCTGACGCCCGCGCTCGGCGCACAATTCGCCGGCGTCGCGGCGGGGCTTGCGACGGCTTCGGCGATATTGGGCCGCACCATTGTCGGCTGGCTGATGCCCGCTGACGCAGATCGCCGTTTGATCGCCGGCGCGAATCTCGGCGTGCAGATGCTCGGCTGCGCAGCTTTCCTTCTCGCCGGCGGCGGCAATATTCCGTTGCTGTTCGCCGGAGTCATTCTCTTCGGCTTCGGCATCGGCAACTCGACCTCGCTGCCGCCCTTGATTGCGCAGGCGGAATTCGCGCCAAAGATCACGCCGCGCGTCGTCGCGCTGACGACCGCCTGCAGCCAGGCGACCTACGCCTTCGCGCCGGCGGCGTTCGGCCTGCTGCGCGATCTGTCAGCGGGCGACGCCACGCTCGTCTTCATCGCCGCCGCCCTCATTCAAGCGCTCGGCGCGACCGCCTATCTCGCGGGGCGCCGGCGCGCCGCCCCGATTTCAGCGGCGGCGACTTTGGATTAGGCTCCTTTCAAACGAGGGAGACGCTCATGACCACGCTCGACCGTCGCATGCTTGTCGCCGGCGCCGCCGGCGCGACCTTGGCCGCTGCGCCCGCCGAGGCGCAGATGGCTGCCGGAACGAAGGCGCTGTTCGCCGTGCCGCAATCCTTCATTCCGATCGCCGGCTCGGATCAACTCTTTCCCGTCAGGCGCATCTATTGCATCGGACGAAACTACGCCGCCCATGCGCGCGAAATGGGCTCCGATCCCAATCGCGAGCCGCCCTTCTTCTTCCAGAAGCCATCCGACGCGATCCAGCATGTCGCCATCGGAGCAGTCGGCGATCACCCCTATCCCTCGCTGACGAAGAATTATCACTACGAGGTCGAACTCGTCGCGGCGCTGAAATCAGGCGGCCGCAACATCCCGATCGAAGGCGCGCTTGAGCATGTCTACGGCTATGCGGTCGGCCTCGATATGACGCGGCGGGATCTGCAGCGCGCCATGGGCGATGAGAAAAAGCCGTGGGAGATCGGCAAATCCTTCGACATGTCGGCGCCGATCGGGCCGCTGCATCCGGCCGAGAAGACAGGCCATTTCGTCAAGGGCGCGATCTCGCTCGCGGTCAACGGCGCGGTGAAGCAGAACTCCGATCTCAGGAACATGATCTGGAGCGTCGCCGAGCAGATCTCGAAATTATCGGAGGCGTTCGAATTAAAGGCCGGCGACATCATCTATTCCGGCACGCCGGAAAATGTCGGCCCCGTCGTGAAGGGCGATCTGATCCTCTGCAAGATCGAGGGGCTGCCTGATCTGTCGGTGAAGATCGTGTAGAATTCACTTGCAAAGCTTTGAACGTCGCTTCGCGATTTCTTGCGCTGGACCCCCGTCTCCATTCCGCTCGGCAGAACGCCTCGCTTCATGGAACCGGGGATGGAAAGAGCTTCACTATGAACTGTTGAAGCTGTCACCGTCCCCGGAACGGTGAAGCGTAACGAAGTGAAGCGGAACCGTGTCCGGGGCCCAGCGAAAGAATCGCGAAGCGACGAGATTTCTGAATTTTTCGCTCACACGTTCCGCGTCTCGGAAAGACGCAAGCGCCGCTCTTACTGCGCCGCTTCCGTTATTCGCCCGGCCTCGCCTGCATGCCGGTCGCGCGCGATGAAGCCGCCGGACTGGCGCGCCCACAGCGAGGCGTAGAGGCCGCCGCGCGCGATCAGTTCGGCGTGCGTTCCCTGCTCGACGATCTCGCCTTCATCCATGACGACGAGCCGGTCGAGCGCGGCGATGGTCGAGAGACGATGCGCGATCGCGATGACGGTCTTGTTCTCCATCAGCGCTTCGAGCCCTTCCTGGATCGCGGCCTCGACTTCTGAATCGAGCGCCGACGTCGCCTCGTCGAGCACCAGGATCGGCGCATCCTTCAGGATCACGCGCGCGATCGCGATGCGCTGCCGCTGGCCGCCTGACAGCTTCACGCCGCGCTCGCCGACGCGCGACTCGTAGCCCGAGCGCCCGTCGAGATCGATCAGCTCCTCGATGAAGCCATCGGCCTTGGCGAGTTTGGCCGCGCGCTCGATCGCCTCGCGCGACGCGCCGGGGCGGCCATAGGCGATGTTGTCATGGATCGAGCGATGCAGCAGCGAGGTATCCTGCGTGACGACGCCGATCGCCTCGCGCAGCGAATCCTGCGTCACCTCGGCGACGTTCTGCCCGTCGATGAGAATGCGGCCGCGCTCGACATCATGCAGACGCAGCAGCAGATTCATCAGCGTCGACTTGCCGGCGCCTGACGGCCCAACGATCCCGACCTTCTCGCCAGGACGGATCATGAGATTGAGATTCTCGATCACGCCGCTTCCCTTGCCGTAATGGAAGGAAACATGATCGAAATTGATCTCGCCGCGGCCAACGACAAGTTGCGGCGCGGCCGGCCTGTCGTTCAGCGTGTGCGGCTTGGCGATCGTCTCCATCGCCTCCTGCACCGAACCGATCTCCTCGAAGATGCCGCGCACGAGATTCATCACCCAGCCCGACATCTGCACCAGCCGCAGCACGATGCCGATGGTCGCGGCGACTTCGCCCGGCGTCATCGCCTGCTCCGACCAGAGCAGCAGCGCGAGATAGATGGTGATGACGATGAGCAGGCTGTTCAGCGTCTGCAGCGCCGCGACCACGCCGGTGATGAGCCGCGTGAGATCGAGGAAGGTGCCGACCCAGCGCGCCAGCGCCTCGCGCACGGCGGAGCGCTCGACGTCGCCGCGCGCAAACAGCTTCACCGTCGCGATGTTGGTGTAGCTGTCGACGATGCGCGCCGTCGTCGCCGAGCGCGAGAAGGAGTTCGCCTCCGAGCGCTGGCGCGCCCGGGGCACGAAATAGGCGAGCAGCGCGATGTAGAGCAGCGCCCAGATCGCCACCGGCGCCATCAGCTTTAAGCTCACATGGCCGAAATAGCCCATGGCGACGCCGGCGAAGACAATCACGTACCAGAGATCATCGAGCACCTCGACCGAGGCCGAGCGCACTGATTGTCCCGACTGGATCACGCGCGCGCCGAGACGGCCGGCGAAGTCGTTCTGGAAATAACTCAGCGCATGACCAAGCGTGTAGACATGGCTGCGCCAGCGGATGCGGTTGGTGAGCTGCGGCACGACGATCTGGTCGACCACCGCGTGATTGACGAAATAGACGATCGGCCTGACGACGACGATCAGCACCACGCCGGCGATCAGCCAGCCGCTATAATCGCGCCACACCACCTCCGGCGGATTTTTCGTGATGAGATCGACGAGCCAGCCGACGCAGAGGAACAACGAGGATTCGATCCCGCTGAAGACGAGGCCGGAAATCAGGATGGCGACGAGCCAGCCCTTCACCTCGCGCAGATGGTGCCACATGAACAGCCAGACCGAGGTCGGCGGCTGCTTGCGCTCATCGAACGGCGCGAACAGATCGATCCGGCTTTCCATCCAGCGGAAGAGCGACGAAGGCATTGGTCGTCGCTCCTTTCAAGCGGCGCGGGGAAAGAGGGGCGAGCCCGCTATATGGCGACCATGGCGGAATTGCGCAAACCACCCGCCGCTTGACCAGGCGCGGCCCTCAGCGCCATCACGCGCCATGCAGATCGCGCTCTACCAGCCCGACATTCCCCAGAACACCGGGACAATCGCAAGGCTCTGCGCCTGCGTCGGATCTCCCCTGCATATCATCGAGCCGGCCGGCTTCGACGTCTCCGACCGGAATTTCCGCCGCGCCGGGATGGACTACGCCGAGCGGGCCGCAATCGTCCGTCATGCGAGCTGGACGGCGTTCGAGGAGTGGCGGCGGGAGGCCGGCGCGCGGCTCCTGCTCGCGACCACCAGGGCAGCCGAGAGCTATCTCGACTGGAGCTATGCGCCGTCTGACATCCTGCTGCTTGGTCGGGAAAGCGCCGGCGTTCCCGAGATAGTCCACGAGGCGGCCGACGCCCGCCTGCTGATTCCGATGCTTTCAGGCCTGCGCTCGCTCAATGTGGCGGTGGCCGCCGCCATGATCCTTGGCGAGGGGCTGCGGCAAACCGGCGGCTTCGCGATGGCCGCGGCCGAGGCTAGGAACGCCGCGTCATGACCAACGCTATCGCCGCCCTGCCCTTCGATCCCGCCGTCGCCGAAGCCATGAAGCCGCGCGCCGCCCAATGGTTCGCGGAATTGCGCGACCGCATCTGCGCGGAATTCGAGGCGATCGAGGACGAGGCGAAAGGCCCCTTCTTCGCCGATGCGCCCGCCGAAGCCGGCCGCTTCGTCCGCAAACCGTGGGAGCGAACCAATCGCGACGGCGCGAAAGGCGGCGGCGGCGTGATGTCGATGATGCGCGGCCGCGTGTTCGAGAAAGTCGGCGTGCATGTCTCGACCGTGCATGGCTCCTTCCATCCCGATTTCGCAAAACAAATTCCCGGCGCCGACGCCGACCCGCGCTTTCATGCGACCGGCGTGTCGCTGATCGCCCATCCCTGGAATCCGAACGCGCCGACCGTACACATGAACACGCGCTTCGTCGTCACGACGAAGTGCTGGTTCGGCGGCGGCGCCGATCTCACGCCGGTGCTGATGAAGCGCCGCACGCAGGAAGATGCGGACTCGATCGCGTTCCACGCCGCGATGAAGGATGCGTGCGACGCCCATGTGAACGTCGCGCCCTACGCGAAATACAAGCAATGGTGCGACGAGTATTTCTTTCTGAAACACCGCAACGAGCCGCGCGGGATCGGCGGCATTTTCTACGACAATCACTGGACAGGCGACGCGGAAGCGGATTTCGCATTCACGCGCGATGTTGGTCTCGCCTTTCTCAACGCCTATCCCTCTATCCTCCGCGGCAATATGGCGCTGCCATGGAGCGAGGATGATCGCATCGAACAGGAAACGCGCCGCGGCCGCTATGTCGAATTCAATCTGCTCTATGATCGCGGCACATTGTTCGGCCTGAGAACCGGCGGAAATGTCGAGTCGATTCTGTCCTCGATGCCCCCGCGCGTCCGCTGGCCGTAACGGCGCCGTGATGACAGCCGTGACATCAGGCCGTCGCTTACCTGTCGCGTGATCTCGCTAGCGTCTCCGCACAATCTCAAATCGAGGAGAGAACGATGGCCTTCAAGGCAGGCGAAATCGTGCGCATGAAATCGGGTGGCCCGGAGCTCACTTTGCTGAGCGTCGAAGGTGAAACGGCGACCTGCCTGTATTTCTCGGAAGAGCTCGGCGAGTTCAAGGAACAGGAAATCCCGCTGATCGCGATCGAATCCGCCGACATATCCGATGAGGACGGCCCGGAGGATGAAGAAGAAGAGAACGAAGATGAAGACGAGGCAGACGCTGAAGAATCGGTCGCGCGTCGGGCTGCGTAACGATCGCTCCTCGTTTGATCCATGCCAACGACGCGCGCCGCGAAACCGCGCGCGTCGTGTTGGAATTGATGTCGCTCCGCGAAGTCTTTCGCTGGGCCCCGGTCTCCATTCCGTTCGGCTCTCGCCTCACTTCACGGAACCGGGGACGAAGACAGCTTCATCTTTTCGCGCTGAAGCTGTCTCCGTCCCCGGATTCGTGAAACGAACGCAGTGAGTGGAACGAAGTCCGGGGCCCAGCGAAAGAATCGTGAGCGAAGCGAAAACGAATGCTCATCTGAATCGCCTTCGTCGCAGATCAGTCCGCCGTCGGCAGCCTTCTCATCGTGAATTCGATGCGGCCATCGGAAAGTTCACGCCAGCTCTCCACCTCGGTCATGTAGGCGGCCTTGGGAAAGCGTGCGAACCAGTCGCGCGCCGCCGCCCGCGCTTCCTCGCGCGGCAGCGTGAAGGTCTCGCGCCGCCATCCCGGATCGCGCCCCGCCATCGCTGTTCTCGCGCGGGATCGTCCGGACAGGGCGCGCGCGACATCGGCGGGACTTCGCGACGAAGAGCGCATGTTTGGGTCTGATGCTGTTTCGCCGTCAGACTAGAACGCGGCGGCAAGCCGTGGGAGTCAATTTTTCCGAAGACGCCGGTTTCGGAAATGCAGGATCAGGCGACCGGTCGCGCTTTCGCCCAGATGCGCTCCAGCGCCTCGCTCCCGCTGGGGAAACCTTCGTCGATCCAGAGCGCTTCGGCGCGCGCGAGCCAGGCGCCGATCTCGGGACCGGGGCTTGCGCCTGCCGCCAGAGCGTCGGCGCCGCGCCAGGGAAGATCGGGCGGCGTCCAGCCCGACAACGCGCTCGCTTCGCTCGCATCGACATCAGCGGCGGCGAGGATCGCATGCGCCGCAGGCGCGATCTCGCGACCCAGCCGATAGGCGAGTTCGCGCAGCGCGCGTTGCGTCGGCCGATATCCGGACGCCCGCAGCGTCTCGCTGACGCGCGCGATACGCGCCAAAGTCTCCGTCTCCTCATTCGAGAGCGCGAGCTTCGCGCGCAGCCGCTCGACATCCTCTGCGCATTCGACGGCGAAAAGCCCGAGGCGCTGCGCCGCTGACAGCGACACGCCGCTTTCCTCAAGCCCCTTTTCCAGCCGCGCAAGATTGGTCGCGCCGCCGAGAATGCGCGTCGCGAATCCGGTCTCGCTCATCTCTTCCAGCACAGCCAGCGCGCGCGGCGCCTTCATCAGCTTCATCAATTCGCTGCGCACGCGCTCGCGCGAGAGAATGTCGAGCCCGTCGCGTTCGCGGATCGCCGCGATGAGCGCAGCGCGATCGACCGGCCCTTCGCCATAGGTCGCGTGAAAGCGGAACAGCCGCAGGATGCGCAGATAATCCTCGCGGATGCGCTGGCCCGCATCGCCGATGAAGCGCACGCGTCGCGCGGCGAGATCATCAAGCCCGCCGACATAGTCGGTGACGACGCCATCAGCGTCGGCCGTCAGCGCATTGATGGTGAAGTCGCGGCGCTGCGCGTCCGCCTCGAAATCGCGGCCGAACCGCACGGTCGCGCGCCTGCCATCGGTTGCGATGTCGGCGCGCAGCGTCGTCACCTCGAAAGGCTTGTCATCGACGAGCACGGTCACGGTGCCATGCTCGATTCCCGTGGGAATCGTTCGGAAACCGGCGCGCGTGGCGCGGCGAATGGTTTCATCGGGAAGAGTCGTCGTCGCGCAATCGAAATCACTTGGCGCGATGCGAAGCATCGCGTTGCGCACGGCGCCGCCGACGACGCGGATTTCCTCGCCCTCGCCGCCGATCGCTGCGAGCAGTTTCGAGACAGGGCCTGTCGAGAACAGCGTCGGATCAGGAACGCGCGCGGTTTTCGCCGTCATGCGATAGCCCGCGCCAGACCAAGGGAAAGCGCTTCTCCGTCCCCGGAACGGCGCAGCGAAGCGGAGCCGTGTCCGGGGCCCAGCGCAAAAATGAAGCGCCGCTCGCCTCGGCGAAGCCGGAGCGGCTTCGCTCCGGCGCAGCCGGGAAGGCGCGCGATTTCCATTTCTCCAAAGATGCGCCTGCTGCGCAGGCGATTCTTTCGCTGGGCCCCGGACTTCATTTCATGCGCTTCGCTCGTTGCATGAATCCGGGGACGGAGAGAGCGTGTTGTGAATAGGGAGAGGCAGGCGCGGACGATCACTTGATCGCCCCTGGCACGATCTTGCCATTCTCGAGATGCGCCGGCTGGTAATTGTCATGGCCGAGCCGCGAGGTGAAGCCGACATAGACGAACGCGACGATCACGATCGCAAGCCCCGCGATCGTCAGCCAGCCGCCGCTGCCGTCCCAGGATTCCTTTGACATCACGGGCTGCCGCGTCGCCATCAACCATGTCGCGTACATGGCGAAGGGAACGACGAAAAACAGGATGACCTCGAACGCGACGCGGCTCATGGGCCATAGATCCTGTCGCGCAACTGCCGAATGATGCCCGCGGTCACGCCCCAGATGTTCCGCCCGTCATGCGGCATGCGATAGAAATAGCGCTTCATGCCGTTCCATTCGCGCATGCCGCGCTCATGGTTGGCGACATCCATGAGAAAGGACAGAGGAGTCTCGAACGCGTCGCCGACCTCGTTGTGGTTGAGCGTCAGCGTGAAGCCGGGCCTCGCCAGCGCCACCACAGGCGCGATGCGAAAACCTGATCCCGTGAGATAGGGCGGGAGATAACCGAGCAGCGACACGAATTCGCGCTGCAAGCCGATTTCTTCTTCGGCTTCGCGCAGCGCCGCGCCAAGCGGCCCGTCGTCCGCCGCATCGATCTTGCCGCCGGGAAACGCGATCTGTCCGCTATGATCGCGCAGGCCGGACGCGCGCTCGGTCAGGAGCACGGTCGCTTCGCTGTCATGGGCGACGACCGGAATCAGCACCGCGGCGGCGCGCGCCGTCCTGCCGAACTCCGGCGGGAGATAGCCGGGATTGAGCACATGGTCGCCCGCGGCGCCGAGCGGATCGTCAGCGCCTGTCAGCGCCGGCGGCTCAGGCAGCAGTCTTTCACGCGCGCGGCGGATGAAATCGTCGATCGGCGCCGTCGCATCGGCCGGAAGCAGGGTCATAAATGATCAATCTCCGCCGCCGGACAGATGGGGAAGAACATGGCCCCCGACCAGACCCCGAACTGTCGCGCCCCGTCCACCTCCTTTTCGACGCCCAACTCGACGAGGTCATAGAGAAGCGGCCGCGACAGCCGCGCCCACAGCGCGTCGCGCACCAGCACGGCCGGCTTCAGCCCGCCATCCTCGGCGCGGTCGAACCGCAGGGGACGATCCGGCCCGGCGATCGTTTCGTCATCCACGTTGGTGCGGAATGTGAGCCGTTGGCCTTCGCCGTCGCCCTCATGTGACATTTCCACAGCGACAAAGGGGAGATCGTCCACCGTGACGCCGACGCGCTCGACCGGCGTCACCATGACGTAGCGCTCCGGGTCCTTGCGTAAAATTGTCGAGAACAGCCGCACCATGGCCGGCCGGCCGATCGGCGAGCCCATGTAGAACCACTGGCCGTCCGCCGCGATGCGCATATCGATGTCGCCGCAGAACGGCGGATTCCACATATGCACAGGCGGGAGTCCGCGCTTTTTCGCCTCGCCCGCCGCATGCGACAGGGCGGCGAGGCGAGACTGCGGAGTTGGTGCGGCTTCGATCAAGGCCTTGTTCCGCCATCATTTCGCCGCGCCACGCGCTTCCGATACCAATGGGCTCGCGGGGAACGGCACGCTCCATGCTTCTATAGGAGGCGCAAGGCGGGCCTGTCACGATCCGGCGAGCCCACTTGAGACGCCGGGCTGGCGGCGCGACATTGTTTGAAAGCCGGCCGAGGAGAATCATATGACTGCGGACGTCGCAACCAACCTCGACGACGGAATCGTCCGGACCGCCGAGGCTGCGCTCGCCTCGCTGGCCGACGCGAAGGCCGGCGTCCAGAAAGTCGTGTTCGGTCAGGATCTCGTCATCGAGCGCACGTTGACCACCTTGCTCGCCGGCGGCCACGGCCTGCTGGTCGGCGTCCCCGGCCTCGCCAAGACCAGGCTGGTCGATACGCTCGGCACGGTGCTCGGTCTCGACGCCAAGCGCGTGCAGTTCACGCCCGACCTTATGCCTTCGGATATTCTCGGCTCCGAGATCATGGAGGAGTCGATCGATCACAAGCGCGCGTTCCGCTTCGTGAAAGGACCGATCTTCGCGCAGCTTCTGATGGCCGACGAAATCAATCGCGCGAGCCCGCGCACCCAGTCGGCGCTCTTGCAGGCGATGCAGGAATATCATGTGACCGTCGCCGGCGAGCGCCATGATCTGCCGCGGCCGTTCCATGTGCTCGCCACGCAAAATCCGATCGAGCAGGAAGGCACCTATCCCCTTCCCGAAGCGCAGCTCGATCGTTTCCTCATGCAGATCGATGTCGGCTATCCCGATATCGACGCCGAGCGCCGCATGCTGATCGACACGACCAGCGATCATGAGGCGAAGGCGGTGAAGGCGCTCGATGCGGCTGCGTTGCAATCCGCGCAGCGGCTGGTGCGTCGTCTTCCCGTCGGCGAGAGCGTGGTCGAAGCCATTCTCGCGCTGGTGCGCGCGGCGCGTCCCGGCGAAGGCGATCCTGCCATCACCGAGAAATTGTCGTGGGGTCCCGGTCCTCGCGCCAGCCAGGCGCTGATGCTGGCGACGCGCGCCCGCGCGCTTCTCGATGGACGTCTCGCGCCTTCGGTCGATGATGTCGTCGCGCTCGCCGAGCCGGTGCTGAAACATCGCATGGCGCTCACATTCGCCGCGCGCGCGGATGGCGAAACAATTCCGGGCGTGATCGCGCGCCTCGCGGCGAAACTTGGATAATGGAGACTGGACGCGCTGAAGAGCGCCGTTCGAATTTGAGAAGGATAGGTTTTTAGTGGCGGACGCCGAAGTTCTGGCCCCGGACGAGCGGGCGGTTCACCGCCGCCATGCGGAAGGCGCCCTCGATCTTGCAGCACGAATTCCACGCATCGTTCTGGAAGCGCGTCGCGTCGCCACAGCCACGGCGCATGGCGCGCATGGCCGTCGCCGCGCCGGCGTCGGAGAGAATTTCTGGCAGTTTCGTCCGTTCACTTCAGGCGAGCCGTCGAGCCGCATCGACTGGCGCCGCTCCGCGCGCGACGATCGCGCCTTCGTGCGCGAGCGCGAATGGGAAGCCGCGCACACGATCGCGCTGTGGATCGACATGTCGGCCTCGATGGGCTTCCAGTCGAAGCTCGCGCAGGTCGCGAAGATCGATCGCGCGCTGATCGTTGGATTGGCGCTCGCCGACATGCTGGTGCGCGCCGGCGAACGCGTCGGGCTGCTCGGCGGTCCGGCCGCATCGGCCTCGCGCAGCATCATCGAGAAACTCGCGCAGGCGATGGCGGTCGCTCATGACGCCGGTGCGGCTGACGCGCCGCCGCCCGTGACTCTTCCGCAATTGTCGGAAGCCGTCGTCATCGGCGACCTGCTCGCGCCGGCCGACGAAATCACCCGCGCGATCGAGACGATTTCGGCGCGCGGCGCGCGCGGCCACGTGCTGATCATCGCCGATCCGATCGAGGAAACCTTCCCCTATTCCGGCCATGTCGAGATGTTCGATCTCGAAGTCGGCGCCAAACTCCGCATCGGCGACGCGACCGAATTTCGCCGACGCTATCTCGCGCGGCTCGAACAGCATCGCGACGTCATCCGAGAATGCTGCCGCCGTCGCGGCTGGTCCTACACGGTTCACCGCACCGATCGGCAGGCGTCGGAAGCGCTGATCGGCGTCATCGGCCGGATCGCCGCCGGCAGGAGAGCCTGAGAGCCTGTTTGGGAATTGGGATGGAGGCTGCGTTGAGCGACGAACGGACGGATGACAGGAGGGAGGCGAAGCCAATGTCTGGCGACATTGGCGAGCCTTCCGACGCATCAGGCGTCGTTCGCCGCTCAATCCGGAGGACTGCGCCGCTTTTCGCCGCCCGGTTCGTCGCCGGCCTCGACCGTATCCCCGATACGCTGCTTCGGCCGGCTCCTGCCGGAGCGACGAAAATCGGCTGCAGCGCAGCCCCATCCGAATTCCCAAACAGGCTCTGAGCGCATGATCGGAAGCCTCGCCTTCTCCGCGCCGCTTACCCTCGCCGCGCTCGCCGCATTGCCGGCGCTCTACTGGCTGCTCAAGGTGACGCCGCCGCGTCCGCGCCGCGTCGATTTTCCGCCGCTGCGCATCCTGCTCGATCTGCTGCCGGAGAAGGAAACCGTCGCGCGCACGCCCTGGTGGCTGTTGGCGCTGCGGCTTGGAGTCGCTGCGGCTTTGATTCTCGCGCTCGCCGCGCCGGTGTGGAACGCGCGCCGCGCCGTCATCTCATCGGATGGTCCGCTGCTGCTCATCATCGACAATGGCTGGCCGTCCGCGCCCGACTGGCGCCAGCGCGTCGCCGCCGCGGAGCAGACGCTCGTGTCGGCGCAGGCGCGGGGCCGCGCCGTGGCGCTGGTCGCGACCGCCGACCTCGCACAGGAGCCGTCGCTTGGCGACGCCGGACAGGCGCTCGAAAAATTGCGCGGATTGCAGCCGCAGCCGCATTTGCCCGAGCGCGGCGCCCATGCGGGGCGCATCGCGCAATTCCTCGATCGCCAGCCCGACATGGGCGTCGTCTGGATCGCCGACGGGCTGTCGACGCAATCGCCTGATCCCCTGATGGCCGAACTCGCGAAGAGGACAAGCGGCCGCACGATCGAAATCAGCCGCCAGCCGACGGTTGCGACGCGCGCTTTGGCCGGCGTCGACAATGGCGCGAGCGGATTGAATGTCCGCGTCCTGCGCGCCGATCTCGCCGCGCGCGGCGAAGCGCTGCTGCGCGCGCTCGACAAGAAGGGCCTGCCGCTTGGCGAAGGGCGCGCGAGCTTCAAGAATGAGGAGCTCGAAACGACGGCGCCGATCGATCTGCCGCTCGAATTGCGCAATCAGGTGGCGCGCGTCGAAATCCTCGACGAAGCCTCCGCCGGCGCCGTGTCGCTGCTCGATGGATCGCAGCGCCGCCGCCGCGTCGCCGTCGTGTCCGGCGGCACGACCGACACGTCGCAGCCGCTTTTGGCGCCGACCTATTATCTCACGCGCGCGCTGAGCCCTTTCGCGGAAGTGCGCGAAGGCCGCGGCGGTCCGGCCGAAGCGCTGGCGAGTCTGCTGCCGGAAAAGCCATCCGTCGTGATCCTCGCCGATGTCGGCGCGCTCACCGGCCAGGCGCATGATGATCTCCAGCGCTTCGTCGAGGAAGGCGGCGTGCTGATCCGCTTCGCCGGCACGCGTCTCGCCGCGGCGAATGACGATCTCGTGCCGGTGCGCTTGCGCCGCGGCGGCCGCACGCTTGGCGGCACCTTGTCATGGGAGACGCCAAAGACATTGGCGCCCTTCGGCGATCAGAGCCCGTTCAAGACGCTGAAGCCGCCGGCGGAAGTCTCCGTCACACGCCAGATTCTCGCCGAGCCTGATCTTTCGCTCGCGCCGCGCACCTGGGCCGCGCTGTCGGACGGAACGCCTGTTGTCACCGGAGAAACGCGCGGCAAGGGCGCGATCGCGTTGTTCCATGTCACCGCCGACACGTCCTGGTCGAGCCTGCCGCTGTCGGGCCTGTTCGTCGACATGATGCGCACGCTGGTCAACATGTCGCCCGCCGCCGTCGATGCGACGCGCACCGCAACGACCACATCGAATGCCGCGACGAATGCGACGCTGCCGCCGCTGCGCACGCTCGACGGCGAAGGCCGTTTCCGCGCTCCGCCTGCAACGGCAAAGCCCGCCCCCGTGAACTACGCCGAACATGCGACCGCCGATTATCCCCCGGGCTTCTACGGCTCGGCCGATGATCCGCTGGCGGTGAACGCGCTGCGCTTCGGCGACAAGATCGCAACGCTTGAATCCGCGCCCGCCGGCGTGGCGACGAGCACGATCGAAACCGTGCGCCCGATCGATCTCAGGCCCTGGCTGCTTGTCGCCGCGCTCATCGGCCTGATCCTCGACACGATCGCGACGCTGTGGCTGTCCGGCGCGTTCGCGCGCGTGCGCCGTCCGGCCGTCGCCGCCGCTCTTGTCGCGTTGGCGATGATCGCCGCCGCGCCGCGCAATGACGCATTCGCGCAAACGCCGCCCGCTGCGCCTTCCCAGACAACTCCGGCGCCGATTCCCAAACGCGACATCGACGCCGCGCTCGTCACCCGTCTCGCCTATGTCGTCACCGGCGACTCCGCCGCCGACGAAGCGAGCCGCGCCGGCCTCTATGGATTGACGCAGGCTCTCACCGCGCGCACCGCGCTCGATCCCGGCGAACCCGTCGGCGTCGATCTCGATCGCGACGATCTCTCCGTGTTCCCGCTGCTTTACTGGCCGATCGTTGCGGGTCGGCCGGCGCCGATCGAGGCGCAGATCCGCAAGCTCGACGCCTTTATGAAGAATGGCGGCACGGTTCTCTTCGACACGCGCGACTCGCTAAGTTCGCGTCCGGGCTCGCAGACGCCGGAAAACCAGCTTCTGCGCAAAATCCTCGGCGGGCTCGACATTCCCGAACTCGAACCCGTGCCGCGCGACCATGTGATCACCAAGGCGTTCTATCTCATCGATCATTTCCCTGGCCGCTATGACGGCGGCCAGACCTGGATCGAGGCGCTGCCGCCGGCGGCGGAAGACGGCCGCAGGCCCGCGCGCGCCGGCGACGGCGTGTCGCCAATCATCATCACCGGCAATGATCTCGCCGCCGCCTGGGCGACGAACCGGCGCGGCGAGCCGCTTTATCCCATCTCCGGCTCTGACAATCGCCAGCGTGAAATGGCGCTGCGCGGCGGCGTCAACATCGTGCTCTATGTGCTGACCGGAAATTACAAGGCGGATCAGGTCCATGTGCCGGCCCTGCTTGAAAGGCTGGGACAGTGAGCGTCGTTTCGCCCCTCACCCTGCGCGGCTGCGCTGACGCGCGCCGCGCTTTCCCTCTCCCCGCTGAAGCGGGGAGAGGGTGGACGGCGCGTAGCGACGGCCGGGTGAGGGGCAAAGCAAACATCAGCCCGATCATCGCCGTTCCCTGCGCGCAGCGGCCGGACATGAAGGCGCTGTAGCATGTGGAATATTTCCTTCGCGCCGCTCATTCCGACATCGCTCTTCACGGCTCTCGCGATTGCGACCGTTATCGCGGCCATCGCCGCGATCGCATTGAAGCGCGCGACCGGCGTGCTGCGGGCGCTCGCGCTCGCCGCCTGCCTGATCGCGCTCGGCGATCCCTCCCTGCGCAAGGAGGAGCGCGATCCGATCAAGGACGTCGTCGCTGTCGTCGTCGACAAATCCGCGTCGAACCGCATCGCCGGCCGCGCCGAGGAAACGCAGAATACGCTCGCTGAATTGAAGCGCCGCATCGACTCGACGCCCGGCCTCGAAAGCCGCGTCATCGAAGTGAATGATCTCGATGGCGGCGCTGACGGCACGCGTCTGTTCGCGGCGCTGCAAGCTGGTCTCGCCGACGTCGCTTCGAACCGCGTCGCCGGCGCGATCATGATCACTGATGGCGTCGCGCATGATATTCCGCTCAACGCCTCCGACCTTCCTTTCAAGGCGCCGCTGCATGCTTTGATCACTGGCCGCGCCAATGAGCGCGACCGCCGCATCGAACTCGTCGAGGCGCCAAAATTCGGCATCGTCGGCCGCGAGCAAGCGATCCGCGTGCGCGTGATGGATTCAAATCCTGGCGCTCCAGCCCGCATGAAGGTGATGCGCGACGGCGCGCCGCTCAGCGAGATGGATGTCGCGATCGGCCAGATCGTGCGCGTGCCGATCCGCATCGAGCATGGCGGCGCCAACGTCGTCGAACTCGAGGTCGCGCCGGCGCCGAACGAACTCACCACGGCGAACAATCGCGCCGTCGTCACGATCGAAGGCGTGCGCGAGAAATTGCGCGTGCTGCTCGTCTCCGGCGAGCCGCACGCCGGCGAGCGCACCTGGCGCAATCTTCTCAAGTCGGACGCCAATGTCGAGCTGGTGCATTTCACCATCCTGCGTCCGCCAGAGAAGCAGGACAGCACGCCGATCAACGAATTGTCGCTCATCGCCTTTCCGACGCGCGAGTTGTTCGGCGACAAGATCAAGGAATTCGACCTGATCATTTTCGATCGCTACGCCAACCAGTCGATCCTGCCGCGGCTCTACTTCGACAATATCGTCCGTTATGTCCGCGACGGCGGCGCGGTGATGGTGGCGGCCGGCCCCGAATTCGCCAGCAACGCCAGCCTCGCGACGACGCCTCTCGTGCAGGTGCTGCCGGCGCGCCCGGACGGACGCGTGATCGAGGAGCCCTATCTCGCCCGCATCACCGATCTCGGCCGTCGCCACCCCGTGACCCGCGATCTTCCCGGCGGCGAAACCGAGCCGCCCACCTGGTCCGAATGGCTGAGATTGGTCTCGGCGCGCGCCCAGGGCGGCGCGACCGTGATGGGCGGGCCGCAGGATCGCCCCGTGATGGTGCTGTCGCGCGAGGAGAAGGGCCGCGTCGCGGTGATCCTGTCCGATCACGCCTGGCTCTGGGCGCGCAATTTCCGCGCCGGCGGGCCGCATCTCGAGATGCTGCGCCGCGTCTCGCACTGGCTGATGAAGGAGCCGCAGCTCGATGAGGAGGCGCTACGCGGATCGGCCCGCGGCCGCGCCATCACCATCGAGCGGCAGACAATGGCCGACAAGGCCGCGCCCGTCATGCTGACCAGCCCGGGCGGGCGGCAGAAGATCATCGAATTGAAGGAAGCCCAGCCCGGCCGCTTCCAGGCCGTCATCGACACCGACGAGATCGGCCTGCACCGCATCGCCGACGACAAGCTGACCGCCTTCGTCGGCGTGGGGCCGGAGAATCCGCGCGAATGGCGCGACGTTCTGAGCACCACCGAGTTGCTGCGGCCGATCGCCGAGGCGACAGGCGGCTCCTCGCGCCGGCTGGTCGAGCGCGGCGATGCGCTGCGCATTCCGAACATCGTCATGATGCGCGGCGCGACCCGCTATGCGGCCTCGGATTCGATCGGCCTGCGCGCCAACGACCAGTCGATCGTGCGCGGCGTCGCCGTATGGCCTGTTTTCGTGGGCCTCGCCGGACTGCTCCTGCTCGCCTCGCTGCTGGTCGGCGCCTGGCTCGGCGAAGGCGGACGATTGAACCGCCAGCAGCGCGCCTGACCGCGCCTCCCCGGCGGCGGGAGGCCTTGATTCAACTTTCAGCAGCCTCGGAAACTTTCCCGTAACCATCGCCCGGAAAGGCGCCTCTTTCTGCGATGCAATTTGCAAAACATTAGAGGGATTCAAGGCAATCCGTGCCGATCCATTCGTTGACCGGACCGGTTCATGTCGCTCAGGATGTCGCCAGCCTCCGCCATCGCCGCGCTTCGCGCGATCGCCGGCGCTGCGCGCGCATGGGGTCGCGACACAAGCGGCGCGACTGCGCTGATGTTCGCGATGACCGCGGTGCCCCTGCTGATCGGCATCGGCGCCGCGATCGACTACACCAGCGCTGCGACGACGAAGACCAAGCTGGACGCCGCCGTTGATGCTGCGGCCCTTCTCGCAGTCGGCAAGAACGAGCTCACCAAGACGACCGCCGTCGCGCAGCAGGGCGCCACAGCGATCTTCCGGGCTCAGTCGGCTGACATCGCGCCGGCGACCGTCGCCTCTTTCTCGGCTCAGGTGACCGAAAACGGGCTCGTGCGCACCGCGGTCATGAAGTACACGGCGACGATGCCGACGACCTTCCTTGGCGTGATCGGCATGACGCAGATCGCGATCGCCGGCACGGCGACGGCGTCATCTTCACTGCCCGCCTATATCGACTTCTATCTGCTTCTCGACAATTCGCCGTCCATGGGCGTCGGCGCGACGACGGCCGATATCAACACCATGGTGGCGAACACGTCGGACAAATGCGCTTTCGCATGTCACGACCTGTCCGACCCCAAGAATTACTACAAGCTTGCGAAAAAGCTTAATGTAACGATGCGCATCGACGTGCTGCGCACCGCGACGCAGAACCTGATGGACACAGCCGACGCGACGGCTTCGATCTCGGGCCAGTTCCGCATGTCGGTCAACACGTTCGGCGTGAGCTGCACCTCGCTCAACACCCCTAACGTCGTCTCCCTGACATCGAACATGAGTTCGGCGAAGGGCCAGTCGAACAACATCGACCTGATGACGATCCCGAAGCAGAACTACAACAATGACCAGTGTACGGATCTCGACGGCGCGCTCGCGACGATGAACAAGTTGATTCCGGCGCCGGGCGACGGCTCGACGGCGGCCTCGCCGCAGAAGATTCTCTTCTTCGTGTCCGACGGCGTCGCCGACGCCTATTATCCCACGACTTGCACGAAGACGACGACCAACGGGCGCTGCCAGGAGCCGCTGACGGCGGCGAATTGCAAGACGATCAGGGACCGCGGCGTCAAGATCGCCGTGCTCTACACAACCTATCTGCCGCTGCCGACCAACAAATGGTACAATGACTGGATCGCGCCGTTCCAGAGCCAGATTGGAACAAACATGCAGGCTTGCGCCTCTCCCGGCCTCTATTTCGAGGTGAGCCCGACGCAGGGCGTCTCGGAGGCTATGACGGCGCTCTTCCAGAAGGCGGTCGCGCAGGCGCGCCTGACCAACTGAGATCGTAGCTAGAGCATGGCGCGAAAAAGTGGGAACCGGTTTTTCGCGATAGCCATGCTCTAAACTTTTAGAATCGATCACGTTCCCGCATTTTGATTGATTCAATCAAAATGCGGCGTGATCTAGCGCCGCTCTGTGCGCCAACGCACAGGCGGCGCCTCGCCTCCCCCCGCAAGACTGCGATGATGGCGGATGCGCGCGTCGCCGCGCGCTTATCGGGGAGAGTCCTATGATCAGCAGCGCGCTGTCTCCAGCCGAAGCGATGCTGTTGCTCGCGCCCGACAGGCCACAGGGCCGCGACGCGGTGAAGGTCACGCTGATGGCCCTGCTCGCCGAGCGCAAACTGAAGCTCGAGGAGACCGCGCGCAAGCTGCTCGGCATGACCATGAAGGCCGTGAAGCTGCGCGTGAACGGTCAACCGCAGGGAGAGCCTCCGCACGCGGCCTCGCTGATCGCCATGGTGCGCTATGTCGAACCGGTCGAGATGTCGCATCTCGTCGCCAATGCGAAACGCGAATATGGTTCGAACTTCCAGCTCTTCATCAGGAATTTCGTCGCGCCCAGCCTGATCGCACGCGGCCTGATGCAGGAGGTCGTCAAGCCGTTCCTGCTCGTGTTCAAGCGGCGCCGCTACGAACTCACGCCATCAGGCCAGATGCAGCGCAGCCGCCTCGAGGCAATGATCGCCCAGGCGCGCGACATTCCGGATTTTCTCGACACCGATCCGAAGAAGGCCGCGGCCATGGCGGTGGCGCTGGGCGGCCTGATCCTGCTGGTGCCCGATCTGCAACCTCATCTGGCTCAGCTCGGCAATGTCATGCGGCAGCAGCAGGGTTCGAACTCCGACAGCGGATCGTATGATTCATCATCGAGCGGTTCATCTTCGTCGAGCTCCTCCGATTACAGCTCGCCGGATTATACATCGACATCGGGCGCAGGCGGCGAACATCTCGACGTGTCAGGCGCGTTCGACTGGAGTTCGTTTGACTCCGCCGCCTTTGATTCCATGAGCGCCAGCATGGAATCGCTGGATTCGAGTTTCGACTCCGCCGCCGGCGACAGCGGAGGCGGAGACAGCGGAGGAGGGGACGGCGGTGGCGGAGGCGACGGAGGCGGCGGCGGGGATTGAACCCCGGCGATCACAGCGCGAGACTTCGCGCGCCCCGGAGACCTTCATGATGGCGAGCTCTGCAGCGACAATCGGGCAAAGCTACGCGCGACTTGTTGAACGCCTGCGCGCCGAGCCCGGCGTCGCCATCGGCCTGCAAGGCAAGAAGGGTTTCGGAGCCGATGCGCTGACGACCGGCGACAAGATATTCGCGATGCTGTCCAAGCAAGGCTTCACATTGAAGCTGCCGCGCGACCGCGTCGACCAGTTGATCGCGTCCAAGGACGGCGTCCGCTTCGATCCCGGCCATGGCCGCGCCATGAAGGAATGGGTGGTCATCACGCCCGGCCGCGAGAAGCTCTGGCTGCCGCTGGCGAAAGAAGCGCTGGCCTTTGTCGGACGCAAGGGCTGAAGCCCAGTCCCGCCGTCGTGCTCAGCGAAGAATGAGGAGCCAGCCTGCGACGCCGACAAGACCGAAGCCGGCGATATCGCGCAACCCGACAGCGGCTCCATTGACCAGCCATTCCAGCCCGATCGAGAACGCCATCTGCATCACGACCAGACAGAAGAACGCGTTCTTGACGCCCATTACCGGAATCGCGAACGCAATCGCTGGCACGATCGCAATCCCCATCACCCCGCCGATCAGAACCGGATATTGGCCATCATCGAAGAGGCGCAATCTGACGCTTTCGGCGATGTTCTGATAGAAATAGACGACAAGCGGCGCTGCAATCAGCGCGACAATGATGTGGGACCAGAAGATCGTCCCGATCAGGCCGATTTTCGTCTGCAATACGCCGTTAAGCTGTCCCTGGGCCACAATCAGCGCCGCGGCGAGCGCCAGCGCCATCACCGCGCCGACGATCATCCGACCTCCTGCGTCAGGCGCGCAATGAACTGGCGCATATATTCAGCGCGCTCGGCCGCTTCGCGCCGCCCGCTCATGGTGAGGAAGGCGTCCTCGATCCTGAACAGCCTGCTGTAGAAATGATCCAGAATATAGCGCTTGTCATCGAGCTCGCGCTTTTCCGCGATGATCTCGCTTTCATTGTAGAGCGCCGCGCCAAAGCGGCCGCCGACGACAAAGCAGCGCGCGATTCCAACCGCGCCGAGCGCATCGAGTCGATCCGCGTCCTGCACAATCTTCGCCTCGATCGTCTCCGGCGCGGTCCCTGAAAACGGGCTGTGCGCCGCGATCGCGTGATGGACCTGCTCGATTTCCTCAACGTCGAGCAGCCCTTCTCCCTGCAGCAGCTCGGCTGCGACAGCCGCGGAATGAACCGACGACGAAGCGCGAATTTCGCTGTCTTTTTCCGGAATCATGACGTCGTGCAGCCAGCACGCCGCAAGCACCACCCGAAGGTTGAAGTCGCCTTCCTGTCGTCCGATCCGTTTGGCGTTTTCGACGACGCGCTTGGTGTGAAGGACGTCGTGCGCCGGATCGATGCCGGCGCGCGTTCGCACAAACTCTTCAAGACGCTCTTCGAGATCCATCGACTAGAACTCGTCTTGCTCGAACTCGTCGAGATAGGCCGATGAGATCAGTTGCTCCCGCGCATCCGTCAGTTCGGATATGGCGCCAGGCGTCGTTTCCCCGCAAAGGATCACATCGATGCCATGAATGATCGCCGACTGGACCATATGGGCGTAACGACCGATTTCCCCGCCATCGACGAAATTGATGGCGTTTCCCTTGTTGGCGAAGAAAGTCGTCTTCTCGGCGCCAAGATTCGGGAACTTCCAGAATTCGCCAAAGGATTTATGGGCGTCGCCGAAATCGATGTCGAATTCGTCGTCCGCGGACGTCGCCGAAAAGACGAAGGTCGTCTTTCGTTTGGCGCGCAAATCCTGAAGCGACAGAGCGCGATTTCCGGTCGCGGAGAAGATGATGTCGGCGCCGGCGACCGCCCGCGTCCGGTCGGGAATGGCGTAGTTCAGGCACTTCGCCAGAACCCGCTTGCAGGAATCGATATCATAGATCGAAACGTCATATCCGTGGCGCTTCAAGGTGTCGGCGATGCTGAAACCGATCTTTCCAAACCCCAGCACGGTGATGCGCTTGGCGTGAAACGTCTCGCCAATATGACGCAATTGCCGTTCCGCCGAGAAGACGATCGCGCGGCCGACCCACCAATCCTCGAGCCGCTTGGTCTGGCTGCGGGCGACCGAAACGACAGGCATATCGCCGATATCAGCCTTGAGATAGCGCTGATGGCCGTTTTCGGTGTCCTCGACGATGCCTCTGATATTGCCGAGAAGCCCCTGACGTTTCCATTCCGGGACATGGCTGAAATAACCGCCGATATCGACGAGAATCGTCTCCTTGCCGGCGGTCATCCCATCCAGCAAGACCTTCGTCTTGTGCGGAGAGTCGCAGATCTCGCGCGACAGGATCTCGGTGTGGTGGAATCGTGACACGCGCCGCAGAATGTCCGGCTGCGCCGATTTCGGCTTCACAAGGATTCCCGATATGTCCGAAATCTCGCGCATCGCCTCAAGGAACGGCGGCAGGCTGCCGATGGCGTGACACACCAGCACAACGTTCGAACGCGCGCCTGACGTTCCCGCGCGAATCCTGTCGAAGAAATGTCTGACATTGCCGAGCGGGCGATCTTCAGGCGTCTCGACACGCACGATCCGAGCAACGTTCATCGCCCTGCCCTTTATCAAACAGAACATCGTGTTTGATGTTTATCGACTCTGGTCCGGCAATATTGCATTGATGTGACCCGGGGTCGCGGCGACAACTCCTGATTATGACAGGCTCAGCGCCATAGCCGACTTGCGATCGCGCTTGTGCAAATCGCTCCCATGGCGATCTGCGCGCCGGTCTGTTGAAATTCGCGAGCGCGGCAAACTTGGAGCATGGCGCGAAAAAGTGGAAACCGGTTTTCCGCGACGAACGCTAGCGTTCGCTCTGCGAAGGCCATACTCTAAACTTTTGGAATCGATCACGTTCCCGCGTTTTGATTGATTCAATCAAAATGCGGCGTGATCTAGCGCGCAGCGATCGCCGCGCCGGTTCCGATCATCGCTGCGCCCGCCACGCGATTGACGATGCGCAGGCGCGAAGGCGATCTCAGCCAGCGCGACGCGCCGCCCGCGAGATGAGCGTAGAAGCCCATCACCACGAGATTGATGGTGAAGACGGTTGCGATAATGATGAGCGAGTCGACCAAAGTCAGCGCATGCATGTCGAGAATGAGCGGCATCAAGCTCGCATGGAACAGGATCGCCTTGGGATTGCCGAGCGCGATCGCGGCGCCCAGCATGAAGGAGGCGCGGCCTCCGCCGGCGCTCGCCTCCGTCTGCGCAGCTGCTTGCGGCGCGGCGCGCCACATCTTGATTCCAAGCCAGATGAGGTAAGCGGCGCCAGCGTACTTCACGATGGCGAAAGCCCAGCCGAACACCGTCGCCAAAGCGGCGAGGCCAAGAAGCGCGAGCGTGACGAGCAGCGCGTCGCCAAGTCCGACGCCAACGCCGACCATGAGTCCAAGACGCGCGCTGCGCGACACGCCGGTCGAGATCACCGCGAACATGGAAGGCCCTGGCGTCACAGCCGCGAGAAAATGCGCCAGCGCATAGGCGAGAAAAGCCGCTAACGTCATCACATGCTCCCTAATCAAAACGCATTGTCCGCGCGGCTGATGATGAACCGCGTTTGCCGCGCTGGAGAATTGTCCACTCAGCCAGCGGCGCAACCGGAAAATCGCCGATCACATCATGTTGCGCAATATTGCAATCGAGCTTGCCTCGGGAACTGTAACTCCTTGTGATCGCAGACTTTGTCTTCGGGTGACGACGCCTGCGACACAGTTGCTCCGCAAAGATTCCCCAAGCTTTCCGCATTTGGAAGCGCCGATTTCGGTAGCGATCCCCCGTCTCGCGCGTTGAGCAACCGTGATGGCCATTGACCCGAAACGCTGAAATGGCGGGGCCGGCCATGCGAACTGCAACCATCGGAGGTCCCGATCATGAGAAAGACTCTTGTGACGCTCGCATCATGCGCAGCGATGGCGCTTGGCGTCGCTGCGACCCCAAACACCGCTTCGGCCCATCCGGCCGTCCTCGTGCCGTGGCTCGTCGCGGCCGGTGTCGGCGGTCTGGCGCTCGGCGCAGCGGCGGCGAATGCGCGGCCTGTGGCCGTCACCGAAAACCGCGCCTATTACGACGAGCCGGCGCCTGTCGTCGGCGCGCCAGCGGTTGGAATGCGCGATTGCTACCCGGCTCGCGCGCGCGTGAACGGCGCCTGGCGGCGCGTGCAGATCTGCCAATAATCACGATCTGCCCGTAATCGACTCGTCTCGCGACGATCACAAATGATCGTCGCGAGATGAAATTCAAACAAGCCGTAACGGCTGCATCACGCCTGTCACGCCGGCGAGCGCGCCGTCCTTCAATTCGAGAACCAGAAAACGCGCGGGATCGACGGGGCCGGGCAACGCCGCGCCTTTCGCCGGTGCGCGCTTGAAGCCGAAGCGGCTGTAATAAGGCTCGTCGCCGACGAGATAGATCAGGCTTTCGCCCGCGTCTTTCGCGCCATCAATCGAAGCCCTCATCAGCATCGATCCGACGCCGCGTCCTTCGAACGCGGGATCGACGGTCAACGGCCCCAGCATCAGCACCTTCGCCCCGCCTGCATTCGCAGGCGATACGCGCACGGAACCCACGATCAGCGTCGCGACGAAGGCGACGAAGCAGGCGGGTCGATAAGGCTGCGTTCCCTCGCGCACGCGGAACGCGGTGCGGGCGAAACGCCCGGGGCCGAAGGCGCGCTCATGCAGGCGCTCGATCGCCGCGGCGTCAGCGGGGAGTTCGGGGCGGATATCGAGCGAGAGCGCGGCCATGGCGCGCCGTTCAGTCAGCCGGCTGACGGTCTGTCAAGAACCGGCATGGCCGCAGCCGAGAAAGCCTATGCGCCGGCGACGGTTGCGTCCCCGGCCCCATCATGCGACCAGCGGCCACGCTTTCGCATGCGGAGCCGCCATGACACCCGGAGCCATGACTTTCGGAACCGACGCAAACGGCGTCTATCCCATCGCCCCGACCCCCTTCCTGCCCGACGGCGCAATCGACTGGGCGAGCGCAAAGCGGCTCTTCTCCTGGTATCGCGACATCGGCGCGACCGGCGTCACCATCCTCGGCATGATGGGCGAGGCGCCCAAGCTCGAACATGAGGAATCGATCGCGCTGGTGAAGTCCTGCGTGGCGGCCGTCGAAGGGTTGCCTGTCGTCGTCGGCGTCTCGGCCCCGGGCTTCGCCGCCATGCGCGCGCTGGCCCGTGGCGCGATGGAGCTCGGAGCCGCCGGCGTGATGATCGCGCCGCCGAACACGCTGCGCACGGACGACCAGATCGTCGGCTATTACGCGCAGGCGATCGAGGCGATCGGCAAGGATGTGCCCTTCGTCATCCAGGATTATCCGCTGCTGACCAGCGTCGTCATGACGCCCGCCGTCATCAGGCGCATCGTCATGGACAATCCCTCCTGCGTGATGCTGAAGCACGAGGATTGGCCGGGGCTCGAAAAGATCTCGACGCTGCGGAAGTGGCAGAGCGAAGGTTCGCTGCGGCCTCTCTCGATCCTCACCGCCAATGGCGGCCTCTTCCTCGATTTCGAGATGGAGCGCGGCGCCGACGGCTCGAACACCGGCTACGCCTTCCCGGAAATGCTGATCGACGTCGTGAAATTCGCCAAGGCGGGCGAGCGCGACAAGGCGCATGACCTGTTCGACGCGCATCTGCCGCTGCTGCGCTATGAACAGCAGATGGGAGTCGGCCTTGCGGTGCGGAAATATGTGCTCATGCGCCGCGGAGTGCTGACCCATGACGCCCAGCGCCGGCCGGGCGCGCCGCTCTCGGTGACGGCGAAGGCGGAGGTGGACTATCTCCTCACGCGCCTCGCCCGTTTCGACAAGCGCGCGGGATCGCTGCTCGCCGCCTGAGGGGGAGCCTTCCCTAGCGGAGGGGCGCGGCTGGCCCTCAAGTTGCTTGGCCCTTTGGCCATGAGGGCACAATGTCAGGATCGATGTCTGCCGATCTGAAAATCCTGATCGTGGACGAGAACCTGCTCCGCGCTGCGGTGATCGAGGAAGGCTTGCGCGACGCCGGCCATCACGACATCACCGTGCTGTCGAACATGCAGGGGCTGGTGCGCGACATCGCCGCCATCGACCCCGACGTCATCGTCATCGATCTCGAAAATCCGAGCCGCGACTCGCTTGAGCAGATGTTCCAGGTGAGCCGGGCCGTGGCGCGTCCGATCACCATGTTCGTCGATCAGTCCGACAGCGAATCGATTCAGGCGTCGGTCGAAGCCGGCGTTTCCGCGTACATCGTCGACGGGCTGAAGAAGGAACGCATGAAGGCGATTCTCGACACCTGCATCTCCCGCTTCAACGCCTTCCGCAAATTGCGCGAGGAGCTGGAGCAGACGAAATCCGAACTCGAGAATCGCAAGATCATCGACCGCGCCAAGGGCGTGCTGATGAAGATGAAAGGTCTCAGCGAAGACGAGGCCTATGCGACGTTGCGGCGCACCGCGATGAACGAGAAGCGCAAGATGGTCGACGTCGCCCGCGCGCTTCTGACCGCGTCGGAGATGTTGAAATGACGACGACGCTGAATGTCGGCTTCATCCCGCTGATGGATATCGGCCTGCTTGTCGCCGCGCGCGACGAAGGATTCGCAGCCGATGAAGGCGTTGATCTGAAGCTGGTGCGCGAGGCGTCCTGGACCAATCTGCGCGACAAGCTGCATGTCGGTCTCTTCGATGCGGCGCATATGCTCGCGCCGGCCGCGATCGCGTCTTCACTTGGCCTCGGCCATCTCACCGTGCCGATGATCTGTCCGATTGGACTGCATCTCAATGGCAACGCCATCACCGTCTCGAACCGCATGCATGAAGAGCTTGCGGCTGCCGCAGAGGGCGATCTCGCCGATCCCGCCTGCTCGGCGCGCGCGCTCGCAAAGGCGACGGAGGCGCGTCGCGCGAAAGGCCTCGCGCCGCCCGTCTTTGCGATGGTCTTCACCTTCTCCACGCATCACTATCTCCTGCGGCAGTGGATTTCGGCCGGCGGTCTCAAGCCTGACATCGACGTGCCGCTGACGGTGATCCCGCCGCCCTTCATGGTGCGCGCGCTGGAGTCGGGACAGATCGACGGCTTCTGCGTCGGGGCGCCGTGGAACAGTCTCGCCGCCGCGCGCGGAATAGGACGGATTCTCCATTTCGGCCTCGATCTCGTCGCCGATTGTCCCGACAAGATGCTCGCGATTCCCGCCGCTCAGGCCGAACGGCTTGGACCGGCGATTGCCGGGCTGATGCGCGCGCTCGTCAATGCGGCGCGCTGGACAACCGAGCCCGGCAATCTCGGCCGCCTCGCCCGCAGTCTCGCCGCGCCCGACGTGCTCGACATGCCGGGCGGCGCGATCGAACGCGTGCTGGTCGGCCGTTTGACGATGGGCGCCGGCGCGCCCGACCGGATTGACCCTGTTTATCTGCGTCTTGATGAAAACGCGCTGGCTCCGACTCCCGCTCGCTTCAACTGGGTGTTCGACGCCATGGTCGCGGCGGGCCACGCACCTTCCGAACCCGCGCAAAGAGCGCGCGCGGCTGAAGTGTTCCGGCCGGATATGTTCGCGCGCGCCGTTGGCGCCGTAAGCGGCGGCGAGGCGCCGCTGGTCCGCCTCTAACCAGATTTCAGGCGCCGGATTTCACGGCGCGCGCCTCAATCTTGTGCGATGCACAAATTTCGGGCGCCCTCGCAGTGAGGGGCTATCGCACTGAAATAAATCGCTCTTTTCTCCACCCCAGCCGATTTCCAAACTGGCACGGAGTTTGAAAGGAGGAGAATGACAGCCGCCGATGATGACGGTCGTCGCGCCTCTTACGATGGCCGTTCAGCAACGCCGCTGACGCGTCTGGTTCTCCGAGCAGAGCTGGGCCCGTGCAGCGGCTTTTCGTTTTCGGCGCGACGATGGCGGCACACCGCGGAGACCGAAGTTCATGAAGGCGAAGGCCAGAACAGAGACGAAGGCGGCGACCCTCTCCAGCGAGGGCGCGAGCCGCAGGGCGCTGCTCAAGCTGACCGGCGCCGCCGCCGCGGCCTTCGCTGCAAAGGCGATGTTTCCGTCGGGCGCGTTTGCGCAAGGCGCCGGGCCCGAGGTGAAGGGGACGAAGCTTGGCTACATCGCGCTGACCGACGCCTCGCCGCTCATCATCGCGAAGGAGAAGGGCCTCTTCGCGAAATACGGCCTGCCGGACATGGACATCCAGAAGCAGGCTTCGTGGGGCGCGACGCGCGACAACATCGCCCTCGGCACGAAGGCGAACGGCATCGACGGCGCGCACATCCTGCGCCCGAAGGTCCATCTCTACACCACCGGCAAGGTGATGCAGAACAACCAGCCGACGCCGATGTACACGCTGCTCAATCTGAATTTCGATTGTCAGGCGATTTCGGTCTCCAACGAATTCAAGGATCTCAACGTCCAGAAGGATTCATCGGTCCTCAAGGCGGCGTTCGAGAAGAAGAAGGCGGCCGGCAAGGAAGTGAAGGTCGCGATGACCTTTCCGGGCGGCACGCACGATCTCTGGATCCGCTACTGGCTCGCGGCCGGCGGCATCGATCCTGACAAGGACGTTTCAACCATCACCGTGCCGCCGCCGCAGATGGTGGCCAACATGAAGGTCGGCACCATGGACGCCTTCTGCGTCGGCGAGCCCTGGAACGAACAGCTCGTCCACCAGAATATCGGCTTCACTGCGCTGACCACGGGCGAGCTCTGGTTCAAGCATCCGGAAAAGGCGCTCGCCATGCGCGCCGACTGGGTCGACGCCAATCCCAAGGCTGCGCTCGCCATCATGATGGCGACCATGGAAGCCCAGCAATGGTGCGAGAAGATGGAGAACAAGCAGGAGATGGCCGAGATCATCGGCCGTCGCCAATGGTTCAACGTGCCCGTTCCCGACATCATCGGCCGCATCAAGGGCGACATCAATTATGGCAATGGCCGCACCGCGACCGGCACGAATCTGTTGATGAAATTCTGGGGCGAGAATGGCGAGGTGTCGCGGCCCTGGAAGAGCCACGACGCCTGGTTCATCACCGAGAACATGCGCTGGGGCAAATTCGAACCGACGCTCGATATCAAGGGCCTCATCGACAAGACCAACCGCGCCGACCTCTGGACCGAGGCCGCGAAAGCGATCGGCGTCGCCAATCCCGCAAGCGGCGACTCGCGCGGCAAGGAGACCTTCTTCGACGGCAAGGTCTTCGATCCTGAAAATCCGACCGCCTATCTCGCGGCTCTTTCGATCAAGCGCGTCGCGTAAGCGCGGCGCTCTCTTCATTCATCTCACGGCGAGGGGTCATGTCGGTCACTGCATTGAGACGCAATTCGGGAACCGGAACCGTTGCTGCGCAAACCGCGACGACCGACGTCGAGGAGCAGAACGTCATTCTGCTTGATCCCCCGAAGCCGCCGATCGGGCCACGACTGAAGGCGGTCGCGCAGAATGTCGTCTTCAACGTCGCGCCGCCGCTGATCGTCGTCGCGATCCTGCTGCTCATCTGGCAGATCGCCTTTGGCCGCGCCGGCTCCTCGCTGCCGCCGCCGAGCGTGATCTGGAACGAGGCGAAGGACCTCATCGTCGATCCTTTCTTCGTCAACGGCCCGCAGGATATCGGCCTTGGCTGGCGCGTGCTGACCTCGCTGCAGCGCGTCGCGATCGGCTTCGGCCTCGCCGCCGTCGTCGGCGTTCTCATCGGCGCCGTGATCGGCCAGTCGATCTGGGCGATGCGCGGACTTGATCCCGTCTTTCAGGTGTTGCGCACCGTGCCGCCGCTTGCCTGGCTGCCGATTTCTCTCGCAGCCTTCCGCGACGCGCATCCGTCCGCGATCTTCGTGATCTTCATCACCGCGATCTGGCCGGTGATCATCAACACAGCCGTCGGCATCAGGAACATTCCGCAGGATTATCGCAACGTCGCGCAGGTGCTGCGGCTCAATCACGTCGAATTCTTCTTCAAGATCATGATCCCGTCCGCGGCGCCTTACATCTTCACGGGCTTGCGCATCGGCGTCGGCCTGTCCTGGCTCGCGATCGTCGCAGCCGAAATGCTGACCGGCGGCGTCGGCATCGGCTTCTTCATCTGGGACGCCTGGAACTCGTCGCGGCTGCCCGACATCGTCGTGGCGCTCATCTATATCGGCGTGGTCGGTTTTGTCCTCGATCGCCTCGTGGCGGCGATCGGGCGGCTGGTCACCCACGGCGTCTCCGTGAGCTGAGGGACTGACATGACCGGCTATCTCAAACTCGACGGCATCGACAAGAGCTTCACCCGCGGCTCAAACCGCACCGAAGTTCTGAAAGACATCAATCTTATCATCAACGAAGGCGAGTATGTCTCGATCATCGGCCATTCCGGCTGCGGCAAGTCGACCTTGCTCAATCTCATCGCCGGGTTGACGCAGGTTTCGGCAGGCGCGGTGCTGCTCGACAACAAGGAAGTGAACAGTCCGGGACCCGAGCGCGCGGTGGTGTTCCAGAACCATTCGCTGCTGCCCTGGCTCACCGTCTACGACAATGTCGCGCTCGCGGTGAACAAGGTGTTCTCCGGCGTCAAGACGAAGGCCGAGCGGCATGACTGGATCATGCATAATCTCGGCCTCGTGCAGATGACGCACGCCGCCGACAAGCGGCCCGCCGAAATCTCCGGCGGCATGAAGCAGCGCGTCGGCATCGCGCGCGCGCTCTCGATGGAGCCGAAGATCCTGCTGCTCGACGAACCCTTCGGCGCCCTCGATGCGCTGACCCGCGCGCATTTGCAGGACTCGATCATGGAAATCCATGCGCGCCTCCGCAACACGATGATCATGATCACCCATGACGTCGACGAGGCCGTGCTGCTGTCGGACCGCATCGTGATGATGACCAACGGACCCGCCGCGCGCATCGGCGACATTCTCGAAGTGCCGCTGCCGCGTCCGCGCGAGCGCCTCGCTGTGGCGTCGAATCCCACCTACCTGAAATGCCGTGAGAGCGTGCTGCGCTTCCTCTATGAGCGCCATCGCTACGTCGAGGCTGCGTGATCGACGCCTTTTGAAGTGCGCAGCCGCACCGACGGGACAAGAGCTGCATCATCTGAGCGAGACGGGCGAATTCCCGCATCGCTGATCAGGAGATCACACTCATGACGCCGCAACAGATCGCAGACGTTCAATCAAGCTTCGCCAAGGTCGCGCCCATCGCCGAGACGGCCGCCGGGCTCTTCTACAACAGGCTTTTCGAAACCACGCCTGAAGTGAAGCCTTTCTTCAAGGGCGACATCAAGGAGCAGGGACGCAAGCTGATGGCGACTTTGTCCGTCGTCGTGAAAGGATTGAACGATCTCGGCGCGATCGTTCCCGTCGCGCAGAAGCTCGCGGTCCGCCATGTCGATTATGGCGTGAAAGCCGAGCATTACGCGCCCGTCGGCGCGGCGCTGCTGTGGACGCTTGAACAGGGCCTTGGCGACGACTTCACGCCCGACGTGAAATCCGCATGGGCGGCCGCCTATGGCGCGCTATCAGGCGTGATGATCGAAGCCGCTTATCCCGCAAAGGCGGTCGCCTGATCATGTCGGAGCCGCTCGTCATCATCGGCAAGGGCATGGCGGCGACGCGCCTCATCGACGAACTGTCGAAGCGCGCGCTTGGCCGCTACGCCATCGCCGTCATCGGCGACGAGCCGCGCCGCGCCTACAACCGCGTTCTCCTCTCGCCGTTTCTTGCTGGCGAGATCGAGGAAGGCGACATGGAGCTGAAGCCCGCCTCCTGGTGGGCGGCGCGCGGCGTGACGACGCTTTACGGGCAGGCGGCGGTCGAAATCGACGCGCAGGCCAAGCGTGTCATGCTCGCGAATGGCGCCTCCATTCCCTACTCCAAGCTTGCGCTCGCGACGGGATCGCAGCCGATCCGGCTGCCGATTCCGGGCGCCGATTTTCCGAACGTCGTCACCTTCCGTGATTTCAACGACGTCGCCGCGATGCTCGCTTCCGCCGGCCGCGGCAAGCGCGCTGTGGTGATCGGCGGCGGCCTGCTCGGCCTCGAAGCCGCCTATGGCCTTGCGCGCCATGGCGCGGCGGTGACCGTCGTGCATCTCATGGACCGGCTGATGGAGCGTCAGCTCGATCCGGAAGCCGCCGAACTTCTTGCATCGGGCCTGCGCGCCAAGGGAATAGAGGTCGCCCTGAACGCGCAGACGCAGGCGATCGAAGGCGATGCGCGCGCGCGCCGCGTGCTCCTGAAGGATGGGCGCAGCTTCGACGCCGATCTCGTCGTGCTCGCCGCCGGCATCCGTCCGAATGTCGCGCTCGCGCGCGCCGCAGGCGTCGCGATCAACCGCGGCATTGTCGTCGATGATCGGCTCACCAGCAGCGATCCCGACATTTTCGCGCTTGGCGAATGCGCCGAGCATCGCGGCGCGGTCTATGGCCTCGTCGAGCCGGCCTACGAGCAGGCGAGAACACTGGCCGGCGCGCTCGCGGGAGAGGATGTGCGCTATGAAGGCAGCGTCACCGCCACCAATCTGAAGGTGACCGGCGTCAATGTCTTCTCCGCCGGCGAATTTCTCGAAAGCGAAGGCGCCGAGATCATCACCCTGCGCGATCGCGGCGCGCGCCTCTACAAGAAGCTCGTCATTCGCGATGACCGCCTCATCGGCGTCGTGCTTGTCGGCCACACCAGCGACGGGCTCTGGTATCTCGATCTCATCCGCGAGGCTGCTTCGATCGACGCGATCCGCGACGCGCTGATCTTCGGGCGCTCTGTCGCCGACCGGCTGGCCGCATAACGGCGACAATCATGGGAAGTCCGTTCACGCCTGAACAGCAGCGCTATCTCGAAGGATTCGCTTCGGGAATCCAGGCTGCGCGCGCCATCCGCCCGGGCTCTGTTTCCGCTGCTCCGCAAGAGTATGAAGGGCCCGACAAGGCGCATTTCGAGGCGCAGGATCGCGTCACGACGGCGGGCGGAAAGCTGTCCGACGCCGAGAAGTGGAAGCGCGCGGAAAACCCGTTTGACGCCTATCCTCGCTTCCGCGCGCAATCGAAGTCAGGCGCTTATCCCAAACCCGACGACAATTTCCGCTGGCGCTATCATGGCCTGTTCTATGTCGCCCCGGCGCAGAACAGCTATATGTGCCGCCTGCGCATTCCCAACGGAATCCTGACGCATTGGCAGTTCGCCGGCGTCGCCGATCTCGCGCGCCGCCATGGCGGCGGCTATGCGCATGCGACGACGCGCGCCAATTTGCAGATACGCGAGATCACGGCTGAGCGCGCGCCTGATCTGCTCGATGGAATCATTTCGCTTGGTCTCTCCTCGAAGGGCTCCGGCGCCGACAATATCCGCAATGTCACGGGATCGGCGACGGCGGGCATTGATCCTCAGGAGCTGATCGACACGCGGCCGCATGCGCGCGACTGGCATTTCCATATTCTCAATGATCGCTCGCTCTACGGCCTGCCGCGCAAATTCAATGTCGCGTTCGACGGCGCCGGCCGCATCGCGACGCTTGAAGACACAAACGATATCGGCTTCCAGGCGGTGCAGGTTCTCGACGGCGCGCCGGTTCCCACCGGAATCTATTATCGACTGGCGCTCGGCGGCATCACCGGCCATCGCGATCTCGCCCGCGACACCGGCGTCATCTTGGCCCCTGACGACGCTGTCGCCGTCTCCGACGCGATCGTGCGCGTTTTCATCGATCATGGCGACCGCACCAACAGGAACAAGTCGCGACTGAAATATGTGCTCGACGATTGGGGCTTCGACAAGTTCCTTGTCGCAGTCGAGGAGAAGCTTGGCCGCAAGCTCATGCGCATCGACGCCGCGCATCTCGCGCCGCGCCCGGCTTACGACAGGCTCGCTCATATCGGCGTCCATCCGCAGAGGCAGCCGGGCCTGAACTGGATCGGCGTCGCGCTTCCGGTCGGCAAGATGACCTCGGAACAGATGGAGGTGATCGCTTCGGTCGCGCGCGTCTGCGGGGATGGCGATATCCGCCTGACTGTCTGGCAGAATCTTCTCATCTCGGGCGTGCCCGATGCGAAGGTTGAAGACGCGATCGCCCATATCAAGGCGTGCGGGCTGAGCGTCGAAGCAACGAGCGTGCGCGCCGGCCTCGTCGCCTGCACCGGCAATCGCGGCTGTAAATTCGCGGCGTCCGACACCAAGGGCCATGCGATGGCGATCGCCGATCACGTTGATGCGCGGCTTCAGATCGACCAGCCGATCAACATCCACCTCACCGGCTGCCATCACTCCTGCGCGCAGCATTACATCGGCGATATCGGCCTGATCGGCCAGAAAGTCGCGGTCGGCGAAGAAGAGACGGTCGAAGGCTACAACCTGTTCGTCGGCGGCGGCTTCGGCGTCGACGGCGCGATCGGCCGCGAGCTCTATCCCAATCTGAAGGCCGACGATGCGCCGCGCGTCGTTGAAGCCTTGCTGCGCGCCTGGCAGGAAAAGCGGCTGTCGCCTGAAGAGAGCTTTCAGGCTTTCACCGCGCGCCACGAGATCGAGATGCTGAAATCGTTTCTGTCGGAGGGCGCGGCATGCTGAGCCCCCCGCTCGTTCCTCCCGCGATCATCATTCCCGAGAACGCGCCCTTCACCGCTGACCAGCGCGCGTGGCTGTCGGGCTATTTCGCCGCGCTTCTCATTCAGGAGCCTGCGACAGCCGCGACTGCGCTCACGTCTGGCGAAGCGGCTCAAATCACCAATGGCCCCGCGCTCGCCTCGAACGATGACGCGCCCTGGCATGATCCCTCGATGGCGCTGCCCGATCGCATGACGCTCGCCGAAGGCAAGGCCGCGCCTTCACGACTGATGGCGGCGATGGCGCAGCAGGATTGCGGCCAGTGCGGCTACAACTGCGCCGACTACGCCAATGCGATTTTTCTGAAGAAAGAAGAGCGTCTCAATCTCTGCGCGCCCGGGGGCAAGGAAACGGCGCGCAAGGTGAAGGAGCTGTTCGCGGAGCTTGGCGGCGAGCCGGCTTCAGGCTCCACATCGCTGGCGTCGGAAACCGCGCACGCGCCCTTGGGAGAGAAGGGTCGCTGCCGCGAGAATCCGACCGAAGCTGTTCTTATTGAGCGTCGTCGCCTCAACGGCGAGAAATCCGAAAAGCACACCTATCACATCGAGTTCGATCTCAGCCAAAGCGGCGTCGATTATGAAGTCGGCGACGCTTTCGGCGTGCTGCCGGTGAATGATCTCGGCCTCGTTGATCAGATCATCGCCATGCTCGGCGTCGCGCACACCACCGAGATCAACGGGAAGCGCCTGCGCGATATCCTCGCCGAAGACGCAGCGCTCGGCGCGGCGCCGGACAAACTGTTCGAGTTGATTTCCTATGTCACTGGCGGCGCAAGCCGCGCGAAGGCGCAGGCGCTCGCGCGCGGCGAGGACCCCGACGGCGACGCCGCCAATCTCGACGTACTCGCGGCGCTGATGAAGTTCCCCGGCGTGCGGCCGCATCCCGAAGCTTTCGTCGAAGCGCTCGATCCCTTGCAGCCGCGCCTCTACTCGATCTCGTCCTCTCCAAAAGCTGATAAGGGGCGACTCTCGCTCACCATCGATGCGGTGCGCTATCGCATCGGCTCGCGCAAGCGCGTCGGCGTCGCCTCGACTCATCTCGGCGAGCGAGCGGACATCGGCGCGCGCGTCAAGGTCTATGTGCAGAAGGCCCATAATTTCGCGCTTCCCTCTGACATGTCGAAACCGGTGATCATGGTCGGCCCCGGCACCGGCGTCGCGCCGTTCCGCGCCTTCCTGCGCGAGCGCGAAGCCGTGAAGGCGTCAGGCGCGAACTGGCTGTTCTTCGGCCATCAGCGACAGGAGAGCGATTTCTTCTATCGCGACGAGCTCGAAGCGATGAAGGAACGAGGCGCGCTCAATCGGCTCTCGCTCGCCTGGTCGCGCGACGGCGCGCAGAAATTCTATGTGCAAGACCGCATGCGCGAAGTCGGCGCCGATCTCTGGCGCTGGCTTGAGGACGGCGCGCATTTCTATATCTGCGGCGACGCCAAGCGCATGGCGAAAGATGTCGAAAGCGCGCTCGTCGACATCGTCGCCGAGCACGGCAAACGCGGCAAGGACGAGGCGGTCGCCTACGTGCAGTCGCTGAAGAAGACGCAGCGCTATCAGGCCGACGTCTACTGATGAACGCGCACGCGCCCGTCCCCGCACCTTCACCGATCCGCACCACCTGCCCCTATTGCGGCGTCGGTTGCGGCGTGCTCGCGACGCCTGATGGCAAGGACGGCCTCGCCGTCGCGGGCGATCCCGATCATCCCGCGAATTTCGGCCGGCTCTGTTCGAAGGGATCAGCGCTCGGCGAGACGGTGTCGCTGGAAGGCCGGCTGCTTCATCCCATGTTGCGGACGCGTAGCGGAAGCTACGAGCGCGTATCGTGGAACTCTGCGCTCGATGCGACATCAGAAGGCTTCGCGCGCATCCTTGGCGAGCGCGGGCCTGACGCGATCGCCTTCTATCTCTCGGGGCAGTTGCTGACCGAGGATTACTATATCGCCAACAAGCTGATGAAGGGCTTCCTCGGCTCGTCCCATGTCGACACCAATTCGCGGCTCTGCATGGCGTCATCCGTCGCCGGCCATCGACGCGCCTTCGGCGGCGATCTCGTGCCGGGAAGTTACGAGGATCTCGATCTCGCCGATTGCATCGTGCTTGTCGGATCGAACGCCGCCTGGTGCCACCCCATCCTGTTCCAGCGCATGCTGCGCAACAAAAGCGAGCGCGGCGCGAAGCTCATCGTCATCGATCCCCGCCGCACCGCGGCGGCGGAGGAAGCCGATCTCTTCCTGCCGATCGCGCCCGGCATGGACAGCGTGCTGTTTGCAGGCTTGCTTACGCGCATCGCGGAGTCGGACGCGCTCGCGCTCGATTTCGTCGTTCGCCACACCTCGGGCTTTTCGGAGGCGCTGGCGCGCGCGCAGGCGATCGCGCCTGATATCGCGACCGTCGCGCTGAAAACAGGCCTCGGGGAAAACGACATCGCCGCCTTCTATGATCTCTGGCTGCGGACGGAAAAAACCGTCACCGCCTGGAGCCAGGGCGTGAACCAATCGGCGCAAGGGACCGACAAGGTCAACGCCATCATCAATTGCCATCTCGCGGCGGGACGCATCGGCAGGCCGGGCCTCGGGCCTTTCTCGCTCACCGGACAGCCCAACGCCATGGGCGGACGCGAGGCGGGCGGACTCGCCAACATGCTCGCTGCGCACATGATGTTCACGCCAAGCGATATCGATCGCGTGCGGCGCTTCTGGAACGCGCCTGTCATGGCGAAGAAAGAAGGCTTGAAAGCGGTCGCGATGATGGACGCGATCGCGGAGGGTCGTATTTCCGCGCTCTGGGTGATGGCGACGAATCCGGCGGCGTCGTTGCCGCGCGCCGGCCATGTTCGCGACGCGCTTGCGAAACTCGATCATTTCATCGTGTCCGAGGTCGTTCTCTCCAACGACACGATCGCGAGCGGCGCGAAGATACTGTTGCCCGCAGCCGCGTGGGGCGAGAAGGACGGCACGGTCACCAATTCCGAGCGCCGCATCTCACGCCAGCGCGCTGCTTTGCCCTTGCCCGGCGAAGCGCGGCCGGACTGGTGGATCATCCAGGAAGTCGCGAAGCGCCTCGGCTTCGCCGACGCGTTCGATTATCCCAACGCCGCCGCGATCTTTCGCGAACATGCCGCGCTCTCGTCATTCGAGAATGACGGCGCGCGCGGCTTCGACATCGGCGGCCTCGCCGAATTGTCCGGCAGCGATTTCGATCGGCTGCCGCCGACGCAATGGCCGATGCGCAAGGGCGCCGTTCGCGGCGATGAGCGGTTGTTCGCAAATGGCGACTTCGTCACGCCGGATCGGAAGGCGCGCTTTGTCGGCGTGGCGCCGCCCGCTTTGGCCCTGACGCCGAATGATGAATTTCCGCTCTGGCTCAACACCGGCCGCGTGCGCGATCACTGGCACACGATGACGCGCACGGGTCGCGCGCCGCGGCTCGCGCTCCATCGCGGCGAGCCCTTTCTCGCCATTCATCCCGATGACGCCGCGCAATACGGACTTGTCGACGGCGAGCTTGCGCGTGCGACAAGCGCCTATGGCTCCGCGGCGCTCCGCGTGATGTGCGATGATGGCCAACGTCGCGGCGAAGTCTTCGCGCCAATTCACTGGACCGAAGAAACCTCCTCGAACGGTGCAGTCGGCGCGCTCGTGCAGCCGACGACCGATCCCTTTTCGGGCCAGCCTGAATTGAAGGCGACGCCGGCGCGCGTCGCACCTGTCGCAGTCGATCTCTACGGCTTCCTGCTTGCGCGCGAGCCTGTCGATCTGCCGCGCGATATCTGGTGGTCGCGCCTCGCGCTCGATGGCGGCTGCGGCTATCTCATCGCCGGCCCCGCCGATCTCTTCGAGACTTTACGCGCGCGTCTGCCCGCAGGCGAGAGCGCTGATTATGTCGATGGCAGGCGCGGCGTCGCGCGCGTGGCGATCTTTTCTGGCGACAGGCTCGATGCGGCGCTGTTCGTCGGGCGTTCGCAGCAGGATGGCGCCTGGAGCGCGGCGCGCGCGCTGTTTGCGCGCGATGCGATCGACGAAGCGCAGCGCCGCAACCTGCTCTCAGGCTTCGCCGTCGATGGCGCGGCGTCGGACGGCCCGACGATCTGCGCCTGCTTCGGCGTCGGACTTGTTGCGATCCAGTCCGCCATCGCGGCTGGCAAAGCCGATGTCGCGGCCATCGGCGCGCATCTCAAGGCCGGAACCAATTGCGGCTCCTGCGTGCCTGAACTCAAGAAGATCATCGCCGCAACCGCCAGCGCTCCAAAGCCGGCGCACGCGGCCTGAATCAAATCACCAGTAGGGATCGGCGCGCCGGCCCTCGACGGCTTCGCGGATGCGCGCCGCCGTGCCGCGCGTTGTTCCCTCAGGCAGCGCGTCGATCGGGAAAAACCCGCTCTCGACGATTTCCCAGTTCGGCTTCGGCGGCTCGCTCTGCCGGAAGTCGCGCACGATATAGATCGCGACATGATCGCGGGCCGACAGCATGCGATTGAGGCAGACGCCGTTGAACACCGGCTCGCCCGTCAGCTCGATATTGCCCTCTTCGAGCAGTTCGCGGCGCATGCCTTCTTCAAACGTTTCCCTCGGCTCGACGCCGCCGCCGGGCAGATGCCAGCCCTTTGTATAGGAATGACGCACGAGAAAGACGCGGTTTTCTGAGTCGATCACCACGCTGCGCGTGCCGAGCGTCATGCCGCGCCTGATCCGCGACCAGAGATAGGCGAGCGGATAGAGAAAGGGCAGCGGCGCCTTTTCCTCAGGATGCGTCATGCGGCGATCATCCCGCTTTCACTCCGGCGCGAGCGCGACGAAATTCGTCAGCCGTCGAGGCCAAGCGCCACACGCACGCGGCGATCATGGCCATAGAGATCGGGCCGCGTCTCAAGCCGGCCGAGATCATCCACGAACATCGTGAAATAAGTGAGATGAACCGGGATGGTCTGCTCCAGTTTCACGGTCTGCTCGCCGCGGCCGATCAGCGAGCGGATGCGCGACTGGGTCCAGCCGCGATCGGCGCCGAGCACGATCTCGGCTAATTGCAGCGGCTGATCCACGCGCACGCAGCCATGACTGAAAGCGCGACGATCGGCGCTGAACAGATTCCGCGTCGGCGTATCGTGCAAATAGACCGCATGGCGGTTGGGGAACATGAACTTGATGTTGCCGAGCGCGTTGCGCTCGCCGGGCGGCTGGCGCACCGTGATCTGGTTGCCGCGCCGGATCACCTGATAGCCGCGCCGCTCCGCATAGGTCGGATCGGTCGCGAGCTTCGGCAGAAACTCCTTTTTCAGGATCGACGGCGGCACATACCAGGACGGATTGAAGACGAGGAACTGCATCACGTTCGAGAAAACAGGCGTCGGCGTGTCGGGCTTGCCGACAATGACGCGCGCCTGATGCGTGATCTTGTCGCCGTCGAAGACGCGCACCTGGAATTCCGGAATGTTCACGACGATGCGCCGCTCGCCGAGATCGCGCGGCAGCCAGCGCCAGCGCTCCATATTGGCGATGAGGTCGGCTTCCGTCTTCGGAATATTGGGACTTGAGAGCGCGGCCACAGTCTGGCGCGTCAGCGTTCCATTGGCGGGCAGCCCACGCTCGCGCTGGAAGCCGGTGACCGCCTCCGCGACAGCCGCATCATAGGTCGCGTCATTGCTCGGTTCGAGCTTCAATCGCTCGCGCACGAGCGCGACGCGCGCGTCATTCATGCCGACGCGCAGCACGGGCCCTTGCGGAATGGAGATCGAGGCGACCGGCGCCGAAGCCGCGCGCAATTCGCGCAGTTTTTCGCGCAGTGCGCGATAGCCGGGATGCGGCGGGTTGAAAGCCTGCAGCGCAACGCCCGCATCGCTCGCCGCGGCAAGCGTCTGCAGCGCCGATGCGGCCGAAGGGAGATCAAGCGAGGGATCGATGAGATCGGAAATGCGGCGCGCATCCATGCGCCCGCCGCGCGCATCGCGCGCATACATCAGCGCCGCGACGGACAGATTGAGATCAAGCGAGGCCAGCGACGCCGCGTCTATTGCTTTCGCATCAGCGCCCGCGACAGCGTAGGCGGAGGAGTCGAGCCCGTCTTCGTCGGCGCGCTTGAGCTGGGCCAATAACTGGCGGCCTGAATTCGTCAGGCCCTTCTCGTCGACCCAGAAGGGCGCATGCGCGCGAGCGCCGTAGACGGCCGCAATCTCGTCACGCAATGCGCGGCTGAGGCGAGGATGAGCCGGCGGACCATCCTTCTCGATCTTCTCCCTGAGCGCGAGCGCGACGGCGCCGGTCGAGGCTGGCGGCTCCGCGCTCGCGATCGGTCGCTGCGTCTCCGCGGGCTTCGGCGCCTCGACGATGACGCGCACATCAGGGAGATCAGGCGGTGGAATGTCGATTTTCGCCGCCTGCGTCTCCAGAGGCGGCTCGACCGAGACGACAACCGGCGGCAGATCGGGCGGCGCAATCGCAACGTCAGGCGCGGCCTGGGCCGAAACCGACGGCGGGTCGATCGTCACGACGACCCGCGGCAGGTCGGGCGGCTGGAGTTCGGGAAAGGCAGGCAGCGGCCGCGGCTCAGGCGTCGCGGCGGAAGGCGCAGTGGCCTCCTGCGCAAAAGCTGAGAAAGCGAGCGGCCAGACGGCAAGCGACGCAAACAGCGAACGGGAAATCCGCTTCATACCGGAATCAGGCCGACCTGGCGCAATTGAAGACAATTGCAGATATCGCGGCGGAGCATCCGGCAATCAAGCCGCCAACGGCTGTGCGCTGGCGCACAGCGATGGATTTCGATCGCGCGTGCTTCGCCGGCCACACCGTCAGGCGGCGGCTTCGCCGGCCTCGGTCGGCACCACATCCTCAAGCCCATATTCCTTGAGCTTGCGATAGAGGGTCGACCGACCGATGCCGAGACGCCGCGACACCTCCGTCATGTTGTTGCGATAGAAGCGCAGCGCGAAGCGGATCGTTTCCTCCTCGATCTGCTGCAGCGTGCGCATCTCGCCGGTGTCGGCGACAAGACTCGTCGCATTGGGATCGCGCACCTCGACGCGCACGATCTCCTTCTCGACCGGCGCGCTTGGCGCGAAAGCCGGCCGCTCGATCGGCGGCACGCGCACTTCGAAGCCGTCGACATGGACGGCGACCTGCGGGAATTCAGCGACGGTCAATTCATCGCCGTCGCACAGTACGACCGCGCGGAAGACGGCGTTCTCGAGCTGGCGGACATTGCCCGGCCAGTCGAAGTTGCGCAGCAGCGCCGTAGCCTCCGGCGTGATGTTACGGATCTTGCGGCCTTCCTCGGCGGCGAAGCGCGCTGCGAACATGCGCGCGAGTTCCGGCACGTCGTCGCGGCGCGAGCGCAGCGGCGGAATCGTGATCGGGAACACGTTGAGACGATAGAACAGGTCTTCGCGGAAGCGGCCCTGCTTCACCAGATCGATCAGGTTGCGATTGGTCGCCGAGATCAGCCTGATATCCACGCGCACCGGCTTGCGGCCGCCTACCGGATCGACCTCGCCTTCCTGGATCGCGCGCAAGAGCTTCACCTGCGCATCGAGCGGCAATTCGCCGATCTCGTCGAGAAACAGGGTGCCGCCATTGGCCTCGACGAATTTGCCGGAGTGTTTTTCCGTCGCGCCGGTGAAGGCGCCCTTCTCATGGCCGAACAGCACGCTCTCCACGAGATTGTCGGGGATGGCGCCGCAATTGACGACGATGAAAGGCTTGCCCTTGCGATCGCTGGCGCCCTGGATGGCGCGCGCCACGACTTCCTTGCCGACGCCGGATTCGCCTTCGATCAGCACGGGAATATTCGATTTCGCCGCGCGCTCGCCAAGGCGGATCACGCGCTCCATGTCAGGGCTGCGGGTGACGATGTCCTTGAAGGTCAGCGTGCCCGACGCGCGGCGCGACATGCGACGAACTTCGGTTTCAAGCGCATCGAAACGCAGCGCGTTCTTGATCGAGACCTGAAGGCGCTCGGCGCCGACCGGCTTGACGACGAAATCGGCCGCGCCGGCGCGCATCGCCGAGATGACCGTTTCGATCGAGCCGTGCGCCGTCTGCACGATCGCGGGAATCTCGACGCCCTTCTCGCGCATGCGGCCCAGCACGCCCATGCCGTCGAGATCAGGCATGACGAGATCGAGAATGGCGAGATCAATCTTCGGCTCACCCGCGATCATCGCCTCGATCGCCTTGTCGCCACCCTCGACGCAAACGGTTTCGTAGCCGAAACGGCGAACCATGGCTTCCAGCAGACGCCTTTGCACCGGATCATCGTCTGCGATCAGAATCGTATGCGCCATGTCATTGTCCAAACCATGTGCCGTTTCGGGGCATGCTTGGCTGCGAGGGGTAAAGTCCGCGTTAACGACGGTTGAAGCGCGGGCGCGCATGGCCCATATCGGCGGGGTTTCCTTACGAAAAGAGAGCCATGACCCATTCCGAGCCCCGCTCCGTCGCCTCATCGGCCGAATCGCTCGGCGCGCTGCCGGAATGGGATCTGACGCATCTCTATGCCGGGATGGATTCGCCTGCCTTCGCGGCTGATATGGCCAAGGCGCAGGCGGAGTGCTCGGCTTTCGCCGCCCGCTGGCGCGGCAAGCTGGCCGAAGCGGCGCAGGGGGCGGACGCAGCCGAACGGCTCACAGAGGCGGTGCGCTCCTATGAAGCGATCGAGGATCTGCTCGGCCGGCTGATGTCCTATGCCGGCCTCGTCTATTCCGGCGACACGACCGATCCCGCGCGCGGGAAATTCTATGGCGACACGCAGGAGAAGCTCACCACGATGAGCTCGGAGCTCCTGTTCTTTACGCTGGAGCTCAACCGCATCGATGATGCGGCGATCGATGCGGCGTCAGGGAAATCGCCGCTCGCGCATTATCGCCCGTGGATCGAGGATGTGCGCAAGGAAAAGCCGTTCCAGCTCGACGACGAAATCGAACGTCTGTTCCTGGAAAAATCCGTCACCGGCCGCAGCGCCTGGAATCGCCTGTTTGACGAGACCATCTCGTCGCTGAGCTTTTCCATTGGCGAGGATGAGCTGGCGATCGAGCCGACGCTGAACCTTCTGCAGGACGTCGACGAAGAGAAGCGCAAGCAGGCGGCCGATGCGCTGGCTGCGACCTTCAGGCGCCATCTGCGCACCTTCACGCTGATCACCAACACGCTCGCCAAGGACAAGGATATTTCCGATCGCTGGCGCGGCTTTCAGGATATAGCGGATTCCCGCCATCTCTCGAACCGGATCGAGCGCGAAGTCGTCGACGCGCTGGTGAGCGCTGTGCAGGCGGCCTACCCGCGCCTGTCGCACCGCTATTACAAGCTGAAGGCGAAATGGTTCGGCAAGGATGCGCTGAATCATTGGGATCGCAACGCGCCGCTGCCGAAAGTCGATCAGCGCATGATTTCCTGGAGCGAGGCTAAGACGACGGTGCTCGACGCCTACGCGTCCTTCTCGCCGCGCATGGCCGACATCGCGCGCCGGTTCTTCGACGAGAACTGGATCGACGCGCCGACGCGACCAGGCAAGGCGCCCGGCGCCTTCGCGCATCCGACGACGCCGTCGGCGCACCCCTATGTTCTCCTGAATTATCTCGGCAAGCCGCGCGACGTGATGACGCTCGCCCATGAGCTTGGCCATGGCGTACATCAGGTGCTCGCGGCGCCGAACGGCGCGCTGATGGCGGCAACACCGCTGACGCTCGCGGAAACCGCGTCCGTGTTCGGCGAGATGCTCACGTTCCGTCGCATCCTCGCGGCGACGAGCGATCTGAAAGCGCGGAAGGCGCTCCTCGCCGGCAAGGTCGAGGACATGATCAACACGGTCGTGCGTCAGATCGCCTTCTATTCGTTCGAGCGTCGCGTTCACGCCGCGCGCAAGGACGGCGAACTCACGACGGAGCAGATCTGCGACGCCTGGCTCGCCGTGCAGACGGAGAGTCTGGGGCCTGCAATCAGGATCGGCGCGGGTTACGAGACCTTCTGGACCTACATCCCGCACTTCATCCATTCGCCCTTCTACGTCTACGCCTACGCCTTCGGCGATTGCCTGGTGAATTCGCTCTATGGCGTCTATCAGAAGGCCGACCCGAAATTCGTCGACCATTACTTCGCGCTGCTGTCAGCGGGCGGATCGAAACCCTATGGCGAACTGCTCAAGCCCTTCGGGCTCGACGCCAGGGACCCCGGCTTCTGGCAGATCGGCCTTGGCATGATCGAGAACATGATCGCCGAGCTGGAGGCGATGGAGTAGTCGCTCGGCGGCGCATTGCTGACGCCCCTCATTTGTGTTATACAGATTGTATAACACATCTGCGGCGACGGATATGAACAAGCCGGTCACGAAATCAGAGATGGAAAATCACGTCCTTCAGGTCAGGAAGATCGGCAATTCGGTCGGGCTGATCCTGCCGAAGGAGCTGCTGGCGCGCCTGCGCCTGAAAGAGGGCGACAAGCTCTTTTACGTCGAGCAGCCGGAACGGGGACTGCAACTCAGTCCCTACGACGCGGACCACGCAGAGACCATGCGGATCGCGCGTGAAGTGATGGATGAGTATCAGGACACGTTCCGCGCGCTCGCCAAATGAGCGAGCCCATTTGGCTGACAATCGATGACATCGTCAACATGCACTCCGAGCAGCTTGCGATGTTCGGCGGTCCCGCTGGCATTCGCGATCAGGGCTTGCTCGAATCTGCAGCCGCTAGACCCATCAATCGCTGGCATTACGGTGAGCATGATCTGGCTGCGCTGGCCGCGGCATATGCGTTTGGCCTCGCACGCAATCATCCATTTATCGACGGCAACAAGCGCATCGCATTTCACGCTCTGATGGTTTTTCTTCGCAGAAACCAGATCGCGTTCAAGCCGCGCCAACCTGAAGCAACCGCCATCATCCTCGCGCTCGCCGCCGGCGAGGTAAACGAAGAAGGGCTGACGCGCTGGATTCGCGACAACTGGCCGCAAACGTAAACGCGCGCAGCGCCAAATTCAGCGCTCCGCCTGATATAACAATTTTAGACAAACGCATCTCGTTGTGCGCTGCATTTCAATAGCAGCGCACAACTGCTCGACCTCCGCTAACGCGTGGCCGTTCGAAATTTAACGAATGGGAGAACGCTAATGCAATGTGGGAGGGGGCGACATGCCTTCGCGAAGCTTCGCGATTTCATCCTTCAATTGCAGCTTGCGCCGCTTCAGCTCTGCGATTTCAAGATCATCGATCGACGGATGGGCCAGAGCGACTTCGATTTCACGCTCGATGGACTGGTGACGCTTTTCAAGTTCCGCAAGATGAGCTTGCAGGGACATGGGCACCTCCATGTTTGTCCGCGTCACAAGACTGACATGAGGAATGCGGCGAGTCGAAGGAATTCGTTTCCGTGCCGCACAATTATCGCAGCAGGATTTTTGTCCCGGAGCCGCCGCCATGCGCTTGAACAAGCGGCGCCCGCCGTCATACTAGATCACGTTCCCGCATTTTGCTTGAAACAATCAAAGTGCGGGAACGTGATCGATTCCAAAAACTTAGCGCATGGCTCTTGCGAAAAACCGGTATCCACTTTTTCGCGCCATGCTCTAAGATCAAGATCGGGCGAACGGGCGGCTTATGCGAATCATTCTCGACGAGACAGAGCGGGCAAGGCTCGGCGAGGAGTTGACGCGACTGAAGGAAGAACATCGCGATCTTGACGCGGCGATTCACGCGCTTGAGCGATCAGGCCTGTCTGATCAATTGCAGATTCAGCGACTAAAGAAGCGCAAGCTCGTCCTCAAGGACAAGATGGGCGGCATCGAAGACATTCTGACGCCTGACATCATCGCCTGAGAACGATCAGGCGACTTTCTTTTCCGGCCGGCGCGCGGATTTGTCGGCGTAAAGCCGCTGATCGGCGAGCGTGAGAGCGACGTCCGCGCCGCCATCCCTGGTGATTTCGGCGACGCCGACGGATGCGCAAAGCGGCAGTGGCCCAGTGCTCCAAGTCGCGCTCGACGCGTCGAGCGTGACCTGCAACTGCTTGCTCTTGGCGATCGCGACTTCTTCCGCCGCGTGCCAGACGAGTACGCCGAATTCATCGCCGCCAAGTCGTCCGAGCGAGTCCGAGACGCGCAGATTGCGCTTCAGCGTGCGCGCGACGCCCGCGATCAGCGCGTCGCCGGCGGCATGGCCATAGCGATCATTCACGCGCTTGAGCCCATCGATGTCGAACAGCATCACCGAGACCGGCGTATCGTAGCGGGAGTGGAAGGCGACGGCGCGCTCAAGCTCCCGCGCGAAGCCGCGCCGGTTGAGCACGCCCGTCAGCGGGTCCTCATGGGCAAGCGATTCCGCGCGGGCGACCTGGCCCCGGGCCTCCGCAAGATCGGCCTCCAGCGCGGCGATTCGCGCCAGCAGCCGGTTATGCTCGTTTGCGGAAAGAGGCTCAGGAGTCGCAGCCATTCCCCAGCTTTAATCGATCAGAGTTGCCGAGAGGTTGACAGATGCGGGCCGAATGCGCGCATAGCGCCGACTTGCGCCGCCGCAGCAAGGGAAGCCGAGAGTGCCGGGACCTGTCGCGATCATCATGGGAAGCCAGTCGGACTGGGCGACGATGAGCCATGCCGCCGCGACCCTCGACGAACTTGGCGTCGGCCATGACGACCGGATCGTGTCCGCCCATCGCACGCCGGACCGGCTTGTCGCCTTCGCCAAGGGCGCCAAGGCCGAGGGCTTCAAGGTCATCATCGCCGGCGCCGGCGGCGCGGCGCACCTGCCGGGAATGGCGGCCGCAATGACTCCCCTGCCGGTCTTCGGGGTGCCGGTCGAATCGAAGGCGCTGTCGGGCCAGGACAGCCTGCTCTCCATCGTCCAGATGCCGGCGGGCGTCCCCGTCGGTACGCTCGCGATCGGCAAGGCCGGCGCGATCAATGCGGCGCTTCTGGCGGCCGCTGTGCTGGCGCTCGGAGACCCGGCGCTTGCGACCCGGCTCGACGCCTGGCGAACGGCTCGCACCGCTTCGGTCGCGGAACGGCCGAAGGACGACGCGTGATCCTAAAGCCCGGCGACACGATCGGCATCCTGGGCGGCGGCCAGCTCGGGCGCATGCTGGCGCTCGCGGCCGCGCCACTCGGCCTCAAGTCCCACATCTACGCCCCGGAGGAAGACTCTCCCGCCTTCGAGGTCAGCTCCGCCCGCACAATCGCCCCGTACGAAGATGAGGCCGCGCTCGCCCGTTTCGCCGAGGAGGTCGACGCCGTCACCTACGAATTCGAGAACATCCCGGCGGCGACCGCGTCCTTTCTGGAGGTCCGCGCGACATTGCGCCCCGGCGCGCAGGCGCTGGCCGCGACGCAGGACCGCCTGTCCGAGAAGAACCTGGCGCGCGAGCTTGGCATAGGCGTCGCGCCCTTCGCCCCCGTCGACGACCTCGCCAGCCTGCGGGCGGCTGTCGCCCAGATCAGAACGCCCTGCGTGCTCAAGACCCGACGCATGGGCTATGACGGCAAGGGGCAGGCGAAGATCATGGACCCGGCCGATGTTGAAGACGCATGGGAGAAGATCGGCCGGGCGCCGGCAATCCTCGAGGCCTTCGTGACCTTCTCGAAAGAGGTTTCGGTGGTGGCCACGCGCAGCTCGCATGGCGCGTTCGCGCCCTATCCGGTCTGCGAGAACGAGCATCGCGACCATATCCTCGCCCTGACGCGCGCGCCGGCGCGAATTTCGGACGCCCTTGCAGAAGAGGCGATCGGCGTGGCCGAGAAGATCGCGAAAAGCCTCGACTATGTCGGCGTGTTTGCGGTCGAACTGTTCGTTGCGCCGGGCGACGACGCAGATCGAGTCCTGTTCAACGAGATCGCCCCGCGGGTCCATAATTCCGGCCACTGGACTATCGAGGGGGCCAGGACCTCCCAGTTCGAGCAGCATATCCGGGCCGTCGCCGGCTGGCCGCTGGGCGATCCGGCGCTTGTCGGCCGTGAGGCGACCATGGAGAACCTGATCGGGGACGACGCCGACCGCTGGAAGACCGTGCTGGCGGAGCCCGGAGCCCATCTCCATCTCTACGGCAAGGCCCATGCCCGCCCCGGCCGCAAGATGGGGCATATGACAAGAGTGACCCTGAAATAGCGCTTTCCGCGTGGACAAGCGGGGGAATCTCTGGTAACCGCCGCCTCCTGTCGCCTGACCGCGCTGTTTTGGCCGGCCGGGCCCCCTCTCTCAGATCAGGATCGGTTTGACACGTGCAGGTTCTCGTTCGCGACAATAACGTCGATCAGGCGCTCAAGGTGCTCAAGAAGAAGATGCAGCGCGAGGGCGTGTTCCGCGAGATGAAGCTCCGCGGCCATTACGAGAAGCCCTCCGAGAAGAAAGCGCGCGAGAAGGCGGAAGCCGTTCGCCGCGCCCGCAAGCTGATCCGCAAGAAGATGCAGCGCGAAGGCCTGCTGCCTTCCAAGCCCCTGAAGCCCCGCACGCCTGGCCGTCCCGGCTTCGGCGGCCCTCGCCCGGCCGGCGGTCCCGGCGCTGGCGGAGCGGCTCCTGGCGGCCTGGCGGCTGGCGCCGGCGCGCGCTGATCGGCCGCATTCTCGCGGCAGGTCGGCCCGACCTTTCGCGACCGGACAATAAGATCGGCGCCCCGCTTAGCTGCGGCGGCGCCGAAATTCTTTGTCAACCATGTGCTGCGCATCTGCGTAGGGACTTGAAGAGCGTGAAGCGGCCGGCGGGCGATCGGCTTTAGCGAGGTGACAGGATGCGAAAGTCGATTGTTCCATGGGCCATCGTCGGCGTCGCGCTGACCCTTGCCGGATGTGACACGATCGGCTCCGTCACCGGCCCGCGCGTCGCCGAGGTCGAGGAAGACACCTCCGGCGCGCAGTCAGTCAACATCACCTCGTTGTCCGAAGTCATCAGTCGCAATCCGAACGACGCCCAAGCCTACAATACGCGCGGCGCGGCTTACGCCCGCGTCGGCCGCTATCGCGAGGCGATCACCGACTTCGACAAGGCGATCCAGATCAATCCCAATCTCGCCGCGGCCTTCACCAATCGCGGCCTCGCCTATCGCCAGACCAATCGCAACGATCAGGCGCTGAACGATTTCACGCGCGCCGTCACGGTTGTTCCGAATTACGCGCCGGCCTACATCGCGCGCGCCAATCTTCTGCGCGTGCAGGGCAACTACCAGCAGGCGTTCGAAGACCTCAATCAGGCGATCAAGCTCAACCCGGAATCGGCGCAGGCCTTTCATGCGCGCGGCCTGCTCTATCAGAAGCAGAACCAGCACCAGTTCGCGATCTCTGATTTCGACGCCGCGATCGACCGCGATCCCTATGCGGCGGCGCCCTATCTCGCGCGCGGCCAGAGCCTCATCGCCAACAATCAGTTCGAGAAGGCCGTCGAGGATTTCAACGCCGCGCTCAACGTCGACAACAAGCTCGGCGACGCCTGGGCCGGACGCGGACTCGCCTATGAAAAGATGGGCCGCAAGCAGGAGGCGAGCGAGAGTTACGCCCGCGCGCTGACCGCCGATCCCGGCAACGCCGCCGCGCGCGCCGGAAATTCCCGCATCGGCGCCGGCAGCCTGTTCCGCGGATGAGAGGGCTCCTCGGAGCTTTTGTTCTCGCGGCTCTGACCGCTCACGCCGCCTTTGGCGCCACCACTCCAGCGAAGCCGAAGCCCGACAAGCCTGCAGCCGCGAAACCAAAGCCCCCCGCCGGAGCATCGTTCGAAAGCTTCCTGCAAAGCCTCTGGCCCTTCGCGCAGGCGGAAGGGATCAGCCGCGCGACGTTCGATGAAGCGTTCGACAGCCTGACGATCGACGCGTCGATCGTCGCGCTGACGAAGAAGCAGTCGGAATTCTCAAAGCCGATCTGGTCCTATCTCGCTGGCGCTGTTTCTTCGCAGCGCATCGAGCGCGGCCGCGCCGCCGCCGAACAATATGCGGACTCGCTTGCACGCATCGAGAGTCAGTATGGCGTGCCAAAAGAGATCGTGCTCGGCGTCTGGGGCATGGAGACGAATTACGGCTCCTTTACCGGCGACAAGGACGTCATCCGTTCGCTCGCGACGCTGGCCTATGTCCGCTATCGCGGGACCTTCTTCCGCGACGAGTTGATGCAGGCGCTGCGCATTATCGACGACGCGCATATTCCGCGCTCGCGTATTCGCGGCTCCTGGGCGGGCGCGATGGGCCATACGCAATTCATGCCGTCGAGCTTCATGAAATACGCCGTCGGCGGCAAGAATATCTGGGGCTCGGCGCCTGACGCGCTCGCCTCCACTGCGAACTATCTCGCCCAGAAGGGCTGGCAGAGCGGATTGCCCTGGGGCGTCGAAGTCTCGGTCCCCACGGATCTCGACTATCGCACAGTTCGGCGCAGCTTTTCGGCGTGGGCGAGCGCGGGCGTGACGGCGGTCAACGGCGGCGCGCTGCCGCGCAGCGGCGAAGCGCTCCTGTTCATGCCCGCCGGCGCCAAGGGTCCAGCATTTCTGCTCACCGACAATTTCGCAGTCATCAAGACCTACAATATGTCCGACGCCTACGCGCTCGGCGTCGCCCATCTTGGCGACCGCGTGATGGGACGTCCGCGCATTCAGGGAACATGGCCGGCGGCCGATCCCCTGCCCTCCAAGGCGCTGCGCGAGGACGTGCAGCGGCAGCTTCGCCGCCTCGGCTTCTACGATCAGGAAATCGACGGCCGGCTCGGCAGCGGCACGCGCGACGCCGTGCGCCGCTTCCAGCTCGCCGAAGGCGTCAACCCTGCCGACGGCTACGCCACCGCCGCCCTGCTCGCCAGGATGAAAGCGGCGAAGCGCTAGACGGCTCGCGCCTCCGCTTCGGGACGGCCCGTGCTATAGATGGCAGGTCGCCAAGCCGGAGACGGCGCGCATGCGCTTCGCCCGCATCCTCAAGATTACGCTCGCCTTGCTGGTGATCGGCCTCACCGGCGGCCCGACCGTGATTGCGCAGATGAGCCCGCTCGATCTGGTCCTGCAGGAAGCGAAACAACGCCGCGCAGCCGAGGATCGCGCCCGCCGGCGCGCGGCGCAGAAGCCGCGAGCCGTGGTCAGCGCGCCGCGCCGCACGGCGCCCGCGACCGTGATCGTTCGCGACACGCCGGAGAAACCCAAGGTCGATCCCTCGACCTTCATCCTCGTATTGGGCGACTCCTTTGGCGAACAGCTCGCGAACGGCCTCGACGAGGCGTTCGCCGATGAGCCCGAAATCGCCGTCAACAGGCGCACGCGCCCGGAGTCGGGACTGACGCGCGTCGATTATTACGACTGGCCGAAGACCGTGCGCGATATTCTCGCCAGCGACCAGAAGATCAGCTTCGTCGTGATTCAGCTTGGCGCGAACGATCGCCAGCCCATTCGCGACGAGACCAACCAGCCCTACGAACCAACGACCGATCGCTGGCGCGAGATCTATTCGCAGCGCGTTGACGCCATGCTGCAAGGCTTCGCCGAGAAACACATTCCCGTCTTCTGGGTCGGCATGCCGCCGATGCAGTCGCCGCGCTATTCCACCGAGATGATGACGCTGAACGATGTGCTGCGCGCTGCGTCCCAGAAAGCCGGCGCGAAATTCATCGACATCTGGGAGCCCTTCGTCGACAGCGAGAACAAATTCTCGCCCTACGGCCCCGACCTCACCGGCCAGACATCGAAGCTTCGCGCCAATGACGGCGTGCATTTCACCAAGGCGGGCGCGCGCAAGGAGGCTCATTTCGTCGAACTCGAATTGCGCCGCCTGATCGAGAACAGGCCGGCATCGACCGTGATCGCGATTCCCGCGGAAACGTCCCCGATCGAAAAGCTGCCGCTCGAATTGCAGCCGGGCGGCATTGATCGCGCCATCGACCGCATGGTGATGGGGTTGCCCGAGCCGGTCGGCATTCCCGGTCTCCAGGTGAAGCCGGCGGCCGGGCCGATCCTGTCATTGAACAAGGCCGCGACATCGCCCGGAGGCGCGCTCGCAAGCCTGCGCGACGCGCGCGTCGAGAGCGACGCGCTTGTTCTCATCGAGCGCGTCTATCGCGAAGGACGCGTCGGCGACGCGAAGCCCGGCCGCGCCGACGATTTCCGCTGGCCGCGCTGATCTTCTTTTTGTCGCGACGTCTTCCGGAAAACCGGCGTCCACTTTTCCGGACGTCGCTCCTTAAATCGCAGCGAGAGCGTTAGCGAGATCGGCGACGAGATCATCGGGATGCTCGATGCCGATCGACAGCCTGATGGTCGAATCCCTGATGCCGATCGAGAGTCGCACCGCTTCCGGCACGCCTGAATGGGTGTTGGTGCCGGGATGGCTCGCAAGCGACTCCGTGCCGCCAAGACTGACCGCAAGCTTGAACACCTGCAGCGCGTTGAGGCAGGCGAACGCCTCTTTCAGACCGCCCTTGATGTCGAATGAAAAAGTCGATCCCGCAGCTTCGCTCTGCGACTCATACACACGCCGCGCCGCGCTGTCGGCGGTCAGGAATGGGAGATAGTGAACCTTCTTCACGCGCGGATGCTCGTTGAGATACTCCGCGACGATCTTCGCATTCTGATCGGCGCGCTCCATGCGCAGGCTGAGCGTTTCGAGCGAGCGCCCCAGCATCCAGCAGGAATGTGGATCGAGCTGCGTGCCGATCGCGCCGCGCAGCGCCTTGATCGGCTTCGTCACCGCTTTTGATCCAAGCGCAGCGCCGGCGATCAGATCGGAATGGCCGCCGACATATTTGGTCAGCGAGTAGAGCGATACGTCGGCGCCGATCATCAGCGGCTTCTGGAAGACCGGCCCGAGCAAGGTGTTGTCGCACATGATCGTCGGGCAATGATTTTGCTGCGCGGCGATCTCATCAGCGATCTTTCGCACTAGCGCGATGTCGACCAGCGTGTTCAGCGGATTGGACGGCGTCTCGATCAGGATGACGGAGACGCGTCCTTTCGCCATCGCCTGCTTCGCCGCCGCGCGGATGGCGTCACCGTCGATTCCATCGGCGAAGCCGACGGCGCTCATGCCATAGACGGACAGCGTCTTCGCTACGAGCGTTTCTGTGCCGCCATAGAGCGGCTGCGAATGCAGGATCACATCGCCCGGCCGAGCGAACGCAAGCACCGACGTCGTGATCGCCGACATGCCCGACGAAAACAGGATGCAGGCTTCGGCGCCTTCATAGACAGCGAGTCGGTCTTCGACGATCTCGCTGTTGGGATGATTGAAGCGCGAATAGACGAGGCCCGACGTCGCGCCGCGCGGCGGCTCCTTTCTGCCCGACGTGTAATCGAAGAAATCGCGTCCTTCCTCCGCCGACTGGAAGACGAAGGTCGAGGTGAGAAAAACCGGCGGCTTCACCGCGCCTTCCGAGAGCAGCGGATCGAAGCCGTAACCCAGCATCAAGGTCTCGGGCTTCAGCGGGTGATTGCCGATATGGGTTTTGGAGGGGCGCGGCGCTGTCATGCTGTCCTCGATTCCTTGGGCGCCCTGAGTCTAGGCCAGAGCAGCCCTCCTGTCCTCCGGGCGTGGCGGGCTTTCACCGCGCGACGGAACCGGGCGGCCGGTTCTGCATTCTCTCTCATCGATTCGATTTCTCCCTGCACCCCAGCAGTTTCCTCGCATGAAGCCGGCGAAACCGTTCGGCGAAACGGACGGAACACAAGGGTTGACGAACGCTTTATCTGCGTGCGCCGGCGCACAAAATCCCGCCGCGCCGGGGTCCATACCCTGTTTCACACAGGGGAGATGATCATGTTCAACCACTTCAAGACGATCGCCGCAGCCGCCGCTCTGGGCCTCGCCGCCTTCGCTTCACCCGCGTCCGCCCAGGAAGGCTCGAGCCTTCTCGCTTCGCTTTTCCAGAAGCCTGACTTCCGCACCCAGCGCGCTGCGCCGGCGCAGACGCGCGAAGTCGTCGCCGCGCCGCAGGGTTATGCGGCGGGAACGATCCTCGTCGATACGCCGAACCGCGCTCTCTATCTCATCGGCGATAACGGTACGGCGATGCGTTACGCGATCGGCGTCGCCCGCGCCGGCTTCGAATGGGGCGGCGACATGCATATCGGCCGCAAGGCTGAGTGGCCGTCCTGGACGCCGCCGGCGGAAATGCTGAAGCGTCGCCCTGACCTGCCGAAGTTCATGGCCGGCGGCGAAGCCAACCCGCTCGGCGCGCGCGCCATGTATCTCTATAACGCGTCCGGCTCGGACTCGATCTTCCGCATTCACGGCACGAACGAGGAAGAGACGATCGGCGAAGCGGTCTCGTCAGGCTGCATCCGCATGATGAACAACGACGTCATCGATCTCTACAGCCGCGTGAAGGTCGGAACCCGCGTGGTCGTTCTTCGCGACGGCCGTAACGGTTCGGCCTGGGCGATGGCGAAGCGCTCGAAGTTCTGAGCCTATCTGATGTGATTGAGGATCGCCTGCGGCCGGACAGCCGCAGGCGATCCATGTTTTTCCGGAGACGATATTTGATTTCCTGATGCGATCACTGCCGGAGGACTGCGATGGGCGCGCGCGAACATATTTCCAAGTCAGTTGGTTTGAATGGCGCAAATATCAAAGCAGATGTTCTTCGAATTCAGGCGTTCCTCAACATGGTCCCACCCGGCGAGGGAGGCCCGACGCCTCGCCTGAAACAAGACGGCCTGGTCGGCCCCAAGACCCGCAGCGCCATCAAGCAATTCCAGACCCGCCAATTCGGCTCCGGCGACTCGCTGATCGAACCTAACAAGCGAACGGAAAAGCGGCTGCTTGAGATGGAGACGAGCTCGGCCGTCTATCCCCTGGTCAATATTGGCGCGGCGCAGAAACAGGCGACGGCGTGGCTGACTTTGACCGCGCAAAGATTTCTGAACGGAATTGATTCGTCCGGCTACGGCACGGATGCAGGCCTGACAGACGTCGGCCTCAACGAGACGCTGCGCGGCATCTTCAGGCTGAAGCTCAGGAAGCAGCGCGCCAGCGAGACAAGCGAGGAAACGCAGGAAGCCCGGCTCGTCGCCCAGGTGCGCGCGAATTTCGCTGCTGCGGCGCAACTCGTGAACAAGGATGTGCGAGTTCTCGAGATCAAATACGCCGATATGTATTCCGATCTCGGCGACCCCAATCTCCATAAATCGCAGCCGGTGCGGCCCGCGCCGACCGTCATGTTCGCGACCTACAAGTTCGCCGACTGGGACGCGACATGCGGATATGGATTGGGGCCGATGACGCGCGCTGGTGTCTATCTCCAGGGGGTTTTTCTGGCGGTCGACTACAACAATACGACGCCGCTGACCGCGGACGAGCTCTATATAAAGGTCGGCGCATCAATGCCGGGCTTCATGCCGAGCCTCGCGGTCCATGACTCCTCGCGCTACTCCTGGATTTGCCAGGCTTTGAGCGGCGGCGACGGTCCGATGGCGAAATTCTATCACGTTCCAAGCGTCAGCACTGGATGGACCGACGTGCCTGAACTACCCTGATCACGAACACCGGCTTGCGGATGGGCTGACGTTAAATCCGCGCGCCGGGCCGCCGCCCTCACGGGCGGCGGCTTTTTAGTTTCGAGGCCGCCAAAACGAGCGGCGCGCTGGAACTAAAGAGCAGCCTCGCCGCCATTGCAGAACTCGACTCGATGCAGGCCGCGAATGGCTATCTCATCTGACTCATGATCAGACGATCGAACATGCGGTCGCCCAGCCATTTTCGGACCGCGATCATCGGCTTGGCGTACTTGCCGGCGACATAGCGTGTGCGTGGCCGTCTCGCGCTCGCCGCATTGGAGACGATGTCTGCTATGACGGCGGGATCGGTGCCGCGTCCGTCGCCGTAAGCCTGCCTTGTCGTCGCGGCGACCGCTTCAGTGAGCTTCGCGTAAGCGCCGCTCCCTGAGCGCTTCAAAAGTCCGTCGGCGACGACATCGCCGAAGCCAGTCTCGATAAGACCCGGTTCGATAATGACAACTTTAATGCCGAAAGGCGCAAGCTCCAGCCGAAGCGAATCCGACCATCCTTCCAGCGCATGCTTGGTGGCGTGATACCAGGCGCCAAGCAGCGTGTAGACCTTCCCGCCCATCGAGGTGATGTTGATGATTGCGCCAGAGCCCTTTTCACGCATTTTGGGCAACAGAAGCTGGGTCAATCGCGCCGTCCCGAACAGATTAACCTCGAACTGATATCGCGCTTCATCAAGCGAGATGTCCTCGATGGCTCCGTAGAGCCCGAAGCCGGCATTGTTCACGAGCACATCTATCGTCTCGACCTGATCGAGAATCGTATCGACCGCTGCTTTGATCTCGTCGCCTTTGGAAATGTCCATGCGCAGGGGCGTTGCGCCGAGCGCTTCAAGATCCTTCATCTTCGCGACGCTGCGCGCCGCGACAAAGACGCGATAGCCATCCTTGATCAGACGTTTCGCGGTTTCCTTGCCCATGCCGGAGGAAGCTCCGGTCACAAGCGCTGTTTTCACTTTTTGGGAAGTCATGCGTCATCTTTCCTGTGCTAATCGGTTCCCTTCACGCTGATTGCGGCGCCGCTCTCCAGGCCTTTCGCCTCGAAATGCGATAAACAGATGCGGGAGGAATGTTGCGGAAGGTGCGGCCGACCAGCGTGGCGCGTAGCCCCAATCGATCGAGGATCGGCTGGGGAACCGGACATCGGGCCGCATATGTAAACTGATAGAACGCGCCGTCAGTGCGCAGATGGCTGAAAGCGCCATCGAGGATCGACATGACCTGCCTTGGCGTCATGCTAAGCAGCGGCAGGCCGCTGACGACAGCGCCAACTGCGGCGCGATTCTCCAAATCGAGGCCTTTAAGCCGCGCCGCATCCATCCACAGCACGCGCGCGTTTGGAAACCGCGCCTGAAGGCATATGGCGAATTCCGACCCGTTCTCGATGAGGGTCAGATCACGAGGATCGACGCCTCGCTTCAACAACTTTCGTGTAAACACGCCTGTGCCGGGACCCAACTCGATGACGTGACCTGACCTTTGGTCAACCTCCCTCGTGATGATGTCCGCCAGCGCTTCGCCCGAAGGAGCGACTGCAGCCACGCGCAGCGGGTCAGCGGCCCAGGAGCGCAGGAACATCAGAATGTCGCTCGATATTGGCTTTTCGCCGAGACCGCAGATGGATGCCACAGGAACACCTATTACACTCAGTGTAATTTTACAATGGGTGCGATTTATGGCATATGTTGGGCCATGACGGACAGCGGGAAAGGAAGCGAGGGGCTGCGCGAGCGGAAGCGCCGCGCGACCCTGGAGCGGATTGCGGACGCCGGCCTTCGACTCATTCTGGAGCGGGGCTACGAGGAGACGACTCTCGACGCGATCGCCGAGGCGGCGGGCATATCACGCCGCACGTTCTTTTATTATTTCTCGTCCAAGGAAGAAATTCTGCTCGCATGGCAGAGCGCGGTTGGCTCGATGATCCATGCCGCCATCCTGCGCGAACGCGCGGACAGGCCGCCGATTGACGTCGTCCTGAGCGCAATCCTGTCGCTCGCGTCAGAGTACGATCCGGAGAAAATGATCGCGATCGAAAAGTTGCTCCAGTCGACCGATCAACTGCGCGCGCGCAAACATGCAAAATATGTTGAGCAGGAGGACGCGGTCTTCACGGCGCTATGCAAGCATTGGCCTGACCGCAAGCGGCGCAACGGATTGCGAATGGTGGCGATGGCCTCCGTGGGCGGAATGAGAGTGGCGGTCGATCGGTGGGCGGCTGGAGAAGGACGGGGCCGACTCGAATCCCATCTCGAAAAAGCATTCTCCGAGTTGAAGCGCGAAGTCGGCCAGAATGAAAGTTGATGTGAGACCAGGACGGCGGCTGTTTTGCGCGCCTGCCGAGCTCACCCCATCCGCATCGACAGTTCGACATCCTCTGCGAACGGCGTCGAGAGGTAGCCGTTCGCGGGCGAACGCACGCGCGCGAGATAGTCAGGACTGTCGTCGGCGTTGTCGGCGACGATGAGCGCGCCCGGCCTCAGCCGACTCTCGACCAAACTCAGGACCTCCGGATAAAGCGCTTTCGCGCCGTCGAGCAGAACAAGATCGATCGCATCGGGCAGATCGACGCTCAGCGTTTTCAACGCATCCCCCTCGCGGATTTCCACGAGATCGATGACGCCGCCGGCTGTCAGATTGTCCCGGGCGCGCACGATTTTGGACGGCTCGAACTCGGTCGTGATCAATCGACCGCCGCCATTGTCCCTCAGCGCCGCCGCGAGATGCAGGGTCGAGATCGCGAACGAGGTTCCGAATTCGACGATCGTTCGCGCGCCGATGCTGCGCGCCAGCATGTAGAGCAGCGCGCCCGTCTCGCGCGAAACCGGAAGCGGGACATCCTTCAGGCGCGCATAGAGGTCGAGATAGCCGGTCTTGCTCTGCATCAGGCGCGCGCGCTCTTCGCGCGAGAGACTGGCCGCTGCGGAGCTCGTCCAGGACGACGCCGCATCGGCTTCTCTGAACAGGCGGTCGAGCAGCGGCGCGAGCGGGGCCGAGGTCAGGGTAGTCATGGAAATCTCCGGTGCGGGATCAGCGTGTCGTTGTGTTGAGTCAGAAATACGACTAATTCATCGCATTTCCTATTCGCATTACCGCGCAGGCCCATGACCGATCGCCGAAGCTCTTCTATTTCCTCACGAAAACAGCCCAGGCAGGCCCGCTCGAACGAGCTCGTTGCGGCGATTCTGGAGGCCGCGGTTCAGGTTCTGGTGAAGGAGGGCGCGCAGCGTTTCACCTCGGCGCGGGTGGCGGAAAAGGCCGGCGTGAGCGTCGGTTCGCTCTACCAGTATTTCCCGAACAAGGCGGCGATCCTCTTCCGGCTTCAGAGCGACGAATGGCGCGAGACGACCGAGATGCTGCGCGGCATCCTTGAGGATGTCGGCAAGCCGCCGATCGAACGGCTGCGCGCGCTCGTCCACGCCTTCATCCGCTCCGAATGCGACGAGGCTGCCGTGCGCGGCGCGCTCAACGACGCCGCGCCTCTCTATCGCGACGCGCCCGAAGCGCAGGAAGCGCGCGTGTCGGGAACGCGCATCATCGAGGACTTCATGCGCGAGGTATTGCCCAAGGCGCAGGAAACGACGCGCACGCTGGCCGGCGATCTGCTCACGGCGACGCTTGATTCCGCGGGGAAGCAGTTTTCCGAAACGCCGCGAACGCCTGCGGAAATCGAAACCTACGCCGACGCCATGGCCGACATGTTCTGCGCTTACCTCAAGAGCATCGAACAGCGTTAAGCGAGGCCGCTCAGGCGAACGCAACCGATCAATCGAGCGGCTTCACCATCTCGATCGCGTAGGCGCCCATGCCGAAATCTTCGTAGAAGGCGCGGCCTTTCGCATTGCCTGCGAGCACGCCGAGCATGAGGCGCTTCAGGTGGCGCGAGCGCGCGAAGCGCTCCGCCTCCTCCATCAGGCGCTTGCCGACGCCGGCGCGCCGGCAGCTTTCGTCAACAATCAGTTCGCGCACATAGGCGACGCGGCGCACATCCTCGCGCACGAAGCTGCCGATAGATTCGATCGCGAGGCAGAGATAGCCGACAATGCCTTTCTCAGGCGCATTGTCGTCAACCGCGACGATGGAAAGGCCGAGCGTGTTGCGCGCCGCGTCTTCATTGTCGCGCAGGCAGCGCCGCGCCGTGTCGCGATCGGTTGGGCGATCGCCCGAGATGGGCGACTCATAGCGGTTGAGCTGCCAGATCAGGTCGATGATCGCTTCGCGATCTTCCGGCTGCGCGAGACGGACCTTGATCGCAGGGGCTGCGTGCGAGGGACGTTGTCGCGCGCTCACAGCCGCAGCCCGCTAGTGACCGAAGCTTTTCACGATGGATTCGGTGACCTTCTTCGCGTCGCCGAACAGCATCATCGTATTATCGCGGAAGAACAGCTCGTTCTCGACGCCGGCATAGCCCGAACCCATGCCGCGCTTGATGAACAGCACGGTCTTCGCCTTCTCGACGTCGAGGATCGGCATGCCGAAGATCGGCGACGCCGGGTCGGTCTTCGCCGCCGGATTGGTCACGTCGTTCGCGCCAATGACATAGGCGACGTCCGCCTGCCCAAACTCCGAGTTGATGTCCTCGAGTTCGAAGACCTCGTCATAAGGCACGTTCGCTTCGGCGAGCAGCACGTTCATATGACCAGGCATGCGGCCCGCGACCGGATGGATCGCGTATTTGATCTCGACGCCTTCCTTCTTGAGGAGATCGGCCATTTCGCGCAGCGCATGCTGCGCCTGCGCCACCGCCATGCCGTAGCCCGGCACAATGATCACTTTCTGCGCGTTCTGCATGATGTAGCCGGCGTCTTCCGGCGAACCTTGCTTCACCGGCCGCTGCTCGGTCGCGCCGCTGGCCGCGCCCGCGGTTTCGCCGCCGAAGCCGCCAAGGATCACGGAGATGAAGCTGCGGTTCATGCCCTTGCACATGATGTAGGACAGGATCGCGCCCGAAGAGCCGACCAGCGCGCCGGTGATGATGAGCGCGAGATTGCCGAGCGTGAAGCCGATGCCCGCCGCCGCCCAGCCGGAATAGGAGTTGAGCATCGAGACGACGACCGGCATGTCGGCGCCGCCGATCGGAATGATGAGCAGAACGCCGAGAGCGAACGAGACCAGCGCGATCGCCCAGAACAGCGCATGACTTTCTGTCTGCACGAAGATGATCAGCAGCAGCACGAGCAGAACGCCAAGGCCGATATTGATGTGATGGCGGTTCGGCAAAAGAATCGGCTTGCCCGACATGCGGCCGTCGAGCTTCAGGAACGCGATCACCGAGCCCGTGAAGGTGATGGCGCCGATGGCGACGCCGAGCACCATTTCGACAAGGCTCGATTTGTGGACCGAGCCGACATCGCCGATGCCGAAGGCCTGCGGCGCATAGAGCGCTCCGGCGGCGACCAGCACGGCGGCGAGACCGACGAGCGAATGGAAGAACGCAACGAGCTGCGGCATCGCGGTCATCTGCACGCGCTGCGCCAGCACAGCGCCAATGCCGCCGCCGATGCCGACGCCGACGATCACGAGCAGCCACGACACCCAGTCGGCAGGCGGCGCGAGCAGGATCGTGGTCAGGGCCGCAAGGCCCATGCCGATCATGCCGTAGCGATTGCCCTCGCGCGACGTCGTCGGATGCGACAGGCCGCGCAGCGCCAGGATGAACAGGACGCCGGCGACGAGGTAGAGGAAATTGGCGAGGTTCGCGTTCAGCATGACGGCCTCACCCCTTCTTCTTGTACATCGCGAGCATGCGTTCGGTGACGAGGAAGCCGCCGAAGATGTTCACGGACGCGAAGATAAGCGCGAAGAAGCCGAGCACACGCGCCCAGAGCGGGCCATCGCCAAGAGCTGGCGCGGCCGACACGCCGACAGCGAGCAACGCGCCGACGACGATCACCGAGGAGATTGCGTTGGTCACCGACATCAGCGGCGTATGGAGCGCAGGCGTCACCGACCAGACGACGTAATAGCCGACGAAGATCGCCAGCACGAAGATCGCGAAGCGGAAGACGAAGGGATCGACGACGCCGCCCGTCGCGGCGTGTGCGACGAGACCGGCGTCCACGCTTTGCAGCGCGTCGAGCGCGGCCTGGCCTTTTGCGATGCCGACGCGCAACGCCTCCTGCGCGTCGCGGACCTGCTGCATCGCCTGTTCGGGAGTCGCCATGATGAGAGCCCCTGATTTTGTTGTTGTCGCGAGCTAAACGCTCAAGCCGCTTTTGGCTGGAAGTTCGGATGGACGACAGCGCCGTCCCTGGTCAGCAGCGTCGCCTTGACGAGTTCGTCATCCCAGTTGGGTTTCAGCGACTTGGTCTCCTTGTCGATCATCGTCTCGACGAACGCGAAGAGGTTCTTGGCGTAGAGCTGCGACGCCGTCGCCGCGAGCCGACCGGCGACGTTGAGGTGGCCGACGATCTTCACGCCATTGCGTGTCGTCGCGATCTGTCCGGGGATGGCGAGATCGCAATTGCCGCCGCGCTCGACCGCGAGATCAACGATCACCGAGCCCGGCCGCATCGATTCCACCATCGCGGCGGAAACGAGTTTCGGCGCCGGACGGCCGGGGATGAGCGCCGTGGTGATCACGATGTCCTGCTTGGCGATGTGCGACGCGACGAGCTCGGCCTGCTTGGCCTGATACTCCTTCGACATCTCCTTGGCGTAGCCGCCGGTGGTCTGCGCCTGCTTGAATTCTTCATCCTCGACAGCGAGGAACTTGCCGCCGAGCGACTCGACCTGCTCCTTCGTCGCCGGCCTGACGTCGGTCGCCGTCACCACCGCGCCGAGACGCTTCGCGGTGGCGATCGCCTGCAGACCCGCGACGCCGACGCCCATGATGAAAATCTTCGCCGCGGGAACCGTGCCCGCCGCCGTCATCATCATCGGCAGCGCCCGGCCATATTCAGCGGCGCCGTCGATCACGGCGCGATAGCCCGCGAGGTTGGCCTGGCTTGAGAGCACATCCATCACCTGCGCGCGTGTGATGCGTGGCATGAACTCCATGGCGAAACCCGCGACGCCGGCTTTCGCCATGGCGGCCAACGCATCGTTCTGCCCATAGGGGTCCATCGTCGCGACGACGAACGCGCCGGGCTTCATAAAGCCCATCTCTTCGGCAGTTGGCCGGCGCACCTTGAGAACGACGTCCGCATCCCTGAACGTCTCTTCGGCGCTCGATGCGATGGTTGCGCCTACTGACTGATAGTCGGTGTCGATGATTCCAGACTTGAGGCCAGCGCCCGCCTGGACCACGACGCTGGCGCCGAGTCCCGCAAAGCGCTTCACGGTTTCCGGAGTGGCCGCGACGCGGCCCTCATTCGCATCCGTTTCTAGCGGGACGGCGACGCGCATGACTCTCCCCTCGCAGCCGACGATGTTTTTTGAATTCGAGCGTCCACGCGCGCATCCGTCAAGCAGCGCGCGTCAAATAAGCTCAGAGGAGGAAAACGGCCATCCCGATAAGAATGGCGCAATTCACGATAATTCCCCATTTCACGAAAACGAGGAAGCCGTTGTAGGTGCTCTCATGCTCGGCGTAGTCCATGTCCGGATGCCCGTCCGCCGTCTGCGCCTGCCCGTGATCCGCCATTTCGAGCCCCGTGATTGACCGTCCGGCCCGTCTAGCGGATCGCCTATTGCCTGACAATGCGATGTTTTTTCTGCCCCCATAAGGCGCTTCGGCGCCCCCCTTCTTCCGCCGGCGTCGGCCTGGGTTTAAAAGAGGCGCCGTTACGTCGGGTCGAAACTTCGGGAGCATCGCATGAGCGGACCATGCAACGTCGCCGTCATCGTCGGCAGCCTTCGCAAGGAATCCTTCAATCGCAAGATGGCGCACGCGCTGGCGGCGCTCGCGCCGGAGCCGCTGAAGCTCTCCATTGTCGAGATCGGCGATCTCTCGCTCTACAATCAGGATCTCGACGCGTCGCCGCCCGCGGCGTGGGTCGCGTTCCGCGACCGCATCAGAGCGTCCAACGCCGTTTTGTTCGTGACGCCGGAATATAACCGCTCTGTTCCCGGCGTGCTGAAGAACGCGATCGATATCGGCTCGCGTCCCTACGGATCGAGCGCCTGGAGCGGCAAACCCTGCGCGGTGGTCAGCGTCTCTCCCGGCGCGATCGGCGGATTCGGCGCCAATCATCATCTCAGGCAGTCGCTCGTCTTCCTCAACATGCCGGCGATGACGCAGCCGGAAGCCTATATCGGCGGCGCGGCGCAGCTCTTCGACGACACGGGTGGAATCGCGAAGGACGACACGCGCAAATTTCTCACAAGCTTCATGGAAGGCTACGCAAAGTGGGTGGAGGCGAACGGCGGGAAATAGCCGATCTTGCCGCAGGGTAGTGTTCGCGCCGAGAAGGCGCCGGATCGCCGGCGCTTTCTCGGCGCGCCCTCAGACGCGATTGATATCCTCGCTCTCCAGGATCGGCTTCGCATGGCCGTTTCTAGCGATCTTCAGCATCGCGCGCCCCATCTCGTCCGACGCCGTGACAAGATTGGGCGCGATTGTCCGCAAGGCCGGCAGCAGAAAACCAATCGCCGCGTAAGCCGCACGATAGATCAACGTTTTCGACACAACCCCATGCTTCGGTTGCACGGCTCCGGGGCGAAACATGTAAGCCGCCTTGAAAGGCAAGCGCATCAACGCATTTTCGGTCTCGCCTTTGATCCGCGCCCACATCACGCGGCCTCGCTGCGTGCTGTCCGTTCCCCGTCCGGACACATACAGGAAAGTCATCGCCGGATTGAGCGTCGCCAACAGTTCCGCGACGCTGATCGTCAGATCGTAAGTGAGACGCCGATAGCGCACTTCGTCCATGCCGAATGAAGAAACGCCGAGGCAGAAGAAGCAGGCGTCATATCCCGAAAGCTTCGCCGCGACGAACGAAAGATCGAACAGGTCGGCGTGGACGATCTCGCTCAGCTTCGCGTCCTTCTGGCCGGTCGCATTGCGGCCAACCGTCAAAACCTCTTCGACATCCGGATCATGCTGGCATTCGCGCAGCGCGGCCTGACCGATCATGCCCGTGGCGCCGAAGATAAGGACTTTCAAAAAACGACTCCGGAATGGCGATAGCGAACGACCACGGAAACGGCCCGATCAGCTTAGGCTGGCCGCTTTGAGCGCCGCATTCTGGCGCTCCGCGATCGCTTCGATCGAGAAATCCTCGATCGCCGCTTCGAACATGCGGTGGAAATTGAGTTCCGCCGCCAGATGCAGAAATACGCCGCCAAGTCCGATCGCGGCGCGATCCATGAACACGAATTCCTGCGGGATCGTGACGGGACCCTTCTCCTTCAACGCCTGATGCACGCGGAAGGCCTCGCGCCGGCCATATTCAGACGGCTTCACGCCATCAGCGATGCTGCGCACACGATCATCAAGCAGCGGCCCATAGATGAAGCGCGCCCAGATATTCAGCACGTCGATCACGTCGCGCTGCAGTTTCTTGAAACCCCAGACTTCATAGGCGTGCACCACGCGCGCATCGTCGCCCTCGAGCAGCCCGCGATAGAGATCGACCACGCCCCCGACAAACTGCACCGGGAAAATGCGGATGCAGCCATAATCCAGCAGATTGATGCCGGCGGGAGGCGCGCCATCGGCGTCGCCTTCGCGAAACACGGTGTAGTTGCCGAGATGCGGATCGCCATGGATGACGCCGAAGCGGCTGAAAGGCAGCCACCACGCCTTGAACATCGCCGTCGCCAGCAAGTTGCGCGTCTGCTGATCCGCTTGCCTGAAATTCAGCAGCTTCTCACCCTTCAGCCAGTCAAGCGTGATGAGCCGCCGCGTCGAGAGATTGGGATGCACGCCGGGCACGCGCACCAGCGGCTCGTCATGCAGCATGTCGGCATAGAGCGCCGCATGCTTTCCCTCACGCTCATAGTCGAGCTCCTCGCGCACGCGCGCGGCGATCTCCTTCGCTGCCTCGCGCGTGTCGATCACGGGATTCATCCGGCGATGAATCGAGAACAGGATTTCGAGCTGGCTTAGGTCTGCTTCGACCGCCGACTGCATGTCGGGATATTGCAGCTTGCAGGCGAGCGCCGCGCCTTCGAGGCTCGTCGCGCGATGCACCTGGCCGAGCGAAGCTGCGGCGGCCGGCTTCAGATCAAATTGCGCGAAGCGCGACTGCCAGTCAGGTCCGAGTTCCGATTGCATGCGCCGCTTGACGAAAGCCGCGCCCATCGGCGGCGCCTCGGCTTGCAATTTCTGCAATTCCTCGGCGTATTCTGGCGGCAGGAGATCGGGAATGGTGGCCATGAGCTGCGCCACCTTCATGATCGGGCCTTTCAGGCCGCCGAGCGCCGACGTCAGCGCCGCCGCGTTGCGACGATCCGACGCATCCCCGCCGCCGAAGAGCCGCGCCCCCACGATGCGCGCCGCGACGCCGCCGACATTGGCGCCAACGCGCGCATAGCGCGCCGCGCGGGCCGAAAGCCGGTTCTGCTCGGGATCCTGAGGGGGCATCGTCGGGGAAGATAGGCGACGACAGGCGGCTTTCCAAGGACGCGCTCAAACCAGCGCGGCCAGCGCCGCCACTGCCCTGTCGCGATCGCTCAACAGATTCTTGTAACGCAATTGCAGTTCATCGAGCGATTGAAGCTGCGCACTGAGCGACGAGGCGAGCTCCCTTCCTCGCGGATGAGAACGGAACGCCGTGACCGGATCGGCATAGACGCGGATCGTAAACAGGATGTCGCCGGACAAGGGCATGCGCGCCAGCGTCTGCCGCTCGACGCGCACGAAGGCGTTTGCGGCGAAGGCGCCGACGCCCGTCCATTGCCGCGGCCCCGACTTGCTTTCGGGATGATGAAGCTCGCCATCGCTGTAGATCGACCAGTTCAGTCGCCAGACCGGCATATCGATCTTGAGATTGTCGAAAATACGCGAGACGCGCGCGCCCATCTGACCTGGAAATCCCGGCACGTGCGCGTGGATCGCCTCCATCGGCAGGTCGAATTTCTCGCGGAGCGACCAGCTTGAGGGAAAACAGAGGGACGCCGCGACGAGGCGCCAACCGTCGCTCTCCCTGCGCATGATGCAGAGATCGTCTTGCACGATCTTTGATGCGGCGATCAGCGGCGCGTCCTCACCAAGCGCAACGCGACGTGAATCGTCAATGACAATGACGTCGGCTTCGCGGCGGAAGCGTCCGGAATGATGCGCCAGAAGATATTCCACAAGCGCGTCACGAACTTCCATCTGCGACGCGCGCGTATCCCAGCGCTCGATGAAAACGACGTCGCGCTTCTCCGCGATCAGCTGGTCCTTCTGCGCAAGCTCATCGAGCAGCAATGCGTCGGGCTCGATCCAGCGCGTGCGATCAAGAGGCTCGAGCCCGATGGAGAAAGGCCGCCGCGACCCGTCATAGGGCGTATAGCGAAGGGGCGTCGGCTCCATCCCGCGGCGATCCTCTCAAGCGCTTTTGGCCATCTCGCGCAGTTTGAACTTTTGAATCTTGCCCGTCGAGGTCTTCGGGATCTCCGCGAACACCACATGGCGCGGAATCTTGTAGGAGGCGAGATTCTGCCGGCACCAGGCGATGATCTCCGCTTCCGTCGCGGTCGCGCCGGGCTTCAATTCCACGAAAGCGCAAGGCGTCTCGCCCCATTTCTCGTCAGGCTTGGCGACAACGCCCGCCGTCTGCACCGCCGGATGCTTGTAGAGCGCATCCTCGACCTCGATCGAAGAGATATTCTCGCCGCCCGAAATGATGATGTCCTTCGAACGGTCCTTGAGCTGGATATAGCCGTCGGGATGCTTCACCCCGAGATCGCCGGAGTGGAACCAGCCGCCAGCAAGCGCCTTCTCGGTCGCGGCGCGGTTCTTGAGATAGCCCTTCATCACGACGTTGCCGCGGAACATCACCTCGCCCATGGTCTCGCCATCGGCGGGAACGGGCGCCATGGTTTCAGGATCCATCACATCGAGTCCATCGAGCGCGAGATAGCGCACGCCCTGCCGCGCTTTCTTCGCTGCGCGCGCTGAAGGATCGAGCGCATTCCACGACTCGTTCCAGTCGTTCACCACTGCCGGACCATAGGTTTCGGTGAGGCCGTAGAGATGCGTCACGTTGAATCCGGCGCCGACCATGCCCGCCAACACCGCTTCCGGCGGCGGCGCTGCGGCGGTGAAAAACTGCACCACATGCGGCAGCGGCCGCTTCTCCGCAGCGGGCGCGTTGAGCAGGGTCGCCATCACGATCGGCGCGCCGCAGAGATGTGTGACCTTGTGATCGGCCAGCGCGTCGAACATCGCCTTCGCGCGCACATAGCGCAGGCAGACATGCGTTCCCGCCACGACCGAGATCGACCATGGGAAGCACCAGCCGTTGCAGTGGAACATCGGCAGCGTCCAGAGATAGACGGGATGCTTGCCCATGCCGCCGGTGAGCACATTGCCCTGCGCCAGCAGCGCCGCGCCGCGATGGTGATAAACGACGCCTTTGGGATCGCCCGTCGTGCCCGAGGTGTAATTGAGCGAGATCGCGTCCCATTCATCATCAGGCATATGCCAGGCGTAATCAGACTCCCCGGTCGCGACGAAATCCTCATATTCGATCTCGCCGATGCGCTCGCCGGCGCCGATGAATTCCGGATCGTCATAGTCGATGATGATGGGCTTCGCCTTTGCGAGCGCCAGCGCCTCCTTCATCACCTTCGAGAATTCCCGATCGACGATGAGAACCTTGGCTTCCGCGTGGTCGAGCGAGAAAGCGAGCACGGCCGCATCGAGGCGCGTGTTCAGCGTATTCAGCACCGCGTTCGTCATGGGAACGCCGTAGTGGCATTCGAGCATCGCCGGCGTATTCGCCAGCATCACTGAAACAGAGTCGCCCTTGCCGATCCCGCGTTTCGACAAGGCCGAAGCAAGCCGGCGCGAGCGCGCATAGAAATCGCGATAATTGCGCCGCAGCCCGCCATGGATGATCGCGACATGATCGGGAAAAACGAAGGCCGCGCGCTCAAGATAAGTCAGCGGCGTCAGCGGCTGGAAATTCGCCGGCGTCTTCGGCAACCCGTTTTCGTAGGAATGGATCGACATGCGCTTCCCCACGGCGTCTGTTCTTTGGGGAGCGATCTAACGCGCTTTTCGCCTGGCGGACAACGTTACCCCGAAGCAACGTGCGGAAAAGTGGGAACCGGTTTTCCGCGGAACGTTGCGACAAGCCGGGAGATCGAGCGGCGCGCCGCTCTAGATGCGCATGAGCCCGGCGATTCCATCCCAGCACAATTTCGCGCCTGCGATGAGCAGCAGCGAGTAGATGATGGGATAGAACCGCGCCGCCGGCATGATCCTGACAATGCGGATGCCGATCACGATTGAGGCCGCCGCGACGGGAACAAGCGCCGCCGACGCGATCAAGGTCTCCTTCGTCAGCATGCCAAGCGCGATGTAGGGGCCAAGCTTGATGATGTTGATGCCCCAGAAGAGCCAAGTCATCGTGCCGGCGAAAACAGCCGGCGTCAGCTTCAGCGGCATGAGATAAACCTGCGCAGGCGGCGCACCGACATGGGCGATGAAGCTTGTCACGCCACACATCGCGCCCCAGAACACGCCCGCGGGCTTGGGCGCGCGCTTCGGTGGACCTTCGACCACGCCGCGCCAGCGCCTGATCCACCATTGCGCTCCGAAGACAAGCGCGATCACGCCAAGCAGCAAAGTGAGCGCCGCGATCGGCAAGACCTTCGCGAACACTGTTGCGACCGTGATCCCGATCACCGATCCGACGCCAAGAACGATCAGTCCCTCCCTGTCGAATTCACGCCTGAAGGACAAAATGCCGAAGACATCCTGCACCATCAGCACCGGCAGCAGGATCGCCGCCGCCTGCAAGGGCGGCAGCGCGAGCGACAGGATCGGCGTCGCCAGCATGGCGATGCCGGTGAAGCCGCCCTTCGACAAACCGCAGAGAATGACGGCGAGAAGTCCCGCCACCCAGAAGGACGGGTGCGAAAAGAAATCGGGCATGGGCTCAGCGTGTACGCCGCTCAGCGCGGCAGAACCGTCGATCCCATGAGAAATTGATCGACCGAGCGCGCCGCCTGGCGGCCTTCGCGGATCGCCCACACCACCAGCGACTGGCCGCGCCGCATGTCGCCGCACGCGAACACCTTGTCGCCGCTCGACTTATAGTCGAGCGTATTGGCGAGCACGTTGCCGCGCGCGTCGCGATTGAGCGCGAGCTCATCGAGCATGCCGTCATGAACGGGATGCACGAAGCCCATGGCGAGCAGTACGAGATCGGCGTTGATCTCGAACTCCGTTCCGGGAACAGGCTGCATCTTCGCATCGAGACGCGTGCAATGCAGCTTCTTCACATGGCCCTTGGCGCCGGTGAACTTCACTGTCGACACCGCGAAGTCGCGATCGGCGCCCTCCTCATGCGAGGACGATGTGCGCAGCTTCAACGGCCAGTTCGGCCAGACCAGCGGCTTGTTCTCCTTCTCCGGCGGCCGCGGCATGATTTCGAGCTGCACGACGGAGAGCGCGCCCTGACGCACCGATGTGCCGATGCAATCCGAGCCCGTATCGCCGCCACCGATGACGACGACGCGCTTCCCGCCCGCGAGGATCGGCTGGACGTTATCGTTCTGCTCTTCGCTGACGCGCCGGTTCTGCTGCGGCAGGAAATCCATCGCGAAATGGATGCCGGCGAGATCGCGGCCCTCGATCGGCAGATCGCGCGACTTTTCCGAGCCACCCGACAGAATCACCGCATCATGCGCGTCGACGATCTCCTTCGCCGGCCGCGTGACGCCGATATGCTCCTCATAGTGGAACACGACGCCTTCCGCCTCCATCTGCGCGACGCGGCGGTCGATCAGATGCTTCTCCATCTTGAAGTCGGGAATGCCATAACGCAGCAACCCGCCGGCCTTGCGATATTTCTCGTAGACATGAACTTCATGGCCGGCGCGCGCGAGCTGCTGCGCGGCGGCGAGGCCGGCAGGCCCTGAGCCGATGACGGCGACCTTCTTGCCGCTCTTCACGGTCGGCGGCATGGGCTTCACCCAGCCTTCCTTCCAGCCGCGATCGACGATGGCGCATTCGATCGTCTTGATGGTGACCGGCGTGTCCTCGATATTGAGCGTGCAGGAGGCTTCGCATGGCGCCGGGCAGACGCGGCCGGTGAATTCAGGAAAATTATTCGTCGAATGAAGATTGCGCGACGCTTCTTCCCATTCGCCGTTATAGACGAGGTCATTCCAGTCCGGGATCTGGTTATTCACCGGGCAGCCATTGTGGCAGTAGGGAATGCCGCAATTCATGCAGCGCGCGGCCTGATCGCGCGTACCTTCTTCCGACAGCGGAATGATGAACTCGCGATAATGGCGAATGCGATCCGACGCCGGCGCATAGCGCCGGTCGCGACGATCGATCTCGAGGAAGCCTGTGACCTTGCCCATACGTTCACTCCGTCATCCCGGGCGCGGCGCAGCACGCAGTGGTGCGTGCAGACCCGGGACCTTATCCCGACTAAGGCGTCAGCTCGTCTGCAAGATCGCGCCAATCGGGATTGTCTTTCTCGATCAACGCATCTTTCCAGGCTCTGCGCCAACGCTTCAACTGTTTCTCCCGCAAAATCGCATCATCAGCCCGACCAAACGTCTCATAATAAACGAGCCGATGAATGTTGTATTTCCAGGTAAAGCCTCGATCTTCTCCCGATTTGTGTTCGTGAATTCGACGCACCAGATCATTGGTAACGCCGATATAAATTGGTCCGCCTTTTCTTGTCGCCATGATGTAGACTGCGAAGTCGCGCATCATGGCGTTTTATCCTGCTTGAGATCCCGGGTCTGCGAAGCGGCGCCATAGGCCGCCTCTGGCGGCCGTCTTGCGACGCCGACGCATTAGCGTCGGCTTTGGCGCCGCATCGCGCCCGGGATGACGCTTATCACTCCGCCGCCTGCTTCATCATCTGCTCCATCTCGCGGAGCGCCCGGCGATACTCCACCGGCATCACCTTGACGAATTTCGGCCGATAACTCTGCCAGTTGTCGAGGATCAGCCGCGCCTTCTCTGAATTCGTATATTTGAAGTGGTTGGCGATGAGCTGCATGAGCCGCTCCTCATCATGCCTGGACATGTCGCCCTTGAGATCGATGCGGCCCTTGGTTTCAAGATCGCCGCCGTGATGATGGATGCGCTCCATCATCTCCTCTTCCTCCGGCACAGGTTCGAGATCGACCATCGACAGGTTGCAGCGCTTGCCGAACGTGCCGTCCTCGTCGAGCACATAGGCGATGCCGCCTGACATGCCGGCCGCGAAGTTGCGCCCGGTCGGCCCAAGCACCACCGCGATGCCGCCCGTCATATATTCGCAGCCGTGATCGCCGGTGCCTTCGACGACCGCGATCGCGCCGGAGTTGCGCACGGCGAAGCGTTCGCCGGCGATGCCGCGGAAGTAGCATTCGCCCGCGATCGCGCCATAGAGCACGGTGTTGCCGACGATGATCGACTTCTCCGGTGAGGCTTTCGCTTTGGCGCTCGGCTTGATGATCAGCTTGCCGCCCGAGAGACCCTTGCCGACATAGTCGTTGGCCTCGCCAGTGAGATCGAGCGTCACGCCCGCCGCCACGAACGCACCGAAGCTCTGGCCTGCGACGCCGCGCAGGCGGATCATGATCGTGTCGTCAGGCAAGCCTTCCGCGCCGTAGCGCTTCGCCACTTCACCCGACAGCATCGCGCCCGTCGTGCGATCGACATTGCGGATCTGGCTCTCGATGACGACCTTCTCGCCCTTTTCGAGCGCCGGCTGAGCCTTCGCGATGAATCCGCGATCGAGGATCGTGTCGATCGGATGCTTCTGCCGCTCGACATTGAAGATCGAGACTTCAGGACCGACATCGGGGCGATGGAACAGGCGCGTGAAGTCGAGCCCCTTCGCCTTCCAGTGCGAGACCGCGCGGTCGGTGTCGAGCAGATCGGCGCGGCCGATCAGCTCGTCGAGCTTGCGGAAGCCCATCGCCGCCATGATCTCGCGCATGTCTTCGGCAATGAAGAAGAAGAAGTTGATCACATGCTCGGGCAGGCCCTTGAAGCGCTTGCGCAGCAACGGGTCCTGCGTCGCGACGCCGACCGGGCAGGTGTTGAGATGGCACTTGCGCATCATGATGCAGCCCGCCGCGATCAACGGCGCCGTCGCGCAACCGAACTCGTCGGCGCCAAGCAGCGCGCCGATGATGACGTCGCGGCCGGTGCGCAATCCGCCATCGACCTGCACGGCGACGCGGCTGCGCAGGCGGTTGAGCACCAACGTCTGCTGCGTCTCGGCAAGCCCGATCTCCCATGGCGAACCGGTATGCTTGATCGAGGTCAGCGGCGAAGCGCCCGTGCCGCCCTCATAGCCCGCGATGGTGATGTGATCGGCGCGCGCCTTGGCGACGCCCGCAGCGACGGTGCCGACGCCGACTTCGGACACCAGCTTCACCGAGACGTCGGCGGCGGGATTGACGTTCTTCAAATCGAAGATGAGCTGCGCCAGATCCTCGATCGAATAGATGTCGTGATGCGGCGGCGGCGAGATCAGGCCGACGCCCGGCGTCGAATGCCGAACCTTGGCAACCACCGCGTCAACCTTGTGGCCCGGCAACTGGCCGCCTTCGCCGGGCTTAGCGCCCTGCGCGATCTTGATCTGCATCATGTCGGAATTGACGAGATATTCCGTCGTCACGCCGAAGCGGCCTGACGCCACCTGCTTGATCGCCGAGCGCTTCGAGCGCCCGTCAGGAAGCGGCCTGAACCGCTCCGGCTCCTCACCGCCTTCGCCCGTGTTCGACTTGCCGCCGAGCGCGTTCATCGCCAGCGCCATGGTCTCGTGCGCTTCGCGTGAAATCGAGCCAAACGACATGGCGCCAGTGGAGAAGCGCTTCACCAGCTCCTTCGCGGGTTCGACCTCTTCGATTGGCACGGGCTGGCGGCCCATCTCCTCCGCCATCTTGATGCGGAAGAGGCCGCGCATGGTCGTGAAGCGCTCGGCCTGCTCGTTCACGATCTTCGCATATTCGCGATACTTGTCCTGCGCGTTGGCGCGCACCGCGTGCTGCAGCGTCGACACCGTCTCCGGCGTCCACACATGCGCCTCGCCGCGCAGGCGGAATGCGTAATCGCCGCCGACATCGAGCGCGCCGAGATAGATCGGCGAATTGCCGAACGCGTCCTGATGGCGCTGCACCGTCTCGCGCGCGATCTCGCCGACGCCGACGCCTTCGATATGCGAAGCCGTGCCGGTGAAATACTTCGCGACGAAGTCGCTCTTCAAGCCGATCGCGTCGAAAATCTGCGCGCCGCAATAGGACTGGTAGGTCGAGATGCCCATCTTGGACATCACCTTCAGCACGCCCTTGCCGATCGACTTGATGAAGCGCTTGACGACTTCGCCTTCGGAAACCTCCGGCGGATATTCGCCGCGCGCATGCATGTCGAGCATGGTTTCAAATGCAAGCCAGGGATTGATCGCTTCAGCGCCGTAACCCGCGAGGCAGCAGAAATGATGCACTTCGCGCGGCTCGCCGGATTCGAGCACGAGCCCGACCGACGTGCGCAACCCCTTGCGGATCAGGTGATGATGCACCGCCGCTGTCGCGAGCAGCGCCGGAATCGGAATGCGGTCTGGGCCGACCATGCGATCGGACAAGATGATGATGTTGTAGCCGCCATGCACCGCCGCTTCCGCGCGCTCGCAGAGCCGGTCGAGCGCGCCGTTCATACCCTCCGAGCCGGTCTCGGCGGGATAGGTGATGTCGAGCGTCTTGGTGTCGAAACGATCCTCGGTGAAGCCGATGCAGCGGATCTTTTCGAGATCCTCGTTCGTCAGAATAGGCTGGCGCACTTCGAGACGCTTGCGCCGCGACGTGCCTTCGAGATCAAGGATGTTGGGCCGCGGCCCGATGAAGGAGACGAGGCTCATGACGAGCTCTTCGCGGATCGGATCGATCGGCGGGTTCGTCACCTGCGCGAAGTTCTGCTTGAAATAGGTGTAGAGCAGCTTCGACTTGTCGGAGAGCGCGGAGATCGGCGTGTCGGTTCCCATGGAGCCGACCGCTTCCTGGCCCGTGACGGCCATCGGCGCCATGAGCAGCTTCAGATCTTCCTGCGTGTAGCCGAAGGCCTGCTGGCGATCGAGCAGCGACACGTCGGTACGGGATTCGCGCGGCTCGACCGGCCGCAGATCTTCGAGCACGATCTGCGTGCGCGCGAGCCAGTCCTTGTAGGGCAGCGCCGTCGCCATCGTCTTCTTGATCTCGTCATCCGAGATGATGCGGCCCTGTTCGAGATCGATGAGCAGCATCTTGCCGGGCTGCAGGCGCCACTTCTCGACGATCGATTCTTCCGGGATCGGCAGCACGCCCATCTCGGACGCCATGACGACGAGCCCGTCATGGGTGACGAGATAGCGCGCGGGCCGCAGGCCGTTGCGATCGAGCGTCGCGCCAATCTGGCGGCCGTCGGTGAAGGCGATAGCGGCCGGGCCGTCCCACGGCTCCATCAGCGCCGCATGATATTCGTAGAAGGCGCGCCGCTCCTCATCCATCAGCGGATTGCCGGCCCACGCTTCGGGCACGAGCATCATCATCGCATGCGCGAGCGAATAGCCGCCGCGCACGAGAAATTCGAGCGCGTTGTCGAAACAGGCGGTGTCCGACTGGCCTTCGTAGGAGATCGGCCAGAGCTTGCCGATGTCGTTGCCGAACAGTTCGGAATCGACCGACGCTTGACGCGCCGCCATCCAGTTCACGTTGCCGCGCAGCGTGTTGATCTCGCCGTTATGCGCGACCATGCGATAAGGGTGGACCAGCTGCCAGGTCGGGAACGTGTTCGTCGCGAAGCGCTGATGGACGAGCGCCAGCGCGGAGTCGAACCTGGGATCGACGAGGTCCTTGTAATAGGCGCCGAGCTGCGTCACCAGCACCAGCGCCTTGTAGACGATCGTGCGGCTCGACAGGCAGACGGGATAATAGCCCTTCGTCTGGGGATCGTTGAGATCATAGACGGCGTTCGAAATCACCTTGCGCGCGATGAACAGGCGACGCTCGAACGTCTCCTGATCCATGGCGGCCGACGGCTTGCCGATAAATATCTGCCGGTGAAGCGGTTCGCTCTCGAGCACGGTGACGCCAAGATCGGAATTGTCGATCGGCACGTCGCGCCAGCCGAGCAGCGGCAGGCCTTCCTCCTGGATCGCCTTCTCGACCATGGCGGTGACGGTGGCGAAACCCTCGGGATCGCGTGGCATGAAGAGGTGGCCGACGCCATAGGCGCCTTCGTCAGGCAGTTCGAATCCGAGCATCTTCGCCTCTTCCGAGAAAAAGCGATGAGGCATCTGCACCAGGATGCCGCAGCCGTCGCCCATCTTGGGATCGGCGCCGACGGCGCCGCGATGGTCGAGATTGAGCAGGATCTGGAGACCCTTCTCGACGATGGCGTGCGACCTGCGGTTCTTCATGTCGGCGATGAAGCCGACGCCGCAGGCGTCCTTCTCGCGGCCGGGGTGATAGAGCCCCTGCGCTTCGGGCAGCGCCGGGTCGCGCATTGGCCGCAGGCGGGGTTTGACGTCCGCCAGCCGGGGCAGATGGGACGTTGCGTCCGATCGGGGCATGTCATGCGTCGACATGGGCGACCTCCTGCTGGCGGGCTCCAGAGACAAAGCAAGGCGCGCGCCGGAGATCGTCCAACCGCTCGCCTCACCCGGAAAAGACAGCACTCCTGTCCTATCCGCCCAAACCATTGCCAGAGTTTGGAACGACTCACAAGAGGACTCAAACGCAATTTTTGAAATTTAATTACTCAGTTGTAGCGGCAGGAGAAATAAATGGAACGCCGCACGCTTTTTAGGCGCAATCTTCGGCGGACTTTCCCTGCGTGACGATCTCTGACAGTGTCCGCCGCCATGACACAGCATCTCGATTTCGCCAGCGATAACTGGGCGGGCGTCAGCCCCCGTATTCTCGACGCCATCGCGGCCGCCAATTCCGGCGGCGCCCCTGCCCCGGCCTATGGCGGCGACGATGTCACGAAGCGCATGCAGGCCCGGTTCGCGGAATGTTTCGAGACCGATGTCGTGGTGATTCCCGTCCCCACGGGTACGGCTGCGAATGGGCTCGCGCTCGAAATCCTCGCAAGCCGTGACGGGCTGATCCTCGGTCACGAGGAGGCGCACATCTTCACCAAGGAGGCCCATGCCCGAACCTTCTTCAATGACCGCGCCCGGATCATCAAATTGCAGGCGATCGATGGGAGGCTGACGCCCGAGGCGGTCCACGCGACGCTTGGCGGCCTGTCGCCGGCCGATCGCGGCCCCGTGCGCCGCCACGCCATGATCAGCCTGACCAACGGCACCGAATGCGGAACCGTTTACACGCCGGCGCAGGTCAAGGCGCTGAGCGCGATCGCCCATCGTCACGAGGTCGCTGTCCATATGGATGGCGCGCGCTTCGCCAACGCGGTCGCCTCCCTGAATTGCACGCCGGCGGAGCTGACCTGGAAATCCGGCGTCGATGTTCTCTCCTTCGGCGCCACCAAGAATGGCGCGCTCGGCGTCGACGCCGTGGTCGTGTTCGATCCGAAAGGCCGCGGCGCGGCCTGGGCGAAGCACGCTCATGAAGCCTGCGACTGGTTCGGCTATGTCGCGTCGAAATCGCGTTTCGCGTCGGCGCAACTCGACGCCATGATCGAAGACGGCCACTGGCTCGATCTCGCGCGTCACGCCAACGCGATGGCCGACCGGCTGGCGCAGGGTCTGACCAAGATCGCCGGCGTTCGTCTCGCATTTCCCCGCGAGATCAATCAGGTCTTCGCGATCCTGCCAGCCGCGGTCGAAGGCGCGATGCGGGCCGCCGGCGGCCGCTTCCATCCCTGGGACTCGCACGCGACCGCGCCCGGCCTCGCGCCGAAGGACGGCGAGAAGCTCATGCGTCTCGTCGCTTCTTTCCATACGTCGGCCGACGAGGTGGACCGCCTCATCGCGGCCGCTGCGAGCGTGAGCGCAAGCGCACACGCCGCGGAATGAACGCAAAACCCGCCATGACCACGCCGCATTCCCCGCCGAAGCGTATCGTGGCGACGTGACGGAGTTCCTGATGATGCGCGCGATGGCTCGCGTTTCGATTTTCGCGGCCCTGGCCGGCGCGACCGCCGGCTTCATGAGTGCGCCTGCTGAGGCGCAGCTCTTCTGGGGCGGCGGCTATTATCCCTTCTCCGGCGTTCGCCGACCGCCGATCGTCAGCACGCCGGCGCCCTATCTGCTCGAAGGCATCCTGACCGTCGGCGAAGTCGCCAATATGTTGCGTGAGGAGGGCTATCGCCCGCTCACGCGCCCCGTTCTGAATGGCGACGTCTATGTCGCCCAGGTCGAGACGGCGGATGGCGCGAGGCTGCGCCTCGTGGTGCATGCCTATGAGGGCGACATCATCGAGCGGCGGCTGCTTGGCCGGGGAACGCCGACGGCGCGCCGTCCTTCCACGCGCAATGAACAGGCGGCCCTGCCGCCGAAGCCGCCGCTGCCGCCCGCGCCTGAGGGAACAGTCGTCCCGCCCGTGACGCCCGCGCCGGTCGAGCGCGCGCCGCTGGCGCAGCCGACCGCTCCGGCTCAGGAGCAGGCCGCGGTCCCCGCGAACCCCGCTCCCCAGACGACGCCGCCTGTCGCCCCGCCGCGCGAGCAGCAGACTGTGACGCCGCCGAAGCCAGCGACGCCGCCCCGGGCCGCGAGGCCGCGCAACGAGAACCAAGCCGCGGTTCCGCCGAAGACTACCGCTCCCGAGAAGCCTGTCGTTCCCGTCATTCCCGACAATGGCGCGCCGAAGCTCGAAACCACCGAACCGCCGAAGAACGAACAGCAGGCGCGCCAGCAGCCGCGCGTGATCCTGCCGAACCCGGCGGACACGAGCCCGAAGCTGAACGCGGACGCGCCTCCGGCCCAGTCGCTCGAAACGCAGCCTTCGACGCCAACACCGGCGACGCCTGCGGTGCCGCCAGCGCCATTGAACTGACCGTTCGAAAAATCCCATCGCTCACGACAACGCCGCGCCTTCAGCGCGGCGTTTGTTTTTGTGCGATGTCCGTCGCCTTGCGCGTCCGCAAATCGTATGGCTTCTCCCGCCCCTCGGGAGGAAGCGATGCCAGACAATCGCAGCGACGCGAAAAGCCGCTATCACGAGACCTATGCGCGCTGGCGGAAGGACCCGCTGAAATTCTGGCGTGACGCGGCCAAGGCGATCGACTGGGCGACGCCGCCAAAGAAAATCTTCGATGCGAAGGCCGGCGTCTATGGCCGCTGGTTTCCCGACGCCACGGGCAACACCTGCTTCAACGCCGTCGATCGCCATGTGAAGGGCGGGCGCAAGAACCAGCCGGCGATCATTTATGACAGCCCGGTCGCCAATGCGAAGCGCATCATCACGTTCGGCGAATTGCTCGCCGAGGTGAAAGCCCTCGCCGCCGTGCTGAAGGATATGGGCGTCGGCAAAGGCGATCGCGTCATCATCTACATGCCGATGATTCCGGAAGCCTTGTTTGCGATGCTCGCCTGCGCGCGCATCGGCGCGGTGCATTCCGTGGTGTTCGGCGGCTTTGCGGCGCGTGAGCTTGCGACGCGCATCGATGATGCGCAGCCCAAGGTCATCCTCTCCGCAAGCTGCGGCCTCGAGCCGGGCCGCACAGTCGCCTACAAGCCGCTGCTTGATGGCGCGATCGAGCAGGCGACATTCAAGCCGACGCATTGTCTGATCTTCCAGCGCAAGCAGCTCAAGGCGCCGCTCATCAAGGGACGCGATCGCGACTGGGCGCGCGTCGTCGCCGCTGCGAAGAAGGCGAAGAAATCCGCGCGCGTGGTCAATATCGCCGCGACCGATCCGCTCTATGTGCTCTACACCTCGGGCACCACGGGCGTTCCCAAAGGCGTGGTGCGCGATTCCGGCGGCCACATGATCGCGCTCAACTGGACGATGTCGAACATCTATGGCGTGCAGCCGGGCGAGACCTTCTGGGCCGCGTCCGACATCGGCTGGGTCGTCGGCCATTCCTACATCGTCTATGGCCCGCTGATCGCAGGCTGCACGACCATTCTCTATGAAGGCAAGCCGATCGGCACGCCCGATCCCGGCGCCTATTGGCGCGTGATTTCCGAGCACAAGGTCGTAGCGATGTTTACGGCGCCGACTGCGTTCCGCGCGATCAAGAAGGAAGATCCGAACGCCGAACATCTCAAGCGCTATGATCTCTCGCAATTCCGCACGCTATTTCTCGCTGGCGAACGCGCCGACCCTGACACGATCAAATGGGCGGAGAATTGTCTCGATAAGCCCGTGATCGATCACTGGTGGCAGACGGAGACGGGCTGGACCATTGCCGGAAATCCCGTCGGCCTTGGCGCCTTGCCGGTGAAATATGGATCGCCTGCGGTTCCCATGCCCGGCTACGCCGTTGAGATTCTCGATGAGAGCGGCGCGCCAATGAAAGATCGCGAGATGGGAACGATCGCGGTGAAATTGCCGCTGCCGCCCGGCGCGCTGCCGACTTTATGGAAGCAGGATGAGCGCTTCCGCGAAAGCTATCTCACGCAATTCCCCGGCTACTACTCGACGTCGGACGCCGGCTTCCGCGACGAGGACGGCTATCTCTATGTCATGGGCCGCACCGACGACATCATCAATGTCGCGGGCCATCGTCTTTCGACGGGCGGCATGGAGGAGGTGTTGGCGTCGCATCCGAACGTCGCGGAATGCGCTGTGATCGGCATGAAGGACGATCTCAAGGGCGAAGTCCCCTGCGGATTCCTCGTGCTGAAATCAGGCGTCAACCGGCCGGCCGAAGAGATCGAAAGCGAATGCGTCATGCTGGTCCGCGAGAAGATCGGGCCCGTGGCGTCGTTCAAACTGGCGATCGTCATTAATCGCCTGCCGAAAACGCGATCGGGAAAAATCCTGCGCGGCACGATGAAGAAGATCGCCGACAAGGATTCCTGGACCGTACCGGCGACGATCGACGATCCCGCCATCCTCGACGAAATCGGCGCGGCGCTGGCGGGAAGGCATATCTGACGAGCGTCGCCGAGCGCGAATAATTTTAGAGCGGCGCAAGAAAAATAGAGACCTGCATTCGCTTGCGCCAGATCGTCACTACCGTTCCCATAGTTCGACATTTGGGGAGCAGAGCGCGAGGGCGCGCTCGGCAGGGAGCGCTGACATGGGCAAGCCGGCAGCTCAATCGCATTGCTTTACGCCGAGGGCGATCATCGCGCTGTTGACGCTTCTCGTGGCGTTATGCGCTTCCGCGCCCGAGGTAGAGGCGCAACCCTTGGGTCGACGCGCCTTCGTCGAAGAAGTGGCGAGGATCATCAGAGCGGAGTCGCCCGCCACGACCGTGAAGGTGCTCGATGATTTCGAGATCAACGTCGTCACGCCGTCTGGTCGCAGTCTGGTTTTCCCCCTCAGCAACGCCTACGCGCATTATCGGAAAAACCAGGCCGATCTCATGGAGATCGCGCGTAAGCATCTGTCGCTGATCGCGGCGCCGCCGGCGAATGAAAGCGGTCTCGACAGAAAGCGCGTGGTGCCCGTCGTCAAGGATCGCGGCTGGCTGAAGGGTTTCGAGGAAGCGCAGCGACGCATGGGCGGAACACCACAGCCTGCTCTTTTCGAAGAGCTGAACAAAGACCTGATCATTGTCTACGCGGAAGATACCCCCAAGCGCATGCGATATCTGACCGACGTCGAATTCGATGCGATCGGCGTCGAGCGCGCTGAACTCCGGAAGTTCGCCAAACAAAATCTGCTTCCGCTGATGGGCAAGATCATGATCGCCGCCGGCGACGGTTTCGCCATGGTGAGCGCCGGCGGCGGCGACTATGATTCCAGCCTTCTTCTGTTCGACGACATCTGGACGGGAGGCCAGATCAAGGTCAAAGGCGAGATCGTGGTTGCGATCCCGGCGCGCGACAAATTGTTCGTCACCGGCTCGCTTGAGCCAACTCGACTCGCACAGACCCGCGCCGCCGCGACGAACACGTTGAAGGAAAGCGCATATCCCCTGACCGACCGGCTCTTTGTCTATCGCAAAGGGCGCTTCGAGCTTTTCGACAGCCCGTAAGGGTGCAGCGCGGGAAACCCCGTCATCATAGGAAACGGGTCGCGACCCACTCCTCGATCCTCCAGAAGAGGCGCAGCTCTCCAGAGGATGCGCCCATGTCCAGCCAGTCCGTTTCGATCTTCCCTCGCCTGCTCGCCGCCTCGTCGGCGATGCACGCCGCCGACCAGATGACGCTCGCGGCCGTTCCCCTCATCGCGGCCGCCGCAGGCGCCGATGCGCGCACCATCGGCCTTCTGGTCGCGGCGCAATCGGCGGCGTGGCTGCTGCTCTCGCTGCCGATCGGCGCGCTCGCCGATCGTTTCTCGCGCCGCACGATCCTGCTCGCCGGCGGCGCGCTTGCCCTCATCGGTTCGATCACCGGCTGGCTGGCGCTGCATGCGCCCGGCGCGCCGCTCGCGCTCATTGGCGCGGCCTGTTTTGTGACCGCCGCCGGCGTCGTCGCCATCGTGCTTTCGGTCTTTGCGCTCATGCCGCGCATCGTCGAGACGAAAGGGCTGCCACGCGCCAATTCGCGACTGGAGCTGATGCGCGCCATCGTCACGCTCGCGGCGCCTGCGCCGGCGACATGGCTCGTCGCCCACGGCTCGGCCGACATCGTCTTCGTTGCGACGGCTGTGTTCGGTCTTGGCGCGCTGATCGCCTGTTGGCCGCTGCCCGCCGACAAGCCTGCCGCGCCGGCGCAGCCCATGCTGACCGCGATCCGCGAAGGCGCGCGCTTCGTCGCCGGTCATCACGCGCTCCGCGCCATCGCGCTCTGCGCGATCTTCTGGAACATGGCCTTCTTCGCGCTCACCGCCCTGTTCGTTCCCTTCGCGACGTCAAAGCTCGGCCTCGAGCCGCAGGCGATTGGCCGCATGTGGTCGGCGCTCGGCGCGGGCCTCGTGCTCAGCGCCTTGTTCGCGCCTGCGATCACCGCGCGCGTCTCGCTTGGCGGCCTGCTGATGTTCGGCCCGCTTGTGTCCTTCATCGCGATCGGCGTCATTGCGACGGCCTCGCGCGCTACACCCGAGCCGATGATCTGGGCCGCCTTCTTCCTCATCGGCTTTGGCCCGATGCTGTGGGCGGTGACGCAGACATCGCTGCGCCAGGCGATCACGCCGCAGCCGATGATGGGGCGCGTCGGTGCGACGATGCAGGCCGCGAACTATGGCGCCCGTCCGATCGGCGCGCTGCTCGCGGGCTGGCTCGGCGCCACGGTCGGCGTCGGCGAGGCGATGCTGCTGCCGGCGATCCTGTTCACGCTTTCGCTCGCGAGCATGGCGTGGCTCCTGCGCGCCACGCTCGCCGCTGCGACCGCAGAGACGGCGCAGGCCGCGTAAGCGCGGCCTTCAGTCGACTTGCTTTTCGGAAGCGTCCCGTCAATCTCCCCGATGAAACAGGACGCTTCCCATGACTCTCAAAGACAAGGTCGCCATCGTCACAGGCTCAGCCGGAGGCATTGGCCTCGCCATCGTCGAGCGCTTCGCGCGCGATGGCGCCAAGGTGATGCTCTCCGATGTGAATGAGAGCAAGGGCGCGGCTGAAGCCAGGCGCCTGGCGGCGGAAGGCAAGCCGGTGAAATTCGTGCGCGCCGACGTCGGCAATTCGGCCGATGTGGCGCAACTCATCACCGAGACCGAGGATGCGTTCGGCCCGATCGACATTCTCGTCAACAACGCCGGCATCGTGCACACGGTCGATTTCCTCGAGCTGAAAGAAGAGGATTTTGATCGCGTGCTCCGCGTCAATCTCAAGGGCTCGTTCCTTGTTGGTCAGGCGGTGGCGCGCAAGATGGTCGCGCGCGTGAAGGCGGGCGGCAAACCCGGCGCGATCATCAACATGTCCTCGGTGAACGCCGAATTCGCGATCCCGACCATCACCAGCTACAACGTCTCGAAGGGCGGCGTCGGCCAGCTCACGCGCAACATGGCGATTGCGCTCGCGCCCTACGGCATCCGCGTCAACGCGATCGGCCCCGGCTCGATCGCCACCGAGATGCTGAAAGCCGTCGCGAATGATCCCAGCAAGAACAAGGGCATTCTCTCGCGCACGCCTTTGCTGCGCTTCGGCGAGCCCTCGGAAATGGCTTCGATCGCGGCCTTTCTCGCAAGCGATGAAAGCTCCTACATCACCGGCGAGACGATCTTCGCCGATGGCGGCCGGCGCGCGCTGAATTATACGGTCGAGGTTCCGGGATAGATCGCGTTCTACAGTCGGAAAACTGTAGTGCGGCCACTTATAGCCATCGCTTGGCCATTTATTGGTGCGAGCTACGCGTGCGTGCTCGCCTACCTCTATTCTCGCACGATTTCGGACCGTGAGCGGCCCGGCGACCGCATAAACACAACTTTGAATTTCATAATGTCACTCGGCCGTCTCGCGGCGAGCACGCGAGACAAATCGTGGCATCTGCCGATGTCAGAGAGAACGCAGAAGAGTTTTAGTGAATACGTCCGGAGTTATCAGCTCACGACTATTGGCGGTTCACTGGTGATAATGGTGGCGCTCGTCGCGATTTGAGATGAGCGCAATCTTGCTGATGACTTGACGCCTTAATCGGACGACGATCCCGGGTCTGCGACGCGTCGCTTGCGCGCCGCATCGCGCCCGGGATGACGGGCTTTCCCGCTCTTTACTGCGGCAACGGCGTCGGCTCGATGCCGCCTGAATCAGGCGCCGGCGGCTTGCGCGTCGACTTGCCGGCGCTCGGCACCGCCGAACCACGCGACGGCGTGGCGTCATCGTCTTCGGAACGATGGATGCCCTTGCCGGCGACGAGATCGCGGATTTCCTCGCCGGTCAGCGTCTCGAATTCGAGCAGCGCCTGGGCGAGCTTCTCGAACTCGTCCTTCTTCTCCTCGATGATGCGGCGCGCGGCCTCATAGCCTTCATCGACCAGACGACGGACTTCGGCGTCGATCTTCTGCGCGGTCGCCTCCGACACGTTCTGCTGCCGGCCCATCGACATGCCGAGGAAGACCTCTTCCTGGTTGTCGCCGTAGGCCACCGTGCCAAGCTGATCGGAATAACCGAACTGCGTCACCATCGCCTTGGCGAGCTTGGTCGCCTGCTGGATGTCGCTCGCGGCGCCTGATGTGATGTTCTCCTTGCCGAAGGTGAGCTCCTCCGCGACGCGGCCGCCCATGGCCACCGCGAGCTGCGAGGTGAACTCCTTGTACTTCATGGAGTAGCGGTCGCCTTCCGGCAGGAACTTCACCATGCCGAGCGCGCGGCCGCGCGGAATGATCGTCGCTTTATGCACGGGAATGCCGGCGGGAACGTTGAGGCCGACGATGGCGTGGCCCGCCTCGTGATAGGCGGTGAGCTTCTTCTCTTCTTCGCTCATCGCCATCGATTTGCGCTCGGCGCCCATCATCACCTTGTCCTTGGCGTCCTCGAACTCCGCCATGGTGACGATGCGCTTGTTGCGCCGGGCGGCGAGCAGAGCCGCCTCGTTGACGAGATTCATCAGGTCGGCGCCGGAGAAGCCCGGCGTGCCGCGCGCGAGAATCTTGAGATCGACGTCGGGCCCAAGCGGCACCTTGCGCACATGCACGCGCAGGATCTTCTCGCGGCCGTTGAGATCGGGATTGGGCACGACGATCTGACGATCGAAACGCCCCGGACGCAGCAACGCGGGATCGAGCACATCAGGGCGGTTCGTCGCAGCGATGATGATGATGCCTTCGTTCGCTTCAAAGCCGTCCATCTCGACGAGCAACTGGTTCAGCGTCTGCTCGCGCTCGTCATTGCCGCCGCCGAGGCCGGCGCCGCGATGGCGGCCGACCGCATCGATTTCGTCGATGAAAATGATGCAGGGCGCATTCTTCTTCGCCTGCTCGAACATGTCGCGCACGCGGCTCGCGCCAACGCCGACGAACATCTCGACGAAATCGGAGCCGGAGATGGTGAAGAACGGCACATTCGCTTCGCCGGCGACGGCGCGCGCGGTCAGCGTCTTGCCGGTGCCGGGCGGGCCGACAAGCAGCACGCCGCGCGGGATGCGACCGCCGAGGCGCTGGAACTTCTGGGGGTCGCGCAGGAACTCCACGATCTCCTGCAGGTCTTCCTTGGCTTCATCGATGCCAGCGACGTCCTCGAACGTGACGCGGCCATGCGCTTCGGTGAGCAGCTTGGCCTTCGACTTGCCGAAGCCCATGGCCCGGCCGGCGCCGTTCTGCATCTGGCGCGACAGGAAAATCCACATGCCGAGGAAGACGAGGAACGGCAGCGCGTTGATCAGGATGGCGAGAATCGACGGCGTGTCGGATGACGGCGGCTTGGCGGTCACCTGCACATTCTTGGCGAGCAGCTTCGGCACCATCTGGGGATCGAACGGAACATAGGTCGAGAAGCTCTGCCCGTCCTTGTAGACGCCCTGAACTTCCTGGCCCGCGACGGTCACCTGGGCGATGCGGCCCTGATCGGCGTCATCGATCATCTGGCTATAGGCGATCTGCCTGCTGTCGCCGCGCTGGCCAGGTCCCTGAAACAGGGTCACCAGGGCGAGCACCAGCAGGAAAATGATCACCCAGAGGGCGAAATTTCGGTAATTCGGATTCATCACGCCGTCCTAGAGGAGGCGCGTCTGGCGGAACGCCGGACGAACCTCGCAATCAACGAATAAGATAGGTTCACGGCGGGACTGTGCCAAGTGAAGGCGGCGCAATTCAGGCCCTCGCCGCACCCCTTTTCGCGATCAGGATGAACGAACGGCGGCGCTCCGCGGGCGGCGGGGCGGCTCCGGCGCGAAGGTCAGCGCGCCCGACCGGTCGAAACGGACAAGCACCCCCCGCAGGTTGCGCGACAGCGGCCGGCCGGAGGCGACCGCCTGATCGAGCTCGTCCGCCAGCTTTTCCAGCCGGTCGAGCCGCTGTGGAGCGGGATCGTCGCCCCGCCGGGCTGCGACCTGGGCGATCAGCCGCGCCAGCAGCCTCAACCGCAATTCAGCCGGCGCGGCGCTCCATTCGATCGCCCGCAGAAGCAGCGCCTGACGAAAGGCGCCGGGCGGATGGTCGGCGAGCCAGGCGTCGACCATCCCTTCGAGCGCGGCGTCGGCGCGCCGCGCGCGGCCAGCGAGGACGGTCAGGCGCTCGGGCGTCAGCCCTTCCGCTGCGAGATTGGGCGCAAGCGAGCGCCAGCGGGCCCGGGCGAAGCGATCGTCCTCGTTGGAGGGGTCCTCGATGAAAAGCCAGCCATAGGCGCGGCAGGTCGCGATCAGCCGCGGTTTCGGCAGGTCGAGGAACGGGCGATGGATCGTCACGCCGCTGCGCCAGGACACTTTGCTCATGCCGGCAAGTCCGGCGACGCCGGTGCCCGCCGCCATCCTGAGCAGCACGGTCTCCGCCTGATCGCCCTGGTGATGGGCGACGGCGAGATGGCTGCGCTCGTTGAACAGGGCGTGCCGCGCCAGCGCGTCGTAGCGGGCCTCACGCGCCAGCTCCTGAATGCGCGTCGTCGGCTTTTCGCCGACCCATTTCAGCGTGTGATGGGTGACGCCGTGGCTTTCGGCGAATTCGCTGACCATGCGCGCCTCGCGCGCCGACTCAGCTCTCAACCCGTGATCGAAAGTCGCGGCGAGAAGCGGCGTCTGCGCGCCGCCGGCGCGCCAGCGCGCCGCGAGGCCGAGCAGCGCAATCGAATCGGGACCGCCCGACACGGCGATGAGCACGCCTGTCGCGCTGTTCCAGAGTGAAAAAAGATTCGCCGCCTCCTCGTCGCCGATCGGCGCCGCGCCGGCCGTCTCCTTGACGCGGCCGCTTACGCCGCGCACCGGGCGCGCTTGAATTCACGCTCGACGCCGCGCTTCACCGTCTGCGAGGCGTTCGGATATTTACGGTCGACCTCACGATAGGTCGAGCAGGCCTGATCGCGCGCGCCAAGCGCGTTGAGCGACATGCCGAGCTTCAGCATGGAGTCCGCGGCTCGCGTCGCCTGCGGCCAGTTGGTCGACACCTTGAGATATTGCTCGGCCGCATCGCGATGCAGGTTGCGCTGGAAATAGCTCTCGCCCAGCCAATAGGTCGCGTCGGAGACGAGCTGCGAGCGCGGATGCGATTGCAGGAACTGCCGGAACGCCATTTCAGCGCCGGCATATTCGCCGCGCTGCATCATGCCGATGGCGGCGTCGAAATCGGCGCGCGTCTGATTCGGCGGCGATACGCCAATCGGCGGCGAATTCCGCTGCGGCAATCCTTCCACCTGGCCCGCGCCGCCCTGGCTCAAATCGAGCGGCGCGCCAACGGAGGCCTGCCTCTGTCCGGGCGCGCCGTCCTGCTCGATGATCGTGTCGATCGTACTCTGTCCGGAGCGCGGCAGCGCAGCCGTTGGCGGCGTCGATCCCAGCGGCATTGGCGCGCCGGGCGCGCTCGGATTGGCGTTGGGATCGAACGCGTCGCCACGACGGCTTCCCGCAGTGATGGGCGCGGCCGCGCGCGGCGCCGCGGAAGGCTGCGGCGCAGCGCCCTGACGGAGCGCGGGCTGTCCCTTGCCGACATCCTCGAAGCGCAGATCGGTGTCCTTCCGGAACCGCTGCAAATCCTCGTCGAGCTTGCGATTCTGGAACTGGAGCTGCTCGATCTGCCCCGACATCTGCCTGATCTGCGCCTCGAGGCGCGACAGGCGCAGCAGCAGCTCGGCCGGGTCCTGCTGGGCGCGGGCTGGAAGCGCGGCGGCGAAGCCGAAAATCGTCAGAATGAGAATGCGGAGCGTCGAAAGTTTCATGATCGTCAGGCGAGTGGCGCGCGAACGCGCGAGGCGTCGATTACCATGCCCGTCGCTCACGCCCAAATTGTGAAATTACGCGGACGAAATCTGTGCGACGCTGACGCTGAAAGAGAACCGGCGTCCGGAGCCCCATGGGCCGCCGGACGCCGGTGCGGGCGCTGCCTTCGTTAAGGCCGCCCCAACCTCCCATGCACAGGGGGACAGCCGAAGCGTCCACGCAACCGCATAGGGGGAGGTATTTCGGACAGCGCGCGGGGGCCCGCGCGCTGGAGAAGATCAGGAAGAGGCGCCGCCGCCGAGCACCGTCACGGCGCGGCGATTCTGCGACCAGCAGGAGATGTCGTTGCAGACCGCGACCGGCCGCTCCTTGCCGTAGGACGTGGTGCGCAGCCGCGACGCGGCGACGCCGCGCGAGGTCAGATAATCGCGCGCCGCCTGGGCGCGTTGCGCGCCGAGCGCGAAGTTGTATTCGCGCGTGCCGCGCTCGTCGGCATGGCCTTCGACAAGGATCGAATATTGCTGATAGCGCGACAGCCAGCTCGCCTGCTTGTCGAGCGTCGCGGTCCCCTGCGGCGTGAGCTGCGAGGAATCCGATTCAAAGAACACGCGGTCGCCGACGCTGGCGTTGAATTCCTGGATCGAGCCGGCCGGCGCCGAGCCCAGCGCGCCCATGCCGTCATCCGCGGCGTTCTTGGCGCAGGCGCCGAGCGCGAGCGCGCCGGCGATCATCACAGCAAATTTCAGGGAACGCGCGCCCAAACGCATGAACTCAACTCCGGACATCGCGGAAATCATCGTCGCCAACCCCTCGCATGCGACCGGTCAACAAAGGGTTTATCAACCTTGACCGGTCCTTTCGCCGTTCATGAAAACAGGGCGGGTCCGGCGAAACTGCGGCGTAAGGTTAACAGATGTCAGACGTTTCGCGGCGGGATTGCGGCGGGGCCGCGGCGAAGGCACGGTACAGCCTTCGCGGACCTGCGCTGATCAGCGATGAGGATCGTTGTCTGGCTCATAAAATGGGACCCGTCTGATGATCGATCGCCGCATTGTGTCCGGCCTCGCGCTGTTTCTCCTGCCTGTTGCGGTCAAAGCTCAATCGGAAGAGGAGCGCGCTGCGGCCGAAAGGCAGCAGCAAATCTCGGAGCGCGAAACGGAACTACGAAAAAGGCTCGAAGCCGAGCTATTGAGAAAGGCCAAAGAAGCCGAAGCCGTTGCGCGAAGGAGGGAGGAGGAGGTGGCTCGACAAAAGGAGCTTGAACGGCGCGCTCTTCAGCGCTGACCAGCGCCAAATTTTCCGCGTGCAAAACGAATCTGAGTGAAGCTCGCCGCCGCGCATCCATTCGTTTTCGCGGCTTGCTGATTGAGCGGCTTAAAACTCCAGCTCCCAAGTCTCCCCGACAAGCTCCTTCCCAAAACTGTGATGCTTCTCTGATTCAGTCAGCGTGAAGCCCGCCTTCACATAAATCGCGCGCGCGGCGGTGAGCACGTCGTTCGTCCACAGCATGATCTTGCGATAGCCGCGCTCGCGGCTGAAGCGGATGCACTCATCCACCAATTTTTTGCCAAGACCGCGCCCGCGCGCCCTGGGATCGATGATGAGCAATCTTAGCTTCGCGACCTCGTCCGACGCCTTCACGATGAACACCGAGCCGACGGGCTCGCCATCCATCTCGGCGATCCAGCAGCGCTCGAAATCGGGATCGAAATTGCGGATGAAGCCCGCGGCGATCTCGGCGACCAGCGCTTCGAAGCTCAAGTCCCAGCCATATTCGCGCGCATAGAGCTCGCCATGTTTGGCGACAACCCAGCCCATGTCGCCGGGGCGATGCGCGCGCAGCGTGATCGGCGACACGGAGTCGCCGCCCAGCGCGCGCTCGATCGCGCTCATGGCTGTGATCACCTGACGCCGTTCGCCTGATGTCAAAGGCGCGAGCACATGGCCGACCTCTTCCGCCGAGATGCGATCGACGCGGGCGAAAGCCGCCCGCCCCTTCTTGGTCAGCGTCAAAATGCGCGCGCGGCCATCCGTCGTCGATGGTTTGCGCGCGATCAATCCGCGCGCCGCGAAGCCGCGCAGGATGCGGCTCATATAGCCGGCGTCGACGCCAAGATCGCGACCGACCTCGATCGCCGTTCGCGGCGTCTGAGCCATGGCGAGTTCGTAGAGCACGCGCGCTTCGGTGAGCGAGAGATCGCTGTCATAGAGATCGCCGCCGAGAACGCCGAGCGTGCGCGTGTAGAAGCGCGAGAAGCGTCGCACCGCGGCGACCGCGTCATCTGTTCCGTTTGCAGCAGGCGCCTGCGACATGAATCACGGGTGAGGCAGTTAGTTGACTTTGTCAAGTATATCGGAATGCCGACCATGCGCCGCCCGTACTGGCGATCGCGCCGGAAATCGGGCTGAATGGCCGCCCGTGAGGATGACGCCATGCCCGAGACCCAGTGGAACCGCCTGACCGCCGCCGAACTGCGGGGGCTCGCCGAGAAAGACGCGATCGTGCTCTTGCCGGTCGCCTCGACCGAGCAGCATGGCCCGCATCTCGCGACCGGCGTCGACACGTTCCTCGCCGGCGAAGGCTGCCGGCGCATCGCCGAGCGCGTTGTAGCGCATCGCCCGATCATCGTTGCGCCGACGCTGTGGATGGGCCTCGCCGAACATCACATGGCGTTCGGCGGCACTTTCACGCTGTCGCTGCCGACCTATCACGCTCTGATCCGCGAGCTCTGCAACTCCATCCTGCGCGCCGGCTTCAAAAAGATCCTGATCGTCAACGGCCATGGCGGAAACATCGCCGCATTGACCGCGATGACCACCGATCTCGCCATGGAGCTGAAGACGCCGATCGCGGTGACGACGCTCTATTCGCTGCCGCACGAGACGGAGGCCTACGCTAAAATCCTCGAAGACCAGAAAGGCGTCGAACACGCCTGCGAGGCCGAGACCTCGATGATGCAGGCGGCGTTTCCCGATTGCGTGCGCGGCGACAAGATCGCCGAGGCGTTCGGCGGACGCGGCGAGAAGCCGCCGGGCCGCAGCGCGATCAATATCTGGCGCTCCTTCAAGGACAGGACTCCAAGCGGCGTGATGGGCGACGCGCGCAAGGCGAACGCGGAGAAGGGCGCGAAGCTGCTTGATGTCGCCGCCGATCTCCTCGCCGAGCAGCTGATCAACGGCAAGATCTGGCGATAGGGCCGGCTTCGCCATGCCGACGGAGCGAACCGGACGATGCCTCTGCGGCGCGGTGCATTTCGTCGCACGCGGCGAGCCGAAATGGGTCGCCCACTGCCATTGCGAAAGCTGCCGCCGCGCCACGAGCGCAGCCTTCGCGACCTATGCGGGATATCTGGTTGAGGCGGTGGAATGGAGCGGCGAAAAGCCAGCGGCCTACAATTCTTCGCCGGGCGTCACGCGCAGCTTCTGCCCGCGCTGCGGATCGCCCGTGAGCTTCACCGGCGAGCGCTGGCCTGACGAAGTCCATCTCTTCCTGCCGAGCTTCGAAGAGCCCAACAGCCTCGCGCCCAAGGGCCATGTCTATTGCGAGACGCAGCTCTCCTGGATTCATCTCGATGACGGGCTGCCGCGGTTTGCAAAGACCGCGCGCGAGGGCCCGCCGCTGAAATAAGCGCGCCGGAGGGCGCGCATACCCGTTTCGGCGGGCAGGGGATGGACAGAATAAAGACGTGTGATTAGCTTGCAGCTTGGACGCTGGAAGTGTTTTAGTTGCGAGACATATTCATGAAGCGCTTTTCGTTGATAGCAATACTTGCCGCCGCAGCTTCGGTCGCTCACGCCGAAACCTCCGACAGATATTCGAAAGGCGGCGCCTACCGACCATTTCAGGAAGCCATCCAGCGCAACAACGCGTCTGGCGAATTGTTTCGCATTCGCGGCTCCTGCGCGTCGAACTGCACGTTGTTTCTTGGGCTGAACAATGTGTGCGTGGAGCGAAGTGCAAAGCTACTGTTCCATGCAGGCCACGATCGCGACGACGCGACCGTGATCAATGCGGTCGCCACGCAACGTATGACCGACGCCTACAATGCAAAACTGCGGCAATATGTGCTCTCGCATGGTTATATGGAGAAGTTGAACTACAGCGCGATCTCGGGCGCTCGCATGATTGACGAGTTCGGCTACACGGAATGCCCGAGAAAATAAGGCGCAATTCACTCTCTTAAAGGACTGAGCGGGGTCGCGGGCTGCGAAGCCCGCCAGACCTAGCTGAACGAAGCGACCGCGGGGCCGACATAACGCGCGCGCGGACGGATCAGTCCGCCGCTCGCGATCTGTTCGAGCGCATGGCCCATCCATCCGACCGAGCGCGCCAGCGCGAACACGATGATCGGCGCGTCTTCAGGCAATTCGAACGACGCCGTCATCGCCGCGAGCGCGAAATCGACATTGGGCTGCTCGCCTGTGACGCGCATTCCCGCGTCGCGCAGGCCGATAAAAGCGGGCGCCAATTCAAACGCGCTCATCAGAGCAGCCGCGCGGATATCGCCATCGGGATAGAGCTGATGGCCGAAGGCGGGAACGGCGTGGCCGCGCGCCAGCCATTCGCGCAGCGCGCTGTCGGCGCCGACGCGCATGGCGGACGCCGCAAGCGCCTGCGCCGCCGCAGGCGCGCCGCCATGGCGCGGACCGGTCAGCGTCGCGAAACCGGCGAGCGCGCAGGCTTCCAGCGACGCGCCCGTCGAAGCCGCGACGCGCGCGGCGAAAGTCGAGGCGTTGAGTTCATGGTCCGCGAGCAGCACGAGCGCGCGGCGGATCACATCCGCCGCGGCGGGCCGTCGCCATGCGGCCGCGATGCGCTGATGCAGCGGCATGGTTGTTTCAAACTTGCGCCCGCCGACAGCCGCAGCCGCCAGCGCCGCGACGATCTCGGCCGCGTCCCCGCGCAAGGCTGCCGCCGATCGTCCCGATGTGGGGAGCGCCTCGCCGGCCCAACGCGCCAGCGCGCCGAAGAGATTTTGTAAGGCCGTTCCGCCAGGCAGCGGCGCAACCGACTGCGCTTCGGAGAATTCGACTGCGCGCGCCCCCCAAAGCAGCGCCGCCGCCTCCTCGAGCGTCGCCGTCTCCGCCAGCGCCGCAGCGTCCCGGCCGCGATAGAACAGTCGCCCGCGATGCACTGTCGAAATGGCGGAAGGCAGGATCGGATCGCCCCAGCGGATCGTCTCCGCCGCCATCGCCTCGGTTCGCCGTCGGCCGCTGCGCCGCGCCGCCATACGGTCGACGTCGGCGGCGCTGTAAAGGCTGCGCCGCGCGTCGGCCGGATCAGGCTTCGCCCGGATGCGGCCGCGGCTCACATTGGCGTAAAGCGTCTGCGCCCGCGTCCCCAGCTCCGCCAAAGCCTCTTCAGCCGTCAGCCAGGCCATCGCGCCTCACATTGATCATATTGATCAAGATTGACGTCAATCATAGCCGCTCTCATCTTTTCCGCAAGCGATCTCGCGAAGCGATGGAGGCTGAAATGGCAAAAAGCGGATTGGACGATGTGGTCGCGGCCGAGACCGTGCTGTCCCACGTCGATGGCGAAGGCGGACATCTCATCATCCGCGGTTTCGCCCTTGATGAGCTCGCCGGTCATGTCGCGACGGAACAGGCGATCGCGCTCCTGCTGCACGGCTTCTTTCCCGATCTCCCCGACCGCGGGACGCTTGCAGCCGCGCTCGGGGCGGCGCGCGTCGCCGTCTTTGCTGAAGTCGAGACGTCAGGCGCCGGCCTGGCGCAGCTCGATCCCATCGAATCCGTTCGCGCGCTCATGGCGCGCCTCGACGACGGCGATGATCTCGACGTCGCGTTGAAGCTGATCGCGGCGCCGGCGGTGTTCACGCCGGCGATGCTTCGTTTGCGGAAGGGACTCGCGCCGATCGCGCCTGATGCGGCGCTCTCGCACGCCGCCGACACGCTGCGCATGCTGACCGGCGACACGCCATCGAAGGAACGCGCCGCCGCGCTCGACGCCTATCTCGTCATCGTTTGCGATCACGGGCTCAACGCTTCCACCTTCGCGGCGCGCGTCGTCGCCTCGACGCAGGCGGGCCTCGCCTCAGCCGTGCTCGCGGGCCTCAGCGCATTGAAGGGGCCGCTGCACGGCGGCGCGCCGGGTCCGGTGCTCGATATGTTCGACGACATCGGCGCGCCCGAAAATGCCGAGCGCTGGCTCGACGACGCCGTTATGCGCGGCGAACGTCTGATGGGGTTCGGTCATCGCGTCTATCGCGTGCGCGATCCGCGCGCCGACGCGCTGAAGAGCGCGCTGCGCAAACTCGCCGCGTCAGGCGGCGTCGATGACGCCCGCGTCGCGTTCGCCGAGGCCGTCGAGAAGGCTGCGCTCACAGTGCTTCGCCGCCGCAAGCCCGGCCGCTCGCTCGATGTGAATGTCGATTTCTACACGGTGCTGCTGCTGGAGGCGCTGGGCTTTTCGCGCGACGCTTTCACCTGCGTCTTCGCCATGGGTCGCGTCCCCGGCTGGATCGCCCATGCGCGCGAGCAGGTTCTGGAAGGGAGGCTGATGCGGCCGCAGTCACGCTATGTCGGGCCGATGCCGAAACAGGCGGCTTAATTTCGCCGTCCCCGGTTCCCTGGAGCGAAGGCGGCTTGCCACGCCGAAGCGAAGCCTTTGCTTCGCGAAGGCGGGAGCCTGAGCAGAAGGGAGACCGGGGTCCAGCGCAGGACTCGCGAGCGCAGCCAGCGCAATTCATGGATTTGAAGAGCGCCTGCTACGCAGGCGATTCTTGCTCTGGGCCCCGGACTTCATTTCGCTCACTCACGTTCGCTCCATGAATCCGGGGACGGAGGGCGCAGCTTCGCGTCAGCTCAGCAGCGGACCCCACGAGGGATCGGACGCGAAGTTCGGCGTTGGCACCGGCTGCTCCACGCGGCCGGTGATGTCGACCATGAAGATCTTCGCGCCGGCCTGCCCGCCGGGATCGCGGAAGAACATGAGGAAGCGGCCGTTGGGCGACCAGGTCGGCCCCTCATTGTGATAGCCTTCAGTGAGGATGCGTTCGCCTGAACCGTCAGGGCGCATCACGCCGATCGCGAACGAGCCCGTCTTGCGCTTCGTGAACGCGATGAGATCGCCGCGCGGCGACCAGACCGGCGTCGCATAGGAGCCGTCGCCGAAAGAGATGCGCTTCGCCGCGCCGCCTGACGCCGCCATGGCGTAAATCTGCTGCGCGCCGCCGCGATCGCTCTCGAACACGATCTGCGCTCCATCGGGCGAATAGCTTGGCGAGGTGTCGAGCGCGCCGGTGTCGGTGAGGCGCGTCGTCGTGCGCGAACCCAGATCCATCGAGAACAGATTCGAATTACCGCCCTGCTGCAGGCTCATCACGAGCCGCTGTCCGTCAGGCGCGAAGCGCGGCGAGAAGCTCATGCCAGGGAAATTGCCGACAGCCTCGCGCTGATTGCCTTCGAGATTATGGACATAGACGCGCGCCTCGCCATTCGCGCCGAACGCCATGTAGGCGATGTCCTGCGTCGTCGGTGAAAAGCGCGGCGTGACGACCAGCTCATTGCCGCTGGTGAGATAGCGGACATTGGCGCCGTCCTGATCCATCAACGCGAGACGTTTGCGGCGCTTCTCCTTCGGACCGCTCTCATCGACGAAGACGATGCGCGTATCGAAATGGCCCTTCTCGCCGATGATCTTCTCCCACACCGCATCGGAGACCATGTGCGAAACACGGCGCCAGTTGTTGGGATCGGTGAAGAATTGCTGACCCGCCACCTGCTGGCCGGCGGCGACGTCCCACAGCCGGAATTCGACGCGCATGCGGCCTGATGCGTCGCGCGACACGCGGCCGGTGACGAGGCCTTGCGCGCCGAGCGCGCGCCAACTCGAAAAGTCAGGCGCCGCGTCCGGGTTGGAGACCTTCTCGACAAACGTGTTGCGATCGATCGGCGAGAAATAGCCGCTGCGCTTGAGATTGTTGGTGATGACGGCCGAGACGCGCTGGCCTTCATCGCCTTGCCCGATCATGTCGGCGATGGCGATCGGCATCGGCTGGAAATTGCCGGGTCTGAGATCGAACCGCAGCTCCGCGTGCGCAAACCCGAGATCGAGCGCGGTCACGGGAATGACCGCGCTCGCCGCGAGCATGCGGATCAGATGTCGGCGATGAAGCGAAGTAGAAATCGGAAGCATGGGAGATATCGTGCAATCTGTCGAAGACATTGGTGTGGCGGCGGCTCAGTTGAGGTCCGACGCGTCGATGGTGATGACGAGATCGCGCCACTGATCGTATTGCGCGGCGAACCTGTCGGGAATTCTGTAGGGCGCACAGGCGCGGATGCCGCGCACCGCGGCTTCGCCAATGGCGCGATCGCCGCCGACGAGTGCGGGAGGCGCTGCAAGCGCGCCGTCGCGCGCGAGGATGACGCGAATTTCGGGCTTGGCGTTGCGGTTCGCGCCCGGCGGCACGCTCACGCATTCGCGCATTTTCGCCTGGAGGTAACCGATCAACGATTCCTTATCGGACGGGCTGAGCTTCGGCGCCGATGAGGTCGGCGTTCCAAGCGACGCCTGCCGCTGCAATTGCGGCCCGGTCGATCCCGTTGATTGCGCCTGTTGCTTGTTCTGCAGGATCTTCTCGATGTCGGTCGGATTATACGGCTTCTGCTCCGCGACCTGCTTCGCCGCGGCAGCCTTCGCTTCAGCCTCGCGCTTCGCCTTTTCCTCAGCCGCCTTCTTCGCCTCGGCCGCGCGCCTGGCTTCAGCGGCCTTTTTCGCCTTCTCCGCTTCGACCTGCTTGCGCTCTTCCTCTTCGCGCTGCTCGCGCTCGATCTTCTCGCGCAAAGCCCTCGCTTCAGCCTCCTTGCGCGCTTTCGTCTCGGCGGCCTGTTTCTCCTCCTGCGCGCGACGCAGGCGAAGCTCCTCGGCGTCCTTGCGCTCTTTTTCTTCCTCGGCCTTCTGCGCCGCGTCCTGACGCGCCTTGGCTTCCGCCGCCTGTCGCGCCTTGTCGGCCGCAGCCGCGGCGGCGGCCGCCTGACGTTGACGCTCGGCTTGTTCCGCCGCGCGCGCCTTCGCCTCGGCGTCGGCCTTCGCCTTCACCTCGGCTTCCACCTTCGCACGCAGTTCGGCGTCGGGATCGGCCTTCTTCTCCTGTGGCGGCGGCGCTCCCGGCGCCTCCACATCGCGCTGGGCGAGCTGCGCGTCCTGCTTGCGCTCATTGGTCTCGGCGACGCGATCGGCCTTCTGCGAAGACTGATCCATCGGCTTGCCGTTGCGATCGCCGCGCGTCATCTGGCGCAGGTCGGACTCGCTCACGACCTCGACGGGCACCGCCTCCTCCTGATCGGAAAAGGGCTTGGCGCTGGAGAAACCGATGAAGGCGAGCGCGAACAGCGCCGCATGCGCGACGCTGGAGACGATGACGCCCGGTTCTGATCGGTTGAAGCGCACGCCCCTCGCCGGCCTCTAGGTCTTCGGATCAGGCTCGGTCACGAGTGCGACCTTTTTATAGCCCGCCTGGGTGATGGTCGCCATGATCTGGGCGACGCGGCCGTAATCGACCTTCTTGTGGGCGCGCACATAGATGCGCTCCTCAAGCCCCTGCTTCGCCGCCGTCTGGAGCTGCGGCACGAGCGCATCGTCGGTCAGCCTGCTGTCGCCGATATACACCTCGCCGCGCTCATTGATCGACACCGTGACCGGCTGCTTGTCGATATTGAGCGGAGCGGCGCGCGTCTGCGGCAGGTCGAGCGGCACGCCGACCGTCAGCAAAGGCGCCGCCACCATGAAGATGATCAGCAGCACGAGCATGACGTCGATGAACGGCGTCATGTTGATGTCGGCCATCGGCTTCATGCCGCGGCCTCTGCGTCCTCGTCTGCGGCCGCCGGCTCCGCCAGCGACGCCTGTCGCCATCGCCATTGCGCGAGCTCCTTACGCCGCCTGCCGATCGGACGGGTGCGAGCGCGCCTCGTCGATCTGGCGGGACAGAATGGCGGAGAATTCGTCGGCGAAACTTTCGAGACGGCCGGTCGCCTTCGACGCTTCCGCCTGCAGCTTGTTGTAAGCGATGACCGCCGGGATCGCGGCGAAGAGGCCGACGGCCGTGGCGAACAGGGCCTCCGCGATGCCAGGCGCGACGACCGCGAGCGACGTGTTCTTCGACGCGGCGATCGACTGGAACGAATTCATGATGCCCCACACCGTGCCGAACAGGCCGATGAACGGCGCCGAGGCGCCGATGGTCGCGAGCACCAGCAGCTTCGATTCAAGCCGCTCCGCCTCGCGCTGGATGGTCACGTCGAGCACCTTGTCGATGCGGCTCGCGAGGCCATGCATCGAGCGCGCGCCGTTCTCGAAGGTGCGCTTCCATTCCCGCATGGCGGCGACGAACACGGCCGCCATGCCGCGCGGCTGGGTCTCGGACAGGCTGCGATAGAGGTCTTCCAGCGACTGGCCGGACCAGAACACGTCCTCGAACTCATTCATGGCGCGCCGGGTGCGGCCGTAGAGGATCGTCTTGTCGATGATGACGCCCCAGCACCAGATCGACGCAGCGATCAGGCCAAGCATCACGAACTTCACGACGATGTGGGCGTGCCAGAACAGCGTCCACAGCGACAGATCGGACGAAATCGGTTCAACAGGATTCATGAGTCAGCCTTGGTCCGTGCGCCTGCGGCGGCGAGGCGGGTTCGCGCCATTCGATGCGCCGGCGGCGCGGACGCCGGTCGATGGCAGGGCCTCTTGCCCGGGAATCTGTCCAAACAAGGGCGTTTCGGCCTGCCAGCCGCATTCAGACGATTAGAGCAGGTTTATCAAGCCTTCGTCATGGTTAACCCTTGGTTACGATTTAGGCGCCTGGAGGCGCTCCGGGACAGGATTTTCGCCCCAGCCGGGCTTTTCTTGCGCGGGGCTGGCATGCATCATGCGCTCATCGGAGGCGGCTCGATCCTCCTCCCAATGCTGAATGAAGCCGGCCGCATGAACGGACCGGCCCCATGGAGGAACGAACGATGCGCAAGCCATGGCTTGTCGGCGCCGCCTTGGCGGCCGCCTTCATCTGGACCGGACCATCCCGCGCCCAGGACACTGTGAAGATCGCCTATATCGACCCGCTCTCAGGCGCCTTCGCCGATGTCGGCGAGCAGGGCCTGAACCACTACAAATACATGGCCGACAAGATCAACGCGGCCGGCGGCGTCAACGGGCGCAAACTCGAGATCATTGGTCTCGACAACAAGATGAATCCCAAGGAAGCGCTGGTCCAGCTCGAGAAAGCGATCGATATGGGCGCGCGCTACATCACGCAGGGCAACGGCTCCGCGCTCGCCGCCGCGCTGATCGAGGCGGTCGAGAAACACAACGAGCGCAATCCGAAGGACCGCGTCCTGTTCATCAACTACGCCGCGGTCGATCCTGTCTTCACCAACGACAAATGCAGCTTCTGGCATTTCCGCTTCGATGCCGACTCCGACATGAAGATGGAGATCATCACCGACTGGCTGAAGACGCAGCCCAATCTCAAGAAGGCCTATGTGCTCGGTCAGGATTACAGTTTCGGCCAGCAAGTCTCCGCCGCAGCAGGGCGCATGATCAAGGCGAAAAGGCCCGACATGGAGATCGTCGGCAATGAGCTGCATCCGCTCGGCCGCGTGAAGGATTTCGCGCCCTACATCACCAAGATGCGCGCCGCCGGCGCTGACGTGCTCATCACCGGCAACTGGGGCACGGACATGACGCTGCTGATCAAGGCGGCGATGGATTCAGGCTACACCGTGCCTGTTCTCACCTATTACGGCGGCGGCCTCGGCGCGCCGACTGCGATGGGCAAGGCGGCGGTCGGCTATGTCAAGCAGGTCACCGAGTTCCACAAGAATATCGACGGCATGAATCTCGACGCGTTCATGGACGATTATGAGAAGACGGTGAAGCAGGACCTCTATTATCTCCGCATCAAGAACGCGATGGAGATGGTGGCGAAAGCGATGAACGAGGCGAAAAGCGTCGACGCCGAAGCGGTGGCGCTGAAGCTCGAAGGCATGAGCATCGACTCTCCGACCGGCAAGATCACAATGCGCAAGGACAATCACCAGATCCTGATGCCGATGTTCATCTCGACCCTGTCGGACAAGGCGAAGCGCACGGTCGACAACACGCCCTTCGGCTTCCAGACCGATCTGCGCGTCGAAGCCGACAAGACCGCGGCCGCGACCACCTGCCAGATGAAGCGTCCGGCAAGCTGAGAACCGATCAGGCTCCGGCGGCGGCGCGTCGCCGGAGCTTTCGCGCATTCGTTGCTGACTGCCTCCGGAAAGGGGACGGATGGAAGTCATTGTCTTCACGCTGCTCAACGGGCTTCTCTACGGCCTGTTGCTGTTCATGCTGTCGAGCGGCCTGACGCTGATCTTCTCGATGATGGGCGTGCTGAATTTCGCGCACGCCAGCTTCTATATGCTCGGCGCCTATTTCGCCTATGCGATCGGCGGCGTCTCGAATTTCTGGGTGGCGCTCTTTCTTGCGCCCGTTCTCGTCGGGCTCGTCGGCGCGCTGGTCGAACGTTTCGGCCTGCGCAAGGTGCATGAAAACGGCCATGTCGCCGAACTCCTCTTCACCTTCGGCCTCGCCTATCTCATCGAGGAGGTGGTGAAGCTCGTCTGGGGCAAGACCTCGGTCGCCTATCGTCCGCCGCCGGAGCTCGCGCGTCCGCTGTTCTCGCTCTTCGGCGCCACCTATCCCGCCTTCCGCATCTTCATGATGGTCGTCGCAGTCGCCATGCTCGTCGGACTCTGGGCCATGCTGAAGAAGACGCGGCTTGGACTGCTCGTGCAGGCGGCGCTGACCCATCCGCATATGGTCGGCGCGCTTGGCCACAATGTGCCGCTGATCTTCATGAGCGTGTTCGGCGTTGGCTGCGCGCTGGCGGGACTCGCCGGCGTGATCGGCGGCGCGCTACTCGTCACCGAGCCGTCGATGGCGCTGGCGCTCGGCCCGATCGTCTTCGTCGTCGTCGTGGTCGGCGGCATGGGCTCGCTCGCCGGCGCCTTCATCGCCGCGATGATCATCGGCGTGATGCAGACGGCGGCGATCTCGATCGACGCCTCGGTCGCCGACTTCTTCCGATTGTTCGGGGTCGCGCTCGGACCAACGAGCGATATCGGCCGCATCACGCTGGCGCAGATCGGCCCGATGCTGCCCTTCGTGCTGCTCGTGCTGATGCTGATCTTCAGGCCGCGCGGCCTGATGGGAGTGCGCGAGACGTGAGGCATCCCTCGACGCTGACACGACTTCTTCCCTGGCTCGGCTTCGCGCTGATTCTGATCGCGCTGCCGTATCTCTTTCCGACACGTACAGCGCTCGTGCTGATGAACGCGATCGGCGTGAACGCGGTGTTCGCGCTCTCCTACAACATGCTGCTGGGACAGACCGGCATGCTCTCCTTCGGCCACGCCGTTTATTACGGGCTCGGCGGCTATGCGACGATCCATCTGCTTGCCGCCGTGAAATCGGCGGGACTGCCGATCCCGGCGCCGCTGACGCCGATCATCGGCTTCATGGGCGGATGGGCGGCGGGGGCGTTGATCGGCTGGTTCTCCTGCCGCCGCGCCGGCACGCCCTTCGCCATGATCTCGCTCGGCGTCGGCGAACTCGTCGCTGCCGCAGGCCTGATGTTCAAGGCGTTGTTCGGCGGCGAAGAGGGAATCTCCGGCGACCGCACATCCGGCCCATTGCTGTTCGGATTGCAGATGGGAGCGCCGGGACGGGTCTACTGGTTCATCGCGGGATGGCTGTTTATCGCCGCCTTCGCCATGTGGGCCTTCACGAAGACGCCGCTCGGGCGTCTTGCGAATGCGGTGCGCGACAATCCCGAACGCGTTCAGTTCGTCGGTTTCGATCCGCAGCGCGTGCGCTATCTCGTCTTCATGATCTCGGGCGGCTTCGCCGGATTGGCTGGCGGCATGGGCGCGGTGAACTACGAGATCATGACGCCGGAATCGCTCAGCGCCTTTCCCTCCGCCGCCGTGCTGATCGCGACTTTCATCGGCGGCGTGCGCCTGTTTCACGGGCCTATTCTCGGCACCGTGTTTCTCACGCTCATGCAGTCGATGCTGTCGGACTATACCCAGGCTTGGCAGCTCTATGTTGGCGGCGTGTTCGTGCTCATCGTGATGTTCGCGCCCGGCGGCTTCGCCGGCATGATCCACGCCGGACGCGCGAAGCTCGCAGCGACGGGATGGGGCGGTTTCCTGCCGCGCTTCCTCGGCGGCGCGGCGGCGAAGCTCGCGCTCGGCTTCGGCGCCATCATCCTGATCGAGATGATTGTGCGCTGGCGCAACGGCGCGCGACCGCTCTTTCTCTTTGGCGCAAGCCTGCCAATCACGAGCGTGACCGCGTGGATCATCACGCTTGCGTTGCTCGGCGCCGGCGCAGCGCTGAAGATCACGATGCAGCGCGCCGCCGAGCGCGAAGCGGGCGCCGCCGCATGAACGCGCTTGAACTCATCGGTCTGACCAAAAGCTTCGGCTCGGCGAAGATCATTCAGGGCGTCGACCTCGCCGTCAGGAAGGGCGAGCGCCATGCGATCATTGGTCCGAACGGCGCCGGCAAATCCACCCTTTTCAACCTGATGTCCGGCGCCTTCGCGCCGTCAAGCGGCGACATCAAGCTCAACGGCGAATCCATCGCGGGCAAGAAGCCCTTCGCGATCAACCGGCGCGGCCTGTCGCGTTCGTTTCAGGTCACCAACATCTTTCACAACATGTCGGTGTTCGAGAATATCCGCTGCGGCGTGCTATGGTCGCTCGGCCATCGCTACGCCTTCTGGCGCTCGATCGACTCCTACGGCGACGTCGACCAACGCACGCGCGAGATTCTCGGCCTCATCAGGCTGGCCCCTCTGCGCAATATGCCAGCCGGCCTGCTCTCCTATGCGGACCAGCGCGCGCTCGAGATCGGCGTCACCATCGCCGGCGGCGCGTCTGTCATTCTTCTCGACGAGCCCACCGCCGGCATGAGCCACGCCGAGACAGAGCGCGCGGTGTCGCTCATCCGCGATGTGACGCAGGATCGCACGCTCCTCATCGTCGAGCATGACATGGGCGTCGTGTTCGGCCTCGCCGATCGCATTTCCGTGCTGGTCTATGGCCAGATCATCGCGTCCGGCCCGCCGGCGGAAATCCGCGCCAACCCGAAAGTGCGCGAAGCCTATCTCGGCGAAGAGAGCGAACAGCCAATCGCCGTCGTCGCGCAACCGGATTGCGGCTGATGCTCGAAGTCCGCGACCTCCACGCCTATTACGGCAAGAGCCACATCCTGCAGGGCGTCAATCTCGATGTCGCCAAGGGCGAAGTGGTGAGCCTGCTCGGCCGCAACGGCGTCGGCCGTTCAACCACGGTCAAGTCGATCATGGGCGAGGTCGGGCCGCGTGGATCGATCCGCTTCAATGGACAGGAAATCGCGGGTTGGCCAAGCCATCGCATCGCGCGCTTGGGCCTTGGTTATGTCCCGGAGCATCGCGACATCTTCCCGACGCTGACTGTGCGCCAGAATTTGCTGCTCGGCATGAAGAATCCCAAGAAGAAAGCGGGATGGATGCCCGATCATATCCTCGACATGTTTCCCAATCTCGCCCGCCGCGCGGACACCGAAGCCGGCGTGCTCTCCGGCGGCGAAAAGCAGATGCTCACCATCGGCCGCACGCTGATGGGCGATCCCGATCTCATCATGATCGACGAGCCAACCGAGGGCCTCGCGCCGCTGATCGTGAAGCAGGTCGGCGATCTCATCCGCACGATCGCGGAGCGCGGCGTCGCCATCCTTCTCGTCGAGCAGAAGCTTGCGCTCGCGCTCGACATCTCGCAGCGGCTTTACGTCATGGGCCATGGCCGCGTCGTGTTCGAGGGAACGCCGGGTGAATTGCGGGCGAACGAGAAGCTGCGGAAGGAATGGCTGGAGGTGTGAGGAGTTTCGTTTTCCTCGGACTCTTTCCAGATGTCATGGCCGGGCTTGACCCGGCCATCCAGTGAGAACTGACAGAGTCTTCTGGATCGCCGGGTCAAGCCCGGCGATGACGGCGAGAAAGAGGGAAGCTCGGGACTAAAGCCGCAACGCAGCGATCGCGCCCGCCAGCGCATCCCACCCCGACGTATGACCAATGCGATCGATATCAGACAGCAGCGCGACGGCGCGCGGAATATCGTCATCGCCCAGCGCCGAAAGAACTTCGTGAAGTGCGGCGCCGCCGACGCCTTCCGCCGCGGCGCGCAGCATCGCGCGGCTGAGGATCGTCGTCGCGCCATCGCCGAGACGTGAGATCGCGTCGGCGACTTCGCGCGCTGCATCGACGCGGCCGATCCCATGCAGCGCGATCATCGCGCCGCCGATGAAATCATCGCCAGCCGGCGTCAGGCCCGAACCCAGACCGACAAGCCCCGTGACTGGCGGATCACTTTGAATTTGAGACGCTTTCAGCCGTTCGGCCATCCATTCACGCAGCGCTGCAATTCTCGCCGCCAGCGCCCGCGTCATCAGATCATTGACGCTGAAATCAGGATCAAGCGCGGCGCGGAATACGCCTTCGCGCGGCGCCATTGAAAGTGCGGCTTCGAGCAGCGCATCGAGCGTCTGTCGTTGCGGTACAGCGCGCATCTGCGGAGGCCGCCATTCGCTCGCATCTCCAAAAGCGATTTCGTCTGCGCCGGCGATCACGATGACGCCGCCGTGCAGAATGCAAGGCGCGCCCACTGCGATCTCTCGAAGCGCGCCGAAAGGCGCCTCAAGCACGGCGTTCAGCGCGCCGTCGCCAAGCGAAGCATCGACGATGCAAAGCGCATCCTGATCAGCTTCGAGATGAAGGCTGCGCGCGAACATGGCGCTGACGCGCGCTGCCTGATGCGTCTCAAGAAACCGGCGCGCGAAAGGCCCAAGCCGCGCGACGCGAAGCCTCATGCCGCCCGCATCGCCGCAAGCGCATGATCCGCGACGATATGCGTGCCGGCCGCGCCTGTGATCGCGTCGCGCGCCTGCTCCAGCGCGCCGATGATGCAGCGCTCGCCGCCGCCTTCGATGAAGCGGATCGCGGCCTCGACCTTCGGCCCCATGCTGCCCGGCGGAAACTGCCCCTCGGCCAGATAACGCTTCATCTCGCTGAGCGAGACCACTTTCAGCCATTCCTGATCGGGTTTGCCGAAATTGATTGCGACCTGCGGCACCGCCGTCAGCAGCGCCAGCGTTTCGATCTTCAGCACATTCGCCATCAGCGCAGAGGTAAGGTCCTTGTCGATGACCGCGGCGACGCCATGGCGCACGCCTTTCGGGCCGCGCACGACAGGAATGCCGCCTCCGCCGCCAGCGATGACGATGGCGCGCTGCGCCAGCGCCCGCACCAGCGAGATATCGCAGATATGCTTCGGCTTCGGCGACGGCACCACATGGCGCCAGCCGCGGCCGGCGTCCTCCTTCATCAGCCATCCCAGTTCTTCAGCGACGCCCTTCGCCTGTTCCTCTGTGAAGAAGGGACCGACGGGCTTCGTCGGATTCTGGAAGGCCGGATCATTCGCATCGACCTCGACCTGCGTCAGCAGGCAGGCGACATGGCGCGGCGTATCCGCCTCGCGCAGCGCATTCTCCAGCGCCTGCACGAGCAGGTAGGCGATGCCGCCCTGGCTGTGCGCGACGCAGATGTCGAGCGTCATCGGCGGGATGCGATCACGGGTCAGCGCCTGCCGCATCAGGATTTTCCCGACCACCGGCCCGTTGCCATGGGTGATCACGAGATAATTATCCATCTGCGCGATCGGCAGCAGCGCCTGCGCCGTGCGATCGGCGATGTCCTTCTGCTCCTGCGAGGTGCCGGAAATATTTTCGGGGTGTGTGGCGTTGCCGCCGACGGCGATCAGCAGGCGTTTCGGGATCGGAAGCGTCGCCATCGCATCGCCTCTTTGTCAGTCCGAGATGGCGCGCAGCGCCAAAGCCGCCGCGTCCGCATTGGAAGGCGCAACGATCACGCCGGCCTCTTCCAGCTTGCGCGTCTGCGCGGCAAGCGGCTGCGGATCATCCTCGACCCCGGTGACGGAGCCGATGATGATCGGCCCCTCGCCCATGCGCCCCTTCAGCATTGATGCGAGATGGCCCGCGGGATCGGCATGGCCGCCGAAGCCAAGCACGAGATCGATCAGAATCACGCCGACGGAGGGATCGGCCAGCGCTTCGCGCAGCGGCTGATCGCGCACGGAAGGTTCGATCATCGGATGCGGCCGGCCGCGCGTAAATTCGTCATCGCCGAGATCAATCAGCAGATGACCGTGATCGCCTGATGCAATCTTGCGCACGCCGGGAATCGCTGCGTTCGACGCGACAGCGACGCCGGCGTCGCGGAACAGCACCTGCGCCTCGGCGCAGAGCGTGCCGCCGGAATAGAGCCCGCGCACGAACCGACCTCGCGCCGCGCCCTTGCCGACATGGGCCGTGTGCGCATGGAGCTTCTTGCCCATGGCGAGTTCGGCCGCGGATTTCAGCGTCGTCGCAAGTCTGGCGTCGCCATGCAGCGAGGTGTGCGCCGCGCCAATGAAGCAGACGGTGAAGCTTTTTTTGCTCTCGCCAATCCGAGTCGCCACCGCATTCACGACAGACGGCGCCGGCGGCTTCGAGATCAGCACGATGTGATCCGTGTCTGGATCTTCATCGAGCCAGTCGATCGCCTGCAGCGTCGAGATCCCGCCCACTTCAGCCTTCAGATCGCGACCGCCGACGCCGATCGCGTGCGAGACGCCGCCGCCGAGCCGCGCGATCAGGCAGGACACTTCCTGAATGCCGGTGCCGGATGCGCCGACGATGCCGATGCGCCCGCGCGGAATTTGATTGGCGAACGCAAGCGGCGCGCCATTGATGATCGCCGTGCCGCAGTCGGGACCCATCACGATCAGGCCGCGGGCGCGCGCTTCGCGCTTCAGCTCGATCTCGTCTTCAATAGAGACATTGTCGCTGAACATCATGACATGGAGCCCGAGCGACAGCGCCTTGCGCGCTTCCGCCGCGGCGAAATCTCCGGGCACGGAGATGAGCGCGAGACTGGCGTCCGGCGCGAGCGTCATGGCGGCGCGCAGCGAACGCGGCTTCCAGCTAGAACCGGATTCAGTTTGCTGCTTCGGCTGGTCGAGCAGCTTCTTCGCCGCAGCAAGCGCATCATCTGCGATCACCTTTGTCGCAGCGCGCAGCGCAAGCACGAGGTCGCCGGCCGCGGCGGCTTCGCCGGTCGCATCGAGAACGCCGGCGTTGCGCAGGATTTCTTTATTCGCCGGCGTGCCCATCATCAGGCCGGCCTCTTCCACCTCCGGCAGCGCCGCGATCTCGCGCGACATGCGCATCAACGCCACGGAGTCGAGATAGAGGCCGCGCCTCACTTCATTGATGACGACGCTCATGACACGCCCATTTCGCGCGCGAAGGCGACAAGCGCCTTTTCAAAACATGTAATCGGCGCTTTCACCGTGCCGGCGCCGACCTGGCCGACGCCCGGCTTGCGATGGGCGATGCCGGTGTTGATCATGGGGACAACGCCGGTGTCGACGACGCGCCTGATGTCGATGCCCGTGGGCACGCCGGCGTAATCCATCGACGGGATCGTCCATTCCGGATTCGAGCCAATCGCGATTTCCGCCATCGCATGGGTGAAATCCGCCGCGCGCGAAGCCGGTCCGGCGCCGATGAAGCCCACAACGGCAGGCGCCGCGCCCATGGCGAAGCCGCCGAGACCAACGACTTCAACAATCGCGGAATCTCCCATGTCGGGGTTCGCGTCCTCAATGGTGTAGCCCGGGAAATAAAGTCCCTGCGGCATCTCGACCGGCGCCGTGAACCATTCCTTGCCGAGCCCGCTGACGCGCACGCCGAAATCGGTTCCGTTCCTGCACATCACGGTGACGATGCTCGAATCCTTCACGCCTTCGGCAGGCATCGAGATCGACTTGCCCATCGCCATCGCGACATTGAGGAAGAACTGGTCGTTGCGGCCGATGAAATCGAGCACGGCCGACAGCGCATAGGGGTCGCTGACCTTGCGCGCCAGCGCCGGCGCCAGCGTGCGCAACAGAAGGCTGGAACATGCGACGTTGCGCTGGTGCATCTCATCGCCCATGGAGAGGCCGCGCGCGATGAGCGGCTTCAGCGGCACGCCGCCGAGATCGCGCAGCGCCGCGCCCAGCGCTGGTCCAAGCACATCGCGAATCCAGCGCAGGCGCGTCAGCACTTCATCGTCATTGCCGCCGAAACGCATCACCTTGCCGAGGCCTTCATTGATCGCGCAGTAGGCGCGCACGCGGAAGGCGCGGTTCTCGACCACGAGCAGCGGCTGGCTCAGCGTCGTCATCCCGGTCATCGGCCCGACGCAGTCATGATGATGGTTCGGCTCGAACTGGAAGGCGCCGGCCTCGGCCTTCGCCTCGGCGTCGCGCAAATCGCTCGCCCAGCCCTCGAAGACGGCGATGCCGGTGATCGCGCCGCGCATCGGCCCGCACATACGCGCCCACTCGATCGGCGGCCCCGCATGCAGGATCATCTTTTCGCGAAGTCGCGGCAGCGCCTCATGGGCGGGAATGACGTCGACCAGCACCGGGTCCGCCGCCAGGATGCGGCGCAGCGTTTCGGCGTTCGCGGCCTCGATCCGCGAGGCGATGTCGCTCATCGCTCAGCCGCCGAGCTTGGAGAGCAGCCGCGCCAGCTCCGGGTCGCCGCCAGCCGGCGGGCTCCATTGCACCCGGACGACGGGCGTCTTCTGGCGGGCAAGATCGTCGGCAAAGCCCTCCAGCCCGACATTCACGACCTTCAAGGGCGATTTGAGCAGGCTTTTCGGCGGCTTGTTGGGCTTTTCGGGGGTCATGGGGCGATCATCCTCGCGGAGGTCTTAGAACAGAAAGGAAGCCGGCGGAAAGCCGTCCGATCGGATGCTGAAAAGCCGGTGAACCCGCTCGCCCGAAGGCCGGAGATCGTCTATCGAACCGCTCGATGATGACCAATCTGATCGCCATTGGCGAATGCATGGTGGAGCTGGCCCGCGGCAATGACGGCCGTTTCGGCCTCGCCTATGGCGGCGACACCTTCAATACCGCGGTCTACGCCTCCCGCATGGGAGCTTCGGTCGCCTACGCCACCGCGCTCGGCGACGACGCCTACAGCGACGGCATCGCTGCGCTGGCGGAAGAGGAAGGCGTCGACGTCTCGCTGATTCCCCGCCGCAAGGGCCGCATGCCTGGGCTCTATCTCATCGAGACAAGCGCTGAGGGCGAACGCACATTCTTCTACTGGCGCGATCGCTCGCCGGCGCGCGAACTGTTCGAGCATGAGGACGCCGCGACGAAGATCGCGGCGCGCATGAAGCAGTCCGCGATCGTCTATTTCTCCGGCATCACGCTCTCGCTCTATTCCGACGCCGGGCTCGACAAGCTCGAAAGCGCGCTGCGCGACGCGAAGAACTCAGGCGCGCGCATTGCGTTCGACGGCAATTTCCGCCCGCGCGGCTGGCCCGATCGCGATCGCGCCAAGACGATCTTCAAGCGCTTTCTGTCGCTCTGCGACATTGCGCTGCCGACTTTCGACGACGAGCAGATGCTGTGGGGCGACAAGACGCCGGAAGACGCGATCGCGCGCATCGCCGGGCTCGGCGTGAGCGAGATCGCGGTGAAGAACGGGCCTGACGGCGCCTACGCGCACAATGGCGGCGCGACGAAGCATGTCGAGGTGCCCGGGCGCGTCGCCGCGATCGACACCACCGCCGCGGGCGACTCCTTCAACGCCGCCTATCTCGCCGCGCGGCTGCGCGATGTTGCGCCTGATGAAGCCGCGCTCGCCGGCCATCGTCTTGCCGGCGTCGTCATTCAGCATCGCGGCGCCATCGTTCCCGCCGAGGCGACCAGCGGCCTGAAGCCCCAGCCGGCTTCCGCCAAATAACAGCACGGACAAGTCCCATGCCGAACTCATCCGCCGCATTCGCCGCCCTCGCCCGCCGGACCGGCGTGATCCCCGTGGTCACCATCGATCGCGTCGCGGACGCGGTGCCTCTCACCCGCGCGCTGCTCGCCGGCGGCCTGCCCATCGTCGAGGTCACCTTGCGCACCGAGGCCGCGCTCGACGCGATCCGCATCATCGCCGCCGAATGCCCGGAGGCCCATGTCGGCGCCGGCACGGTGCTGACGCCGACGCAGGGGCAGAGCGCGGTCGCCGCAGGCGCGAAATTCATCGTCTCGCCGGGGTCGACCGACGCGCTGGTTGAGGCGTCGAAGGATTGGGGCGTGCCCTATCTCCCCGGCGTCGCGACCCCTTCCGAAGCGATGAAGCTCGCGGAGAAAGGCCTCACCTTTCTCAAACTCTTCCCCGCGGAGGCCGTCGGCGGAATCAATCTGCTGAAATCGCTTGCGGCGCCGCTGCCCGACATCAAGTTCTGCCCGACCGGCGGACTCGATGCCCACAAGGCGCAGATGTATCTCACGCTTCCGAACGTCGTTTGCGTCGGCGGCGCCTGGATGACGCCTGCTGCAGCTATGAAAGCCGCCGACTGGGCCGGGATCACGACCCTCGCCAAGGCCTGCGCGCCAGCCTGAATTCAAAATCCGGTTTCTCTCTTCAATCCTCGGAGAATTCCATGAAGCTTGATTCCTCCATTGCGGCCGTCATCACCGGCGGCGCGTCGGGCCTCGGCGAAGCGACCGCGCGCATGCTGGCGAAGGAAGGCGTGAAGGTCGCGCTGCTCGATCTCAACGCCGAACGCGGCGAAGCGGTCGCGAAGGAACTGGGCGGCGTATATGCGCGCTGCGACGTCGCGAGCGAAGTCTCCTGCGATGAAGCGCTGGCGATCGCGCGCAAGGCGCACGGCGTCGAGCGCATTCTCGTGAATTGCGCCGGCATTGGCCCGGCGATGCGCACCGTCTCGAAGAAGCGCGACACCGGCGCGCTCGTTCATCACGACATCGCTTTCTATGCCAAGGTTGTGGGCATCAACCTCATCGGCACCTTCACCATGCTGGCGAAATCGGCGGTCGCGATGTCGGCGCTTGAGCCGATCACAGCCGATGGCGGACGCGGCGTCATCATCAACACCGCTTCGGTGGCTGCGACCGATGGCCAGATCGGCCAGGTCGCCTACGCCTCGTCGAAAGGCGGCGTCGTCGGTTTGACCCTGCCGGCGGCGCGCGATCTCGCCGCGTCAGGCATTCGCGTCAACACGATCATGCCGGGCCTCTTCGAAACGCCGATGTTCCAGGGCATTTCGCCGGAATTCCGCCAGTCGCTGGAAGCGAGCATTCCCTTCCCGTCGCGTCTCGGCCGCCCCGATGAATACGCCCATCTCGCGAAGTCGATCATCGAGAACGACATGCTGAACGGCTTCGCGATCCGCCTTGACGGTGCGGTGCGCCTCGCGCCGAAATAGGCGCATCCTCCGCAAAAGTGGGCGCCACTTTTGCGACAAAGATGATGCGAAAAGAAGCGCCGCGGCTTGTCTTCGGCCGCGGCGCTGCGCAGGATGTTTCTCCAAAAGGGAGGGCTGAATGAATCTGCGCCGCGCAAAACATATTGTCGTCACGGCTCTCGCGCTCGCTTCGCTCGCCCTTCCAGCGAGGGCGCAGCAACCTTCAGGGCTCGACCGGATCAGCCACATCGTCGTGGTGTTCCTGGAGAATCGCTCCTTCGATAATATGTTCGGCGCCTTTCCCAGCGCCGACGGCGTCGAGAATGCGATCAAGGCGGGGAAGCATCAGCAGCGGGATCTGAGCGGCAAGCTTTACGAAGAGCTGCCGCCGCCGATCGGCGCCGGCGCGTTTGACGTCTCCGACAACTCCAGCGCGATCCGCAGCCTTCCCTGGCCGAAACTGCCGAACGCGCCCTTTGCGATCGACAAGACATTCCCAAGCGTCGGCACCAGCGCCAACACGCGCGACCTCGTCCACCGCTTCTATACGAACCGCGCGCAGATCAATAGCGGCGCCAACGATCGTTTCGTCGCCTATTCCGACGCCGGCGGCCTCGCCATGGGCTACTATTCGAAAGAGGCGATGGAGAATTCGGCGCTGTGGAAACTGGCGCGCGAGAACACTCTTCTCGATCATTTCTTCATGGGCGCGCTCGGCGGCTCCTTCCTCAATCACATCTATCTCGCCTGCGCCTGCGGCCCCGTCTGGACTGGCGCGCCTGACAAGGAGCGCTCGAAGATCGACGCCAACGGCGCTCCGCTAGCCGGAAGCAGGCCCGGCGTCTTCGAGGACAATCGCGTGGTTGCGACCGCCGACGGCGACATCGCGATCAACACGATTCAGTCGGTCTATCTGAACAATGGCAAGCAGAGCGCGCTTCTGCCGCCTCAGACGCAGCCGACGATCGGCGACCGGCTGAGCGACAAGAACGTCGATTGGGCCTGGTATTCCGAAGGGCTCGACCTCGCCTCACGAAATGATCGCAGCGAGAAGGAAAGCAATTTCCTCGAAGGCTCCATCCGCTTTCAGTGGCATCATCAGGCGTTCAGCTATTTCAAGCGCTTTGATCCCGCCACCGAGGCGGGGCGCGCGCAGCGAGAGCATCATTTGCGCGATGCGGCGCGCCTCGACGACGACATCGCCGCGGGCAAGCTGCCGCCTGTCGTCTTCTACAAGCCGAGCGGGCCTCTCAACCAGCATCCCGGCTACGCCAATCTCGACAAGGGCGACGCGCGCGTCGCTGAAATCGCGGCGAAGCTTGCGGCAAGCCCGATCAAGGACTCCTATGTGATGATCATCACCTATGACGAGAATGGCGGCTTCTGGGACCATGTGGCGCCGCCAGCAGGCGCAGGCGATACGGCCGATTTCCTCGGGCCCGGCTCGCGCGTGCCAGCGCTGGTGATCTCACCCTTCGCGCGCAAGGGCGTTGACTCGACGCCTTACGACACGGGATCGGTGCTCAAACTGATCACCGAACGCTTCAGGCTGGAGCCGCTTCCAGGCAAACGCGTTCAGGCGGTGAATTCGCTGTCGAAATCCTTGAAGCTCGATTGAACAGCGGCGAGCGCAACATGCAGCGCATCTGTTTTCTTCTCAAGGTCAAGAAGGAGCGTCTCGCAGAATATCGCAAGGCGCACGAGAATGTCTGGCCCGACATGCTCGCTGCGCTCAGCGCCGCAGGCTGGCGCAATTATTCGCTGTTCCTGCGCGACGACGGCATGCTCATCGGTTATTTCGAGACCGATGATCTCGACGCCGCGCGCGCGAAGATGGCGGCGACCGACGTCAATGCGCGCTGGCAGGCGACGATGGCGCCATTCTTTGAATCACTCGACGGCCGCAGGCCTGATGAGGGATTCGAGATCGTGCCGAGCGTATTCTACCTCGCGTGAATTTTGTCGCGCAACCGCGCGATTTTTTGCGCTGGGCCCCGGACTTCATTCCACTCGCTAACGCTCGTTTCATGAATCCGGGGACGAAGACAGCTTGATCTTAAATTATTGAAGCTCCCTCCGTCCCCGGAACGGTGAAGCGAAACGAAGTGAAGCGGAACCGTGTCCGGGGCCCAGCGAAAGACTCGCGAAGCGCTTCACTTCCCCGGCGCAACGATCACTCCATCAACGCCGCTGGCGTCGATCGCCGATTTGATGAATCCGCTGGCGCGCAATTCATCGATGATCTTGTCGAGCGCAGCCAGCGCCTCCGGCTTGTCGAGCGAAATCGCGATCGTCTGCGGCACGCCATAGAGATTGTCGGGCAGCATGCGCAGGCCCTTCGCGCCGCGCAAGGCGGCGCCAAGCCGTTGACGGTTGGCGGCGAATGCGTCGAGCGTCCCGTCATTGAGCTGCTTCACCGGCTCCTGCAGCGTGAAGTCGGCGTTCTCTTTCAGCGTCGCCTGCTTCAACCATGATTTGAGATAGACGGCGACGGAGTCGCCATTGTTCGCGCCAATCACCCGGTTGGGCTTGTCGATGTCGGCGACGGATTTGATGTCAGAGGTTTCCTTCACGAGAAAGCTCTGCTGCACCAGCATGTAAGCCTGAGTGAAAGCGACACCGGTGCGCTCGTTGTTCGGCGCGACGAAGCCAATGTCAGCCTCGCCGCTCTTCACGGCCTCGATCACTGCGGCCGGGCTTCCCAGCCCCTTCAATGAAAGCTCGACCTTGTGGCGCTTCGCGATCTCGCGCGCGAGATCGGCCGACGCGCCCTTGATCTCGCCGGTCGAGACATTACGGATCGCCTGCGCCGGATTGCCCGCGAGATAGACGGCGCGCAGCGCGCCCGCCGGGGCAAGCGGCGTCTCCGCGCGCACAGCCGCCGCGAAACCGCCCGCGGCAAGCAAAATCATCAGCAATCGTCGCATCCTCGTCTCCGGCGCCGACCATCACCCTATCATGTGGGATGCGGCCGGACAGAGGCGGCCGCAGCGCGCCATGTGTCCCAACGCACTTTCAAACCCCGCGCCAATTCCGCCATGAATATCCGGAGACTGTAACGAAACCGATGCCCGCCATCCTGACCCGCATCTTCTGGTTCGCGCTTGCGCTGATCTTCCTGATCGAAGCGTGGCTGTGGCGCCATCTCGAGGCGATCGTCGAGCGCATCGTCGCGGCGCTGCCCTTCGAGACGCTGAAGCGCAAGCTGAGCGAACTGATCGGCCGGCTGCCGCCCTACGCCACGCTCATCGTCTTCATTATTCCCGGCATCGTGCTGCTGCCGTTCAAGTTCGCCGCGCTGTGGCTGCTGTCGCACGGCCAGCTCATTCTCGGCGGTCTGGTTTTCGTTGCGGCGAAGCTCGTCGGCACGGCGATCGCCGCCTATCTCTTCCATGTCTGCCACGAGAAGCTGATGACGCTGGGCTGGTTCGCCCGGCTCTATAACGCCGTCATCCGCGCCAAGCATTGGGCGGATGATCTCGTGAAGCCCTACAAGCGCCGCATCCGCGCCTATGGCCGCCTTCTTCGCATGCGCAATCCATCGCTGTTCGCGCGGCGCGTCGCCTGGCTGCGCCGCCGCGCTGCGGCCCGCGCCGCCGCCTGACAAGCGAGATCAGTGGAAGAGGGCGAGCGGCGCGAACACCGCAAGGCTCATCATCGCGAAGGCGACGACGCCGAGACCGCCGGCGAGCGCGACCAGCCAGCCGATGCCGGTGATGATCGAGGCCGACGCCAGCACGATCCCGACCTGAAGAATTCCCGACGCGATCTCGAATTTCGTGTCGCGCGCATGCGAGCGGTCGCGCTGCTCTTCCGCCTTCTTGGCGCGCGCCGAAAGCTCCTTGCGCCCCTCCTGCGTGTCAGGCTCGGAATTGTAGCGCGTGACCGCCGCCTTCCAGGTTTCAACCCGCTTTCCCATCGCATCCTTTCGCGACGCGTCGCTCGATGCATCGCGATCAAGCTCCAGCTGATCGATGGCGGTTTGCAGCGTCGTGATGCGGATCGTCTTCGCCTGGAAGAACGCCCACAGGTTGGACGCCTCGATGTTCGACGACAGCATGTCGTTCTGCGCGTTCTTGCCGCCCGCCTCTGAGAAAGCGAGCAACAGCGCCAGAACCGCAATCAGCAACGCGACTTTCTTGTTGGCGCCATCCACGGCGCCGCCATGTCCGCCCGACATGATCCCCCCGAATCACACAGCTTCGATGCGGCCGGGTAGCACTGCTATGCGACAGATGAAAAGCGGGCAGCTCAGGCGCGCGGATGGGCCGCGCGATAGGCGTCGAGCAGTCTCGCTGCGTCAACCTTTGTATAGACCTGCGTCGTCGACAGCGAGGAATGGCCGAGCAGCTCCTGGATCGCCCGGAGATCGCCGCCTTTGCCGAGCAGATGCGTCGCAAAGGAATGTCGCAGCGCGTGCGGCGTCGCCGTCTCAGGCAAACCCAGCGCACCGCGCAGGCGCTCCATCGCCAGTTGCACAATGCGCGGCGACAGCGGCCCGCCCTTGGCGCCGCGGAACATCGGCTCGTCGGGCTTCGGCTGATACGGACATTGCGCGACATAGGCGTCGATCAGGCGCGCGACGGCCGGCAGCAGCGGCACGATGCGCTCCTTGCCACCCTTGCCGACGATCCGCAGCGAATCGACGCCGGCGCGCGGCGCATCGCGCGTGGTGATGGACAGCGCCTCCGAGATGCGCAGGCCCGCACCATAGAGCAGCCCGAGCACGGCGGCGTCGCGCGCGAGGATCCAGGGCTCGCGCTCTTCACCGGCGCGCAGGTCGACATCGCAGAGCTGGCGCGCCGCGCCGGCGTTGATCGGGCGCGGCAATCCCTTCTTGACCTTCGGCGGCCGGATCGCGGCGAAGGCGCTCGCCTGGCCGCGGCCGCTGCGTTCGAGAAAGCGCGCCAGCGAGCGCAAGCCGGCGATCTGGCGCATCAGCGAACGGCTTTCGACGCCCTGCTCGCGGCGATAGGCGAGGAAAGCGCGGAGATCGGCGGGCTTCAGTTGCGCCAGCGCGGCGAGATCGACGGCCTCGCCGAGATCGCGCGCGAGCCAGATGAGAAATTGCCGCACGTCGCGGCCATAGGCCTCGACCGTTTTCGCCGACATGGCGCGCTCATTGGCCAGCGCGCGCAGCCAGTCGCCGATCGCAGCCATGAGATCATCGGCGGCGGGGAGAAGCGCGAGGTCGTCGGGAGAAGAGGTCATCCCGGCGAGTCTGGCGTGGAATCCTGAATCGATCGTGACTTGCTCATACGTCATCCCGGGCGCGCCGCAGCGCGAGCGATGCGGCGCAGACCCGGGACCTCTGCGGGGATTGGCCACTCACAAAGCGGTCCCGGATCAGCGGCGCATCATTTCATGCTGCGCCGCTGATCCGGGATGACGTGCGAACGCTCACGGAAACCTTCGCAGCGGCTCCTCGGCGCCATCGGGCAATCCCGTCCGCGACGCATTCATGATCATCGCGAGGAAGCTGTAGTAACCGTTAGTGGCGGAGAGATCGATGACGCCCTGCTCGCCGAAGCGTTCCTTGGCGCGCGCCCAGGTCGCGTCGCTGACCTGCTTCGTGCGGTGCAGCTCGATCGAGAAATCGTAAACGATCGTCTCGTCGGCATCGAGATCGTCGGGACGGCGGCCCTCGGCGATAGCCGCGATGATCGTTTCCTTCAACCCCGCCTCGCGGGCGAAGCGCGCATGCAGCAACCATTCGAACTGCTGCGTCCATTCCCGCGCGGTCACGAGGATCGCCAGTTCGTTCAGCTTGAGGCCGATCGATGATTGGAACCGGAGATAATCTCCCATGCGCTTGGCGCGCAGCATCACCTCGGGGCTGCGCAGCATGGGCACGAACGGCCCGAGAATCGGCTCGCCGCGCGTGGCGGCGAATTCATCGGCCGCAGCGCGCTGCTCCTGCGTCATCTCATCGGCGGGAATCGCTGGCAGACGGTCGCGCGGCATAAGGGTTCCTCCTAGATCACGCCGCACTTTGATTGAAACAATCAAAGTGCGGGAACGTGATCGATTCCAAAAACTTAGAGCATGGCTTGTGCGAAAAACCGGTTCCCACTTTTTCGCGCCATGCTCTGGCGCCGCTTGTCCGTCGACGCCAATTGCCGCAAGCCATGCCCGAGCCTTCAGCCGCAGACAAGAATCGCCCGATCGTGATCGAAACTTTGCATGACGCCGCCGAGAGCCGCACCGGCGGCGTGGCCGACGTGCTGGCGCCGGTCGCGGTCGACACGGCCTATTCCTACGCCATTCCGCCAGGCGTCGCGGTCGCTCCAGGCGACGTCGTCGCGATTCCGCTTGGGCGGACGCAGACGGTCGGCGTCGTCTGGTCGGTCGATCCCAGGCGATCCGGCGGCAATCTCAAGCCGATCGAGGGCCGCGTCGATGCGCCGGCCATGCCGGAGAATGTGCGCAAGCTGGTCGACTGGATCGCGGGCTACACGCTGGCCTCGCGCGGCATGGTGGCGCGCATGGCGATCCGCCTGCCGCAGGAGGCGGCCGAAAAGCCGTCGCTTGGCGTGCGCGCCAGCGGGACGCAGCCCGGCCGCATGACGCCGGCGCGCGGCCGCGTCATGGCCCAGCTCGAATCCGGGCTGCTGACGCCGAAGCGCGCGCTCGCCGAGGCCGCCGGAGTCTCCGCCTCTGTCATCGACGGGCTCGTTGACGAAGGCGTGCTGCTGGTCGAGGCGATGATTGCGCGGTCGCCAACACCACCCGATCCCGATCATGGCGCGCCGCGTCTTGACGGACAGCAGATCGAAGCCGCCGACGCGCTCGTCGCGCGCGTGCGCGATGCGGCCTTCTCCACGACACTGCTCGAAGGCGTGACGGGCTCGGGCAAGACGGAAGTCTATTTCGAGGCCGTCGCCGAATGTCTGCGCCTCGGTAGACAGGCGCTCATCCTGCTGCCGGAGATTGCGCTGACGACGCAGTTCCGCGAGCGCTTCGAGCAGCGCTTTGGCGTGCCGCCGGCGGAATGGCATTCCGGCGTCGGCTCGCGCAAGCGCGACCGTCTCTATGAGCGCGTCGCGCGCGGCGAGGAGAAAGTCGTCGTCGGCGCACGCTCGGCTTTGTTCCTGCCCTTCACGAAACTCGGCCTCATCATCGTCGATGAGGAGCATGAGACCGCCTACAAACAGGAGGATCTCGCGCTCTATCACGCGCGCGACATGAGCGTGGTGCGCGGCCGCATTGAGAATTGTCCTGTCATTCTCTCTTCAGCGACGCCGTCGCTTGAGACGCGCGTCAACGCGATGAACGGCCGCTACGCCCATGTGAAGCTGCCGCAGCGCTTCGGCGCGCGCGAATTGCCGAAGCTCGCTGCGATCGATCTGCGCAAGCACGGCGCGCCGCGCGGCCGCTGGATCGCGCCGGCGCTCGATCAGGCGATGCGCGAAACGCTGGATCAAGGCGAGCAGACGCTGCTGTTCCTCAATCGCCGCGGCTATGCGCCGCTGACGCTCTGTCGCGCCTGCGGCCATCGCTTCCGCTGCGATGATTGCTCGGCCTGGCTGGTGGAGCATCGCTTCACGCGCTCGCTGCGCTGCCATCATTGCGGCCATCGTGAGAAGCGGCCGGACGCCTGTCCGAATTGCGGCGCGCTCGATTCGCTCACGGCTTGCGGCCCCGGCGTCGAGCGGTTGGCCGAAGAGGTCGCGACGCAATTTCCTGATAAGCGCGCCCTGGTGCTGTCATCCGACATGCCCGGCGGCGCGGAACGATTGCGGCAGGAGTTTCAGGACATTGCCGACGGCAAGGTGGACATCGTCATCGGCACGCAGCTCGTGGCGAAGGGCCATAATTTTCCCGGCCTCACCTGCGTCGGCGTCATCGACGCCGATCTCGGCCTCGCCAGCGGCGATCTGCGCGCGTCGGAACGCACATTCCAGTTGATGCAGCAGGTCACCGGTCGCGCCGGCCGCGGCGAGAAGCCGGGTCGCGCTTTTCTCCAGACTCATCAGCCCGATCATCCCGTGATGACCGCGCTGCTGTCAGGCGACGTCGAGCGCTTCTACGCCGAAGAGATCGAATTGCGTCGCGACGCGGGCCTGCCGCCTTTTGGACGGCTTGCCGCGATCATCGTGTCCGCGACCGCGCAGGACGACGCCGTGCAACATGCACGCGCGCTGGCGCGCAATGCGCCGCGCGTCGAAGGCGTGACGGTTCTCGGGCCGGCGGAAGCGCCGCTTGCGCTGGTGCGCGGCCGCCATCGCTATCGCCTGCTGGTGAAGGCGCCGCGCGGCTTCGATCTCTCGAATTATCTGCGCGCCATGATCGCCGAGGCGCCGAAGCCGGTGAGGTCGATCCGTGCGGTGGTGGACGTCGATCCGCAATCGTTTTTTTAGGGGAAGCCGCTGCGCGGAGTCTTTCGCTAGGCCCCGGTCTCCATTCCGCTCAGGCGTCGCCTTCGCTTCATGGAACCGGGGACGGAGACAGTTTCAATCTTGAAAGTCGAAACTCACATCGTCCCCGGATTCGTGAAGCGAAGCGGAACGAAGTCCGGGGCCCAGCGAAAGAATCGCGAAGCACTACTTATTTCCCAGCGATCGCATCCATCTTTTTCGCGAGCTTCACGTCGAGCTCGGTCAATCCGCCGGCGTCATGGGTCGAGAGCGTCACCTCGACGGTCTTGTAGACGTTCGACCATTCGGGATGGTGATCCATCTTCTCCGCAACGAGCGCGACGCGCGTCATGAAGCCGAAGGCTTCATTGAAATCCTTGAAGGTGAATGTCTTGGCGATCGCGTCGCGACCGTCGACTTCGCGCCAGCCGTTCAACGAAGCCAGCGCGTCTTTGCGCGCGGCGGCTTCAAGCTTCTGCGGCCTCGCCATCGCCTCAGGCCGTATGCGCGACGAGATCGTCGGAATAACCGAGCGGATATTGCGCCTCGACCAGATAAGGTCCGCCGCCGGTCGACTCGCGCGACGAGAACAGCACGAAACGCTGCGCCGTAAACGTGATCGAACGAAACAGGGCGCGCGCGCCGAGCCAGGCGGCGACGCCATGGGCGCTCGCCTGTCGCATACGGGCCAGCGTGACATGCGGGATGAATTTGCGCTGCTCCGGCGGCAGGCCAACGCGTCGCGCAAGCTTCTCATGCTCATACTGGAGATCGGCGAGATCGCGCGACAGTTTCACCCGCGCGAGCAGCGCCCGCGGCTTGTCGCCGCCGAAGGAGTCGAGCGCGTCGATCGTCACCTCGATCGGCTCGCCCTGCACCTCGTCGAGCCCCCAGGCGAAATCGCGGGCGGTTGCGCCATCGATGTCGCCGAGGAAGCGAAGGGTGACATGGTAGTTGTCGGGATCGATCCATCGGGCGCCGGAAACGCCGCCCCGCAGCATGGACAATTCGAACGCCACATCGGGCGGCACTTCAAACCCGGTAAACAGACGGGGCACGGCGGGCCTCCGCGAATCACGCCACTGTAGAGATAGTGTAGCAGGATGACTCCTGCACGACTCCGCGTCCTATGAACGCGGAAGCCGGCGGGAGGACAGAACCGCAATCCCCACGCCCGAGGCGATCACGAGCCCCATGCCAGCCAGAGTGAGGAGGTCGGGACGCTCGCGGAAGACGAAATAGCCGGCCGCCGCCCCAAATAAGGTCTTGGAATAATTGAAGGGAGAGACGTCAGCCAAAGGCGCGAGCCGGAGCGCCAGATAGACCAGCGCCTGCCCCACAGCGAGCAGCAAACCGGCGGCGCCAAGCCCCATCACCTGCTCCGGCTTCACCGGCGCCCACCCCCTGATCAGGGCGACCACGAGCCCGGCCAGGCCGACCACCGCGACTGTGGATAACGCCACCGCCATCGCCGGCGCATCCGATCTGATCTTGCCGGAGAGGAGGTCGCGGGCGGCGAAGCCGATCGCGGTCAGCACGGCGAGCCCCATGGTGGGATCGAAGCCGGTTGCGCCCGGCTTTGCGATCAGCAGCACTCCTGCGAAGCCGAGCAGAGCGAGGCCCCAGCTCGAAGCGGAGACGTGCTGACCGTAGAAGGCTGCCGCGCCCGCGAGAATGAAGAGAGGCGCGACCTGCGAGATTGCGGTGACATCCCCGATCGGCAATCGCGTCAGCGCAGAGATCAGACAGAAGATGGCGGCGCATTCGCCAAGCGCGCGCAGGATGATGATGCGATCGAACGCCGCCGAGATCACGCTGGTCTGTCGCATGGCGACGATCACCACGAGGGTGGCGAATGTCGAGATCAGGCCGCGGATCGCCATGCTCTGCGGCACCGGCAGCGTCGAGCCATAGGCCTTCACCAGCGCGTCATTGGCGGCGAAGAGCGCCATGGCGCCAATCATGGCGGCGATGCCGGACCAGGAGGAGCGTTGCATTCGATTGACGGGCAAACAGCGCGAAGCGCCTCACCTGTCACGGACACGCTCGCCAAGCCAGCCGATCGTCCTGATCGCCGCCGCAAGCGCCTCCTCGCGCGACGCATAGGTCGACCCGGAATAATAGGCGACCGGCGTCCACAAACCCGCATCCTCGACGTCGCGCCTGAATTCCTCAAATCCGAAAGATCCGTCAGGGCGCGAGAACAGATCGACGCAGCGATCGGCTTCGCTGTTCTCGATGCTGCGAAACACCAGCCAGGACTTGTCGATGCGTCGCGACATGGATGGATCAGATCGACTTCGCGATATCGCCGACGAACGTCTCCACGACGGGCTTGATGCGCTCGACGATGATCTTCACCCCGTCCACCGTCGGATGGAGCCCGTCGCGCAGCGTGAATTCCGCGCGCCCGGCGACGCCGTCGAGAAAGAAGGGATAGAGAAGCGCGCCATGCTTCTCCGCGATGCGCTTGTAGAGGCCTGCGAAGCGCTCGCCATATTGGGGACCGAGATTGGGCGCCGCCAGCATGCCGGCGAGCAGCACCGCCATCTTCTTTTCCCGGATGCGGCCGACGATCTGGTCGAGATTGTTCTCGGTGAGCGAGGGATCGAGCCCGCGCAGCATATCGTTCGCGCCGAGTTCGACGATCACGCCGTCGGTTCCGTCAGGCACAGCCCAGTCGAGCCGCTCGAGGCCGCCTGATGTCGTATCGCCGGAGACGCCGGCGTTGGCGATCGAGACGGGCCGATCAGCGCGATTGATCGCTTTTTCCAGAACGGCCGGAAACGCGGCTCCCGGAGGCAACCCGAAGCCGGCGGTGAGGCTGTCGCCAAGCGCAACAAGACGGATCGTCCGCAGCGTCCCGGCCCGAACATTGCCAGAAGTTAACGTCGCAGCGATTGCAGCAAGACCTAAACCAGCCACATTCCGCCTCGACAGATCAGCCTTTGCTTCCGATATGCTCGTCACGTTGTCTCCGCCGGTCCATCCATGCTCATGACGCCGCCCCGCCCCGCGCCATCGATCAAGCTCGATGACGTTCACCTGTCGCTCGGGAGCGGCGCCTCACGCGTCCATATCCTGAACGGGATCAGTCTGGAGATCGAGCCGGGCGAGATCGTGGCGCTGGTCGGCCCCTCCGGCTCCGGCAAATCGACGCTCCTGATGACGCTCGCGGGTCTGGAGCCGGTCGACAAGGGATCGGTGACCGTCGACGGCCAGACGCTCGGCGCGCTCGACGAGGATGCGCTGGCGCGCTTCCGCGGCCGGCGCATCGGCATCATCTTCCAGTCCTTCCATCTCATCCCGACCATGACCGCGCTGGAGAATGTCGCGGTTCCGCTCGAACTCGCCGACGATCCCGACGCCTGGGCGAAGGCCGAGCGCGAACTTGTCCATGTCGGTCTCGGCCATCGCCTCAGGCACTATCCTTCGCAGCTCTCCGGCGGCGAACAACAGCGCGTCGCCATCGCGCGCGCGGTGGCGCCGCATCCGCCGCTCGTGATCGCCGACGAGCCGACGGGAAATCTCGATGGCGCGACCGGCGAACAGATTGTCGAACTCCTGTTCGCATTGAAGCGTGAACGCGGCGCGACGCTTGTGATCGTGACCCATGACAATGAACTCGCGGAAAAATGCGATCGCGTGATTCGCATCCGCAATGGGCGCATCGAGGACGATGTCGATCAGGCGCTGGCGGAGGATCGCGCGTGAGCGTCGCAGCCGCCGACTCCCTTGGCGCGCCCGCCTCGCGCGGCCGCGTGCCTCTCGCCACGATTTTTCGCATCGCGTTGCGCGATCTGCGCGCGGGTTTGAGCGGCTTTCGCGTCTGCATCGCCTGCCTTGCGCTCGGCGTCGCCGCGATCACCGCGATCGGCGCCCTGTCGACAAGCCTCGTCGGCGGCATGGCCCGCGAAGGCCGCACCATTCTCGGCGGCGACGCAGCGTTCTTCCTCGTCAATCGCGACATCACGCCTGACGAGCGCGCGCGCCTTGAAAAACTCGGGTCGCTCTCGGTCGCCACATCGGCTCGCGCCATGCTGCGCGCGCCGACGGGCGACGCCACTCTGGTCGAGCTGAAAGCGGTTGATTCCAATTATCCCGCCGTCGGCGAACTGAAGACTGAGCCGCCGCTCGGGCGCGACGCGCTGAAGCGCAACGCTGACGGAAGCTTCGGCGTCGTCGCTGATCCGCTCGTACTGGCGCGCCTTAATCTCAAGGTTGGCGACAGCGCCGAATTCGGCGTGGCGCGCGTCACCATCGCCGCGACGCTGGTTGAAGAGCCCGACAAGCTGGCGACGGGCGTCGGCTTCGGCCCGCGTCTTCTCGCCTCGCAGCAGGCGCTCGACGCCGCAGGATTGATCCAGCCCGGCAGCTTGTTCAGGCAGATCTACCGCGTGCAGGCGCAGCCGCCGCTCGACGACGCCGCGCTCAACGCGGCGCTCGACGGCGTGAAGCGCGACCTGCCGCAGGCGGGCTGGGAAATCCGCTCGCGCACGAACGCATCACCGAACATCGGACGCAATATCGATCGGTTCAGCCAGTTCCTCGCCATCGTCGGCCTCACAGCGCTCGTGGTTGGCGGCGTCGGCATCGCCAATGCGGTGAAGGCCTTCATCGATGCGCGCCAGGAAAGTTTCGCGATCCTGAAGGCGGTCGGCGCCAGCGGGCGCGCCGTATTCGGCCTCGCGCTCGTCGAGGTCCTCGCGATGGCGACGATCGGCATCGCGATTGGCGTCGCGATTGGCCTCGTTGCGCCCTATCTCGTCGCCTGGCTCGGCGGCGATCTCCTGCCCATCCCGATCGATCCCACCCCAAGCCTGCGCGACGCCGGTTTGGGCGTGCTCTACGGCTATGTGACGACGCTCGCCTTCGCGCTCTGGCCGCTTGGCAAAGCGCATGACACGCCGGTCGCTGCGCTGTTTCGCGACCGCGTCGACCCCGCGCGCAAATGGCCGCGCTGGTCCTATGTCATCGCGATGGTTCTGTCAGTCGCCGCGCTGGCGGCGGTCGCGATCGGCTTCGCCTGGGAGCGGCGCGCTGCGGCGATCACCGTCGCGGCCGTCGCTGGCGTCTTTCTTTTGCTGCGCATCGTCGCGACCCTGATCATGGCCGCCGCCGCGCGCCTGCCGCGGCCGCGACGCACGGAATGGCGCCTTGCGCTCGCGAATATCCATCGTCCGGGCTCGCTGACGCCATCGCTCGTGCTCTCGCTTGGCCTCGGAGTTTCACTGCTGGTCGCGATCACCGAAATCGACGGCAATCTCCGGCGCGAGCTCAGCCGCAACATTCCGCAGCGCGCGCCCTCGTTCTTCTTCCTCGACATCCCGAATTCGGACGCGAAGCGCTTCGACGCCGCGCTGGCGGAAGCCGCGCCCGGCGCCAAGGCCGACCGGGTGCCGATGATGCGGGGCCGCATCGTCTCGCTCGCCGGCCGCCGCGCCGAAGACATCAAGGCGCCGGACCAGATCTCATGGGTGCTCGAAGGCGACCGCGGCGTGACCTACTCCGCGGTCCCGCCAGAGAATTCGCGCGTGGTCGAGGGCGAGTGGTGGGCGCCTGATCATCGCGGCTCCAATCTGGTCTCGTTCGACGCCGAGATCGCCAAGGGGCTCAATGTGAAGATTGGCGACAAGGTCGTGGTGAACGTGCTCGGCCGCGACATCGAGGCGACCGTCGCAAACCTTCGCAAGATCGAGTGGCGCTCTCTCGGCATCAATTTCGTCATGGTGTTCTCGCCCAATATCTTCGCAGGGGCGCCGCACACCCATCTCGCCACCGTCGCTTATGATCACCCGCCGGAAGCCGCCGAGGAGGCGGCGCTGATCCGCAAACTCGCGGTCGCCTTCCCGGCCGTGACCAGCGTCCGCGTGCGCGACGCGATCGAAGCCTTTGACAAGATCGTCAAACAACTCGGTCTCGCCATCAGGGGGGCGAGCGCCATCGCCATTCTGTCGAGCCTGCTGGTGCTCGCGGGCGCCCTCGCCGCCGGCCAGCGCGCGCGCCAGTATGACGCGGTGATCCTCAAGACGCTGGGCGCAACCCGCGGCCGGCTGCTGCTCGCCTTCGTCGCCGAATATGGCGCGCTCGGCGTGCTTGTCAGCCTGTTCGGGATCATCGCCGGCTCGATCGCCGCCTGGCTGGTGACGACGAGGCTGATGCAGCTCGAATTCACCTTCGAATTGCTGGGAGCGATACTGACAGCATTTCTTGCCATCGGAGTGACGATTATTCTTGGACTTGCAGGAACATGGCGATTGTTGGGAGAAAACATCGCCGCCAAGCTGCGAACACTTTAAATATTGTCCATGCAGGCGAAAGAATTACCGCCCCGGAACTGTTAAGACAGGCGGAAAAAACCTCTCCGAAAATCTGCGGAGCGCCGCATCCGAGACTTGACGCCTCTTGTCAGCAGGAGGCGGGCGCCCCATATTTCCCGCACGAGCGCGGAGCGTCCGCGCCGATCCAGAGAGGAACATCCATGGCCGACTTCGACCGCAATGCCTATCCGACCTACGGGTCCGGAGCGGCGGGCGCCGGGGCTGCTGTCTATGATCAGGGCCTCCGGTCCTACATGATCGGAATTTACAATCACATGATTCTGGGGCTCGCCATTTCGGGCCTCGTGGCGTTCGGCATTTCGACGCTGGGCCTCGGCAGCCCGATCGTGCAGGCGTTGTATCTGTCGCCGCTGAAGTGGGTGGTGATGCTGGCCCCGCTGGCCTTCGTGCTCTTCATGTCGTTCCGTCTCGACAGCATGAGCTACGGAACGCTGCTGGGCGTGTTCTGGGCGTTCGCGGCCTCGATGGGCCTGTCGCTCGGTTCGATCTTCTTCGTGTTCAAGCTTGGCTCGATCGCCAACGCCTTCCTCGCCACTGCCGGCGCTTTCGCCGCCATGTCGCTCTGGGGCTACACGACGAAGCGCAGCCTCAGCGGCATGGGCTCGTTCCTGGTGATGGGCCTGTTCGGCATCATCATCGCGAGCCTGCTGAACGTGCTGTTCTTCAAGGCCTCGGGCTTCGCCCTTGCGATCAACGTGCTTGCTGTGCTGATCTTCGCGGGTCTGACCGCGTGGGACACGCAGCGCCTCAAGGAGCAGTATGACTATGTCGCTGGCGACGTCGTCGCCATGGGCAAGGCCTCCGTCATGGGCGCGCTGAACCTTTACCTGAACTTCATCAACATGTTCACCTCGCTGCTCTCCATCTTCGGCGAGCGCGAATAAGCGAACAGAATTGAATGCGAAAAGCCCCGCTTCGGCGGGGCTTTTTGTTTGCCTACGAAGGGCGCCGCTGTTCGGCGTGAAAGACCCACGCGTCGAGAAGCGCATCAGCCCACTTTGTCGTTCCGATCCGCTTCGCTCCCAGCTTTTCAGCGACTCGAACGGATGCGGTATTTTGCGGATCAATATTTCCAATGATGCGGTCTGGGCGATGGGTCGCAATCATCCAGTCAACGACTGCTTTCACGCCTTCCGTAGCATATCCCCTTCCCCATGCCCGCGAGGCAATCGCATAAACGAGCAATGGATCAGGCGCGTTCTGCGGGTGAAAGAAACCGAGCCTGCCAACGAAACCGTCCCGGTCCTCGGCAACCATCATGCCGTAGCCCCGCAGCGCCCATTGTCCGAGAGCCATGGTCATGCGGGTCCAAACGTCGCCGGATGATGGAGGCGGACCTTCATGCATGAACCGCATCGCCTTCGCGTCGTGAGCAAGGGCAAGCAAATCGCCATGATCGCTTGCGTGGATGGCGCGTATCGTCAGTCTCTCCGTGCGCAGAATAGGAATGCTGAAAGTGACAGCTTCAACCATCTGCAGGTCCCGAAAGGCGATCAGCACCGACGCGGGCCGTAAAGCAGCAATCCCAAGACGGATGACCGCGCTGTCAATAGCGCCTCTTTGGTGCGGCGTCAGGCCCCGACCAGCGTCGGCTTCTTCTCGATCACGGCGAGCACGCGCGGCAGTTCATGGCCGCGCTTCAGCACAAGGCCGGTCGCCGCCACGATGCGATAGAGCCCCTGCTTCTGCCGCGTCCTCACATCCTTGATGATCTTGTAGAGCGGCACTTCGGCGGCGCGACGAAAGACGGAGAACACCGCCATGTCGCGACCGAAATCGATGGCGTAGTCGCGCCACTCCCCGGCCGCGACCATGCGGCCATAGAGATCAAGAATCTGATTCAATTCTTTTCTATCGAAGACTGTGGTCGGCGCCGGCGGGTGGCGGTGAAGCGCCACCACGGCGCCGCCCATCTGAGGCTCGGCGTTCTCGCCGCCCTGCGAATCCATCATGCGAAATCCTGCCGATGATTTGCTGGCGTAGATGATGCGACGGAAGCCTGCCCTCGCGCAATCCCGGCAAACAACGACGTGTTGGGGTGCAACTACCACAGTTTCGCCCTGTTCGGGTCAAATCACGGCCGCACGCGGGCATATGATCTCAATCGTTGCCTCGAAGGCCCGGCGGCGCTCCGCTCGGAACGTCAGCCCCCCAGCCCCCTGAACGGGGCGCCGGCCGGGCCAATCGATCAAACCTCCAAAGGCCGGCTTTGCCGGCCGTTTTTTTGCGCTCAATTTGCAATCATCGCGCCTGGGCGTGGTATTCCAGGTTTGGACGCATATCGACCGCGGACGCCATCCGGTTCGACATATTGTAGAAGGACGCGGTCGCGGCGATGTCCCAGACATCGCGGTCCGTGAAACCGGCGCGCCGCAGCGCCTCGCGATCATTCTCATCGATCGCATAGCTTTCGCTAGTCATCTTCACCGAAAAATCCAGCATGGCGCGATGCCGCGCCGAGAGATCCGCGGCGCGATAGTTCATCGCCATCAATTCTCCCAGAACGGGATCGCCGGACAGTTGACGCACTGCGGCGCCATGCGCTGCAAGGCAATAAAAGCACCTGTTCTCGGCCGACACCGCGACAGCGATCATCTCGCGCTCGAGCTTCGACAACCCCGAAGGCGCGAGCATGAGATCATTGTAGAACGCGGCGAACGCCTGCAGCTTCGCATCATCAATCGCATAGGCCTGCAGCACATTCGGCACGAAGCCGATCTTTTCGTCGCATTTGGCGAAATAGGCCTGCATGTCAGGCGACAAGGCCGCCTGCGGCAGATCAAGCGCCATCGGCTTCGGCCGCCCGTCCTGGCGCCGCGGCGTCTCGCCGACATCGGGACGCTTCGACTTGCCCGCCAGCGGCTTCGCATCCTGTCGCCTTGCTGTTGTCATATCCACTTCCTCCTCATCTTGTGAGCAACGGGTTAGGGCCAATCGACATTCATGTTTCGGGCGTGGCGCGTGTCGGATTTGGGACCTGAACAGGCGAAAAGACCGCGGTGGCGTTGTCCGCCACAAGGGCTTTTCAACGCATTCAGGGGCCAAATCCGCCGCGCCCCGAAGGGGTATGGCGCAAATCGCTCATCTCGGCGTCGCAACGCCTTGCAAGGGGAGAACCCTTGCGGCGGCCTTGCTCCTGAAGCTGAGCGATTTGCGCTCATACCACGCTCCAAACCATGAATGTCGATTGGCCCTGGACGCGCGGCTGTCGCGGCATTGTCGCCGGCGTGCGACAAGAGTAGCAAGAGCAGGGCCCGTCGTGAAACAAGGCCGTGCAAAATTGCGCGCCATGGGGAGGCGTTGATGCTTGACAAGAAGAAGCCCGCCAAAGCCAAATCCGAAACGCCTCCGAAGACTTCAAAATCGCCGCCGAAGACCCAGCCTTCCACATTCGCCGATCTTCTGTTCGCGCGCGCATCGGCCGAGGACATTTCCGCATTCGACGCCTCGTTCAGGAAGGATGCGGCGGCGATCGCCTACAGCCATCTCTCGTCGCCACGCGCGCCGCAGACGCACAACATCACGCTGAGCGACCTCACCGCGACGATCAACGGCCAGCCGCGCGATCTCACGCTCATCGAGATCGTGAACGACAACATGCCGTTTCTGCTCGATTCCACACTGGCGGAAATCGCCGGCCAGGGCATCGAGCCGCTGCTTGTGCTGCATCCCATTCTCGCGATCGAGCGCGACGCGAAGGGCGCTTTCGTCCGCTTCGCCGGCGACGCGACATCGAGCGCGCCTGAAGGCGCGCGCCGTGAGAGCCTGATCGAGATCGTCATCGATCGGCCCGCGCTGGAGAACTCGCGCCAGGCGATCGCCGAGGGACTCGATCGCGTCTATCGCGACGTGCGCGTCGCCGTCGCCGACTGGGTTGCGATGCGCGGACAGCTCGCTTCCGCGGGCCTCTCCTATCGCGCCAACCCGCCGCCGCTGCCGCGAGAGGAAATCTCGGAGGCGATCGCGTTTCTCGACTGGCTGGCGGAAGACAACTTCACGTTCCTAGGCTTGCGCGTCTACAAATATCCGCGCGGCGATGCAGCGGCGACTCCCGTCGACGGCTCCGGCCTCGGCATCCTGCGCGATCCGGACGTGCAGGTGATGCGACGCGGCGGCAAGCTGCTCTCGGTTACGCCTGAAATCCGGGCGTTTCTTGCAAGGCCCGCCGCCCTCATCATCACCAAGGCGAACGTCAAGTCGCGCGTGCATCGGCCGGTGCATCTCGATTATGTCGGCGTGAAGCTGTTCTCCGCCGACGGCAAGCTCGAAGGCGAAATGCGCCTTGTCGGCCTCTTCTCCTCCAACGCCTATATCGAGTCGCCGAGCGCCATTCCCTATATCAGGCGCAAGATCACGGAAGTCGCCGCCGGCGCCGGTTACGATCCGACCAGCCATTCCGGCCGCGCGCTGATGCATGTGCTGGAGAACTATCCGCGCGACGAGCTTTTCCAGGTCGACGCTGAGGCGCTGCAGCGCTTCGCCCAGGATATTCTCGCGCTCTATGAGCGACCCCGCGTGCGCGCGCTGGCGCGCATCGACACGTTCGACCGCTTCGTGTCGGTGATCGTCTTCGTTCCCAAGGACCGTTACGACACCGCCGTTCGCAAGAAGATCGGCGATTTCCTCGCCTCTCTCTACAAGGGACGCGTCTCCGCAGCTTACCCCTCCTATCCCGAGGGACCGCTGGCGCGCACGCATTACATCATCGGCCGCGACGAAGGAAAAACGCCCGTCATCGAGCGCGCGACGCTTGAAGCCGGCATCCTCGGCATCACCCGCACCTGGTCGGACGCTCTGCGCGACGAACTCATTTCGAAACGCATCGGCGATGAAGGCCGCGCGCTCGGACTGCGCTATGCCGAAGCTTTCAACGCCGCCTATCGCGAGAGTTTCTCCGGCGATGAGGCCGTCGCCGACATCGCCGTCATCGAGCAACTTTCGGCCGATGCGCCACGCGCCGTCGATTTCTATCGCCGCGGCGAGGATGCGGATCGCATTCATCTGAAGCTGTTCGTGCGCGGCGCGCCGATTCCGCTCTCCGAGCGCGTGCCTGTGCTTGAGAATATCGGCTTCCGCGTTCTCAACGAACGCACCTATCGCATTGCGCCTGCGAATGCGCCCGACGCGGAACGCGTCTGGATGCATGACATGCTGATCGAGCGCCCGTCAGGCGCAGCCATCGATCTCGCCGCCATCGAGGTGCGTCTGAGCGAAACGCTGCTCGCTGTGCTCGCCGGCGATGCGGAATCGGACGGGCTCAACGCGCTCACCCTCGAAGCCGGCCTGCCCTGGCGCTCGATCGCGATGCTGCGCACGCTGACACGCTATATGAGGCAGCTCGTCGTGCCCTACACGCTCGACTACATGGCGTCGGCTCTCGTGCGCAACGGCGCGATCGCGGCGCAAATCGTCGAACTCTTTACCGCGCGCTTCGATCCCGCAGCGAAAGGCACGATGGCCGATCGCATCACGCAGCAGAACGTCATTCTGGGCGACATCACGGCCGCGCTCGACGGCGTGTCGAATCTCGACGAAGACCGCATCCTGCGCCGTCTCGTCAATCTCGTGCAATCGGCGCTGCGCACAAGCTTCTATCAGCTCGACGCGAGCGGGAAGCCGCGCATCGCCATCGCCTGCAAATTCGACAGCCACAAGGTCGAAGGCATGCCGCTGCCGAAGCCGTTCCGCGAGATCTTCGTCTACGCGCCGCGTGTCGAAGGCGTGCATCTGCGCTTCGGCAAGGTGGCGCGCGGCGGCTTGCGCTGGTCGGATCGCCCGCAGGATTTCCGCACAGAAGTGCTTGGCCTCGTGAAAGCGCAGCAGGTCAAGAACGCCGTCATCGTGCCGGTCGGCGCGAAGGGCGGATTCTTCGCGAAGAAACTACCCTCCCCGTCCGATCGACAGGCCTGGATGGCGGAAGGCGTCGAGGCCTACAAACTGTTCGTCTCGACGCTGCTCGACCTCACCGACAATCTCGTCGGTGAGAAGGTTGTGCCGCCTGCGCTCACCGTGCGCCATGACGAGGATGATCCCTATCTCGTCGTCGCCGCCGACAAAGGCACCGCCACCTTTTCCGACATCGCCAATGCGATTTCGATCGAGCATGGCCACTGGCTCGGCGACGCTTTCGCGTCCGGCGGCTCGGTCGGCTACGACCACAAGAAGATGGGCATCACCGCACGCGGCGCGTGGGAGGCCGTCAAGCGCCATTTCCGCGAGATCGATATCGACATCCAGACGCAGCCGATCACTGTTGTCGGCGTCGGCGATATGTCGGGCGACGTCTTCGGCAATGGCGCGCTGCTCTCGCAGGCGATGAAGATCGTCGCGGCCTTCGATCATCGTGACATCTTCATCGATCCGACGCCCGATGCAGCGGCGAGTTGGAAAGAACGCCAGCGTCTCTTCGATCTGCCGCGATCGAGCTGGCAGGACTACGACAAGACGCTGATCTCGCAGGGCGGCGGCGTCTATTCGCGGAGCGCGAAATCGATCGTCTTGTCGGAACAGGCGCGCGTCGCGCTTGGTATCGACCGCGCGACGATGACGCCGGCGGAATTGATGAACGCAATCCTGCGCGCGCCCGCCGATCTTCTCTGGTTCGGCGGCATCGGCACCTATATCCGTGCGACCAACGAGCGCGACGCCGAGGTCGGCGATCGCGCCAATGATGCGATCCGCATCGCCGGCGTCGATCTGCGCTGCAAGGTGATCGGCGAAGGCGCCAATCTCGGCTGCACCCAATTGGGCCGCATCGAGGCGGCGAAGCGCGGCGTGAAGCTCAACACCGACGCGATCGACAACTCGGCCGGCGTGAACACGTCCGACGTCGAGGTCAACATCAAGATCGCGCTTGCGCGCCCGGCCGCCGACGGGCGGCTGCCGGCGAAGAAGCGCGACACGCTGCTCGCCTCGATGACCGACGAGGTCGGCCAGCTCGTGCTGCGCAATAATTATCTGCAGACGCTGGCGCTGTCGCTGGCCGAGCGGCGCGGGCCTGAAGACATGCCATTCATCAGCCGCTTCATGCGACGGCTCGAAGCGGAGGGCAGACTCGACCGCACGGTGGAGACGCTGCCTGACGACGCCACCGTGGCGCAGCGCGCGGCGCGCGGCGAAGGCATGACGCGGCCGGAACTCGCCGTCATCCTTGCTTACGCCAAGCTGTCGCTCCACGACATCATCCTGTCGAGCAGCGCGCCCGACGAGCCCTATCTTGCAGGCGAGCTCAACCGCTATTTCCCCTCGGCGATGCGCGCGAAATTCGCCGACGAGATCGCAACGCATCGCCTGCGCCGCGAGATCGTCTCAACGCAGCTCGCGAACGCAATCGTCAATCGCGGCGGCCCAACGATCATCGAACGCGTCACGCAAGGCGGCGCGGCCGCGGCGACCGACGTGGCGCTGGCCTATGCGGCGACACGGGACTCGCTTGGCCTGCTCGATCTCAACATCGCCATCGACGCGCTCGACGGCAAAGTCCGCGGAGTATTCCAGCTCGAACTCTATGCGCGCGTGCAGCAGGCGCTGCTCGCCTCGCTTTCCTGGTTCGCCGCCGCGCGCGCCAGCGGCGCGTTTGAGATGTCGCGCGACGTCGAGACCATTCGCAAGGCGGTGTCCGAAATCGTGAAAAATGTCGACACGCTGCTGCCGCACGAGAATGCGGTGCTTCTGAAAGCGGACCGAGAATCGCTCGTTGCGCAGGGCGTGCCGGACGAGGCCGCCGCCCATCTCGCCGCGCTCGACATCATCTCGGCGGCGCCGGGCGTGGTGCGCACAGCCCAGCAGATCAAGCGTCCGGTCGCCGACGTGATGCGCCGGCAGCTTGAACTGATCGATCTCCTGAAGCTCGAAGCGGTGCGCGTGAAGGCGCGCGCCATCGCTGCGCGCGATGAGTTCGAGCAGCGCGCCCGTGATCAGGCGGTGGCGGCGATCGATGAGGCGCAGACGCGGCTCGTCGCGACCGTCGCCGCAGCCAAGGCCGACTCGCTCGAAGAATGGCGCGGCAAGCATGCGCGGGCGCTCGCCGCCGCGAATGACGATGTCGCAAGCTTCGTCGGCGCCGATCCCAATCTCGCACGGCTTATCGTGGCCGCAAGCTCGATCAGCGCGCTCGCCAAGGCGTGAGCGCGCCCAACACCGGAAGCATTCATGCGCAAGACGAAATGGGGCGTCATCTCGACGGCGCGAATCGGCCGCGAGAAGGTCATTCCCGGCATCCAGCGATCGCGCACGGCCGAGGTCGCCGCGATCGCCTCACGCGATCTGAAGACCGCGGAAGAGACCGCGCATGCGCTCGGAATTCCGCGCGCTTACGGCTCTTATGAAGCGTTGCTGGCCGACCCCGGGATCGAAATCGTCTACAATCCGCTGCCCAATCATCTCCATGTGCCGCTGACGATGCAGGCCGCCGCCGCGGGCAAGCATGTGCTGTGCGAAAAGCCCGCCGCGCTGAATGCGGAAGAAGCTTCGCAGCTCCTGAAGGCGCCGGCGGGCGTGCGCATCATGGAGGCGTTCATGGTGCGCTTCCACCCGCAATGGATCGCGGCGCGCGACATTCTGCGGTCCGGCGCGATCGGCGAAGTTCGCGCGATCCAGATGTTCTTTTCCTTTTACAATGTGGATGCCGGCAATATCAGAAACATGGCCGACATCGGCGGCGGCGCGATGATGGATATCGGCTGCTATCCCATCACGGCGGGCCGCTATTTCTTTGAAGGAGAGCCGACGCGCGCGATCGGTCTGATCGATCGCGATCCGACCTTCCGCACCGACCGGCTGACGACGGCCATCCTTGATTTCGGCGCAGGTCGGCGGCTCGACTTCACGGTGTCGACGCAGCTCAGCCGCTTTCAGCGGCTCGAAATTCTGGGGACCAAGGGTCGTGTAGAAATTCTGATCCCTGTGAATGCGCCGGCGATGGAGCCAACGATCATCAGCCTCGATCTCGCGGGCGAAGGTGGCGACGCATCGGCCGAGAAGCGGACCATTCCCGCTTGCGATCAATACGCCGAACAGGCGGACGCGTTCTCCGCTTTCGTGCGCGGCGAGATCGATCTGCCCTATGGCGCCGCCGACGCGGTGCAGAGCATGCGCATCATCGACGCGATTGTCCGCTCGGAAAAGAGCGGCGCCTGGGAGAAGATCGCGGGCTGAGCCCGCATCAATGTCTGAAGTGCCTGATCCCGGTGAGAACCATCGCGATGCCGGCGGCGTCCGCCGCAGCGATGACTTCGGCGTCGCGCATCGAGCCGCCGGGCTGAATCACGGCGGTCGCGCCAGCGTCGATGATCGATTGCAGTCCGTCGGCGAACGGAAAGAACGCGTCTGACGCCGCGACAGAGCCGCGCGTCCAGCTCGTCTGCTCCTTGGCCGCGCGCGCGGCCTCTTCCGATTTCCATGCAGCGATGCGCGCTGAATCGACGCGGCTCATCTGGCCCGCGCCGACGCCAACCGTGGCGCCGTCCCTGGCATAGACGATCGCGTTCGACTTCACATGCTTTGCGACGCGGAACGCGAAGCGCAGATCACTCATCTCGGCCGCTGTCGGCGCGCGCTTTGTCGCGACGCGCAAGCTCGAATCGTCGAGCACGATCGCGTCGCGATCCTGCACGAGAAGACCGCCCGACAGGCTGCGGAATGTCAGGCCACGCGCCGCAGGATCGGGCAGCCCGCCGGCGAGCAACAGACGCAGATTTTTCTTCGCCGCAAAAACGGCGATCGCATCTTCATCCGCATCGGGCGCGATCACCACTTCGGTGAAGATCTGCGTGATCTCCTCGGCTGTCGCGCGATCGAGCTTGCGGTTGAAGGCGACGATGCCGCCGAAGGCCGAAACGGAATCGCAGCGGAACGCCTTGCGATAGGCTTCGATCAGGCTTCTACCAACGCCGACGCCGCAGGGATTGGCGTGCTTGACGATCACACAAGCGGCGGAGTCCGCAGGATCGAACTCGGCGACGCATTCGTACGCTGCGTCAGTATCGTTGAGATTGTTGTAGGATAGCTCCTTGCCCTGCACCTGTCGCGCCGTGGCGACTCCCGGCCGCGCTTCCCCGCTGCGATAGAACGCGGCCGACTGATGCGGGTTTTCGCCATAGCGCAGGCTTTGCGCCAGCGTTCCAGCGAAGCTGCGCCAGGTCGGCGTCGCCTCGCCCGCCTCTTTAGCGAGCCAGTTCGAGATCGCGGAATCGTAAGTCGACGTGCGCGCGAAAGCCTTGGCGGCAAGGCGCGTGCGGAATTCGAGGCTTGTCGCGCCGTCATGCGCGGCAAGTTCGGACAGCAGCGCCGCATAATCCGCGGGATCAACGATGACGGTCACGCCGTCGAAATTCTTGGAAGCGGCGCGGATCATCGCCGGCCCGCCGATGTCGATATTCTCGACGCAATCCTCGAACGACGCGCCGCCGGCCAGCGCCTGCTCGAAGGGATAGAGATTGGAGATCAGGAGATCGATCGGCTCGATCCCGTGCGCGAGCATCGCCGCGCTATGCTCGGGATTTTCGCGCACCGCGAGCAGGCCGCCATGGATGCGGGGATGGAGCGTCTTCACCCGCCCATCCATGATCTCGGGAAAGCCGGTCACATCGGCGACCTCCTTCACGGGCACGCCGGCCTGGGCGAGCGTTTTGCGGCTCCCTCCGGTCGACAGTATCTCCACTCCGCGCGCCGCCAGCGCCTGCGCCAGCTCGACCAGCCCCGCCTTGTCGGAGACGGAGAGAAGAGCGCGGGAAATGCGGCGGAGCTTGCTGGGCATCGGAGACCTCTTTCGTGCGCCGCCTAACACAGCCCTGCGGCGGGTGGAACGCTGGAAACAGGTCTTTTGACAGGTCGCTGCGGCTGGCGCTCACTGAACATAGGTATTAAACCCCGGCGCGACCTGCCTCGCTTCCGGCAGGTCAGGGCGAAGTGAGGCGCGATGACGCAGGATTCGGGGGTGGCGTGTGGCGTGAAGCGCGTGCCCTGCTCGGAATGCGCCCTGAGACAGTTGCCGATCTTCACCAAGGTCAGCCCTGAGGAATTGGCGACAATCGCCAACATCAAGCGCGAGGATCGGCTTGTGAAGGCGGGCGAAACCATCGTCCGTCCGGGCGAGGAAAACGCCGAACTGTTCACGCTCTATCGCGGCTGGGCCTTCCGTTATCGCACCCTCTCAGACAGCCGCCGGCAAATTCTCCATTTTGCGCTGCCGGGCGATCTGATCGGCCTGCAATCCGCGCTGTTCGAAGCGGCGCAATATGGCGTCGAAGCGCTGACGGACATACATCTCTGCGTCCTGCCGCGCAGGGAAGTATGGAAACTGTTCGGCGCCATGCCGCAGCTCGCCTTCGATCTGACCTGGCTCGGCGCGCGCGAAGAGTCGCTGGTCGATGAAGGCATGCTCACCGTCGGCCGTCGCACGGCGGATGAACGTGTCGCGTCCCTGCTCATCGGTCTCTTCAAGCGGGCCCGCGCGCTTGGCCTCGCGACAGGCAACATTGTCAATTTGCCTCTGACTCAGCAGCATATCGCGGACGCGCTCGGCCTTTCCCTCGTGCACACCAACAAGACCCTGTCGCGGCTGAGACGTTACGGGCTTTACGCGCGGAAGGGCACGCAGTTCGAAATGCTGAATATCAGGGCGCTCGAACGCCTGTCCGAATTCGCCGACCGTGAATTGCGCCCGCGCCCCTTGATGTAAGAAGTCAGACCGGCCTGTCGCCGATCTGGCGCGCGCCAAGAATGGCGAGCGCGCGCCGCCACCGCGCCCATACCGTTTCGTGGAAATAGGCCGGCGCCACCAGACGGACGCCGGCCTCTTCACGGCGCAGCGTGACCGTGCGCGCATGATACTCTTCGAGTTCCGGCCGATGCGAGACGCTGATTAATGTCATCTCGCTCAGTTCGCTGCGGAAGCTCTCCATCAGGGCGCGCTGGGTCTCGACGTCGAGCGCCGAGGTCGCTTCATCCATGACGAGGATGTCGGGCTTCGACAGAAAGACCCGCGCAAAGGCGATGCGCTGCTGCTCGCCGCCGGACAGCGTCTGATCCCAGCGATCGACATCGTCAAGCCGTTCAATCAGATGTTCGAGATGCGCGCGTCTGAGCGCGGCCGTGACATCTTCTTTTTTGATGGAGTCCGCCGGAGCGGGATAGGCGACGGCCTCGCGCAGCGATCCCAAGGGAATATAGGGCCGCTGCGGGACGAACATGATCGAGGCGTTCTTCGGAAGCCGAATCTCGCCGGAGCCCCAAGGCCATAGCCCCGCCACAGCCCTGATGAGCGTGCTTTTCCCGGTGCCGCTTTCACCGGCGATCATCACGCTCTCGCCACGGCCGATCACCACGTCAGCCTCCTCGATCACCACGACGCCGTCGTCGCGTTCGATGCGAAGATCGATCAGATGAATCGCATCGTCAGGAGAATCGGAAATCCTGATGCTGGACAAGGCATGGTTGTCCGCGCCGTGAGTCACATAGTCGAGGCCGGAAACCAGTCCCATCACGCGGTTCGCCGAAGCGCGCCATTCCGCCAGCCGGATGAAGTTGTCCATGATCCAGTTGAACGCGAGTTGCACCTGAACAAAGGCTGCGCTGACTTGCATAAGCTGGCCGAGCGTGAACTCGCCGGACATATATTTCGGCGCGCCAAGCAACAAGCAGACGATCGGCAGAATGACGTTGCTAGCATTGGTCATGAGCGTGATGCGCGCCATGCTCTGGATCACGCCGCTCCAGGCCTGCGCGAGAAGCTGATAAGCGGCCGAAACACCGGCGCGTTCATTGGCCTCGCCGCCAATCAGCGCGATGCTTTCGGCGCTTTCCTTGATCCGCGTCAGTTCGAAGCGGAGGTCAGCCTCCTTGCCGTTCTTCATCTCGACATCGTCGATCAACCGACGGCCGACGAACACCGTCAACAACGACATGATCAGCGCGTAGAGAGCCGCTGTGAGCACGAAGAATCCGGGAACGCGCACATCGCCGGTCCATGAGGTGGAAACCGTGAGAGCGCCCCCGACCGCCCACAGCACGATCAGAAAGGCGAAGGCTGAGAGGATCGCATTGAGCAGGCCGATGGCGAAATCCACCAGCGGCTCGATCGCCAGCCTGACATCATCCGCGATGCGGAATTGCGGATTGTCGTGATCGCCTTCAACGATGCCGAGCTTGTAATAGGAACGATCATCAAGCCAACGCGCGACAAGCTCTTCACTGAGCCAGCGTCGCCATGAGAGCTGAAGATGCATGCGGCAAAGCACAAGCGCGCCATTCACCAGCGCGCCAGCGACGACGAGCGCCGCAAACAAGGTTACGAGCGGGGGAAGTTCGCCAAGCTGCTTCTGTTCGAGCGTGTCGAAGAAAGACTTGTTCCAGACCGTGAGATAATAGGCGACGACGACATTCAGAATGACAAAGCCGAGGACGCCTGACGTCAGCGCCCAAGCGCGCACGCGCTGCGGTCCGCTCCAGAAACCCGACGCAAGCTTGACGAAACCCCGTCGCGACGCCTCCGCTTCCCCTGCCCGCATATTTGCCTCCGGTCGCGGCGCCAACCGACAATCCCCTCAGCCGATCGATGCGATTGGCGTCAGCCCTTTTTCGGCGGTTATCGCGGCCATCGGAATGACAAGGCCAATGCGATCATCGCGCGAATTGTCGAGCTCCGCGCCGAGCTGGCGCATATAGGCGCGGGTGAAACGATCCGAGAGGCGGTTGACCGGGCTGCGTTCGGAGATTCCCGAAGATGATATGTCGACGGCAAGCCGCTCGGCGTCGAGAACGACGTCGAAGACCGCGAGATGCGCCTCGTCGACCGAAGCGTCGAGAAATCGCGGCGCGAGCTCCGCCAGCAGCATCGCGATCGCGATCGCCATATCGAGATCGACCTGCCGGTCCTCGCCCGTGATCGTCACGCTGACATGCGGATGCCGCCCTTCGACGCCTGGTTGCAGCCGCGTGATCACTTCGCGGACGACGGCGAGCACGCCGACAAAACCGCTCTCGGTCTGCGCGTAGGAAACGCCATAGGCGGCCGCCATGGCGTTGACGCGGTCCTCGGGGAATCGAAGCACCGCGCGCTGCTCGCGCGACAGGTTGCGCTTCTGCAACGCCAGCAGCGAAGCGATGACCTGGAGATTGTTCTTCACCCGGTGATGCAGCTCGCGGATATAGCGCCGTTTCTGGAACACCTCTCCTTCAAGCTCGACGGAACGCTCCGCCATGCGGTCGGCAAGCCCGTCGAACCGCTGCGCCAATTCCGCGATCTCCGACGGCGCGGCGGACGCATCGCCAACGCGGGAGCCGAGATTGCCCTCGGCGTAGGCTCGGGTGGCTTTCGTCAGTCGAACGACCCAGTGAATGACAACGCGCGTCAGTCCAAGCCAGACCGCAAATCCGACCAGCAGAAGCGTCAGCACGGGCGCGATCACTGCGAGAGTGAGCTGATTGCGCGCGTCGGCCAGCACGTCTGAATCACGCTGCCGGGTGACGAGCCAGATGTCAGGCGACGCAAGCTTGCGCGAGGTGATGACATAGGACCGCCCGGCAGAGTCAAAAGCGAAGCTGACGCGCTCCTGCTCCGGGAGAGGGAAAGCGAGCTGAAGCGTCGTATCGTCCTGCGCCGAAAGAGGCGCGCCAAGGCTCTTGCCCGATTTGTCGAGCAGCAGCGCCCTGCTTGAACCATAGCTGCGGAAGATCGCCAGCAGCCGGTTCAGAAAATCGCGATCCACCGTTAGAATCGCGACAAAATCCGAGGCGGCGCCGGACCCTCGCGCCGCCGCATAGATCACGGGCGCGCCTGTTTTGTCGTCGAGCAGCGACACCCGCGATTCGCCCGCGCGCAGCGCCTCGACGCCGAGCTCCGATATCGAAGTCGGCCGCATCTGCGAGTCGGCGGCGGAGCAGATCAGCGCGTCGTTGCGATAGACGAAGAGATTGTTGAAGCCAGGAAAGGCCGGAAGAACAGCGCGGATATTCGCTTCGCAGCGCGTTTCGGGACTGGCGTCCCAGGCGACAGCGGACGCGAGCAACCACGCCATGCGCGCGGAGCCGACCGGAATGGCCGCAAATCGCGACGTCATCAATTCGACATCGCGCTCCAGCGCGTCAAAGGCGGACGCCTTTGCGACGTCATAGGCCCGATAGGCGAGGACCGAAACCAATAAAATCGCCGGCAACGCGGCTGCGACGAGAATGATCAGTATTCGTGCGCGAAGCCGGTTCACGTTACAGGAAGCATCAGCAAAGAATCAGACCGAAGGCAGGGAAGAAGATCGCGAAATCACGGCGCGCGAAACCGGTTCAGGTCCGATATCCGCAACCGCCTCGATAGATAGAAGATCCGTCAGCTTGGCGCGGGCGCGATTGAGCCTGCTCTTGATCGTGCCAACGGCGACGCCGCAAATCTCAGCGGCTTCCTCATAAGAGAAGCCGGAGGCGCCGATCAGCGTCAGAACTTCACGCTGGTCGGGCGAAAGCTGGGCGAGCGCCTTCTCGAAATCCTTGAAATCGACGCGCGCGTCCTGCTCGCCTGAAACAGACAGGGTCGCCGCATAGACGCCGTCGACATCCTCGACCTCGCGCTTCCGTTTTCTGAGCTCGCCGAAATAAACGTTGCGCAGAATAGTGAACAACCAGGCGCGCAGATTGGTGCCGGGCGTGAAGCTCAACTGCGCGGCCCACGCTTTGACAAGCGTCTCCTGAACCAGATCGTCAGCGCGATCGCTCTTGCCGCAGAGCGACATGGCGAAGGCGCGCAAACTCGGGATTTCGGCCAGGAGACCGTCGCGGAAATTTGGAGCTGACGTCATGAGATGCTCCTATCGTGAGGAGCGCGAGAGTTCGTCGTTGCCCGCGGCGGCTTCAGCGGCTTCGCCAATCTGAGCCGGCTCCCCGGGCTTGCCGCCGGGGGAAAGCGCCTGAAGCTGGTCAAGGAGCGCGGTGAACCGATCCGGCACTTTTTCCTGCAAGACGTTGTCATACATCTGGCGCAGCTTGACCCCGATCCGAGCCTGGGCGTCGGGCGGCAGCGCCGGCTTCCCGTTCTCGTCAGCATTCATTGCGCGAACTCCAAAATCCTCGCATGCTAGAAACGCATGCTTCGCCACTCTCTACCGGCCGCCCCGCCGCGGGAGTTCTGACGCCGAATGACGATCCGACGCATTTGTTCCATAGGCGCGGAACAATCGTCATGAGGGCGAATTGTTCCCTCCAAGAAGGTTACTTTTTGCAGCGGAGCGCCCAAAATGACCATCACCCAGGTGATCAGCCCCCACCTTCCGTATCTGAGGCGCTTCGCTCGCGCCCTTTGTGGCAGCCAAGAGGCAGGAGACGCTTACGTGGTCGCGTCTCTGGAAGCGCTGGTCCAGGACCAAAATCTGTTCAGGACCGATCTGCAACCTAGAGTTGCGCTCTATCATCTGTTTCTTGCCATCTGGAGCAAGGTCCCGCTGAACTCCATGACGACGCGCCCGTTCGAGGGCATCCGCGCGCTGGAGAACCTCACGCCCCGAAGCCGCCAGGCGTTCCTGTTGACGGCAGTCGAAAGCTTTTCGGCGGACGACGCCGCGCGGGTGATGGGTGTGGATCGCGCGGAGTTCGACAAGCTGCTCAATCAGGCCAACGGCGAGATCGCCGAACAGGTGGCGACGGACGTCCTGATCATCGAGGATGAGGCGATCATCGCGCTCGATCTGGAAGCGCTGGTGGAAAGCCTCGGACATCGGGTCGTGGACGTGGCGCGCACCCACAAGGAAGCGGTCGAGATGGCCCGCAAGCACAAGCCCGGTCTTGTGCTCGCCGACATCCAGCTTGCGGACGGCAGTTCCGGGCTGGAGGCCGTGAACGAAATCCTCGAGACGTTCGAGGTGCCCGTGATCTTCGTCACCGCCTATCCCGAACGGCTGCTGACCGGCGCGAAGCCCGAGCCGGCGTTTCTCATCACCAAGCCGTTCCAGTCGACGACTTTGAAGGCCGTCATCAGCCAGGCGCTCTTTTTTGATCAGAAGAGCCGCAAAGCGGAAGCAGCCTGATTATAATATAGTTATAGCCGGCGTCGCGCGATTGGCTTCGGCCCGCAGCGACGCCGGGGCTGCCGCCAAAACTCAATTCCATATGATTGCCGGCGGTCAAAAATTTTCCCCCGCGCCAATGTCAAATGACATAGAGCATGGCGCGAAAAAGTGGGAACCGGTTTTTCGCAAAAGCCATGCTCTAAGCTTTTGGAATCGATCACGTTCCCGCATTTTGATTGATTCAATCAAAATGCGGCGTGATCTGGGCCGCATTTCACACGCAGCGTAGACACATTAGTCCGCTGGCTATAACCAGCGTGGATGTCGGATTTCACGCCGCCCAAGCCTTACGCGCCCGTCGCCGTCGGCGCTTCGCGCCGTTCGGCGCCCTGCTTCCAATGAATTTTTCGAAGAGCGCGACAGCGATCCTTGTCGCGGCCATCATCGTCACAGGCGGCGTCCTGATTTTCCAATGGCGCGCATTGAGCCGGGCTCGCACGCAAGTCGAACATTCGCTTATCGTGATCGAACGCGCGCGCGCAGCGAATGCGCAAATGATCGATGGAGAAACCGGCCAGCGCGGCTACATCATCACCCAGGATCCTCTGTTCCTCGAACCTTATGAAAAGGCGCGCCGTGAGGCGCCGGCAAGCCTCGCCGCATTGACAATGTCGACGCAGGACAACCCCGTTCAGGTCAGGCGTCTTGAGCGCCTGCAGTCTCTTTGGAACGAGCGCGCCGCGCGCCTGGCCGCAGTCATCGAGCTTGTCCAGCGCGGACAGATCGATCTCGCCAGGGAGCGCGTGAAAACAGGGGACGGCAAGGCGCTGATGGACGGCATCCGCGCCGAGGTGGACGATGTCGTCAAAGAGGAGCAGTCGCTCCTTTCCGCGCGACTGCAGCGAGCCGAAAGCGCGGAACGGATCGGGCGCGTCCTGCTGTTCGTCGTTATTGGCCTCGCCTCCGCGAGCCTCCTCGCAATGCTCGCCAATTTGCGCAAGAGCAACAAACAGCTAACAAGCCTTTTCGAGGCGGAGCGTCGGACGGCGAGGTCGCTCGAAACCGCGCGCGCGGAACTCGCCTCGACCGTGTCACAAACACAGCTACGGCTCAACGACGCCTCGCGCTTGCTGGCGGCTGCAGTGGCGAATGCGCCGATCGTCGTCTGGAATCAGGACACAAACCTCGTCTATCGCTGGTTCAGCGGTCATGCGCTTGGACAAACTCCAGATTATTTCATCGGCCGCAGCGATAGCGAAGCGCTGCCGGAGCGCATCAAACAGACGGTGATCTCGAACAATCTCGCCGTCCTCGAAAGCGGCCAGCCGCGCACTTACGAACTGTTGTTTCCCGGCAAGGATGGAGATTCCTGGTTCGACGTTCGCATCGAACCGACGCGCGACGGCGAAGGCGCGATCAATGGGTTAACGGGCGTCGCCGTCGAAATCACCGACCGCAAGCGCCGCGAGCAAAACATCCGGCTCCTGATGCGCGAGATCGCGCACCGGGCGAAGAATATTCTCGCGGTCGTGCAGGCGATGGCGCGACAGACCGCAGCGACAACGCCGGAGCCGCAAGCCTTCATCGACCGTTTCGCCGCGAGGCTCGAAGCGCTGGGCGCAACGCATGCTCTTTTGGTCGACGAAGGTTGGAAAGGCGCTGATATCGGCGATCTCATCCGCTCGCAGATGGGCCATCAGCTCGATCTGATCGGCAAGCAAATATTTCTCGACGGACCGCTTTTGAGCATTCCGTCCGAGATTGCGCAGAATATCGGGCTTGCGCTGCATGAGCTCACGACCAACGCATCGAAATATGGCGCGCTGTCGGTTCCCGAGGGCCGCGTCGATGTGAGCTGGGCCGTCACCGAGAGCGCCAACGGCGCGCAAGACGTATCGCTCCAATGGATCGAAAGCGGCGGGCCGCCGGTCGTTCCGCCAAAACGCAAGGGCTTCGGGCAGGTGGTCATCGAGCGAACCGTGTCGCGCGCTGTCGGCGGCAAAGTTGAGATGAGTTACGATCCCAAAGGCTTCTCATGGAAGCTGAGCTTCCAGATCAGGGATTCCGACGAGAATACGCCCGACGCCGCTCAAGCCGCGCCGGGCGCAAATCAATAATTGTCTTGTGGCGCGGAAATCCGCGCAACTACGCGCCTCTTCTGATGAGGCCGACCAGCGCGGAGACGACGAAAAGGATGATCGCCGCCCAAAACAGAAGCTGCGCGCCGCCCATCGCAGTTCCAGCGACGCCGCCGAAGCCGAGAAACGCCGCGATCAGCGCGACGACGAGAAAGACGACAGCCCAGTGAAGCAGATTGCCCATGGTGAACTCCAGCATGCGGCGATCATGCGCACGCGCAAGGCGTGACATCCAATCACCTTCATCGGGAGCAATGTTCGCCTCGTCGCAAAAGTTCCGCGCCGGTTTTGCGTCGCCAGACGCTGATCAGCTCTTCGCTCTGCGAATATCCAAGAGTAATTCGGATTCGGTCGCTCGCAAGATTTCTTCCGAAAGTACCGGGTCATCGACCATCCGCGCCAGCGTCACCGCCCCGACGAGGCCAGCCATGGTCGCGAGCGCCTTCTTTCGCCTCGCGGTCTTCGTGCGCGCTGGCGCATTCTCCTCGAGCTTTGCGACCAGCGGCAGGAGCCCACGCGTCAGCGCCTTGCGCACATCGCCGCCCTGTCGCGCGCCATCGGACCCCAGCGCGGGCAAGGCGCACCCCTTGCCCGAGACGTCGGAATGGCGGCGGGAAAGATAGTTGCTCACCAACGCCGCAAACGCGTCGCCCTTGGAGCCTTCGGCGATCGAAGCCCAGGATTCCGCGCTGCGCGACAGCGAGCGCCCGCAGGCTTCGGCCGCAAGCTCTTCCTTGGAGCTGAAATGCCCGTAGAAGCCGCCATGGGTCAGTCCGGCCTCCTTCATGAGATCGGCGACGCTCACCCCGTCGAAACCATGTTCGCGAAACAGCCTGCTCGCGGCGGCGACGATCTTCTCGCGATTTTGCGCGGCCTGCTCCCGGCTCACTTTCATTTCAAGCGCCCCTCGCTTGACAGGTTAGATGATGGCCGACATATAACCGCTCCAATCATGATGATCAACATTTAACGGCGGTCGGGCCATGATCTCTTCCTTCGTCGCGGCGCGCCTGGCGGCGCGCAAAGTTCACTATGGCTGGGTCGTGGCCGCCGTCGCCTTCCTCACCATGCTCTGCACCGCCGGAGCGGTGGGCGCGCCCGGCGTCTTCATCGTGCCGCTTCAGCAGGAGTTCGGCTGGCGCACGGCCGACATTTCCTCGGCGCTGGCGATCCGGATCGCCCTGTTCGGATTGCTCGGCCCGTTCGCCGCCGCCTTCATGAATCATTTCGGCGTGCGCCGCATGATGCTGATCGCTCTTTCGATCATCGTCGGCGGACTTCTCGCGTCGCTCGCAATGTCAAAGATCTGGCACCTCATCATGCTGTGGGGCGTCGTGGTCGGCATTGGCACGGGCCTGACCGCCATGGTGCTTGGCGCAACGGTCGCGACCCGCTGGTTCTCGGCGCGCCGCGGCCTTGTCGTCGGACTGCTGGCGGCCAGTTCGGCGACCGGCCAGCTCGTATTCCTGCCGCTGCTCGCCAGTATGACCGAGCGCTTCGGCTGGCGGGTTTCGCTCGCTTTTGTCTGCGCCATGCTGGTCTTCGCGGCGCTGGTGGTTCTCGCGCTGATGCGCGACAGGCCGTCGGACCTTGACCTGCCCGCCTATGGCGATACCGCGGTTACGCCTCCGCCGCCGACTACGCATGGTCTGGCGCAGCTCCTGATGTCGCCGTTGCGCATCCTGCGCGACGTCTCGCGGACCAGCGCGTTCTGGATTCTCTTCGGCACCTTCTTCATCTGCGGCGCAAGCACGAACGGGCTCATCCAGACGCACTTCATTGCGCTCTGCGGCGATTATGGCATGGCGGCCGTGAGCGCCGCCGGCGTACTCGCCATGATGGGCGTGTTTGATTTCGCCGGCACGGTCGGCTCTGGCTGGCTTTCCGATCGCTACGACAGCCGCTGGCTGCTGCTCTGGTATTACGGCCTGCGCGGTCTCTCGCTACTGGCCCTGCCCTTCAGCGACTTCTCGATTTACGGCCTGTCGATCTTCGCCGTCTTCTACGGTCTCGACTGGATCGCGACCGTGCCGCCCACCGTAAAGCTGACTGTCGAGAATTTCGGACGCGAGCGCGCCAACGTCGTGTTCGGCTGGATCTTCGCCGGCCATCAGCTTGGCGCGGCGAGCGCGGCCTATGGCGCGGGCTTGAGCCGCACCGAGCTTGCGACCTATTTGCCCGCCTTCTTCGTGGCCGGCGCGCTTTGTCTTATCGCATCGCTGCTCGCCATCACCCTGTCGAGGCCCGGCGCGCAGGCGCCTGTCGCGGCGCCTGTGCCCGCCTAGTCGATCAAATAAAAACGCGCGGGCGCAAGCCCGCGTGAAACCATGTGATCATGGAATAGATGTCGTAGACCGGGCGCCCGACCTCGGCCTGCAGCGCAGCCGCATAGGGCGGCATATGGGTGCATTCGAGCACGATCGCGCCAACGTCGGGATGATCCACGACGAGCTTGCGCCCGGCCTCGATCACGTCCTGTTCGGCGCGCGCGACGTCCATATCCTCCTTCTCCGCCTTGATCAGCACGCGGAAGAATTCCTTGCCGTTCTCCGTACCAGCGATAGGCGTATCGCGCGGCGCGCCGGCGGCTTCGAGATGCGCAGGCGTCAAGGTTGACGCCGAGACGGTGACGACGCCAACGCGTTTGCCCGGCGGCAACAAAGATTGAACCCACGGAACCTGGATCAGAGCCGAAGTCGCGACAGGAACGTCAACAGCCGCCGCGAGCTCCTTCTGGAACAGCGACAGAAACCCACAATTCGTGGTGATCGCTTCCGCGCCGAGGCGCACCAACTCTTTCGCCGCATCGATGAAATCGGGAAGTAGTCCCGAAGCGCCCTGCATCACCACCTTCTCCGGGCTTGCTCCGCTGACCACGCGATAGAGAACCGGAAAAGGCCAGGTGGTCGCATTGCCCATATCGCCGAAGATGCGCGGAAAGCGCGCCTCCAGCATCAGCACGCCAAGCGGCGCGCCATAGATCGCTTTTCCGCCTTTGGCGATACGCGATGACGTGAACGAGCCGAGATGAACGGCCATGAGATCTCTCCCTCAGCCACCCGCGGCTGCAACGCGCCGGCAATGATCAAGCGCCGCGTTGATGAGATTGTCGCTTGCCTCCGGCGTCCTGAACGCGGAGTGAGCGGACAGTGTTACATTCTCAAGCGTCGTCAGCACATGGCCAGGCGGCATCGGCTCGATGGTGAAGACGTCGAGGCCGGCGTGACGGATATGGCCGGAGCGAAGCGCTTCGATCATCGCGTCTTCATCGACGAGCGCGCCGCGCGCCGTATTGATCAGAATGACGCCCGGGCGCATCGCTGCGATCCGCTCGCGCGAGATCAGCCCCTTGGTTTCGTCGTTCAGCAGGAGATGCAGCGAGACGACATGGCTCTCGCCGAGCAGCCTTTCAAGCGAAACGAATTCCACGCCGGGATGGTTCTTCGCGCTGCGATTCCATGCCAGCACCTTCATGCCAGAGCCGCTCGCGATCCGCGCCACCTCGGCCGCGATGCCGCCGAAGCCAACAAGCCCCAGCGTCTTGCCTGTCAATTCGACGCCGTCGGTGCGCAACCAGTTTCCAGCGCGCATTTCGCGATCCATCTGCGCGAAGGCCTTCGCCGCGGCCCACATCAGCGCAATGGCGCATTCCGCCACCGCCGTATCGCCATACCCCTTGATCGTGTGGACCGTAACGCCGCGCTCGGTCAGCTCTTCCGGGCTCATATAGCTGCGGGCGCCGGTGCCGAGGAAAACCACATGCTTCAGCTTCGCGCATTTCGCCGCGATCGGCGTCGGCAGATGCGTATGATCGATGATCGCGATCTCGGCGTCGCCGATGGCGCCCGGCAGCTCATCCGGCTTGATCGACGGATTGCGGTTGACGGCGACCGGCGGATCGCCGGGCCGCCTGAGCTTCTCCATCACGGCTGACAGCGTGTCGTTGGCGTCGACGAAAACGGCGCGCAAATACGTCCTCCTCAAGGGTGCGAATAGCGGGCCGCTCCAGCGCCCCGCCAATCTCCGCAACCTGATTAGGACGCCGCCGCTCCGCCGCCAACCGCGAAAGCGCGCGCTCGGCGCCGCTGCTAGTGCGCCAGCTCCTTCGCCAGCGTGACGCCGAGGCTCGCCGGACTGTCGGCGATCGCAATCCCGGCGGAGCGCATGGCCTCGAACTTGTCTTCGGCCTTGCCCTTGCCGCCTGATATGATCGCGCCGGCATGGCCCATGCGCCGGCCGGGCGGCGCGCTCGCGCCGGCGATGAAACCCGCCATGGGTTTCGATCGCCCTTTCTTGCGCTCGCTCTTGATGAAATCGGCGGCGTCCTCTTCAGCGGAACCGCCGATCTCGCCAATCATGATGATGGCGTGCGTATCATCATCAGCGAGGAAGAGTTCGAGCATGTCGATGAACTCCGTCCCCTTCACGGGATCGCCGCCGATGCCGACCGCGGTCGACTGGCCAAGGCCTACGTCAGACGTCTGCTTCACGGCTTCATAGGTGAGAGTGCCCGAGCGGGACACGATTCCCACATGCCCCTTTCGGAAGATCGCGCCGGGCATGATCCCGATCTTGCACGCTTCCGGCGTGAGCACGCCCGGACAGTTCGGACCGATCAAGCGCGAGCGCGATCCCGTCAGCGCGCGCTTCACCTTAACCATATCCATCACCGGGATACCCTCGGTGATGGCGACGATGAGTTCGATCTCGGCGTCGATCGCTTCGAGAATCGCGTCGGCGGCGAAGGCCGGCGGCACATAGATCGAGGTCGCCGTAGCGCCCGTCGCGTGCTTCGCTTCGGCGACCGTATCGAAGATCGGCACGCTGGCGAGCGTGGCGTCAGGATGCTTCGTTCCGCCCTTGCCTGGCGTCACCCCGCCGACGATCTGCGTGCCGTAGCTGATCGCTTGCGCGGTATGAAACGCGCCCTGACTGCCGGTGACGCCCTGGCAGAGCACACGGGCGTTCTTGTCGATGAGAATGGACATGCTCAGGCCGCCTCTTTCATCTTCACCGCAGCGGTGATCTTCGCCGCTGCGTCCGAGAGATTGTCAGCCGGCGTGATCGTCAGCCCGCTCTGCGCTAGGATTTGCTTTCCAAGCTCGACATTGGTGCCTTCGAGCCGCACCACGAGAGGCGCATTGATCGCCATCTCGCGCGCCGCTGCGACGACGCCTTCGGCGATGACGTCGCAGCGCATGATGCCGCCGAAGATATTGATCAGGATGCCTTTCACGTTGGGATCGCTGAGGATGATCTTGAAGGCGGCCTTCACCTTATCCTTCGTCGCGCCGCCGCCGACATCGAGGAAGTTCGCGGGCTCCATGCCATAGAGCTTGATGATGTCCATGGTCGCCATGGCGAGTCCGGCGCCGTTGACCATGCAACCGATCGAACCATCGAGCTTCACATAGCTCAGATCATATTTCGACGCCTCGACTTCCGACGGATCCTCCTCATCAATGTCACGCATCTTCAGGATTTCAGGATGCCGGAACAGCGCATTCGAATCGAAATTCATCTTGCCGTCGAGGCAGAGAAGATCACCGCTCTTCGTCACCACAAGCGGATTGATCTCGAGCAGGCTCATGTCTTTCTCGACGAACATGCGATAGAGATCGCCGATCAGCTTGACGCATTGCTTGACCTGATCGCCGGCAAGGCCAAGCGCAAAGGCGATCTTCCGGCCCTCAAAAGGGAAATAGCCGGCGGCCGGATCGATTGAGATTGTGAGGATCTTTTCCGGCGTTTTATGCGCGACTTCCTCGATGTCCATGCCGCCCTCGGTCGAAGCGATGAAGGCGACGCGCGATGAGCCGCGATCGATGATCGCCGAGAGGTAGAGCTCGCGATCGATCGCCGAGCCGTTCTCGATATAGAGCCTGCGCACCTTGCGGCCCTCGCCGCCTGTCTGCGCCGTCACAAGCGTCGCGCCCAGCATCTGCTTTGCGAACAAGGCGACTTCGTCGATCGAGCGCGCGAGCCGCACGCCGCCTTTCTCCCCGGCGGAGAATTCCTTGAATTTACCCTTGCCGCGCCCGCCCGCATGAATCTGCGCCTTCACGACCCACAGGGGTCCCGGCAGTTTGCGCGCGGCTTCGACCGCTTCATCGACAGTGAACGCCGCGAAGCCTTGCGGCGTCGGGACGCCATATTGTCGGTAGAGCTCCTTCGCCTGATATTCGTGGATATTCATCTCTGCCTTTTCCTCCCTTTGATCATGCGGCTCGGCGAACGCTCCGAACCATCAGACCGTGTTTGACGGCCTGCCCTTCTCAAAATTCTCGATGTGGCCGATCACCTGCCGCCAGAGCGTCTGCATCGCCTCCTCGCTCGCCCAGGCAACATGAGGCGTGACGATGACGTTCGGACGTTCGAGAATCGCGGAGAATGGGTGATCGACCGGGAACGGCTCGGCCGTGACGCAATCAAAGCCCGCGCCGGCGATCAACCCTTCATCCAGAGCGCGCACGAGATCAGATTCAACAACGAGCCCGCCGCGCGCCGTGTTGATGAGCAACGGACGTTTCGCCATCTTGCGAAACTCCGCCATGTCAATCATGTCGCGCGTGCCTGGCGTGAGCGGGCTGTGCAAGGTGATGACATCGCTCGTGGTGAGCACTTCGTCGAATGGCGTATAGAGCGGACCAAGCCCGCTGACGCCCTTATGCGCCGCGAACAAAGTGCGCATGCCGAACGCCTGGCCTAACCGCGCCACTGCCTGGCCGATGGCGCCTTCGCCAATGATTCCGAGCGTCGAGCCCGCGAGATCGCGGATCGGATGAGTGAAGAAGCAGAACTGGCCAGCTTCTCGCCATTTCCCGTCGATGACGTCTTGACGATAACCGATGATCGAACGCCGCAGAGCGAGGATCAGCGCGAACGTATGTTCGGGGACCGTGTTGACGGCGTAGCCTCGCACATTCGAGACGATGATTCCGCGCTCGCGGCAGGCGGCGACATCGACAACGTCGTAGCCCGTGGCCGCGACGGCAATCATCTTCAGGTCAGGCAGCGCTTCGAGATCGGCGCGGCGAATCGGCGCCTTGTTAGTGATCGCGATGCGCGCGCCCTTGAGACATCCAACAATATCGGCCGGCGCAGTCGAGGCGTATTCGATCCATTCATGATCAAACGCCGGGCGGGCAAGCTCAACCGTCGGGCCAATCGTCCCGCGATCAAGAAAAACAATGCGCGTCGCGCCTGCAGTCCCTCGGCGCTCAGGCGCAAGCTCCGCATCATCAAGTCGTTTCATCCCGCAGCTCGCAATCTCGGCGCTTCCACCGGATGCGCGACTGCTTTCCGCGATATCGCGGGATAGAGCCCGAGCGAACGTCCGAGCTGCTGCACGAGCCCGAGCACGGCGTCGATATAGGGCGTCTCGACGCCTGCGAAGCGCCCCATCTCCTGCACGGACGTCAGCAGCGCGTCGATCTCAAGCGGACGGCCATGCTCGAGATCCTGCAGCATCGAGGTGCGATGGGCGCCGACGCGCGCCGCGCCATTTACTCTCCGTTCGATGTCGACCCGGAAGGACGCGCCGAACAATTCGGCGATTTTTTTCGCTTCAGTCATCATCGCGATGGAAAGCGCCCGTGTGCCCGGCTCAGCCGCGACAACGTCAAGCGTCGCACGCGTCAGCGCGCTAATCGGATTGAAGCAGAGATTGCCCCACAGCTTCAGCCAGATTTCACTGCGAATATCGTCGAGAACGGGCGCATCGAATCCGGCTGCAATCAACGCGTTGGCGAGCCGCTCGCAGCGGAGCGATCGCGTTCCATCCGGTTCGCCGAGCGCAAACTTGTCGCCATAACCATGCTTGATCACGCCAAGCTCGATAATCTCCGTCGCGGGATAGACGACGCAACCGATCGCGCGCTCGGGTCCAATAACGCGCCATTGGCGGCCGTCGGGATCGACGCTCGGGAAGCGAGCTTCTGAGAAACGCCCATCAAGGCCGTGCGCATACCACCAGGGGACGCCATTCTGGCCGGTGACAACAGCGGTATGAGCGCTAAGCAGAGGCTTCATCTGCTCCGCCGCCTCCCAAGCCTGATGGGCTTTGAGACAGACGATTACGAAGTCCTGCGGACCAAGCGTCGAGGGATCATCTGTCGCGCGCGGCCTGCACACGCGTTCTTCATCGCCAATGAGGAGGCGCAAACCCTTTTCGCGGATCGCCGCGAGATGCTTGCCGCGCGCGACGATCGAGAGGTCGACGCCTTCGACCCTGCTCAAGCCTTCCGCGAGATAGCCGCCGATCGCGCCGGCGCCGAAGATGCAGATTTTCACGCGACGCCTCCTCTGTTAGGCGGCTTTCGCCAGCGCCATGCGCGGCGCGGTCTCGCGGAAATATTCCTGCGCCGCAGCCACGCCCGACCCCGGCGCCACATCGACGCCAACATCGCGCAGCGCCATCTCGCAACCCGCAAGCGCCTGCAGCAGCATCAATTCATTGATCGCGCCGATGTGGCCGATGCGGAAGACGCGGCCCGCCACTTTCGACAGACCAACGCCAAGCGACATGCGATAGCGGTGATAGGCGGTCTTCACGACGTCGTCGCTGTTAAAGCCCTTGGGCACGCAGATCGCCGTCACCGTGTTGGAATGCCATCTCGGCTCTTTCGCGCAGAGTGTAAGCCCCCAGGCGGCGACAGCGCGGCGCGCGCCTTCGGCGACGCGGCGATGTCGCTCGAACACATTGTCGAGCCCTTCGGCGAACAGCAGATCGAGCGAGGCGCGCAAGCCGCGCATCAACGTCGTCGCAGGCGTATAGGGGAAATAGCCGTCCTTGTTGGTGCGGATCATGTCGGCGAAATCGAAGAAGCAGCGCGGGCATTTCGCCGAAAGACCGGCTTCGAGCGCTTTCGGGCTCACAGCAACGATCGCAAGCCCGGTCGGCAGCATGAAGCCTTTCTGTGACCCCGAGACCGCAATATCGACGCCCCATTCATCCATGCGAAAATCAATGCTGGCGATCGAGCTGACGCCATCGACAAGCAGCAGCGCCGGATGCCCCGCCGCATCAAGCGCGCGCCTGACGCCTGCGACATCGCTGGTGACCCCGGTCGCAGTCTCGTTGTGACAGACAAGCACAGCCTTGATCTCGTGCGCGCTGTCTTCGCGCAGGCGCTGCTCATAGATCTCTACCGGCGCGCCCTCGCCCCACTCTGTTTCGATCACGTCGACGATCAGTCCGTGGCGGCGGCAGAGATCGGCCCAGAGATGCGAGAACTGGCCGAACACCGCGACAAGCACCTTGTCGCCCGGCGACAGCGTGTTTGTGATCGCCGCCTCCCAACCGCCCGTGCCAGAGGCTGGGAACAGAAACACCTGCCCTTTCTCGGTCTTGAACGCCTTCTTCAGATCGCGAAATAACGGCAGCGTGAAAGCTGGAAAATCAGGTGACCGCTGATCTTCAAGCGGAATGTCCATCGCCTGACGAATCGGGAAAGGCATATTCGTCGGACCGGGAATGAAGAGGCCGTGAAATCCGCTCATGATGATCTCCCGCTGTTTCGTTGAATGGCGACGTGCAAACCCGAAAGAGATTCAGGCGCCGTAGATCGGAAAGCGTTCGCAGAGCTGGATGGCGCGATGCCTCACTTCCTGCTCGACCGCCGAATTTCCACCTTCGCCATGCGTGGCAACGCCATCGAGCACCGTGGCGATCAATTGACCGATTTCGCGAAATTCAGCGACCCCAAAGCCTCGCGTCGCGCCCGCCGGCGATCCCAGTCTCACGCCCGACGTCACCGTCGGCTTCTCCGGATCGAACGGCACGCCATTCTTGTTGCAGGTAATGTGAGCGCGCCCCAGCGCGCGCTCGGCGACATTGCCCGTCAACCTGCGCGGGCGGAGATCGAGCAGAATGAGATGCGTATCGGTGCCGCCCGTGGTGATGTCGTAACCGGCGCTTTGCAGCGCTTCGCCCATCGCCTTGCAATTCTCGACAACGGCGTTGGCGTAAATTCTGAAGTCCGGCTGCAGCGCCTCGCCCAAGGCAACGGCTTTCGCCGCGACCACATGCATCAGCGGCCCGCCCTGCAGGCCGGGGAACACAGCCGAATTGATCTTCTTCGCGATCTCCTCGTCATTGGTGAGAACCATGCCGCCTCGCGGTCCGCGCAATGTCTTGTGCGTCGTCGTCGTCACCACATGCGCATGCGGCAACGGCGAGGGATGCGCGCCGCCGGCGACAAGACCGGCGAAATGCGCCATGTCGACCATGAGAAAGGCGCCCACCTCATCCGCGATCGCGCGGAAGCGCGCAAAGTCGATGATGCGGGGATAGGCGGAGCCGCCGGCGATGATAATGCGCGGCCTGTGCTCGCGCGCGAGCCGCGCGACCTCGTCGAAATCGATGCGCTGATCTTCGCGCCGCACGCCATAATGCACGGCGTTGAACCATTTGCCCGAGAGATTCGGCGGCGCGCCATGGGTGAGATGTCCGCCGGCCGCAAGCGATAATCCCAGCAGCGTGTCGCCGGGCCTCGCCAGCGCCAGCAGCGCCGCCTGGTTCGCCTGGCTTCCCGAACTTGGCTGAACATTGATGAAGGCGCAGCCGAACAACTTTTTCGCGCGCTCGATCGCCAGCGTCTCGGCTTCGTCGACGAACTGACAGCCGCCATAATAGCGTCGTCCCGGATAGCCCTCGGCGTATTTGTTGGTGAGCACGGAGCCTGCTGCTTCGAGCACGGCGCGGCTGACGATATTTTCCGAGGCGATCAACTCGATTTCGTTCTGCTGTCGCGCCGCTTCGCGCGCGATCGCGCTGCTGAGTTCGGGGTCGGCCTCATCAAGCGCTGCTTCAAAGAAGCGCGCGGCCACTGACGCAGGCGCGCGCAGCGCGGCTGTACGCATCGGACGTCTCCCGGTTTCCACGCGGCGACTTGGCGTCGCTCATTCTCTGGCATACCATATGCCAGAGCTTGCAGGGGTGCAATGGAAAACATTTCCATTTTTGAAAAATTCGGAAACGGCTTTATTTTCTTGCTTTTCCACGCGCAGGGAGCTCTTCAGGGCACGAAATGTCCTTTGGTTGCGACGAGAAAGGGAGATCATGGCTGGGCGGCCGAGATCTGCGAAAAGCCAGGCTGAGCATGAATCATCGGCCGCATTCGGCTCAGTGCAGGCGCTCGATCGCGGCCTCGCTCTTCTCGCGATCATCGCCGATGGCGACGGCCTTTCGCTGACCAGCATCGCCCAGCGCGCCGGCATCGCGGCTTCAACGGCGCATCGCATTCTCGCTTCATTGAAAGCAGGCGGCTTCGTACAATGGGACGACGGCCGCGGCGGTTATCTCATCGGCGTCAAGGCCTTCAAGATCGGCAGCGCCTTCCTGCGCAACCGCAAGCTCGTCGATGTCGGTCGGCGCGTCATGCATCAGCTCGGCGAAGACAGCGGCGAGACGGTGAATATCGCGATCGAGAATGACGATCACGTCGTCTTTCTTTCGCAGCTCGAAAGCCATCACTCCATTCGCGCCTTTCATCGCCCCGGCGCGAACGCGCCCATGCACGCATCGAGCTTGGGCAAGGCGATCCTGGCCGCGATGGATGAGGAGCCGGTGTCGCAGATTCTCTATCGCGTCGGGTTGCCGAAATTCACAGCCAACACGATTGTCGATCCGACGGCGCTCGCCGCCGATCTCGCGTTCGTGCGTCGACGCGGCTGGGCTATCGACGATGAAGAGCGCGCGGAAGGCATGCGCTGCGTCGGCGCGGCGATCTTCAACGAGCATGGCGAAGTGATGGGTGCGATCTCAGTGTCGGGGCCTACCGTTCGCGTCACCGACGAACGCCTCGGCGAACTTGGCCCCATGGTGAAGCGCGCCGCGGCGGAGATCACCGAACGTATTGGCGGAACGCCAGCGAAGGCCTGAAGAGCGCGGCGTTCGCGCGTCAGGCCGCAAGGCTCCAATCCGGACTATCAACGCCCGCGCTGCGGAACGCCGCCGTCGCCGTGTTCGCGAGCAGACAGGCGATCGTCATCGGGCCAACTCCGCCTGGCACGGGCGTCAGCGCGCCGGCGACAGCAAAAACCTCCTCAAAAGCGACGTCGCCGACCAAGCTGGATTTCCCGTCTGCGCTAACAAGCCGATTGATGCCGACATCAATCACAGTCGCGCCCGGCCTGATCCAGTCGCCACGCACCATCCCAGGCCTTCCCACAGCGGCGATGACAATATCAGCGCTGCGGCAACGATCCGCGAGATCGCGCGTGCGCGAATGCGCCACAGTCACCGTGCAGTTCTCATTGAGAAGAAGCTGCGCCATTGGCTTGCCCACGATCATCGAACGGCCGAGCACGATCGCGTCGCGTCCGGCGAGATCGCCAAGCGTTTCTTTCAGCAGCAGCAAACAGCCAAGCGGCGTGCAGGGCGTGAAGCCGTCCTCGCTGCGCCCCGTCGCGAGCAGCCCGACATTGACGGGATGAAACCCGTCCACGTCTTTCGCCGGATCGATCGCGCGCAACACGTTCGCCGTGACGATATGAGCCGGCAGTGGCAATTGAACGAGAATTCCGTGCACGGCCGGATCAACGTTCAGCCGCGCGATCACGGCGAGCAGTTCGACTTCCGTTGTTGTCGCCGGCAGACGATGATCCATCGCCGCGATGCCAACCGCCTGCGCCTGGCGCGATTTCGTGCGCACATAAACTTGACTCGCGGGATCGTCGCCCACGAGCACGACCGCAAGACCGGGCGAAACATTGAGGCGCGCGACAGTCTCGCGAACGCGTGCGCGAAGCGCTTCGGCGTGCGCGACGCCGTCAATGATGCGTGCCGACATGCCGCCCGCCTCAATTGGAAACTGCGCGCGGACGCTCGTCGCATCCGCGCGCTATTCGACTAGATCAGCCCGGCCGCGCGCGCCCACTTGTATTTCGCGCCCAGCACTTCGACCGGCGTTTCCGTCGTATAGGGATAGGCGACGATGCCGTGATCGTAGAGCTTCTCGCAAGCCTTCTCGACCTCGACGTCGCCGACCAACGAGGCGACGATCGGCTTGTCGATCCCCTTGGCGCGCATTTCGCTGACGACCTCGATCATCTTGTCGGCGAAGACCAGAGGCGGCGTCACGATCGTATGCCAATAGCCAAGAATGAGCGCATGGATGCGATCATCCTCAAGCCCGAGGCGGACCGTGTTCTGATAGGTCCTCGGTGGCTCGCCGCCGGTGATATCGACGGGATTGCCAGCGGCGCCGAACGGCGGAATGAACTTACGGAACGCCGCATCGAGATCATCAGGCATCTTCATCAGCGTCAGGCCGTTGTCGAAGCAGGCGTCCGAGAGGAGCACCCCTGATCCGCCGGCGCCGGTAATGATGAGAACATTCTCTCCCTTCGGCGCCGGCAGCACCTGCACGCCACGCGCATATTCAAGCATCGAGCGCAATGACGGCGCGCGGATGACGCCTGACGCCTTCAGCACATCGTCATAGATCTTATCGTTGCCTGCGAGCGCGCCGGTATGCGACGCCGCAGCCTTCGCGCCGTAGGCGGTGCGGCCCGCCTTCAGCATGATTACAGGCTTCTTCTTCGACACGCGCGCCGCGACCTCGGAGAAGGCGCGACCATCCTTGAGATCTTCGCAATGCATCGCGATGACCTGCGTGTTCGGGTCCTGCTCGAAGAAAGTCAGGAGATCGTCCTCGTCCACATCGGACTTGTTGCCGAGACCGACGATCGATGACACGCCCATCTTGGTCGAGCGCGCAAAGCCGATGATCGACATGCCGACGCCGCCGGATTGCGACGACAACGCCGCCTTACCCTTGACGTCAAACGCTGTGCAGAAGGTCGCGCAGAGATTCTCCGGCGTGTAGTAGAAGCCGTAGATGTTCGGCCCCATGATGCGCACATTGTGCTTGCGCGCCGTCGCGAGCAGCTCGTCCTGCAGCGGCTGGTCGCCGGTCTCGGCGAAGCCCGAAGGGATCATCACCGCGCCGGGAATGCCCTTGCGTCCGACCTCGTCCATCGCGGCGTTGCAGAGTTTCGCCGGCACCGCAAACACCGCGACGTCGATGTCGCCGGCATAGTCGAGCACCGACTTGTAGGCCTTCACGCCCTCGATCACGTCGGCCTTGGGATGCACGGGAACGATGGTTCCCTTGTAGCCGCCATTGATGAGATTCTTCATCACGGAGTTGCCGATCTTGCCGATCTCGTTCGAGGCGCCGATGACGGCGACCGCCTTCGGATGGAAGATGCGATTCATCGCCTTGACGATTGCGCCCTGATCCGGACGGAAGCGCTCGGCGCGCGCCTCGAAATTGCAGACGATGCGCGCATCGACCGCGGTCGCGCCCTTCTTTGTCGCAAACACCGGATTGAGATCGAGCTCATCGATCTCGGGGAAATCATCGAGCAGCGTCGACACCTGCACGAGGATGCCAGCCAGCGCATTGCGGTCGACGGCTTCGCCGCCGCGCACGCCGTCGAGCATTTCCTTCGCCTTGATTGAACCGATCATGTCCAGCGCCTGCGCCTTCGTCACCGGCGCGAGACGGAACGTCAGGTCCTTCAGCACTTCGACAAGCACGCCGCCAAGACCAAATGCGACAAGCTTGCCGAAGGACGGATCGGTGATGGCGCCAACCAGCGTCTCCGTCGCGCCGGACGGCAGCATCTGCTGCACTTGCACGCCATCAATCGCGGCGTCCGCCTTGTAGGCTTTCGCATTGGCGAGAATCTTGTCGTAGGCCGCCTTCGCCTCTTCGGCCGATTTCACGCCAACGATAACGCCGCCCGCATCCGTCTTGTGCAGGATGTCAGCCGAAACGATCTTCATCACCACGGGGTAGCCCATGCCGGACGCGAGCTTCTCGGCTTCGCTGGCCGATGTCGCGAGACCTTCGCGCGGCAGCGGAATATCGTAGGCGTCGCAGACGATTTTCGCTTCGGGCGCCGTGAGCGCGGTGCGCCCCGAACTCTTCACCGCATCAAGAACCGAACGAACGATCTGCTGGCGATCGGGCGTTGAGATGGCGACTGACATGGAATTCCTCCCGATGATGATGGGTTCTATTCAGCGGCGATTTTCTTGGGCTGTGGCGCCTCGGTCGCCCCCGCGGCCTTGATAGCAGCGATTTCTGCGGGCGAGTATTTGAGGACTGATGCGAGGATTTCGTCGGTGTGTTCGCCGAGCAGGGGCGAGCGTTTGACGTCGGCCGGGCTGTCGGAGAGCTTGATCGGATTGCCGACGGAAAAATACTTGCCTCTGGTGGGGTGATCGACCTCGACGACCGTGCCTGTGGCGCGCAGCGACTTGTCCTCGATCAATTCCTTCATTGAGAGAATCGGCCCGCAGGGAATGTCGAACTCGTTGAGGATGTCCATGGCCTCGAACTTGGTTTTGGTCATGGTCCATTGTTCGATGCGCGCGAAGATGGCGTTGAGTTTCGGCAGGCGCGCCGGCGGCGTTGAATATTCGGGATCGGTCTTCCAGGTCGGTTCGCCGATCACGTCGCAGATCTTCTCCCACACCGGCGCCTGGGTGATGAAGTAGATGTAGGCGTCGGGGTCCTGCTCCCATCCCTTGCATTTGAGAATGCGGCCGGGCTGGCCGCCGCCTGAATCGTTGCCGGCGCGCGGCACGGCGGCGCCGAAGGGAATGCCCTCGCCATACTGGCTGTATTCCTTCAGCGGCCCATGGGCGAGGCGCTGCTGGTCGCGCAGTTTGACGCGCGCGAGATTGAGAACCCCGTCCTGCATGGCGCATGTGACCTTCTGGCCCTTGCCGGAATGGGTGCGCTGGTAGAGCGCGGTCACAATGCCAAGCGCGAGATGAAGGCCGGTGCCGCTGTCGCCGATCTGTGCGCCGGTGACGAGCGGCGGCCCCTCGCGGAAGCCGGTCGTGGAGGCCGCGCCGCCGGTGCATTGCGCGACATTCTCATAGACCTTGCAGTCCTCGTAAGGACCGGGGCCGAACCCCTTGATCGAGGCGACGATCATCTTCGGATTGAGCTTGTGGATCGTCTCCCAGGGGAAACCCATGCGGTCGAGCACGCCGGGTCCGAAGTTCTCGACGAGCACGTCGCACTCCCTGATCAGGCGCTCGAGGACTTCCTTGCCCCCGGGTTCTTGGTGTCGAGCGTGATCGAGCGCTTGTTGTGGTTCAGCATCGTGAAATAGAGGCTGTCGACCTTGGGAATGTCCTGGAGCTGGCCCCGGGTGATGTCGCCGACGCCGGGGCGCTCGACCTTGATCACGTCGGCGCCGAACCAGGCCAGCAGCTGCGTGCAGGTCGGACCCGACTGCACATGGGTGAAATCAAGGATCTTGACGCCTGCGAGCGCTTTCATGATCAGCTCCCCTTACTTCTTCTTGAGTGCGCTTTGCGGATTGAGATTGCCGATGCGGCCGGATTCAGATCCCGCGGCGGGATCGATGACGGCGTTGATCAGCGTCGGCTTGCCGGAATCCATCGCCGCATTGACCGCGCGCTTGAGTTCATCGGGATTGGTGGCGTTGACGCCGACGCCGCCGAACGCCTCCATCATGCGGTCGTAGCGCGCGCCCCTGACGAAGACGGTGGTGGCGGGATCATCGCCCGCCGTATTGACGTCGGTGCCGCGATAGATGCCGTCATTGTTGAAGATCACCACGCAGACCGGCAGCCCATAGCGACAGATGGTCTCGACCTCCATGCCGGAGAAGCCGAAGGCTGAGTCGCCCTCGACGCACAGCACCGGCTTGCCGGTCTCGACCGCGGCGGCGATGGCGTAGCCCATGCCAATCCCCATCACGCCCCAGGTGCCGACATCGATGCGCTTGCGCGGCTGGTGCATGTCGATGACGCCGCGGGCGAGATCGAGCGTGTTGGCGCCTTCATTGACGAGAATGGCGTCCGGCCGCTCCGCGATGATGGTTTTGAGCACGCCGAGCGCGCCGTGATAGTCCATCGGCGAATTGTTGTTCATGAGGCGCGGCGCCATCTTCGCCACATTCTCCTCGCGCTTCTTCGCCACCGCCGAGGTCCATTCCGCCGGCGCCTTTGGCCAGTTGGAGCCCATGCCTTCAATCAGCGCCGCGACCGAGGAGCCGATGTCGCCGACCACGGGGGCTGCGATGCCGACGTTGGAATCCATCTCCTTCGGCTCGATGTCGATCTGGATGAAGGTCTTGGGATGATCTCCCCAGCTCTTGCCCTTGCCGTGCGACAACAGCCAGTTGAGGCGCGCGCCGATCAGCATCACGACGTCGCTGTCTTTAAGGACCGTCGAGCGCGCGGCGCCGGCGCATTGCGGATGCGCATCCGGCAGCAATCCCTTCGCCATGCTCATGGGCAGGAAGGGAACGCCGCTCTTTTCCACGAGCTCCCTGATGGCGTCATCCGCCTGCGCATAGGCCGCGCCCTTGCCCAGAATGATCAGCGGCTTCTTCGCGGTCTTCAAAGCGTCGAGCGCGCGCTTCACCGACTCCGGCGAGGGGATATGCGCCGGGGCCGCGTCGACCACCTTGACCAGCGACTTTGCTCCCGCCTCCGCATCCATCACCTGGCCGAACAGTTTGGCCGGCAGGTCGAGATAGACGCCGCCCGGACGGCCCGACACCGCGGCGCGAATGGCGCGCGCCAATCCAATCCCGATATCTTGCGCATGCAGCACCCGGAACGCCGCCTTGCACAGAGGCTTGGCGATCGCGAGCTGATCCATCTCCTCGTAATCGCCCTGCTGCAGATCGACGATCTCGCGCTCAGATGAGCCCGAGATCAGGATCATGGGAAAGCAGTTCGTCGTCGCATGCGCGAGCGCCGTCAGCCCGTTCAAAAACCCCGGCGCCGACACCGTCAGGCACACGCCCGGCTTCTTCGTGAGATATCCCGCGATCGAGGCGGCATAACCGGCATTCTGCTCGTGCCGGAACGACAGCACCCGCAATCCCGCCGCCTGCGCCATCCGGCCAAAATCCGTGATCGGTATCCCCGGAACCCCGTAAATCGTCGTAAGGTCGTTGAGTTTGAGCGCTTCGATAACAAGATTGAAGCCGTCCGTGAGCGCATGATCATCATCGGCTGCGGCGGTCGAACCTTCGACCTGTTTTTTTTCGACCACAGCAAGCATGCACTCATCTCCCTCATTACGGCTGCTTCTTTCGCTGACGTCTGACGCGCCATTTGATTTCGATCGGCGGACGCCGGTCGCATCGCTTGCTGCGCTTAACTCAAATGCGCGCTCAAGATTGGAATCTGGTATGCCAGTTTAGCGGAGAAAGCAAGCGCCTCCCTTTAATTTCGAATCCATTTCCATTGACGCCTGCTGGTGTTGCGAAGTCATACCATTGAATATCATGGATAAATGCCTGAATTGTTGCGCCGCAGCATAATTATGGAAAGGATTTCCAGATTTTCTCTTGCATTTGTTGTCTACTGGCATACCATCTTTGCATAAAGCCTCTGGCGCTCTGAGGCGCGCGTTCGCGCGTCTCCAAAAAACAATCGAAAATCAGGGAAACGCTTCGGGGAGAGGTCATGACAATCGCCGTAGAAAATTACGCGACGACCACGCGCGTAAGTGAAGGTTATCGCTGGGCGCAGCTGACGATCGGCGTCGTCTGCATGGTGATGATCGCCAACTATCAGTATGGCTGGACCTTCTTCGTTCCAGACATTCAGAAGACATTCGGCTGGGATCGCGCGTCGATCCAGATCGCCTTCACCTTGTTCGTGCTGTTCGAAACCTGGCTCGTGCCGATCGAAGGCTGGTTCGTCGATAAATATGGCCCGCGCGTCGTCATCTTCGTTGGCGGCGTTCTCTGCGCGATCGGCTGGTGGATGACGTCGCGCGCCACATCGCTTGGCGGCCTCACCGGCTATTACGCGGCGATGATTATTTGCGGCATTGGCGCCGGCGCGGTCTATGGCACCTGTATCGGCAGCGCGCTGAAATGGTTTCCCGACAAGCGCGGTCTTGCCGCGGGCCTGACGGCCGCAGGCTTTGGCGCGGGTTCGGCGCTGACCGTGGTTCCGATCCAGAACATGATCCAGTCGAGCGGATTCCAGAACACGTTCCTTTATTTCGGCATCGGCCAGGGCGTGATCATCTGCCTGCTCTCATTCTTCCTGTTCTCGCCGCGTCCCGGCCAGGCGCCGCCCGCGCCACAGACGGCGGTGAACGTCCAGAGCCGACGCCAATATGCGCCGAACGAAATCATCGGACCGAACAATATGTGGATCATTGCGTCGCTCGCGACGCTGGCGATCGGCCTTGTGATGTGGAGCCTCGGCCAGCTCTTCTATCTCCCGCTTGTGCTTGCTGTCCTCATCTTCGCGGTTGGCGGCGCGATCGTCATCAATCGCGGCGAACCGATCTTCATGCTCATGTATTTCATGTTCGTGATCGTCGGCGCTGGCGGCCTCATGGTCACCGCAAATCTCTCGCCGATCGCGAAGGATCTGCATGTCGACGCCATTCCCGTGACGCTGCTCGGCGCGACCATGCCGGCGCTAACCTTCGCCGCGACGCTCGACCGCGTGCTCAACGGCTTTACGCGGCCCTTCTTCGGATGGATCTCCGACAAGATCGGCCGCGAGAATACGATGTTCATCGCCTTCTTCATGGAAGGGCTTGGCATCTACGCGCTCTATAAACTCGGCGGCGATCCCGTCTGGTTCGTGCTCCTCTCGGGCTTCGTGTTCTTCGCCTGGGGCGAGATCTATTCGCTCTTCCCTTCGACTTGCACGGACACCTTCGGTTCGAAATTCGCCGCCACCAACGCCGGCCTTCTCTATACAGCGAAGGGAACGGCGGCGCTACTCGTGCCCTACAGCAACTCGCTACAGCAGGCGACGGGCCATTGGGATATCGTGTTCATCATCGCCGCCGGCGCAAACATTCTCGCCGCCGTGCTCGCGATCGTCGTGCTGAAGCCCTGGCGCGCCAGAGTGATTGCGCGGAACTCCCAGTAACTTGCCAGAGGCCCGCGCGGCGCACCGCCGCGCGGGCTATTTTTTATCTGCCCGGATTTTGCGCATCTCCGGCGACCGTGGCCGTCGCGCCACAGCCATCGCGCCGCTCGCCAGACAACTCCGGAATTTCTCGTCGGAAGGCTTACATCGACGGCCGTGACCTGCTAGGTCGCCGTCCCCCAATTAACACCCTGCTGGCCATGCGACGCGATCTTCCCGCCGATCTCGCGATCGGCATCGATTTTGGCACGAGCAACACCGTGGTCGCTCTCGCCGACGGTTCAGGCCGCGTCGAGGCGATCCGTTTTGCTCATGGCGGAAGCGATCACAATGTTTTCGTGACCGCGCTTTGCTTCTGGGACGAGCGGCATGCCGGAACGAAGCGCATGCGGGTCGAGGGCGGCCCGTGGGCGATTGAAGAGTTCATGGCGGGTCACCTCGCCCATCGCTTCATCCAATCCTTCAAGAGCTTCGCCGCCAGCGCGAGCTTCCAGGAGACGCGCATCTTCCGCGAGCGTTTCCGCTTCGAGGATCTGCTCGCCACATTCCTGCGCACATTGAAGCGCCATGCCGACGATCGGCTGGATTTCGCGAGCCGCCGGCTGGTGATGGGACGGCCGGTGCGCTTCGCCGGCCACGCGCCCAACGACGCGCTCGCCATGCAGCGTTACCGCGCCGCCTGCGAGACTCTCGGCGCCTCGCACGCCGAATATGTCTATGAACCGGTCGGCGCCGCCTACTTTTTCGCGCGCCAGCTCGATCACGACGCCACGGTGCTTGTCGCCGACTTCGGCGGCGGCACCAGTGATTTCTCCGTGATGCGCTTTTCGAGGAAGGGCGGCGAGATTCAGGCCGAGCCATTGTCGCATTCCGGCGTCGGCATCGCCGGCGACATGTTCGACTATCGCATCGTCGATCATGTGGTGTCGCCGAAACTCGGCAAGGGCGCCGGCTATCGTTCCTTCGGCAAGGTGCTTGCGATCCCGAACCGCTACTACACGAACTTCGCGCGCTGGAGCCACCTCGCGATGATGAAGGCGAGCGGCGAGCTCAACGAGCTGCGCGAGCTTGAGAAGAGCGCGGTCGATCCCTCGCCTCTGCGCCACTTTATCGACATCGTCGAATATGATCACGGCTTCGAGCTCTATCGCGCCGTATCTGACGCCAAGATCGCCCTGTCGCAGAACGACGAAACCGAATTTCTGTTCAAGGCGGAAGGTTTCGAGCTCAAGGCGCGCGTCACGCGCAAGGAGTTCGAGCGCTGGATCAGGCCCGACGTCAAGCGCATCGAGGAAACGATCGACGAAGCGCTGACCAAGGCCAATGTGAAGCCCCAGGAGATCGAGCGCGTCTTTCTCACCGGCGGCACGTCTTATGTGCCGATGATCCGACGCCTGTTCCTTGACCGCTTCGGTGAGCAGCGTCTCATGTCGGCCGACCAGTTCGAGTCGATCGCCTATGGGCTCGCGCTGATCGCCGCGACCGGACACGCGGCGCGCTGGTCGATCAACGCCGCCGCGTGACAGACTGCGTCACGCAGCCTTGCCGGCGTCGACAAGCGCGTTGATATCGAGCTTCTTCATCTTCATCAGCGCCTGCATCACATTCGCTCCACGACCGGGCGCGGCCTTCGTGATCAACTCGCCAATATTTTCGGGCACGATTTGCCAGGACAGGCCGAACTTGTCCTTCAGCCATCCGCATTGCTCCGATGCCTTGTCGGCGGAAAGCCGCTCCCAGAATTGATCGAGCTCCCGCTGATCCCGGCATTTCACCGTGAGAGAGATCGCAGGTGAGAAGGTGTAGTGCGGGCCGCCATTGAGCGCGAGGAAGCTCTGGCCGGCAAGCGTGAAGGAGACGGTCATCACCTTCCCCTTCGGCGCCAGCCCGCCCTCGCCATAGTAGGAGATGTCGCCAATCGACGCCTCCTGCCCACAGGCGCGGAACGTCTCGACATAGAACCTGGCGGCCTCCTCGCCCTGGTGGTCGAACCAGAGACAGGGAACGATCTTTGACATGGGGTTCTCCTCGCTGTGAGGCCAATGCATTAAACCTATAGGTTAAATAAAGCAAGCCGTCAGCGGAAGCGCCCTAATCGAGCCGGGAACCGGCCGCGCGGATCACCAATGCAGACGATCCATGCGGGAGCCGCAGCAAGAAACGGATTTCAACGAGACCGGCGTCGGCTAGCGTTTACGCTGAGTCGCTTTTCGAAACGCCCGCCCATGCCCCGCGCCGCCGCCAAGCCGCCCACTCTCACGAAGCCGCAAGCCCGTCGCATCTGGCTGCGCGCGCAGAAACTCGATACGCGCGCGCCCTTCGGCGACGGGTCCGAAGCCACGCGCGCAGCCGTGGAACATCTCGGCTATGTCCAGATCGACACGATCAACGTCATCGAGCGTTGCCATCACCACATTCTCTGGAGCCGCATTCCGGACTATCGGCGCGAGCATCTCAGGCAGGCGCAGACGTCAGACAAATCCGTCTTCGAATATTGGACGCATGCTCTGTCTTACGTGCCAACAAAAGACCTTCCCTATTTCCTGCCCGAGATGAAGCGTTATCGCCTCGAGCTCAAAGAGACGCTTGACGCCACGAAGGCGAAGGATGTGCGCAAGGTGATTGCGCGCATTCGCCGGGAAGGCGCATTGTCGCTGCGCGATATCGACGACGATGTGCTGGTCGAGAAAGAACATCTGTGGGCGAGCCGCAAACCGTCGAAGCGCGCGCTGGAGCAGGCCTTTTACGCAGGCTATCTCACGATCAGCGAGCGGATCGGCATGCTCAAGACCTATGAGCTGATCGATCGCCATTTTTCGTGGGAGAAGCAGCCGAAAGCGGAATCGGAAAAGCGCTTTGTCGATTATCTCCTCGATCGCGGGTTGCGCGCGCAAGGCGTCGTGAGCCTCGACTCGCTCTGCCATCTCGATGCGCCGCGGAAGGCCGCGGTGCGCCGCCTCATCGAGTCGCGGGTTCGCAAGGGCTTGCTGACGCCGGTCGCAATTGATGGCGTGACTGTCGAGCATTGGACGGAACCGCAAAATCTCGAAATCGATATCGCGCCGTCAGAAGAGCTTGTTCACATCCTCTCACCCTTCGATCCGCTGATTATCCAGCGCAAGCGGCTTAAATTCTTCTTCGACTATGACCATGTCTTCGAGGCGTATGTGCCAAAGGAAAAGCGGCGCTTCGGCTATTTCGCTCTTCCCGTGCTTATCGGCGATGAAATCGTCGCCGCGCTCGACATCAAGACGGATCGTGAAAAGCGGAAGATCGCTTTGCAGAAATGGACCTGGGTCAAGCGCGGCGCAGCAAAGACGCTGAAGCCGCGAATTGAGGACGAGTTGCATCGCTTCGAGCGCTTCCAGCTCGGCGGCTAGGTCGCGCCGAATTTTGATTGAACAATCAAATTTCGGGAACATGATCGATGCCAAAATTGAAAGCATGGCTTTTGCCAGGCGAACGCATGCGTTCGTTTCGGAAAAGCCGGTTCCCGCTTTTTCGCGCCATGCTCCAAGGCGCTTGCTGATCTCGGGTCGGCGGCCTATGCCGAATGAAGCAGCGCATCCGCGCGGAACCACAGCACCAATCGCCCCAGGCTGACCGATGGATTTTCCTCCCCAGAGCCCGGTGAAATCGCGGCCGGCCTACGCCTCCTGGTTCAATTCCAGCAACACGATCACGCAGCAGTTCCTGTCGATCGGCGGCCGCAAGGATGTGATCAGCCTTGCTGGGGGTCTTCCCGCCAGCGAACTCTATCCGGTCGAGGCGGCAGCGGCGGCGACCGAGAGGGCGCTCGCGCGCTGGGGTGGAAGCGCGCTGGAATATGGGCCCGTCGAAGGCTTTCCGGCGCTGCGCGAGGCGATCGCGGCGCGCATGTCAACAGCCGCAAGCCACCGCTTCACGACCGACAACATCCTGCTCACCACAGGCGCAATGCAGGGGCTCGATCTCCTCGGCAAGGCGCTCATCGATTCCGGCGATCTCATCGTCGCGCAATTCCCGACCTATCTCGGCGCGCTCGACGCCTGGCGACCGCGCCAGCCCGCCTATGAAAAGCTGACATGGAATCTGAACGATGCGGGATTCGACGCGGCTCTGCGTCGCGCGAAGTTCGTCTATGCCGTGCCGAATTATTCCAATCCGACCGGCGTGCTCGTGCCAACCGCGCAGCGCGCCGAATTGTTGGCGCGCGTTCAGGCAGCGGGCTGCTGGCTCGTCGAAGATGACCCTTATTTGCCGCTACAACTCGACGGGCCGGCCGGCCCGAGCATCCTGTCGCTCGACGCGAGCGCCCGCGGCGGCGCCTATGACGGACCCGTCATTTATCTCGGCACGCTATCGAAAAGCATCGCGCCCGGGTTTCGCGTCGGCTGGGCGGTTGGCGACGCCGCGATGATTCAACAGCTCGCGCTCGCCAAGCAGAGCACTGATCTCTCAAGCAGCATGTTCGCGCAGGCCGTCGCGCTGGAGCTGCTCGAAGGCGGCGTCGAAGACGCTCATACGCCGAAGATCGTCGCGAGCTATCGCGAGCGGCGCGACGCGCTCTGCGCCGCCGCGCGCGAGCATCTCGGCGAATGGTTCGAATGGGAGACGCCGCCGGGCGGCATGTTCGTCTGGATGCGCGCGCGTCGGCCCGACATCGATACCAATGCGCTCTATCATCACGCGCTCGCCGAAAACGTCGCCTTTGTGCCGAGCAGCGTCTTCGATCCCGATGGCGAATTGCGCTCGGCCATGCGCGTCAATTTCACGCGCAATCCGCCTGACATTCTCACAGAGGGCGTGAAACGGCTTGCAAAGGCGGTCAGGCGCTATCTCGGCGCCTGACGAAGCGCCCGCACAAACGCGATCACTTACATTCGATAGATGCGCTTGGCGTTGTCATGAAACAGCGCGCGCTGCTCGTCCTGTGAGAAGTTCGCCGTGGCGCGCTTGAAGTTGCTGAACACGCCCTCATAGGCGATGTAGCGCGTGGAGACCGGCCAATCGGTCGCAAACATAACGCGCTCTGTTCCGAAGCAGTCGATGCAGTGAAGCGCCATTGCCTCTACAGTCTCATAGGTCGGATTGGGATCATACCCCACCATATTGACCTTGATCGCAATGTTGGGCGCTTCTGCGAGCCTGCGAACCGCGCTGCGCCAACGCGCGAGGCCCTCTTCATCGCGATCGATCGGGCTGCCGCTGTGATTTACGACGATCCGGAGATCAGGCAGGGTGTCAGCGAGATCGAGAACCGCGTCCGCCTGATAGGGATACATCATCAGGTCGAGATTGGCGCCGCCGCGCGCGAGAAGCGCAATGTCGCGCCGCCAGACGGGGTCGAGCGCGAGATCGGCGCGCTGCGTCCATGACTTCGCGGGCGCGGTCGGGTGGTGGCTGACGATAGCGCGAAAGCCGACGACACGGGAATGTTCGAGTTGGCGTTCGATGATTGCAGCGGCCCCGTCCGTCCCGAATGGAGCGGACGCCACATAGCGCGTCGCAATTCCACGCGATTTATCCAGCGTGTCGAGCCAGGCGATTTCACCAAATGGATCCGCCTGATCCCACACCGCCTCGATATGCACGGTCGCGACGACGTCATGGGAAGCGCTCGCTTCGAGATAATCCTGAACAAGAAAATCGCGCCTGATCTGCTCGATGCCGCTGAGTGCGCTCGCGCTCGTCGACGGCTTCAGCCAGGGATGCCGGCCCATCGACATGTCCCAGAGATGCATGTGCGGGTCGATGATCGGGCCGGAATAGACGGGCATCTATCTCAGGAAGCCCTTGGAGAGGCCGACGCTGCGATGGACGATCAGCACGACGGTCAATGTCAGAGAGATCATCAGCACCGCGATCGCCGCGATCAGCGGATCGGCGCGCGTGTCGAGATGGCGGAACATCTCGACGGGGAGCGTCGAAACGCGCGGACCCGCGAGAAAAAGCGTGATCACGATCTCGTCGAAGGACACGAGAAAGCTGAGCGCCGCCGCGGAGAGAAGCCCCGGCGCCATCATTGGCAAGGTGATGCGGCGGAACACGGTGAAAGGTCTCGCGCCCAGCGTCGCCGCCGCTTCCTCGACGATGATCGGCAAGCCAGCAAGAGAGGTCGCGACGATGCGCAGCGCATAAGGCAAAGTCAGCACGAGATGACCAAGCGCGATGCCGGTGAAAGTCCCGAGGAGACCAACCGACGCAAAGATGATCAGGATCGCGAGGCCCAGCACGATTGTCGGCAGCAGCAGCGGCGCCGTGAACAGGTTGTAGAGAAATTCCGATCCCCATGTTCTCAGCCGCACGATGACATAGGCCGCGGGCAGCGCGATCAGCAACGTCGCGCTCGTCACCAGGAGACCGATGACGACGCTGACGCGGAAGCCATTGATCATCCGCTCGCGCTCGAAAATCGAGATATACCAGCGGAAACTCCAGCTCGTGGGCGGGAATTTCAGCGTGTTCTCACCGCTGAAAGACAGCGGGATGACCACCAGCACCGGCACGAGCAGAAAAATGAACAGGATCGCAACGGCGATCTTCAACGGCCAGCCTGTACGATTCTCCTCCATGGTCAGTCCAGCCTGCGAAGGGCGCGGGTGTAGAGAACGAGCGCCGCGCCGAAGACCACGAGAACGAGGATCGACAAGGTCGCCGCCCCGGGCCAGTTCAGAGTCACGATCGCCTGATCATAAATCTCCGTCGCCAACAGAAAGACGCGGCCGCCGCCAAGAATGCGCGGGGTGATGAAGGACGAAACGCACAGCACGAAACAGAAGAAGCAGCCGAGCGCGATGCCGGGCGCAGTCAGTGGAATCACGATGCGCCAGAAAGTCTGCAGCGGCTTCGCGCCAAGCGTGAGCGCCGCCTCCTCGCACCGCGGATCGAGCCGCCCAAAGCCCGCGAGAAGCGCGAGGATCATGTAGGGCATCAGGATCTCGGTCAGGCCGATGATGATGCCGGTCATGTTGAAAACGAGACGAAATGGCGTCGGCGCGCCGAACCAGGACAGCGCATTGTTGATGAGCCCGTTATCCGCGAGCATCGCGATCCAGCCATAGGTCCTTACGACGGCGGAAGTCAGCAGCGGCGCGATCACCAGTACGAAGAGGAAAGTCCGCCAGGCCCCGCTCGCGCGATGGAGATAGAGCGCGATGGGATAGGAGCAAAGCAGCGTCAGAAAAGTGATCAGCGCGCTCATACCGACCGAGCGCAGCAGAATCTCGAGATAGAAGCTGTCCTCGATCAGCTTGATCCAGTTTTCCCAGGTGAAAGCCGGACCGATGCCGCCGCCCGGCAGCGCCTCATTGAACGAGATGCGCAGAAGATTGACGATCGGAACGACGAACACGATCGCATTGACGAGCAGGATCGGAGTCAGCAGCGCAGTTGCGAGACCGAACCTGTTGCCGCCATTCAGATCATCCGTTGCTGCAGCCATGGCGCGCGCTCACGCCTGCCTTGGAAAAGCGAGCGTATCCTCGATGCGCCAGGAGAGATCGACGCGCGATCCCGGCGCATCGGGCGCACGCGCCGCCGTGGTCGGTTGTTCCACCGACCAGGTGAGCCCGTCCACATCGACATCATACTGGATGAGATCGCCGACATAGGTGACTCGGCTGATCACGCCGGGCGCCTGATTGAATCCGCCGCCCTCGCCTGTCCGGCCGATCGCGATCCGGTGCGGGCGAACCATCACCTCGACATCGCCGTTAAGCGCGCTCGTCAGGCGCAATTCGTGCGCGCCAACTTTGGCGCTCAGTCCGCTCGCAACGCCCGGCAGCCGGTTGATGCGTCCGACAAAAGACGCCACGAACGGATTGGCGGGACGCTCATAGAGATCGACCGGGGCGCCCAATTGTTCGAGCCGCCCGGCGTTCATCACGGCGACCTTGTCGCACATGGCGAGCGCTTCCGCCTGATCATGGGTGACAAACACTGCGGTGATGCCGAGCTTCTGCTGGATTTCTCGAATCTCCGAGCGCATCTCGTCGCGCAATTTCGCGTCGAGGTTGGAAAGCGGCTCGTCGAACAGGAGGATGGAGGGCCTGATCACCAGCGCGCGCGCCAGTGCGACGCGCTGCTGCTGGCCGCCGGAGAGCGCGCGCGGCCGGCGATCTTCCATGCCGCCGAGCCGCACCATGGCGATGGCTTCCTGAACGCGGCGCTCGATCTCGGGCTTCGCGACATTGCGCATCTGCAGACCGAAAGCGACGTTCTTCGCGACCGTCATATGCGGGAAGAGCGCATAGCTCTGGAACACCACGCCCATGTCGCGCTGATAGGGCGGCGCGGCCGTGATGTCCTTGCCGTTGACGATCACGCGCCCGCTCGTCGCGGAGGCGAGTCCGGCGATCATGCGCAAGGTGGTCGTCTTGCCGCAGCCGGAAGGGCCGAGCAGCGCGACCAATTCGCCGCGCGGCACGTTCAGCGTGAGATCATGAACCGCGGTGAAGTCCGAATAGCGCTTGCCCAGATGCTGCAGCGAGAGATACGCATCTTCGGCGGCGGTCGCGCCGCCGCCTTTTCCTTCACTCATCTCGTCACCGCAACTTACTTGCTGAGCGGAATGACGCGACGGCGCCAGTCCTGGGTCAGCTTGTCGCGAATCTTCGCGAGCTCCAGCCAGTCGACATTGATGACCTTGCTCATATCGTCAGGCGAGATGCGCTTGGCCGCCGCAGGCGACAATTCGACCTTCTTGTTGGTCGGGCCATAGAACATCGCTTCGGCGAACGCCTTCTGCGCCACCGGGCTGAGCATGTAATCGACAAACTTCCTTGCCGCAGCCGCCTGCGGCGCATTCTTCACCAGCACCACCGCGTTGATCTGGAACAGAGTGCCTTCGCTCGGAATGGTCGCGGCCAGCACGCTGCCCGGCTGATCCGCGAACACCTGTGAGCGGGCGTTGTATCCGACGCCGATCGCCGCCTGTTGCGACATCACCGCGTTCCAGAGATCGGGCTTGGGATCCCAGGTCAGCACATGCGGCGCGAGCGTCTCCATCTCCTTCACGCCCTTGTCGAGATTGTGGTTCCAGTCCGTGCCGCCCGCCATCTTCTCCAGCACGACGGTCAACGCGATGCCGAGAATGTCGGGCGCGGCGTGCAGCGCCACCTTGCGATCAAGCGCCGCGTCCCAAAGCTTGCGCCACGATGTCGGCGTCTCCTTCACGACCGTCTTGTCATAGACGAGCACGAGGCTGTCGAAGGTCATGCCGGCGAGATTGGAGCCGGGCATCAACGCTTGCGGATAAAGATCCTTCACATGCGGCGTGACCTTCTCGTCGATCGGATCGAACAATCCCTCGTCGGAGCCCGCCTTGGCGATCGAGATGTCCATCATCGCGACATCGAATTGCGGCGCGCTCTTCTGCGCGCGCAGCGCGCCGAGAATGGCTGCCGAATTTCCCGGAATCGAATAGACCACCTTGATGTCAGGATTGGCCTTCATGAAAGGCTCGACCACGGTCTTCGTGTAGAGATCCTGATAAAGCCCGCTATATCCAGCAAAATTGATCACCGTTTCCGCCATCGCCGGCGCGGCGAACATCATCGCGGCGCCAGTCGCGACCGCGACTCGTCTCGTAGATTTCAGCATGGCTCACCCCTCCTCAATCCGATCTCGATAAACGTCCTCAGACCGGACGCTTGATCATCTTGGCTTCCACCATCGCCGTCGCGCCGGTGATGTCGGGAAGCTTCTCGCCGGCGCGCAACCGCTTGTGCATCGTCGCTTCGTTTGTCTGCATCGCAATCGCGCGCTCGGCCGCTTCGCGCGCCACCGCCGCCGAGAACACGAGCACGCCCTGCTCGTCGCACAGCACCGCGTCGCCGGGATTGACCACCTGACCGCCGACGCTCACTGGCACGTTCATCGCGCCTTCGATGCCAAGCAGACGCGTGGTGATCGAAGACAGACCGCGGCACCACATCGGCAGATCAAATTCCTGGATCTCGGACAAATCAGTCGCAGGGCCGTCGATAACGCCAGCCTTCACGCCGGCGAGCTTCATAGCAAGCGTCATGCCGCCGCCCCAGCAGGCGTATTTCGTATCGCCGCAGCGATCGATCAGCACGATGTCGCCAGGGCGCACGAGCTTCGTGGCGTAGTGCAGCAGCGTTGAATCCGCATGCGGAAGGCGAAGCGTGACCGCCGTTCCCGCGACGCGCCGGCGCGGCAGAAGCGCCGCAATGCCGCGATCGATGAAGCCGGGATAAAGCACATGGCCGATCGTGGCTGTTTCCGCCTTCTCAAGCAGCTCCACCAGCGACGCATCGATCTGCGCCGGCATGTCATTGACGACAAACATCGATCTTGATCCCCCCGGACTTGCGAGCGACGCGGCGGCAGCTTGGGCCAATCGTCCGCCTCGCGCAACAATGTTGATCCGTTTCGCCAGTCGAGATGAACGGCGAGCACGAACATCCAACATATCGCCTCGCCGATCTCGGAATAGCCGTTTTGGGCGACGCTGCGCTGCGTGCGCGGAATGGGATCGCCGCGCAGAGCAAGACGGACTGCCCGATCGAGATTGCGGCCGCCGTTCCAGAAATTGAAACGCCAGCATGGCGAGGCAATCAGCGCGAGAGGCCAAGCTTGCCATCATGGGCGCCCAGCGACATGAGCCGCCGATCTCCGGACGAGATTCACGAGCCCCATCCAGTCGCCGCCATTCTTCCGGTTCGCGGCGGGACGCCGGGAACCAAATTTCGGCGCGAGGGTTTGACTCTGTTGTGCCAATCCACGCCGAGGTCGCCGTGTCCCGCGAGAAGCTGCCGATCTCAGTTCTTTCCTGCGCCCCGTCGCGCGGCGGTTCCGGGGTCGCGTGATGGCCACGCGGCCGGTCTGGAAGGGATATCTCAAACTGTCGTTGGTCGCCTGCGCGGTCGAGCTATCGAACGCCACGACCTATGCGGAGAAAGTCAGTTTTCGCACGCTCAATCGCGCTACCGGCCATGTGGTGAAACGGCAATATGTGGACTCCGTCACTGGCAAGCCCGTAAAGGAAGAGGACGAGGTCAAGGGCTATCCGCTCGGCGACGACGAGTTCGTTCTTGTCGAGGACGAAGAGATTCAGTCTGCGCAGATCGAGTCCTCGCATACGCTCAATATCGAACAATTCGTGGAAAAGGCCTCGATCGAGCAGATTTATCTCGACACGCCCTATTATCTCTCTCCGGCCGACAAGGTGTCGCGCGAAGCTTTCGCCGTTATTCGCGAAGCCATGGCGAAGAAGAAGATGGCGGGCCTCGCGCGACTGGTTCTCTATCGCCGGGAGCGGCCCGTGCTGATCGAGCCCCTTGGCGAAGGGCTTCTGCTGACGACGATGCGCTACAAGGCCAATGTCCGCGAGCCGGACGAGGTTTTCGATCAGATCCCCCGCATCAAGATCGATCCTGACATGGTGGAGCTCGCAGGCGACATCATCGATCGCAAGCAGGGCGAATTCGATCCGTCGAAATTCGAGGATGAATATGAAAACGCGCTGTTGAAGATCATCCAGGCGAAGCAGTCTGGGAAGAAGATCAAGGCTCCGAAAGCGCCGCGGCGAACCGGCAATGTCGTCAACCTGTTCGACGCCTTGAAGAAGAGCCTGGGCTCGGCGGGAGGCGCATCCGTTCAGCGGCGGAAACCGGCCGCAACGCGCGCTCGCTCGACGAAAAGGCGCGCGCGCGGCGACGCGCGGCGCAAATCCGCATAGTCTGGAAACGCCTGCATGCGCGCCGCCCTCGACGTTTATCGCGCCAAGCGGGATTTCAAGAAGACGCGCGAGCCCAGCGGCCGTGCGAAAGCCGCACCGTCGAAGAGGCTACGCTTCGTCGTCCAGCGGCATGACGCGAGAAATCTGCATTATGACCTGCGGCTTGAACTCGACGGCGTCTTCAAATCATGGGCGGTCACACGCGGACCTTCGCTCGACCCCCATGACAAACGCCTCGCAGTCGAGGTGGAAGACCACCCACTCGACTATGGCGACTTCGAAGGAACGATCCCAAAAGGCCAATATGGCGGCGGGACGGTTCAGATATGGGATCGCGGCTATTGGACGCCTGTCGATGAAGAAGGGCTGGCCGACGGTGATCTCAAATTCACGCTGGAAGGCGAACGGCTCCATGGCGAATGGGTGCTTGTGCGCATGAAGCGCGATCGCAATGGCGGCAAGCGGACAAACTGGCTGCTGATCAAACATCGCGACCGCTGGGCGCGCGAAGACCATGGCGACGCGGCGCTGAAGGCCGAGAAATCGGTCGCATCGGGCCGCACGCTCAAGCAGATCGCCAGCGGCAAGGGCAAGGCGCCAAAGCCCTTCATGAGGCGCGCGAACGAACATGGCGTTGCGGCCGACGCCATCTGGGACTCGCGAACAGGTCTCGCCGCGGAACGACGAGCGAACGGTACGAGAAGCAATGGGCGAGCGTCAGTCTCGAAGTCCGTCAAATCTTCACCGATGCCCGCTTTCGTCGCGCCGGAGCTGTGCGAGAGCGTGACCATTCCGCCTGATGGCGATGAATGGGCGCATGAGATCAAATTCGACGGCTATCGCATCCAGCTTCGCGTGAAGGATGGGGAAGTCACGCTGAAGACGCGCAAGGGACTCGACTGGTCGGAAAAATTCGATGCGATCGCTGCGGCGGCGAGCGAACTTCCCGACGGACTCATCGATGGCGAGATCGTCGCGCTCGGCAGTTCCGGCGTTCCCGATTTCGCCGCGCTCCAGGCCGCCTTGTCCGAGCGCGAAACCGACGATCTCGTCTACTACGCGTTCGATCTTCTCCATGATGGGCGCCAGGATATTCGAAAACTGCCGCTTGCCGATCGGAAGGAAGCGCTCAAGGAGCGGTTTGCACGCGCGAGCAGTCACGATCTCATCCGCTATGTCGACCACTTCGCAGGCGGCGGCTCCGCCGTTCTTGAATCCGCCTGCAAGCTGTCCATGGAAGGCATTATTTCGAAACGGCTCGATGCGCCCTATCGATCAGGCCGCCATGGCGACTGGACGAAGGCGAAATGCAGAGCCGGGCATGAGGTTGTCATTGGCGGCTGGACGACGACCAATGGAAAATTCCGCTCGCTGCTCGCTGGCGTCTTTCGCGGACGCGACTTCATCTATGTCGGGCGCGTCGGAACGGGCTTCGGACAGGAGAAAGTTTCAACCCTCCTGCCGCAATTGGAAAAGGCGGGAGCGAAAGCCTCGCCGTTCAAAGGCGTCAACATTCCAAAAGGCGGCGCGGGAATCCACTGGACGAAACCCTCGTTGGTGGCTGAGATCGAATTCGCGGGCTGGACGGGCGACGGCATGGTGAGGCAAGCGGCCTTCAAGGGACTGCGGTCGGACAAGCCCGCGCGCGAGGTCACAGCGGAGAAGCCGTCGGCGCCGGAGGAGACGGTCATGCCTGCGGCGGCGAAACGGACAAGCGCGAAGCGTCGCGCGTCGCAATCAAATGGGGAGACCGTTATGGGCGCGTCGCTCTCGCATCCGGACAAGGAACTGTGGCCCGACGCCGGCGATGGCAAGCCTGTCACCAAGCTCGATCTCGCACATTATTACGAAGAGGTTGGAGACTGGATGATCCGGCATATCGAAGGCCGGCCCTGTTCGATCCTGCGCGCGCCTGATGGAATCGACGGCGAGATATTCTTCCAGCGTCACGCCATGCGGGGAGCGTCGGACCTGATGGAGCTCGTCGAGATTAAAGGAGACAAGAAGCCTTATCTCGAGATTGATCGCGTCGAGGGGCTTGCTGCGGCTGCGCAAATCGCCGCGCTCGAACTCCATCCCTGGAATTGTCAGCGGAAGAAGCCGGAGATTCCGGGACGGCTTGTGTTCGATCTCGATCCCGGCCCTGACGTCTCGTTCGCAACGGTCATCGAAGCGGCGAAGGAACTGCGAACGCGAATTGAGGCGCTCGGCCTCGTCGCCTTCTGCAAGACCACCGGCGGCAAGGGCCTGCATGTGGTGACGCCGATCAAATCCGCGGGCCGCGCCGAACTCACCTGGACGATGGCGAAGGATTTCGCTCATGCGGTCTGCGCGCAGATGGCTGAGGACGATCCCGAGCGCTATGTCGTCAACATGTCGAAGAAATTGCGGAAAGGACGCATCTTCCTCGACTATCTCCGCAATGACAGGCTCGCGACGGCGGTCGCGCCGCTGTCGCCGCGCGCGCGTCCCGGCGCCGCTGTCTCGATGCCGCTCAACTGGCCGCAGGTGAAGGCGGAGCTCGATCCCAAACGCTTCACCGTGCGGACAGCCGCTGCGCTGATCAGGAAGGCCAAGCCCTGGAGCGATTACGACGACAGCTCGCGGCCGCTGCAGCCGGCGATCAAGAAGCTGCTGAAATCGGCCGCACAGCAACGCTGACGCCATTCGGCCGGATGCGCGCTTGGTCGGATGTTGGCTGCGATAGTCTGGAAGGGCGCTTTGGTAGCGGGGGAGGGACTTGAACCCCCGACCCCAGGATTATGATTCCCGTGCTCTAACCAGCTGAGCTACCCCGCCACGCGTCGTCACGCCCGCCCGGGCGCGAAGACCCGCGCGATATAGGGAAGCGGGGCGGGGCGGTCAAGAAAATCGGCGGCGCGCCTTTGGGGCGAGCGCGTCGTCCGCCACGGGAATCATAATCCTGGGGTCGGGGGTTCAAGTCCCTCCCCCGCTACCATGCGGCGCCTTCAGGCAAGAACGCCTTCACTCAGCGCTTCCGCAGGCGGAGAATTTTGAAATAGCCGATCGGGAAGGTCGGCTGGACGTCGACAAAATCGACCCCGCCATGGGCGCGGGCCCAGTCCTTCACCCGGCTGACGCGGAACGTCGCGCTCCACCCCACCCGCTTGGCCAGCGGCGCGACCCACTCCTCTACGGTCGCCTGAAGCCCCTCTTCCGCGCCGAATTTGCTGGCGATAATGATCTCGCCGCCGGGCTTCAGCACGCGCGCGATCTCGCTCAGGGCGCCTTCGGGATCAGGCACCAGCGTGATGACGAAAGGCACGTTCACGGCGTTGAAGGTGGCGTCAGGAAAGCCCAGACGACAGGCGTCCATGCAGACGAGGCCGCGCACATGGGGGAGCTTCTTCTCGACCGCCTTCCACAGCATCGGCACAGAGAGATCGGCGCCGACGACGCGGGTCCGCGCGGGATAATAAGGCAGCACGAGACCGGTGCCGACGCCGACCTCGAGAATGTCATCGCCGCAGGCGGCTGCGGCTTCAGCGCTGCGCCGCTGCGTGTCCGCGAGCAGCCGGCGATAAACCCTGTCGTAAAAAGGCGCCCATTTCTCATAGGCCTTCTGCTGGCCTTCGAGATTGTACTGGATGGTCATGATGTCAGGCGGCGGCCGGCAGGTCGGATTCGATGCGCGCGGTCGCCGCGATCACGCCGCCGCCAAGCACGCGCGCTCCCGGTTCTGCGCTGTCGTAAAACACGCAGGCCTGACCACGCGCCACGCCCATCTCATCATCGAGAAGACGCACCACCGCTTCGCCATGCTCGATGCGCAGCAGCGCCGGCGCAGGCGCGCGCGTCGAGCGCACGCGCGCCGCTATGGGCAGGCCTTCTTCGCCGATGTCAGCGAGCGACCCATCGCCGATCCAGTTGACGTCGCGCAGTCTGAGAATGCGCGTGGCCAATGCCTCGCGCGGCCCGACGATCACCTGGCGCGATTTCGGATCAAGCCTGACGACGAACAGCGGCTCTCCCGTCGCGACGCCGAGGCCGCGGCGCTGACCGACGGTGAAATGCAGGACGCCGTCATGGCGGCCGAGCTTGCGCCCGTCGACATGCACGATCTCGCCGGGTTCGGACGCATCGGGCCTGAGCTTCGCGATCACATCGGCGTAGCGCCCGTTCGGCACGAAGCAGATGTCCTGGCTGTCATGCTTGTCGGCGACGGCGAGCTCATATTTGCGCGCCAATGCGCGCGTCGTCGGCTTGTCGAAGCCGCCAAGCGGAAAGCGCAGGAGATCAAGCTGCTCGGCCGTCGTGCCATAGAGGAAGTAGCTCTGATCGCGATCTGAATCCGCGGCGCGATGGAGCGCGCGGCCGCCTCCTGGCGCAGGCCGGCTGACGACATAGTGCCCGGTCGCCAGCGCATCGGCGCCGAGGTCGCGCGCCGTGTTCAGCAGATCGCGGAACTTCACCGACTTGTTGCATTCGACGCAGGGGATCGGCGTCTCGCCGGCGAGATAGGAATCGGCGAAGCGGTCGATCACGGCCTCGCGGAAGCGGCTTTCGTAATCCAGCACATAATGCGGAATGGCGAGGCGTTCGGCGACGCGCCGCGCGTCATGGATGTCCTGGCCGGCGCAGCAGGCGCCGGCGCGATGTGTCGCCGCGCCATGGTCATAGAGCTGCAGCGTGACCCCAACGACCTCATAGCCTTCCTCGGCCAGCATCGCGGCGACGACGGAGGAATCGACGCCGCCCGACATGGCGACGACGACGCGCGTCGCACCCTCCGGCTTGTCGAAACCCAGTGAATTCATCGGTCGAGACGGTTCCAATATTCAACTGGCCGCCGCCATAGCACGAACCGGCCGCCGATCCATCAGGCCCCGGCAATTCCTGCCGGGCGTCGGCAATTGAGTCCCGGCGGAAACGGTCGCACACGTCGCGACCGGCGACCTAAGCCTTTGATGATAATCGGTTTATCATAAAGCGATGGATGGCAAGCGGATTGCTCGGCGGAGCGCGGCGTTCCCGTCACCCGAGTATCCCTGTGCCCGTCACGTCGCTTCCGCCGAAAGCCCCTTCCGCGTCACATGCCGCCGCCAGTGCGAAGGCGAAGCCTGTCGAGGCGCGTCAGGACGACGATGCGCCCGCGGGATCAGACTTTGCGTCGCAACTCGACGATGCGGCCGCGAACGGCGCCGACCCGGCGACCGGCGCGCCGGCAAAGGCGAATGCAGCCAAGACAAATTCCGCCCCGGTAAAGTCCGCCAAATCGGCGGACCCGGATCAGGACGCATCTGCCATCAAGGCCGCGGAGACGGAGCAGGTCGCATTGTCGACGGCCGATGCGCCATCGACCGCGACTCCAGCCGCCAAGGTCTCGGCAGTGAAGGCACCGCCGGCCACGTCGGACGTGATGGCCGCCTACGAGCAATTGCAGGCAGACGAGACCGCTGAATCCGATGTCCCGCCAGCTCCCACGCCGACCGCTCTGCCCCCGCCGGACCCGGCGGTCATCAAGGTCGTGGCTGCCCAGACCGGCAGCGTGGGCGACACGCCCAAAGCCGACGAAACGAACAGCAGGACCGACGCCTCGGCGACCAGCGACAATGCGTCGACCGCGACCGCGACGCAGCAGCTTCCCCCGGACCTCACCGCCATTGCGGCCGCGCTGGCATCCGCGCAAGGCGCGCCTGCGACTCAGGCCCAGGCGCCGGCTCCCGACGCCGATAACGCACCCGTCGAGGATGCGACCTCAGCTCCGGCCGTCGCGATCGCTGCTTTGACTCTCCGCGCAACGCCGCAGGGAAAGCCCGACGCCGAAGACGCTGAGAAGGCGGCTTCGACTGCAAATGCGACCGACGCAGACGATGGAGCTGACGCGGAAGTCGACGCCAAGACCGCCGTAGCGCAGCCGCCGGCGATTCCAGATCCCGCCGCGGGCAAGCACAGCGCGAAGCACGCCGTGACGGCGGACGGGTCAGCGTCCCCGCTCACGTCCACCACCGCGGCCAACGATACGACAACCGCTCCTCAGACGCCCACGGTCCCGACGGCGGATCAACCATCCGCTCCCGTCGCTCGCGCCGCAAAGGCGTCGCTCGAAGCGATCGCCGGCGCTTCGCGCGTGTCAACGACGGACGACGCGAGCAGAATCTCCAGAGCAGCCGACGGCGTCATATCCACATTCGGCGATCTCACAACGAACGCGCTCGCGGCCCAAACGCCAACCGCGACGACGTCGCATCCCCCGATTTCCGCGCCCGACGCCGCGCAAACCGCGACGTCCGCCGTGCCGGTCCAGATGGCGCCGCTCGTTATCGGAATGCAGGCGCTCGAAGGCGCGCGCGAATTCCAGATCAAGCTCGACCCTGAACATCTCGGCCGCGTCGATGTGAAGCTGAAGATCGCGGACAATGGCCGCGTCGAAGCTTCGCTCGTCGTCGACAAAGTCGAGACGCTGGCGCTCCTGCAACGCGATGCGCGCACGCTGGAGCGCGCTTTCGATCAGGCGGGCCTGACCTCAGATTCAGATTCGCTGAGCTTCTCGCTGCGCCAGGATATGTCCGGCCAGCAGCAGAACAATGATCAACGCGAAGCATCGCGCGCTGCGCCCTGGAGCCAGATCCAGATCGACGCGCCGACCGACATAGCTCCGCTTCGCCAATATTACAGCGCGACCGCCCGCTCCGGCGTCGACATCCGCGTGTAGAGGATCAAATCATGGTCTCTTCCGTCTCCAGCAATTCGAGCTCGTCATCTTCGTCGTCGACATCGACGTCGAACCAGATGATCGCGTCGAATTTTCAAACCTTCCTGACGCTGCTGACGACGCAGTTGAAGAACCAGAATCCGCTCGATCCGCTCGACACCAATCAGTTCACGCAGCAGCTCGTGCAGTTCGCTTCGGTCGAGCAGCAGCTCAAGACCAACGATACGCTGACGGCGCTGCTGACCGCCGCACAATCAACCAACTTGTCGAACGCTGTCGGCTTCGTCGGCAAAACAGTCACCGCGAACGGCGCCACCGCGACGCTCTCGGATGGCTCGACGAAATGGAACGTCAACCTGCCGCGCGATGCGAAGACTGTGACGCTGACGGTGACGGACTCCAGCAACAATGTCGTCTGGACCGAACAGAAGTCCATGTCGGCGGGCGACAACGCCTACACCTGGAACGGCAAGACTTCGACGGGAACGCTTGCCCCCGCCGGCTCCTACAAGCTGACCGTTTCGGCGGTGGACGCGTCGGGGGCCTCCATGACGCCCTCTCTCGCCTATACCGGCGTGGTCACCGGCGTCAGCGTCAGCGGTGGGACTACGACCTTGAAAGTAGGCGATTATTCCATCCCGATTTCGGACGTCACCTCGGTTTCGAGTTAGGCAATCGGCAAGTTTTGCTTAGGCGTTTCTTAAACCCGGGCGGCTATGGTGAATGGAGAAATAGGTCCATCGAGTAATGTGAGCGTACGATGACCGAGTTGATGCGTCCCCGCGTGAAGTATGTGATCGGGCCCGATGGAAGCCCGCTCACGATCGCGGACCTGCCCCCGCCGAACACCCGTCGCTGGGTCATCAGGCGCAAGGCTGAAGTCGTCGCCGCCGTGCGTGGCGGCCTCCTCTCCCTTGAAGAAGCCTGCACGCGCTATACGCTGACAACGGAAGAATTCCTGAGCTGGCAGCTCTCGATCGACCAGCACGGCCTCGCCGGCCTGCGCACCACCCGCATCCAGCAATATCGCCACTGAACCCGCCGCGCGGCCAGGACGCAGGGAGCGACAAGATCGCGCCCTGCGCTTTCACGCGTTTCTAAGCGCGCAATTGCAGCCACACCGTCTTCTGCTCCGTGTAATTGTCGAGCGCAGCGCGGCCGAGATCGCGGCCGACGCCTGACTCTCCGCCCATGCCGCCCCAAGGGAGCCGCGTGTCGGTCGGCCCGTAAGTGTTGATCCAGACTGTTCCTGCGCGCAGCCGGTCGGCCATCACATGGGCGCGCGTGACGTCGCGCGTCCACACCGCCGCCGCAAGGCTGAATGGGCTGTCATTCGCATCGCGGATCGCCGCGTCGGGCTCATCGAACGGAATGACTGTCGCGACCGGTCCGAAGATTTCCTCGCGCGCGATGGTCATCAAGTTGTCGGCGTCGGCGAAGATGGTCGGCGCGATGAAATAACCGGGACGGTCGAGCGCCTCGCCGCCGGCGATCAGCGCTGCGCCTTCGCGCTTGCCTGTCTCGACATAGGACATGACGCGATCCCGCTGCTTCTCCGAGATGACGGGTCCCATCGTGGTCTCGGGGTCGAAGGGGTCGCCAAGCTTCAATCGGCTGGCGCGATCAGCGAACAATTCAAGGAAGCGCTCATACACCGCGCGCTGGACAAAGATGCGCGTGCCCGACGAACACACCTGCCCCGCATTGAAGAACACGCCTGATGACGACGCGTTCGCAGCCGCCTGCAGATCGGCATCGGCGAAGACGATGTTCGGCGACTTGCCGCCAAGCTCCAGCGTCACATGTTTGCAGTCGCGCGCAGCGACTCCCATGATGTGCTTGCCGACAGCCGGCGATCCCGTGAAGGAAATCTTGTCGACGCCAGGATGCTCGATCAGCGCCTGCCCCGCGACGGTTCCGAAGCCAGGCAGGATGTTGAGCGCGCCAGCCGGCAGCCCCGCTTCGATCGCGAGTTCGCCCAGCAACAATGAGGACAGAGGCGTCAGTTCCGCCGGCTTGAGCACCACCGCGCAGCCGGCCGCCAACGCCGGCGCGATCTTCCACACCGCATTCATCAGCGGAAAATTCCACGGAGTAATAGCGGCCACGACGCCAACCGGCTTGCGCGTGACATAGGTCAGCGCGTCGGCGCGCGCAGGGACGACCTCGCCGTGAATCTTGTCGGCCCAGCCGCTGTAATAGGCGAGGCAGTCGATCGCCGCGGGAACATCCTGCCGGCGCGAGGCCGCGAGCGGCTTGCCCGCATCGATCGCTTCGAGCTCGACGAAACGCTCGCGATGACGTTCGACCAGATCGGCTAACCTGCGAAGAACGCGCGCGCGATCGGCGCCCGTCATACGGCCCCATGCGCCTTCATCAATGGCGCGGCGGGCGCTCGCGACGGCGGCGTCGACATCCTCGACGCCAGCCTCGGGAATGGAGGCGATCGGCGAGCCGGTGGCGGGATTGAGGGTGAGAAAATCACGTCCCGATCGGGCCTGGCGCCATTCGCCGCCGATCAACAGGCCCCGCTTCGGCAGGGTGTGGACAATATCGAGACCCATGGCGGCGCTCCAGGATGAAACGCCTAAACAAAATCATAGGTGAAAACGATGATCAAAATGAAATAACGCATTGATTGATAGAAAACGACTATGGCCGAAGTCGATCAGCTCGCGGCCGAGAGTTAACGGGCCGAGCCAAAAAAGCCGCACGCTCTTTACCGGCCATTAACGTTTTTACGCGATAACTTAACTGCGTCCTCCGTTTCTGACGGCGAGCGGCCCTGTCGCTCTGTTGACGCCTCCCTGTGAAAACTTCAAAGCCGCCTTCGGGCGGCTTTTTTTCTTATCTGCGTGCTATCCCTCTTTCACCGGATTAAGGTTAACCAAGGGTAAATAAGACGGACGCCCGGCGCCGGCGGTATTCTTGCGGCCATAACTGCGCATGCCGACGCGCCATCCCCTGATGGCGCGAAAGCGAGCCAGTGTGGAACAGGGACCGACAAGTGGCGACGATTAGCGATACCCAGCCCCCGTCAGACGGAGCCGCCTCCTTTGCGATGGGCTTTATTTCATCGGACGCCTTCAAGGCCCTCTTCAGGGAAGGAATGAGCCTGGTCGAGGACGCCGCCTCCTATCTCGACGGCAAGGGCCGCGAGGAATCGAAGACTCTCAGCCGTATGGCCGCGCTGGGCTACGCCGCCGAGAGCATGCGTCTCACCACCCGTCTCATGCAGATCGCCTCCTGGCTGCTTCTCCAGCGCGCCGTCGTCGAGGGCGAGCTGACGACCGCACAGGCGTCGAAGGAAAAGCACAAAGTGAATCTGCGTCAGGAGACTGCGCAGACGTCCGCCGAAACGATCGAGCAGATGCCGGAGGGCCTGCGCGACCTGATGGCGCGCTCGCTGCGCATGCAGGCCCGCATCATCCATCTCGACCAGCTTCTGACCGGCGTCGCGCCGCCCGCGCCCGCCGATTCAAGCCCGGTCGCCGCGCAGGTCGAGCTTTTGCGTTCGGCGTTCCTGCGCCAGTAATCGCTGCGTCCCAACACCCAAAACAAAAGCCCCGGGGATCGCCCGGGGCTTTTTTGTCAGCGCTGCAGAAGCGCTTACTTCTTGCTGGCGATGCCGAAGCCTTCGAACTTCTTCGAGAAGCGCGACAGGCGGCCGCCGCGATCCATCAGCTGCTGCGAGCCGCCGGTCCAGGCCGGATGCGACTTCGGATCGATGTCGAGTTGAAGGGTGTCGCCTTCCTTGCCGTAGGTGGAGCGCGTCATGTACTCGGCGCCGTCGGTCATCACGACCTTAATCATGTGATATTCGGGGTGCGTGTCGCTCTTCACGGGTTCATCTCCTCTGTTCACGGCTCCAATGCCTGGCTGGCGCTGAGGCGCTCGGCCGCGGCCGTGAACGCTGGCATCTCGGGAATGGCGGGCGCTATAACCCAAGCCCCTGACTGAAACAAGCGGCCCTCAAGGCCGACGATTGATGGCCTCTTCCGATTTGAGCCCCGACGCGGCCCCGGCCGCCCGCGCCCCCCTTTCCGCCCTGCGCCCCCTCCTTCCCGCGGTGATGCGCTACCGCGGCCGGATGCTGGCGGCCTTCATCGCCCTGATCGTCGCCTCGGCCGCGACGCTGCTGCTGCCGATCGCCGTGCGCAGGGTGATCGATGCGGGCTTCGGGACCGAATCTTATCTCGTGAATGGCTATTTCGCGGCGCTGATCGGCGTCGCGGGACTGCTCGCCGCCGCCAGCTCCGCCCGCTTCTATCTCGTGATGACTCTCGGCGAGCGCGTCGTCGCCGATATCAGAGCGCAAGTGTTCGGCCATATCGCGCATCTCGATCCCGGTTTCTTCGACCGGACCAAATCGGGCGAGCTCGTCTCGCGTCTCTCCGCCGACACAACGCAACTCAAATCCGCATTTGGAGCGAGCGCCTCGATCGCGCTGCGCAACCTGCTGCTGTTCTTCGGCGCGGCGATCATGATGGTGCTGACGAGTCCGAAGCTTTCCGCGCTGGTGCTTGGCGCGATTCCCTTCATCGTGCTGCCGCTGTTGTTCTCCGGCCGCTCGGTGCGCCGACGCGCCAAGCAGGCGCAGGATCGTCTTGCTGAAACGTCCGCCTATGCGGTCGAGGCGATCGGCGCCGTGCGCACTATGCAGGCCTTCGGCGCGGAAGCATCGACCGCGGCCGCCTACGCCGCCGCCGCCGAAGACGCCTATGGCGCCGCGCGCGATTCGACGAAGGCCCGCGCCTGGCTCACCGGCGTCGGGTTGTTTCTCGTCTCCGCCAGCGTCGTCGGCGTGCTCTGGTATGGCGCGCAGGATGTGCTGTCCGGCGAGATGTCCGGCGGCCGTCTCGCGCAATTCGTGATCTACGCGATCATGGCGGCGAGCGGATTGGGACAGCTCGGCGAAGTCTGGGGCGAAGTCAGCCAGGCCGCTGGCGCAGCCGCACGGCTTGCGGAAATTCTCGCGACCGAGCCGGCGATCAAGGCGCCTGCTCAGCCTGTCGCAATGCCCGTTCCCGCGCGCGGCGCCGTCGCCTTCGAGCATGTGCGCTTCGCCTATCCGACCGCGCCGGAGCGCTCGTCGCTCGAGGATGTCAGCTTCGAGGCGAAGGCCGGCGAGACGCTTGCGGTCGTCGGCCCCTCCGGCGCCGGCAAGAGCACGATCGTGCAACTGCTATTGCGCTTCTATGATCCCCAGAGCGGGCGCATTCTCGTCGACGGCGTTCCCATCATCGATGCAGATCCCGCAGAATTGCGTACGCGCATCGCCTATGTGCCGCAGGAGCCGGCGATCTTCGGCGCGACGATCGCGGAGAACATCGCTTACGGCAGAGAAGGCGCTAGCGCGGCCGAGATCGAACGCGCGGCGCAAATGGCGGCCGCCGACGAATTCATCCGCACGCTGCCGCAGGGCTATGCGACGAAACTCGGCGAGCGCGGCGTGACGCTCTCTGGCGGACAGCGCCAGCGCATCGCGATCGCGCGCGCGATTCTACGCGATGCGCCGATCCTTTTGCTCGACGAAGCGACATCGGCGCTCGACGCGGAAAGCGAGCGCGCCGTGCAGCGCGCGCTGGAGACGCTGATGAAGGATCGCACCACGATCGTCGTCGCCCATCGGCTTGCGACGATCCTGTCGGCCGATCGCATTCTCGTGCTCGATCACGGCCGCATCGTCGAGCAGGGATCGCATGAGAGTCTGGTCAAGGCGGGCGGCCTCTATGCGCGGCTCGCGGCGTTGCAATTCGATCAGGCGCGCTTCGACGCGCAGGCGGCGTGAGCGAATCTGAAAACGTAGGAGCCGGTTTTCCCTGCGGCTTCGCGAAATGATAAGAAGCCAATCATGATTCCCGTCACGCCGCAGATCGAATTGGACGAGCGCGAACTCGTGTTCGATTTCGTGCGCGCGTCGGGCCCTGGCGGACAGAACGTCAACAAGGTCGAGACGGCGGTGCAATTGCGCTTCGACGCGCGCAACTCGCCGGCGTTGAATGACTATGTGCGCGGCCGTCTCAACACGCTCGCCGGACGCCGCATGACGCGCGACGGCGTGATCGTCATTCAGGCGCAACGTTTCCGCACGCAGGAGATGAATCGCAGCGACGCGATCGAGCGTCTTGTCGAACTCATTCGCGAAGCCGCCTTCAAGCCGAAGACGCGCCGGCCGACGAAACCAACCAAGGCGTCGAAAACGCGCCGGCTTGATTCCAAGGCGAAGCATGGCGCGCTGAAGAAGAATCGGCGCACAACGATTGAGATGTGAGGGGGGGTGCTTCAGCGGCACACGCGAAGTTCCAGCGCCTCGCGGCCCTCCTTCTCCCCTTGCGGGAGAAGGTGTCGCTGCGCTTGGCGCAGCGACGGATGAGGGGGAATCTCGATGCGGAGTGCTTCCCCCTCACCCGGTCGGCTCCGCCGACCACCCTCTCCCGCAAGGGGAGAGGGAGGGCGCGTAAAGATAGACGCACGAAATCCCCGCCCGCTTTCGCGGCGGCTGAAGTCCCATCGGCTTTGATCTCTCGTCCTTCGCATCCTGCCCCTCAAAGGGGGCGCGGGGCGTCTTGGGTCCGCGCGCTACTGGCGGAGCGCGCAGAAGGTGTTTTTGAGGAGCCAGTCGCCAGAACAGGCGGACCTGACGCCCCGCGCGCGACGTTTGCGCCTTATCGCCTGCCCCTGTGGAGTCGAACCCTGATTTACCCTCCATACGATGCCCCGAAGGGCACCGCCCGAGGCGTCGGGCCAGGACCAGGTTTTTGGCGCGCGAACTTAAGACACGAGTCGTAACCGCTGCTACCGCTCGCCGTCGCTCTTGCCGCCCACCTCCGTTACGGTCCGGAAACGCCCAGCGGCGGAAGACATGTCAATAATAGGAATTTAGTGGCGATTATGCACTTGACATACCGGCCGACGTGGGCGATAAAAGCTCACGCTTGGAAAGCCTGTTATGTCCGTCGATCTCACAGACCCGATCTTCACCGACGAAGAAGCCGCCCGTAAGCATTTCGAAGCGCTGCGCTGGCCGAACGGCCCCGTTTGCCCTCACTGCGAGGCGGTCGATCAGGCGACGGAGATGAAGGGCAAGACGACGCGCCCCGGCCTCTACAAGTGCCGCGCCTGCGCCAAGCCGTTTACCGCGACCATCGGCACCGTCTATGAGCGCTCGCATATCCCGCTCCATAAGTGGCTGCTGGCGACGCATCTGCTTTGCTCGTCCAAGAAAGGCATGTCGGCTCACCAGCTTTTCCGCATGCTCGGCTTCGGCTCCTACCGGACTGCTTGGTTCATGGCGCACCGCATCCGTGAAGCCATGAAGCCGGTCGGTGACGCTCCGCTTGGTTCTGGCGGAGGCATTGTCGAGGCTGACGAGACCTATATCGGCCGCAAGAAGGGCGTTGAGAAAAAGGGCGGCGGTTTCGGCCACAAGATGAAGGTCATGAGCCTTGTCGAGCGCGGCGGAAACGTGCGTTCCGTCGTGATGGACAAGGTGACGCGTAAGGAAGTCGAGCGCGTGATCTCAGAGAACGTGGCCAAGGAAGCCCATCTGCGCACCGATACTGCGCAGTATTACATCAAGGGCGGCTTCGGCACCGCGTCGCATGAGATGGTCAACCACTATGCCGGCGAATACGTCCGGGGCGACGCTCACACAAACACGCTTGAGGGCTTTTACAGCGTCTTCAAGCGCGGCATGAAAGGCGTCTATCAGCATTGCGGCGAACAGCATTTGCATCGCTACGCCGTCGAATTTGATTTCCGCTACAACACGCGGACGGCGACCGGTCATAACGATACTGACCGGGCAACCAAAGCGATCAAAGGCGTCGCCGGCAAGCGGCTGACATATCGACAGCCTGACAGCGCCGACCTCCATTAAGGAGGTTTATTTCCGGCTCGTTCGCGGGACTGCCAAGTCCTACAAGACGAAGCGCCCGAAGAACCGTCACAAGCCTAGGAAGAAGAAGCGTCGCCCTTTCTAGGGCGGCCTTTCTTTGGTGGATTCGCCTTGGCCCCTGCTTTTTGCCTAGGCTGTGGCGGAGTCGCCAGCATGCGACGAATCACTTCGTCGCGCCGTTTTGCTGTCGCTTCCTCTGAAAGCTGCTCGTCCTTTGATTGCCGCATTTAACGACTCTCGGAGCTCCCTATGGATGAAGCAAAAAAGCCCCCTCCATTCAAATGGGCCCCCGGATTTGCTGACGCTATCGCCAACATCGCAAACCGCTGGGCCCATCTCGAATTCTATATCAACTATTCGATTTGGCTATTGGCTGGCCTAGATGCGCAAAGAGGAGCTTGTCTTACATCCCAAATGTACACCCTTCAGGCCAAACTCTCCGCCATGAAATCGCTCTTGGAATTTGCTGACGCTCCAAAAGAGTTGGTCACACGCGTAAACAAATTCGCAGAATCGATCAGGGGACCCCAAGAAATGCGAAACAGGGCGCTCCACGACATGTGGCTGATGGATAACGAAGACGCAGCCAAAATGGCGCGTTTAGAAATTGTAGCCCCTGGTAAGCTCAAGTTTGAGCCAAAACCATATGAAGCGCGCGGCCTAGAAGAGGTGCTTGCCGGGATCGTGATAGCATCAAAAGAGGCCAATTCGATCCGATTGGCTATTTACGAGCTGAAGACATTGCCACCCAGACATCCGTCATTAACGGACCCCATGGAAGTGGTTGTGTAGGGCTCGTAAAATCAATCCATACCGACGTAAGAACGTCCTTCCCCGCCTCGATCATCTCTGGCGTGACCTCGATTTCAGTTTCCGCTTTTGGCGGTGCCGGCCTGTCGAGGGATTTATCCCCTTCGCCGTCAGGGTATGTCAAGTGCATAATCGCCAATTTAGTCTGAAGATGTCAAGGGCAGTTTGACGGCAGCGGCGCGATTCCAGCTTCGTCTCTGACCCGCGACGATCAAAGGTGTAGATGACCGCGTTGGCCTGAACTGAAAGCGTCGAGAGAAGCCCGTGATTTTCTGGACAGCGAGCGCGATCGCAGCGGTTGTCGCCTATCTCCTCGGCTCCACGCCGACGGGTTATCTCGCCGGGAAATTGCTCAAAGGCGTCGACATCCGGGAGCATGGCTCAAAATCCACCGGGGCGACGAACGTCTTGCGCACCCTGGGCAAATGGCCGGCGCTCGCGGTGCTCCTCGTGGATGTGCTGAAAGGCGCGGGCGCGATCATCTTCGCCCGCTGGCTTTACGCTTGGCTCGATGCATCGACATCGACCACGCCAGCGACAGCGGCTGATCTGGCAATCTGGACGCCATGGATCGTCTGCCTGGCCGGTCTCGCCGTGCTGTTGGGACACGGCCGTTCGATCTGGTTGAATTTCAGCGGAGGCAAATCCGCTGCGACGGGACTGGGCGTGTTGCTGGCGATGTCCTGGCCAGTCGGTCTGGGCGCTGCGACGGTTTTCGGCGTCGTGCTGGCTCTTATCAGGATCGTTTCCCTGAGTTCGATGCTGGCGGCGCTGACGGCGATCGCCCTGATCTTCAGCTTCGAAGAACCGCTGCCCTATCGGTTATTGGTGATCGCGGGCGGCGCTTACGTGATCATGCGCCATCGCGCCAACATTCAGCGATTGCTGGGCGGGACGGAGCCGCGCCTGGGGCAAAACAGCCAGGAAGCAAAAACCTGATCGCAAATCTGGCGCGCCAACGCTGAAATATTTCCTGCAGGCTTTCACGCCGCGAGCTTGATCGCCCGCACATGCAGAAAAAGTCCGGCGACGCGCGTGTCCGCAACCGTGGGAACGGCGGCGGCCACCTCTGGCGAAGCCGACGGCTCGCCGAATTTCTGGATCGTCAGCCCGGCGCCGCAGATCATGTCGACCCACGCGCTCAGCGTGCGATGGAAGCGCGGCACGCGAAACGGCGCGACGCCCTCGCGCTCTTCGCGCGGCAAGGTCGAGAACCACCAGGTTTCAATGCGGCCGTCATTCTCGCTGAAATATTCGGCGATCTCGATCGCATAGCAGTCACCCTTTTCGTCGCGCAGCGTCTTGCGATGCGGCGGTACGAAGCAGGGATGCAGGATCGAAAATTGCAGGAAGCCGCCGGGCTTCAGCACGCGACGCGTTTCGATGAGAACACGCTGCTGATCCGGCATGTCCATCAGCGACATGAAGGCGGTGGCGAAATCAAAGGATTCGTCGGCGAAAGGCAGCGCCGCGCCATCGGCGATTTCATAGATGACGCCGCGCGGATCCGCCGCTTCCTTCTCCTGCGCATGCCGGATGAAGGTCGGCGCGACATCGATGGCGCGCATGCTTGCGCCTAATTCGGCGAGCTTGCGCGTATTTGATCCTTCGCCGCAGCCGATATCGAGCCCCTGAAGTCCCGCGATGGGAGGAAGCATCGCAAGGAACGCTGGCGTGTTCAGCGCGTCGCGATAGACATCGTAGCCGGCTCGCGAATAGCGCGTCCAGTTTTCGGCGTTACCCTCCCAATAGGATGCAGCTTCACGCGACTCCATGGCGGCTCCTCCGCGGCGCGCAAAACGAGGCGTCCGCGCTCGAAAGCGCGCGCTCAGGCCATCAGCTTTGCGACAGGGGCGCGGCTTTATCCCGCGCGCGCGGGTGAAGCAAGACGTAACGACATCCGCCTCAATGGATTTGGGTCAGGCCGCCATGCTTGCGCGCGGTTTCGGCTCAATCGCCGCGGCCTTTTCCAGAAGGCCCCGCGCGCGAGCGAGATTGGCCATCGGCGACGCCATGGCGCAACGCGACTTGCCGTTTGATTTGGCCTCGTAGAGCGCGGCGTCGGCGACCGCGAGCAGCGTCGCAACGTCTTCGCCATGCTCCGGCGCCAGTGCGATTCCAACGCTGACGCCGATCTTTGCGACGACATTCTCGCTGAGATCGTAGGCCGGCGAGATCTCGTCGACGAGCTGCTGGCCGAAGGCAAGCGCTTTCGCCTTCTCGTCGTCGGCGCCCGCCATGCGCGAAATGATCACGAATTCATCGCCGCCGATGCGCGCGGCGATATCGTCGTGCCGCAGCATCTCTTTCACGCGGCCGGCGACCATTTTCAAAAGCTGATCGCCTGCGGCATGACCGTGCGTGTCGTTGACCGACTTGAAGCCGTCGAGATCGAGATAGAACAAGGCGACTTGCTCGGGCGCATCGGACGCGCGGGGCCATCTCTCCTCGAACGCGCGGACAAGGCCCAGGCGGTTTGACAGGCCCGTCAGCGCATCGTGCCGGGCGCGATGATCATTCTCGCGCTCGGCCCGCATGGTCGCGACAAGCATCTTGTTCAGACGGAACGCCGCCGCGACCATCGCGACGAAATAAAGCGGCGCCTGGACGAGCACGATCAGCATGGCGGGCTCGCCCGACAGGACCGCTCCGATGCAGCAGGGGCCGAGACTGAGGAGAATCATCGCCGCCACCAGGCGCGGCGCGCCGAAATTGCGGAAGCAGATGCCGCCGATCATCGCGGCCGACGACACGCAGGCGACGGTCGAGGCGACCCAGTCGCCGCTCGCAAGCGTGACGAACACGCCATAACCGACGCTGCCGCCCCAGCACACCGCCAGCAGCAGATAGAGGTCCGTCGGCGTTTCGCGCCCTTGCGACGCGGCCCGACGCGCCATGATCAGCACGGCCATGCGAACGATGCAGACAAGGGCTTCCAGCGCGAGCCATGTCAGGAAGGGCGGCGTCGGCGCCCGCAGGGCGATGACCGCGGCCACCATGAGCGTGTTGATAAGCCCGCTGGCGAAGATCGGCAGCGAGCCGTAGAGGCTGCCGATCAGCGCGACGCGGATGTCGTCGGGAACGTCTGGCCCTGCATCGGCCAGCCAGCGCGTGAGGCGCCAGCGCGGCAGGCTGTAGGTATAGTCTTCACGGCGCGGAGAGCGGTTCATCTCCCTGTAAAGACACCGCCAGCAGTTAACACGCGCTTAGAAAAGCTGCCGTTTCGTCAATATAATCAGGCCAGCGGCCGCGGTCTCGCCCGACAGGCCGCGCTTCAGATGCGCGCAACGCTACGCCGCATTCTCCTTTGCATATTTTGCAACTTCGGCATGGGTCGCGAACCAGACGCTCCCCTTCGCCTTCGCATGCTTGATCAGCTCTTCGATGATCCAGATGCGCGAGCGATAGCCGATGATGTGGGGATGGCAGGTGAGCTGGAAGACGCCGCCCTCCTCCCAGGCGCCGTCGAGTTCGCGCTTGAAAATCTCGAACACGTCGAAGGGCGAGGTGTAGGGGCGCTGCGCGCCCATGCGGTTCATCATGAAATAGGGCGCGTCATCCCTGATCCATTCCACCGGAAATTCAACCACGCCTGTCGGTTTGCCCTCGAGCAGCAGCTCATAGCAATCCTCGTCCGCCATCAGCGAGGAATCATAGAGAAGGCCCATCTCCTGCTCGATGCGCAGCGTGTTCGGGCTGAAATCCCATGACGGCGTGCGCAAGCCGACGGGCCTGACGCCGGTGATTTTTTCGAGCGTGTCGGCCGAACGCATCATCAGCTCGCGCTCATGCCCATAAGGCAGCGTCGAATTGAATTCATGGATCCAGCCATGGATGCCGATTTCATGGCCTTCGCCAACGACGCGCTTCTGCTCGTCCGGATGCAGCAAAGCCGCGACCGCCGGCACATAGAAGGTCGCCTTGACGTCATGCTTCTTCAACAGCGCGAGCAGACGCGGCACGCCGACGCGCGGCCCATACTGGCCCCAAGCCATGCGGCCGATCGACTTGCCGCCGTCGCGCAGTTCGTTCGTCTCGTGATCGGCGTCGAAGGAGAGCGCGATGGCGCAGCGCGCGCCGCCCTTCCAACTCCTCGGCTTTAGCGTGCGCCCGGCGCGGACCTGATCGACGAGACCGCGCCAATGCGTCTCGGGCCACTGCCAGGGTTCGAGCTTCGTCACGTCGGTCATGGCGTTCTCTCCGCGTCTTCTCGAATGGGTAGCAGCGGCGACGGCCAAACGCCTCCGCAAGTTCAGCGTGAGGGATGCGCGCCCGGCGCATCCCAGGCGGCGACCACGGTTGCGAAATTCGCAACCATCGCGGCGACACCCGTCTGATCATCAATTGCGCCCTTCAGCCAAGGCTCCAGAGTCGCTCCGAACATCGAGCGCCCGGCGCAGAAGCCTTTCACCAGCGGCTCACGGCGCGACGAGGCCACGACCGCGGGAAAACTGTCGATCGTGCGCGCGATGGTGAGGAAGCCTTCGCAGGCGGAATCATGCGCGCGCACGAGATCGCCGCAGCGCGTCCAGCCGTCGCCGGGTTGATCCTCGATCAGCCACCAATGAGGCTTCACGCCGAGCCCGTAAAAATGCGCGATGAGGCCGGCGACAGTGCGTTCATCAACCGGGCCATGCGGCGAAGCCAGCACTTCGAGCAGAAGACGCAGGCCCGCCTGCTCGCAGGCGGCGTGAAGCTGCGCCAGAGCGCGATCGGCGCCAGTGAGAATGTCGCGCGAATCCTGCGGATGGAGATAGACCGCGCATTTTACCGTCACGCCCGCCGGCCAGTCCGCGAAGGTGGAGGCGAGATCATCGCCGCCCTCGAATTGCAGCGGGAGCGCATGCGGCGCATCGATCGGCCGCGCGATGAACAGCCGCGCGTCTTGCGCCTTCGCGATCGCCGGCGCGCCATAACCGCCATCGAGGAAGACGCCGAAGCCGTTGCGGCCTTGCGCAACCTCCAGCGCCGCGTCGACGACGAGCTTCTTGAAATGGCTCAGGCGCTCGCGCGGCGCGCCGGTCTTGTCAGCGAGTTCGATCAGCGGGACGCGATGATCGATCGAAAGGATGCGCAGCGACATCAGTTATGCGCGCCCAGCACCATCTGCGCGAAATCGATCGTCGCGCCCGACATCAGGCCCGATTCATCGGAACAGAGATAGGCGCAGGCGCGCGCCACCTCGTCCGGCTTCACCAAGCGGCCCCAGGGCTGGCTCTTCTCCGCCTCTTCGAGCCAGCCATCCCGCTTGTCGTGATATTTGCGCACGATGGCGTCCTCGCCCGGCGTATCCATCCAGCCGACATTCAACCCGTTCACGCGGATGCGATCGCTCATCACGGAGAAGGCGACATTCTTCGTCAGGATCATCAGCGCGCCCTTCGACATGGAATAGGGCGTGAGGAAGGGCTGGCCGCCATGAGCCGACATCGATTGGATATTGACGATCGAGCCGGAGATTTTCTCGCGCTGCATGATCCTGATCGCGTCCTGCATCAGGAAGAACGGCGCGCGGACATTGATCGCCATGATATAATCGTAGAGTTCGGGCGACGTGTCGGTGATCGTGCCGCGATCGGTCGATGCCGCGGCGTTGACGAGCGCGTCGACGCGTCCGAATGCGCGGTCGGCCGCGGCGATCACCGCGCGGCAATCCTCCACCTTTGAAAGATCGGCCTTCACGAACAGCGTCTTGCAGCCGGCGCCGCTGAGGCTCTCAGCCACCTTGGCGCCCTTCGCTTCGTTGCGGCCGCAGATCACCAGCCCGGCCGCGCCGCGCGCCGCGAAGGTCCTCGCGACGGTCTCGCCAAGCCCCTGCGTGCCGCCGGTGACGACCGCGATGCGGCCTTTCAGCGACGCCTTCTCGAAAGGATTGTCTCCGCCCATGATTTTCCTCGCTTTTGTCTTCCGGCGGCGGCATAGCTCCCCGGCTGCGCTTCGTATAGCCGGCTACAAGATTCCGGCGCCGCCTGACCGATGTAGCGGATCGGCGGGGGTCATGGGGAGGACGAAATGGTTTCGATTGGCCTGATCGGGGCCGGCCGCATCGGCCGCATCCATGGCGGCAATGTCGCCTCCCATGCCGGTGCGACGCTGGCGGCCATCACCGACGCGATCCCCAAGGCCGCGCAGGCGCTGGCGAAGGAGCTGGGCGCGAAGGCCGAAAGCCTCGACGCCATCATCGCCGACAAGGCGATTGACGCCGTGATGATCTGCTCGCCGACCGACACGCACGCCGACTTCATCGAGAAGGCGGTGAAGGCGGGCAAGGCGGTGTTCTGCGAGAAGCCGGTCGATCTAAGCTCCGCCCGCATCGTCAAATGTCTGAAGACCGTGGAGAAGGCGGGTCAGCCGCTGATGATCGGCTTCAACAGGCGCTTCGACCCGAATTTCGCGACGCTGAAGGCGCGCGTCGCCAAAGGCGAGATCGGCGCGGTCGAACTCGTCACCATCATCTCGCGTGATCCCTCGCCGCCGCCGGCGGAATATGTCGCGCGCTCGGGCGGCCTCTATCGCGACATGATGATCCACGATCTCGACATGGCGCGCTTCCTCCTGGGCGAGGAGCCGGTCGAGGTGCATGCGGTCGGATCGAGCCTCGTCGACAAGAAGATCGGCGAGGCTGGCGACGTCGACACCGCCGCCGTTCTTCTCAAGACGGCGTCCGGCAAGATCGCGCAGATCTCCTGCTCGCGCCGCGCGACCTATGGCTATGATCAGCGCATCGAGATCCATGGCGCAAAGGGCCTGCTGCGCGCCGGCAACGTATTCCCGACCACGGTGGAACTCGCCAACGCGAACGGCTTCTCCGGCGATCCCGTGCTGCCTTTCTTCCTTGAGCGCTACGCCGCCGCCTATCGCGCCGAACTCGACGCGTTTCTCGCCGCGGTGGAGAAGGGCAAGGCGCCCTCGCCTTCGGGCGAAGACGGTTTGCGCGCGCAATTGCTCGCCGACGCCGCGACGAAAGCGTCGCAGAGCGGCAAGCCGGTGAAGCTGTGAGCGCTGCAATGACCGATTCTGAAATCGCCCGCCGCCATCTCGCCGCCATCGGCGTCGCGCGCGAACTCGGCGCGCTGGCGCTGGATTATTATTCCAATCGCGAGAAGCTCGCGGTGTCGATGAAGGGCGCGCAGGATTTCCTCACCGCCGCCGACGGCGCCGTCGAGCAACGCTTTCGCGAGCGGATCGCTGAAGCCTTTCCCGGCGACGGCGTGATGGGCGAGGAGGCCGGCGGCGAGAATGCGGAAAATCTCTGGATCATCGATCCGATCGACGGCACGTCGAATTTCGCGAGGGACAATCCGCACTGGTGCGTCTCGATCGGCTTCCTGCGCAAGGGGATTCCCGAAATCGGCGTGATCTTCATGCCGGTGATGGAAGAGCTTTACGAGGCCGTGCGCGGCGGCGGCGCGCGGCGCAACGGCAAGGCGATCCGGACGTCGGGCGAAAAGGACATGGGCCGCGCGACGATTGAGGTCGGCTGGTCGGCGCGCCTGCCTTACGCGAGCTATATCGATCTCCTGCACAAGGTGTTTTCGAGCGGCGCGCAGCCGAAGCGTTCGGCGTCGGGCGCTCTCGGCATGTGCTATGCCGCGGACGGCCGCACCGACGCCTATCTCGAATTGCACATCAATTCATGGGACGTGGCCGCCGGCGTGGTCATCGCGCGCGAGGCCGGCGCCGTGATCAACGACTTCTTCGCCGGCGATGGGCTCACGAAGGGCAATCCGATTCTCGTCGCGACGCCTGATCTGGCCGAAACGCTCGCCGATGCGATGGCGCTGAGCCGAAGCTCATTACTGAAGCCTGCGTAAGTCAGGCGCGCCGTCAGAATGCGACGGCGCGGCGCAATTTGCCGATCATCTCCGGAAACAGCGCCATCAGCGCCGCGCTATAGATCGCGACGCCGAGCGCGATGGCGAAGACGAGCCGCCACAGCGAGCCATCCATCGTAACGAGCGAGACGACGAAGGACATGGCGATCGTCGCGACGCCGATGCGCGCGAGATCGAACCAGCGGATGCGCAGGCCGAGCGTCATCATGCCATGGGCGAAGACGACGATCGCCGTGACGATATGCGCGATGAGCGCGCCGGTGACCGCGCCGACCACGCCATTGAGGCTCGCGCCGACAGCCGCGCCGACGAGCGTGGCCACGGCCTCCGTGGCGGTGATGACCAGCAGCCAGTTGGTCTTCTCATAGAGGAGATAGACCTGGTCGGCGTAATGGACGCGCACATTGCGCACCACGCCGGAGAGGACAGCCAGCGGCAGGATCGCAATCGTCTCGCGCCAGTAGGGCTGCGCGATCATGAATTTCACCAGCTCGTCATCGACGAGTTGAAGGCCGGCAAATGTCGGCGCCAGCAGCGAAATCAGCAGCACGCCATTCTGCGCGAGCTGATCCATGGCGCCGTCCCGGTCGCCGGCGTTGAACGCCTTCACCGCCATCGGGAATGCAGCCGCGGTGACGAGCATCGCGACCGTCGATGCGAGGCGCTGGCCAAGCCCCCAGCCGACAGACATGAGGCCAAGCGCGGTCTCGCCCTGCATCTTGTCGACGACGAGCCTGATGCCGTTCATCGCCACCCAGCTTCCGACGCTCGAGAGCAGGAGCGGCATGCCGTAGCGTTTCAACGGTTCGACAAGTTCGCGCGTCGGCATGGCGGGCTTGAACACCGCGCCGGCGCGCAGCCAGACGAATGGCAGAACGATCATCTGCACGATGGCGTAGCCGGAGAGCGCGACAGCCGGCGAGGCGCCGAACCATTTCGTCAGCAGCAGTGAGAGCAGGAAGCCGACGAGCGGCCCGCTCGTTTGCGCGATCGTGTACCACATGATCTCGCCGCCAGCGCGCGCGCGCTCCGCGAGGTGATTGAGCAGCGAACGCGAGACGATGAACACCGCCGCGACGCCAATGAGCTGCGGCGTCGGCCGATCGAAGAAGGGCAGGATGACGACGACGGCGAGCGCCTGCAGCAGAATCGAACCGTAAAGCATCGCCGCTTCCGCGCGACGGAATCGCGCCGCGCCCTCGCCGCGCTCGAAACTGTCGCGATAGCGCAGCACGGTGAGCGACAGCCAGGCGAGGCCGAAGCCGAAGATCAGCTCCTGTGCGGCCATGACGAGCATCAGCGTGCCGTAGGCGCCGGGCGGCAAAAGATGCGTCCAGACCACGGCTGCGACGAACAGCGCAAATGGCCCGATGAGTTGGGCTGGCAGATAAAGCAGCGTCTGGCGCAGAAGCATTCCGCTCGGTTATCGGCAAAGATTTGTTAAGGCTAGCTTTTGCGAGCCAAAGGGTGAATGACTGTTGCCCGATATTGCCAATTGTCTCAGCGACTCTCCCGGAATGGACCAGACCGCCCCGATTCAGGACGTGAAGCCGCTTGCGCCGGCCCGCTGGCCGCTGGTCGATCTGGCGCGCGGCGCGGCGCTCGTCGCCATGATCATTTACCATTTCAGTTGGGATCTTTCCTGGTACGGCCTGACTTCGGTCGACGTGCCGCGCCATCCCGGCTGGGCGATGTTCGCTCACGTCATCGCGGCGTCGTTCCTGGGCCTTGTCGGCGTCGGCTTTGCGCTGGCGGCGCGCGGCGAGCTCGACCGCGGCCGCTATCTCAGACGCCTCATCATAGTCGGCGGCGCTGCGGCTCTGGTGACGGCGGGCACGCTCGTCGCCATGCCGGAAGCGCCGGTGCTGTTCGGCATCCTTCACTGCATCACGGTCGCCAGCGTGCTGATCGTGCCATTCCTGCGCTGGCCTGTTCTCGCGTCAATCGCAGTCGCTGCGATCCTGCTTGCGGCGCCGGCTTTCTTCACTTCGCCCATGTTCAACGGCGCGGCGTGGACATGGTTTGGCTTCGGCGATCGCAACATTCCCGCCGTCGATCATGTGCCGCTCGCGCCCTGGGCCGGATTCGTCTTCGCGGGATATGCGCTGGCGCGCGTCGTTCTCGAGGGCGACGCCTTTGCGTCGCTGCGCGATGCGATAGCGAACTGGCGCTCGGCATCGCCGCCGGCGCGTCTGCTCGTCAGCATGGGGCGCTGGAGCCTCGTGATCTATCTCGCCCATCAACTCGTGCTGATGGCGGCGCTCTATCCCTTCGCGCCATCATCGCCGCCGCAGCGCGCTTCGACTGACGATGAAGCCGCGACCTTTGTTTCCGCCTGCGAGCAGACCTGCCGCACGAGCGGCGGCGACGCGCCGTCCTGCAAGAATTATTGCGGCTGCGCCATGACAAAGCTGAAACCGACGCCCTATTGGCGCGCCATTCTTCAGGATCGCGTGCCTGCGGAGGATCAATCGAAGATCATCGACCTCACCCGCTCCTGCGCGTCGACGGCGAAGACGAATTGAAGCGCCGGGCGCGAAGCATTGCCGAAACGGGCAAAACTAAAGTCGCTTCGCGAAGTCTTTCGCTGGGCCCCGGACACGGTTCCGCTTCACTTTGTTTCGCTGCACCGTTCCGGGGACGACGAGAGACTCTTTTGTTGACGCCGAAGCTGTCTCTGTCCCCGGATTCATGCAGCGAGGGCGAAGCCCAAGCGGAATGAAGTCCGGGGCCCAGCGAAAGACTCGCGAAGCGACATTCAAGCGCGTCACGCTGAACAGCTTCAATGCGTAACGCGTAGCGTCAGCTCCTGCACGGATCCCGCCGGCTCCATCGCCAGCGGCAGATCCTCCACCCGCGCCCAGCGCTCGCTGAAATCGCGATAGCGACGCGAGAACACATTGCCGCTCTGCCCGGTCTGATAGACGAAGCGCGAGCTTTCGAGATCATTGAGATCATAGATCGCGCGCAGGGACGCCGCATGCCGGTTCATGAAGGGCGCGGCGCGGTCATTGAGATTGAGCCGCCCGACATTGATCGTGTAGGCGTCGCCGCCGGTCGGGACGACGATATCGAAAAAGCGCGCGAGGAAGGGAACGCGCCCGAGCGGCCGATGCTCCGAGCGCGCGGCATGAGCGACGCCCCAGCGCCAGTTCGCGACGTCATCACCATAGAGGCGTGAGAGATCGTCAAGCGCGCGATCATAAGCGATCTCGGCGAGATCATCGCATGTTTCGCGTTGCGGCGTCCTGGGATCGTCGCACCACGAACTGTCATTCTGCTGAAGCGCACGATCGAGCGCGACGCGGAAATCGCGCATGATGCCGCCATAGCCGTTTGCAACCGGCGCCGGCGTCTTGTCGAGGAAAGCCGCGCGCGCGAACTGATCGGCGAAGGCCGAAAGGATGAGCGGGCCGGCCGCGTCCGCAATCATCTCGCCATCGAAATTCTTCGTCGCAGTGCGCGCCGCAGCAGCAAGCCGATGGGAAGACGCCGTCTCCGCCGCGCGGAATCGTGGAAGCAATCGTTCTGCGGCAAGCGAACGCACATCGGACTGCATGGCGCGGAAACTCGCGACAGTGTGCTTCTCGCGCGAGCCGAGCAATTGCATGATCCTGTTGTAGCGATCCGGCGCCGTCCAGTCATAGGTCAGCGGATGCGGATAGTCGGGCGCGTGAATGCGCTGGTTGGCGGTCGCGATCATCCCTTCGGCCGGATTCATCGCTTGCGGCAATTCGTCAAAAGGAATGAAGCCAGCCCAGTCATATCTGGCGTCCCATCCCGGCGCCGGCGCCAAACCCTTCAGATCATTCTCAGGCTTCCGGATTGGAATGCGGCCGGCGGCGATGAAACCGATGGCGCCATCGACATCGGCGATCACCACATTCTGCGCCGGCGCAACATGAAATTTCAGCGCTTCGCGCGCCTCCGCGACATTCTTCGCGCGCGCCAGCCCCTCGATCGCGAGGAAAGAAGAATTGTCATCGTCAAGCGCCGTCCAGCGCAGCGAGAGTTGATAACGATTGACATCGAGATAGTCGGCGACTCCCGGCAGCACGTCAGTCACAACAGGGCCGCGCGGCGTCATGCGCACATCGAGCGAAATATCGGCCTGACCCTTGACCTTGATGATCTCCTTGCGCGTCTCGAAGGCGGCGAAACCATCCGCCGTGCGATAGCGTTTCGCATCGCTTGCATCGATCTGTTCGATGTAGAGGTCCTGCACGTCAGGGCCGGTGTTAGTGAAGCCCCAGGCGATGCGGCGGTTGCGGCCGAGCACAACGCCGGGAACGCCCGGCAGCGCCGCGCCGATCACGTCGAGATCAGGCGCTTCGAGATGCGCCACATGCCAGATCGCGGGAACGCTGAGGCCGAGATGTGGATCATTCGCGAGCAGCGGCTTGCCGCTTTCGCTGCGCGCGCCTGACACGACCCAGTTGTTGGAGCCGAGACCTTCGACGCCGGCGCTGAGGAACGGCGAAATCTGTGTCGGCAGCGTCGCCTGTTTCGCATCTTTTCTGTAGATTCCAAGATCGCGATAGAGCGCGGCCCAGTCAGCGCTTTCGGGAACCGGATCACTCGCGAAAGGCGGCATGACCTGCCAGATTTCGGCTGTGGTCATCGTGCGCGCGAGCGCGGTGCGCATCAGCTCCTGGTTGAAATTGCCGCCGAGATCGAGCGCCATGATGATCAGCCACGCGACGCTGTCGGTCGGTCGCCAATGTCCGGGCTGCGAGCGCGTGAGCCAGAATTCGACCGGCGGCGATCCCATCTCCTGATCGATATAGGCGTTGACGCCGGCGGCGTAGGCCTGCAGCGCGGCGCGCGCATCCGCCGGCAGTTTCGCATATTGCTTTTCCGCCGCGCGCGGCACGCCGAGCGTGCGAATGAATTTGTCTGTCGGCAAAGCGGACTCGCCGAGAATTTCGGAGAGCTCGCCCGACGCGATGCGCCGATTCATCTCAAGCTGCCACAGACGATCCTGCGCATGGACAAAACCGAGCGCGAAATAGGCGTCTTCACGCGATTTCGCCTTGATGTGGGGAACGCCGGCGCCGTCGCGCCGGACCGAAACGTCAGCGGAGATGAGCGGCTGCTCGCTTGCGCTCGCAAGCGTCACGACGCCCTGCTCGCGCGGCAATGAACGAGAGACAATGACTGCCGCGACGCCGGCAAAAATAAACACAAGCAAAAAGGCGACGCGCGCGAGGCGTTTCAACCAGCGGATCATGCCGCATTGCGCTCCTCAACCGCTCCCCCGATTCGGACCGTAGCAGGCGCGCGTCGGAGAAGACAGGGCGGCGCTGTGCTGCTCGCTATTTCGGATGTGCAGCGCCGTCCCCGGAATGGCGCAGCGAAACGCAGTTGGGCGGAGGCATGTCCGGGGCCGGCGAAAGAACTGCGCGCCGCAGGCGCGGCTCATTGCTTTTAAAAGATGCGCTCGCGCTGCTCGCGATTCTTTCGCTGGGCCCCGGACTTCATTTCACTCGGCTTCAAGCCTCGTTTCATGAATCCGGGGACGGAGAGGCGCATATCGAAATGACGCTCGCGATGCGCGAGGCGATTTACGCCGCCTTGTCGAGTCCGTAGAGCGAATGCAGCGTGCGCACCGCAAGCTCGGTATAGGCGGAATCGATCAGCACCGAGAATTTGATTTCAGATGTCGTGATGGCGCGGATGTTGATTCCCTTTTCTGCAAGCGCACGGAACGCCTTCGCCGCGACGCCGGCATGACTGCGCATGCCGACGCCGATCGCCGACACCTTCACCACATCCGTCGAGCCCGTCATCTTGGCGTAGCCGATCTTGTCGACGAGGCCGCTGAGGATCGTCTTCGCGCGCTCGAAATCGGCGGTCGGCACGGTGAAGGTGATGTCGGTCGTGGTCTCGTCATCGGACACGACCTGGATGATCATGTCGACATTGATGTTGGCGTCGGCGAGCGGGCCGAAGATCGCGGACGCGACGCCGGGCTTGTCGGCCACGCGGCGCAGCGTGATCTGGGCCTCGTCCTTGGAATAGGCGATGCCGGTGACGACCTCTTTCTCCATGATGTCTTCCTCATCGCAGATCAGCGTGCCGGGATTGGGCGCGGCCGGATCATCGAAACTTGACCTGACATAGGTGGGAACGCGCTGCGTCATCGCGATCTCGACAGAGCGCACCTGCAGCACCTTCGATCCCAGCGACGCCATCTCCAGCATCTCTTCGAACGACACCTTGTCGAGACGACGCGCTCTCGGAACGATGCGCGGATCGGTGGTGTAGACGCCATCGACGTCGGTGTAGATGTCGCAGCGTTCGGCCTTGATCGCCGCCGCGATCGCCACCGCCGACGTGTCGGAGCCGCCGCGGCCAAGCGTCGAGATGCGGCCTGTCGGCTCATGCACGCCCTGGAAGCCGGAGACGACTGCGACCTCGCGGCGCGTCTCGAATCCCTCGATCAGCTTGGCGCCGTTCACGTCCTGAATGCGCGCCGAGCCATGCGCGTCGCTGGTCATGATCGGAATCTGCCAGCCCTGCCAGGAGCGCGCCGGGATGCCCATGGCGTTGAGCGTTACGGCGAGAAGACCCGACGTCACCTGTTCGCCGGAAGCGACCACGACGTCATATTCGCTCTGGTCGTGGATGTTGATGAATTCGTGGTTGGCGGCCGGATTGGCGCCGGCGTCCTTCACCCAGCCGACGAGTTCGTTGGTCTTGCCCGACATGGCGGACACGACCACAGCCACGTCATGGCCGGCGTCGACCTCGCGTTTGACGTGACGGGCGACGTTCTTGATGCGCTCGACCGTGGCGACAGACGTGCCGCCGAACTTCATCACCAGACGCGCCATGGAGAAACAGCACCTGCCCAATCGACAAGGCCGCCCGCAAAGAGGCGGCGAACCGGGCCAAAAACAGCGCCAAGGGGGCGCCCCGCGGCTCCGGCGCGCGCTATATGGCGGGGGCGTCCATAGGTGTCAATGAATGCGCCGGGACCCCAGGAATCGCAATGAACGCCGCCGTTTCCCCGCCCGCCGCCTCGATCGATCCGTCCGAAGTCGCGAAATTCGACCGGATGGCCGCGGACTGGTGGAACCCCAAGGGGAGCATGGCGCCGCTGCACAAGCTCAACCCGACGCGGCTCGCCTTTATCAGGGACGCCGTGATCAAGACCTTCGGCGCCGAGGCCGCCTCCCTCACCCCGCTCGCCGGCCGCCGCGCGCTCGATATCGGTTGCGGCGGCGGACTGCTGTCGGAGCCGCTGGCGCGGCTGGGCGCCAGGGTTGTCGGCATCGATCCCGCGCCAACCAATATCGCCATCGCGAAACGCCATGCGGCCGAGGCCGGCCTCGCCATCGACTATCGCGGCGAAAGCGTCGAGGACGTGGTCGCCGCCGGCGAGCGTTTCGATCTCGTGATCGCGTCGGAAGTCGTCGAGCATGTGGTCGACGTGAAGGCTTTTGTCGCGGCCTGCTGCAAGGCCGTCGCGCCGGACGGGCTGCTCATCATGTCGACACTGAACCGCACGCTCAGGAGCTTCGCGCTCGCCATCGTTGGCGCCGAATATGTGCTGCGCTGGCTGCCGCGCGGCACCCATGACTGGGAGAAATTCGTCACGCCGCGCGAACTCGCGGATGCGATCGCGGCCGGCGGCCTCACCGCCTCGGAACCAGCAGGAATGGTCTATAATCCCCTCGGCGATAGCTGGCGGCTCTCGCGCGACGCTGGCGTGAATTATCTCATGAGCGCGACGCGCGCTTGAGCGCATCGAAAAGACGCGCGGCGCTTCACCTCGATGGCAGGGCGACTTTCAGAACAACAACGCGGATTTCGCCGTCGGTGAAATAGGGATCGCCCTCGCCGTTCAGCGCCCGCTGCGTCGCGCCGCGCCCTGGCATGACGCAGCTTTTCTGAACCATGCCGGCCGCCGTGAGGCTCGCGACCAATGCATCGCGCTCGGCGTCGATATCGGGCGCGATGTGATGTGTGATCTGGCCGGTGTAGCGGCTGAATCCGACGCCGCGATCGAACGTGACGGCGCCAAGCCAGAAGGGCCGATCATTTTCACCCGTCTTGTCCAATTTCCAGAAGCGCACATGATGACGGCGATCGGCGCTGCTTCCCTCCAGCTTTTCGAAAGCCAACGCTTCGCGCTTGCCTTCATAGAAAAGCGCGCTGACGGGCGCATCCCTGTATGGCCGATCGAGAACCACGCTGCCGGCGATTTCGAGACTTGATCTGAGCGTGACGGGATCGGCCGGAGACCAGCCGGCCGCCTTCATGGCTTCGAGCAGTTCGGCCTGCGAGCCTGCGACGCCGATATTCAGGGGATCGCCGGGGATTCCTTGCGCGGTCTGCGTCACCATCGGCGGCAGGATCGCATCCGCGGCGCGCTCGCGCCGCAGCCATTCGAATGGCAGCAGGAGATAGGCGAGCAGGACATACGCCGCCAACACGAAAATACTCGCGACCACCGCGCGGCGAAGCGCGCTTCGCTTCCCTCTCGGAATATCGCGGCTCGTTGGCTCGACCATGGCAGCAGATTGCGCGCGGACGTAGCCGTCGTCGAGCCGCTTGCGCCCAACAGCGCGAATATGATCAGCGCTGCGCCGCGCTCACCGGAATCATTGCGCCGTGAATGGCGCGCGAATCATCCGAACAGAGAAAGCGCACGACATGTGCGATGTCTTCGGTCGACGTCCATTTGCCCGGATCGACCTTCGGCATCGCCGCGCGATTGTCGGGCGTGTCGATGATCGCTGGCAGGATGCAATTGATGCGGATTCCCTGCGGCCCGAGCTCGGCCGCCATGGATTCGGTCAGCCGCATCACCATGCTCTTCGCCGCGGCGTAGGCGCCCATTTCCGCCCCGCCGCGCTGCGCCGAAACGGCGCCGACCGTGACGATCGCGCCCTTGCCGCGCGCGATCATGCCGGGCGCAGCCGCGCGCACGGCCGCCATCATCGTGCCGGCGTTGCCATCGATCATCCTGTCGAGCGTCGCGCGCGACATCTCATGCACGGGTTCGCTCATGGCGAAGGCGCCAGCGATGCAGCAGAGCGCGTCGATTCCGCCGAGCCTCTCCGCGGCTTCATCGAATGCCGATCGCATCGCCTCCTCATTGGCGAAATCGACCGCGATCTTCACGACGCCCGCCTCCGCAGTCGGACCGCCAAGGCTGTCGAGCGAGCGCCCGACGAGAACCGTCGTCCAGCCCGCGGCGCGAAACGCGGCGGCGGTCGCTTGTCCGAGATGCCCCGACGCTCCGGTGATCGCGACCGCCTGACCCATCTGATCCTCACGCTTTGTTGCGAGCCTTGAAATAGCGCATCGAGCCGCGCGTGAGAACCTTGTCTCCGTCCACGATCTCGTGGGCCTCTATGTCAGGCTTCGCCTTGAGGCGCGCATAGAGATCGCCGAAATCCCGCATGCATTCGTCGACCAGAGCTTCGAAGCTGTCGATGACGAAATAGGTCTGCTGGAAATCGTCAATGATGTATTTCGTGCGCATGACGCGTTCAAGATTGAACGCGACGCGGTTCGGCGAATCATCTTTGAGCGAGAACACCGTCTCCGCCGGCGACGACATAATCCCGGCGCCGAAGATACGCCGGCCCTGAGCCGTGCGCATCAGCCCGAATTCGACAGTGTACCAGTAGAGCCGCGCCAGATTATGCAATTGGCCGAGCTTCATCGCACGCGCGCCGCCCTTGCCATACTCCTCAAGGAAAGTCGCATAGGTCGGCTCGGCGAGCAGCGGCACATGGCCGAACACGTCATGGAAGATGTCGGGCTCTTCGAGATAGTCCATCTCGCGTTCGGATCGGATGAAGGCGCCGGCGGGAAAGCGCCTGTTGGCGAGATGATCGAAGAAAGTTTCGTCAGGCACGAGCCCCGCGACGGGAACGACGCTCCATCCCGTGAGCGCCGACAGGCGATCGCTCAAAACTTCAAAATCGGGAATGCCTGACTCCGACAGCTTGAGTTTCTTCAGCGCGGCGAGGAACGCGTCGCAGGCGCGGCCTTCGAGTATTTTCGACTGGCGCGCGAACAGCCGGTTCCAGCGATCATGTTCGGCGGCGCTGTAGGAGCCCCAATCCTGATCGATGGTGAAATCATCCTTCTTCGGCGCGTTGGCGTAACGATTGCGGACTTCGTCCGACGTGGCGACGGCGGCGACCATGGCGGCCTCCCTGAGATTGACGGCTGCCACGAGCGTGCGCCTCGTCGTGCGAAATTGCTTGCCAGAATGGCCGCGCCGCCCAAGAATTTTGAAGAGAGTTATTCAATCCTGGCCGAAATCTGAAAGATCACTCCATGTCCCTGTCGGAATCAGACCGTCAGATTCTTGCTGCGCTGCAACAGGACGGGGCTGCGTCGCTGAAGGATCTCGCGGAGAAGCTCAACCTCTCGCAATCGACGCTGTGGCGCCGCGTGCGCGATTTCGAAGAGGCCGGCGTCATCGCCGGACGCGTCACGCTTCTTGATCCCGCGAAGGTGGGCCTGAGCGTCTGCGTCTTCGTGCATGTCAATCTGCGCAATCACACCACGGAGAATCGTGACGCCTTCGAGCGCTTCACGCGCGACCAGCCGAACATCCTCGAATGTTTTTCGGTCACCGGGCCGCACGATTATGTCCTGATCGTGCGCGCCGCCGATGTCGGAGCGTTCGAGGATTTCCTCATGCACCGTCTGTTGGCGCAGCCGAGCGTCGCGTCCGCCTCGTCGAACGTCGCGTTGAGGCAGCTCAAATATACGACGGTTCTGCCGATATGATTTCGGTCGGCTTCCACATCCATCTGCCCGATCGCGCGCGTTCCGTCCCCGGAGCCATGCAAAGAGCGAAGCGAATGGAATGGCGTCCGGGGCCCAGCAAAAGAGTCGCGCCGCAGGCGCACTTCGATTCTAACTATTGCGCTCGCTTTGCTCGCGAGTCTTTCGCTGGACCCCGGACACGGTTCCGCTCAACTTCGTTTCGCTTCACCGTTCCGGGGACGGAGAGCGCATCATGGTGAAATTTGCGATGCGACCTAAGGCGTGAACCAGTAGCGCGTGAGGTGGAAGAACACCGGCGCGGCGAAGATCACGCTGTCGAGCCGGTCGAGCATGCCGCCATGGCCTTCGATCAGGCGGCCCCAATCCTTGACGCCGCGGTCGCGCTTGATCGCCGACATCACGAGCCCGCCGAGAAAACCCATCACGCAGATCACGAACGACATCGCCGCCGCCTGCCACGGCTTGAATGGCGTGATCCACCACAACGCCGCGCCAAGCGCGGTTGCGCTGGCGACGCCGCCGATCAGCCCCTCCCATGTCTTTGATGGCGAGACGTTGGGCGCGACCTTGCGCTTTCCCAGAAGCTTGCCGAACACATATTGCAGTACGTCCGAGCCCTGCACGACGATCACCAGAAATGCGATCAGCAGAAGCTGCTTGCCCTCGAAGCCCGGGATCGGAAGCGTCAGGATCGCCGGCGCATGGCTGACGCAGAACACCGAGATCATCAGCGCCCATTGCACGAAGGCGATGCGTTCGAGAAACCGCGTGGCGTCGCCGCTCAGAACCGAAATGATCGGCAGGATGAGGAACGCATAGACGGGAATGAAGATCGAATAGAGCCCGTACCATTCCCACCAGATCAGCGCGTACTGGATCGGCAGCGCGAGGAAGAAAGCCGCGAGCAGCGCCCAGTGATCGCCCTGCCGCGTCGGCGTCAGCGTCAGGAATTCGCGTAGCGCCGCGAAGGAGGCGAAGCCGAACAGCAGCACCACGCCGGTCTTGCCGAAGACGAAGGCGACCGCCATCAGCGCCACCATCACCCACCAGGCGAAAATGCGCTGGTTGAGATTGTCGATGACGGGATTGGCGCATTCGCCCGCGCGCCAGGCGAGCGTCTTGCCGACGATGGTCGCGACGATGAGCACGCCCGCGACGCCGAACGACAGCCACAGCATTTCCGGAGGCGCGTTCATGCCGGCTGTCCGGGCGGGCGCAACGCCAGCAGCGCTGCGCGCGCGCAGGCGAGAAAGGATTCTCTGGATTCGCCGGGCTCAAGCCGCATCGGCGGTCCGAACGCGACGCTGCACAGAAGCGGGATCGGCAGATATTGGCCCTTCGGCATCACGCGCGACAGGTTGTCGATCCAGACAGGCACGAATTCGGCCTCCGGCCGCGCAACCGCGAGATGATAGAGGCCGTTCTTGAATGGCAGCAAGGCCTCGTCGGTGGTGTTGCGCGTGCCCTCGGGGAAAAAGATCAGCGAGCAGCCGTCCGCCAGCGCCGCCTTGAGCACTTCCAGCGGATGCGGCTTGTCCTGCGACGGCGTGCGCTCGATCAGCACCGCGTTGAAGACTGAACGCCCGATGAAGCCGCGCAGGCCATTGCCGCCCCAATAGTCCTGCGCGGCGACAGGCCGCGTCGCGCGCCGCAATGCTTCGGGCAGCACCGTCCAGATCAGCACGAAATCGCCATGGCTGGCGTGATTGGCGAAATAGACGCGCTGCTTCGCTTCGGGCCGGCAGCCGCGCCAGTCCGGCCGGACGCCGGTGATGAAGCGCGCAAGCCCGACCGCCCCCATGGCGACAATCCGCGCCGCCGCATTTGAAATCAGCGACGTCACAGCCGCCATGCGATCAGGATCCAGCCGCCGATCGCGACGACGAGCAACGCGACGAATGCGAGCGCCTGCATCCGGAGCAGACGGCGGGCGCCTTGCGCGCGCTCCGCCATGGCGCGCCCCGTCTTGCCTGATTTCATCAATCCCAGCGTCGTCATGGCGCGATCAAATCCCGCGAGATCATTGCGGCGCGCGAGAGCGGCGAAGAGCTCGGCGTCGAACGCGACCCGCGCCGCCAGCCAGAATTCCAAGGCGGCGCAGAAGAAAACCGCTGCGGCGGCCAGCGACGCAAGCGAAAGACGCGCGGAGACGCCGCCCGTCAGAAGCGCGATCACCAGCGTCGCCGCCGTCACGCCCATCGCGGCGCCGTGGATCATGCGTCCGCGCGCCAGCAGCGCCGCCGTGATCGATGCGATCCAAACGTCGTCGGGTCCTTCAGCGGTCGCCATCGACCGCCTCTCGCGCCGCGCGCAATTGATCCGGATGGATCGACAGGCGCGGCCGCTTCGCGCGCAGCATCGCGATCGCCGCATCGAGCGTATCGGCGCGCCCGGTGCGCGTGAGCCAGACAGCGACGGCGAGCACGCTGCGGCCATAACCCAGCGCGCAGCAGACGAGCGTCGATCTCTGAGCGCGCGCGGATTCGATCACGCGCGCCGCCGCGCGCAGACGATCAGCCGGCGGCGCGGCGAGATCAAGCATGGGAAGGCTCGTCCACACGCCTGCGAAGCGCGGCCGCGACAATTCGCTGGTGAGATCGACCACCTCGCCGAACGCTTCGAGATCGCGGCGCGACGGAAACCGCCCGAGAAAGACGCCATCGGCGACAGCGACAGCGCGCGGCGTTCCGATCGTCCAGAGCCGCGAATTGATCCAGGCGCCGATGAGATAAGGCGCGAGCATCAGCCGCACAGGCCAGCCGATGCGCCCGTCCGGTGTCTTGTCGAACAAAGCAGGACCCAACGCGAGATAGGCGGCGGACACGCCGAGAAAGGCGAAGGCCGGCCAGAGAAGCCAGAGCCAGCCGCCATGCAACGCAAGCCCGGCTGCGGCGAAGAACGCCGCCGCGATCATGTAGCGCAAGGCGAGCGTGCGCCGTCGCGCGTCATGCGTGACCTGCCAGCCGGTGAGACGCGCGCCGCCCTCGAGCGGCCAGAGCCAGATGCAGAACAGGCCGAGCAGCGCGCCGGTCGGGATATCGATGAAATGATGCTGGAAGGTCGTCATGACAGACGCGACGACGAGAACGAACCAGGCTGAGAGCGCGATCGTCGCCCAGCGCGGCAGGATGCGGGCGTAGAGCGAGAACAGCGCAATCGACAGCGCCACATGCAGCGAAGGCGCCTGATTGAACGGCTTGTCGAAGGCGCCAAGCGTCTCGAAGAAGAATCCGGCGATCCCGTCCGTATCAGGCTTCGGCCATGAGAATTTCAGCGGCAACAGGATGAAGCAGGTCACCGCGATGATCTGCGCGGTCAGAAGCCTTCTGCCATGCGCATCAAGCTCGCGACGATTGCGGCAGATGAAGAAGGACAGGCTGTAGAAGAGATTCGTCGTCCAGTACGGAATGATCGTCCAGGCGATGAACGGAACGCTGCGCTCCCACGAGAACACGATCGACGGCACATGCGCGCGCAAGGTCGCAAGCCAGTTGGCGAGGCCATAGCTCGCATAGAAGAAGACGCCGAGCGCGGCGAGCCAGACGAAGGCGCGGCCGATGGGCCGCCTCTCCACACCGGCGGCAAGGTCTTTCACGCGCGCTCCGCCAACGACACGGTGAACACGCCCCATTCATCGATCCGTTGCGTGATCTTGCGGAAGCCTGCGGCGGCGACAAGCTGGTCCATCTCTTCCTGCGTGCGGCGGCGCATCACCCAGGCTTCGCCCTGACGATGCGAGGTGAGCGCGCGCGCAATCATCTCAAGCTGGGGATGCCAGGGCTGGCCGGTATAGACGAGATAACCGCCCGCCGGGATCGCGGCGGACAATCCGTCGAGCGAGCGCCTGATCAGCGCGTTGTCCGGGAACAATTCATAGAGGCCAGAGACGACGCCGAGCGTCGGATGCGGCTCCGCATTCGCGATGCTGTCGCGATCGAACGCGTCGGCTTTCTCGAAGCGGGCGATGTCGGAAAGCCCTTTCTCCGCGATCAGCTTGCGCCCGCCCTCGACATTGAGATCGGAATAATCGCGCAGCAGAATCGCATCCGGCCTGTCGACGCCCTCGGTCAGCGCCTCCAGCACATAGCGGCCATGGCCCGCGGCGACGTCCATCACGCGGCGCGGCAGGCCTTTCGCAGCAAGCTTCTGCAGCGCAATCCGGATCAGCTCCTCGACATTGATCTTGCGCTGGCGGATGCCGCGCCAGCCGATCGCGTCGAGATAGGTGCGGTCGACCATGCGGCCGAGCGGACCGAGACCTTTCGCCTCGTTGCGATAGACGTAATCGAGCGTCGAGCCGGAATCGAATCCGGTGCGCCGGCCAAGCGCAATGCCTTCCGACGTCAGCGCGCCCAGTCTCAGATTGGCGCGATAGGCCGTCCAATAGAGTCCGCGCGGCGATAGCGCCGGCAGAGGCGACGCCAGACGATCCGCCTCGTCGCGCGTATAGCCCTGGAGATGCGCGTTTTTAAGATCAGGCCGATCGAGCGGCGCGTCGAAACGTTCGAGAAGAAAGCGCCGCGCCTGCGCCACTGCAACGCCGCGCCCGAATTCGCCAAGCGTGTCGTGGAAGAATCCAGGCAGCACATGCCGCTCCTTCACAGGCGTTCCCAGATTGACGAAGAATTCGTGCTGCGGCGCATGGCGCACCACGAAGTCCGAACCCGAAATGAGCAGCTGCGTCGGAATGGTGATGGCGCGCGCATCCTTCACCACGCGCTCCGCCGCGTCATAGAGATCGAGCAGGATGTTGACCGAGATCGGCCGCGAGATCAGCGGATCGGAATCATAGGTGGCGCGGCGTTCGGGATCATGGGTGAGGAAGCGCGCCTTCACATAGGAATTGACGAAGAAGTTGCCGCGCAGCTTCTGCTGCAGCTTCAGGCCTTCGCGCGCGAAGGGAACATAGAGCTTCACCGAGAAGGCCGGCGAGGCGAGCACCATGGCGCGGATGCGCGGCGCATAGTCATGCGCCCAGGTCGAGACGAGCACCGCGCCGACCGATTGCGCGATGACGGCCATATCCTCGATGGCGAAACCGTCCGTCGCCGCGATATGATCGGCGAAAGTCTGCACGTCGCGCACGCTTGCGCCGAAGGAAGGGGAATAACCGCGCTCGCCCGGCGAGCGGCCATGGCCGCGCGCATCCCAAGCGTAGAAGGCGAAATCGGAAAGGTCGAGTTCATCGACCAGATGCGCCATGCGCCCGCCATGCTCATGGCCGCGATGGAAGAGCAGGATCGCGCCGCGCGGGCTTGCGCTAACGGCGGGCCAATAGCGATAAAAGAGCTCCACCCCGTCATGGGTCTGGAAGCTCAATTCCTTCATCTCTCGCGTCACGCGCACATTCCCCCCGCCAGGCGCTGGCGCGCTGGCATATCATTGTGCCGCTAATCCGGGCCTTACGGCAAAGGCGTGCGCTGCCGCACCTTGTCAGAGCTCGCCGAGTCCGCCCCGCACGCGATTGAGGATGGTCCAGACGAGCAACGCCGCCATGACGGGCGCCATCCAGCCCGCCCATTCCGGCAGCGACGGGCTCGCGCCTGCCCAGATGCCGAGCGCGCCGAAAACCAGCGCACGGTCGCTCTTGCCGAACGGCCCGTCATAGCGCCGTGAGGCGCCGATCAGCGGCCCCATGACGCCGGCATATTCCGACAGCGCGGCGAGAAGAATCACCGCTGCGATCCAGATGGGGTTGAAGGGCGCAACGAAAGCGAAAGGCGCGATGAGCGCGGCGTCGGCTGCGACATCGCAAAGCTCGTTGAGATAGCCGCCAAGGCGGCTCTTCTGCCCGAATTCGCGCGCCAGCATCCCGTCGACGGCGTTGAAGGCCATCCGAAGCAACAGCCAGAGCGGCAGCAACAGGAACAGCCCACGCCGCTCCGGCCAGGCGCAAAGAATGGCGCCCAGCAGCAGCGAGAGCGCACCGGCGAGCAGCGTGATCTGATTGGCGGTGACGCCAGCTTGCGCGAGCCGTTTCACCAACGGGCGCAGGAGCGCCTGGAATCGTGGCTTGAGGGCGTAGAGCGTCACAAGCGGGTCTTGGCCGGCGCCGGGACGCTTTTCAAGGCCGCTTCGGCCTTTCCCAATCGGAAACTCATCGAGCCATGGTCGCCGGCTGGTTTTCCCAGCCCTTAAAACTCGATGAAAAGCCGGCCAAAAACAGGAATCTTGTCGGATTGGTTGTCCGCGCAACCATTCCCGAAAACCGGCAATTCGCCGAGCACGCAAAGCAAAGCGCTGAAATTCGGAATCATTTTCGTCAACTGAATTCTGTTTTGCAAAGCAGCGACGATTCCGCTTGTCACGATGGAACCTGTTCGACAGACTTGGGTTACTCACCCCAACAGAGAGGTGACTGAATGAGTGTAACGCTAAGGCTCGAATATCTCGCGATGTGCGCCGCTTTTGGTTTTCTGACGGCGATCATTCTGGGGGTTGTCTGAGTTCCAGCGTCACAACAAAACGAGGCATAAAGTTTCACCGCCGTCAGGTCCCACTCCTGGCGGCGGTTTTCATTTGGAGGAAAGAGAACGCCTGAAGCGTGGCGCGATCAGCGCGAGGCCATCGTCCGGAAGGACTGGCCGCCGGGCGCCTCGGAAACCGTGCAGGGCGTATCGGTCACGTTCCAGCTCGTATTGTTGAGCGTCATGCCGCAGGTCGCGACGCGGCCGCCAAGGCAGATCTTTTCGCCCATGCCGAAATCCCGCCCTTGAGCGCGACATGTGCAGTCCGGATTGTTCGGCATCCAGCGCTGGGAATGCGACGGCCATTCGCGCCGCGGCTGATCCTGAGCGACGGCTGTGAGCGGCGCTGAAATTGCTGCGACTGCGAAGAAAGAGATCGCCCAACGCATGGGTCGAATCTAGCATATCGCCGCGCTGTGGTCGATAAGCGCGTCGGCGCGCCGCCGCCGATTTGAGTCGCCTTTCAGGACAAGCCATGACCTCGCCAAAGCCGGCCACGATCTCCTTCGACGATTTCCTGAAAGTCGATATCCGCGTCGGCGTGGTGATCGCCGCCGAGGATTTTCCGGAGGCGCGCAAGCCGGCGATCAAGCTGACGATCGATTTCGGACCCGAGATCGGCGTGAAGAAATCATCGGCGCAGATCGTGAAGAATCATCCGCGCGAAAGCCTCGTCGGCAAGCAGGTGCTGGCGGTGGTGAATTTCCCGCCGCGCCAGATCGGTCCCTTCATGTCCCAGGTGCTGACGCTTGGCGTTCCCGACGTTAATGGCGAGGTGATGCTGATCGGGCCGGATCGCGAGGTTCCGATCGGCGGGCGGCTCTATTGAGCGCACTGGCCCCCGCGCTGTTCGGCGAGCAAATCCCTCAGCGCTGGCGCGCTCTGGCGGCGGCGCCTCTGACCGAGCAGATCGAGGCGGTCGGACAGATTGTCCGCGACGATCCCGATCTGATGGCGGCGCTCCGCCTCATTCGCGATCTTGAATTGCCGGACGGGTGGCTCTGCGGCGGCTGCATCTATCAGACGATCTGGAACGTCATCGCCTGCTATCCCCGGCGAACCGGCGTGAAGGATTACGACATCGGCTATTTCGATCCGTCCGATCTCTCCTATGAAGCGGAAGACCGCGTGATCCGGCGCGTTGAAGAGGCCGGCGCGTCGCTCGGGCTCAATCTCGAGGTCCGCAATCAGGCGCGCGTGCATCTCTGGTTCGAGCAACGCTTCGGCTACGCCGTGCCGCCGCTCGCCAGCGCGGCGGAAGCGCCGACGCGTTACGCCTCGACAACGCATGCGATTGGCGTGCGCCTTACAGAGGGCGATCGCATCGATGTCGTCGCGCCCTATGGCCTGCGCGACATATTTGCGATGCATCTGCGGCCCAACCGATCGCTGCCGAACGGGCCGACTCATGACGCGAAGGCGAAGCGATGCCAAGCGATCTGGCCGATGGTCACGGTCGAATGGTGGTAAGCCTACGCGCGTTCCGGCCATTGCGGCGCGTGAAAACCGAGCGGCACGCTCGGCCGCTCCCATTTCGCTTGCGTCGCCGACATCATGGCGGCATGCCGAGTCGCGGTCAGCGTGCCGAAGCCTGACGGCGTCGTTTCGAGCTGCGCGTTCACTTCGCGATCCGAAGGCTCGGGCGCGCTCAATCCGTTATCGAGGCGGCCAAGCCCGCGCATCCAGCGCGCAGTCTGCGCGAGCGACAGGCGCGCATGCCAGGAGCCGCCTTCGCGGGCGCGACGCGCGAGCGCCATCATCGCGACGAAGGCCATGAGATAGCCTGTGCCGTGATCGAGCGCCTGACATGGCAGAGGCTTTGGCGAAGTCGATCCGGCCGCCTCCGCCTCGGCGTGATTGAATCCCGTCGCCGTCTGCACGAGCGAATCAAATCCACGCCGATCGGCCCACGGCCCGTCATGGCTGTAGGCGGAGAGCGAGACATAGATGATCCCCGGCCTGAGCTTTGCGCACTCCTCGGGTCCGAAGCCAAGATCGGCGAGGCCGCCGGGCCGATAGCCCTGCACGATGATATCGGCGCCGCGAACCAGCCTGGCGAAGCTCTCGCGCTGGAGCGGATCGCGAAGATCGAGCGAGGTCGCGAGCTTGCCGCGACCGGTGTCCATCGCGAGCGCGTCGATCGACGGAAGATGCGGCGCGGTGACGAGCATCACGTCAGCGCCATGCACCGCCAGCGTGCGGCCGCAGACGGGCCCCGCGATGATGCGTGTCAGTTCAAGCACGCGAACGCCGGAGAGAGGACGCGCGCTGGAAGCCCGCGTCTCGGGCGGCGCGTCGCCGATGCGTTCAAGCGAAAAAAGCGGCAGGCCGGCGAGCGCAACGTCGTGGGGATGCGCGTCCCACTCCTCGAACGAGCGCATCATCGCGACGACGAGCTTGCGCTCCGCCGCCGCGGCCTCGAACTCTTCCGCTTTCCATTTCGATAGCGCCTGCGCCACTGCGCCCTTGTCATAGACGCAATTCAGGAGCGCGAGCACGCCGTCGCGGTGATGCGGAAAATTCGTGTGCAGCCTGACCCAGCGCCCGTCGCCGCAGCGATAGACGCCGGCGATCATGTCCCACAACTCTGGCGCGGGCGCGCCATCGACGCTGAAATAACGCTCGCTGCGAAATTCGATCGACGCATGCCGCATGTCGACGGAGACATCCTGCCGCGCGGCGCCACGCTGATGATGAACCTCCGCGGCGGCGAGCGCGGCGGCCGCGATCGTGGTCTGCGCGACCGCGCCGACGCGAAAGCTTGAAGGAAGCGACGGCTCTTCGCCCGTCAGCCTGAGACGTTCGAGCGCCGCGGGATCGCCGCCGGCCTGCGACCAGAGATCGACAAGAAGGAAGTCGACGCTGTCCATGCGACGCTCCCGATGAAGCTTCAGCCCGCGGGGACAGGCTCGCGCGCGGTGGCGCGCCGTAACGCGGCCCGCGCGAGCAGGCGTGTCGAATCGAGCGTCGGCAGAGGCGAGTTGCCGTCATTCATGATCAGCGGAATTTCCGTGCAGACGAGCGCTACCGCGTCGCAACCCTGATCCCTCAGCCGCGCGATGATGCGCTGGAACGCGGCGATCGCGTCAGGCTTGCACACGCCATAGACCAGCTCATCCATGATGATGCGATTGATCTCCTCGCGTTCGTCCGCGCCCGGTCTGACGAAGTCGAGGCCATGCGCCTTGAGCTTTTCGGGGTAGACCTCGCTCTCCACGAGCCAGCGCGTGCCGGTGAGTCCGATGCGCCTGTAGCCGCGCGCGACGGCCTCGCCCGCCACCGCGTCGGCGATGTGCAGCCAGGGCAGCGGCGAGCGCGCCTCGATGAAAGGCAGCGCCTGATGAATGGTGTTGTCGGGGCAGATCAGGAAATCGGCGCCGATCGCGGCAAGCTTGTTCGCCTGCGCGAGCATGATCTCGCCGACGGCGCGCCAGTCGCCGCGATAGATGCAATCCATCGTGGCGGCGAGCGACGGCGTATGCATCGAGATTTCGGGATGCGCATGGGCCCCGAGAATCGCGGCGCCTTCGGCGCAGATCGTGCGATAGCACAATGCGGCGCCTTCGGCCGAGCAGGCCACGATTCCGATATGCTGGGGCATGGGCGTCATCCGTCCGACCCGCGCACAATAAGGGCGCGGAAGCGCGCGTCCAGCCGCAGATGTGATGTTTAAGCCGGCACGCGCACCGATGCGCGCAAACCGCCAAGCGGCGATTCCGCCAGGACGATGTCGCCGCCATGGCCGCGCGCGATGTCGCGCGCGATGGCGAGACCGAGCCCCGATCCGCCTTCATCCTGATTGCGCGACTCGTCCAGCCGATAGAACGGCTTGAACACATCGTCGCGCTTGTCGGCGGGAATGCCGGGCCCGTCATCGTCGATGGTGACCGTCAGCCAGCGGCCGGCGTGAGCCGCGTTGATCGCGATGCGGTCGCCATGGCGCGCCGCGTTGCCGACGAGATTCGACAGCAGACGCTTGAACGCGGTCGGCCTGACGACGACGGTGGGGTCGCCGGAAATTTCGATCGCCGTGACATGGCCCTGCCGCTCGGCGTCGAGCTTCAGTTCCTCCAGCAGCGCGCGAATGTCGGTTGGCGAAGAGGCTTCGCCGGCGTCGCCGCGCGCAAAGGCGAGATAGGCTTCGAGCATCTGCCCCATCTCGTCGGTGTCGCGCTTCAACTCTTGCGTTTCGGGCGTCGGCGGCAACAGCGCGAGCGACAGCTTGAAGCGAGTGAGGATGGTGCGCAGATCGTGGCTGACGCCGTTCAGCATCGCCGTGCGCTGCTCGATCGCGCGCTCGATGCGCATCTTCATTTCGAGGAAGGCGCGGCCGGCGTTGCGCACCTCGCGTGCCCCGCGCGGGCGAAATGCGATTTCACGGCCCTTGCCGAAGCTCTCCGCCGCCTCCGCGAGTTTCAGGATCGGCCTGATCTGGTTGCGCAGGAAGATGATGGCGACGACAAGCAGCACGAAGGACGCGCCCACCATCCAGACGATGAAGATATGCGAATTCGACGCGTAGGTCTGGCTGCGACGCGCGATGACGCGCATGGTCGCGTGCTCGAGCTGGACGCGGATCTCGACGAAACTCGAACGACCGACCGTGTCGATCCAGAACGGCCTCTTGACCATCCGGCTGATTTCTTCCGACAGCGTCTGATCGAGGATGGAGAAAAACGGTTTCGGGCCCGGCGGCGGCAGGGGCGCAAGCGGCAGGAAGTCGACCTCGAGATTAAGCCGCTCCTGCGCGATGCGCGACAGCGCCTCCGCCTTATCAGGCGACTTCATCTCCGCATAGAGATCAATAAGTGCGGCGATGTCCTGCGTCACCGCCTGCGACAGACGACGCGTCACAAGTTGATAGTGACGCTCCATGAAGACATAGGCGATGACCGACTGCAGCAGCACCATCGGCACGATGATGATCAGCAGCGAGCGCGCATACAGGCCTTTCGGCAGCGCCTTCCGCAATGCGATCGCGATCCGCTCATAGATTTCGAGCGGCGCGCGCATCAGGAAGATGACGGCGTTCATCGATCGATCATCAGCCTGTAGCCGACGCCGCGCACGGTCTGCAGCAGCAGCGCATGCGCCGGGTCCTTCTCGATCTTGCGGCGCAGCCGGTTGATCTGCACGTCGATGGTGCGTTCATTCTCGGCGTTGCCGCCTGCGAGCGCCTGACGCGCCACGGGCTCGCCGCCGGCGCGCGCCAGCATGTTGAGGATGTCGCGCTCGCGCTCGGTGACGCGGATGATCTCGTCGCCATTGCGCAGTTCGCCACGATCGAGCCAGTAGAAGAACGGCCCGAAGCGCACGGTCTCAAGCGACGCCGGCGCGGGCGCGGAATGGGCGACCGGCGCGGCGCGGCGAATGAGCTTTGTGACGCGCAGGATGAGTTCCCGCGGCTCGAACGGCTTGGTGAGATAGTCGTCCGCGCCGACTTCGAGCCCCTTCACGCGGTCATTGGCCTCGGCGCGCGCCGTCAGCATCAGGATCGGCACTTGGTCGCCATTGGCGCGGCGCGCCTGCGCGAATTCGAAGCCCGACACTTTCGGCATCATCACGTCGAGCAAGATACAGTCGAAGACGAGATGGGCGATCTTCGCTTCCGCCTCCATGGCGTTGGCGGCGGCGCTGACGCGAAAGCCGTGCTGACCAAGCAACCGCGCCAGAAGCTCGCGCAGCCGCCGGTCGTCCTCGACGACCAGAATATGCGGCGCGTCGTCATCGAGCGTCGCGACCTGGGGCGCTGTCGACATCAGATTTTTCCGCCCGTTCCACCGGCCACGACGCGTCGCACCTTGTCGCGCTCGCCCGCATCAACCATGGCCGAGAGGAATTGCCGGACGATCCGGTCGGCGCCGGATTGCGACAAGGCAAGCGCGCCCGAGATGCGCCGATTCTGCATCGAGGCGAGTTCGCGCGCGAGCGCCGCGCCGCGCTCCGTCATGAACAGCAGCCTCTGCCTGCGGTCGACGTCGCCTGGCCGCTGCTCGATATGCCCCTGATCGATCAAGTCCTTCAGCACCCTGTTCAGGCTTTGCTTGGTGATCTTCAGGATGTCGAGCAATTCGGCGATGGTGAGGCCGGGATGCCGATTGACGAAATGCATCACCCGGTGATGCGCGCGGCCGAAGCCGTCCCGCGCCAGAATCCGGTCCGGTTCGGACACGAAATCCCGGTAGGCGAAAAAGAACAGTTCAATCAGGGCGAAGTCGATCTCCTCCGGGGCGTCGTCCTCGCCAGAATGCGCCGCCTGCGCCGCTCTCGCCAATGATCGTCTCCGTCCGGCCCGAAATTTATGTCAGTGATATTGACATATCTCCGAGCGATTGTTACCCGTCAAGGCACGCCTGAGAAACTTTTGGTCGTTTGGGCGCGATTGTGCCCGCCAAACAGCCCTGGCGCCACTAAAATCACTTCCGGGAGCGCGTTATGAGCCTGATTCCCTTCGACGATCGCGACGGTTACATCTGGATGGACGGGCAGATCCTGCCCTGGCGCGACGCGAAGGTGCATGTGCTCACCCACGGCCTCCATTACGGCTCGTCCGTCTTCGAGGGCGAGCGGGCCTATGGCGGGGTGATCTTCAAGTCGACCGAGCATTCCCAGCGTTTCCGGGAATCGGCTGAGTTGCTCGATTTCGAGATCCCCTACTCCGTCGCCGAGCTCGATCGGGCCAAGGCGCTGGTCGTCGAGAAGAATGGCCAGCCCGACGCCTATGTCCGGCCGGTGGCGTGGCGCGGGTCCGAAATGATGGCTGTCGCCGCCCAGCAGAACAAGATCCATGTCGCCATCGCGAGCTGGGTCTGGCCGAGCATGTTCGACATCGCGACCAAGATGAAGGGCATCCGTCTCGACATCGCTCAGTATCGCCGTCCCGATCCGGCAACGGCGCCGTCGAAATCGAAGGCGGCCGGCCTCTATATGATCTGCACCATCTCCAAGCATCAGGCGGAGAAGAAGGGTTACGCCGACGCGCTGATGTATGACTGGCAGGGACGCGTCGCCGAATGCACCGGCGCCAATGTGTTCTTCACCAGGGACGGCGCGGTGCATACGCCGATCGCCGACTGCTTCCTTGACGGCATCACGCGCAAGACGGTGATCGAACTTGCGAAGCGCCGCGGCATGGACGTGATCGAGCGCCGGATCATGCCGGACGAGCTTGCGACCTTCAACGAATGCTTCATCACCGGCACCGCCGCCGAGGTGACGCCGGTGTCCGAGATCGGCCCCTACAAATTCACGCCGGGCAACATCTCGCGCACGCTGATCGAGGATTATTCCGCCGAGGTCCGGCCGAAGGCGAAAGCCGCCTGACGGAAAACGCAAGCTGAATTCAGAACGCCGGGCCGTCGCCCGGCGTTTTCATTTGGTCCAGCGCCCGGCCGCGGCGTCGTCCTCGTCCTTCGCCGCGACCCAGTCGCCGGATGATCCGTCCGCGCGATGCTCCTTCTTCCAGAAGGGCGCGCGGGTCTTGAGATAGTCCATCAGGAATTCCGCCGCCTCGAACGCCGCGCGGCGATGGCTCGACGCGGTGACGACGAGCACGATGTCCTCGCCAGGCGCAATGCGGCCGTAGCGATGAATGATCGTCGCGCCGAGAAGCGGCCAGCGCGCTTCCGCCTCGGCGGCGACGCGCGCGATCTCCTCTTCCGCCATGCCGGGGTAATGTTCGAGTTCGAGCGCCGCGAGCGCGCCTTCCTCGCTGCGGCAGAGGCCGGAAAACGTCACCACGGCGCCGACATCGACGCGCCCCGCGCTCAGCGCCCGCGCTTCCGCGGCGAGATCGAACGGCTCGCGCTGGATGCGAATCGTCGCCATCCCATCACGCCTTGCGCAGTGCGACGACCGTGATCTCGACGAGGTCCCGGCCTTCAAGCGCGACGCCGACGCAGGCGCGCTGCGGCGGGTTTTCGCGATCGACCCATTCGTCCCAGGCGCGATTCATCTCGCCCTTCTCGGACATGTTGGTGATGTACACCGTCGCGGACAGAAGCAGCGATTTGTCCGAACCCGCATCGGCGAGATTGCGGTCGAGCTGCGCGAGCGCACCTTTCGTCTGCTCATAAAGCGAGGGCGTCTTGTCCGGCGACACCGCCACCGTGAAGACCAGATCATCCGTCGCCACCGCCCGGCTGCGCGTCGCGATCGCGCCTGCGATGCGCGTGATCATCTCAACCTCCCGTCATCGGTGGGAAGAAGGCGATCTCGGTCGCGCCCGCGATCGCGGTTTCAGGCTTCACATGTTTGCGATCGATCGCGGCGCGCACCACCTTCTCGTTCTCGAAGGCGTAGGCGTATTCCTCGCCGCGCGTCTTCAGCCAGCGCGCGAGATCGGCGATCGTCGCGACATCAACGGGAAGATCGACGATCTCGGATTCCTTGCCGATCCGTTCGCGCACCCAGGCGAAATAGACGAGCTTCATGCGCGCCTCTTCATGCGCGTTTGTCGTCCTCTTCGAGGAGATGGGTCACGCCGGCCTTGAAATAATCGAAGCCTGTGTAGAGCGTCAGCACGGCGGCTGCGACCAGCAGCCAGAGGCCGATCGTCATGGTGTGCGGAATAATGACGTCGCCAACGGGCGCCGCGATCAGGAAGCCGATGGCGATGAGCTGCATCGTGGTCTTCCATTTCGCGATCCGGCTGACCGGCACGCTGACGCGCAACTCGACCAGGAATTCGCGCAGGCCGGACACCAGGATCTCGCGACACAGGATGATCACCGCGGCCCACACCCACCAGCCCCGGAGCGTGCCGTCGGCGACCACCATCAGGAGGCAGGCGGCGACGAGGAGCTTGTCGGCGATCGGATCGAGCATGCGGCCCATGGTCGTCTGCTGGCTCCAGGCGCGGGCGAGATAGCCGTCGAAATAGTCGGTGACCGCCGCGAGGAAAAACAGGATCAGCGCCGCCCAGCGGAAGGCGGGGTCGTTCGGCCACTCCATCAGCAGCACGATCGCCGGCACGGCCGCGATCCGCGCATAGGTCAGGATGTTCGGCCAGTTGAGCCGCCGCGAGGGGATGTCGGATCGGGCCATGGTCATGGCCTGTCATGGCGCCCCGGCGGACGCCCCGTCAACGCCAAGCGCCCTGCGCATGACGCACTGGCGCTTGCTCCCGCCGCGAGTAGGATCGCGCGCCCTCGGGAGACGTTGCGATGACCGCTCATGACAAGAACCCCGCCGACGCCCAGCCGGCTCTGCTCAATCTTGTTGGCGGACGCGACGCGGAGGCGACCGATCGTCAACTGATTGAGGTTCTTTGCCCCTCCGACGGCAAGGTGTTCGCCCATATCCAGCGCTCCGGAGCGGCTGACGTCGACGCGGCGGTGAAAGCCGCGCGCCGCGCCTTTGAAGGACCGTGGGGACGGCTGACGGCGACCGAACGCGGACGCCTGCTCGTGAAGCTCGGCGAGGCGGTCGCAGCGCGGGCGAAGGAGCTGGGCGAGCTCGAATCGCGCGACACCGGCAAGCCGCTCTCGCAAGGCAGGGCTGACGCCGACGCCGCGGCGCGCTATTTCGAATTCTACGGGACCGCCGCCGACAAGCTGCATGGCGACACGATCCCCTTCCTCAACGGCTACACTGTGGCGGTGATGCGCGAGCCGCTCGGCGTCACCGGCCATATCGTGCCCTGGAATTACCCGCTCCAGATCTTTGGCCGTTCGGTCGCCGCCTCGCTCGCCTGCGGCAACGCATGCGTGGTCAAGCCGGCGGAGGACGCTTCGCTGACCGTGCTGCGCGTCGCCCAGCTCGCGCGTGAGGTCGGCTTCCCCGACGGCGCGCTCAACATCGTGACGGGCTACGGCCATGAGGCGGGCGCGGCGCTGACCGAACATCCCGGCGTCGATTTCATCTCCTTTACCGGCAGCCCCGAAGTCGGCTCGCTCGTGCAGCAGGCGGCGGCGAAGCACCATGCCGGCGTGACGCTGGAGCTTGGCGGCAAGTCGCCCCAGCTCGTCTTCGCCGACGCCGATCTCGACACGGCGGCGCCGATCCTGGTCAAGGCGATCATCCAGAATGGCGGCCAGACCTGCTCGGCCGGCTCCCGCGTGCTGATCGAGCGAAAAATCTTTGATCGCGTTCTTTCCATGCTCGTCCCGAAATTCGAGGCGTTGCGCGCCGGTCCTCATGATCGCGACCTTGATCTCGGGCCTATGATCAATGCGAAGCAGCAGCGCCGCGTGAACGGCTTCATTGACGCGGCCATCGCCGACGGCGCGCCTCTGCTGGCGAAAGGCGCGATCGCGAGCGATGCGCCTGACGGCGGCTTCTACAGCGCGCCGGCACTGCTGGGACCCGTCAATCGCGACGCGCGGCTTGCGCGCGAAGAAGTGTTCGGCCCCGTTCTGTCGCTGATGCCCTTTGATGATGAGGCTGACGCGGTCGCGCTCGCAAATGGCACCGACTACGGCCTCGTCGCCGGCGTCTGGACGAATGACGCGAAGCGCTCGATGCGCGTCGCCCGCGCCATGCGCTGCGGCCAGGTGTTCGTGAATGGCTACGGCGCTGGCGGCGGCATCGAACTGCCCTTCGGCGGCGTGAAGAAATCAGGCCATGGCCGCGAGAAGGGTTTCGAAGCGCTCTATGAATTCTCGGCGACGAAGACGATCGTCGTCAATCACGGGTGATCAATCCTTCTCCAGATGTCATCGCCGGGCTTGACCCGGCGATCCAGGCGAATTCGAAACATTTTCATGGATCGCCGGGTCAAGCCCGGCGATGACATGGTAGAAACTTGATCGAAGAGGAAACATATGCGTCTCAAGGGAAAGTCCGCGATCGTCACCGGCGCGGCGCAAGGGTTCGGTCTCGGCATCGCCGAGACCTTCGCGCGCGAGGGCGCGCGCGTCGCGGTGATGGATCTCCAGCTTGAAAAGGCGAAGGAGGCCGCGGCGAAGATCGGCCCCTCCGCCATCGCGCTCGGCGGCGACGTGTCGAAGCAGGCCGATGTCGACGCCGCGGTGAAGGCGGCGGCCGATGCGTTCGGGCGCATCGACATCCTCGTCAACAACGCCGGCACCTCGCATCGCAACCAGCCCATGGTCGACGTTGATGAAGCGACCTTCGACCGCGTCTTCGCTGTCAATGTGAAATCGGTCTATCTCTTCGCGAAAGCGATCGTGCCGCATTTCCGCAGCCATGGCGGCGGCGTCATCTGCAATATCGGTTCGACCGCCGGCATCCGCCCGCGTCCCGGCCTCGCCTGGTACAATGCCAGCAAAGGCGCCGTAAATCTGCTATCGAAATCCATGGCGGTGGAGCTGGCGCCCGACAAGATCAGGGTGGTCGCCATTGCGCCTGTCGCCGGCGAGACGCCGTTGCTCGCGACCTTCATGGGTGAGGATACGCCGGAAAAGCGCGCCGCCTTCAAGGCCAGCATTCCCTGGGGGCGCCTGTCGGTGCCGCAGGACATCGCCAACGCCGCGCTTTTCCTGTGTTCGGACGAGGCGGAGATGGTCACCGGCGCGGTGCTGGAAGTGGACGGCGGTCGCTGCATCTGATCCACTCGCGAGGGGTGGGAGTAGCGTCATGGCGAGCCAGGGAGACGACAAGGTCGCGCGGCTGCCGCGCGCCTTTGTGCCCGATCTCACGGTAGCGATGCGTCGCGCGCGGCTTGAAGACACGGAGCGCTCGCAGACCGCGGCTGATCTGCGCGCCAGCGAAATCGCGCGCCTCGAACAATTGCGCGTCGCGCTTGAACCCATCTTCTCGCAGACAGGTTTGCACGCCGGCGCATTCGATCACGGGCTCGTCGCCGGCGAGACGCCGAAGCTGTTCATTGATCTGATCGCCTTCGTCGACTGCGGGCATGACCGCAAGACCTATCGCTTCGTGCAGGACAGCCGCCGCGGCCCTGTCACGCTCGCTGAAAGCGAGCGCGTCGATCCGATCGTCGAAGCGGTGACGATGTATGTGGCGCGCCGCATCGTCGAGCGCGAGAAAGCCATCGCGGCCGCCGACATTCCGCAAACCATCGCCGCCACGCCGCGAAACGTCGAGCCGCAGCCCGCGCCGAAAACGCGCTTCGGCGAGATGCTTGCGCTGCTCATCGTCGGCGCGCTCGCAGGCGCTGCGATTCTTTACGCCTGGCTCAAGATCGGCTCGCTCTGAGTCCGACGATGAAACTGCTGCCAAATCTGAAAACTGACGCCCGAAGGCAATGATGATTTCGCGCACGCTGACTGACGCCTTCATTCCCGAACTGCCCAGCCACTACAAGGGCAAGGTGCGCGAGAATTACGATCTGCCCGACGGCCGCCGCATCATCATCGCGACCGATCGCCTGAGCGCTTTCGACATCATCCTGACCTCGATCCCGTTCAAGGGGCAGGTTCTCACGCAAACCGCGCGCTACTGGTTCGAGGAGACGAAAGACATCTGCCCGAACCATGTTCTCGCCTATCCCGATCCCAACGTCGTCATCGCCAAGCGGCTCGACATTCTGCCCGTGGAGATCGTTGTCCGCGGCTATCTCGCGGGAACCACGGGCACATCGATCCTGACAAAATACAAAAAGGGCGAGCGCGAGATGTATGGCGTCAGGCTGCCCGACGGCATGCGCGACAACCAGAAACTTCCCGAAGCGATCATCACGCCGACGACGAAGGCTTTCGACGGCGGTCATGACGAGCCCCTGTCGGAAGCCGAAATTCTGTCGAAGAAGCTGCTGACGGAAGAGCAATGGCGGACGCTGTCGCGCTATGCGCTGGCGCTGTTCGCGCGCGGTCAGAAGCTGGCGGGTGAGCGCGGCCTCATTCTCGCCGATACGAAATACGAGTTCGGCATCGATTCCCAAGGCGAGATCATCCTCGCCGACGAAATTCATACGCCCGACAGCAGCCGCTACTGGATCGCCGCGAGCTATGAGAAGAATTTCGCAGCGGGCGAGCGGCCGGAAAGCTTCGACAAGGATTTCGTCCGCGCCTGGGTGGCGGCGCGTTGCGATCCCTACAAGGACCCGATTCCCGAGATTCCCGCCGCGCTGATCGAGCAGACCTCGCAGGTCTATATCAGAGCTTACGAGATGATCACGGGAAAGACTTTTGCGCCTGATCTCTCCGGCGCAACGCCGCTCGATCGCGTGCGGGAAAATCTGCGGCCGTATTTTAGTTGATATCGCGGGCGGCGTTCAGATCGCAAGATTGAGCGGACGTTCCGTAACCTCTCCGCTCGCTTCCATGCCCCGCTCCGTGATCGTGATCTCCCACGCGCCGCTTTCGTTGCGCACGGTCTCGATCGACAGCCAGACCGGCTTCCTGCCGCGCGCCGGATTGCGCTCTGACGACGAACCAACGCCGACGATCGGGACCATCGCGTCGCCGCCCTTGCGATGCGCGACGCTGGTGCGGTGATTATGGCCGTGCAGCACAAGTTCGGCGCCGGCCTGCGACAGCATCTCTTCGAATTCAGCCGCATCGCGAAGCGCGCGGTCGCGCGGCGCGCCGCCGACATAAGGCGGATGATGAATGACGATGATGCGGCAGAGCCCTTGCGATTTCAGCGCGGTCAGCATCAGGAACGCGGCCTCGATCTGCGTCTCGCCGAGCATTCCGCTGGCGTCGAAGGGCGGACGCGGGACCGCCGAATTGAGACCGATGATCGCGACGCCGGCGCGCTTGCGCAAATAGGGAAATTCCGGCGTCTGGTCGCAATCGCCCGTCATCCACGGCGCGAAGATTTCCCTGAGAGGCGCGACGCTGTCAGGGACATAAGCGCTGTGATTGCCGGGAACGAAGCTGACGCGTTGGGGGTCGCCGAAGCGTTCGAGCAGCTTCCGTCCGGCAATGAACTCCTCGCGCAGGCCGATATTGGAGACGTCGCCGCCGCAGATCACATGGTCCGGTTTCGCAGCGAGGATGTCGGCGACGATGCGGTTGAGCGCGGCCATGTCGTAACGCGCTTTGCGCGTCAGCCTCCAGTTGATGAGGCCGGTGATGCGCTTGCCCATCAGCGCGCTTAAGGAGACGCGCGGAATCGGCCCGATATGCGGGTCCGAGAAGAAGGCGATGCGGAAAGGTCGTTCGTTCACATCCCCGCATCGCCGCGCAGAGGCGCGCGCGTCAAGAGCTGCCGATATAAATGCCGGTCAGCAGGACCAGAATGCCGCCCAGCACGACCTGCACGATGGCCGAGGTGAAGGGCGTCTCCATGAATTTCCAGCGCACCCAGGCGATCGCGATGAGTTCGACGGCGACAATCAGACCGGCGACGACGGTCGCGGTCCAGAAATCCGGGATGAGGTAGGGCAGCGTATGGCCGAGGCCGCCGATTGCGGTCGCAATCCCGCAGGCCGCGCCGCGCACCCAGGGATGGCCGCGACCCGTGATCGATCCGTCGTCCGACAAGGCTTCCGTCAGCCCCATGCTGATGCCGGCGCCGATCGAGGCCGCGAGACCAACCAGAAACGCGTCCCATGAATTGTGAGTGGCGAAGGCGGCGGCGAAGATCGGCGCGAGCGTCGAGATTGAGCCGTCGATCAACCCGGCGAGAGCCGGCTGCACGATCTGGAGCACGAAGAGGCGCTTCTTCGTCGCATCCTCTTCGGCGCGAACGTCAGGCGTGACGTGGGCCTCTTCAAGCTTCGCGGCGAGGCTTTCATGCTTTTTCTCGACCTCGGCGAGGTCGCCGAGGAGACGCCTGACATCGACGTCGCGCGAACGTTCGGCGGCGCGGCCGTAGAAGGCGGCCGCCTCATACTCCATGAGTTCCGCCTGCTTGCGGGCGGCGTCGATCCTCAGGCCGTCCATCAGCCAGACCGGCCGTCGCTTCAGGAAGCCCTTCACGTCCTGGCGCGTGATGTAGGGCAGATCCTTGCCGAACTTCTGCTCATACATGTCGAGCAGCATGCGGCGATGGCCCTGCTCCTCCTCGGCCATGTCCTCGAACACCTTGGCGGAGCCGGGATACTGCTCGCGCAGACGCTGCGCGAAGGTGAGATAGATGCGTGAATCCTCTTCCTCATTGGCGACAGCGAGAGCGAGGACTTCCGCCTCTTTGAGATCGGCAAAGGCTTTCATGCGCCCTTGATTAGAATTATTCTAAGCAAAGTCAATTGGAATGATTCTAAATCAATCAGCCCGTTTCCCGTGCGTTAATTCGGGCGAATTGTCGACAAGGCTTGATTTCGCCATGATCTGCCTGTTTGACCGACCATGCGTATCCGGCGCATGCGCCGCGTAAGGGGCTTGGCGAGACCGTAACGGTCCGTTTACGCTTCTGGACAAGTTATTATTCATCATCTGGCGAGCGCGGCTCGCCCAGCACCAGGTGGAAACTTGCAAGCTGACCCCGCGCCGCGCGCCTCTGCTTTATCCCGCTTTGGCCGCCGCAGCCTTCTCGCCGTAGGCGTTTTCGCCGTCGCCGCGACGGTGACGGTTCGCGGCACGCCCTATGCGATCGCGCAGGGCGAAACGCGCACGCTGACCTTCATCCACAATCACACGAAGGAATCGGCGACGATCACCTTCAAGCGCTGGGGCTCTTACGACTATTCTGCGCTCGAGCAGCTCAATTGGCTGGCGCGCGACTGGCGCCGCGACGAAAAGATACGGATGAACCCCAAGCTGTTCGACGTGCTGTGGGAGGCTCATCGCGAGGCCGGCTCGTCGAGCCCGATCTATATCAACTCCGCTTATCGCTCGCCTGAAACCAACTCCATGCTGCGTCGGCGCTCGCGCGCCGTGGCCAAACACAGCCAGCACATGGAAGGCAACGCGATGGATTTCTACCTCGACGATGTGCCGATGTCGCGCATCCGTGAGGTGGGCATGCGCATGCAGCGCGGCGGCGTCGGCTACTATCCGAACGCGAACACGGTGTTCGTCCATCTCGATGTCGGCTCGGTGCGGTCCTGGCCGCGCATGACGCGCGATCAGCTCGCGCGTCTCTTCCCTGACGAGATGACGGTCCATCTGCCCGCCGGTGGCGGCGCCATGGCCCGTTACGAGGAAGCCAAGGCGATGATCATCGCCCGCGGCGGTTCGGTCGGCGGCTATAGCGGCGACGAAGAGACAGAGACCTTCGGCGGCGGCGCCGGATTCTTCGCGGCCCTGTTCGGCGGTGGCCGCGGCGGCGGCGGAACGCCGGCGGCTGGCGGCGGCGATGACGCCGGCATGCGCAGCATCGCCATGGGCAACACCAAGGCCGGCGAGTCCGCTCTTGGCGCAGGCGGCAACGGCGCGGTGATGGTCGCTTCGAATCGCTCGCTGCGTGGTCGTCGCGGCCGCGCGGTCGAGACGCAGGTCGCGTCGGCTGAACCCGCTCCTGCGCCAGCGCCAGCTCCTGCAGCCGCTCCAGCTCCTGTTCCAGTTGCGGCGCCTGCGCCGCAGCCTTCGCCGATCTTCAGCCTGTTCGGCTCGCCAAGCGCCCAGCCGGCGCCTGCGCCGGTTCAGGTCGCGGTTGCGTCGAAGCCGGCCGACGAACCGAAGACGAAGGCGATCCCTGTCATCGCGCAGCTTCCGATGCCGCCGCTCAGGCCGGCTGAGTTCTCGCGCGCGGCGATTGCAAGCCTGAGCGATATTCCGATGCCGCCGGCGCGTCCGACCGATCTCGCGCCGGCTCAGCCTGTCGCGGTCGCCGCCGCCGAGCCGCCGAAGCCGGCGCGGGCCGACGACGCGCTGGGCGCCATCATCCGCCGCTCGACGTCGCCTGACGACGCGCCTCGCGCCCCGCCGCAGGTCGCCGCCTACGCTCCCGTCGAAATGCCGCTGCCGCCTTCGCGCCCTGGCGGCATCCGTTCGGCGACGCCGGTGGTCGCCTCCGCGGGCTTTGCGCCAGCGGGACGTCAGGAATCGACAAAGGTTGAATCCCCCACGACGACGGCCGTGAGCGAAAAAGCTCCGAGCACATCGAAGCTGGCGCTGGCCCCGGTCGACGAGATCCTCATGGAGTTCCGGCGCAAGGCCAATGTCGGCCCGTCGGCCGGTTCCTTCACCGGCCCTGCGGTCAAACCGCTCGCCCAGTCGCTCACGACTCGCTGATATCTGCGCGCTATTCGCGCGCGCCGGCGAGAAAGTGGATCACTTGCTTGCCGTGGAAAGGCGAGCGCTCAATACGCGCCTCGACCTGGAACACGTCGCGGATCATTTCTTCCGACAACACCTCGTCAGGCTTGCCTGCGCAGAGCAGCCGGCCGCGATGGAGCACCGCGATCTCGTCGCAGAACATCGCCGCGAGATTGAGATCATGCAGCGCGACCACCGCCGTCGTCCCGAGTTTGCGCACCAGCGACAGGATTTCGAGCTGATGCTGGATGTCGAGATGGTTGGTCGGTTCGTCGAGCAGCAGCTCTTTCGGCGTCTGCGCCAGCGCGCGCGCGATATGCACGCGCTGACGCTCGCCGCCTGACAGCGTGTGCCAGAGCTGGTCGCGGCGTTCGGACATATCGACGCTATTCAGCGCCGTCTCCACGGCTTCGGTGTCGATGGCAGTCCAGGATGAAAGCAGTCCGCGATGCGGCGTGCGGCCGAGTCTTACGACATCGATGACCGTCACCTGCGCATCCGTCGTCGCCTGTTGCTCGACGAAGGCGGCGCGACGGGCGATCGCCGCGCGCGACATGGCGGCGACATCGAATTCGCCAAGCGTGATCACGCCGCTCGCGACATTGCGCAGCCGGCAGATGAGACGCAGCAGGCTTGATTTGCCGGAGCCGTTGGGGCCGACGAGGCCAAGCATCTTGCCTTCAGCCACGGTGATCGTGACGCCGTCGACGATGATCTTGCCGCCGGCGCCCCATCGCACATCTCGTGTTGCGATCGTCATTGCGGCCGCCGCGCGCGATAGAGGATGACGGCGAAGGCCGGCGCGCCAAAAAGCGCAGTGACGACGCCGATCGGCAGCACCTGCTGCGGAATGAGAATGCGCGAGATGATGTCGGCGATCACCATGAAGATCGCGCCCATCAAAAGCGACGTCGGCAACAGCCGCGCATGACTTGGCCCGACGAGAAAACGCGCCACATGCGGAATGACGAGGCCGACAAATCCGATCGAGCCGACAATGCTGACCATGACAGCCGTCATCGCCGCCGTGACGCTGAACAGCAGGAGCCGCACGCGCGTCACCGCAACGCCGAGCGCGGCCGCGGCGTCGCTGCCGAACGTGAAAGCGTCGAGCACGCGCGCATAGAGCAGGCAGATCGAAAAGCCGATCAACGCCACCGGCGCGGCGACATAGAGATCAGGCCATCTCACGCCGCCGAGATTGCCGAGCAGCCAGAACATTACGCCCCTCGCCTGCTCGGCGTTGGCCGACGTCGTGACGATATAGGAGGTCAGCGCATTGAAGAGCTGCGAGCCCGCGACGCCTGAGAGAATGATGCGATCGCCACCGCCCGAACCCGCCGCGAGCAGGGCGACGAAGATGAGCGCGGTCGCGGCGCCGATGAAGGCGCCGCCGGAGAGAGTCAGCACGCCCGCGCCGAGCCCGCCGATGATGACGGCGACGGCGCCGGTCGACGCGCCGGCGGAAATCCCAAGCACATAGGGCTCCGCCAGCGGATTGCGCAGAAGCGCCTGCAGGATCGCGCCCGAAATCGCCAGCGCGCCACCGCAACAGGACGCGATGAGCGAGCGGCTTAAGCGATAATCCCAGATCACGCCTTCCTGGATGCGGCTGATTTCAAACGACGCGCCGAAGAGACGGTTAGCAACAGCCTTGAACGTCGCATCGATCGGAATCGCCATCTCGCCGATCGAGACGGCCATGGCGATCGCCAGCGCAAGCAAGAAAACACCAGCGCCTGCGAGCAGCGCCCGCAGGCCCCACGGTCCTCCCATAGCCCCCGCTGCGTTCAATCGACCATCCCGAACATCTTCAGACTCTTCGCGAAGACTTCGACGCCGTCGATCGTCCGTATCGAGGGATTCATCGCCTGCGCATCCATCACGACGATACGCTTGTTGCGCACGGCGGAGAGTTTGCTTGCGACGGGATCCGTCTCGAGAAATTTCAGCTTCACCTCGACGTCATCGGCGGGAAAACGCCTGCGATCCATCCGGGCGATGACGATGACCGCGGGATCGGTCGCAGCGATGCTCTCCCAGCTTGTCGTCGGCCATTCGTCGTTGACCTTGATGACATTCTGCGCGCCGATCTTCGACATGATGTAGGCTGGCGCGCCATTCAATCCGGCGACAAAAGGATCGCCCTTCACTTCCTTGCTCGAGAACCAGAAGAGCGTCGACACCTCAGCCGCTTTCGCTGCGGCGACGGAGGCCGCGGCCTCTGCTTCGCGCCTCTGCAAGCGAGCAACGAGCTCCTCGCCCTTCCGCTTCACATCGAAGATCTCAGCGAGTTCGCGGATCGCCTGATAGACCGGCGCCGTCGTCACCATTTTCACGCGCACGCCGTCGCCGCTGCCGGAATTGTCCTTGTCGGCGCAGTCAGCGGGAGCGACATAGGTTCCGATCTTCAAATCGGCAAACTGCTCGCGCTTACCGACGCGGCCATTGGGGCCGAGATGCCACTCATATTGCGCGGTGACGAGATCAGGCTCCTGCGCGATCACGGATTCGAAGCTCGGATCATTGTCGGCGAGACGTTTGATCTTCGCATTCTCGGCTTCGAACGGCGCCATCACAGGTCCGAACCAGACCGCGGTTCCCGCGATTTTGTCGCCGAGCCCGAGCGAGAACAGAATCTCGGTCATGCTCTGGCCAAGCGACACGACCTTTTTCGGCGCGCGCTCGAAAGTGACCGAGACGCCGCAATTCTTGACGGTCAGCGGATATTTCGTCTGCGCCGCGACCGGCGCTCCGGACCAACACAGGCCTGCGAAAATCGCGGCGCCAAATGAAAACAGATTGCGGGCGTGCGAGCCCCGGGAAGGAAAAACCATGCGACCTCCTGCGCCGTCCCACCGACGGCTGAGTGATGTCGCGCTGGCCGGTCTCCTGGCTCGCGGGTCGCTGCTTCAGGCCGCCTTCCCGATCCCACGGGGATCAGTGGTCGAATGGCCTTCAGCTCGCCGCTTACAGTTGCGGGGGCAGCTGCGGAATTGGCTTTCGCCTTCACCGCATTCCCGTTTCACCCCGGACCTCCAGGGCGCCAACGCACCGCGCTGGTAGCATGGGGCCAAGCGGCCCTCAACGGGCCTGACGCAGGAGCGACGGCGTCCCGCTACGCCATCCCAAGGGCTTGCATATAGAGTTCGAGGATCGCCTCTTCCTCCTGCCGCTCGGCCCTGTCCTTCTTCCGCAGCCGAATGATGGCGCGGATGGCCTTGCTGTCGAAGCCACGGCCCTTCAGCTCCGCAAACACCTCCTTGATGTCGGAGGCGATGCCGGCCTTTTCTTCTTCCAGCCGCTCGATGCGCTCGACGAACTGCTTGAGCTCATCGGCTGCGACTCCGGTGTCGGCGACGTCCGCGGTCATCTCCAAATCCTCTAGATCACGCCGCATTTTGATTGAATCAATCAAAATGCGGGAACGTGATCGATTCCAAAAGTTTAGAGCATGGCTTTTGCGAAAAATCGGGTCCCGCTTTTTCGCGCCATGTTCTAATGCGACGCCGGCGCGGCCTTTCGGCTCGCGGACGACCTGATCGAACAGACGCAAACCCTCGGCGCGACCCTCTAGGGCCGGCCGGACAAGCGCCGTCAGTGCTGCGGATTTGCTTTGGCGAAAGCCGCCTTCTGTTCAAGCGTCGCGTCGCGCTGATGCAGGCTTTTCCACTGTTCGTAGGGCATGCCGTAGACATGCTCCCGGCTCTCGTCCTTGGTGAGCGCGACCTGCTGCGCGTCGGCGGCGTCTTTCAGCCAATTCGACAGGCAGTTGCGGCAGAATCCGGCCAGATTCATCAGATCGATGTTCTGCACGTCGGCGCGCTCGCGCAGATGCGCCACGAGGCGGCGGAAAGCGGCCGCCTCCAGCTCCGTCATGGTCTTCTCGTCGATATCGCTCATGTCGTGAGCTCCTTCTGCGCCGGCGCGGCGCAGTCGCTGTCCGCGTCCGGCCGCCGATGCCGCGTCGCCACGCGGCTGCGATAGAATTTCACCTCATGCACATCTGGCGCGGCAAGCAGCGGTTTCAAGACACTGGCGAGCCGGACGCCCCATGCGCGCGCACTGACGGCGTCCACGATCAAATCCTGCCGCACCTCGGTCAGCAAATTGGCGAGGCCGCGCGCCGTGGCGTGCCGGTCGATGGTGTCGCCCGCCAGCGCGCCGTCATAGGGTTCGTTGTCGCCGACGACGAGATCGCTCTCGCGACGCAGCGCCTCGATGCAGGGAACGGCCAGCCTGGGATCGGCGTCCCAGAGAAGGCCAACATGCCAGGGCCGCGGCGCGCCCTTCCAGACCGGCGTGAAGCTGTGATTCGAGACGATCGCGGGAACGATCCCGGCCGCCTCGAAACGATCGAGCATGGCGATGATCTCGCGATCATAGGGGTCGTAGAAGCGCCGGATGCGGCGCATCACCTCATCATCATCGACGCGGGCGTTGCCCGGCACGATCGCGCCGTCCGACAGGCGCATCACAAGCGTCGGATCGTCGCGGCCGCGATTGGGATCGATCAGCAGGCGCGAGAAGGTCGTCAGCACGGCCGGCGCATTCAGCGCCTGCGCCATGGCCCGCGTCATCTCGGCCGCGCCGATGTCATAGGCGATATGGCGCTCAAGCTCCGAGGCCGGCATCCCCAGATCGCCATATTCGGCCGGCATCGCGTTCGACGCATGGTCGCAAAGCAGCAGCACGCCGGAGGATGGGTCGCCGTCGATGATCTCGACACGCGCTTCGGACGCAGGGGAACTCTGGAGCATGGGCGATTGGCGGAACGTCAGCGGATGGGAATTGTCACAAGCGCTGGCGCGCGGCAACGCTCGTCTTTGCAATCGGCGCGCAAGGTGGCATCGGTAGGGCGGGCGCGGGATTCGGAAACTTTGCGCGCCCTTGTGATTGCTGATCGCCCTTGATGAAATCGTCCGCCCTCTTCCGCGCGCTGCTGTGGCTGCCGATTGCGATCGGCGCCGCAACGTTCGGGCCATCGGCGAAGGCCGATTTGCGTCTCTGCAACATGACCACGAGCCGCGTCGGCGTGTCGCTCGGTTTCCGCGATCAACAGGGCTGGGTGACGGAAGGCTGGTGGAACATCTCCGCCAACGCCTGCGAGACGTTGCTGAAGGGCGAACTCGCCGCGCGCTATTACTACATCCATGCGCTCGACTATGACCGCGGCGGCGAATGGGGCGGCAAGAGCTTCATGTGTACGCGCGATCGCGAGTTCACGATCCGCGGCGCCGACAACTGCCTCGCGAGGGGCTTTGATCGCACCGGCTTCTTCGAGGTCGATTCAGGCGAGCAGAAGAGTTGGACGATCCAGCTTCTCGATCCGACGCGACCGCCGCCCGCAGGACCGCTGCCATCAGGCGCGACGCCGCCTCCGCCTGCCGGCGTCGCTCCCCGCCTTCCCGCCTCGCCTCTCGCGCCGCCCACGGCGACGCCTGCGCCAAGCGCGTCGCCGTGATCTAGCGCGACGCGAGCGCGCGTCCCGTCCGCGCCATCAGCGAGACGATCGCATCCGCCACGATGTCAGGCGCGAAGTGATGCGGCGCATGACCGACATTGCGCAGCACGGTGAGCTCCGCGCCGGCGATCTGTTCCGACAGCGCCTTTGAATGGATCGTCGGCGAGACGACGCTGTCGGCGTCGCCGGTGATAATTGCAACCGGCGCGATGATCTCGCGATAACGCGGCGCCTGCTTCGTCACGAACGGCTTCAGCGCCGCGACGTCTTCCGCATTGGCGCGGAACTCTTGCGGCCGCAGCACGAGCGGAATCTTCGCGCGTTCGAGATAATCGGCGGACGGCGCCTGCGGCGCGAACGCAGACGCTGCGCCGGCCTTCATCCCGATGAGACCCATCGGCAGCGTCAGCGTATTGGCGAAGATCGGTCCGATCCAGGGATGCGCAGCGGGCTCGTAATACCAGCTGATTCCGCCAGGCCAGGGATGACTCACAGGCGAGATCAGGACGAGCCCTGCGACCTTGTCGCTGTGATCGAGCGTGAGATTGAGCGCCGCCGCGCCCGCCATGGAATGCGCGACCACGACGGCGCGCTTCACACCGATCGCGTCGAGAAATGAAGCCATGATTGTCGCCTGCCGCGCGGGCGAAGCCGCATCGGCGCCGCCGATGCGATCGCTCCAGCCATGGCCTGGCCGATCGATGCTGATGATGCGGAAGCGGCCGCCGAGCGCATCATTGAGCGCCATCGGGAGTTCAGCATGATTGCTCGACGCGCCATGGACCATCAGCAGCGGCGGCGCGCCCGCTGAGCTTCCCGGCGTGTCGGTGTAATGAAGCCGCCCACCCGCGACTTCGACGAAGCGGCCCTCAGGTGGAAAGCGCGCCGCAATGCGTTGAGCCTCGATCCGCGTCAGCGCAAATCCTGCGACAAGGATCAGGACCAGCGCGCCGGCGATCCAGGACAACAAGTTCGCCAAGCGCGCCACGGCAGCCGAAATGAGAGATCAGGTGTCCCGGCCGTCTACGTCAGGCGCGAGCTTGTCGATCACGCCCTTGACCATCGGCATGCGCGGATTGAGCGAAAGCGCTTTGCGGAAGGCTTCGAGCGCATGCTTCTTGTCGCCGTTCGACAGGAGAATCTGTCCGAGCCCCGCGAGCGCGCCGTAATGACGCGGCTCGCGCGACAGGGTTTGCCGCACGTCGAGCATCGAGCGCTCATAGTCGCCAAGCATGAAGAACGCGGTGGCGCGCTTGTTGTAAGCTTCCGCCCATTGCGGCTCGAGGCCGATGACGCGGTCGAGCAATTCGATCGCCTGCGGCAGATCCTGCTCGCGCGGCTGCATGGCCGTCATCGCGCGGGTCATCAGGAGGTCAGCGACGTCGCTGTTCGAACGCAGCCAGCGCCGCTCGATGAGGTTGGCGATGCCTTTCGCCTCGTCTTCGTCTTCGGCCTTCTGCAGCCGCTCGAAGAGAGCATCGACGCTGCGCGTGTCGGGCGGCGCCTTCCCGGCGTCAGGCTTGGCAGTTTCAGTCTTCGGCGCGGCGGGTGGAGCGCCGGGCGCGGGCTGCGGCGTCTGGGCCAGCGCGGCGCTGGCGGCCAGAGCGACGATGGAGGTCAGGAGCCATCGAGTCATGCCTAGAGAGTAGCAAGACCCGCGCCGCGGTCAAAAGCAGAAGGGCCGTCGGAAGCGCTCCGGCGGCCCAGAATGACGACAAAGTGAAGGGTCGGGCCCGCTGGCCCGAACGTCAGCCCTGGCGGGCCTTGAAGCGGCGCTGCGTCTTGTTGATGACGTAGACGCGGCCCTTGCGGCGCACGATCTGGTTGTCGCGATGGCGCGCGCGCAGCGATTTCAACGAGTTACGAACTTTCATGGCTCTGTCCGTTCATCCGGTCGCCGGCGAAGGCGGGCCAGGTGGTATGGGGAATACGGTCTGAGCGGCGCCTGCGATCCCGGTTTCCCCGAGTCGCGGGCGGGCGCGCCCTCCGCATGCGGGCGCGATCAATCATCAGAAGACGCAAAGGTCAAGGCCGGCCCCTGTCTTTATGCGCCGAATGGCCTCTGAAACAGCGTTTTGATCTGGCGTCGCCCCCGCGTCACACCGCAGGATTAGGTCTTGCCGCGGTTGCCGATCAACCGATTCCCGACCTTCGATCCCGGTCCAAAGCCCATGACGCGCCCCAACGGCTCCCCCGCGACCCGCGTGATCCTCGCGGTCTTCGACGGCATGCGGCCGGACATGATCAGCGAGAAGACGACTCCGAACCTCATGCGGCTGGCCCGCCGCGGGATCTGGTTCCGGGAGGCGCGGAGCGTCTTCCCGAGCATGACCCGCGTCGCCACCACCTCGATTGCGACGGGCGCGCCGCCGCGTGTCCACGGCATCGTCGGCAACGCCTTCTACTGGCCGGCCGCCGCCCGAAAGCATGCGCTCGACACCTCACTCATCGACGACATAGCCCTCCTCGAAGCGTCGGACGGACGAGCGGCGACCGCGACGACCTTCGGCGACCAGCTCGCGCTCGCCGGCCGCAAGCTGGCCATCGTCCATACCGGCAGCGCGGGCTCCGCGTACCTCCTCAATCCGCGCGCCCGCGCCAACGGCCATTGGACTTTTTCGGCCTTAGGAGAGGATCACACCCAAACGCCCGAGGCCGTGCGCCAGATGATCGCGCGCTTCGGCGCGCTGCCGCCGCGCAGCCTGCCCCGCTTCGAGGAAATCGATTACGCCGCCACTGTCATGACCGAGCATGTGCTGCCGGTGATGCAGCCGGACGCGGCCGTGGTGTGGTTCAACGAGCCCGACACTTCGTTCCACTACAAGTTCATCGGCGCCGCGGACTCGATGGCGGTCATCCGCCACGCCGACGCCGCCTTCGGCCGCATTCTCGACTGGGTCGATGCGCAGCCTGACGCCGACAGATTTGCGATCATCGCCGCCTCCGATCACGGGCAGATCGCGACCTCCGCCGAGATCAATCTCGCGGGCCGTCTCACCGAAGCCGGGCATCGCGCCGTACGCGCCGCGGATCGCAACACCGATGGCGCGGCCGTCGCCATCACCGGCGGCAATATGGGCGAAATCCGCATTCTCGATGGCGGAGCCGAGCGCAGCGACGCCATCGCCCGCTGGCTGATGGAGCAGCCCTGGATCGGGCACGTCCTTTCGCGCGCGCGCAATGAAATCGAAGGCGAAGCGGAAGGCACATTCGCAATATCCGCCGCGGGCCTCGATCACGCGCGTCAGCCCGATCTCGTCTATGTCCTGAAATCGAATGAAGATCGCGATCCCCAGGATTGGCCGGGCGTCGGCCTGATGACCGGCGGCGTGCCGCTCGGCGGCGGCATGCATGGCGGCTTCAATCGCTATGAGCAGAACACGCTGCTGATCGGCGCTGGAGCCGGGTGGAGCGGCGCTGATGTGATGACGAGCGCGCCCGCGGGCATCATCGACATCGCGCCGACCATCCTCGATCTGCTCGGCGTCGAACGTGCTTCAACGATGACGGGAAAATCATTGCTCGATGCGGCTGCGGACGAGGCCGAGATCAAGATCATCGAGACCGGCGTTGGCTCGTTCCGGCAGCGCCTCGCCTATCGCGAGGCGGACGGCCGGCGCTTCATCGTCAGCGGCCAGCCGCAATAATTGTTGCGAGCGAAAGGGCCTATGGGACGAGGTAGTGATCGTCCCAGTCCTTGCGCGGCACCATCGGCCCGAGCTGATAGCTGAAATTCTCGACGCCCAGTCCATCGCTCGTCGCATGGCAGCGATAGGACAGATGATACCATTCGCCATGGCTGCGGATCGCGGCGCCAGGCGCGGTCACTTCGCTGCCACTGATCTTGTTGTCGGCGAAGGCGTAGGCGACGACCTCGTCGGGCCGATAGCCCTTTTCCACCTTGCCGATCTCGGTGATCGCGCGCCCGTTGCAGCTCTGTTCGAGCCGCGCCTCCAGCGAGAACTTCATCAGGGAGGGGCCCGAAGGCCTTGCATGGCCGCGCGCTGACGCAGGAAGCGAGGCGGCGATGAGAGCGCCGGCGACGAAGATGAGACGGATCATGGCCGCCGCGACTAGGAAGAGATTGCGGCGGCTTTTCGGCGGCCGCGTTGCGCCACAAACAAGGCCGGCCGGCGCGGACGGCCTCCGGATTGCGGCGCAGCGCGCCTCAAACGAACTCAGCGAAGGGTGGGATCGAGCCGATCGCGCAGCCAGTCGCCGACGAGGCTGACGGCGAGCGTGGTGACGACGATCACGCAGGATGGCGCAAGCAGAATCCATGGCGCGCGCGAGAGATATTCGCGGCCATAGCCGACCATGTTGCCGAGACTCGACATCGGCGGCTGCACGCCGAGGCCGAGGAACGACAGTCCGCTCTCAAGCAGGATCACCTCGGGGAAGACGAGCGTCATCGAGACGATCAGCGTCGAGGCGATGTTGGGCAGGATATGTTTGAGATAGATGCGTGTCGGATTGGCGCCGAGCTGTCGCACCGCGCCGGCATATCCTTGCGCGCCCGCGGCGATGGCGAGGCCGCGCGAGATGCGCGCATAACGCTCCCAGCCGTAAAGACCCATCAGCCCGATGAAGAGCGGCAGCGTATTGCCGAAGAAGGCGAGCACCGAGAGCGCCATGATGAAGAAAGGCATGCTCGCCTGGAAATCAGCGAGCACGATCACCGCCTGCTCGACAAGGCCGCGGAAATGAGCGGCAAGAAATCCGAGCGTCGTGCCGACGACCGCCGAGATCGCCGTGGCGCCGAACGCGATCAGGAGCGAGATTCGGATCGACAGGATGAGCCGCGAAAGAACATCGCGGCCAAGTTCGTCGGTGCCGAGCCAGTGCGCAGCATTGCCCGGAGGCGAAAGCCGGTTGCGCAGATCCATCGAAGTGATGTTGTAAGGTGTGATCCAGTCCGCGAGCAGCGCGATCCCGATCATCAGCCCGAGCCAGGCGAGCGCGATCGTCACCGCGATCGGAATGCGCCAGCGGACTGGCGCTTCCGCGCGTTCAGCGCTGTCCTGTGCGATCATCGCCATCAGTGGGCCGCCGCAACGCGCACGCGCGGGTCGATGAAGCCATAGGCGAGATCGACCGCGAGATTGGCCATCACCATGGTGAAGGCGATGAGAAGCAGAATCACCTGCACCACTGCGAGATCGCGATTGGCGACGGCGACGACGAGCAGCCGCCCGACGCCGGGCCAGGAGAACACGCTCTCGACGACGACCGCGCCCGCGATCAGCGAGCCCACCATGAAGCCAAGGATGGTCACGGTGGGAATCGCGGCGTTCGGCAATGCATGGCCGCGCACCACAGCGCCCCACGCGACGCCCTTGGCGCTCGCGGTCCTGATGTAGGGCTGGCCGAGAACCTCCAGCATGGCGCTGCGCGTGAAGCGCGCGAGAATCGCCGCGCCGCCGACGCCAAGCGTAATGATCGGCAGGATCGCGTGACGCCAGGAATCCTGACCGCCCGTTGGCAGCCAGCCGAGCGACACCGAGAAGACAAGCACCAGCACCAGGGCGAGCACGAAGCTCGGCACCGTGAAGCCGGCGACTGCAAGGATCATCACGATCCGGTCGGTGACGCTGTTGCGATGGAGCGCCGCATAAACGCCGGCGGGAATGCCGATGAACATCTTGATCATCAGCGCCGGAATGGTCAGCGCCAGCGTCGCGGGAATGCGTTCCGTGACGATCGTGATCGCGGCGCGGCCGTCGCGCATCGAACGGCCGAGTTCGCCCTGCAGCACGGCGCCGAAATAGTTCAGATATTGCATCCAGATGGGATCATCGAGCCCCCACGCCTTGCGAAAGGCCGCGATCGCTTCCGGCGGCGCGTCGGCGCTCATGATGATCAGCGCGGGATCGCCCGACAGACGGAGCACCACGAATGAGAACGTCATCACGAGGAAAATCGTGAGCAACGCGCGCCCAAGACGCGCCGCGATAAAGCCGGTCATTGCGTCGCGCCTCCCGCCGCCGTGAGATGGCAGGCGACGCGTCGGTCCGCGGAGACATGCACGAGCGAGGGCGATTCATCGCGGCAGCGTGCGATCGCAACGGGACAACGCGGGTGAAACGCGCAGCCTGAAGGTCGCGCGGCGGGATTCGGCGGTTCGCCCTTGAGCACGATGCGCTTAACGTTGCGCGTTCCCGGCGTCGGCGAGGCTGACACCAGCGCCTGCGTATAGGGATGTTGCGGATTGGCGAAGAGCGTGTCTGCATCGCCTTGCTCAACGATGCGGCCGAGATACATCACCGCGACGCGATGGCTGACCTGACGCACCACCTTGAGATCATGGCTGATGAACAGCATGGCGAGGCCAAGCTGCTGCTGCAGATCGATCAGGAGATTAACCACCTGCGCCTGGATCGACACGTCGAGCGCCGACACCGGCTCATCGCAGACGATGAGATCGGGCTTCGTCGCCAGCGCGCGCGCCAGCACAACGCGCTGACGCTGGCCGCCCGACAATTCGTGCGGATAACGCGACGCATGACTCGCGTTGAGCCCGACGGCGCGGATCAGCTCCAGCGTGCGCGCCTCGCGGTCTTTCTTTTCTCCGACGTCGTGGATGTCCAGAGGCTCGCGCACCTGTGCGCCGACAGCCAGCCGGCGATCGAGCGCGCCGAGCGGATCCTGATAGATGAGTTGCAGACGCGCGCGTTGTCGCCGCCATTCCGGCGTGTCGGCCGGCGGCATCTTTTCACCATCGAAGATGACGCTGCCTTCGTCAGGACGCTCCAGCCCCAACGCCATGCGGCCCGTCGTCGATTTGCCGCACCCGGATTCGCCGACGAGACCAAGCGTCCGCCCGCGCTCAACCGAAAGCGACACGCCGTCGACGGCGCGCACCTTACGCGCTTCGCCGAAAAAGCCGTGACGCGACTGATAGACTCGCGCCAGCCCATCAGCCTGCAACAGGGCGGCGCTCATGCCGCGACGCGCGCCGCTTCAGGCTTGGCTGGGCTAAGCTCCACGCAGGCTGCGCGGCGGCCGTAGCCGGTGCTGACGAATTCAGGCCGGCCTTCCTCGCAGCGCGCCGTCTTGCGCGCGCAGCGCGGCGCAAACGCGCAGCCGCGCGGCAGACGCCACGGCTCAGGGACCACGCCGGGGATGGGTTCGAGGCGACGGCGATCACCCGCGATGTCAGGCAGCGCGCCAAGCAGACCAACGGAATAGGGATGATGCGGCTCCGCGAACAGATCGAGCGCGTCCGCTTCCTCGACGACACGGCCGGCGTACATCACCGCGACGCGCTCGCAGACCTCCGACACCGCGCCGAGATCGTGACTGATCAGCACCAGCGCCATGTGGGTCTCGCGCCTGACCGTCGCGAGCAGTTCGAGAATCTGCGCCTGGATGGTCGCGTCGAGCGCCGTCGTCGGCTCATCGGCGACAAGCAGGTCGGGCTTGCCCGCCAGCGCCATCGCGATCATCACACGCTGGTTCTGCCCGCCAGACATCTCATGGGGATAAGTGTCAAGCCTGCGCGCGGCGTCGGGAATGCCGACGAGATCGAACAGCCGCTTCGCCTCGGCGCGGATTGCAGCACCTGAAAGGCCCTGATGCAGCGCCAGCGCCTCGCCGATCTGGCGGCCGACGCGCAGCACCGGATTGAGCGCGCTCGCCGGGTCCTGAAAGATCATCGCGATGCGACGGCCGCGAATGCTTTCGAGATCAGCAACCGGCGCGCTGAGAATGTCGCGGCCTTCAAGCAGCACGGAGCCCGCAGCTTTCGCCGTGCGCGGCAAAAGACCCAGCGCGGCGAGCCAGGTGATCGACTTGCCGCAACCGGATTCGCCGACGAGGCCAAGCGCCTCGCCACGAGCGATCGTCAGATCGACGCCATGAAGCGCCGCCCTTCCGTCGAACGCGACCTTGAGATCGCGGATCTCGACAAGTGGGGCCGCCTTCATGTGGGGCGGCCCCAGTTGCCGACGCGGAAGTCCATCGCGAAGGCCGGCGCGGCCTTCCAGGCGATCGATTTCGGCTTGGCGGTGAAGGTCGCGTTCTGATGCAGCACCGTATAGGCGGGGTCTTCACGCTCGGCGATTTCCAGAAGGCGGCGGAACACCTGACGACGGCGCGCCCGATCGGTGCTGGTTTCAAGCTCGACCGAAAGCTTGTTCAGCTCTTCGTTCGTATATTCGCCGATCTGCTGCTGCTGTCCGTTCGGGCCATGTTGCGCGACGAGCGATGACACCGGATCGTTGAAGGGCGCGGAGTTCGACCAGTCGCGGACGCCGCGAGTCTCGCTGCGCTCCATGATCTGGCTCCAGTTCTCCTTCATGTTGATCTGGACGTTGAGGCCGACCGCCTTCCACATCTCGACCAGCACCTGCGCCGTCGGCACCTGATTCGTGTAATAATTGTTGAGCAGACGGTAAGGGATCGGATCGCCCTTGTAGTTCGCTTCCTTGAGAAGCTTGCGGGCAAGTTCGGGATCATAGGCCGGCACTGACCAGTCGGCCTGGAACATCTCGCCATAATAGTCCCACTGCAGGCCCTTCGGCACGACCGTGCGGCCGACCCACAGCGAGTCGACGATCGCCTGGCGATCGATCGCATGGGTGAAGGCTCGGCGCACGCGCGCATCGATGAGCTGCGGATGGCTCTTGTCGAACACGGTCAGGCGGTGATTGAGGATCGTGCCGCCCTGCACTTCGAACGCCGCGTTCTTCTCGATCTGCGTGATCTGATCCGGCGGGATGTCGCAGGCGAACTGATAATCGCCGGCGAACAGCCCGTTGACGCGCGAGGAGACTTCCGGAACCTCGACGAAGCGGATGCGCTTCACCGGGGGACGGCCGCCCCAATATTCGTCGTGAGCTTCAAGCGTCAGGCTCGAGTCGGGCTTGAATTCGACGACGCGATACGGACCCGTCGTCACCGGCTTGCGCGCCCAATCGAGCCAGGTCTTGGCTTCGGAATAATCGCGCCGGCTCATGATTTCGCTGCCGTAGCGGCTGATGCGGCCTTCCATCGTCACGTCGGGCGACGCATTGACGAAACGCACCGTATATTTGTCGACGACCTCGACCTTGATCAGCGCCGGCCAGGCGCGCCGGGCGACGGCCGGAATTTCGGCCGGCAGCTCCTTGCCCGCGAAACCCGGGATCATCTCGCGGATCGGGATCGTCTTGCCATGCGCGGTCGCCGGAGAATTGCCGAACATGCGCTCCGGTCCGAACGAGAATGACACGTCTTCCGCCGTCATCTCCTCGCCATTGTGGAACTTCACGCCCTGACGAAGCTTCAGCTCCACCGTCGCATCGTCGATGCGCCTCCATTCGGTCGCCAGCGCTGGAACGGGCTTGAGACCGCCAAGCCAGTCGCGGCCGATCAGACCTTCCCAGATCGAGGAGAAGAAGATGCGCTCGCCGACATTGGACTGCTCGCGCAGCACGTCGAGCGTGTTGGAGTTCGAGACTTTCTGCACCGCGATCGTGATCGAAGGACGATTGTCCGCCTGGCCGATGGCGAAGCGCGGCAGCGCCATCGCGCCGGCGCCCAACGCCAACCCGAATGTGTTGCGGCGTGTCAGTTTAGGCATGCCCGTCTCCTTGAAGCGATCTTGAATGCAGTGGGCTCAGGCCGACTCTTTTCGCTGAAAGAGTCGTTCATGCTCCGGCGGAAGCTGGACTCAAGCTCTGAGCCGATAGGAGAAGGGCTAGTGAGCCTTTGCTACATCGCAGTGACAAAGCCGCGCGAATGGTAAGCGGCCCTGTCTCTTTCTTGCGCGCTGTGGGCAATCCTGCGCCGCTCGGAGAAGCGGCGCAGAGTTCAACTCGTCAGTGAGACTCGACGCCGGGATAATCCGCGTCGAGCACAAATGGATAAGGCCCTGGAAAGCGCTCGACATAAGCGACATGCGTGACGAGGCCCGCATCGGCGCTCCAGAGATGAAGCTGATAGGCTGGCGGTTCGAACACCATCGAGCCCGGATCTTCCGGCCTGAGATCGAGCGTCACCTGGTGCGAAACGGACGGCGCGGTCGACGCGATCGTCCGCGCCCAGCGCTGATAGATCACGCGATGGTGATGACCGCAGAGCACCCGCTCGACCTGCGGATGGCGCGCGACGATCTCGCCCATCGCTTCCGCGCCTTCAAGCAGACGAATGTCGTCCATATGCCGGATGCCGCACACGAACGGCGGATGATGCATGAAGATGATCGTCGGCTTGGCTGGCCGCGCTGCGAGAGCCTTGTCGAGCCATGCCAGGCGCTCGCCGTCGAGTTCGCCGCGGCTTGCACCGGGAACCATTGTATCCAGCGCGATCAGGCGCACCGGATGGTCTTCGACGACATACTGCACGAATGTCGAATGGGTCGTGACGCCGGGATATTCGGCGAGCGTTGTTCTCAGTTGCTCGCGCCGGTCGTGATTGCCGGGAATGACATAGATCGGCATCGGCAGAGCGCTCAGCATCTCGCGCAGCAGCTCATATTCCTCGGCGAGGCCGCAATCGGTAAGATCGCCTGAAATGATGACGCAGTCGGGCTTCGGCGTCAGCGCGCGCACGGCGTCGATGGCGCGCGCGGTCATCATGTTGGTTTCGGAAACGCGATAGGCGGCGCGGCCGCGCGGTCGGACATGCAGGTCTGTGAGATGGGCGATCAGCATCGGGAAATCTGGGAACGCAGTTTCGGAAGATGAGAAGAAGAGACCGTCCCGGGCTGCTTCACAACCCGGGACGGCGCGTTGCTTATTCCGGCAGGTTCAGCGCAGTCGCTTCCACGTAAGGCCGCAGCAACTGATCCGCATTGGCCTGCGCCGCCTTGAGAGCCGCCGCCGGCTTCTTCTTGCCGGACATTACGGCCTGCACCTCGTCCTCAAGCGCCTTGCGCACCGCGGTGGTGTTGTAGGTCGCGAACCAGGAGCGCGCATAGGCGAGCTGATCGAGCGCGACCTTCGCATCGGGGTGCTCGGCCAGGAAGCTCTTCATTTCAGGCAGATCATAGGCCGCCTTATTCGGCGCGAAATATCCCGTGAAGCGGCTCCAGCCGCCGGCGATTTCCGGGCTCGTCAACCACTTGATGAGTTTCCAGGCGGCCTGATCGCGCTCCGGCGAGTTGCCCTTCGGAATGATCAATGAGGCGCCGCCAATCGGAACCGCATTGCGCAGATTGCGCGGGATGAAGGCGACCTTGTACGGCGTCTTCATGCTCTGACGGATGAACGAGAGCGAACCTGTCGAAGCGATGATCATCGCAGCCTGGCCGCCGAAGAACGAGTTGTTGATCGTCGGCATCTGCGTCGCGCCTTCCGGCATGACCTTGTATTTGTGGATGAGATCATCGACCAGCGTCAGCGCGCCGAGCATCGAGGGCGTATCGTAATAGATCTCGCCGCCGAAATCCGGATTGTAATACTGGCCGCCATTCGACATGTTGAGCGCGCTCATCGTCCAGCCGAGCGTGTCATAGACGCCGGGAATCATGAGGCCCCAGCGTGTGACCTTGTCGCCGTCGCGCTTGGTGAGCTTCTTCGCCACTGTGATCCAGTCGGTCCAGGTGACCGGCGGCTTCTCCGGATCGAGACCCGCTTCCTTGAAGGCTTCCACATTGTAGTAGAGCAGCGGCGTCGAATTGTGGAACGGCACGCCGTAGATCTTGCCGTCGACGCGCGCATTGCCATGCAGCGCCGGCCAGAACTGGTTCATGAAAGCGTCGGGCGTCTTGCCATCGGCTTCGGCGAAGCTGTCGAGCGGCTGGATGAGATCGTCGATATGGTACTGCGTGATGAAGTTTGCGCTCATGATGACGGCCGCCGGCGGCTTGCCCGCCTTGATCGCCGCGCGAGTCTTGATGTCGGTCTCGTCGTAGCTGCCGGTATAGACGCCGGTCACCTCGATATCAGGGTTCTCCTTGTTGAAGCGCACGATGAGATTTTGCATCTCCTTCGCGAGCGCGCCATCGACCGGAACCGGGAAGAACATGTCGATTTTCGTCGCCGCGAGCGCCGCTGTCGCGCTCAACGCCGACAGAGCCGCCGCTGCAACGAGCGACTTGATGAATTTCATGCAGGATCTCCTATTTGACGCCGGTGAAGAGGAAGGAGTTGACGAACTGACGCTGGAACAAGGCGAAAGCGATCAGCAGAGGACCCGCGACCAGCAGCGTCGAAGCCGCGATGAGGCCCCAGTCGGCGGCGTGCTGCGCCGAGCGCACGAAAGAGGCGAGCCCCACGGTCAGCACCATATTGTCAGGCGTGTCGGTCACCATCAGCGGCCACAGGAACTCGTTCCAGTGCGCCGTGACTGACACGATCGAGAAGGCGACAAGCCCCGGCCGCGCCAGCGGCACAAGCACGAGACGAATGAGCTGCCACAAGCTTGCGCCGTCGATGATCGCCGCTTCCTCGAAGTCACGCGGGATCGTCTTGAAGGTCTGGCGCATCAGGAATACGCCGAAAGCGGAGGCGAAATACGGCGCCATCACGCCGGCGAGCGTGTCATAGAGCCCGAGCTTCACGATCGTCATCGTATTCGGCACGATCAGGATCGGCGCAGCGAGCGTGAGCTGCAGCAGAAAGAGATGGAACAGCAGCGATTTTCCGCGGAATTCCATCCGCGCGAAGGCGTAGCCCGCGAGCGCGATCGTCACGAGTTGCACGACGAGAATGCCTAATGTGACGATGAGCGTATTGAGATACCAGCGCGCGAACGAGCCCTGAATCCAGGCGTCGACAAAATGCTCCGATGTTGGCGGGCCATCGGGAAGAAGCGACGCGGCGGACAGGGAGCCGTAGGGGATAGCTTTCACCGAAGCGACGAGCATCCACAGCAGCGGCGTCGACCAGACGAGCGCAACACAGGAGAGAACGGCGATCGTGATGAGGCGCGCGGCCGACGGGCGGGAGGGCGCGTTCGTGGTTTGCACGGTCAGGACTCGTAATGCATGCCGCGCTCCAGCGTCTTCAGCGAGACGAAAGAGAGCGCGAGCAGCAGCGCGACGGAGACGATGGTGGCCGCCGCGCCGCGGCCGATGTCATGCTGCTCATGCGCGGCCTGGAAGATGTAATTGAGCAGCACGTTGGTCGAATCGGACGGGCCGCCGCCCGTCAGCACGATCACATGGTCGACCTGCGTCACCACATTGATCAGCGCGATCACGACGATGACCGCCAGCGTCGGCATCAGCAGCGGCAGCGTGATGCGGAAGAAGCGCGTGATTGGCCCGGCGCCGTCGAGCTTCGCCGCCTCGTGGATGTCTGATGGAATCCCCTGCAGCCCCGCGAGCGCGAAGAGCATGTAATAGCCGGCGTTCTTCCAGATCGTCAGCCCGATGATCGAATAAAGCGCGATGTCGGGATCGCCGAGCCAGTTGGTCTGCGCAGCGCCGAGTTGCGCGAGATAATAGTCGAGCAGGCCAGCCCCCGGCATCAGCACGAAGGAGCCGAGCGCCGCCGCGGCGACGAGCGGCAGCAAGGTCGGAAAGAAAAAGATTGTGCGCAGGAGATTGTTGAAGCGCGTCGATTCCTGCAACGCGGCGGCGAGAATGACGGCGATCACCAGCGACGGCGCGACTGTGCCAATTCCGTAAAGGAACGTATTGGCGAAGGCTTTCTGGAATGCAGCGTCGAAAAACAAGCGCTGAAAATTACCGAAGCCATATCCGGCAAACTTGCCGCCGAATTTCTCGATCGTGAAAGCCTGCGTCAGAGCCTGCAGAATCGGCGCGTAGGTGAAGAGCGCGAGGAAAAGAAGAGAGGGCGCGAGCAGGAGCGCGGCGGTCGGCGCGCTACTGTCGCGTTTTTTCCTCGCAGCAGGCGGAGCGACCGGCTGGGCGAGGGCAAGATTGTCGCGAAACACGGCGTCGCTCATCGCCGCGCAGTTCACAGGAGTTTACAACACGCCCATGACATTGAGCCGGCAACGGGCGGTGAAAGTTTCGCCATCGGCGCCAGCGGACGCGGCAGGCGCTGGTCGCATCAGCGCCAGGCTCTGCTCACGTCGAAACATCCGCTTCCGGCAAGCGGGGCTGCGGCATCCTGTCTCCCTCAAATCCGCTCATCGGATTGTGCGAAGCGGGGCCGCCTGAAACGATGCTAGGCCATTGTCGCAAACTGCATGCGCCACATCGTTCGTCTCGTCGCTTTCCTTTTGCTGGCCGTCGTCCCGGCCGGACGAACTGCGGCCCATGACTGGTACACGAACAAGAAGAACCCGGTGACCCGCATCCCCTGCTGCGATGATCTCGACTGCCATGTCATCGACAATGGCGATTGGTGGCGGAAGGGCGATCTCTATTACGTGCGCTGGACGAACGGCATGGTCTATTCGATCCCGGTCGAGCAGGCGCTGCCCTCCGAGGACCCCGACGGCAAGGCCGCAGCCTGCGTCCTGGAAGGCTGGCTGCGCTGCTTCTTCGTCCCGGCGCTGCTTTGATTTCGGAAGCAGAATGCGAAAGCCCCGGACCTTGCTTTTCCAAGCAAAATCCGGGGCTTGCGAATTGGTGGGCGCGACAGGGATTGAACCTGTGACCCCTACCATGTCAAGGTAGTGCTCTCCCGCTGAGCTACGCGCCCGGGCGGGTCCATGAAGGACCCGTGACAGGTGGCGGCGCTATACCGGCCTGCTTTCGCCAACGCAAGCGCGGAGCGGATCGCGCCCGGTTTTTGTTCACGCGTCTTCCGATTCGGTCTCGGACGCCTCCGGCGCCCAGCCCCCCATGGACTTGCGCCATTTCCCCCGCAGCACAGCCGGACGCTCGGGATAGCGCTCTTCGAGGAAGGTCGCCTCCAGCACCCGGTCGGTGCGGAAATGGCGGAAATCCTGGCGCAACTCGCACCAGGCGATGAGCAGCCGGACAGTCTCGAGATAGCCGACGCTGATCGGCCAGATGATTCGCTCGCTCTCGCGCTCATATTCGTCGCGATAGCGCAGCCTGATCTTGCGGCCGGCGTGAATGGCGGCTCGCGCGCCCGCCATATCGATCGTGTCGGGCGCGATCCGCCAGGTCGGGACGCTGCGGGTCGCCGGCTCCAGCACAAATGGCCTGAGCCGCTCCGGCACGGCGACCCCGATCTTCGCGATCAAATCCTTCGCCGCACGGGCGAGCGCTGGATCGCCCCGTCCCGCCACCCATTGCGCGCCAAGCACCGCCGCCTCGATTTCATCAGGCGTCAGCATCAGCGGCGGCAGGTCATAGCCGCCTTCGAGGATATAGCCGGTGCCGGCCTCGCCCCGGATCGGGACCCGCTGGCCGATCAGCGTCTGGATGTCGCGATAGACCGTCCGGCGCGAGGCTTCGAGCTCGGCCGCCATGGCGTCCGCGGTCACGGGCTTCCCCGCCCGACGCAGAATCTGGATGATCTGGAACAGCCGGTCGGCGCGCCTCATCGGAGCCCTCGGAAGCTGTCCGCGCTTTACATGCCCTTGGAGCCGACGGCCATCCCGGCCCGCCCGCTTTGCGAGCGCTCAGGCCGCCTTCAGGAGGCGCGACACCTCGTTGACGAGGTCCTTGAGATGGAACGGCTTCGACAGGACCTTGGCGTCCTTCGGAGCCTTCGAATCGGGATTGAGCGCGACCGCCGCGAAACCGGTGATGAACATCACCTTGATTTCCGGATCGAGCTCCGTGGCGCGGCGCGCCAGCTCGATGCCATCCATCTCGGGCATGACGATATCGGTCAGCAGGAGCTCGAAAGGCTCCTCGCGCAGCCGGTCATAGGCCGAAAGCCCGTTGTCATAATGCGCGACCTGATAGCCGGCGTTCTCCAGCGCCTTCACCAGGAAGCGGCGCATGTCGTTATCGTCTTCGGCGAGCAGAATCTTGTTGGTCATGACGGTCTTCGGGCGAGTCGGATCGGCTTTTCATACCCCGGGAGGCGTAAACGTCGGGTTAGGAATGGGATTGTCCACAGAGACTCACACACCTTCGACGAAAATCAGCCGGCGGTCGAGCGCATCGCGACGCACTTTCAGCGCTTCCGCATAGTCCGCGGACGCATACCAGGCCTTGGCCTGCGCCATCGATGGAAATTCGACCACGATCATCATCCTGGGCTCGGGGCCGCCCTCGATCAGTTCGGTCGCGCCGCCGCGCACGATATAGCGGCCGCCATGACGCTCGATCGAAGCCTTCGCGAGTTCGCGATAGGTCTCGATCAGCTTTGCGTCCCTGATCTCGGTTTCGGCGATGACGTAGGCGGACATCGCCGCGCCGTCAGGCCGCGATCGCCAGCCGCTTGCCGACGAGCGCGCGCAGCAAATTGAGATCCTTGGCGAAGGCGCGGATGCCTTCGGCGAGTTTCTCCGTCGCCATAGCGTCCTCGTTCATCTGCCAGCGGAAGCTCTTTTCATCCGTCGCCGCCGGCGCCGGCTTCGTCGCGATCGCGGACGCGTCGAGCTTGCGCGGCAGGTCGCCCTCGGCCTTCGCGAGTTCATCGAGAAGCGCCGGCGAAATCGTCAACCTGTCGCATCCCGCAAGCGCCTCGATCTCGCCGACATTACGGAACGACGCGCCCATCACGATGGTCTTGCGTCCCTGTGATTTGTAAGCCGCATGGATGCTGCGCACGGACTGCACGCCGGGATCGGTTTCGGATGTGTAAGGCCCGCCGCCCGCCTTCACATGCCAGTCGAGGATGCGGCCGACGAAAGGCGAGATGAGGAAAGCTTGCGCCTCCGTCGCCGCCTGCGCCTGCGCAAGCGAGAACAGCAACGTCATGTTGCAGTCGATCTTCTCGCTCTGCAGCACCTCGGCGGCGCGAATGCCTTCCCAAGTCGACGCGATCTTGATGAGAATCTTTTCGCGCCCGACGCCACGCTCTTCATAGGCGTTGATGATGGCGCGCGCCTTGTCGACCGTCGCAACCGTATCGAAAGACAGGTCGGCGTCGACTTCCGTCGAGACGCGGCCGGGTACGACCTGCGCGAGTTCGGCGCCGAACGCGATGGCGAGGCGATCGCAGACGGCGGCGGCTCGCGAATCGGCGTTTCCGCCCTGCTTGCGTCCCCAGGCGATGGCGTCTTCGACCAGCGCCGCATGCTGCGGCAGTTCGACCGCCTTGAGCAGGAGGCTCGGATTGGTCGTGCAGTCCACCGGCTTCAGCCGCTTGACGGCGTCGATGTCGCCGGTGTCGGCGACAATCGTGGTCATCGCCGCGAGCTGTTCGAGTTTGGACGGCATGTCGGTCTCCTTTCCCGGGAAAGTGGCGATCCTGACGGCGTTTGACAATCATCGAACGCCGGAGGCCGCCTGTCGGGTCCGTCAGCCGCGCCGGGTAAACCACATCCGCCGCAAGGTCGAGTCGCGGTCAAGCCAGTGATGTTTCATCGCCGCCGCTGCATGCAGCAGCAGCAGCGCGCCGAGCGCCCAGGCGGCGAGGCGATGCGCCCGGCGCGCGATCCCGTAGACGCTCTCACTGGGCGCGGTCAGCGCGGGAATCTCTACGAGATCGAAGAAGCGCGTCGGCACCGGCAGCGGCGCGGCTGAGACCATCACCCAGCCGATCAACGGCAGCGCCAGCAGCAGCGCATAGAAGGCGGCGTGCGTCAGCCGCGCCGCCACGACTTCACGCCGCGACATCGTCTCGGGAAAGGGCGGCCGCCGCGTTTGTACGCGTGCGATCACGCGCAACAGGATTAGCGCCAGCGCAATGAAGCCGAAGGACTTATGGAGCTGATAGAGATCGAACGCCTCGCCCGCGTCGATGTCGGCGTGCCGCATGTAGAGGCCGAGCGAGAGCAGGCCGACGATGACTGCCGCGCTCAGCCAATGGATAATGCGCAACGCGAGCGGCCACGCGCCAACCGCTTCTTCCGCACGAACGGAATCGTCGCGCGATTCGTTCGCATCCTGCGCGATCACGGCGCGCCGACCGCTTCCGTCGTCACCACGATATCGACGCGGTCATTGATGATCGGAACGCCGGAATTCATGCCGAAGGCGGAGCGCATCACCTGACCGCGCGCGCTCAAGCCCACCGCAGCGCCGCCGCGGCGCGTGCGATCGACATTGACCGTCAAGGTGATCGGCTTGGTGACGCCAAGCAGCGTCAAATCACCCTGCACCTGCACGGTTCGGTCATCGACCTTCGTCACCGCCGTTGAGGCGAAACTCATGGTCGGATATTTCGCCGCGTCGAAGAAAACGGCGCTACGGATGTAGTCGTTGAGTCCTTTCGATCCGGCTTCGACTGAAGACGACTGGACAGAGAAGCGCACCGAGGATCGGGCGGGATGATCGAAATCGAGAGAAACGCGGCCGTCGAATTTCTGGAAAGAGCCACGCGTCGTCGGCCACGCCGATGATTCGATGGTGAATCCGATGCGCGTGCGCGCGGGATCGATGCGCCAGCTTTCGGCTGCCGCCGCAGCCTGCGATTGCGCCGCAGCAGCCGCGGCGAGCATGAGAGATTGAACGAATGACAGGCGCATGACGACCTCGTACGGCGATCAGGAACGTTTCGCGCCCCTGCTACGCGAGCGAACCGCCCGGCGATGTTCCCACGGGAACAGGTGGAAATTATCAGGCCTCGCGCCTCATCGCAGGCGATTGTCCAGCCTCTCGCGCAGTTGTGAACAGTCCGCGATCGCGCCGCGCCGAGGCGAGAATAAAATCATGCACGAGCTTCACGCGCGCGATGTCGCGCACGTCAGCATGCGTCGTCAGCCAGTAGGCGCGCCGCACCGCCTTGTCGGGAAGCAGCCGCACGAAATCAGGATCATTGTCGGCGGCGTAGATATGCAGCACGCCGACGCCAACGCCGGCGCGCACTGCTTCAAGCTGTCCGATCACGCTCGCGCATTCGAAGCGCGGCCCGTCGGGAATTCCGAGTTCATCGAGATAGTCGAGAGCCGGCGAGAACAGGAGATCGCGCACATAAGTCACGACGCGATGGCGCGCGACATCCGTCACAGCTTCGATCGGCGGATGACGCCTGACATAGTCGCGCGAGGCGTAGAGGCCGAGCGCATAGTCCGTCATTTTCACAAGGCGCTGCCGGCCCTCTTCCGGCGGGTCTATCGTGATCGCGAGATCGGCCTCGCGCTTGGCGAGCGAGAAGGCGCGCGGCAGCGGCACAAGCTGGATCCGGAGATCGGGATGCGACGCGAGCAATGCGCCCAGCCGCGGCAGCAGATACCAGGTGCCGATGCCATCAGGCGCGCCGATCCTCACCGTGCCAGCGATCGAGACGGAGCTGTCAGTCAGCGCGCTTTGCGCCCGCAGCATCTCGCTCTCCACCCGCTCGGCGGACTCCAGAAACCGTTCGCCGGCCGCTGTCATGGCCGAGCCGGACGGGCTGCGCTCGAACAGCTTGGCGCCGAGGTCGCGCTCCAGCGCATTGATGCGGCGGGTGACCGTCGCCTGGTCGAGCCCGAGCCGGCGGGCGGCCGCCAGAAGCTGGCCGGAGCGGGCGACGGCCAGGAAGACACGGGCGTGATCCCAATCCATGGAAGCTCCTGAGATTCCGCATAACGATTACGCCAACTATGCCGTTGATATGCGGAAAAACCAATGTAGGAGTCCGGTCAGACAATACACAGAGCTGCATCCGGGAGGACGCCATGGTCGCACAGATCCATCATTTCATCGGCGGCAAGCATGTCGAAGGCCGCTCCGGCCGCTTCGGCGACGTCTTTCAGCCGCTCGACGGCAGCCTGCGCGCCAAGGTGGCGCTGGCTTCGAAGGACGACGTGCGCATGGCGGTCGAGAACGCCAAGGCGGCGCAGCCCGGCTGGGCGGCGACCAATCCGCAGCGTCGCACCCGCGTGCTGATGAAGTTCATCGAACTCGTCGCCAAGCATAATGACGAGCTCGCCGAAATTCTCGCCCGCGAGCACGGCAAGACGATCCCGGACGCCAAGGGCGACATCCAGCGCGGCGTCGAGGTGATCGAGGTCTGCCTCGGCACGCCGCATATGATGAAGGGCGAATACACCGAAGGCGCCGGCCCAGGCATCGACATCTACTCCATGCGCCAGCCGCTCGGCGTCGTCGCCGGCATCACGCCGTTCAATTTCCCCGCGATGATCCCAATGTGGAAATTCGGCCCGGCGCTCGCCTGCGGCAACGCCTTCATCCTGAAGCCGTCCGAGCGCGATCCCGGCGTGCCGATGCGCCTTGCCGAATTGCTGATCGAAGCTGGTTTGCCAGCCGGCGTGCTCAACGTCGTCAATGGCGACAAGGAAGCGGTCGACGCGATCCTCGATGACCCCGATATCAAGGCCGTTGGCTTCGTCGGCTCGACGCCGATCGCCGAATATATCTATTCGCGCGGCTGCGCGGCCGGAAAACGCGTGCAGTGCTTTGGCGGCGCCAAGAACCATATGATCGTCATGCCCGACGCCGACATGGATCAGGCAGTCGATGCGTTGATCGGCGCCGGCTACGGCGCGGCTGGCGAGCGCTGCATGGCGATCTCCGTCGCCGTTCCCGTCGGCGAGAAGACCGCTGATGAGCTGGTGAAGCGCCTTATCCCGCGCGTTGAATCACTGAAGGTCGGCCCTTCGACCGACGGCAGCGCTGATTTCGGTCCGCTCGTCACCAAGGCGCATCTCGATAAGGTGAAGAACTATGTCGATGTCGGCGTGAAAGAGGGCGCGAAGCTCGTCGTCGATGGTCGCAACTTCACCATGCAGGGCTATGAGAACGGCTTCTACATGCATGGCTGCCTGTTCGATCATGTGAAGCCCGACATGCGCATCTACAAGGAAGAGATTTTCGGGCCGGTGCTGTCGGTCGTGCGTGCGAAGGACTACGCCGAAGGCCTGAAGCTCGCGAACGATCATGAATATGGCAACGGCGTTGCGATCTTCACCCGCGACGGCGATGCGGCGCGCGATTTCGCGGCGAAAGTCGAGGTTGGCATGGTCGGCGTCAACGTGCCAATCCCGGTGCCTCTGGCCTATTACACCTTCGGCGGCTGGAAGCGCTCAAGCTTCGGCGATCTCAATCAGCACGGTCCCGACGCCTATCGCTTCTACACCAAGACCAAGACGGTGACGTCGCGCTGGCCGAGCGGCATCAAGGAAGGTTCGGAGTTCGTCATCCCGACGATGCGGTGACCCGCTCTGCGCGTCTGACCGGAAGCGCAGATGTCCGACACATTCGATTTCATCATTTGCGGCGCAGGCTCGGCGGGCTGCGTGCTCGCCAACCGCCTGTCGCAGGACGGCAAATACAGCGTCGCCGTCGTCGAGGGCGGCGGCAGGGATAACTGGATCTGGTTTCACATCCCGGTCGGTTATCTCTTCGCCATCGGCAATCCACGCTCGGACTGGATGTTCAGGACCGAGCCTGATCCCGGCCTCAATGGGCGTTCGCTCGCCTACCCCCGTGGCAAGGTGATTGGCGGCTCCTCCGCCATCAACGCCATGATCTATATGCGCGGGCAAGCGGCCGACTATGACGGCTGGCGCCAGCTTGGACTCACAGGCTGGGGCTGGAATGACGTGCTGCCGCTCTTCCGGAAGCAGCAGGATTTCTTCCGTGGCGAAAGCGAATTGCATGGCGCCGGCGGCGAATGGCGCGTTGACTATCCCCGCGCATCCTGGGAATTGCTCGACCGCTTCATCGACGCCGCCGAACAGGCGGGCGTCCCGCGCAGCGATGATTTCAATCGCGGCGACAATGAAGGCTGCGGCTATTTCCACGTCAACCAGAAGAATGGCCGCCGCTGGAGTGCGGCGCGTGGATTCCTGAAACCTGCGCTCAGTCGTCCCAATCTCGAACTCATCACCAATGCGCTTGTCGATCGCGTCGTCTTCGATGGCAGACGCGCGACGGGAGTCGTCATTGTCAGGGGCGGTGAAAAAAAGACGCTGAAGGCGCGATGCGAGGTGATTCTGTCGGCCGGCGCCGTCGCCTCGCCGGCGATCCTCGAACGCTCCGGCGTCGGCGCTGGTGATCGCATGAAAAGCCTTGGCGTCGACGTCGTTCATGATGCGCCGGGCGTCGGTGAAAACTTGCAGGACCATCTGCAGCTTCGCGCCATCTACAAGGTCAGCGGCGTCAAGACGATGAACGGCGAATATCGCTCGCTCATCAAGCGCGGCTGGATGGGATTGGAATATGCGCTGTTCCGCAAGGGCCCGCTGACCATGGCGCCGTCGCAGCTCGGCGCCTTCGCGAAATCCTCGCCTGAATTCGCCACGGCGAATGTGCAGTTCCACATTCAGCCATTGTCGCTCGACAAATTCGGCGATCCCCTGCATGCCTTTGACGCCTTCACCGTCAGCGTCTGCAATCTCAGGCCGGAGAGCCGCGGCTCGGTCCATGCGCGCTCGGCGAAGCCTGAGGATGCGCCGAAGATCGATCCGCATTATCTCAGCGCCGATAAGGACCGCGAAGTCGCGGCCGACGCGTTGCTGCTCGCGCGCCGCATTGTCGCCCAGCCCGCGCTCGCGAAATTCAGGCCGGAGGAATACAAGCCTGGCGCGGATATCTCTACGCGCGAAGACCTCATGCATGCGGCAGGCGATATCGGCACGACGATCTTCCATCCCGTCGGCACGGCGAAGATGGGCGTCGAAAGCGATCCGACAGCGGTGCTCGACGAACGCCTGCGTGTGCGCGGCGTCGATAGTCTGCGCGTGATTGACGCCTCGGCGATGCCGCGCATCACATCAGGCAACACCAATTCGCCGACCATGATGATCGCCGAGAAAGGCGCGGCGATGATTATCGAGGATGCGCGATGAGCTTCGCTCTGACAGATGATCAGATCGCCATTCGCGATATGGCGCGCGATTTCGCCGCCGAAACGCTCGCGCCGAAAGCGGTGGAATGGGATGAGAAGAAGCATTTCCCTGTCGAGGAAATGCGCGCCGCTGCGGCGCTTGGCATGGGCGGCGTCTATGTGCGCGAGGATGTCGGCGGTTCGGGCCTTGGCCGCATGGAATCGGCGCTGATTTTCGAGGCGTTGTCGACGGGCTGCCCGACTGTCGCGGCCTATATCTCGATTCACAACATGGCCGCCTGGATGATCGATCGTTTCGGATCGGACGAGCAACGACAACGCTTCCTGCCGAAGCTCTGCACGATGGAGCATCTCGCGAGCTATTGCCTCACCGAGCCGGGCGCGGGCTCCGACGCCGCCGCCCTGAAGACGAAAGCCATGCGCGACGGCGATCACTATGTGCTCAACGGCGTGAAGCAGTTCATCTCCGGCGCCGGCGTTTCCGACATCTATGTCGTCATGGTTCGCACCGGAGAGACAGGCGCGTCAGGCATTTCGACCTTCGCTGTCGAGAAGGGAACGCCTGGCCTCTCCTTTGGCGCAAACGAGAAGAAGATGGGCTGGAACGCGCAGCCAACGCGCCAGGTGATCTTCGAGAATTGTCGCGTGCCTGCGGCGAACCGGTTGGGCGAGGAAGGCGTCGGTTTCAAGATCGCCATGGCCGGGCTCGATGGCGGCCGCCTTAACATCGCCGCCTGCTCGATCGGCGGCGCGCAAGGCGCGCTCGACAAATCACTCGCCTATATGAAAGAGCGCAAGGCGTTCGGCAAAAGGCTCGACGAATTCCAGGCGCTGCAATTCACGCTGGCCGACATGGCGACGGAGCTTGAAGCCGCGCGCACCTTTCTCTGGCGCGCCGCGTCAGCTCTCGATGCAAAGACGCCGGAAGCTACGCAGCTTTGCGCGATGGCGAAGCGCTTCGGCACCGACATTGGGTTCGAAGTCGCCAACAAGGCGCTCCAGCTTCATGGCGGCTATGGCTACCTCGCCGATTACGGCGTCGAGAAGATCGTGCGCGATCTACGCGTGCATCAGATATTGGAGGGAACCAACGAGATCATGCGCCTGATCGTGGCGCGGAACTTGGTGGGGAGGTCGAGTGGAAATTAAGTCGTCAGGCCGCCAGCGTCCGAACGCGCTTCTCGATCAGCGCGCCTGCAGCGCGTCGCGCGACGCGCAAATCATAATCGGACTGCAAATTCATCCACATTTCCGCGGAAGTTCCGAAGAAGCGCGCCAGACGCAGCGCCGTATCCGCGGTGATGGCGCGTTCGCCTTTGACGAGGCCGGCGATGCGGCTGACGGGCACATCGATATCGCGCGCCAGCCGGTTCTGGCTTACGCCAAGGGGCTTCATGAATTCCTCGGCAAGAATCTCGCCGGGCGGAATGAGATCAAGCAAACCGCCTTTGCGCTCAGTGATAGTCGACGATTTCGACGTCATGGGCTTCACCTTCAATCCAGCGGAAACAGATGCGCCACTGGTCGTTGATCCGGATCGAATGCTGGCCGACGCGATCGCCGCGCAACGCCTCCAGCCGATTGCCAGGCGGAACCCGCAAATCGTCGAGCCGTCGCGCGCTGTTCAGCAGTTGCAGCTTGCGGCGCGCGCCTCGTTCAATCGCTGACCATTTGCGGACAAGCCGGTCGTGAAACAGGCTTTCGGTGTCCTTGTCTGCGAAAGACCTGATCACCCTTTCACCCTATTCCGTAATTAGTATTCCGTCAAGATGAATAGCCGCAGGAGAGGATCATGACCACCATCGCCTTCATCGGTCTCGGCAATATGGGCGGGCCGATGGCCGCCAATCTCGTCAAGGCTCAGCACAAGGTCATCGGCGTCGATCTCGCGCCGGCGCTGCGCGATCAGGCTGCGAGGGAAGGCGTGACCATCGCCGCCAGCGCCATAGAAGCGGTGAAGGACGCCGATATCATCATTACCATGTTGCCGGCAGGCAAGCATGTGCGCGCGGTGTGGGCGGAAGCCATTCCCGCGGCGAAGAAAGGCGCGCTCTTCATTGATTCCTCAACGATCGATGTCGATTCCGCCCGAGCCGTGCATGAGATCGCGAAACAGGCCGGCGTTCTCTCGGTTGATGCGCCGGTTTCCGGCGGCACCGGCGGCGCGAAGAACGCGACGCTCACCTTCATGTGCGGGGCTGAGAAAGATGCGTTCGATCGCGCCAAGCCGATCCTTGAACAGATGGGCAAGAAAATCGTCCATTGCGGCGGCGCCGGCGCCGGTCAGGCAGCGAAGATCTGCAACAACATGATCCTCGGCATCTCCATGATCGGCGTGTCGGAGGCCTTCGTGCTCGCCGAAAAACTTGGCCTTTCGCATCAGGCTTTGTTCGACGTCGCCTCGACATCGTCTGGCCAGTGCTGGTCGCTCACCACTTATTGCCCGGTGCCAGGGCCGGTGCCGACCTCGCCTGCGAATAACGGCTACAAGCCGGGCTTCGCATCCGCGTTGATGCTCAAGGATCTCAAGCTGTCGCAGGAAGCCGCGGCGGCAAGCGGCGCGACGACGCCGATGGGCGCGCTCGCAGCGCAGATCTACGCGCTGCACAACGCCTGGGGCGAAGGAGGCGCCGACTTCTCCGGCATCATCAATCTGGTGCGCGGCCGCGAGTGATCGTCAGCGCGAAGCGCGCACGAACTCCAGCGGCCGTCCGCCCGCGCGCGCCGACTTGCTGAAATTACCGTCGGCGCGCGGCGTGAAAGCGAGCCCTTCGCCGTCGGTTCCATAGAGTTGCAGGTCGAGCGTTTCGATACGCCACGAGGCGAGCTTCAATTTCTTCACCGCGGCGTCGCAGGTTGGCGACAGAGTCAAAGCGAAACTCTCCTCGCCGCCCGGCGGCGGCTTGTCGAGCAAGGTCGCTTCGCAGATCGCAGGACCGCCCGGCCGCCGCATGATCCATTTGCCGAACAGCGCTTTCGCCATCGGCAGCGCTTCGACGCCCTTTGGCGCCTTGATCATCACGAGATCGCGCGCCTCGCCGCTCTCGCCTTCCCAGAATGAACCTTCCTGGCGTTCGGTAACGGTGACGATCGTCTTGCGCGTCGCGTCGGCGAGGGCGAGGCCGCCCTTGCCGTCGAAGCGCCAGGCCGCCGCCTCGGCGATTTTCGGCAGTCGCGTGGCGCAGTTCGCGGGCGCAGTCAGCGCATAGCCTCCGATCGTTTTCTCCGCGGACAAAATGATGCGGCATCCCGGCTTGCCGTCGCGGCGCGCGAACAGCCATTCGCCCGTCGTCGCCTTGATGATGTCAGGGGAAATCTCCTGCGCCGTCGCCGGCGCCGCGATGAGCGCCACAGCCACACATTGGGCGATGATCGCGGCGCGCTTCATGTCAGAGGCCTTCGACTTCGGCGAACGGCGCGGACATGCGGACGACTTCCTCATCGCCGGAAACGAAGTCATTGAACATCATGATCGCGAAGCGAACGGGATTGTCGATCGGCGTGATCGGCCCGTGCCAGACATTTGCGCCATAGGTGAAAGACTGGAAGGACGAACCGACGAAGACGCGAATCCTGTCGAGATCGGCGCCGCCTTCCCCATTCTTCGGACCGGCGACGACGAGAAAGCGGCCATGATCGAGCGGCGTGAAACTCTGCGAAGAGAATTCGTGCCGTTCAACAACACTGAGAGGCAGAGGCCGCGCAAGTTGAGGGGCGACATGAACGATGGAATAGCTCGCCTTCGCATGGTCGCGGAGATTCACGAGCGACGTGTCGAGATAGACTCTGCCCTTTGGCGCAGGCGGATCGAACACAGCGCCAAAAGGCGCGAACGCCTCTGGTGTCAGCGGCTCGGCGACGATCTTTCTCATCATTCCCCCTTTTATTTCATTTCGAGACAGGCGAGCGCATCAGCTTTGCCGAGACAGGCCCAATCCATATCTCGCAATCCCGCCCGTTTGTCTTCCGGCACCTTCAGCTTCATCACGCCGAACCAGGGCCGCAACGCCGTCGATTTCACGCGGCCCTTCGCGTCGGCGAGCGCGATCGTCAGCGTCACCGCATTGATGACATTGCCGCCGATCAGCAGCACGCGATCGCGCAGCTTACCCACGACGATGTCGCAATGCATGAGCGCGCCTTGCGTCGCCGCGCGCCGCGCCTCGTCGAGCGAGGCGATGTCCCTGTTTTCAGCGCGCCCCGTGCAGACGAGATCGCCGGCGGCGACCGGCGTCGTGAGATCGGCGGGCGTGAAAGCGGACGCTTCCGCGTTCTCAAACATGGCGGAGAGATAGGCCGAATGCTTCGCCGCGCGCGCGAATTGCGGCCGCGTCAGCCCCGCCTCGCACATCACCCAGGAGACGAAGGCGGCTGACCAGGGGATCGCCCAACCTGTCCCCGGCCACCCGCCTCGCCCCCAAATGACATTCTGCACGGCGACGGCGTCCTGTCCGGGGGTCACGGCCCAATAACCGCCGATACGCTCCATCACCTCGCCGTCGTCCTCGGCAAGTCCGAGGCGCAACGCGCGCGGCAAGGGGCGATCGAGAGCTGGGTTGATCGCGCCAGGAACGATCGCGGCGCTTCCCGCGCGTGACTGCACTTGCGGCACGAGCGGCAATCCTACGCTTGCGATATCGAAGGTCGGGAAGTGGAACGCCTCCCATTCGCGCGCTGCGAGCGACACGATGCGCCGGCGCAACGTCGCATCGCCAGAAACGTTCGCGACACTTTCGCGGCACTGTGAATCCTTCACACGCGCGAAACTTGCGCCTGATTTCGTCTCGGGGCGTTCGAAACGCATTTCGACGCGCTGCCGCGGATCCGGGAAAACCTGTGCGAACGCCGCCTGCGTCGTCGCGAAGATCGCGACGACTGACAAAACAATGCGAATGCGCCGCGCGATCATGACATCAGGAAATCCGCGATCGCCGCGGCGATAAAGGGAAAAGGCAGCGAGATCGCAACGCGCAGGCGCACGAACCAGGCCGGCATCGTCGGCAATTCCCAGACCAGCATCCGGTTGAAGGTGTAGAGCGACCAGCCCGTGACATAGGCGACCACCTGTGGCGCGCCGGCGCCGGCTTTCAGCGCGGCCGCGCCGAGGGAATAGCCGACCACCGGCCCGCCGGGCGTCAATGCGCCAGCGACCGTTCCGATGGCGACGCCGACGACGCCGGAGCCATGGCCGAGCCATGCGCTCACCGTTTCCGGCGGCAACATCTCCGCGATATAGCCCGAGCCAACGATGCCGATCAGCAGGCGCGGCAGCAGCCGTCGGAACTCGTGCGCGGTGCGCCAGCCCGCGACATAGACGATGCGGCGATTGCGGCGCGCGCCGACCGTGATCAGCGCCGCAACGGCGCTGTAGAGAATGATCGTGACGATGAGCGCGGCCATCTCAGGCGCCTCGCATCACGAAGCGCAGCGGGATCGATCGCGCGATCCAGCCGGCCAGCACCGGCATGAAGACGGCGCCGACCGAACGCAGCGCAACAAAATGGAACCCGAAGAACGGCATTTCCCAGATCACCGCGCGATTGAGCCCGAGCAGCAGCCAGCCCGTGATGAAGGCGACCGCCGCGCCGCGATCAGCGCCGGCGACGAGAAACGCCGCCGCCAGGGGAAACACGGTGAAGGGGCCGGCGGGAAACAGGATGCCGGCGAAGGCCGCGATGAACAGGCCGAAGAAGCCGGAATTCTCGCCGATCCACTGCCGGATCACCTCGCGCGGCACGAGCAGGCGGACGAGCGCGCCGATCAGCGTGCCGGCGATCGACTTCGGCACGATTTCGAGGAAGAGCGAGAAATCCTCGGTGAAGATGTCGAAGAATTTCGGCCAGCCCTCGCGATGCAGCACCGCGAGCGCCGATCCGCCGCTGAGAAGGCAGATGAGCGCGAAGCTCCAGTCGATGCGGGAAAAGAATTTGCGGAAAGACAAAGGCTGGGCGCGAACGGAGCGGGCTTCAGCGCCCGCCCCGTCGCATAGCCAAGCCGCAGCCGCCTGCAAAGGCGGCGGCGTGCAGATCGCGTGCGGCTGTCCCGCGCTGGACGCGCGTCAGGCGGCCTTGGCGGCCTTCGCCGTCGCTTCGATCTGGGCGACGAGCGCATCGGGAAGTCCGAGTTTCGCCGCAAGCGTCTTGAGGAACTGCGATTCGGCGCCCTCATCCGGTTCGATGGAGATGCGGGCGGCGGTGTAGATTTGCGTCGCAAGCTCGGGCGAGCCGGCGGCCGCCGCGGCGAGTTGATCGGCCGACATGGGATGCGCGATCTCGTTTTCGAGCCAGGCATAGGCCTCCTCGTTGAGACCCGCTTGCTGCAGTCCGGCGATGATCGTCGCGCGCTCATTGGCGTCCACCGAGCCGTCGGCCGCCGCGGCAGCGACCATGGCCCGGATGAACAGTTCCGCATGCTCGTTGGTGGCGGCGTCAGGCTCGAAGCCAGAGCCGGCCGGCGCCGCCGCAGGAGCAGCGTTGAGATCGAGCATCGGCTTGCCCTGCTGATGGTTGCGCCAGGCGCTGTAGGCGAGACCGCCGATCGTCGCGAGACCACCGAGCTTCGCCGCGTTCGTGGCAAGGCCGCGGCCCGCGCTGGTGCCGAAGATCGCCGCGGCGAGACCGCCCAGCGCAGCCGTCGCCATGCCGGGATTATCAGACGCCATCTGCTTCACCTGAGCCAGGATATCGTTCGGCGACTTGCCGCCGGAGAGCTGGCCGACGATCTCGTTGAATTTGTCGGAGGCGCCGGTGCTCTGATCGACGCGGCTCGCCGCATCGCGCAGCCCACCAGTCGCCTGCCCGAAGACGCTGCTGGCGGTTCCACCCACGCCTTGCTCACGCATGCGGTTCAGCGTGTCGCCAAGGCCCGCCTGCTGGGCCTGCGCTTGCGCCTGGGCGAGAACATTGCCGAGCACACTGGCGAGGCCACCGGCCTGTCCGCCCTGCTGGGCGCCGCCGAGAAGGCCGTCGAGAAGCGATTTCGCGTCAAACATGGTGAAGCTCCCTGCGACGCGAAGGCGCGCCGAAGCGGAGATAAGAGTTGAATTGTGGCGGGAGAAATACGCCCGGCAAATGTTATCGCGCCGCGAGCGGCAGCGCGCTCGTCTCCTTCAACACATCGAGCACGACTTCCGAGCGCACGCGATCAACCGATTCATGCGGCAGCAACACGTCGTTCACGAGCTGCGAAAGGTCTTTTAGACCTCCAACCGCGACCTTCAGGAGATAGTCGGCTTCGCCGGTGAGCGCATAGGCTTCGAGGATCGCCGGCGTCAGGCGCACGAGATCGCGGAAGCGCCTGGCGTTGTCGCGCGAATGGGTCGCGAGCGCGACATGGATGAAGACCGTGGTGCCGACCCCGACAGCTTCGGGATCGAGCAACGCGCGATAGCCGCGGATCACGCCGGCCTGCTCCAGGGCCTGCCGGCGGCGCGACACCTGCGACGGCGAGAGGCCGATCGCCTCCGACGCCTCGGCGTTGGTCGCGGCGCCATCCTCCTGCAGATGCGCCAAGAGGCGCAGATCAGTCGCGTCGAGAATGATTTGTTCGTGCGCCATAACGGAAGATTCCGCACAGAATATGCGAACTATAGCCCATAGACTACCAGATTGCACGCATTTTGCGCCACTTCGGGCATATCCTTTGCGCCAGACTCGGAATTCTGGAGACGACCATGGGACCCTTCCCGCATGATGCCCCGCCGGCGACCATCAGCCCGGAGAATCCGGCCGGAACGGACGGCTTCGAATTCGTCGAGTTCGCTCATCCCGAGCCGCAGAAACTCGCCGAGCTTTTCGCCCGCATGGGCTACAAGGCGGTCGCGAAGCACCGGACGAAGGACATCACGGTCTGGCGGCAGGGCGACATCAACTACATCGTCAACGCCGAGCCCGGCTCGCATGCGATGAATTTTGTCGCCGAGCATGGTCCCTGCGCTCCCTCGATGGCGTGGCGCGTCGTCAACGCCAAACATGCGCTCGATCATGCGGTGTCGAAAGGCGCGACGCCTTATGCCGGCGACGGCAAATGCATCGACGCGCCCGCGATCGTCGGCATCGGCGGGTCGCTGCTTTATTTCATCGAGACCTATGGCGAGAAGGGTTCAGCCTATGACGCCGAATTCGACTGGATCGGCGAACGCAATGCCAAGCCTGCAGGCGTCGGCTTCTATTATCTCGATCACCTCACCCACAACGTCTATCGCGGCAACATGGACAAATGGTGGGATTTTTATCGCGACCTCTTCGGCTTCAAGCAGATTCATTTCTTCGATATCGACGGCAAGATCACGGGGCTTGTGAGCCGCGCGATCACGTCGCCCTGCGGCAAGATCCGCATCCCGCTCAACGAGTCGAAGGACGAGACCAGCCAGATCGCCGAATATCTCAAGAAGTATAAGGGCGAAGGCATCCAGCACATCGCCGTCGGCACCGACGGGATCTATGACGCGACCGACAAACTCGCTGCCAACGGCCTGAAATTCATGCCGGGCCCGCCGGACACCTACTATGAGATGTCGCAGGCGCGCGTAAACGGCCATGACGAGCCGCTCGCCCGCATGAAGAAACACGGTATCCTGATCGATGGCGAAGGCGTGGTCGATGGCGGCATGACGAAGATCCTGCTGCAGATCTTCTCGAAGACCGTGATCGGGCCGATCTTCTTCGAGTTCATCCAACGCAAGGGCGACGAAGGATTCGGCGAGGGCAATTTCCGCGCCCTCTTCGAATCGATCGAGCAGGATCAGATCAGGCGCGGCGTGCTGAAGCCGGCGGCGTAATCAAATTGCGCGTCATCCCGGGCGCATCGCAGCACGGCAGTGGTGCGATGCAGACCCGGGACCTTGAGCCGATAGAAGCTCATCCCGATAAGGTCCCGGGTCTGCGTTGCATCATTTCATGCCGCAGCGCGCCCGGGACGGCGATCCGGAAAATCCGCAGGTAATGGTTCTGAAGAGTTTCGCGAAACGCTCGGCTCAGCGATCAAACAATCCTGACCTCGTCGCCCGGTTTCACGACCCCTCCGTTCAGCACCTCGGCATAGACGCCGCAGTCGGTGTGCTCGAATGTTCGCATCAGCGCGCGCGGAATGAACAGGTCGCGCAGGCCCGTGGCGGGGTCGACATTGGTCGCAGCGCAACGCTCGGTGCGCTTGAGAATCCTGAGCTTCACATCGCTCCCGATCGCAAGCGTCGCATCGACAAGGTCGAGCTCGCTGCGCGCCGCCATGCCCTCGACATAGAGATTGCCGCGGAAACGCAGCGGATCGACCGGCGCGTCCACGATCGACTCGATCTCGGCGACGCTGGCGAGATTGATGAGCGAGACGAATCCCCGCCGCGAATCGGTGAAGCGATAGCCTGAGGGCGCGGTCAGCACCTTCGCCGGGCCGCGCAATTCGGACGGCATATAGCCTCCGAAGAACTGTTCAACCGCCTGTCGCCCCTCTGCGGTGGAAAGGTCGCCTTCGACGGCAGGCTTGCCTTCATACGCGATGCCGAGCGTCTGCGTCGCATCGTCGTAGCGCGTCTTGAGGCGCGCCAATGATTCATTGCGCATCAGCATGAGATATTTGATCTTCGGCTGATGCTCCGGATTCTTGGGATCAAAGCCGGACGGGCCGTTTTCGATGGCGTAGAGCCGGTCGCCGGGGAAATATGAACCGGCCTCAAGCCGCGCCTGAGGGAGAGGTTCGGGCGACAGTCCCTTGACGGGATAGCGATAGAGCGAAGCGATGCGCATGGCTGATGTGAACACCCCGCCCCTTTTCGTCAATGAGCCCGCACGAGACGCCGCTTGCGCGCTCCGGGCGGCGGGTATGTAGTCCATGCGCGGCGCCCGCTGACGCCGCCAACCGCTGGGGGTTAGGCCATGACCGACAGCATTCTGTATCATGAGGGGAGCCGCCGGCTCCAGGACGCTTTCGACAGCCGGCGCATTTCTGATCGCCTCGAAGAGAAGCTTGCGCGAAAAACCTTCACCGCCGACGACAAGACGTTCATTGAGAGCGTGATCTATTTCTTTCTCGCGACCGCGGATGAGAAGGGATCGCCGGATTGCTCCTTCAAGGGCGGACCAGCCGGATTCGTGCGCGTCACCGGCGATTCGGAAATCGCCTTTCCCGACTATGACGGCAACGGGATGTTCAAGAGCCTCGGCAATCTCTCCGTCAATCCCAATGTTGGATTGCTCTTCATCGACATGCATGAGCGACCGCGCCGCCTGCGCGTGAACGGCTCGGCGAACGTGAGCCGCGATGATCCGCTCCTCGGAGAAACTGTCGGCGCACAGATGATCATCCGCGTGACGGCGCGCGCCATCTTCCCCAACTGTCCGCGCTATATTCCGAAGCTGCAACTGCAGGAACCCTCCGTTTACATGCCGCAAGCCGGCTGCGAACCGGTTGAACCCGCCTGGAAGGGCTTCGACATGTTCAAGGATGCGATCCATCCGCGCCAGCCGACATGGAAAGGCTGATCAGCGCATCGCGACGACGCAAACAAAAACCCCCGCCCAGCTACTGGACGGAGGCCTTCGCTTGCGCCTCATCCTCCGGTTACATCCGCCGGTCGGGGGCGCAGGGGAAGCGTTGCTTTCGCGTCGCTTCCGAACTTGATGCGTTTCTATCGGGCGATTGTTACCAGATTATGACCTGAAGCGGACTTTCGCAGGATCGCGATCAGAATGGATTGTGACAGTGATGCGACTCACGCCGCAATCCAAAGTTTACTCGCGGTCGTCTAGATGTCGTCGCGATCGGCGAGATCATCTTCGCCACGCGAAAAACCTTCATGTCTTCCCTTCTGTCCAGATTTCTCCTGGTGATCCTTTTGCTCGGCGCGTTGTCTGTCGCGGGTATCGAGATGATCCGCAGGCAGCTCTCGCACATTCGCGAAGCCCAGCAGACGATCACCAAGCAAATCTATCCCGCGCGATTCGCGCTCGCGGAAGCGAAAGCATCGTCGGCGCGCATGGTGATCGACACCTATCGCAGCTTCATCATCTCCGATCGCCAGGAAGCGCTGCTCGCGAGCCGCAACGTCGCCAATGAGCATACGGTGATGAGCAACTGGCTCGACGACGCCGTTCGGCGCGCGCCTGAGCGAAAGGAGGACGTCGCGGGGATCAGGGCGAAAGCCCAGGCCCTGCGCGATCTGTCCGGGCAAATCCGTCAAATGATCGACGAGGGGCGCAAGCAGGAGGGAAATCTTCTGCTCGAATTCCAGTTCGACGCCGCGATCGACGATCTCAACGCGCAACTTAACCGGCTCATCAATATCCTCGGCGGCGAAACCAGCCGCGAGGCGGAGGACGCGCTGACCGCCAAGGATGAAGGACTCCAGCAGCGTCTTCTGTTCGGCGCGGGTCTGATCGCCATCGCGTGCCTGGCGGCGCTATTATGGATCATCCTCGGGATCGCAAAGCCCTTGCGTCGTCTGACTGCGGTTCTCCGCGATGAAACCGCCTCCGCTGACGGGCTGGAGAGAGATATGCGGCGCAAGGACGAGATCGGCATGTTCGCGCGCGCGATCCGCACCTTCAAATCGAATCTTGCTGCGAAGGCCAATCTCGAAAGCGAGCAGGCGGCGTCGCGATCTCAGGCCAGAAAAGAACGTGAAGCGGCGCTGTCGGGCGTGGCCATGAGTTTCGAAAACGACGTGCTCGGCATCGTCGAGGCGCTCTCCTCCGCCGCGGAAGAATTGCAGCGCAACGCGGAGTCGATGAATCGGCTCTCATCGCGCACGGACGATCAATCACAGCGCGCCATCTCGACCTTGCAGGACACGCTCGGCGCGACGAGCACACTCGCCGCCGCGAGTGAGGAGATGTCAGCCTCGATCGCCGAGATCGATCGCCGCGCCACGGAGGGATCGCAAGCGACGCAACGCTCGGTCGCGGGCGCAGCAGAAGCTCAGGCGGAGATGGACCGCCTCGCCGCCTCAGTGCGGCGCATCGGCGAAGTCGTCGATCTCATCGCGCGCATCGCTGAGCAAACGAATCTGCTCGCGCTCAACGCCACGATCGAGGCCGCGCGGGCCGGCGCCGCCGGACGCGGCTTCGCCGTTGTCGCCAACGAAGTGAAGGCGCTTTCAGTCCAGACCGCGCAGGCGACGCAGGAAATCGCCGAGCAGATCAGCTCTCTCGAACAAGCGACCAGCGAAGTCGCCGGCGCAATCTCGACCATCTCGGACATGGTGCGGAACGTCGAGAACGTGTCGTCAGGCATCGCGCTCGCCACCACGCAGCAGAGTCAGGCGACGCGCGACATCGCAGCCAACGTCCAGCAGGTCACGCATCAGTCGAAAGCCGTGTACGACAGCGTCGCCGATGTCGCGCAATCCGCCGAGGAAGCGAACCGGCTGGCGGCGCAAGTGATCAAGGCCGCCAGCGATCTCGGCCTGCAGGCCCACCGTCTACAAAAGAACGCGGGCGATTTCGTCGCCCGCGTCCGCGCTGGATAATTAGTTCAGCCTCACGCCTTCCGGCCGCCGCTCCGTCCCGACCGCGACGTCGCCGATCATCAGGCCGGAAGGCCCGGCGATCACGCTGACGACTTCGCCGTCCTTGATGGTTCCCGAGAGAAGCATCTCGGCCAGCGGATCCTGCAGCGACTTCTGGATCGTGCGCTTCAGCGGCCGCGCGCCATAGGCGGGATCGTAGCCCTTTTCGGCGAGCCATTCGCGCGCCGAGGGATCGAGCGCGATCCTGATCTTGCGCTCATCCAGAAGCTTCTGGAGCCGCCTGATCTGGATGTCGACGATCGCGCCCATCTGCTCGCGCTTGAGCCGATGGAACAGGATGATCTCGTCCACGCGGTTGAGGAATTCCGGTCGGAAATGACCGCGCACGACCGTCATCACGTCGTCGCGCACCGCATCCGTATCCTGCCCCTCGGGCTGAATGACAAGAAACTCGCTGCCGAGATTGCTCGTCATGATCACAAGCACGTTGCGGAAGTCGACCGTGCGTCCCTGTCCATCCGTGAGGCGGCCGTCATCGAGCACCTGCAGCAAGACGTTGAAGACGTCGGGATGCGCTTTTTCGATCTCGTCGAACAGCACAACCTGATAAGGCCTGCGCCGCACTGCCTCTGTGAGCGCGCCGCCCTCGTCATAGCCGACATAGCCCGGAGGCGCGCCGATCAGCCGCGCGACGGAATGCTTCTCCATGTATTCGGACATGTCGAGGCGCACCATCGCCGTATCATCGTCGAACAGGAAGGACGCGAGCGCCTTCGTGAGCTCCGTCTTGCCGACGCCGGTCGGCCCAAGAAACATGAAGGAGCCGATCGGCCGGTTGGGATCCTGCAATCCGGCGCGAGCGCGACGCACCGCGGTCGAGACCGCGCGCACCGCCTCTTCCTGGCCGACGACGCGCTTGCCGATCTCCTCCTCCATGCGGAGGAGCTTGTCCTTCTCGCCTTCGAGCATGCGATCGACAGGCACGCCGGTCCAGCGCGAGACGATCTGCGCCACATGGTTCGGCGTCACCGCCTCCTCCATGAAGCCGCCGCCGCCTTTCTCTTCGATCGCAGCGAGCTGCTTTTCGAGCCCGGGGATCACGCCATAGGCGAGCTCGCCGGCGCGCTGATACTGGCCCTGGCGCTGCGCGATCGCGAGTTCGTTGCGAGCCTCATCGAGCTTCTTCTTAAGATCGGCGGCCTTTCCGAGCTTGTCCTTCTCGGACTGCCATTTCGCCGTCAGCTCGGCCGAACGCTGCTCGAGCTCGCCGAGCTCGCGCTGCAGATTCTTCAGCCGATCTTTCGACGCCGCATCGCTCTCCTTCTTCAGCGCTTCGGCCTCGATCTTCAGCCGCACGATCTCACGGTCGATCGAGTCGAGCTCTTCAGGCTTTGAGTCGACCTGCATGCGCAGGCGCGCCGACGCCTCGTCGACGAGATCGATGGCCTTATCAGGCAGGAAGCGGTCGGTGATGTAGCGGTTCGAAAGCGTCGCCGCGGAGACGAGCGCGGAATCCTGGATGCGGACGCCGTGATGCTGCTCGTACTTCTCCTTGAGACCGCGCAGAATCGAGACCGTGTCCTCGACGGTCGGCTCGCTCACGAACACAGGCTGAAAGCGCCGCGCCAGCGCGGCGTCCTTCTCCACATGCTTGCGGTATTCATCGAGCGTGGTCGCGCCGACGCAATGCAATTCGCCGCGCGCGAGCGCAGGCTTCAGGAGATTCGACGCGTCCATGGCGCCGTCCGCCTTGCCAGCGCCGACCAGCGTGTGCATTTCGTCGATGAAGAGGATGATCTGGCCGTCAGACGACATCACGTCGTTGAGTACGCCCTTCAGCCGCTCCTCGAACTCGCCGCGATATTTCGCGCCGGCGATCAGCGCGCCCATGTCGAGCGCGAGCAAGCGCTTCTCCTTGAGCGATTCCGGCACATCGCCATTGACGATGCGCAGCGCGAGACCTTCGACGATCGCTGTCTTGCCGACGCCGGGCTCGCCGATCAGCACGGGATTGTTCTTGGTGCGCCGCGACAGCACCTGGATTGTGCGGCGGATTTCTTCGTCGCGGCCAATCACGGGATCGACCTTGCCCGAACGCGCCGCCTCGGTGAGGTCGCGGGCGTATTTCTTCAACGCGTCATAGGCGTTCTCCGCCGAGGCGTTGTCGGCGGTGCGGCCCTTGCGCAGTTCGTTGATCGTCGCGTTGAGCGACTGCGCTGAGACGCCCGCCTTGGCGAGCGCGCGGCCGGCCTCCGTGTCCTTCTCGATCGCAAGCGCGAGCAGAAGCCGCTCGACGGTGACATAGGAGTCGCCCGCCTTTTGCGCGGCCTTCTCGGCGGCGTCGAACACGCGCGCCAGCGCCGGCGTGAGTTGCAGGCCGGCGTTGCCGCCGGAAACCTTGGGGATGCGCGCCACCGCCTGATCGGCGAGCTGCTGCGCGAGCTTCGAGTTGCCCCCGGCGCGGTCGATCAGACCAGCCGCCATGCCCTCGCTGTCGTCGAGCAGCGCCTTGAGCAGATGCTCGGCGGTGAACTGCTGCTGGTTTTCCCGGAGGGCGATCGTCTGGGCGGCCTGGACGAAGCCTCGCGCCCTCTCGGTGTATTTCTCGATATTCATTCTGACCTCGATCCCGTTATCCGGCCCCGTAGCGGCGCGGAAAACTGCTGGACACGGACGCCCTGATGGGCCGCCCGCCAGCCCGATGTGGGGAGAGAAACACATCGCTTCAAGGGTGGAATTGATCCAGATCGCTGTGCGCTGGCGCACGCCTGACGGGATGACGTCTGGCGCAGAGATAGGGTCAGGTCCAATATCTGCGTCCGCGCTGGCGCGTTGGGGGTCCCTTCATGCAGTTGCCTTTCAGTCCAGGCATTATTGTCCTGCTCGTTTTCATCATCTTCCTCTTTTTCCTCCTCTCGAGGATCGTGAGGCAGGTTCCGCAGGGCTACCATTGGACGATCGAACGCTTCGGCCGCTTCACCCGCACCCTGCATCCCGGTTTGAGCATCCTCGTTCCCTTCATCGACGCTGTCGGCAACAAGGTGAACATGATGGAGCAGGTGATCGACGTGCCTTCGCAGGAGGTCATCACCAAGGATAACGCCACGGTGCGCGTCGATGGCGTCACCTTCTTCCAGGTGATCGACGCCGCGCGCGCCTCCTACGAGGTGGCCAACCTGCAGCTCGCGCTCCTCAACCTCGTCATGACCAATATCCGTTCGGTCATGGGTTCGATGGATCTCGACCAGCTTCTCTCGCATCGCGACGAGATCAATGAGCGACTGTTGCGGGTGGTGGATTCCGCCGTGTCGCCCTGGGGCGTGAAGATGACGCGCATCGAGATCAAGGACATCGTGCCCCCCGCCGATCTGGTCGATTCGATGGCCCGCCAGATGAAGGCCGAACGCGAGAAGCGCGCACAGGTTCTGGAAGCCGAGGGCTTGCGCCAGTCAGCCGTGCTGAAAGCTGAAGGCATCAAGCAGTCGCTCGTGCTCGAAGCTGAAGGCCGGCGCGAAGCGGCGTTCCGCGACGCCGAGGCGCGCGAACGTTCGGCGGAAGCGGAAGCCAAGGCGACCGCGATGGTGTCGGACGCCATCGCCAAGGGCGACCGCGCCGCCGCGAATTTCCTCGTCGCGGAAAAATATGTCGAAGCCTTCGCCAAGATGGCGTCGTCGCCGAATCAGAAACTCGTCTTCATGCCGATGGAGGCGACAGCGCTCGTCTCGACGCTTGGCGGCATCGGCGAAATCGCCAGGGGCCTGTTCGGGCCCGACGCGCAGCCGCCGGGCTCGGTCCCGCGCGCCGGCGGACGTCAGGGCGGCGGCCAGCCAAGGCCGTTCGGCGACAATCCGAATAACTGATCGCAAAGGAGTTCTTCTATGCCTGCCCTCGGTCCCTATCTCTGGATCATCGGCGGTCTGGTCGTCTCAATCCTGGAGTTGTTCGCGCCCGGCGTTTACCTGCTGTGGTTCGGACTGGCCGGTGTCGCGGTGGGCGGCCTTGTTTGGTTCTGGCCGCTCGAATTCTTCGGCGAGCTCGTGGCGTTCGCGGGCTTTGCGATCGTCGCAGTGGCGCTTGGATATTTCCTGACCAAGCGCGCCACCGACAATGAAGGCGAGCAACCTTTCCTCAACCGGCGCGGCGAGCAGCTTGTCGGCCGCACGGTGACCTTGTCGAGCGGCATCGAGAACGGCGTCGGGCGGCTCTCTGTCGACGACACGATCTGGCGCGCCGAAGGCCCTGACATGCCGGCGGGATCGCGCGCGGTCATCACGGGCGTTTCCGGCACGACGCTGATGGTGAAGGCCGCCGCCTGATCACACGCCGCGCATCAGCGCGATCTTGTAGGGATAGAGCGTTCCCGTCATCACGCCGCCGAGGATGGCGGGATCATTGTCCATGATCACGCGCGCGGCGGCTTCATCCGCCGCCTCATAGATGCAGAGGCCCATGGTCTCAGGCCCCGTCGTCTGCGTGCGGCCAACGAGCACGACGACGCCCTTGTCAGTGAGATCCTTGAGATAGGCGAAATGCCGGCCGACGATCGCCTGCTCCTCGGGCGTCGGACCTGATATCAGCATCTCCGGCCGCGTCGCCTTCACGACGTAGAGAAATTGCTGCTTCTCCATCACGCTGCGCCTTCGCGCAGCAGATCGAGCACATGCACGAGCCCGACCGGCTTGCCGTTCTCAACGACGATCAGCGCGCCATGCTTGCGCGTCTGGATGATCTCCAGCGCATCGGCGAGCAGATCGTTCGGCGCGATTGTTGTCGGCGTCTTCGTCATGATCTCCTCGACGCGCCTGTCCGGGAGCCCGGCGCCGAGATGGCGTCGGAGATCGCCATCCGTGATGACGCCGGCAAGACGCCCGGCCTCGTCGGCCAAAATCACCGTGCCGAAACCCTTCGCCGACATCAGCGCGATCGCATCACGCATGAGCGAACCGACCGGCGCGATCGGCAGGCGATCTCCCGTATGCATGATCGTCGCGACAGTCTTCAACTGCGCGCCGAGCTTGCCGCCGGGATGGAAGACGCGGAAATCCTGCGCGGAGAAGCCGCGATGTTCGAGCAGCGCGATCGCAATCGCATCGCCGAGCGCAAGCTGCATCGTCGTCGATGTCGTGGGCGCAAGCCCGTTCGGACAGGCTTCGGTCGCCTTTGGCAGGGCGAGACAGACATCCGCTTCGCGGCCGAGCGCCGAATCGCCGTTCGACGTGATTGCGACCAGCAGCACATTGAAGCGCCGGGAATAGCGCACGAGATCGGCAAGCTCGGCCGTTTCGCCTGACCATGACAGCGCGATGATCGCGTCCTCGGGCTGGATCATGCCGAGATCGCCATGGCTCGCTTCGGCGGGATGGACGAAATGCGCGGGCGTGCCCGTCGAGGCGAGCGTCGCTGTCAGCTTGCGGCCGACATGGCCTGACTTGCCCATGCCGCTGACGATCACCCGGCCTTTGATCCGGCTCAGCCTGGCGATGGCGCTCTCGAATCGCGCGCCAAGCGGGCCGGTGAGCGCGGCGCGCAAAATCTCCAGCCCGTCGCGCTCCGTGGCGATGGTCGCGAGCGCTGAGCGGGTCGAGGGAGAAGGGGTCGTATCGGCGGCGGCGGTCTTCATGGCGAGCGCTTTATCACGGCCGGCGGCTCGCTGCGACCTCCCGGACCTCGCCCGTAACCCGCTGTTAACCACGCTCGTTTTTGATCCGTTAACCGATCCGCCGCGGACAGGCCGGGCTGATCGTAACGGAAACGGCATGGCCGGAAGGATCAAGCCCGAGCATCGGGGCCCGTCGCGGCCCTCCCGCGCGCTTGGCGCGGTCGGTCTCGGCTGCGCTCTCCTCACCTGGGAATCCGTCGCCTTCGGACAGGCGCTCGACCTGCCGACCATCCTGCGCCCCAGCGCCGTCACGCCGGAAGTGATCGACGGGCCCGATCCCGCACGGCCCCGACGCGCGCCGCGCGATCCCGAACTGCTGCCGCGCACGAAACTCGCCCCGCCGAATCCGACGCGCAAGCGCGTCCGTCACCTCGCTCCCGGCGCCGAGGCTTCGCAGCGCGTCCAGGCTGCGCCGCTGAAACGAATCAGCGCGCCCGCATTGACGCCTCCGCCGCCGCCGAAGCCGCCGAAGAAAATCGTCGAGAATGATCCTTACGCGCCGGCAGGCATCGCCTTCGAGAGCTTCACGATCCGGCCAGCGCTCGACGTCGATGTCGGCTACGATTCCAATCCGAATCGGCTCCGCAGCGGCGTGCAGGGTTCCGACTTCATCAAGCCCGGCGCGGAAGTGAAAATCGATTCCAACTGGTCGACGCACAGCTTCCAGGGCCTGCTTCGCGGCTCCTATTCGCGCTACACCGATCTTCAGTCGGCCAACCGGCCAGAAGCAGAAGCAAAGGGCGACTGGCGCTTCGCCGTGACACGTTCGACCGATGTGATTGCGCAGGGTCGATTCAAACTCGACACCCAGTCACCGCAGTCGACCAATCTGCCCTTCATCACCAGCGGCCGGCCGCTCACCTATCAATATGGCGGCACGCTTGGCGCTGAACATCGCATCAACCGTTTCAGCTTCACGCTGAGCGGCCTTGCTGATCGCTACACCTTCGATGACGCGAAGCTGCCCGATGGCTCGATCGTCACGCAGGGCGACCGCAACTACAATCAGGTCGGCGGAACGCTGCGCGTCGGCTACGAGGTGACGCCTGGAGTCAGGCCCTTCGTCGAAGGCAAGATCGACGAGCGGCTGCACGACCAACGCGCCGACTCAAGCGGCTTCCTCCGTAACTCGAAGGGCCTCGGCGGTCGCGTCGGCACCACGATCGACATCGCGCGCACCCTCGTCGGCGAAGCGTCGGTTGGCTATGAAACGCGGAAATATGACGATACCCGTCTCGCGGACCTGCGCGGCGTGATCGGCGACGCCTCCCTGATCTGGTCGGCGACGCCGCTCACCACCTTGGGGCTGCGCGCCCAGACGACGCTCGACGAAACCACGACGCCCGGCGTCTCCGGCGCGGTCACCCGCAAGGGCACGATCGAGATCGCGCACGCCTTCCTGCGCAATCTGACATTCACGGCGACCGGCAGCTTCCAGCGCAGCGAATATGACGGGTCGCCGCTCAGGGAGGACACGCTCTCCGGAACCGTGCGCCTCGACTACAAGCTCAGCCGCACGATCGCGGTGCGCGCGAGCTACACCCGCGAACATCTGAAATCCTCGGCGCCGGGCAGCGACTACACCGCCAACGTCTTCATGGTCGGCCTGAGATTGCAGCGGTAGATCACGCCGCATTTTGATTGAAACAATCAAAATGCGGGACCGTGACCGATTCCAGAAGTTTAGAGCACGGCTCTTGCGAAAAACCGGTTCCCACTTTTTCGCGCCATGCTCTGGTTGTTCCCGCTTGCTCTCCCAGCGTCATTGATGAACACTGGCGCGGGGCGTGAACACGGGGGAACAAGCATGACCGATCTGCGGGCCAGCGCCGCGCCGCCCTCTCTGGGCGATCTCATCAATTCCGGCATCGACTACGCCAAATCAGCCAAGGCGACGATTCCCTATGTGGTCGCTTCCCTGGGCGCGATGATCCTGCCCGCCCTTCTCGGGCCGACGTTCGGCGGCATTTTAGCTTTCGTCTGCAGCATCGCCACGATCTTCATTGGCCTCATGGCCTCGCGCGAAGCCATCACGGGCGAATTCGCCTACAAGGACAGCGACCCCATGGCGGCGCTGAAGCTCGTCGGCATCGGCATCCTCATCGGCATCGTGCTGATGATCTTCGCCATGATTCTCGCGATGATCCTGGGCATCAGCTATGTCGGCATTCTCATTTCGTCGCTGGTGCTGATGGCGATCATCGTGGCGGCGATCGCGCGCATCGCCTTCGTTTTCCCGGCGTTGGCGATGAACGACCCGATCTCGGTCCAATCGGTGCTCAACCAGACCGCGCCCTACTGGATTCCGCTGATCGGCCTGTTCATCGCGGCCGCCCTGCCGAACGTTCTTCTGAGCGCGCTCTTCGGCGGATTTGGCGGCTTCATCGGCCTGATCTTCAAGCTGATCGGCGCTGTGATCAGCGTCGTGGTCGGCCTCGTCGCGCTCGGCGCGGTCTCGCGCCTCTATGGCCAGCGCGCGCGATCGGCCTGATCGCGATCGCTCCAGACAATAAGCGAAGGCGCTCCGCTGCCTTCGCTTTTCTTTGATTATCCCAGCAGCTTCTTCGCTTCCGCCCGGAATGCGTCCTTCAGCGAGGAATCGCTGAGCGCGTAGGCCATGTTCGCCGTGAGGAAGCCGAGCTTCGATCCCGTGTCATAGATCTCGCCATCGAAGCGCACGGCGTGGAATTTTTCGCTCTTCGCCAGCGTCACCATGGCGTCAGTGAGCTGGATCTCGTTGCCTGCGCCCTTCTCCTGCGTCGCCAGCAAAGCGAAGATCGAGGGCTGCAGGATGTAGCGGCCGGTGATGTGCAGGTTCGACGGCGCCGTTCCCTGCTTCGGCTTCTCCACCATCATGGTGATCTCGGACACTTTCGCCGCGCGATCCTTCACGCCGACGATGCCGTACTGATGCGTCTCTTCCTCCGGCACCGGCGCAACGGCGATATGGTTGCCGCCATGAGCCGCATGCGCCTCGATCATTTCTTTCAGGCAGGGCGTCTCGCCCTTGTGCAGCATATCGGGCAGCAAAAGCGCGAAAGGTTCGTCGCCGACGATGTCGCGCGCGCACCACACGGCATGGCCAAGTCCGAGCGGCGCCTGCTGGCGCGTGAAGCTCGCCGTGCCCGCCTTCGGCAGGATCGAGGCGAGAATCTCCTGCTCCCTCTTCTTCCCGCGCTGGGAAAGCGTGTGGTCGAGCTCGTACTGCATGTCGAAATGATCTTCGATCACATGCTTGTTGCGGCCCGTGACGAAAATGAAATGCTCGATGCCGGCGGCGCGCGCCTCATCCACCACATGCTGGATCACCGGCCGGTCGACCACGGTCAGCATTTCCTTCGGCACGGCCTTGGTGGCGGGCAGGAAGCGGGTGCCGAGGCCGGCGACCGGGAAGACGGCCTTGCGGATTTTCTTTGTCATCTGACGTCCAGGAGGATGCGGGAAGCGAGGGAGTATCGTAACGCGGCGTGAACCATAGCGTTCCCTAGGGGAGATCGGGAAGTCGAGGATTGACGTCCCATCAAGGTTCGCGAGCCATGGTGAAGACAGGCGATGAAGCCTCAATGAACGGGAGTCCTTGATGGCCGTACTGGTGACTGGCGGCGCCGGCTATATCGGCAGCCATATGGCCAACGAGCTGATCGACGCCGGCGAAGAAGTCGTGGTGCTGGACGACATGTCCGCCGGCTTCTGGTGGGCGGTCCCGCCCGAGGCGAAACTGGTGCAGGGCGACATGGGCGATCAGGCCCTCGTCGAACGCACGATCCGTGAGCACGGAATCGACGCCATCGCCCATTTCGCCGCCAAGATCGTGGTGCCGGACTCGGTCGCCGATCCCCTCGGCTACTATCTCAACAACACGGTGAAGGCCCGCTCGCTGATCGAAAGCGCGGTCAACACCGACGTGAAGCACTTCATCTTTTCATCCACGGCGGCCGTTTACGGCGAGCCGACCGTCAATCCCATTCCCGAGGACCTGCCGCTCGCGCCGATCAATCCTTACGGCCGCTCGAAAATGATGACCGAGTGGATTCTGAAGGACACGGGCGCGGCCCATGATCTCGGCTATGTCATCCTGCGTTATTTCAACGTCGCCGGCGCCGACCCCAAAGGCCGCACCGGCCAGTCGAGCCCGAACGCCACGCATCTGATCAAGGTCGCGGCGCAGACCGCGCTCGGCAAGCGCCCCTTCATGGAAGTGTTCGGCACTGATTTTCAGACCAAGGATGGCTCCGGCGTGCGCGATTATGTCCAGGTGACCGATCTGGTGCGCGCTCATGTCGCAGCCCTCAAGCATCTGCGCGCGGGCGGCGAAAGCCTCGTCTGCAATTGCGGTTATGGTTCGGGCTATTCCGTGTTCGACGTCATCGACGTGATGAAGAAGGTCTCCGGCGTCGATTTCGCCGTCAAGATTTCGCCGCGCCGCGCCGGCGATCCGGCGGCGCTGACCGCCAAGGCCGATCGCATCCGCGACAAGCTGAACTGGCGTCCCGAATTCGATAATCTCGAAACCATCATCCGCCAGGCGCTCGCCTGGGAGGACAAGCTGACGAAGAAGAACGCGTCATGATCAGCGTTCGCGCCAGCTTTCCGCGCATCGCAGCGATTGGCGCCGCAATCGCTGGCGTGGCGATAGCGACTTCAGCCGTCGCGCGCGATGTGCGCTATTGCTTCGCGCTCGATCCCAGCGAGACGCGCTTCTACGCTTCGACTCCCTTCGAAACGACGGCTGCGAACGATGCTGTCGAACGCGCCTTTGCGCGCGAATTGAACGTGGAAGGCCTCGCTTTTCGCGTGATCTCCTGCCCGCGCAATGACGACATGGCGGCAGCCGACGCAGCGCGCCAGAGCGCGATCGACTATAATGTCAGACAGGGCAAGACGGCGCGCAGCATCGACTGGATTCCCGCGCAGCTCGCCGGCCATTGATTTCAGGTGAATTGACGACGCGCCGGATTCGGCGTGAGACGCGCGTCATCCTACACACGGAAGGAATGAGATGACCGACAAGGCGCTCGTGCTTTTTTCCGGCGGGCAGGATTCGACGACGTGCCTCGCCTGGGCGCTCGATCGCTTCGACCATGTCGAGACGCTGGGCTTCGATTACGGCCAGCGCCATCGCGTCGAACTTGAACGCCGCACGGCGATCCGCGACGGTTTGGCTGTGCTCAATCCTGACTGGAAAACGAAGCTCGGCGAGGAGCACACCATTTCGCTGGCCGCGCTCGGCGAAGTCTCCAACACGGCGCTGACGCGCGACGTCGCCATCGAGATGAATGAAGGCGGGCTTCCCAACACCTTCGTGCCCGGCCGCAACATCATCTTCCTCACTTTCGCAGCCGCCCTCGCCTATCGCCGCGGATTGCGCCGCATCATCGGCGGCATGTGCGAGACCGATTATTCCGGCTATCCCGATTGCCGCGACGACACGATCAAGGCGCTGCAGGTCGCGCTCAATCTCGGCATGGAAAAACGCTTCGTGCTGGAGACGCCGCTGATGTGGATCGACAAGGCCGACACATGGCGCCTCGCGCAATCGCTCGGCGGCGAAAAGCTGGTCGATCTCATCGTCGAGGAGACGCACACCTGTTATCTCGGCGAACGCGGCCAGCGTCATGATTGGGGCTATGGCTGCGGGGAGTGTCCCGCGTGCAAATTGCGCGCGCAGGGATGGGAGAGGTTTGGGCGCGGCGCATCGTGACTTGCGCCTCCCTCCCCCTGCGAGTGAAGCGAGCGGAGGGGAGGGATTGAGGGTGGGGGGCGTTCGGGACAAGCGCGCTCTTCATCCAGTCCCCCCACCCTGTCCCTCCCCTCCGCAAGCGGGGGGAGGGAACGCTCCGGTAAATAGGCGCGCCAAACTTTCGCGCCTTCGCGCGGCTTCATCTCCTCTCCGCTTTGATCCTTCATCCTCGCCTCCTCGGGGAGGCCGGGAGCGCCGCGAGACGCGGCCGGAAGTGATGGTTGGGTTTCGCCTTGCGGCGCTCCCGACGCGGATTTTCAGTCTTCCAGTCCTGCGCTCTCCGCGGTTCCCCGCTTAAGGTCCGTTCGGACAGCCTGATCCTAGTGTCAGGCGGGCGCAGTGTCGGAGACCCCGGGAGTTCTGAAGCCAGGTTGCATCAGAACCCGCGGATCCGCCCCTTGCTCCTGTTCAGTCCTGACCTGGACAGCCCGTAGAAGAGCAAAGGCGAGAGGATAATAGGAATTTAATCCATAAATGTCAAGCGAGAAATGGGCCAGCGAGAAGTTCCCTGCATCTTTCTCCAGATGTCATCGCCGGCCTTGAGCCGGCGATCCAGGCCGCCGCTTCAAAAGCGCGTTCAATTCCTGGATGCCTCGATCAGGTCCAGGCATGAAGATCGCCGGACGACGCTTGAAGAGGCAATGCGCTCAACCATCAAAAATTCTGTCCTCGCCAACAAGTTGATCGCGCGCATTTTTCGGAACGGGAAATCCGTAACCCTCGCCGTTCGACGCCAATCTTCTGGAGCGCGAGATGCAGCGCTTGCACCGCGTCGACGCCCGCCGCCGCGCTTGTCCACGCGCCTTCGGGCCAGCCGATCTCATAGCGACAGAGAAAATGCGCTTCGTTCACGACAGGCGCGAAGATGCGAATAGGGACAGGCATTCTCACGCCGCTCTCATTCACAACAAGATTTCGTTCCGCGATCAGCATGGCGTCGTCTCCACGCGCATCGCGGCGCGGCGGAGAGCGTATGTCAATCGACTGGAAATTTATCGGCGCTCAACGAAAATGATGCGGCATAACGACAAAGGTCGCGCGAGCGTGCGCCACGGCTTCCTCTCCTTTCAATCGCAATCCCCCTCCACCCGTCATCGCCGGGCTTGACCCGCTTGCGCGGCCGAAGCGGCTTCAGCGTGGCGAAGGCCCGGCGATCCAGCCTTTCATCAATCGCGGCATGAGCGAGCGGACCTACTGGGTCTACATCACGGCGAGCGCGCGGAACGGCACGCTTTATGTAGGCGTCACCAATGATCTCGAACGACGAATATTCGAGCATCGTGAAGGGCGGACGAAAGGATTCACGCAGCGCTACGGCGTGACGCGTCTTGTCTGGTACGAGGACTATCCCCGCGCGATCGATGCGATCCAGCGCGAGAAGAACATCAAGAAATGGCCGCGCAAATGGAAGCTCGATCTGATCGAGGCGATGAATCCGGAATGGCGGGATTTATATGAGGAGCTGGCGATGTGAGGGGAAGCTTTCTTCAGCCCCTCGATTCCCCTCCAGACGTCATGCCCGGGCTTGACCCGGGCATCCAGCAACCATCCGCGATATTGAAGGAGCGGTCTGGATCGCCGGGTCAAGCCCGGCGATGACATCTGGAAAGAGAACGACGCATATGCCGAAGCGCACGGATTTCACGCGCTCGGGATTTCTCGTGCGGTCGACGAGGAAGGAGATATTGCACGGAAACCAGAGCGCAACGCTGCAAGCACACGCAGATTGTTCAATCTTCGTCATCTACTGGAGGTAGAATGCTTGCGAGATCAGGCTCCAATTCAATGTCGTAGCGGCTCGCGAGAGCGGCAATTTCGGTGCCCACGCGCGCACGCAGCTCACCCAACGCCGTAAAGAAGTTCGCTTGATCGGAGAATCTTCCAAAATCACGGTGCATAAGATTTCGGAATTCAGGATGAGGCTCTTCGAGAAATCGTCGACATGCAGCACGAATAGCGCGGATATTTTCCTTCGCCGCCGAACGCTCACCAACCAGCGTCAGCGCTTCTGTGCAGCGACGTCGAATTTCGTGTGCAGATCGTTCGACCTCTCCGGCGACTTCGAGATATAAAGGAACGTAAAGTGCACGACGATCTTCGAGGAATGTAAGGAGGCCCCGAATGGCGTCTCGCTCAGGATTGCCAATATCCCACGAAGCTCCGAAGCTTAGAGCGCTCACACCCTTCAGTCGGATTTTTGTTCCCGTAAGTGATTTTGGCTTTCGCGCCATAGCCACACCATTTGTCGGCAGGAAATTGCGGCGGAATCATCCTGATGTCCACGGCTCTGACGCGAATAGCATACCAATATATTCGATGAGCGCGCTTACTATGAAATGTCGTATTAAACGGCCCAAAAAAACCCGCCCCCTTTCGGGAGCGGGTTCTTGAAAGCTCAGCCTGCGCTGGAGGTTACGCGGCGAGCTTCTGCTCGATCTGCTTGCCGTTGATCGGAATGAGCCGCGGCTTCTTCGCCTCCGGAATCTCGCGCACGAGATCGATATGGAGGAGGCCGTTCTCAAGCTGCGCGGCCTGCACGAGCACATGGTCGGCGAGCTGGAAGCGTCGCTCGAAGGAGCGGCCGGCGATGCCCTGATAGAGCACTTCGCCCAACTTTTTCTCTTCGGACTGTTTCTTCTCGCCCTTCACGGTCAGCGCGTTCTCCTTGATTTCCACGGAGAGCTCAGGCTCGGCGAAGCCGGCCACCGCGACGCTGATGCGATAGGCGTTCTCGCCCGTGCGCTCGATATTGTAGGGCGGATAGGTCTGGGACTGATCGCCGCCGGAGAGCTGGTCGAGCATCGAGAAAACGCGGTCGAAGCCAACGGTCGAGCGATAGAAGGGGGTCAGGTCAAAACTACGCATGGTTTTCTCCTCATCAAAGCGAGATGCGTGAGCTCCCCACGAAGGGCGGAGCCTCAGGGTTACTTTCGCGCCGCCTGAGAGGCCGGCGCATCCCAGAGGTAGGAAGGCGATTTTCGGCCTTCAAGACCCCGCGATCGGGTTTTTGGCCGCCGGTGGCCGCAGAACCGCCGATGGGCTAAGCCGGTCTCCGGATGGAAGATTCCCATCCCAGGGGCGCCGGTGCAGCTTTACGCCACAGAGACCAACCCGATCCCGGAGGGCGCTGTCGTCTCGACGGTGAGGACGCGCGACGGCGTGAGACTGCGGGCCGCGCGCTGGGCGCCGACGGCGGCTCGCAGCGTCGGCTCGATGCTGCTGATCAACGGCCGCGCCGAGATGATCGAGAAATATTTCGAGACGATCGCGGACCTGCGCGCGCGCGGCTTTCATGTCGCGACCTTCGACTGGCGCGGCCAGGGCGGATCGGACCGGGCGCTGAAGGATGGGCGCAAGGGCCATGTGCGCGACTTCTCCGAATTCGACGAGGATCTCCGCGCCTTCGTCGAAGCGGAGATGACGCCGCATTGCCCGAAGCCCTGGTTCGGCCTCGCCCATTCCATGGGAGCATGCGTTGCGCTCTCGGCGCTGCATGCGGGAACGCTGCCGCTCGAGCGCATCGTCTGCATCGCGCCAATGGTCGCGATCCATGGCGTCGCCAATCCCACGGGCGTGCTCTGGCTCGCGCGAAGCTTGCGCGCGATCGGCATGGGCGGCCGCTACATTCCCGGCGGCGGCGCGACCTCGATCGCGACGAAACCGTTCGAGCGCAATCCGCTCACCACGGATGCGACACGCTATGCCCGCAATTCGCTGATCGCGTCGGACTATCCCGAACTCGCGATCGGCGATCCCACCGTGTCATGGACGCGCGCCGCTTTTGCGCGCATGCGCGAATTCGCCGGGTTGCGCTATCCCTTGGAGATTCTCACGCCCGCGCTCGTGCTTGCGGCGGGCGATGATCGCATCGTCTCGACGCCGGCGGTCGAAGCCTTCGCTTCGCGCCTCAAGGCCGGCAGCGCCATCACCATTCCCGGCGGCCGCCATGAATTGCTGATGGAGCGCGACGCGCTGCGCGCACAAGTGTTCGCGGCGATCGACGCTTTTCTGCCGGGCTCCGGCGCGCCGCCGCAACTCGTCGCCGCGACGGCGGGAAAGCGTCGCTGACGATCGCGTAAAATCAGCCGCCGAGAATCTTCAGCGCATGCTCATGCAGGCGCTTGTCGCCGGCGACGATCACATCGCCGCCTGATGTCACCGGCTCGCCGCGCCATGTCGTGGCGACGCCGCCGGCGCCTTCGATGATCGGGATCAGCGGCACGATGTCGACCGCCTTCAGACCCGCTTCGACGACGAGATCGACATGGCCCGCCGCCAGCATGCAGTAGGCGTAGCAGTCGCAACCATAACGCGGCAGGCGCACGAGCCGTTCGAGCGACTGATAGCGCTGCGCGGCGTCACCCTTGAACATGGCGGGCGTCGTCGTCATCAGCGTCGCCTCGCCGAAGGAGGCGCAGGGACGCGTGCGCAACGTCCGCTCGCCGGTCGGTCCGCGCCATTGCGCCTTGCCGCCATCGCCCCAGAAACGTTCGCGCGTGAAAGGCTGGTTCATCAGGCCGCGCGCCGCCTTGCCGTTGCGCGTCAGGCCGATCAGCGTGCCCCAGACGGGCAGCCCGGAAATGAACGCCTTGGTGCCGTCGATCGGATCAATCACCCAACCGAATTCGGACGTGCCGCTTTCGTCATCGAACTCCTCGCCATGGATGGCGTGCGAGGGAAACGCTTCGCGGATCATGCGCCGGATCACGACCTCCGCCGCCTTGTCCGCTTCCGTCACCGGATCGAACGAGCCGTTCTGCGACTTGTCGAGCGCAGCCAGGCTCGAACGGAAGAACGGCATGATCGCCTCGCCCGAGGCGTCGGCGAGCCGGTGCAGGAATTGATCGAGATCGACGGGGCTTGGACGCAGCATGGGCGACTCGTGACGAAATGCATATCTCTCTAGGCACGAAAAGCGCCGGAAGGAAACGCCTCGGCAACACTCTTGGCGCGCGGGTCCTCGCTGGCTAATCCGGGCGGGAAATTCCGATGCATGCCCCCTCGCCTCCCTCCCTTTCACGCGCGATCGCCGCGGCCCTGATCGGCTCGCTCGGCGCGAGCTATGCGATCAGCCAGTTTTCGCGCAATGCGGTCGGCGTCGTCGCGCCGGATCTCGCGCGCGAACTTGGCCTGGCGGCGGCTGAGATCGGTTTGTTGTCGAGCCTGTTCTTTCTCACCTTCGCCGCAGCGCAGATTCCGCTCGGAATCATCATCGACAGGCAGGGGCCGAAGCGCGTGATGCTGGCCTGCTTCGCGCTGACCATCCTCGGAACCGCCGTCGTCAGTCTGGCGCCCGGCTATCTCTGGCTGCTCGTCGGGCGCGCGCTGCTCGGACTTGGCTGTTCGAGCTTCCTGATTGCGCCGCTCGTGATCTATGCGCGCGAATTTCCGGCCGAGCGCTATTCCTCGCTCGCCAGTCTTCATCTCGCGATCGGCAATGGCGGCACGATCTGCGCCACCGCGCCACTCGCTTTCGCCGCCGCCGCGCTTGGCTGGCGCGGCGCCTATGCGCTTGTCGCCATCGTCGCCGTGATCTGCGCGGCGCTGGTCCTTGTGCTCGTCGGGAAAGATCAGATTGCGCCAGCGCGCGCTGGAGCTGCGGCGACCCGACTTCGCGATGTCGCCCGTGCGCCATCCTTCTGGCTGCTGATGGGCCTGCAATGCACGACCTATCCGACCTTCGCGGCGATCGGCGGCCTCTGGGGCGGACCATGGCTGGCGGACGTCTATGGCTATGATCTCGGCCGGCGCGGCGCGACGCTCCTGATCCTCGTCATCGCCCATATCGTCGGGTTGTTCGTCTGGAGCGCGCTCGACCGCCGGCTGAAAAGCTACAAGCGGCCGCTGCTGGCCGCCGGCGCGCTGGTCGCCGCGACGCTCGCGGCAGGCGCGCTCTTCACCATTCCGGAAGCGCTGATTCCCCTCTGGCTTGCCTGCTTCGGTTTCGGACTGGGCTATGCGCCGCTGATGATGGGCCACGCCCGGATGCTGTTCCCGCCTGAAACGCTTGGCCGGGGCCTCACGCTGCTCAACGCCGGCAACATGGCCGGCGCCTTCGCGATCCAGACGATCACCGGCCTCATCGTCGGCGCCTTTCCGCGCGCCCCGTCAGGCGCCTATCCCGCGGCCGCCTACGCCGCCGTGATGGGACTGCTGGCCGTTCAGCTCGCAGCCGCCCTGCTGCTTTACGCCAAGGCGCCGGACGCCCATCCCGGCCGGACCGCGGCGTGACGGGCTGATTCTGCCTTTCCCGCAAGCAGGAGCGCTTAGCTGGCGCGAAAACAGGCGAAGCGGCGCCCGGGGTCGGCGCAAACGATTGCCGATTATCGATAACGCTCTGAATCCATAGGGATAAAGATCGGGAATGATCTTCCTCAGACCGCTGTAAAATTGAGCGTTTTCGCCTCTTGCACATTACCGGCGGCGCCTGCATATTATTGCGATGCAACACGGCCTTGCCGGGTTGCTGCCCTCCTTGGGCGTTTCCTCCCTACACTTGGGCCGCCGTGAAAACGTGCGGCCCACTTTTCTTTCCGGGCCCTATCCTCGCGCGACGCCGTTTGGCCGAGCTCAAACCGGTTCGGGCATCGTCAGCGCTCGGAAGCAGCAAGACACAGGCGCAGGCTCGCTGAAATCTGCGAGCCAGCTATGCATTGCGCGCATTAACTCTCTTTTTTCCGAAAAAGCGCTTGCGTTTGACGCAGCGCACAGGCATATTGTTGCAATGCAACACGGCCTTGCCGGGTTGCTGCCCTCCTTGGGCGTTTCCTCCCTACACTTGGGCCGCCGTGAAAACGCGCGGCCCTTTTTCTTGGCCGCGTCAACGCAGCCGCTCCCGGAGATTGAAGCTGGGCCGGGCTATTCCGCCGCCAAACGACCGGCGGCGAGATAGGCAAGCGGCGCTTCGCCAAAAGCGCGCATCGCATCGGCGAGGAGAACGGCGAGGCGATCGAATCCCTCATGCCGCGCCAGCGCGCGCTCATCCATGTAGAGCGCGCGATTGATCTCGATCTGGATCGCATGGCGCGACCTCGCCGGCCGGCCGTAATGCTCGGTGATGAAGCCGCCGGCGTAAGGCTTGTTGCGCAACACGCTGAGGCCGCGATTCCTGAGCTCCGCTTCGAGCGAATCCGTGATCATGCCCGAACAGCTCGTGCCGAAGCGATCGCCCAGCACGATGTCGGCGCGCGCCGGCTCGTCCTTGCCGAAGCTGGTCGATGGCATCGAATGGCAGTCGATCAGGATCGCGAAGCCGAACTCGGCGTGAGCCTGATCCATCAGCCGCCGTAAACTTGCGTGATAAGGCTTGTAGAGCGCCTCGACCCGGCGCGTCGCTTCTTCCGCGGGCAGGCGGCGCGCATAGATCTCCTGCGATTCCCCGACCACGCGCGGAATCGTGCCGAGGCCGCCGGCGACGCGCATGGAGCGCGTATTGGCGAAGGGCGGCAGCCGTCCCTCGAACATCTGCGGATCGAGTTCGTAAGGCTCGCGATTGAGATCGAGATAGGCGCGCGGAAATCGCGCGGCGAGCAAAGGCGCGCCCATGGCGACGACCGGCTTGAACAGGGAATCGACAAACGCGTCTTCGGATCGGCGCAGCCCACGCGCATCGAGCCGCGATTGCTCGACAAAATTCGGGGGATAAACGGAGCCCGAATGGGGCGAACTGAACACCAACGGCAGCGTCACCTCCTCCGGACGGTGGAGGTCGCAGGGAGGGATGAACATTCCCAAATCGTCAGCGTTCATCGTGCGAAAGTGGGCCAACTGGAATCGATTGTCCATGCACGGAAAAGGGATCAGCCCTTCTTGCACGGCATTTTGTCCGGCAAGGCTGGCCTCTGCTCGAAAAAGCGCCGATGATGCTGACCTAACGGAGGTTCAGCCATGACCGACCAGACCGCCCCGCACACGCTTGCGACCCACCTCGTCCCCCTGCGCAGGAACTGGGGCTGGCTCATGGCCGCCGGCGTGATCCTGATCGCGCTCGGCGCTTTCGGACTTGTCGCCACGCTGCTCTTTTCGCTCGTGAGCCTTTTCACCTTCGGCGCGATGATGCTGATCGGCGGCGGCGTCATTCTCGTCGACGCCTTCCGCCGCGAGGAATGGAAGAGCCGCATTCTTGTGATCGTGATCGGCGCGCTCTACATTCTCGCTGGCGCAGCCATCTTCATCAGCCCGATCTCCGCGCTCGCGACGCTCACCTTGTTCGTCGGCGCGGCTCTCATCGCAACTGGCGTGTTGCGCATCATCACCGCCTTCCATGCGAGGCCGATGCCGGTCTGGATCTGGGTGCTCGTGTCCGGCCTGTTGTCGCTGCTGCTCGGCGTGATGATCCTCGTGCAATGGCCGGCGTCGAGCGCTTGGGTGCTCGGGACGTTCCTTGCGATCGAACTGATCTTCCAGGGCTGGGCTTATGTGATGCTCGCCCAAGCGATCCGCTCGACTTTCGACGGCGTGCGCCCGAAGGCGACATAGGCGCGCGATGTCGTCCCTGGCTCCATGCAGCGAGGCATAGCCGAGCGGAATGGAGGCCGGGACCCAGCGCAATAACTCGCGCCGGAGGCGCGCTTCTTTCAGGGAATATTGCGCTCGCTTTGCTCGCGATTCTTTCGCTGGATCCCGGACACGGTTCCGCTCAGCCGTCGCTTCGCTTCACCGTTCCGGGAATAGCAGCAGCGCGCTTACTTCTTCGCCGCCTGCGCCGCTTCGCGCATCTTCGTCAGCGTCGTTCCCGGCGTGATGGCTTCAGGGTCGATAAAGCAATGCAGGATCGCCGGCTTGTTCGACGCGATCGCGCGCTCGAAGGCTGGCGCGAATTCCGCCGTCGTCCGCACCGTCTCGCCATGGCCGCCGAAGGCGCGGGCATAGGCGGCGAAATCAGGATTCTTCAACATCGTCGCCGAAACGCGTCCGGGAAATTCGCGCTCCTGATGCATGCGGATCGTGCCGTACATCCCGTTATCGACGACGACGAAGATCACATTGAGATCATACTGAACGGCGGTCGCGAATTCCTGGCCGTTCATCAGGAAGCAGCCGTCGCCGGCGAACGCCACCACCATGCGATCGGGCTCAACCCGCTTGGCGCCGACCGCCGCCGGCGCGCCATAGCCCATGGAGCCTGAGCAAGGCGCGAGCTGGCAGCCGAACGAGCGGTATTTCAGAAAGCGCGCCGGCCATGTCGCATAGTTGCCGGCGCCATTGGTGATGATCGCGTCCGCCGGCAGCCTGCCGCGCAGCCACGCCATGCATTCCGCCATCTGCAGGTCGCCAGGAATAATTGGCTTCGCCTCGTTCCAGGCGAGATAATCGGCGCGCGCTTCCGCCGTCTGCTGCGCCCATGGGATGCGCTGCGGCGGCTGCAGACTTTCGAGCGACGCCGCAAAAGCGGCCGGCGACGCATGAATGCCGAGCGTCGGGTGATAGACGCGGCCGAGCTCATTCGAATCCGCGTGCACATGCACGAAGGTCTGCTTGGGATAGGGAATCGAAAACAGCTCGTAGGATTGCGACGGCATCTCGGCCATGCGCCCGCCGACGAGCAGAACGAGATCTGAATTGTCGATGCGCGCGCGCAATTTCGGATTAGGCGCGATGCCGATCTCGCCGGCATAATTCGGATGATCGCCGGAGAACAGCATCTGGCGCCGGAACGAGCAGGCGACCGGCAGTTCAAAGCGCTCGGAGAAGCGCGCGAAGCTGGCGCAGGCTTTCTCCGACCAGCCGGAGCCGCCGAGGATCGCGATCGGCCTTTCCGCGGCCCAGAGAAGCTTTTGCAGTTCGGCCATCTGCGTCAGGCCCGGCCATGTCTGTACGGGCTCGACGCGCTTCGCCTGTGGCGCATCCGCCATTTGCGAAAGAACATCTTCCGGAAGCGCCACGATCACGGGACCGGGACGCCCCTGCATCGCAACGTGAAAAGCGCGCGAGACATGCTCAGGGATTCGCGCGGCGTCATCGATCTCAACGACCCATTTCGCGGTCGAGCCAAAGAAGGCGCGATAATCCATCTCCTGGAAGGCGCCGCGATGGCGCATCGAACCGTCGATCTGCCCGACGAACATCACGAGCGGCACGGAATCATGCTCGGCGATATGGATTCCCGGCGAGGCGTTGGTGGCGCCGGGCCCGCGCGTCACCATGACGACGCCGGGCCGGCCGGTGAGGCGCGCGGAAGCGTCCGCCATCATGGTCGCGCCGCCTTCCTGCCGGCAGACCGTGACATTGATCGAGGCGTCATGCAGCGCGTCGAGCACGGCGAGATAGCTTTCGCCGGGCACGCAGAACACATGCTCGACGCCCTGCGCGATGAGGCTGTCGACGATCAGCTGGCCGCCTGTTTTCATGGTCGCTTTTACCTTCAAATAAATGTCTCGCCGTCATCCCGGGCGCGACGCAGCATGCAGTGATGCGTCGCAGACCCGGGATCTTCCGCAAGAAGAGTCTCGTCCGGCGCGAGATCCCGGATCAGCAGCGCACTGCTTCGCACTGCGCAGCATCCGGGATGACGAAGCCTCACACGCCACCCCAGTTCGGATCATCAAGCACGCTCTGCTGATCCTCGCCCAGCGCCGGCGAGGCGCGCTCGCCATAGAGCGGCTGGCCATTGATGACGATCGGCTGGCGCACGCTCGGCAGCGCTCCCGCTTTCGCGCCCGGCGCGGGCAGATCGACGCGCAGGCCCCGCGCGATCACCTGGGGATCGCGGAACACTTCCGGCACCGTGTTGATCGGGCCGACCGGCACGCCCGCCGTCTCGAGCCTCTCGATCAGATCGTTCTTCGCGAATGTCTTCGCGCGCGCGATCAGGAGCGGCATCAGATGCTCGCGATTGTTCACGCGCGCCTCATTGTCGATGAAGCGCGGATCATCTTTCAGTTCGGGCACGCCGAGCACATCGCAAGTGCGCTGATATTGTCCATCATTGCCGGTCGCGAGAATGATGTGGCCATCCTTCACCGGAATGACCTGATAGGGCACGAGCTGCGCATGCGCGTTGCCCATGCGTTTCGGCGTCAGGCCCGCGATGAGATGATTCATCGAATGGTTCTGCAGCACCGTCACCTGCGTATCGAGCAGCGCCATATCGACATGACTGCCTTCGCCCGTCGCGTCGCGATGGCGCAGCGCCGCCAGCACGCCGACCGTCGAATAGACGCCGGTGAAAATGTCGGCATAGGCGACGCCAGCCTTCTGCGGCTCGCCGTCGGGATCGCCGGTGAGCGACATGAAGCCGCCCATGCCCTGGATGATGAAGTCATAGCCCGGCCGCGGCGCGTAAGGGCCGGTCTGGCCGAAACCGGTGATCGAGCAATAGACGATGCGCGGATTGATCTTTTTGATCGCTTCGTAGTCGAGGCCATACTTCTTCAACCCGCCGACCTTGAAATTCTCGATCACGACATCAGCGTAATTCGCCAATCGCTGAATGACAGCGACGTCGTCAGCTTTCGTGAAATCGAGCGCGATCGAGCGCTTGCCGCGATTGGTCGAGTGATAATAGGCCGAGCCGTGATAGCCGCCTTCTTTGTCTTCGACGAAAGGCGGCCCCCACTCGCGCGTGTCGTCGCCGACGCCGGCGCGCTCGACTTTCACCACATCGGCGCCGAGATCGGCGAGAAGCTGTCCGCACCAGGGACCGGCGAGGACGCGCGCCAGTTCAAGAACGCGCAGTCCGGCAAGAGGTTTTTGCGACATGCTCAGTCGAGGATCGAATCGAGGCCGCGGCGCACGCCAACGAAGCCCGACACCTTGCGCGCCGCGAGCAGCGTGCCCGCGACATAAGGTGCAGCCGAGCTTCCCGCATCGTGCCGGATCACCAGTCGCTCATCAGCTAAGCCGAAGATCGCCTCGCAGGAGAGGACGAAGGACGGCATGCGCACCGAATGCACCTGCACCGGCGTCGGCCCGCCAATCGCGCCACCGCGCGTCTCGCGCACGCCGCCGAGCTGATCGACAGGCTTCGCTGTCGAGGGTTGGCGCGCCTGCGCCAGCAATTCGCCAAGCTCGCGGCCGGTGCCGGACGGCGTGTCGGGCTTGCCCGCATGGGCGTAGTCGATCACCTCGACATCGGGCACATAGCGCGCGGCTTCGAGCGCGAAGCGGCGGAGCAGCGTCGCCGTGATCGAGAAATTGCCGGCGGCGAGCACGCCGCGCTGCTTCTCCTTAGCTGCGACATCGATGGTGTCGTAATCATGCGCGGAAAGGCCCGACGTTCCGATCACCACATGCCGGCCATGCCCGATGGCGCTCAGCGCGTGATGTTTCACAACATCAGGCTTGGTGTAGTCGATCAGCACATCCGACGGCGCATCCAGCGCTTCGCCGATGGTCGCGACGACGCGCACGCCGAGCGAACTGACGCCGGCGACTTCGCCGGCGTCCTTGCCCGCCGCCTTGCGGGAAACCGCGGCGACGAGAGACAGGTCAGGCGCCTGCGCGATGGCGGCGATGAGCGCCCGGCCGACCCAGCCCGAGGCGCCTGCGAGAACGATGCGGACGGTCATGGGAACCTCTTACCTAGATTGTCGCAGTTCATCGCCGCTCCGTCCCCGGAACGGTGGAGCGAGGCGACCGCCGAGCGGAACCGTGTCCGGGGCCCAGCGAAAGAATCGCGAGCAAAGCGAGCACATTGTTTGTCCGGGAAATGAAAATAACGTGCGCCTACGGCGCACATCTCTCCATGGGCCCCGGACTTCATTCCGCTCGCTGACGCTCGCTGCATGAATCCGGGGACGACGCGCGCTACACTCGTCGACATTCTCGTCAGGACCTAGAAGAACGCCTGCAGCCCCGTGATGGCGCGGCCAAGGATCAGCGCATGCACGTCATGCGTGCCCTCATACGTGTTCACCGTCTCCAGATTCTGCGCGTGGCGCATGACGTGATATTCGATCTGGATGCCGTTGCCGCCGTGCATGTCGCGGGCCTGACGCGCGATGTCGAGCGCCTTGCCGCAATTGTTGCGCTTCACGATCGAGATCATCTCCGGCGCGACCTTGCCCTCGTCGAACAGACGGCCGACGCGTAGCGAAGCCTGCAATCCCAGCGCGATTTCCGTCTGCATGTCCGCGAGCTTCTTCTGGAAGAGCTGCGTCTGCGCCAGCGGCTTGCCGAACTGCTTGCGGTCGAGACCGTACTGACGCGCGCGGAAGAAGCAATCCTCGGCGGCGCCCATCGCGCCCCAGGAGATGCCGTAGCGCGCGCGGTTGAGACAGCCGAACGGACCCTTGAGGCCCGACACGTTCGGCAGCAGATTTTCTTCCGGCACGATCACGCCGTCCATGACCACCTCGCCGGTGATCGAGGCGCGGAGCGAAAGCTTGCCGCCGACCTTCGGCGCGGTGAGCCCCTTCATGCCCTTCTCCAGCACGAAGCCGCGGATCTGATTGTCGTGCGCGGCCGACTTCGCCCACACGACGAAGACGTCGGCGATCGGCGAGTTGGAGATCCACATCTTCGAGCCGACGAGGCGATAGCCGTCGCTCACCTTCTCGGCGCGCGTCTTCATGCCGCCGGGATCGGAGCCCGCGTCCGGCTCGGTCAGGCCGAAACAGCCGACCCATTCGCCCGAGGCGAGCTTCGGCAGATACTTCTTGCGCTGCGTCTCATCGCCGTAGGCGTAGATCGGATACATCACGAGCGAAGACTGCACGCTCATCATCGAGCGATAGCCGGAATCGATGCGCTCGATCTCGCGCGCGATCAGGCCGTAGGAGACATAGGACGCGCCGGCACCGCCATATTCCTCCGGCACGGTCGGGCCGAGCAGGCCCATCTCGCCCATCTCATTGAAGATCGAGCGGTCGGTCTTCTCTTCGAGATACATTTCGGAGACGCGCGGCAGGAGTTTCTCCTGGCCATAGGCGCGGGCGGCGTCGCGGATCAGGCGCTCGTCTTCCGAAAGTTGGTCGTCGAGGAGGAAGGGGTCTTCCCAGGAATAAGCGGCGGGCGCCGGCCGATCCTTCGCCTTGGGCGCAACGGACATCGCGTTTCTCCTTGCTTCGCGGCGGCCTCGACAGGGCCGAAAGCCGTCCGCAACCAGATTTCCCCGAGGTCCTTAGCGCCGGCCGGCCGGTCTGGCGAGAGGCCCCGCTCGCGCCGGCGTGAGCCGCGCATGCAGGCTGGTAGCGCCTCTGTGAGGCGGAGTTGCAATGACAGCGGCGCCCGTCCGTGGCGAATGCGGCGACGAGGCGCTTAGAGGAGACCAAGCCATGACCGCAATCGCCGCGCCGCGCGCTGACGCCGCGCCTGACTTTCGCACGCTGATCCTGCTCGCGGTCGGCGGCTGCGCCGGCCTTGGTTTCTGGGAGATGTGGGCCGCGACAGCCACGAGTTGGGCCGCTGGCTTCCCGCTCCAGCCGCCGGAGCTGATCAAGTCGCTGTTCTCGCACCAGCTCGGCCTGACGCTTTCGACCGAACAGGCGGTGCTCCTGCACGCGCTCACCGGAATCGTCGGTTATCCCGTCGGCTACTTCGTTCTCAGCCGCTATATCTGGAGCTTCGGCTGGCCGGCGGACGGCTGGATTTGGGGCGTGATAACCTACTTCATCGCGCTCGGATTCTTCGCGCCGCTCGCCGGACAGTATTTTCTGCTGCGCGATGTGCCCGTGCTCTCCTTCATGAGCCTCGTCGGCCATGCCATCTATGGCTGGCTGGCCGCCTGGACCTTCGAGCGCCTCAACGCCGCCAAAGGCTGATTTGGGCAGGCGTGACGCTACGCCTCGCCTGTGCCCCTGTCGCGGCGGGCGCTCGTCCGGCTAGGTTGCCACGCAGCAGCTTTGAGTCGGAGACAAGATGAGTTCGAACGCGCATGTGGTGATCATCGGCGGGGCCGCCATGGGCTCGTCCGTCGCCTGTCATCTGTTGATGGACAAGGCGTTCACGGGCCGCGTGACAGTGATCGAGAAAGACCCGACCTATGCGCGTTCGGCGACGGCGCTTTCCGCCGCCTCGATCCGCCAGCAATTCTCGACGCGGGTGAATATCGACGTCTCCATGTATGGCGTGCGCTTCATGCGCGACATCGGCGCGCGCATTGGCGTCGATGGCGATGCGCCCGAGCTTGGCCTGAAAGAAGGCGGCTATCTCTATCTCGCGACCGAGGCGGGCGCGGACGTGCTGCGCGAGGTCAACGCACTCCAGCAGGAGGCGGGCGCGGATATTATCCTCATGGAGCCGGAGGCGCTGAAAGCGCGCTTTCCCTGGATTTCCACGGATGATCTCTCGCTCGGCTCGTGGGGGCGCACCGGCGAAGGCTGGTACGACGGCTGGGGCCTGCTGCAGGCCTATCGCAAGAAGGCGCGCGCGCTCGGCGCGACCTACGTCAACGGCAAAGTCGCGAAATTCGCGCGCGCCGATGGCGCGATCACATCGGCCGAACTTGAAGACGGAACGCGGATCGAAGGCGACGTGTTCGTGAACTGCGCCGGCGCTTCGGGCGGACGACGCATCGCCGCGCTCGCTGATGTCGATATTCCGATCTACGCGAAGAAGCGCTGCGTCTTCACATGGAGCTGCCCCGAGCCGCTGGTGAACGCGCCGCTGATGATCGACACGACGGGCGCCTGGTGCCGCCCCGAGGGCGACGGCTTCATCGGCGGCTATTCCCCTGACGATAGCGACACAGCCGACGCGGGCGATGATTTCGATGTCGTGTGGTCGGAATGGGAGGACGTGGTGTGGCCGGCGCTGGCCGCGCGCATACCCGCCTTCGAGCGCGTGAAGACGGGCCGCGCCTGGGCCGGCCATTACGACATGAACCTGTTCGATCACAACGCGATCGTCGGATGGGCTGGCCCCCGCAATTTCATTCTCTGCAACGGCTATTCCGGCCACGGGCTGCAGCAGTCGCCGGCGGTGGGGCGCGGCATCGCCGAACTGATCACGCATGATCGCTTCGTCACGCTCGATCTCGGCGATTTCGGATTTGATCGGCTCAAGAAAAACAAGCCACTGCTTGAACGCAATGTTATCTGAAAATCAAGCGCAGCGGATATGAATCAAAAAAATGACGGCCGCCCTTCTCAGGTGACCGCCTCAGGAGCAGGCAGGCGTCTTCAAATGTCGCTTGATCAAATCCAGCCAATCAACCTGAGCAGAATGATGCCGATGACAGGCACGCCAAGCAGCCAGAGAATTCCGCCCTTGAGAAGCAAATCCATAACGTTTCCCTTTGTCTCTTTGAGTCGGCGGTCGCCCGCATCTGCGAGACAAATGTCGAGGCGTCGGGAAGGTTCCGATTCCAGGACTTTCAGCGCCTTGCGCCGCAATGGCGCGCACGCATGATGATTTGACGCGGAGGACGCGCATGAGCCTGCAAAGACTGACGGCTGTTTTCCTGTCCGCGGCGATCGCCATAGCGGCGCTGGCTCACTGCGCCGCCTTAGCCGCTCCCCAGAAGCCGGCGCCGCCTGCCGCCGCGCAAACCTCGTCGCGAAAGCCCGCCGATATCGCCCGCGCCATGGCCTATCTCATGCGCGTCGCCGATCGCGCCTGCATGGGCATCGTCTATGATCCCGCGCCGATGTCGAAACTGATCGACAAGAAGGGGCTCACGCCGATCCAGATTCGCGAGAAATATTTCAGCGCCTTTCAGGCCGGCTATGACGAGGCCGGCGCGCATATCGCCGCGCAGGGCCTGCCTTCCTATTGCGACTTCGTGCTCAGCTCTTTCGTGAGCAAGCCGCGCGACTATCCCGGCCTGAAAGTTCCGTGATCTAGGAGCAACGTGCGGAAAAGTGGGAACCGGTTTTCCGCGGAAACGTTGCGACAACTAAACGATAGAGCGGCGCAGCGATTCAATATGAACGCGCGCCGCGCTAAAGTAGTCCGCGCTGGGCTAGATTCTTCATCAGCGCGCCGACGCCGAAGGTCCAGGGCGGGCAGTCGGCGCTCGATTTCATCACGTTGCTAAGCGCGCCGAGTTTCGGCGCGGCGATGGTGACGATGTCGCCATATTTATGCGTGAAGCCCTGGCCCGGCGCGTCGCGATCCTCGATTGGCGCGAACATGGTGCCGAGGAACAGCACGAACCCGTCGGGGTATTGATGATTGGCGTTGATCCCCTGCGAGACGAGATCGGCGGGATCGCGGCTGATCTTCGCAATCGAGGATGAGCCGGTAAGCGTGAAGCCGTCCTTGCCTTCGACCTTCAGCGTCACCGTCGTCGAGCGCACATCGTCGAGCGAGAAACTCGCATCAAAGAAGCGGATGAAGGGACCGACGGAGCAGGATGCGTTGTTGTCCTTCGCCTTCGACAAGAGCAGCGCCGAGCGTCCCTCGAAGTCGCGCAGATTGACGTCGTTGCCGAGCGTCGCGCCGACGATCGCGCCTTTCGACGACACCACCATCACGACTTCGGGTTCAGGATTGTTCCAGCTCGATCCCGGATTGAGACCGGCATCGGCGCCGGGGCCGACAGACGCCATCGGCTGGCACTTCGTGAAGATTTCCGCGTCAGGCCCGATTGCGACTTCGAGATACTGGCTCCACCAGCCTTTTTCGATCAGGAGCTGCTTGAGCTTCATCGCTTCGGCGGAGCCAGGCTTCAGCGTGGCGAGATCGCCGCCGATGAGCTGGTTGACTTCGATACGGATGCGCGCCGCCGCCGTGAGATCGCCCCGCGCGCGCTCCTCGATGACGCGCTCCAGCGTCGAGATCGCGAAGGTGACGCCCGCCGCCTTCACCGCCTGAAGGTCGATCGGCGCGATGAAATAAGGCTTCGCGGCGTCGCGGCCCTCAGGCGCCGTGTTGGCGAGAATATCCGCGATCGAGCCCAGCCGTTCGCCTTTCGCTGACGCGAGCGCGGCTGCAGGATTCGCTATCTCGCAGAGATCGCGCATGGTGGCGAAGGATTTCGAGATATCGAATACGCCCTCCTCGCGCACGGCGACAACGGACGGACCCTTCACGTCGGGACGCCAGACGCGGCCCGCAAGCGCGCCCTTGGCGCCATCGACAGGCAAGGTGGATTCGACGGTGAGTTTCATGTGATCGCCTGACAAGTAAGACGGACGCAGGTGATGACGGATGGGAGCCGGTATGGCAATGCCGGCCGCCTCTCCTGCCGAGCGATCACATCTGATTTTGATGCGGTCGCGCGAGCTTCCTTCTCCCCGCCTGCGGGGAGAAGGTGGCCGCGAAGCGGCCGGATGAGGGGCGACTTACAACTCCCCCTCACCCGCATTCGCTTCGCGGCGACGCTACGCATCGCGCGGCGAATGCCGCCCTCTCCCCGCAGGCGGGGAGAGGGAAAGCCAATCGCGAACTGCCGCGAAAAAACTTCAAGTAAGACGCCCCGCTAGCCCCATGGTCCGCGCTGGGGAGCGCCCGGCGAAGGCGGCGGAAAAACCGGAACCGACGGCTGCTCAGGAGACGGAGGCTCCGTAGGCGCCTGCGTCTCCGCTGGCATATGGCCGCCGGCATGCTGCACCAGCGCCTCGATGCGGCTTTCGATCGGGGGATGGGTGGCGAAGAGATCGGCGATGCCGGCCTTGTGGTTCTCGATGCACATTTCCATGAGCCCTGACGGCACATGCGGAATCTCGGCGTGGCCGGAGATTTTCATGAGCGCCGAGATCATCGCGTCGGGATCTTTGGTCAATTCGACCGAACCGGCGTCCGCGAGATATTCGCGCGAGCGCGACAGGGCGAAGCGCAAGGCGAGCGACAAGAACCAGGCCGCGCCAATCAGCAGCAGCGCAATCGCGATCGCCGCCATTGCGGCGCCGGCGCCGCTCTTGCGTTCCTCCTCGCTGTCGCCGCGGCCGCGGATATTGATGTGCGGCCCCTGCATGATGAGGCGAAAGATCAGTTCTCCGAAGAAGGTGACGATGCCGGCGATGACGGAGGCGATCACCATCACGCGCACGTCGCCGTTGCGGATGTGCGTGAGTTCGTGACCAAGCACGGCTTCCAGCTCGCGCTTGTCGAGCCCCTGCAGCAGGCCGCGCGTCACCGAGATCGAATATTGCTTCTCGTTGAGGCCGGTCGCAAAGGCGTTCATCGCGTCGGTCTCGACAATGCGCAACGTCGGCATGGTGACGCCACGCGAGATGCAGAGATTTTCAAGCAGGTTGTAGAGCTCCGGCGCCTCCGCGCGCGTGACGACATGACCGTCGACGACGCGATCAATCAGCCACTGATGCATCTTCCACGCGATCAGCAGCCAGATTGCGACGCCGATCGCAATGACGGGCGAGATCGAGATCGTGCGCCGGAGCGCCGACTGCATCATGTCCTGCAGCGTGCCGTAGCTCATGAACGCTTCCGCGATCAGATCGGCCGCGAAGGCCAGCACGAGGATGAGCGCAAACAGCCCGGCGATCAGAATGACCGATCGCCGGCGATTGGCCTGGATATGGGTGTAGAGCCCGAAGGCGGCGGCCATCGCCGCCTCAGAACTTCACGCTGGGCGGCGCGGCGTCCATCGCGGTGCGGCTCTCGGTCCCGACATCGAAGAATTCGCGTGGCTGGAAACCGAACTGGCGCGCCAGCAGCACGGCGGGGAAGCTCTCGATCGAGGCGTTGTATTCGCTGACCGCGCTGTTGAAGAAGCGGCGCGCGGCGGCAAGCTTGTTCTCGATGTCGGACAGCTCGGTCTGAAGCTGCTGGAAGTTCGCGTTGGCCTTGAGGTCGGGATAGGCTTCGGACAGGGCGATGAGGCGTCCGAGCGCGCCGGTGAGCTGGGCTTCGGCCTGGGCCTGCTGCGGCGAGCCCTGCGGCGCGGACAGGGCCGTGTTGCGCGCCTGAACGACCGCCTCGAGCGTGCCCTTCTCATGGGCGGCGTAGCCCTTCACCGTCTCGACCAGGTTCGGGATCAGGTCATGACGCTGCTTCAGCTGGACGTCGATGTCGGCGAAGGCCTGATTGGCGCGCTGCCGGCGGGTGACGAGCCCGTTATAGACGCCGACGGCCCAGAGAACGAGGCCGATCAGAATAATGAGTAGAATCCAGCCCATGCTCATATATATCCCCTTCGACGGCGTCCTCTGCGCATTTTTGCGATGTTCGCACAGTTCGCCGCCTTAGGGGAAGACGAGTTGAAGCCATGAATGCTCCCGCCAAAGCTTCGCGCGCCCTGCGCCTGCACGCCTCAGACAATGTCATGGTCGCGGTCGACCAACTCGATCCCGGCGCAGTCATCGAAGGGGTCAAGGTTTCGGAGCGCGTGCCGCGCGGCCACAAGATGGCGACGGCGCCGATCCCTGCCGGCGCGCCGGTGCGCAAGTTCGGCCAGATCATCGGCTTCGCCTCGAAGCCGATCGCGCCCGGCGAATGGGTGCATGAGCATAATTGCGGCATGGGCGGCGTGCATGGCGATTTCGGCCGCGACTATCGTTTCGCGCAGGAGGCGAAGGAGGAGATCATTCTCCCGCTCTCGCAGCAGGCGACGTTCGAGGGCTATCGCCGCGCCAACGGCAAGGTCGGCACGCGCAATTATATCGGCATCCTGACGTCAGTGAACTGTTCAGCGACGGTCGCGAAATTCATGGCGCAGGAGATCGAGCGCTCGGGAATTCTCGACGACTATCCCAACATCGATGGAGTCATCCCGCTGGTGCATGGCGGCGGCTGCGCGCTCGACGTGAAGGGCGAGGGCTATGAGGTCCTGAAGCGCACCCAGTGGGGCTACGCCACGAACCCGAACATGGCGGGCGTGGTGATGGTCGGTCTTGGCTGCGAAGGTTTCCAGATCGGCCGCTGGAAGGACGCCTATGGCGTCGCTGAAAGCGAGATGTTCCGCACCATGACCATCCAGGAGGTCGGCGGTACGAAGAAGACCGTCATGGCCGGCGTCGCCGCCATCAAGGAGATGCTGCCGGTTGCAAATAAAGCAACTCGCGAGACGGTGTCGGCGTCAGAGCTCGTGCTTGCGTTGCAATGCGGCGGCTCCGACGGCTATTCCGGCATCACCGCGAACACGGCGCTTGGCGCGGCGGTCGATCTGCTCGTCCATCACGGCGGCACGGCGATCCTGTCGGAGACGCCTGAAATCTACGGCGCCGAACATCTTCTCACTGCGCGCGCGAAGAACCGCGAAGTCGGCGAGCAGCTCGTCGACTGCATCAAGTGGTGGGAGGAATACACCGAGCGCAACAAAATGGAGATGAACAACAATCCGTCTCCAGGAAATAAACTCGGCGGCCTCACGACGATTCTGGAGAAGTCGCTCGGCGCCGCCGCGAAAGGCGGCACCACGACGTTGAACGCCGTGTATCGCTACGCGGAACCGGTCACCGCCAAAGGCTTCGTCTATATGGATACGCCGGGCTATGATCCCGTCGCCGCGACAGGACAGGTGGCCGGCGGCGCGAATATTCTCTGCTTCACCACCGGCCGCGGCTCGGCCTATGGCTGCAAGCCGACGCCGTCAATCAAGCTCGCGACCAACAGCGCCATGTATCATCACATGATCGACGACATGGACATCAATTGCGGCGACGTCGTTGATGGCGTGTCGATCGAGGAGAAGGGCAAGGAGATTTTCGAGCGCGTGCTGCGCGTCGCGTCAGGCGAGCGCAGCAAATCGGAAGAGCTCGGTTACGGCGACGCTGAGTTCGTGCCCTGGACGATCGGCGCGACAATGTAACCAAACAACAATGTACCCAGACAAAGAGAATAATATCTCCGCCGCGTGAAGGCGCGCCGGCTTTTTGCATCATTCACGCAGATTTCAAACGCTTACGTGTTTCACCTTATTCTCGCCTGGCGCGCCAAAGATTACGAATCGAGCGCCGGGACTTTGATTTGAGCGCATTGGTTGGGGACATGACGTCGGAATTGGAACAGAACGTCGAGAAGTTGCGCCATGCCTATCGCATGTGGCGCGACACCAAGGGCGACAGCGTCGACATCTGGCTTTCCCTCTGCGCCAACGAGATCGCATTCGGCTCGCTCATTCAGGGCGCAAGCCCCATGGAATACATGAACTTCGCCACGACGCGCGAAGACATCAGGGACTATCTCACCAATATCGTCGATAACTGGGAGATGCTGGAGTTCGAGGCGGAGCATTTCGTCGCTCAGGGCGATCGTATCGTGATGCTGGGTTATTGCAGTTGGAAGTCGCGGGCGACCGGCAAGAGCGTGTGGACTCCGAAAGCCGATTCCTGGCGCTTCAAAGACGGCAAGGCCGTTGAGTTTTACGAATTCTTCGACACGGCGCGGGCGCTGGCTGCGGCGCGGCCCGACGAACTGCATTGAACATGCGTTGATGTGAAATAAAAAAAGGCGACGCAACACGCCGCCTTTTTAGTTTGGTTGCAGTGTTACGCAGCGCGGACGTGCGGACGGCCGCCAAGCGATTCCGGCAACACGGCAGGCTTCACGGCAAGAGCGCCATCGCCAATGAGCGCGTGAGCGAGCGCCGCAACCGCAAGGAACGCCGGATATTCCCAGCCGCCATTCGGAACGTTGAACAGCCAGCCGTTCGGCGCATGCACCATCAGGGCGCCGAGCAGCACCGGCAGCAGCGCGACCGACGCGACGCGGCCATAAAAGCCAACCAGGATCGCGACGCCGCCGATCAGCTCGGCGAGGATGGTTGGCCAGGCGAGGAAGGTCGGCAAGCCGATCTGCGCAAGAAAGCCCTGGAAGCCGGGCACGGTGAAGACCGCGAGCTTGAGATAGGCGTGTGCGATGAACATGACGCCGAGCGCGACGCGCAACACTAGGACGCCGTAGGGGGCAAGACGGGTGTCGATCATGGCAATCTCCAGATGGACCGGGGCGGTCCGTGTGAAGCGGAAAATGCCGATTTCGATTTTGCAAATCAATCGACCTGATTGCACGATCAAATTTGCACTGACGCAAGAACTTGCCCATGGCCCGCCGGCGGGAACACTCTATCTCTGCGTCCAACAGGCCCATCCCACGGCAGGAGGACATCCATGGCCCGCAACGGCATCCACCACGTCACGGCGATCGCGGGACCCGCGCGCCGTAATTATGATTTTTATACCCGCACGCTCGGGCTCCGCTTCGTCAAGAAGACGGTGAATTTCGACGATCCCGGCACCTATCACTTCTATTTCGGCGACGAGACCGGCCAGCCCGGCACGATCCTGACCTTCTTCCCCTGGGAGCATGTCGCGCCCGGTCAGCTCGGCGTTGGCGAGACCCAGGAGACGAGCTTCCGCATCCCCGAAAGCGCCATCGGCTACTGGACCCATCGCCTGCTCGAAAAGGGCGTCGCCCATGAGCCGGCGCGCAAATCTTTCGGCGAGACGGTGATCTCGTTCAGGGATCCAGACGGCATGCGGCTCGCGCTCGTCAGCGTTCCCGGCGCGGAAAGCGAGGAAGCTTGGTCGGACGGCGAAATCCCGGTCGAATATGCCATTCGCGGCTTCCATGGCGTCACACTTCTGCTGAAGAAGGGCGACGCGACGGCGGCAATCCTGACCGACGTGTTCGGCTTCAACGAAGTCGCCCGCGAAGAGGCGACCATCCGGCTGAAGGCGGGCGACACCGAGATCGGCGGCATCGTCGATCTCCGCGTTGTCGGCGATTTCCCACGCGGACGTCAGGGCGGCGGCTCGGTGCATCACATCGCCTTCCGCGCCGCGGACGACGCCGCGCAGGCGGAGATGGCGCGCAAGCTCGCGGAGAAGCACGGTGTGCATACGACCGAGCAGAAGGACCGCAACTATTTCCGCTCGGTCTATTTCCGCGAGCCCGGCGGCGTGCTGTTCGAGATCGCGACCGACATTCCCGGCTTCGCCGCGGATGAGCCGGTCGAGTCGCTCGGCCTGGCGCTGAAGCTGCCGGCGCCGCTCGAACCGCTGCGCGACAAGATCGAAGCCGTGCTGCCGGAGCTCGCGTGATGGCCGCGATCGCTGCTGACAGGAGAGCTCCGACGGAGCTCTCCTTCCTTCACCGCTTCGAGCCGGCGACGGCCGAAAGCCGCCCGCCGCTGCTGCTCCTGCACGGCACCGGCGGCGACGAGAACGACCTGATCTCGCTCGGCCGCATGGTCGCGCCGGGGTCGGCCTTGCTCTCGCCGCGCGGCAAGGTGCTGGAGAATGGCATGCCGCGCTTCTTCCGCCGGCTGGCGGAAGGCGTCTTCGACGAAGAGGACGTGATCAGGCGCGCCAACGAACTGGCCGACTTTGTCGCCGAGGCCCGCAAAGCTTACGGGCTCGCGACGCCGATCGCGGTCGGCTTCTCCAATGGCGCGAACATCGCCGCGGCGATGCTGCTGCTCCGGCCCGAGGCTCTGGCCGGCGCGGCCCTGCTGCGGGCGATGACGCCGCTGTCCGAGCCGCCCAAAGCCGATCTCACGGGCAAGCCCGTGCTCATCCTCTCTGGCGCGATGGATTCGATCGTGCCGGCCGATAATTCCGGCCGGCTGGCCGATATCCTGACGGAAGCCGGCGCGGATGTCAGGCGTCAGGTCCTCCCGGCCGGCCACGGGCTCACCCAGGCCGACGCGACGATTGCGGCGCGCTGGTTCGCGGAACGCTAAAAAACCTCGCCGGGCAGGCTCAGGCAGCCTGTCCGGCGAGATGCCTGAACATGTGGGCGCGGGCCTCGTCGTCCATCTGCGCCTTGAATTTGCCGGCCTGCGCTTCGCGGAACGCGTTGACGCGCTGCGTCGCCGGACGCGCGTTGATCTCGTCGAACAGTCGCTTGAGATTCGGCAGACCAGTCCAGGCGTCGTCGCCAAGAATGAACGTCGTCATGCGCGCCCAGCCCCAGACCTGCATGTCGATGATCGAATAGGCGTCGCCGAGCATGTAGCGCCGGCTCGCAAGCCTCTCGTTGAGAATATCAAGATGGCGCTTCGCCTCGAACTGGTATCGCGTGTTCGCGTAAGGGATCGGCTCCGGCGCGAAATTCTTGAAATGCACCGCCTGGCCGAGAAATGGCCCCATCCCTGACGCGACGAACATCAGCCATGACAGCATTTCACCACGCGCCGCCGGATTATTCGCGGGCATGAATTTTCCGGTCTTCTCGCCGAGATAGAGCAGGATCGCGTTGCTGTCGAAGACGACTGTCTCGCCGTCCTTGATCGCCGGCACCTTGCCGTTCGGATTGATCGCGAGAAAATCCGGCGCGAACTGCTCGCCCTTGCGCGCGTCGACGGCGATCGCCTCATAGGGAAGCTCCGCCTCTTCGAGGAACAGCGCGACCTTCATCGGGTTCGGCGACAGGTTGAAATAGAACTTGATCATGGTCAGCCTCATGGGATGGCCGATATTCCGCCGGCCGCGCGCGTGGGACAAGCAGATCGTGCGCAGAACCGCCCGGCGCAAACGCCTTAGCGGGCGGCCGGAAACGACCTCATGCGACAATCGCGCCCCGCGCCCAACCTTGCCAAATGTTAAATTCCACGCGAACGAACGGCAGGATATGGTGCGGTATGGAGTGCGAGTCGGTGTCAGCCTGGCGCAGCGTCCCCGGTCGGCTGCGTCGAGCCGACGCGGGTTCTGTGCGAATTGGGCTGACGACGGCTTTCGCGGCCCTTGCGCTCGCCGGATGCGCCGATCCCTCCGCTGATCGCAGCCTGACCTTCATCATTCCGCAGCGCTATTCCGAACCGCCGGGCCGCACATCCGAACCGCGCCTCGATCGCTGGTGGACGCGCTTTCGCTCATCCGAGCTCAACCGGCTGGTGGCGATGGCCGAGGGCGGCAACTTCGATATCGCCACGGCGATGGCGAGGCTCGATCAGGCCGACGCGCAGGCACGCGTATCGGGCGCGGCGCTTTTTCCGACCGTTGGATTTTCCGCCGACGCGCAGGACTCGCGCAGCTCCGGCACAACGCAGACCGGCTTCATCAGTTCGCCGAAGCCGCGCGGCTCGCTCGATGTCGGCCTGAGCGCCAGCTACGTGCTCGATATCTGGGGCAAGCTGCGCGACTCAAAGCGCGCGGCCGAAATGACGGCGCAAGCCTCCGCCTTCCAGATCGACGCCGTGCGTCTCACCACGCAGGGCAGCGTGATCAACGCCTATCTGCAATATGCGCTCGCGCTCGAAGAGCTGCGCATCGCCAACGACAATCTGCGCAGCGCCGAGCGTATTCTCGGCGTCATCCAGCAACGACTTTCGGCCGGCACCGGCACGGCGCTCGACATCGCCCAGCAGGAGTCGCTCGTCGCCAACCAGCGCGCCTCGATTCCGCCTTTGCGGCAGACGGCCGCAAATGCGCGCACGACGCTGGCGCTGCTCGTTGGCCGGCCGCCTCAGGGATTCGAGGTTCGCGCCGCCGCGTTTGGCGGACTCGCGGCGCCTCGCGTTGCGCCCGGAATACCTTCGGCGCTCCTGCTGCGCCGCCCTGACATTCGCGCGGCCGAAGCCTCGCTCGCCGCCGCCGACGCCAATCTCGACGCCGCGCGCAAGGCGCTGCTGCCGTCGATCGAACTGACCGGACAGGGCGGCTTCCAGAGCGCCATGCTGCGCACGCTGTTCCGGCCGGAATCGGCTTTCTTTTCCATCGCGGCCGGGCTGACGCAGACAGTTTTCGATGGCGGCAAGCTGCAATCTCAGGTCGATCTCAGCGACGCGCAGCGGCGCGAACTCCTCGAGACCTATCGCAAATCGATCGTATCTGCGTTGACCGACGTCGAGAATGCGCTGGTCGCCATCCGTGAGAGCGATCGCCGCGACGCCGCCCTTCGCGTCTCCGTCGACAAGGCGCGCACCGCCTTCAACCTCTCGGAGGAAAGGCTGCGCCAGGGCACTATCGATCTCGTGACGCTATTGAACACACAACAGACGCTTTTTCAGGCTCAAACTTCATTGGCCCAGAGCCGCTTCTCGCGGTTACAGGCCTCCGTCAGCCTGTTTCAGGCGCTGGGCGGCGATTTCGCCGACCGGCCGCAAGTGACGCGGATCGCGCGAAACGATAAGGCGGGAGCGAACGGCCTCTTGAACAGCACGGCGCCGATGGCGGAGGAACCCCAGCGATGAGGTGGTCGCGTGTCCTTCTGCTGTCTGTCTGCGCGGCTGGCGCAAGCTTCGGCGGCGCCTGGTGGTGGTTTCATCAGGAGCAGGCTCCAACGCAGGGACAGCAGGCCGGTCCGGGCAGAGGCGGAGGAGGCCGCGGTGGCGGCCGGCGGTTCGGCGGCGGCTCGCCTGACGAGACCGTTCCTGTTCTCGCCTCGAAAGTGATCGCGCGCGACGTGCCGGTGCATCGCGACGGCATCGGCAACGTGCAGGCCTACGCCTCGATCACGGTGCGCTCGCAGGTCGACGGCCGGCTTCTCTCGGTTGAGTTTCGCGAAGGCCAGGACGTGAAGGCCGGCGACGTGCTCGCCCGCATCGATCCCGCGATCTATCAGGCGCAGTATGATCAGGCGGTCGCCAAGAAGGCGCAGGACGAGGCCAACGTCGCCAACGCCCGCATCGATCTCGAACGTTACGAAAAGCTCGCCGCGACCAACGCCGGCTCAAAGCAGCAGGCTGATGGCCAGAAAGCGATGGTGGCGCAGCTCGAAGCGCAGATCAGGTCCGATCAGGCGGCGATCGACAACGCCAAGACCTATCTCAACTACACGACGATCCGCTCGCCTATTGATGGACGCACGGGCATCCGCCTCGTCGACGCCGGAAACATCGTCCGCGCGGGCGACGCGACCGGCATCGTGACGATCGCGCAGGTGAAGCCGATCTCCGTGCTGTTCTCGCTGCCGCAGCGCGATTTCGGCGCCGTCAATGAGGCGATGGCCAAGGGCGAGGTGAAGGTCGAGGCGATGGAGGCGGACGGCCGCAGCTCCATCGCTGTCGGGACGCTCGAAGTCGTCGACAACCAGATCGATACGACGACCGGCACGTTCAAGCTCAAGGCCCGTTTCGCCAACGAACAGCTCAAGCTATGGCCCGGGCAATTCGTCAGCGCGCGCGTGCAGGTGGCGCTGCTCGCTCAGGCGAAGGTCATTCCGACGCCCGCGCTGCGACGCGGCCCCGATGGCTTCTTCGTCTATATCGTCGACGCCGACTCCAAGGCGATGGTGCGGCAGGTGAAGGCGTCGCTGCAGGACGAAGAGATCGCCGTCATCACGGACGGCCTGCAGACGGGCGAGTCCGTCATCACGACAGGCTTCGCGCGCCTGTCGAACGGCAAGGCGATCAGCGTGTCCGGCGGCGAGCCGGGCGAAGCGCCGGCTGTTGCGCCACCGCCGCGCCCGCAGCGTCCCAACGGCGAGCAGCCGCAGGAGCGCCGGCGACGCAACAACAACACCGACGGCGGACAAACCTCCGGCGATCAGCCCGCCCGAGGTCAGCGACAGCGATCATGAGCGTCTCGGCGCCCTTCATCGCGCGGCCGGTGGCGACGACGCTGCTCGCCGTCGCGGTGCTGATCGGCGGCGTGCTCGGCTATCGCAATCTGCCCGTCGCGTCGCTGCCGCAGGTCGATTTTCCAACAATCGCCGTGACGACTGCGCTGCCCGGCGCCGACCCCGAGACCATGAGCGCGCTCGTCACCGCGCCGCTCGAACGCCAGCTCGGCCAGATTCCGGCGCTGACGACGATGACCTCGACGAGCTCGTTCGGCTTGAGCCAGGTCACACTGCAATTTAATCTCGATCGCGATATCGATGGCGGCGCGCAGGATGTGCAGGCCGCGATCAACGCCGCGGGCTCGACGCTGCCGCGCACGCTGCCCTACCCGCCGGTCTATGCGAAAGTGAATCCAGCCGACGCGCCGATCATGACGCTGGCGATTACTTCTCCGACCGTTCAGCTTCGCGATCTCTCCGACTCCGCCGACAGCCTGCTCGCGCAGCGCCTGAGCGAAATCTCTGGCGTCGGCCATGTCACCATTCAGGGCGGCCTCAAACCCGCTGTGCGCGTGCAGGCCGATGTGTCCGCGCTCGCGAGCCTGAATATGAGCATGGAGGATCTGCGCACGGCGGTCTCCGGCGCCAATGTGTCTTCGCCGAAAGGATCGCTCGACGGCAAGAGCCAGGCCTACGCAATCGCCGCGAACGATCAGATCACCACGGCGAAGGCTTACTCGATGGTCACCATCGCCTATCGCAACGGCGCGCCGATCCTGCTTCGCGACGTCGCCAAGGTGACGGACGGTTTCGAAAATGAGCGCATTGGCGCCTGGCTCACCGGCTCGCCGGCCGTGATTCTCGACATCCAGCGGCAGCCCGGCGCGAACATCGTCGCCACCGTCGACCGCATCAAGGCCGAGCTGCCGCGGCTCTCGCGCTCATTGCCACAGGACGTGACGCTCGCGGTGGTTTCAGACCGCACCGGCGCGATCCGCGCCTCCGTGAAGGATGTGCAGTTCACGCTGGCGCTCAGCGTCGGCCTGGTCATTCTCGTCGTGCTGCTGTTCCTGCGCACCTGGTCGGCGACGATCATCGCCGGCGTCGCGCTGCCGCTGTCGCTGATCGGCGCGTTCGGCGTGATGTATTTCGCAGGCTTCAGCCTCGACAATCTTTCACTGATGGCGCTGACCATCGGCTCGGGCTTCGTCGTCGACGACGCGATCGTGATGATCGAGAACATCGCCCGCCACCGCGAGGAAGGCGAGGATGACGAGACGGCCGCCTACAAAGGCTCGGCCGAAATCGGCTTCACCGTGATTTCGCTGACCGCGTCGCTGCTCGCGGTGTTCATTCCGCTGCTGTTCATGAGCGGCCTTGTCGGCCGCATGTTCCGCGAATTTGCGCTGACCCTCTCGATCGCCGTCGTCGTGTCGGCGATCGTGTCGCTGACGCTGACGCCAATGATGTGCGCGAAACTCCTGCGCCATCACGTCGAGAAGAAGGTCGACAAACCCGGCCTCGTCGCGCGCATGGGAGACGGCCTCGCCTGGGCTTACGAGCGTTCGCTCGCTTTCGTGCTGCGCTGGCAGGGCGCGACGCTGGCGGTGACGTTTCTGACGCTTGGCGTCACCATCGGGCTCTATGTCTGGATGCCCAAGAGCTTCCTGCCCGATCAGGATACGGGCCTGATCAATGTGGTGATCCGCGCCTCGCCGGACGCATCCTTTGCCGCCATGACGCAGTATCAGGCGCAGGCCGTTGAAGCGATTCGCGCGATTCCCGAGGTGGAATCCGTCAGCGCCGTCGTCGGGACCGGTTCCGCGAACCCGACGCCGAATGCGGCGAGCCTCACCGTATCGCTGAAGCCGCATGCCGAGCGCGCGCGCTCGGCGCGCACTGTGTCTCATGAGGTTGAAGAGAAGCTCGAACGGGTTCCGGGCCTCATCGCTTTCGTCAAGCCGGTGCAGGACGTGCAGATCGCGACGCGCTCGTCCTGGAGCCAGTATCAATATACGCTCGTCGGAACGAGCGGCGCCGAAGTGCGGCGCTGGTCAGCGCGTCTGATGGACGTGTTGCGCGCTGATCCGCGCTTCCGCAATGTCGCGTCGATCGAAGAGGATCAGGGCCTGACGACGCGCGTCAATGTCGACCGCATCAAGGCGGGCCAGTTCGGCGTGTCGATGCAATCGATCAGCGATGTGTTGAACGACTCTTTCGCGCAACGCCAGATTTCCACCATCTATGGCCAGGCAAACCAGTATCGCGTCGTGCTCGAAGTTGATCCGCGCTATCGCGTCGATCCCAATACGCTGGGTTCGATGCGGTTTCCGGGCTCCGCGGTGAACCAGTCGACCTCGACCATCCAGCAGACCACGACGACCACGCTCAGCACCGCGTCGACGCAGGTGCCTCTGGCAAGCTTCGCGGCGCTGGAGCGCGTGACGTCGCCGCTCGCGGTCAGCCGGCAGGAGCAGTTCCCCGCCGCGACCATCAGCTTCGATCTTGCCGAGAGCCAATCGCTCGGCGACGCGGTGACCGCCATCGCCGACGCGGAAAAATTGATCGGCATGCCCGATACGATCAGCGGCTCCTTCTTCGGCGAAGCGGCGGAATTCAAATCCTCTTTGGCGAACCAGCCGCTGCTCATCCTCGCCGCGGTGATCGCGATCTATATCGTGCTCGGCGTGCTTTATGAGAGCTTCATTCATCCGATCACGATTCTTTCGACGCTGCCGTCCGCCGGCATCGGCGCATTGCTGGCGCTGACCGTCGTCGGCGAGCATCTCACTGTGATTGGCGTCATCGGCATCGTGCTGTTGATGGGCATCGTGAAGAAGAACGCGATCATGATGATCGATTTCGCGCTCGACGCCGAACGCAAACGCGGCCTGTCCTCGCATGACGCGATCGTCGAAGCCTGCCGGCTGCGTTTCCGCCCGATCATGATGACCACGCTCGCCGCTCTGTTCGGCGCGCTGCCGCTCGCGCTCGCCGAAGGTCCCGGCGCGGAGCTGCGCATGCCGCTCGGCGTCTCGATCATCGGCGGCTTGCTGCTCAGCCAGGCGCTCACGCTTTACACGACGCCGGTGATCTATCTCGCGCTCGATCGGCTGCGCCGCCATCGCACAGAGCCGCAGCAAATGTCGCTCGCGCTCGACCCGACGCCGGGGGAATGACGCATCGATGAACCTGTGCGAGCCCTTCGTCCGCAGACCCGTCGCCAGCACCTTGCTGGCGATCGGTCTTCTGCTGATCGGCTTCGTCGCCTACGGCCAGTTGCCGGTCTCCAGCCTGCCGACCGTCGATCTCCCGACCATTCGCGTCAGCGCCAGCCGGCCAGGCGCCGACCCCGAGACCATGGCGTCGAGCGTCGCGGCGCCGCTGGAGCGCCGGCTCGCGACCATCGCCGGCGTCACCGAAATCACGTCACGCAGCAATCTCGGCTCCACCACCATCGCCGTGCAGTTCGATCTCGCGCGCCCGATCGACAAGGCGGCGCAGGATGTGCAGTCCGCGATCAATGCGTCGATGACGGACCTGCCCTCCGACATCCCGACCTTGCCGACATTCAGGAAAGCGAATCCCGCCGCGCAACCGATCCTCATTCTGGCGCTGACCTCGCAGACCATTCCGACAAGCGGCCTCTATGACGCCGCCGACACCGTGCTGGTGCAGCGCCTGTCGCAAGTGCAGGGCGTCGCCGAAGCCTCCGTCAGCGGCGCGGAACAGCCCGCGGTGCGCGTCGAAGTCGACCCCACAGCTATCGCAGCCGCCGGTTTCACGCTCGACCAGATCCGCACAGCGATCGTCAACGCCAATGCCATGGGGCCGCTCGGCGCATTCGACGGGCCGCATCAGGCGGAGACGATCCGCCTCAACGCGCAAATGAACGGCGCCGACGCCTACAAGACGCTGACTTTGCGCGGCTCGAACGGCACGGTGGTTCGGCTGACCGACATCGCGAAGGTGACGCAGGGCGTGCGCAACATCCGCGCCGCCGGAACCTACGACGGCCGCCCCGCCGTGCTGATCACGATCACAAAGGCGGCGGACGCCAACGTCGTCGAGACGGTTCGCCGCATCAATGCGCTGCTGCCTGATCTCAAGCGCTGGATTCCCGAAGACATCGATGTGCAGGTGATGTCCGATCGCACGGTGACGCTGCGCGCCAGCATCGTCGACATGCAGAAGACGCTGCTTCTGTCGATCGGCATGGTGATGGCGATCGTCTTTCTTTTCCTTGGCCGCACGGTGCCAACGCTCGCCGCCGGCGTGACCATCCCCCTCGCCTTCGCCGGCGCGTTCGCCGGCATGTGGCTTGCGGGCTTCACCATCGACAATCTCTCGCTGATGGCGCTCGCCATCTCCGTCGGATTCGTTGTCGAGGATGCGATCGTTGTCATCGAGAGCGTCATCCAGCGCATCGAGAAGGGCATGCCGCCGCTACAGGCGGCCATCGAAGGCGCCGGCCGCATCGCATTCACCGTCGTCGCAATCAGCCTCTCGCTTGTCGCCGCCTTCGTGCCGCTGTTTTTCATGGGCGGCATCGTCGGAAAATTCTTCCAGGAATTCTCGCTCACCGTCGCCTACGCCATCGCCGCTTCGACGCTGGTCGCGCTCAGCGTCACGCCGATGATGTGCGGCCAGCTTCTCAAGGCGCATCCGGAGACGGGTTTTTCCGCGAGGCTTCAGGACGGCATGAAACACGCGATCGATTGGGTCGCTGGCCTCTATGTGCGTTCGCTGAAATTCGCGCTGCGCGCGTCCTGGGTTCTGCTCCTTGTCATGGCGGGCACGATCGGCTGGACGGTTCACCTCTTCCAGACATTGCCGAAGGGCTATTTTCCGCAGGACGACACAGGGCTGCTGTTCGGCTGGGCGGAAGCCTCCACCGACACCTCGTTTGAAGCGCTGAAGCAATTGCAGGAGCGCGCTGCGGCGATTGTCTCAGCCGATCACGGCGTCGCCCATGTCGGCTCCTTCATGGGCTCCTCCGGCTGGATCTCGGGCGGCAATTCCGGCCGCCTGTTCGTCAGCCTCAAACCGGTCGACGAGCGCAAGGAATCGGTGCAGCGAGTCATCGCGCGCCTGCGTAATTCACTGCGGAGCGTCACCGGCCTCAGCGTCTATCTCACGCCGGTGCAGGATGTGCGCGCCGGCGGCCGACAGGGAAAATCGGATCAGCAATTCACGCTCTGGAGCGCTGATCTCAACGAATTGCGCACATGGGCGCCCAAAGTGGCGGAGCGGCTGCGCTTGATTCCCGGCCTGACCGACGTCTCCACCGATCAGGAGGCCGGCGGTCTTCAGATCACGCTCGCGATTGATCGCGACGCCGCGGCGCGACTCGGCGTCAGCATCTCGGCGATCGACGCCGCCTTGAATAATGCGTTCTCGCAGCGCCAGATCGTCACCATCTATGCCGAGCGCAACCAGTATCGCGTGGTGATGGCGACGTCGCCCCGCGACTATGGCGACCCCAGCGCGATCGACAAGGTATTCGTCACCAACTCCAAGAACAAGCAGGTGCCGCTGAGCGGCCTCGTCAGACGCGAGACCACGCTCGCGCCTCTCGTGGTCAACCATCAGGGGCAGTATCCCTCGATTACGGTCACCTACACGCTGCAACCTGACGCTTCGCTGGGCCAGGTGACGCAGGAGATTCGTCAGGCGGTTGCGGAGCTGCATTTGCCTGAAACTCTGCATGCGGATTTCGCTGGCGACGCCGCCGTTTTCACGCGCAGCGCCAATGATCAGACGGTGCTCATCGTCGCGGCGCTGATCACGATCTATATCCTGCTCGGCATCCTCTATGAGAGCTTCGTCCACCCGCTGACGATTCTCTCGACCTTGCCGTCCGCCGGGCTTGGCGCGCTGCTGGCGCTGCAATTCGCCGGCGTCGATCTGACGCTCGTCGCGCTGATCGGCGTCATCCTTCTCATCGGCATCGTGAAGAAGAACGGCATCATGCTGGTCGATCAGGCGCTCGTCGCGCGCCGCGCCGGCGCGTCGCCGCGTGACGCGATCCTGTCAGCCGCCCACGACCGTTTCCGCCCCATCACCATGACGACGCTCGCAGCGATGCTCGGCGCGCTGCCGCTGCTGCTCGGCGAGGGGCCGGGCTCCGAGTTGCGCCGGCCGCTCGGCATCACCATCGTCGGCGGCCTCTTCGTGTCACAATTGCTGACGCTTTACACGACGCCGGCGATCTATCTCGCCTTCGACCGGCTCTCTGAAAGGGTCAATCGCTGGCGCGGCAAGGCGCCTTCGCGCGTTGCCGCCGCTCCCGTTCCGGCGGAATAGCGATCAGGGAATCTCGACCGCGACGGCCTTGCCCGACTTCATGCTGTTGACGGCGGCCACGCCGCAGAGAACCGACATGGCGCCGGCGCGCGCGCCCGCCTTCTGACCCAGCGGGTCCTCCTGATCCGGCTTGAACATCATCGTCTGCAGCGCGACGTCGCCGCCGAAATGCCCGCCAGTCTGGTGCGGCACGCGCACGCGCTCGACGCCGATGAAATTCTTGATGACAAGAATCTCGTCATAATCAGGCGTCTCCCAAGGCTGGCGCTCATACTGCCTGATCTCGATGCGGCCCTTATGGCCGTTGAAGGCGAGATGATAGCCTTCGATCGGCATGAAGGTGTTCAGCGAATAGGAGACCTGGACATTGTTGGAATAGAGGATCGACGCGTTCATTGTATCAGGGATGTTGATATCTTCGCGGAACACGCAGGCGTCGCGCAAATATCCGTCCTCATTCGACGGCTCCTCGTAAAGCATCTCGAGCCATTCGCTCTTGCCGATATCGAAATAGTAGCCGCACTCCTTCTTGTAGACGCAGGTCTTGCAACGCGTGCCGCGAAATTTGCCGTTGCGGCCGTAATGGACGAGATCGCCGCGCGCGAAAACCTCCTTTGGATCGGCACCAAGATACCAGTTCAGCAAATCGAAATGATGGGTCGCCTTATGGACGAACAGGCTGCCCGAATTCTCGATATAGGCGTGCCACCGGCGGAAATAATCCGCGCCGTGCTGGGTGTCGAGATACCAGTGGAAATCGACCGATGCGATGTCGCCGATGACGCCGGAGGCGAGCAGCGTCTTGATGGTTCTCGCGGTCGGCGCGAAGCGATAGTTGAAGGCGACTTCGACCTTGCGCCCGGTGCGCTTTTCCGCATCGAGAATGCGGCGGCATTTCTCCGCCGTCGTCGCCATCGGCTTTTCCGTAATGACGTCGCACCCGGCTTCAAGCGCCTGGACGATGTGATCATCATGCCGATAGTCGGGCGTGCAGACGATGACGGTGTGCGGGCGCGTCTTCGCCAGCATCTCGCCGAGATCGGTGAACATCGGCGCATCGACGCCGATCGCCTTGCGGGCGCGCGCCATGCGCAGCTCGTTGATGTCGCAGACGCCGGCGTAATCGATCCAGTCGCTGCACAAGGCGACAAGCTCGCGGCCCCAGGTTCCCGCGCCGCGATGGCCGGCGCCGACCAGCGCCACGCGCCGCTTGTTCGAGAGTTTCGGATCCGCGTCCGCGCGCGCCGTTTCGCCCGATGCCGCCACAGCTTCGCTCCCTTGATCGCAGCTTGCCTGAAGACCGCCGCCTTGACTTTTAGCACGGCTCCAAACTAGCTTGTAACCGGTCGGTTACAAGAAGGCGGACGCATATCCGCCAACAAAAAAGAGAGACGGTTGCATGACCGTTTCGCGCCAGGGGACGGAAATCGCTCGCGCTGCGCCCTTCACGCGCGGCGGGTTGTCGCATGATGCGCAATGGGCCCTCTCCTTCTCCGCGCGTGAGGTCGCCGCTGTCTCGGCAAGCACGAGGCCCGCGCGATTGCGCGCGCTCGCATTTCGGCCGTCGAACGGCGAGAACGAGGAGGAACCGTCATGACATCATCGCACCTGACGCGCCGGCGGCTGATGCAATCTGGCGCGGTGGTCGCCGCCGCTGCTGGCGGATGGTCGCCGGCCTTCGCTGAAGATGTGCGCCTGCGCGTCTTCTGGTGGGGCTCGAAAGAGCGCGCCGAACGCACCGACAAGGTGAACGCGCTTTATCAGCAGAAAAATCCCGGCGTCACCGTCGCCGGCGAGTCGCTGGGATGGACGGATTACTGGCCGCGCCTCGCCACGCAATCGGCCGGCCGCAACGCCGCCGATCTCATTCAGATGGATTATCGCTATATCTTCGAATATGCGCGCCGCGGCGGGCTCATGGCGCTTGATCCCTTTGTCGGCAAGCAGCTCGCACTGAACGAATTCAGCCAGGCCGCCGTCGACAGCGGCAAGGTCGATGGGAAAATCTACGGCATCAGCCTCGGCCTCAACTCGACGGCGATGATCTACGACAAGACTGCGATCGAGGCTGCGGGCCTCAAGGTTCCAACCTGGAACATGTCGTGGCAGGAGATCGGCGATTTCGCCGTCGAGCTCACCAAGGCGACAAAGAAGAAGGATTATTTCGGCATTCATGACGGCGGCCGCTATGAGCCGGCGCTTGAGGTGTTTCTGCGTCAGCGCGGACGCGAACTCTACAATGAGGAAGGCAAGCTCGGCTTCGGCGAGGCCGACATCGGCGACTGGTTCGCTCTCTGGGATGGCCTGCGCAAGCGCGGCGGCTGCGCCACGGCCGAAGTGCAGGCGCTCGAGATGGGCGAGATCGATACAAGTCTCTTGACGCTCGGCAAGTCGGCGATGGTGCTCGCGCACTCCAATCAACTTGTCGGCTTCCAGGCGCTGAGCAAGGGCAAGCTGGCGCTGAGCATGTATCCCTCTGGCGGCGCCGGCGCGAAGCCGGGACAATATCTCAAGCCGTCGCAGCTCATGAGCGTCTATTCCAGAACGAAGTCGCCGGAAGCGGCGGCGAAGCTGCTCGACTTCTTCGTCAATGATCTCGAAGCCGGCCGCACCCTTGGCGTCGAGCGCGGCGTTCCCGCCTCCAACGCCGTGCGCAAGGCGATCGAGCCCACCCTCGACGAACTCAGCAAGAGCATGGCCGACTATGTCGCCTTCGTCAGCGACAAGGTGAGCGCGCTGCCGCCGCCTCCGCCGCAAGGCGCCGGCGAGATCCAGCTCGTGCTGCGCAAGGTGAACGAGCAGATCGGCTTCAACCGTCTCTCGGTCGCCGATGGCGCCAAGCAATTCATGGCCGAGGCGAAAGGCGTTCTCGCGCGCGGCTGAAGACGGAATGTCGATTGCAATTTCCCATCGCGCTGCGCGCGCCGAGCGCGCAGCGGGCTTCTCATTCTTCCGCTGGCGCGGAGGCGCAGGATATATGTTCCTGTTGCCCTGGTTCGCGGGCTTCTTCGGCCTGACGCTCGGGCCGGCGGTCGCCTCGCTCTATCTCTCCTTCACCGATTTCGACTTGATCCGCGATCCGCGCTGGATCGGCGCGGCGAATTATGTGCGCATCGCCACCAACGATCCGAAATTCGCTGCAGCGATGGGCGTGACCTTCTTCTATGTCGCGCTCGCCGTGCCCCTGAAGCTCTGCTTTGCACTCGCCATCGCGCTGGTGCTCAACCGCGGCATCGCCGGCCTGCCGATCTATCGCGCCATCTTCTATTTGCCGTCGCTGCTGGGCGCGAGCGTTGCGATCGCCGTGCTCTGGCGGCAGTTGTTCGCCGGCGATGGGCTCGTCAACAAATTCCTCGCGATCTTCGGCGTGGAGGGATCGAGCTGGATCTCCAATCCCAGCTATTCGCTCTATACGCTCGTCGCGCTGAGCGTCTGGCAGTTCGGCTCGCCGATGATCATTTTCCTCGCCGGCCTGCGCCAGCTGCCGAAGGAGATTTACGAGGCGGCGTCGATCGATGGCGCCAGCACGCAGCAGCAATTCTGGAAGATCACACTGCCGATGCTGACGCCGGTGATCTTCTTCAACGGCGTGGTGCAGACCATCGACGCCTTCAAGGCGTTCACGCCGGCCTTCATCATCAGCGGCGGCACAGGCGGGCCAATCGATTCGACCCTGTTCTACACGCTCTATCTCTATCAGGAGGCGTTCGCGCTATTCCGCATGGGCTACGCCTCGGCGCTGGCCTGGATTCTCGTGCTGATCATCGCGGCCTTCACCGCCTTCGCTTTCCTGTCGCAGCGCTATTGGGTGCATTATGGCGAATGATGCGACGCTTCATGCCGACGCTCCGCGCCGCGACGGTGACTGGAGCCGCACGCTCGCCTTCCACATCGCGCTCTGCGCCGCGTCGATCCTGATGCTCTATCCGCTGCTCTGGATGCTCGCGAGCTCCTTCAAGCCGGAAAGCGATATTTTCTCCAGCGCCTCGCTCTGGCCCGCAGGGTTCAGTCTCGATTCCTATTTCCGCGGCTGGGGCGGCCTGCAGGTGAGTTTCGGTCGCTTCTTCGTCAACTCCTTCATCGTCTCGCTCCTGTCGGTGATCGGCAATGTGCTGTCCTGTTCGCTCGCGGCCTACGCCTTCGCGCGCCTGAAATTCCCCGGCCGCAACTTCTGGTTCGCGCTGATGCTGGGCACGCTGATGCTGCCCTATCACGTCACGCTGATCCCTCAATATATCCTCTTCCTCAACCTCGACTGGATCGACACTTTTCTCCCGTTGGTGGTTCCGAAGTTTCTCGCCGCCGACGCCTTCTTCATCTTCTTGCTGGTGCAATTCTTCCGCACCATTCCGCGCGAACTCGATGAAGCCGCCATGATCGATGGCGCCGGCGCCTGGCGCATCTACTGGATGGTGGTGCTGCCGCTCTCGGTGCCGGCGCTCGCGACCGCCGCCATCTTCACCTTCATCTTCACCTGGGACGATTTTTTCGGACCGCTCGTCTATCTCAACGATATGCGCTCCTACACGGTGCAACTCGGCCTGCGCAGCTTCGTCGACTCCACCGGCAAGTCCGACTGGGGCGCCCTGCTCGCCATGTCGACGCTGACGTTGTTGCCGGTTTTCGCCTTCTTCGTCTTCTTCCAGAAGCTGCTCATCCAGGGCATCGCGACCACAGGATTGCGCGGCTGAACCCGTCCGCTTGACAAAGCCGGGCGCAAGGGGCCTAAGTCACCGATCGGTTACTTAGATTGGAAGCGGTCCAGACGAGACCGCCTGAGGGAGCGACCAAGTGGCGAAATCGCGCGCAATCGCCTGGCTGGATTCCGCCTGGGCGCGGCCGGTCGCGCTGCTCGCGATCATTGTCGTGCTGTGGGAGATGGGCGTACGGATCTTCAATATTCCACCCTATCTCATCCCGCGCCCCTATGACGTGATCAAAGCCTTGTGGGACGAAGGCGACATGCTGCTCGCCCAGGCCGCGCCGACCACGATCGCGACCGTCGGCGGCTTCGCGCTCTCCGCCATCATCGGCATTCCGCTCGCCATGTTGATCGCGGGATCGCGCACGGTGGAAGCCTATCTCTATCCGCTGCTCGTCTTTTCCCAATCCATTCCGAAAGTCGCGATCGCGCCGCTCTTCGTCGTCTGGTTCGGCTTCGGCATGACGCCGAAGGTGATTTCCGCCTTTCTGCTCGGCGTATTTCCCGTCGTCGTCGCCGGCGTGCAGGGCTTCAAATCGGTTGAGCCTGACATGCGCGATCTCGCCCGCGCCATGAAGGCGTCGTGGCTGCAGACCTTCACCATGGTCAACCTGCCCCATGCGATGCCGGCGATTTTCGCCGGGCTCAAAGTGTCTGTGACGCTCGCCGTCGTCGGCGCCGTGGTCGGCGAATTCGTCGGCGCGAATTCCGGCATCGGCTTTGTGCTGCAGCGCTCGATCGGCAATTTCGAACTGCCGACCATGTTCGCTGCGCTCGTCATTCTCGCGCTAATCGGCGTGATCCTGTTCTGGATCGTCGATCTCTGCGAGAGGCTCGTGGTGCCGTGGCATGCGAGCCATCGCAATGAATTTCAAGCAACCGCCTGATCAAGAGCGGATCATCACAACGCATTGGAGGAAACGATGAATAAAAGAGATTTGCTGAAGGTTTCGGCGCTGGCGCTTGGCGCAGCGCTCACATTCGCCGCGCCGGCGCGCGCCGCCGATAAGGTGACGCTGCTGCTGAACTGGTATGTCTATGGCGAGCATGCGCCCTTCTATTACGGCAAGGAGAATGGCATCTTCGCGCAGGAAGGCATCGATCTCGACATTCAGGAAGGCCGCGGTTCGGCTGTGACCATTCAGGCCGTCGCGGCGAAGACGGTCCCCTTCGGCTATGCCGACGTTCCCACCATGATCCGCGCCGCCGTGAAGGGCGCGCCCGTGACGACGTCGGGCGTCGCGCTTCAGCGCAACCCGATGTCGGTGATGGGCTTCTCGGACAAGAACATCAAGAAGCCCGACGACATCAAGGGTAAGATCGTCGCCACCACGCCGGGCGATTCCATGTCGCAGATCTGGCCGCTCTTCCTGAAGAAGACGGGCCTGAAGGAGAGCGATTTCCGCATCGTCTCGGGCGATGCGCAGACCAAGCTCAACGCCGTGATCAACGGACAGGCCGACCTGCTGCTCGGCTATTCCATGGACCAGAGCATGAAGATCAAGGACGCGACGGGAAAGAGCGTCTATCCCATCATGTTCGCGGATTACGGGATCAACATGATCTCCTCAGGCGTGATCGTTCACAAGGACACGCTGAAGGACAATCCCGATCTCGTGAAGCGCTTCATGCGCGCGGCGACGCGCTCCATCGAAGCGGCGGAAAAAGCGCCAGGCGAGGCAGCCGATTCGATCCTTCGCGCGCTGCCGAAGGCCGGCAAGAAAGAAACGATCCAGGAAGGTTTCGAGCTGACGATTCCGCTCTATCGCACCGATGAGACCAAGAGCGCGCGGCCGTTCCAGGTCTCCGACGGCAACATGGCGGACTCCGTCAACCTGCTCGTCGAATATGGCGGCGTGGACGCGTCGGCGAAGAACGATCCGAAGACATTTTACACCCGCGATTTCCTGCCGCCGGCCGGCGTCACCAACTGACGATGGCGCGATCGATGGCGAAGCTTGAACTGGCCTGGTCGGCCGAGGGAGCGGCGAGCGCCCGCTCCCTCATCCGGATTCGCCGTCTTGAAAAGACCTACAAGACGCGCGACGGCGATGTGCCGTCGCTGCGTCCGATCGATCTCGACATTCGCGAAGGCGAATTCATCGCCGTTGTCGGCCCTTCCGGCTGTGGCAAGTCGACTCTTTTGAAACTTGTCGCGGGCCTGCTCCCGCCGACGTCCGGCGACATCACCATCGACGGCGCGCTCGTGCGCGAGCCGCCGGACGATGTCGGCATCGTCTTCCAGTCGCCGGTGCTGCTCGCCTGGCGCTCGATTCTGCGCAACGTGATGATGCCGGTGGAAGTGCGCGGCCTCGATCGCGAGAGCCATCTCGCCCGCGCCAAAAATCTTCTCAAGACCGCCGGCCTCGAAGGCTTCGAGAACAAATATCCCTGGCAATTGTCGGGCGGCATGCAGCAACGCGCCGCGATCTGCCGCGCGCTCGTGCATGATCCCAAGATCGTGCTGATGGATGAGCCTTTCGGCGCGCTCGACGCACTGACGCGCGAACGCATGAATCTCGAACTGCAGCGCATCCACGCTGAGACGCGCAAGACCATCCTGCTCATCACCCACTCTATTCCGGAGGCGGTGTTCCTCGCCGACCGCGTGGTGGTGATGACGGAGCGACCTGGCTCCATCGCCGCGATCTACGACGTCGATCTGCCGCGACCGCGCAAGCTCGACATGATGGGCCACGCGAATTTCAGCGCGCTGGCGAAGCAAGTCCGCTCGCATTTCTATGCGCAGGGAGCGCTCGACTGATGCGCGCGCCAGACTTCCTCGAAACTCCCGTGATTTCTGCGTTGCAAGAAAGGACTCTCTCATGAGCAAGCGCACCCTCGGCGTCGTGATGAATGGCGTCACCGGCCGCATGGGCATGAACCAGCATCTCATTCGCTCCGTGGTCGCGATCCGCGCCCAGGGCGGCGTGCCGATTTCGGACGGCTCGCGCGTGCAACTCGATCCCGTGCTCGTCGGCCGCAACGCCGAGAAGGTCGCTGAACTGGCCAAGACCTACGGCATCGATCGCTGGACCACTGACCTCGATGCGGCCATCTCCGATTCCGCGAACGACATCTTCTTCGATGCGGCGACCACGCAGATGCGCCCTGGGTTGCTCGAAAAAGCGATCAAGGCCGGCAAGCATATCTATTGCGAGAAGCCGATCGCGACCGGCCTTTCCGAAGCGATGCGCATCTGCCGCCTCGCCGAGGAGAAGGGCGTCAAGAACGGCGTCGTACAGGACAAGCTGTTCCTGCCCGGTCTGCAGAAGCTCAAGATGCTGCGCGACTCCGGTTTCTTCGGCCGCATGTTCTCGGTGCGCGGCGAGTTCGGCTACTGGGTGTTCGAGGGCGATTGGGGTCAGCCGCCGCAGCGCCCGTCATGGAATTATCGCAGCGAAGACGGCGGCGGCATCATCCTCGATATGGTCTGCCACTGGCGCTACGTGCTCGACAATCTCTTTGGCGAGGTGAAGTCCGTCTCTTGCATGGGCGCGACTCATATTCCGAAGCGCGTCGATGAGAACGGCAAGACCTATGACGGCACCGCCGATGACGCCGCCTATGCGACGTTCGAACTCGAAGGCGGCGTCATCGCCCATATCAACATGTCCTGGGCCGTGCGCGTCTATCGCGACGATCTCGTCACCTTCCAGGTCGACGGCACCCATGGCTCGGCCGTCGCCGGCCTCACCGACTGCATGATGCAGCCGCGTCAGGCGACGCCGCGTCCGGTCTGGAATCCCGACCAGAAGCAGACGATCGATTTCTATGAGGGCTGGCAGCAGGTTCCGGAGAACGCGACCTACGACAACGGCTTCAAGGCGCAGTGGGAGATGTTCATCCGCCATGTCGTCGAGGATGAGCCTTACAAATATACGCTGCGCGAGGGCGCGAAGGGCGTTCAGCTCGTCGAATGCGCGTTGCAGAGCTGGCGCGAGCGTCGCTGGGTCGATGTGCCCGCGCTGCCCTTCGACGCCGCTGTCGCACGCCCGCAGGCGGCGGAGTGAATGAACTGCGCGGCGCTCGCGCGCAGCGCGGAAAGGAGAACGCCATGAACCTCGTGGAAAGGCCAGTCGGCCTCACCATCCGCCTTCCCAGATCCGATCGCTCGCTGGAGACGTTTCGCCTGTCGGCGCCGCGTGATTTTCCCGATCGTGCAGCCGGGCCGATGAATCGCATCGCTTTCTCTGCGGCACACGTCGTCGCTGATCCGCTGAGCGAGAGCGATCCCTGGCTCGACGCCGCGATCGACTGGGACAGGACGATCGCCTATCGCGAACGTCTGTGGGACCTCGGCCTCGGCGTCGCCGAAGCGATGGACACGGCGCAGCGCGGCATGGGGCTGGACTGGCCGACTTCGCTCGATCTGATCCGCCGTTCGACCGCGGCGGCGAAGGCGCGCGGAGGCGCGCTGGTGTTTTCCGGCGCCGGCACCGATCATCTCTCTCTCGACGCCGCGCGTTCGGTCGATGACGTCATCCGCGCTTATGAGGAGCAGTTCGCCGCGATCGAGGGCCTTGGCGGCCGCATCATCCTGATGTGCTCGCGCGCATTGGCGAAGGTCGCAAAGAGCAGCGACGATTATGTGAGAGTCTATGATCGCATTCTCTCGCAGGCGCGCGAACCGGTGATCATCCATTGGCTGGGCGACATGTTCGATCCGGCGCTTGCAGGCTATTGGGGTTCGTCCAATCCCGACGTCGCCATGGATACGGCGGTCGCGATCATCAACGCGCACGCCGCCAAGGTCGACGGCGTCAAGATTTCCCTGCTCGACAAGGACAAGGAGATCGTGATGCGGCGCAGGCTCGCCAAGGGCGTGCGCATGTATACCGGCGATGATTTCAACTACGCCGAGCTGATCGCCGGCGACTCCGAGGGCTATTCCGATGCGCTGCTCGGCATCTTCGACGCGATCGCGCCGGCGGCGTCCGCCGCGCTCGTGAAGCTCGCGGCCGGCGACGAGAAAAGCTTCCACGACATTCTCGCGCCGACGGTTCCCCTGTCGCGACACATCTTCAAGGCGCCGACGCGCTTCTACAAGACGGGCGTGGTCTTCATGGCCTATCTCAATGGAGCGCAGGATCATTTCACCATGATCGGCGGCCAGGAGAGCGCGCGTTCGACGTTACATCTGGCGGAGCTCTTCAGGCTTGCAGATCGCGCCGGGCTGCTGCGCGATCCGCATCTCGCCGTCGCGCGCATGCGCGCTGCGCTCAGCGTGCGCGGCGTCGAAGGCTAAACGATAGATGACGAGTCACGTTCAGCCGCAGGCGGCGGCAAACGCCAAATTGCGCGACTTCTCGCGCGATCATCACTGGCTCTCGATCAACACCGCGACCGTGCGCAAGCAGGGTGATCTCATCGAAATCATCAATGCCTGCGCAAAGGCCGGCATTCGCGCCATCTCGCCCTGGCGCGATCAGGTCGAGACGGTCGGGCTTGAGCGCGCCGTCCGCGCCGCAAAAGACGCCGGCCTTGTTCTCTCAGGCTATTGTCGCGGCGGCATGTTTCCGGCCGACGCGGCGCGTCTTGCTGAGGCGCGCGACGACAACAGGCGCGCGGTCGACGAGGCCGCGGCGTTCGGCGCGCCCTGCGTCGTGCTCGTGGTCGGCGGCCTGCCGCAATATTCGCGGCCAGGCTCCGCGCCCTCGAAGGATCTTGGCGCGGCGCGCGCCATGGTCGAGGACGGCATTGGCGCGATGCTCGAATATGCGCGCAGCGCTGACATGCCGCTCGCGATCGAGCCCCTGCATCCGATGTACGCCGCCGACCGCGCCTGCGTGAACACGCTCGATCAGGCGCTCGATATCTGCGACCGGCTTGATCCCGCCCGCAGCGGCAGGCTCGGCGTCGCTTGCGACGTCTATCATGTCTGGTGGGACCCGCGGCTTGAGGCCGCCATCACACGCGCCGGCAGGGAGCGCATGCTCGCCTATCACGTCTGCGACTGGCTGGTGCCGACGCGCGACCTCCTGCTCGATCGCGGCATGATGGGCGACGGCGTCATCGATCTCAGGCGCATCAGGACCATGGTCGAAGGCGTCGGCTATGCCGGCTTTTCCGAAGTCGAGATTTTCTCGGAGCTCGACTGGTGGCGCCGGCCAATGACGGAGGTGCTGGATGTCTGCATCGAGCGCCACAAGGCCTGCGTATAAGTCCCGTGCAGTCCGATCGCCGCTTTTCCTCCTCCCCGATCTTTGGCAGATGCTGAGGGGGACGGGGATGCGGGGAGCGCGAGTGGCTGATCTTACGAACGGGGGCAGGCGATGACGCGGCCGGCGAGGCAAGCGGCCGCGGAGCCGGCGCGCAGCGCGCCAAAGGCGAAATCCACGCCCCGGCGGGCAGCCAAGCCTGAGCAGCCCGTCAGGTCGCGAGACCCTGAGCGGACCCGCGCCTCGATCCTCGCCGCCGCCACGATCGAATTTTCATCGCGCGGATTCGCCGGCGCCGGCATCGACGCCATCGCCAACAGGTCCGGCGTCAACAGGCGCATGCTCTATCACTATTTCGGCAGCAAGCGCGGCCTGTGGCTTGCGGTGCTCGAAGCCGCCTATGAGCGCGCGCGCTCCGCCGAGCAGAGGCTCGATCTCGCCTCGACTCCGCCTGAAGAGGCCATGCGCCGGCTGATCTCCTTCACCTTCGATTCCTTCATCGGCGACCGCACCTTCATCAATCTGCTCAACAGCGAAAATCTTCATCAGGCGCGCCATCTCAAGGATTCCGCGCGCGTGAAGGACATGCATTCGCCGCTGATTGGAATGATCGGCGAAATTCTCGCGCGCGGAGCCAAGGGAGGCGTGTTCCGCAATGGCGTCGATCCCGCGCAGCTCTGGATTTCCATCGCCGGCGCAAGCTATTTCTATTTCTCCAACATATTTACTTTGTCCGTGATTCTTGATCGCGATCTGCACGCGGCGCATCAGGTGTCGGAACGACGCGCCCATGTCGTTGATCTTCTTATGTCGTCCTTGATGCTGCCGAAGAAATAACAGCGCTCAAAGACAAATTCCGCGCGCGCTTGAATTCGATTTCGCGCGCCCCGCACGCGAATTTTCGCGCCGCAAAACAGCGGAACGAAATCGTGATCTCCCCGTTACGCTCGCATCAACCGCCGCGCGCCCGTTGAGGGATGAGCGCCCGATCTGGGAGAATGACACATGACCCGCGTGAAATTCACGACTTCCGTCGTCGCGGCCGCGCTTCTCTGCGGCCCCGCCTTTGCGCAGACGACTCCACCCACGGCGACGCCGGACCCGGCGCCGAAGGCGAGCGCCCCGGCCGCAACGCCGGCACCAAACGCCGTCCAGATGAACTCCGGCCAATGGCTTGCGTCGAAGCTGCCGGGCGTCGATGTCTACAACGCCACCAACGACAAAATCGGCAGTATCGCCGAACTCCTGCTCGATCAGGACGGCAAGATCAACGCCGTAGTGATCAGCGTCGGCGGCTTCCTCGGCATGGGCAAACATGACGTCGCCATTCCGCTCGCCGAAGTGAAATTCAGCGATACGCCGATTCCGAGCAAGACGTCGTCCACATCGCCAGCAGCGCCAAGCGCGACGGGGATGGGCGGAAGCTCTGAACCTGCGACGACAGGCAGCGTCCGCTCAACGCCGTCGGGCGGTTCAGCGTCGAGCGATTCCTCGACCGCCATCCGCGGCTATCCCGACCACGCCACCGTCAATCTGACGGCCGAGCAGCTCAAGGCGACGCCAGCGTTCAAATACGGGAAGTAGGCGCGATCAAAACAATAATCATGACGATCGCCCTGCGAGAGCCGCCTTCGGGCGGCTTTCGTTCGCATGCGCTTAACGAAGCTGTCGCAGCCGCGACATTCAATCGGCTGCGCGCCGCAACATCATGAGATGGATGACGAGATTTCCGCCGGCGAGCCCGATCAGCCAGATCCATTTGAACTGCGGCGGCAATGATTCATGCACCTGCGTAATGCCGAGCATCTCGCTGAAACCCTGTGCGACGAATAGCGTGTTCCAGCCCATATTGGCGAAAATCAGCTTGCGCATACTCACTCCCCCCAATGCCAGTTCAATTGATCTCGATCATCTTTCCCGTGCGCGCTGATTCCTTGACCGCTTCGATCACCTTCAGCGTGTTCAACCCTTCGCGGCCCGACACAACGGGCTCTGCGCCATTGCGAATGACGTCGCAGAAATGCCTGATCTGCGCCCTTAACGGATCTTCAGGCGTGAAAGGAACGCGCTCGCGCTGAAGCGGCTCCCACCAGCTTCGCTTGCCCGCATTCGACCAGACTTCGAGCTGCGGAATCGTCAGCGAGCCGTGAGTTCCGCCGATCATGTAGCAGGACTGATCCTGCTGGGGATAAGCGGGGTTTTCACCCGTCGTCATTTCCCAGCTCCAGGGCGCGACGACGGAATCGGACACATTGACGGTTCCGAGAACGCCATTGGCGAAACGCAGGAGAATGACGGCTGTTTCCTCGACCGCATTTCCGCGCACCGCGTTCGATTCATGCGCCTGCACGGAGATCACGTCGCCGCAGAGATAGCGGAAGAGATCGACGTCATGGATCAGATTGAGAAGGATCGGTCCCGCGCCCTTCTCCCGTCGCCAGCCGACATCGAAATAATCATCCGGCTTCATCAGCCAGAACTGGCCGTGCAGCGTCAGCACGCGCCCGAGGCGGCCGGAGTCGATGATCTCCTTGGCCTTTTGGATCATCGGATTGTAGCGGCGATGATGGCCGACAAGCAGCGGCGCGCCTGCTTTCTCCGCCGCCTCCACCAGCCCCGCGCCATCTGCGACATCATCCGCGATAGGCTTCTCCACGATCGCTGGAATTCCGGCCGCGACCGCTTCGAGCCCGTTCTTCACATGGATCTGGTTGGGCGTCGCGATGATGACGCCTTCGGGACGATCGACCGCGATCATCTCCGCGAAGCTCGCGAACCATTTCGCGCTGAGCACAGCGGCAAGCTCGCGGCCCGCCGGCGTTGGATCGACGATCGCGACGAGATCAGCGGCCGGATCGGCCGCGGCGTGTTCGGCGTGACGCTTGCCGATGAGGCCGGCGCCGATCACGGCGAGTTTGACGGGTGTCATCTACAAATCCGAACTGACGCTGCCACGCCGAAACCGCTCAAGCCTTTTTCTCGTTGATCAGCTTCGCCACGCGCTGCAGCGCCAGCGTGTAGCCCTGCACGCCGAAGCCGGCGATGACGCCGTCGGCGCGCAGCGACACATAGGAATGATGGCGGAAGGCCTCGCGCTTGTGCACATTGCTGATATGCACCTCCAGCACCGGAAACTCGCAGGTATTGAGCGCATCGAGGATCGCGACCGACGTGTGGGTGAAGGCGGCCGGATTGATCACGATGCCGTCGGCCGTTTCGCGCGCCTCGTGAATCCAGTCGATGATCTCATATTCGCGATTGCTCTGATGGAAGACGATATCGAGCTTGAGATCGGCGGCGACGCGCCTGCAGTCGGCCTCGACGTCAGCCAACGTCTCGTAGCCATAGATATGCGGCTGCCGCTTCCCCAGCAGATTGAGGTTGGGACCGTTCAGGACATAGACAACGCGACTCATCTTCGACTCCGTCTTCAGCTTGCGCCCATTCATCGCGCAACCTGGCGCGCGCTCAAGCCCGTAGGCGGCGAATGATAGCGCAATGGACGCCTTGTTCGCCATGCGCACCGACGCGAGAATGAAGGGCCAGCTGCGGAGGCCTGTGCTGGATTCCTGACGCGGATCGCACGCCAGCTATCGCGGCGGCGGTCGCTCGCAGCGCTGATAGGATGTTCCGCCCGGAAGTATGGTCAACCTGCCCTCGACCGTCAGGCGAAGGCCGATCGACTGGCGCGCCGAGCCGTCGTCGGTCGTGCAGCGCGCGCGGACTGTCCAGGCGTCTTTTCCCGCCGGAGAAAGGGACTGCGCCCTGCATAGGGTTTCGTAATATTCGAGGCTGTCGCGCGCGATGATAAGCCGTCCTTCGCTTTGGAAACTGAGGCAAGGCTGCTCGGCGCTATCCCAGAAACCCAGAAGCTTCGGCGGCAACCGCCCCTGGGCGGCGACCGGCTCGATCAGACAACAGCCGAGGGCAATCGCGCCGAACGATCGCATCAGCAGCGCCCGATGGCTCTGCCGCGTAGATGCTGGTTTTCCCGGTGGTGTGAGTTCTGTCGCCAACGCGATCGCAATTGAGTTCAAAAAAGGGATGGTGCCCCTGGCCGGGATCGAACCAGCACTCCTTGCGGAACTCGATTTTGAGTCGAGCGCGTCTACCAATTCCGCCACAGGGGCCCATCGCCCCTGTAGGATGGCCGGCGGGGCCCGGTCAACCGGGCGCGGGCGACGCCATGGCGCGTGTCATTTCTGCCGCCTGATCCCCCGCCCTTTGGGCGATCCTGCCATTTTGCGGTTTCGTGATCGGGCTGCGACAGGCCGGCAGTAGACAGGCCTGGGCCAAGCCACTAACCGGCGGGCATGTTCCGTCGCCTCTATGACTGGGTGCTGTCGCTCGCGAACAGCCCGCGCGCGCCGCACGCCCTCGCGGCGGTGTCCTTTGCCGAAAGCTCGTTCTTTCCCATCCCGCCCGACGTGATGCTCGTCCCGATGGTGATGGCGAAGCCGGATCGCGCCTGGTTCTACGCCGGCCTCTGCACGGTGTCGTCCGTGCTTGGCGGCATTCTGGGCTACGCCATCGGCGCGCTCGCCTATTCAACCGTCGGCCTCTGGCTCATCCAGCTCTATGGCTATGGCGATCGCGTGAACGATTTCCTCGCGCTCTATCGCGAATGGGGCGCGCTCATCATCCTGATCAAGGGGCTGACGCCGATCCCCTTCAAGCTCGTCACGATCGCCTCGGGCGTAGCCGGCTATGATTTCTTCTGGTTCGTGATCCTGTCCGCGATCACGCGCGCCGGTCGATTCTTTCTCGTTGCGGGCGTGCTCAATCTCTTCGGCCCCGTGATCCGCAAATTCATCGAAGACAATCTGACGCTCGTCGCTTCGGTGACCGTCGCCAGCATCGTCGGCGGCTTCGTCATCATCAAATATCTCTTCTGACGCGATGACGCCTGCGATCTCCTCCCTCGATCTCGGCAAGCCGCGCGGAGCGGCGCTGGGCGTCGCCATCGTCGCGGCTGCGACCATCTCGGGCGCGCTGATCTTCCAGTCGATCGGCTATGCGCCTTGCGAACTCTGTCTTGAACAGCGCTACGCCTATTACGCCGGCATCCCTCTCGCTCTGATCGCGGCGCTGCTCGCTTCGTCGCAGCCGACGCTTGCGCGCATCCTGCTCTTCATGGTCACCGCGCTGTTTCTGTTCAACGCCGGCTTCGGTGTTTTCCATTCCGGCGTCGAATGGGGCTGGTGGCCGGGCCCGGCCGGCTGCTCCTCGCCGGGCGGCGGCGCGACGATGGGCCAGGCTGGCTCATTGCTTCAGCAGATGCAGGCGACGCGCGCCGTGAATTGCAGCGAAGCCGCGTTGCGCATCCTCGGCCTGTCGCTTGCGGGCTGGAGCGCGATCATCTGCGCCGCAATGGCGGCCGTCGCGTTCAATGCGGCAAGGAAAGGCTGATTAGAGCGGGGGACGTTCAAATCGAACCGCTGCGCCGCTCAATCTTTTGTTTGTCGCAGCGTTTTCGCGGAAAACCGGTTCCCACTTTTCCGCCGCTGCTTTAACGCTTCTTGTACTCGACCTCGATGAAAGCCATCGGCTGCGTCGAAGCGTTCATCACGTCATGCTTCACGCCGGCCGGGCGCGCATAACTGTCGCCGGCCTTGAAGCGCGCTTCGGCGATCTCGGCGCCGTTATGCACCTTCATCTCGCCGTCAGTGACCATCACGACCGTGTAAGGCCAGCCATGCTCGTGCCAGCCTGTCACGGCGCCCGGCGAGAAATCCCAGCGCGTGACGCGCACGGCGTCGTCATCCTGCAGCAGAGTGGGTTTTGCCGGAATATCGCAAACGAACGCCACGAGAGCCGATCTCCTCATATATCGATCAGCTATTCCATACCCGCGGCTTCACGCCACTTTCAAATGAGAGAATGTGATGACGGCGATCATCGCCAACGCATCGCTCCGCGATGGAAGCGGACGCCAGACGCGATATCGGGAATTATTTTTCCCGCCGCTCGCGCCTGATATCAGGGCTCCAGCTCGGTGTCCCAGTAGAGATAGTCGAGCCAGCTCTCATGCAGATAGTTCGGCGGGAACAACCGACCGTTGGCGTGAAGCTGCGCCAGCGAGGGCTGGAACGGCCACTGCATCGGCCGCATGTTGACATGGTCGGCGAGCTTGTCGCCCTTGCGCAGATTGCAGGGCGAGCAGGCGGCGACGACATTCTCCCACGTCGTCTGGCCGCCGCGCGAGCGCGGTATGACGTGATCGAAGGTGAGGTCCTCACGCGCGCCGCAATATTGGCAAGCGAAGCGATCACGCAGGAAGACGTTGAACCTGGTGAAGGCCGGATGGCGCGAGGGCTTCACATAGCTCTTGAGCGACACCACCGATGGCAGCTTCATCGAGAAGCTCGGCGAATGAACCTCGCGCTCATATTCGGACACGATGTTCACGCGGTCCATGAAGACCGCCTTGATGGCGTCCTGCCAGCTCCACAGGGACAAAGGATAGTAGCTCAACGGCCGGTAGTCGGCGTTGAGGACAAGGGCCGGACAGGCGTCCGGCGGGGCCATCGGCGCGACGTGGATCGTCAACGGCTCATCCCCTGGATCACGCCGCCCTTTGATTGGACCAATCGAAGGGCGGGAACGTGATCGATTCTAAACAGTTAGAGCATGGCTTATGCGAAAAACCGGTTCCCACTTTTTCGCGCCATGCTCTGGACGCCGGATCCGCGAATCCGGCTCCTGCATAGAATGTAATCGGAACAAGACGGGATTGTGAAGGCGGGGCTGCGGGGCGGCGTGTCGCAGCTTCGGCGGCCCCGGAAATCCTCAATTGCGCTCGGGCGATAGCGCGGACGACGCCGCGCCGCTACGGTTTCGACGGCGCGCCGGGAAGACCGCGCCGGATCGTCGCAGCGCCCTTCAGGAGAGAAGTCCCATGGAAATCACGCGCGTCGCGCCCGAGGCGGTGGGCCTTTCCTCGTCCCGCCTGTCGCGCGTTTCGGACTGGATGCGGCTGCAGGTCGACCAGGGCAAGCTCGCGGGCCTGAGCGTGCTGGTGGCGCGGCGCGGCCATGTCGCCTTCCAGGAGTGCGTCGGCAAATCGGACCTCGCCCGCGACAAGCCGATGTCGGCCGACGCGATCGTGCGCATCTATTCCATGACCAAGCCGCTCACCAGCGTCGCCCTGATGATGCTCTATGAGGAAGGGCGCTTTCAGCTTGACGACCCCATCAGCCGTTTCTTGCCGGCTTTCCGCAATCAGCGCGTCTATCTCAGCGGCGCGCGCGGAAGTTATGAGAGCGAGCCGGCGGCGCGCGACATCAGCTTCCGCGACCTGCTCACCCACACCTCGGGGCTGACTTACGGCTTCATGGAGTCGACCAATGTCGACAAGATGTATCGCGATGGCGGCGTCGATTTTCAGACCTCGGATGCGAGCCTGAAGGAAGTCGTCGATCTCGCCGCGTCGATGCCGCTGATCGCGCAGCCGGGCGCTGAATGGAATTATTCGATCGCGACAGACGTGCTGGGGCGCCTCGTCGAAGTGATTTCGGGCCAGCCCTTCGCGGATTTCCTGCGCGAGAAGATCATCCGCCCGCTCGGCATGGTGGACACCGATTTCTTCGTGCCCGATGCGAAGCTGCCGCGCTTCGCCGCCAACTACGCGCTCGACGCCAAACGCGCTCTGACCCTGATCGACGATCCTGAGACCAGCCGCTACCGCGCACCTCCCAAGGTGCCATCGGGCGGCGGCGGGCTCGTCTCGACCGCGTCCGACTATCTCCGCTTCTGCCAGATGATGCTCAACAAGGGCGAGCTTGGCGGCGTCCGGCTGCTCGGCCCCAAGACGGTCGAGCTGATGACCCGCAACCATCTGCGCGGCGACATGGCCGACATGGGCCAGCCGCGCTTCAGCGAGTCGCCCTATGCCGGGATCGGCTTCGGGCTCGGCTTCTCGGTGATGCTCGATCCGGCCAAGGCCCAAATCCTCGGAACGCCGGGTGAATTCGCCTGGGGCGGCGCCGCCAGCACCGCCTTCTGGTGCGATCCAGCCGAGCAGATGGCCGTCATTCTGCTGACCCAGCTCTCGCCCTCCTCGACCTGGCCGATCCGGCGGGAGCTGCGGGTGCTGACCTATCAGGCCATTGTCGGTTAGGCCTCGAGCATGGCGCGAAAAAGTGGGAACCGGTTTTTCGCATAAGCCATGCTCCAAACTTTTGGAATCGATCACGTTCCCGCACTTTGATTGATTCAATCAAAGTGCGGCGTGATCTAACCGCCTTGCGTCCAAAGCGGCCCTCGTCTATGGGCTGCCCCGCGCCCACCGACACCCCTGGAGGCACGGGCGCTTCCGTAAGGGCCGCCGTTTCGGCGGCCTTTGCGCTCAGAACCTAACCAAGGATGTTCCGCTATGGCTGCTCCAAAAGCACTGACAGCGGCGCCGCGCGAGACGGTCGGCAAGGGGGCCGCCCGCGCAGTACGCCGTGAGAACAATATTCCCGCCGTGATCTATGGCGGCGGCGAAGCGCCGACCCCGATCAGCATCGATTTCAAGACGGCCAACCAGCTCGTCTATGCCGGCCACTTCCTCACGACGGTCTTCGAGATCGAGGTTGGCGGCAAGAAGGTCCGCGCCCTGCCGCGCGACTACCAGCTCGACAAGGTGAAGGACACGGTCGTCCATATCGACTTCCTGCGCCTCAACGCCGGCCAGACGGTCCGCGTGTTCGTGCCGGCGCACTTCGTCAATCACGACCAGTCGCCCGGCATCAAGCGTGGCGGCGTGCTGAACGTCGTCCGTCACGAGGTTGAATTCATCGTCCCCGGCGACGCCATCCCGGAATCGATCACAGTCGACCTCGCCGGCCTCGAAATCAACGACGCCGCGCGCATCGGCGGCGTCAAGCTCCCGGCCGGCGTCCGTCCCGTCATTCGCGACCGCGACTTCGTCATCGCCAACATCGCGCCGCCGACCAAGGAAGAGGCGGCTCCAGCCGCTGACGCCGCCGCCGCTCCTGCGGCGGGCGCGGCTCCGGCCGCCGCTGCTGCGGCTCCGGCCGCCGACAAGGCCGCGCCGAAGAAGTAAGCAAGAGCCTCTTGCCACGATCCAACGGGCCGCTCACAGAGCGGCCCGTTCCGTTTCGACTGCCCTGATATGAGCGACAGACGCCTTCTCCTGGTCGGCCTCGGCAATCCCGGCGCCCGCTACGCCGGCAACAGGCACAATATCGGCTTCATGGCGGTCGATGCGATCGCGCGCGCCCAGGGGGCCGGCCCCTGGAAGGGACGTTTCCAGGCCGAATGCGTCGAGGCGAAGATCGGCGATGAGCGCGCGCTGCTGATGAAGCCGCAGACCTACATGAACGATTCAGGCGCGGCGGTCGGCGCGGCGGCGAAATTCTTCAAGATTCCGCCAAAGGACATCGTCGTCTTCCACGACGAGCTCGATCTCGCCCCGGCGAAGCTTCGGATGAAGATGGGCGGCGGCGACGCCGGTCATAACGGTCTGCGCTCGATCTCGGCGCATATGGGCGGGACCTATCGCCGGGCGCGGATGGGCATCGGCCATCCCGGCGACAAGGCGCTCGTCCATCACTATGTCCTCAGCGACTTCGCGAAGTCGGAGGCGGATTGGGTGAAGGCCCTGTGCGAAGCCTGCGCCGCGCTTGCGCCCTGGCTCGCCAAGGGCGATGACGGCCGCTTCCAGAACGATGTCGCGCTCACAATGCAGAAGGCCGGCTTCGCCGACGTGAAGCAGGCGGGACAGCCGGCAGGTTGACACGAAAACACGGAAACACGATATCTGTGTTTCCGGGTACGACAGATGAAGAACGTCACCATCACATTGCCGGACGATCTGGCGCATTGGGCCAAGGTGGACGCCGCGAAGGAAGGCAAGAGCCTGTCGCGCCATCTCGCGGACATGCTCAGCGCCAATCGCGACCGACAGAGAAGCCAGGCCGCCGCGATGAAAGCGTGGCTCGATCTGCCGCCTCTTCACCTGCTGGACGAGAACGGCAGGCCGCCGACTCGAGAGGAAATCTATGGCCTCAGAATGGGCGACCTGCTTTCTCGACACCAACATCCTGATTTACAGCAAGGACCCGACGAACAGACAAAAGCAGGCGACGGCTCTTCATTGGATGAGCCGTCTCGCTGAGCACGGCGCGCTTGTCATCAGTCCGCAAGTCCTGAACGAACTCTACAATGTGGCGATCCAGAACAGATCGCCGCTGAACGAGGAAGACGCCCGGCGGCTCGTCGTCACTGCTGGCGAATGGTGCTCCGCCCAGACCAGCCTCGCGACAACCATCATGGCCATCGGATTGAGGCGCAGGACGAGCTATCAGTGGTTTGACTGTCTGCTGCTGGCCTCCGCCCTCGACGCGGGTTGCGCATTCTTCGTTTCTGAGGATATGCAGCACGATCACTTGATCGACGGCATGCGGATCATCAATCCGTTTGTGACGGGTCCCGATCTCCTTCAATCTTCGACGCGGCGAGCTTGAGATGGGCTTCAAATGCGGCATCGTCGGATTGCCGAATGTCGGCAAATCGACGCTCTTTAACGCGCTGACGCAGACGGCGGCTGCGCAGGCGGCGAACTATCCCTTTTGCACGATCGAGCCCAATGTCGGCGACGTCGCCGTGCCGGATGAACGGCTCGACTCGCTCTCGAACATCGCAGGGTCACAGCAGATCATTCCGACGCGGCTGACCTTTGTCGACATCGCCGGCCTCGTGCGCGGCGCATCGAAGGGCGAAGGCCTCGGCAACCAGTTTCTCGGCAACATCCGCGAATGCGACGCCATCGCCCATGTGGTGCGCTGCTTCGAGGATGGCGACATCACCCATGTCGAAGGCAAGATCGATCCGATCGCCGATATCGAGACGATCGAGACCGAGCTCATGCTCGCCGATCTCGAATCTCTGGAGAAGCGCGTGACGGCGCTCGAGAAGAAGGCGCGCAGCGGCGACAAGGAATCCGCCCAGCAGCTTGATCTTATCAATCGCGCGCTTGTCCTGCTGCGCGACGGCAAGCCGGCCCGCCTCGTCAGCGTGAAGCCGGAGGAGCAACGCGCCTTCGACATGCTGCAGCTTCTGACCGCAAAACCGGTGCTCTATGTCTGCAATGTCGAAGAGGCGTCAGCCGACAAGGGCAACGGATTCTCCGAGAAGGTCGCCGGGCGCGCCAGGGAAGAAGGCGCAATGAGCGTCGTCGTCTCGGCGAAGATCGAGAGCGAGATCGCCATCCTGCCTCTCGACGATCAGAAGGATTATCTTGAAGCGGTCGGCCTCGAAGAGCCCGGCCTGAACCGCGTCATCCGCGCCGGCTACGAACTTCTTGGGCTGGTGACCTATTTCACGGTCGGCCCCAAGGAGGCGCGCGCCTGGACGATCACGCGCGGCACGCGAGCTCCGCAGGCGGCCGGCGTGATCCATACCGATTTCGAGAAAGGTTTCATCCGCGCCGAGACGATCGCCTATGCCGACTATGTCTCGCTCAAGGGCGAAGCCGGCGCGCGCGACGCCGGCAAGCTCCGGCTCGAAGGCAAGGACTATGTGGTCGCCGACGGCGACGTGATGCATTTCCGCTTCGCGAATTGAGCCGCATCATGGCGAAATATTTTTATGAGGATTTGACGCTGGGCCGCCGCTTCGATTGCGGCTCCCATGTGATGACGCGCGACGAGATTATCGCCTTCGCAACGGAGTTCGACGCGCAACCCTTTCACATCGACGAAGACGCGGCCAAAGCGAGCTTCTTTCGCGGGCTCGTGGCGTCAGGCTGGCATACGGCGTCGGTGACCATGCGCGCGGTCGCGGAAGGCTTGCTGCTGAAATCGGAATCCATGGGCGCGCCCGGCATCGACGAACTCAAATGGCTGCGGCCTGTGCGGGCAGACGATGAATTGTCCGTCACTTGCGAGGTGATCGACCGCCGGGAATCGAAATCGCGGCCCGAGCGAGGCTCCGTGCGCTTCCGCATCTCCGTGACCAACCAGCGCGGCGAGACCGTCATGACCCAGGAGAACTGGATCATGTTCGGCCGCCGCCCGTCCGCGTGAGAATCGCCGATGCTGAATTTCTACGAGGATGTCGAAATCGGCGAGCGCATGGAGCTTGGCTCCTATCTCTTCACGCCCGAAGACATCGTGCGCTATGCCAGCCAATTCGATCCGCAACCCTTTCATCTCAGTGACGAAGGCGCGGCGAAGACTCATTTCGGCCGGCTCTGCGCTTCCGGCTGGCACACCGCCAGCGTCTATATGAAGCTCACGATCAGGACGCGGGAAGAGCATGAGCGCGCGCTGCGTGAGAGGGGCGTTCCGATCGGCCGCATGGGCGGCTCGCCGGGATTCAAGAATCTCAAATGGCTGAAGCCGGTCTATGCCGGCGACACGATCAGCTATTCCTCGACGTTCACCGACAAGCGCCTTTCGGCGACCATGCCCGAATGGGGCGTGCTGTCCTTTCGCAATGAAGGCGTGAACCAGAGCGGCGATCTTGTCTTCTCGTTCGAAGGCGCCGCCTTCATCGAACGGCGCGAGAAAGCCGCATAATATCCCTGCAAGCGTCATGGCCGGACTTGTCGCGGGCATGACGGGAATACGAAACTAAGGCATCAACTGGCCGCCATTCACCTCGATGATCTGGCCGGTGACGTAGCCGCTTAACGCATCCGATGCGAGATAGAGGAACGCGCCGACGCAATCCTCCGAGGTCCCGACGCGGCCCATCGGCACGCTCTGCCGCATCGCCTCGATTTGATTCGCGTTCGACCAGCGCTCATGGAACGGCGTGTCGATCACGCCGGGCGACACTGCGTTGACGCGAATCTTCGCGCCGACCAGCTCCTTCGCCATGCCTTTCGTATAAGCGCTGACGAAGCCCTTCGCCGCAGCATAGATGATCGCGCCGCCGCCGCCGCCATTGCGCGCGGCGATCGAGGTGACGTTGATCACGGAGCCGCCGCCTGTCTTCGCCATCAGCGGCGCCGCCTCGCGCGTCATCGCGAAGATGGACCAGCAGTTGAGCCGCATCACCTTGTCATAATGCGCGTCATCCATCTCGGTGGTGACAACGCGGCCGAGCATGCCGCCAGCATTGTTGATGAGCACGTCGATGCGGCCGTACGCCGCGATCGTCTTCGCGATGATATCTTTGATCGCTTCCGGCTGCGTCACATCGCCATGCACAGCGATCGCCTGCGCGCCATGCTTCACGATCTCCGCAACGACGGCCTCCGCAGCTTCCTTGCTGGCGTTGTAATGGACGACGACCTTGGCGCCCTCGAAGGCGAAGCCCTTCGCCGCGGCGGCGCCGATGCCTGTGCTCGCGCCGGTGACGAGAACGACCTTGTCCTTGAGATCGGGAATCATGGCTTCCTCGCTTGCGATGCTGCGCTTCGGCTCAATGGCCGCTGAAGGCGACGAGCGTGCGCACGGGAACGCCGAGCGCCCTGATCTTGTCCGCTCCATGGAGATCAGGAAGATCGATCACGAAACAGGCGGCGACCACGTCGGCGCCGATCTGCTTCAGCAGCTTCACCGCGCCTTCCGCGGTCCCGCCTGTCGCGATGAGATCATCGACGAGGATCACTTTCTCGCCCGGCTTGATCGCGTCGCGATGCACTTCCATCTCGTCGACGCCATATTCCAGAGAATAGGCGACGCTGACCGTCTCATGCGGCAGCTTGCCTTTCTTGCGGATCGGCACGAAGCCCGACGACAGTTGGTGCGCGATCGCGCCGCCGAGGATGAAGCCGCGCGCCTCGATGCCCGCGACCTTGTCGATCTTCGATCCGGCCCAGGGATGCACGAGTTCATCGACGGCGCGGCGAAATGCGCGCGCGTCGCCCAGCAAAGTGGTGATGTCGCGAAAGAGGATACCCGGCTTGGGATAATCCGGGATCGTGCGGATCGATGCGGTCAGATCGGTCATGGAAACCTCAGATGCGACGCTGAACTGGCGTCGCGCAATCAGGCGGAAAGAACGCGTCCGGCGACGGCGTCGAGCTTCTTCATCAAGGCGGGGTCGCGCGCGGCGGGCGCGGTGATGATCGCGTAATCGAGCGCGCGATGCGAACCGACAGGGCATTCCTCACGCTCGTGCGGAAAATTGCGCGCGAGATTGGCGACGAGCCGGCGCGCCTTTTCCGAATTGTGGTGCATGACCTCGATCACGCTCTTCACATCGACCGCATCATGATCGGGATGCCAGCAATCAAAATCGGTTACCATGGCAACCGTGGCGTAAGTGATCTCGGCTTCGCGCGCGAGCTTCGCTTCCGGCATCGCCGTCATGCCGATGAGTGAAAAGCCTTGCGCCTTGTAGGCGAGCGATTCCGCCTGCGTCGAGAATTGCGGGCCCTCCATCACGACAAGCGCGCCGCCCTTCACGAATTCGATCTTCTCTTCCGTCGCGGCCGCCGCGAGCCGCTCGACAAGCCGCGGCCCGACCGGATGCGCCATCGACACATGCGCGACACAGCCATTGCCGAAGAAGCTCGATTCCCGCCCGAAGGTGCGATCGACATATTGATCGACGAGCACGAACAGCCCCGGCGCCAGTTCCTGCTTGTAGGAGCCGACGGCCGACAGGGACACGAGATCAGTCACGCCGAGCCGCTTCATCGCGTCGATGTTGGCGCGGTAATTGATGCCCGACGGCGACAGGCGATGTCCTGACCCATGCCGCGGCAGGAAGGCGACGTCGCGGCCCGCAATGCGCCCGATGCGAATCTTGTCGGAGGTCTCTCCCCAGGGGCTCGCGACCGCCTCTTCGCGAACATCCTCGATTCCCGGCAGGTCATAGACGCCCGAGCCGCCGATCACGCCGAGCATGGCTTTGGTCATTGAAGGCTCCAAACGGCAGTCAGAATGAGGCAGTCGGCAATCGACGCGATCTGACGTGAAAAATCAATCGCGCTTGAAGACCGTCTTTAACGGTCGCGACTGCCGATTGCCCAAGCCCAATTGCTTACCGCGTCGGAACCGGCGTCTCGCCGCGATAGTCGTAGAAGCCGCGCTTGGTCTTGCGCCCAAGCCAGCCGGCCTCGACATATTTCACCAGCAGCGGGCTTGGCCGATATTTGGAGTCGCCCAGCCCTTCATGCAGCACCTGCATCACCGACAGACAGGTGTCGAGACCGATGAAATCCGCAAGCTGCAATGGTCCCATGGGGTGATTGGCGCCGAGCCGCATCGCCGTGTCGATCGAATCGACCGAGCCGACGCCTTCATAGAGCGTCGTCACCGCCTCGTTGATCATCGGCAGCAGGATGCGGTTGACGATGAAGGCCGGAAAATCCTCCGACATGCTCGCGGTCTTGCCGAGCGACGCCACGAACTCCTTGGCCTTGTCATAGGTCGGGTCTTCCGTCGCGATGCCGCGGATCAGCTCGACGAGCTGCATCACCGGCACCGGATTCATGAAATGAATGCCGATGAAGCGCTCCGGCCGGTCCGTCGCCGCTGCGAGGCGCGTGATCGAGATCGACGAGGTGTTCGTCGCCAGCATCGTCTCCGCCTTGAGCAGCGGCACGATCGACTGGAAGATTTTCTTCTTGATCTCTTCGTTCTCGGTGGCGGCCTCGATCACGAGGTCGCACTGCCCGATCTGCGCCGCATCGGGGGCCGGCGTGATCTTCGCGAGCGCGGCGGCGCGCTTACCCTCATCGATCAGCCCGCGCGCCACCTGGCGCGCCAGATTGCCGTTGACGGTGGCGAGGCCGGCCTTGAGGCGGTCCTCGCTGATGTCGTGCAGGACGACGTCGTAGCCGGCGAGCGCGCAGACATGCGCGATGCCGTTGCCCATCTGGCCGGCGCCAATGATGCCGACCGTGCGAAGTGGAAGGGTCATGAGGGGATCAGAGCCCTAACCCAGCGCTTTTTCAAGCTCGGGGAGGACGGAGAAGAGGTCGCCGACGAGGCCGTAGTCGGCGACCTGGAAGATCGGGGCCTCCTCGTCCTTGTTGATCGCCACGATCACCTTGCTGTCCTTCATGCCGGCGAGATGCTGGATCGCGCCCGAGATGCCGACCGCGATATAGAGCTGCGGCGCCACCACCTTGCCGGTCTGGCCGACCTGCCAGTCGTTCGGGGCGTAACCGGCGTCGACCGCGGCGCGGCTCGCGCCCATGGCCGCGCCGAGCTTGTCGGCCACAGGCTCGATCACTCGTCTGAAGTTCTCGGCCGAACCCAGCGCCCGACCGCCCGAGATGATGATCCTGGCCGAGGCGAGCTCCGGACGATCCGATTTCGACAGCTCCTCGCCCTTGAAGCTCGACAGGCCGGGATCAGCCGCGGCGGTAACCGCCTCGATCGGAGCCGACGCGCCGCCCGCGCCCGTCGCCTGGAAGGACGCCGTGCGCACCGTGATCACCTTCTTCGCGTCGGTCATCTGCACCGTCTGGATGGCGTTGCCGGCATAGATCGGCCGCTCGAACGTATCGGCCGAGACCACCTTGATGACGTCGGACGCCTGCATGACGTCGAGCAGCGCGGCGACCCGCGGCATGACGTTCTTGCCCGTTGTCGTCGACGGCGCGACGATCGCGTCATAGTCGCCGGCCAGCGACACGATCAGCGCCGCCAGCGGCTCGGCCAGACGATGCTCATAGATCGCCGCGTCGGCGACGCGCACCTTCTCGACGCCGTCGAGCTTGGCGACGGCCTCGGCGACCGCGCCGACGCCGGAACCCGCCACCAGCGCATGCACCGGCGCTCCCAGCTGCTTGGCCGCGGTCAGCGCCTTGGCGGTCGCGTCGTTCAGCGTCTTGTTGTCGTGCTTGACGAGAAGAAGCGTGGTCATGGCGCTCAAAGGACTCCCGCTTCGTTCTTCAGCTTCTCGACGAGTTCGGCCGGCGATCCCACCTTCACGCCAGCCTTGCGGCCCGGCGGCTCCGTCGTCTTCAGCACCTTCAGGCGCGGCGCGGCGTCGACGCCAAGCGCCTCCGGCGAGGTCTCGTCGATCGGCTTCTTCTTCGCCTTCATGATGTTCGGCAGCGAGGCGTAGCGCGGCTCATTGAGCCTGAGATCGGTCGTCACGATCGCCGGCGACTTCAGCTCGATCGTCTGCAAGCCGCCATCGACCTCGCGCGTCACCGTGATGGCGTTATCGCCGATCACGATCTTCGAGGCGAACGTGCCCTGCGGCCAGCTGAGCAGCGCAGCCAGCATCTGGCCCGTCTGGTTGCAATCATCATCGATCGCCTGCTTGCCGAGGATCACAAGACCCGGCTGTTCCTTCTCGACCAGGGCTTTCAGAATCTTCGCGACGCCGAGCGGCTCCACCGCCACATCCGTCCTCACCAGAATGCCGCGATCGGCGCCCATGGCGAGGCCGGTGCGGATCGTCTCCGCCGCCTGCTGCGGCCCGATCGACACGACCACCACTTCGCTCGCCTTGCCCGCTTCCTTCTGCCGGAGCGCTTCCTCGACCCCGATCTCGTCGAACGGGTTCATGCTCATCTTCACATTCGCGAGCTCGACCCCCGAACCATCCCCCTTCACCCGGATCTTCACATTGTAATCAACCACCCGCTTAACGGGCACGAGGATCTTCATCTCACAGCCATCCATTGCAAAGGGCGCGGCGGGAAACCACGCGACAGCCCTCCATCGGGCCGCGCGCAGAGGTCAAACCTGGCGAAACCTTCGGGAAAACCGCCGAAAAACGCGCGGGACCGTAACGACGGGCCGCAAAGAATGTCAATCTTCCGAAAGACCATGCGCGATCGGACGAATCACGCGGGGTCCGGACCATCCTCGCGACCGAAAAGACCGACGCCCGGCAGGATCAGAAACGGCGTCATGATCACGCCAGCGGCGAATCCGCCGACATGCGCCCACCAGCCGACCTCGCTCGCGCCGCCATAAATCGCCATGCCGATCTGGAAGAGAATCCAGAAGCCGATCACATAGATCGCCCGCAGTTTGAGCGGAATGCGCGCGAGGAAAAGCGCCCACAGTTTCACCCGCGGATGCAGCATCACATAGGCGGCGACGACGCCGGCGATCGAACCCGATGCGCCGATCAACGGCTGCTGCGAGGCCGGCATGGCATAAGCGTGCGCCAGCGCCGCGCAGATTCCGCAGAGCAGATAAAAGCCGATAAAGCGGATGGTCCCCATGGCGTCCTCGACATTGTCGCCGAACACCCAGAGGAACAGCATGTTGCCGGCGACATGGAGAAAATTCGCGTGCAGAAAGAGCGACGTGATCAGCGTCGCATAACTTGGAACCGAGGCGAGTTCGCCCGAGACCGTATCGACGCCGAACAGCACCGACGGGATCATGCCGAACCCGATCGCCGTCGCCTGCATCGATGCTTCCGTGCGCGTCGCCGCCGTCGCGATCCAGACGAGAAAATTGATCAGGATCAGACCATAGGTCGCAATTGGACGGGCGATGTGGCGCAGCGGCACATCGTCATGAAGGGGAACAACCATGTGGCGTCAGTTCATCTGTTCTGGCCGGGAACCCACAGCACGTCTTTGGCGCCGTTGTCATTCACGGCCCGCGACGCCACGAACAGGAAATCGGACAGGCGGTTGATATATTTCATCGCCGCCACATCGACCTTCTCGTCAGGCTCCTGAGCCAGCGCGACCATCGCGCGCTCGGCGCGCCGCGACACGGTGCGAGCGAGATGCAGCGCCGCCGCCGCCGGACTGCCGCCGGGCAAAATGAATGAGTTCAGCGGTGCGAGATTCGCGTTGAGCTCGTCGATCTCCTTTTCGAGCCGGTCGACCTGCGACTGCAGCACGCGCAGCGGCTCCCAGGAGGGCTTCTTGTCGGTCTCGGGCGTCGCGAGATCAGCGCCGAGATCGAAGAGATCGTTCTGGATACGGCCGAGCATCACGTCGATCCCGGGGTGATCGACGGCTGTATGGAGACGCGCCAGCCCGACGCAGGCGTTGGTCTCGTCGACCGCGCCATAGGCCTCGACGCGCAGATCGCATTTCAGCCGCGGCTCGCCGGTCGACAGCCGCGTCCGCCCGGCGTCGCCGGCGCGGGTGTAGATGCGGTTCAGGACGACCATGCCGGACCTTCGGAACGAGCGGATTCAGCCGCCATGTTTCCGCCTCCCCCGTCAGCGCGCAACGACTTTCTAGCCGCCCCGCATCCAGACGACGGTCATGATCACCACGATGGCGAGGAACTGCAGCCCCACGCGCCAGCGCATCAGATATTGCGAGGTGTTGGCGCTGCCGCCGCGCATCATGTTGACCATCCCCATGAGGAGGACGATCGCGACCGCCGCGACGGCCATCGGAGCGATGCTGCTGCTGAGCGACATGGGTTCACCGGCGACTGAATGACAGGCGTCGCCCAAGCGCGGCGGCCGACCGCGCGGCGAAGCCGCTTCAAGCTATAGATAGGCGGCGAAGCCCGGGATCAATAGGGCGAGAGCAGCCGCCTGAGATAGTCGAGCTCATCGGTCGAGCGCGACGTGTCGCCAAGCCGCCGGCGCAGCTCCTCGAGCACCCGCTGGGCCCGCTCGCTGGCGCTTTCGCCCGGACGCGGAACCTTCACGCGGCTGTTGTCTGTCGCGTCCCGGTTGCGAGTCGGCCGTCCCAGCGGATCGTCATTGTTTTCGCCGCCGGCGCGCCGGTTCTGCGGCGCGTTGCCCGGGCTGTCATTGTCTGCGGCGTCGGCCTGATCGCCATTGGGATCGCCGAGCCCGTCCATCATCTGCTGGGCGAACTGCTGTGCGCCGCGCCTCAAGGCGTCGAGCGCGCGGCCCTGAGCATCGGCGGCCTGCCCCTCCTGGCCCTGACCAAGCTGGCCCTCGGCGTCGCGCATCGCCTCTTCGGCCTCCTGCATCTGCTGGCCGTTCATACCGAGCCCGCGCATGCGGCGACGCAATTCCTCAAGCCGTTCGCGCAGCCGCTGTTGGCGCTCGGCGAGGCTCTGCCCGCCTTGCTGCTGGCCGTCGCCATTCTCGGCGTTTTCCTGTTGGTCGCCCTGATCGCCTTGCTGACCCTGTTGTCCTTGTTGTCCCTGCTGGCCGCGTTGACCGCGCTGGCCCTGCTGTTGGCCGCGCTGGTTCTGCTGGCGATTGCGATCGGCGCGCTGCTGGCCGCGCCGGTTCTGACCCTCGCGGAACGTGTCGTCGCGCAGGCCTTGCTGCTCGCGCACCATCTTGTCGAGCTCGTCGAGCGCGCGATTCATCTCCTGCGCGAGTGGGTCCTGCCGACGCTGGTTGGGACGCGCCGTCTGCAGATTGTCGAGCATCTGCTGGAGATCATCGAGCATCTTGCGCGCTTCATCGCGCGCGCCCTGCCGCGCCATCTGCTCCATGCGGTCGATCATGCGCTTGAGATCTTCCGGCCGGATCGTGCGCATGTTCGGATCTGCGCGTTGATTCTCCGCATTCTGCTGCTGCCCGTCGCGACGCATCTGCTCCGCAAGCTCGCGCATATATTTGTCGAGCGCCGCACGCAGATCTTGCGTCAAACGCTTGATCTCTTCGTCGGACGCGCCGCGCTCCAGCGCTTGCCTGAGCGCTTCCTGCGCCGCGCGTAAATCCTTTTCGGACTGCGAGAGATCGCCGTCCTCCATCTGGACGGCCATGTCCCAGAGATAATCAGCGACATCCATCAACTCGGCGTCCTTGCGCGCGAAGCGCAGACGCGTGAACGCCGTCTTGAGGCCGAGATAGATCGACGTCTCAGGCGTGAATCTTTCAGGATTGAGCATCAGCGCATCAAGCGCCGAAAGCACACGCGTCTTCGTGTTCGCGTCGAGCACGAGCGTGCGCCGCAATTCCACAAGAGCCTTGGCGAGCGGCTTACTGAAGGGCCGCTGCGGCAGCGTCACCTCGACCGGTTCGCTCATGCCCTGCTGACCCGCCTCGTCGGTGACGCTGAGCGTCATCTTCACGCGCGCGCCGCCCCAGGGATGATTGGAAAAATCGAGGATCGACTGGCCTTCGCCGACGCCGCGCGGCTCCGACGGCAAGGACAATTGCATGCGCGGCGGCGCCACGAGCGGCCGCGGCGGGCGCTGGTTCGGCGATGGCGGCTGGGCGCGTTCGAACATCGCCTCGCCGGACGCGACGCCGTAATCGTCCTCGACCTTGTAATTGAGGGTGAGCGTGCCGCGCGTATTGTTCTGCGGCGGCTGCGTCATGCTGATCGCCGGCGGCTGATCCGGGATGGGGTCGAGCGACAGCCGCGCCAGCGTCTGCAGCCCGCGCTTCACTTCGACGGTTCCGGGCTGGCCGATGGTCCAGCGCTTCTCGACAGAGCCGTCAGACGGCTTCTTGTCGCTTTCGAGCGCGGCGAGGCCGCCCGAGGTCGTGATCGCGAGATCGGACGCGCCGGCGGCGCGGATCACCAGCGTGCTGTTGACAGGCGCCTTGACCGTGCGCGCGCCCTCGCCTGCGGCGATGGTCAGAATGGTCGGCGCGACGCGGGTGTAGGCTGGCGGATCAATCCAGCCGTCGATGCGCGATCCCGGCGCGGCGACAGGCGGGTTCGACCAGTCGAAAGGTTGCATGAGCCTCGCGCGCCATTCCGGGCCGGCGTAAATTCCGGCCGCGCAGGCTATGAGCAGCATGGCGATGCGCAGGCCCCAGGGATCGCGCTCCGCAAGGCGCGGCCGCGGGACGGCAGGCTTCGCCTGACGCAGCGAGGCCGCGATGCGCTTCTGATGCAACTCCCAGAGAAGTCGCGTGTCCGCGTCCTGCGGGCCGAGCGCCAATTTGTCAGAGAGCGCGGCGGCAGGCCGGTGCGGCAGGCGCGAATCGGCGTCGACGCGCGCCAGCGTTTCCGTCGCGCCCGGGAGCGAGATGCGCAGGAGCGGCCAGAGCGAGCCGAGCAGCAGCGCCACGAAAACAGCGAGGCCGATCATGCGGCTGATCGGCGTCAGCTCCGTCCAGAGACCGGCCCAGGAGAACACCAGGAAGGCGCCCAGGACGACCAGGAACAGGGTCGAGGCGCGCCAGACGCGCTCCCAGAGCATCGCCTGCCCGGCGCGCGCCGAGAGCCTGGCGAGGCGCTTCTGCGCCCATTGGGACGTGGTCCGCGAGACGCCGTCCGCCGGCCTGTCGGTCATTACGATCCTTTCGATCCCGCCCGATCCGAAGGGTAACACGAAAGACGGCGAGCTAAAGGCGAGATTTGTGCCATTGCGGCGCTCACAACATCGAGATTTCCACGGCGAAACTGTAAAGAGGGTCGCCGAAACGCAGGGATCGCGGGCCGATGGCGGATCAGGATCATGAAACGTCGGCGGCTGGCGGCGGAGCCAGACGCCGCATTCTGATTCTCGGCGGCTATGGAACCTTCGGCGGCCGGCTGGCGCGGCTGCTCGCCGACGAATCCCGTCTGACTCTGCTGATAGCGGGCCGCTCTCTGGAAAAGGCGCAGGCCTTCAGCGCCAGCTTGCCGGCGGGCGCCGAAAGGCGCGCCGCTGTTTTCGATCGGTCGGGCGATGTGAGCCGCCAGCTTGGCGAACTTGAACCTGACCTCGTCGTCGACGCCTCTGGCCCCTTCCAGAACTATGGCGCCGATCCCTATGCGCTCGTGCGCGCCTGCATCTCATTGAAGATCGACTATCTCGACCTCGCCGACGGCGCCGATTTCGTCGCCGGCGTGGCCTCACAGGACGCAGAGGCGAAGGCGGCCGGCGTCTATGCGCTATCGGGCGTCAGCAGCTTTCCCGTGCTCACGGCCGCCGTCGTCAGGGCGCTGGCTGCATCCATGACCCGGATCGATTCGATCAGCGCCGGGATCGCGCCCTCGCCTCACGCCGGCGTGGGCTTGAACGTCATCCGCGCCATCGCGAGCTACGCCGGCCAGCCGATCCGCCTCCGACGCCGCGGCGTCGAAACTGAAGCGCCCGGCCTGATCGATTCGCGGCGCTACACCGTGCGGCCGCCCGGCATGCCGCCGCTCGACAATATCCGCTTCTCGCTCGTCGACGTGCCCGACCTTCGCCTTCTGCCGAAACTGTGGCCTGACGCGCGCGATGTCTGGATCGGCGCAGGCCCGACGCCGGCGATCCTGCATCGCGCCCTGTCGATGCTCGCCCATCTCGTGCGATGGCGTGTTATCCCGACGCTCGAACCGCTCGCGCCGCTCTTTCACGCCGCGATCAATCTGTTGCGCTGGGGCGAGCATCGCGGCGGTATGTTCGTCGAGGTCGAAGGCGTCAGCGCTGAGGGCAAGCTCACACGCCGGTCCTGGCATTTTCTGGCGGAAGGCGATGACGGCCCCTTCATTCCTTCGATGGCGGTCGAGGGCATCGTGCGCGCCGAACTTGCAGGGCGACGGCCCGCATCAGGCGCCCGCGCCGCGGTGAACGAACTCGAATTGTCGGATTATGACACGCTGTTTGCGCGCCGCGCCATTCGCCATGCATTCCGTGATGAAGTCGATCCGCGCGCACCGCTCTATCGCCGCATGCTGGCGAATGCGTGGGACGCGCTCCCCGCGACGATTCGCGCGATGCATGAATTCGGCGCCGACGTCGCGCATGGCCTCGCCGAGATCGAGCGCGGCTCCTCATTCATGGCGCGCGTGATTGCGAGTCTCTTCGGCTTTCCCGAAGCCGGCGATGATATTCCCGTCACCGTGCGTTTTGCGCGCGGCTCCGCCGTCGAGGTCTGGACGCGGACTTTCGCGGACAAGAGCTTTCAAAGTCGGCAGTCGATCGGCGTCGGTCGCCATGAAGGTCTCTTGCGCGAGCGCTTCGGCCCTTTCATCTTTGGACTCGCGCTTATCGTCGACGAAGGCCGCTTACGACTTGTCCCGAAAAAATGGTCATTTCTCGGCATTCCCTTGCCGCGATCGCTCACGCCGCGCGGCGACGCCTATGAAGAGGAGCGCGACGGAAAATTCCGCTTCAATGTCGAGATCAGACTGCCGCTGATCGGATTGATCGTCGCCTATCGCGGATGGTTGGAGCCCGAGCGGCCAACCGGCGCGTAAAAAAATCGCCTCAGGCCAGCCAGTCCGGAATACGATCGAGCCCGATCAGTTCCTCATAGCTCGTCCGCGGACGCACGATGGCCCAGTTCGCGCCATCGACGAGCACTTCTGGAACAAGCAGACGCGTGTTGTAGGTGCCGGACTGCACGGCGCCATAGGCGCCCGCCGTCATCGCCGCAAGCAGATCGCCGCTCTTCACTTCGGGCATGCGGCGCCCTTGCGCGAGGAAATCGCCGCTTTCGCACACGGGGCCAACAACATCGGCCTCGATCCACTTAGCATCGACCGCCGGCGAAGCCACCGGCTTGATCTCGTGATAGGCCTCGTAAAGCGTCGGCCGGATCAGGTCGTTCATCGCTGCGTCAACGATGACGAAGGTCTTGCCCTCACCCTGCTTCACATAGATCACGGAGAAGACGAGAATCCCAGCATTGCCTGCAAGCATGCGGCCCTGCTCGAAGATCAGCTTCAGCCCGAGCCCCCGCGTGTGCTTGAGAATCGTCTGGGCATAGGCGTTGGGATCGGGCGGCGGCTCATTGTCGCCGCGATAGGGAATGCCGAGCCCGCCACCAAGATCCATGTGGTGCAGCTTGTGGCCGTCGGCCATGAGGTCGCGTGCGAGTTCGGCTAGCAGCGCCGTCGCATTGTCGAACGGCTCGAGATCGGTGATCTGCGAGCCGATATGCATGTCGACGCCTGATATCTCGATGCCCGGCAGCTTCCGCGCCAGCGCATAGACATCGCGCGCGCGAGAAATCGGAACGCCGAACTTGTTGTCGAACTTGCCGGTCGAAATCTTGGCGTGCGTCTTCGCGTCGACGTCAGGATTGACGCGCACCGACACCCGCGCGGTCGCCGACTTCGACGTCGCGACCTCGGAGAGCGCCTGCAACTCCGGCTCGGATTCGACGTTGAAGCAGAGGATGCCGGCGTCGAGGCCTTCCGCCATTTCTTCGCGCGTCTTGCCGACGCCGGAGAAGACGATGCGTTCGCCGGGCACGCCTGCGGCGAGCGCGCGCCTGAGTTCGCCGCGCGAGACGATGTCCATGCCGGCGCCGAGCTTCGCCAGAGTCCTCAGCACGCCCTGATTGGAGTTTGCCTTCATGGCGTAGCAGACAAGAGTCGGCGTCTCGGCGAAGGCTTCGGCGAAGACGCGATAATGTCGCGTCAGCGTCGCCGTGGAGTAGCAGTAGAAAGGCGTGCCGACCTCGCGCGCGATCTCGCGCAGATCGACATCCTCGGCGTGCATGACGCCATTGCGAACCAGAAAATGATGCATGTCGAAGTCAGGTAACGGGCGACGCCCGATCAGAGCAGGAAATCAAGGACGAAGGGGCCGGGCGGCGGTTTGATCGGCTCTCGTCGTCCCTGCGAGGGCTGGCCGATCGGATTTCCGATCGCGCCGGCCGTCGTCGGCGTCTCCCGCTGGGCATTGTCCTCGCCGGGGATGTCGCGACCGCCGATCGGCGCTTCGAGCGGTCCCCGTCGCCCACAGCCCGCGACGATAACGGCCAGCGACAGGGCGACGAGCGCAAACTTCACCTGACGCGAGAGGGGCAAGGGCACGAAACGTCTCCAAACAGCCATAGCACTATAGCATTGTGGATGCAGGGCGCGGCAACCCTACCGCCATCACGTTACTTCTTCGGTTTCGCCAACGCCTTCAGCCAGCGCTGCGCCTGCTTCTTCACGTTCGCGGGCGCGGTGCCGCCATAGCTCAGGCGGCTCTTGACCGATTTCTCGACGCCGAGCACCGCGAAGACATCCCTGGTGATGCGGGGATCGACGCCCTGCATCTCCGCAAGCGACAGATCCTCAAGACCGACACCACGCGCCGAGGCGAGGCCGACGATGCGGCCCGTGATGTGATGGGCCTCGCGGAAAGGCGTCTTCAACGTGCGCACCAACCAGTCCGCGAGATCGGTCGCCGTGGCGTAGCCGACGCCGGCGGCCGCCTTCATCGTCTCGAGTTGCGGCTCCATGTCGCGCACCATGCCCGTCGTCGCGGCAAGGCAGAGCGACAATGTGGAGAGCGCGTCGAACACGCCTTCCTTGTCCTCCTGCATGTCCTTGCCGTAGGTCAGCGGCAGGCCCTTCATCACGATCAGCAGCGCGTTGAGCGCACCAACGACGCGGCCGGTCTTGCCGCGCACGAGTTCGGCCGCATCGGGATTGCGCTTCTGCGGCATGATCGACGAGCCTGTCGTGAACTTGTCGGAAAGTTTCACGAAACCGAATTGCGGCGTCGTCCACAGCACGATCTCCTCGGCGAAGCGCGAGAGATGCATGGCGCAGATCGAGGCGGCGGACAGAGCTTCGAGCGCGAAGTCGCGATCGCCGACGCTGTCGAGCGAATTCGCGGTCGGACGATCAAAACCGAGCTCCTTCGCCGTCATGTGGCGATCGATCGGGAACGAGGTGCCGCAGAGCGCCGCGGCGCCGAGCGGGCATTCGTTCATGCGTTTGCGCGCATCGGCGAAGCGGCTTGCATCGCGGCCGAGCATCTCGACATAGGCGAGGAGATGATGGCCGAAGGTCGTCGGCTGCGCCGACTGCAGATGCGTGAAGCCCGGCATGATCGCGTCGGCGTGTTGGGCGGCCTTCTCCGCGAGCGCCGTCTGCAATTCCGCGATCTGGACGCCGAGTTCATCGACCGTGTCGCGGACCCAGAGACGCATATCGAGTGCGACCTGGTCGTTGCGCGAGCGGCCGGTATGGAGCCGTCCGGCCGGCGGCCCGATAAGGTCCGCGAGACGCGATTCCACATTCATATGAATGTCTTCGAGCGCCCGCGAAAAAGTGAACGTCCCGCTCTCGATTTCCTTGGCGACCGACTGTAACCCCTGCGCGATGGCTTTGGCGTCGGACTTCGTGACGATCCCCGTGGCGGCCAGCATGGCGACATGGGCGAGCGAACCTCGGATGTCCTGGCGCCAGAGCTTCTGGTCGAACCCGATGGAGGCGTTGATCTCCTCCATGATCGCGGCCGGCGCTGACTCGTAGCGGCCGCCCCACATCCTGTTGCTCATGACCGAACCTGCCTCTTCACTCTCTCCAGCGCCCCGTCGCTTCCGCCGATCGCTGATCGCGCTCGCTGCGCTTGTCGTTGCGGCGGGCGCGGCCGGAGGGCTCCTATACGGCTCTTTTGCCGGCGGCAACGAGACGGCGTGCGCAGCGAGCAAGACCGTCGCGCAGAAGGTCGCGCCGCTGGCGAAGGGCGAGGTCGCCGCGCTGGTCGTGCGCGACAATCCCGGCGCTCTTCCCAATCTTGATTTCGTCAGGCCGGATGGTCAGGCGATGAAGCTGTCAGACTTCAAGGGCAAGACGGTGCTCCTCAATCTCTGGGCGACATGGTGCGCGCCCTGCCGCAAGGAGATGCCGGCGCTCGACAGACTGCAGGAGTCGTTCGGCGGCGAGGACTTCCAGGTCGTGTCGATCAACATCGACCAGCGCGGCGAGGACAAGCCGCACAAGTTTCTGAACGAGATCGGCGTGACGCGTCTCGTCCGCTACGCCGACGCTTCGGCGAAGGTGTTTTCGGACCTGAAAGGCGCCGGCAAGGCGTTCGGCATGCCGACGACGATCCTGATCGACAGGAATGGCTGCGAGATCGGCAATCTCGCCGGCCCGGCCGAATGGTCGAGCCCGGACGCCTTCGCGCTGATCAGGGCGGCGCTGGCGGGGTAGCTGCGGGCGTTCGCCTCACTGGATCGGGTCGCGCCAAGCCGCTATCGACGGGACGAAGTTCTTCTGGAAGCCGCCATGTCGCTTGATCCCACTATCGTCGCCACGCTCTCGCAGGTCACCACCGCGACGCTCACCACGATCCTTCTGAAGAAGGGTCTGCGCAATGTCTGGATGCGCGGCACAAAGCCGATCAAAACGGGTCAGCCGCGTCTCGTTGGCCGCGCCTTCACGCTGCGCTTCGTGCCCGCGCGCGAAGACCTCGCCACGCCGGAAAGCTGGTCTTCGCCGACCTCGACCCGCGCCGCCATCGAGGCGATGCCGGAAGGCTGCATCTGCGTCGCCGACGCGATGGGCGTCACCGACGCCGGCATCTTCGGCGACATTCTCTGCGCGCGCATGAAGAAGCGCGGCGTCGCTGGTCTCATCACCGATGGCGTGCTGCGCGACGCCGCTGGCGTGCTCTCCACCCATCTTCCGGTCTGGTGCCAGGGCGTCGCGGCGCCGCCGTCCGTCGCCGGCCTGACCTTCGTCGCCTGGCAGCAGCCCATCGCCTGCGGCGGCGTCGCGGTGTTCCCCGACGATGTTGTCGTGGTCGATGACGACGGCGCCGTGCTGATCCCGCAGGCTCTGGTTGAGGACGTGATCAAGCTCGCACCCGAGCAGGAGCGCATGGAGGCCTGGATCATGAATGAGGTCAATCGCGGCGTGCCGCTGCCCGGCCTCTATCCCATGAACGCCGAGACGAAAGCGCGTTACGAAGCGACGAAGAAGAGCTGATCGACCGTCGTTTCGCACATAGGGCGTCGCTCACCGCGCATTGCTTTCGCTTGACGGTTTCGCGCGCAGTCTGTTCGCTGCCGACAAGGCGCTGCGGCGTCATTCGTGGGCAATCGCGGAGCGCTGATCAATGACCGGTTCGCTGTGGGCGTTTCTCGCGATATCTATTTTTGTGATCTGCACGCCGGGTCCCGACACCGCAATCACCGTTCGCAATGCGATCATTGGCGGCCGAGGCGCAGGCGTTGCGACGGCTTGCGGCGTCGCTGTCGGTCAGGCGATCTGGGCGCTGGCGACGGGTCTCGGACTTGTCGCGATCCTGCTCGCCTCGGAGCTCATCTTCAACACGATCAAGCTTCTCGGCGCCGTCTATCTCATTTGGCTCGGCGCGCAGACAATCTTTCACGCGTTTCATAATGGCGTCGCAGCGGCGGCCAAAGTCGCGCATGCCGGCCGCAAGCTCGAACGCTGGCGCGCATTGCGTCACGGCTTGCTCAGCGATCTCGGCAATCCCAAGATGGCGGCGTTCTTCGCGAGCGTGCTGCCGCAATTCGCGCCGCAGGGCGAAGGAATGCTGGCGACGATTCTTCTGCTCGGCGCTCTCTTCGCCGCAATGACTTTTGCGTGGCTCGCCCTTTACGTGTTCATCGTCACGGCGGTTGGCGGCGTTCTGCAAAGATCGAGAATTTGGCGGGCGCTTGAAGGAGCAACCGGCGCAATCCTGATCCTGCTCGGCGTCAGACTCGCCGCCGAACAGCGATAGTCCTGGAGCGGCGTCTGCTCAAATTGAATCGCCATGCCCCGCTATCATTTTGTTTGTCGCAACTTTTCGCGGAAAACCGGTTCCCACTTTTCCGTACGTTGCTCTAGCTGCGCCGGCTGAAGGCGAGCGCTGGCGGGGTGAACCGCCCCACAAGCCGCTGCCGCCCGGCGGGATAAAGAAATTTCACCGCCGTGATCGCCGCGCCGCGCGTCCAGGTGCGGCGCTCGATCGTGAGACACGCTGCTCCGGGCTGGATGCGCAGCCATTGCGCCTCTTCGCGCGTCGCTTCCGCCGCGCCGATGATATGCTCCGCATCAGACCACAGGCTGTTCTCGATCAGCCAGTCGCCCGGCGGCTTCTCCGCGAAGGCTTCGTGCTCCGCCTCCGGCGCCGCGGCGAGATGGATGATGCGGTCTTCGAGCACATGCGGCGTATCATCAGAGAAATGCCGCGTGACAATGTGCAGCACGCGTTCGCGCGCGCTGACGCCGAAACGCTCCGCAAGCTCTGCGCCAGCAAGACCTGCACGGCGCGAGAGAATCGTGAAGCGATAGGCGTGACCGCTGCGCTTCACCTCTTCGGGAATCGAGAGAAGCTCGAGCGCCGCATGGGTCGCGGTCGGCGACGCCACCACGCTGCCCGAACGACGACGGCGCTGAATGAGGCCGGCGTCGGCGAGAGCGGACAAGGCGCGATGCACCGTCATACGCGAGGCGTCGAGTTGGCTCATCAGTTGGCGCTCCGGCGGCACGGGCGTCCCCGGCGGCCACGCCCCGCTGGCGATCAGATCGGCGAGCGCGCGCCTGATCTGGTCATAGACCGGACCTTGACCGTCGAGCCTGATTTCGCCCGACCGGCTTTGCGATACGACCTCGTCCATCACGAAAGCAGCCTGCGCATGGTTTCGCCATAGCGCCGCGCAACCGTCTCGCGCGCGAAGTGGCGGCCATTGTCCACAACCTTCACGCCGCCGACGCGCACTTCCGCAACAGGCGGATTGGCGATGGCGAAGATCGCGCTGTCGATGAGCGCGTCGCCGCGCCGGCCTACAAGCGCAGGATGATCGGAATCGAGCGTCACGAGATCGGCGCGGCAGCCCGGCGCGATCTTGCCGATCTTGCGGCCGCAGGCCTGCGCGCCGCCGGCGAGCGCGGATTCATAAAGCGTGCGCCCGACCGAGCCGCCAAGCTCCGCAAGCAGCGAGCGCCGCTGATCGCGCAGCCGCTGCGAATATTCCAGCATGCGCAACTCCGCGCCGACGCCGATCTCGATGTTGGAATCCGTGCCGACGCCGAAGCGTCCACCGATGTCGCGGTAGTTCACGCCGTCGAACACGCCGTCGCCGAGATTGGCTTCCGTCACCGGACAGAGGCCCGCGACGGCGCTGCTTTCGCCCAGCTGATTGCGCTCTTCTTCCGTGAGATGGGTCGCATGGATCAGGCACCATTGCTCGCCGACGTAAGTGGAGTCGAACAGCAACTCGACCGGACGCTTGCCGCCCCAGGCGATACAGTCATCGACCTCCTTCTGCTGCTCCGCGACATGGATGTGGATCGGCCCGCCTTTCGCCATCTCCTTCACAGTCACGAGATCGGAGATCGAAACCGCGCGCAACGAATGCGGCGCGATTCCGAGCCGCGCATCGGGAAGCCCCGCGATCGCCTTGCCTGACGCCTCATGAAGTTTTCCGAACAGTTCGCGATCGCTGACGAAACGCCGTTGGCCCGGCGTTGGCGGCGCGCCGCCGAAATTGCCGAAGCGATAGAACACCGGCAGCAGCGTCAAACCAATATTCGACTCGCGCGCCGCCTCCGCGATCGCGGACGCCATCGCCGCCACATCGCCATAGGGGCGCCCATCGATGTCGTGGTGGAGATAGTGGAACTCCGCGACCGACGTGAAGCCATGCTCGACCATCTCGACATAGGCCTGCGCGGCGATAGCGCGCACGTCATCAGGCGTCAGTCTGTCGAGGAACCCGTACATCACCTCGCGCCAGGTCCAGAAGGAATCCTCCTGCTGACCGCGCTTTTCCGACAGGCCCGCCATTCCCCGCTGGAAGGCGTGGCTGTGCAGATTGGGCATGCCCGGCACAGTGAGGCCCGAAACCGGCATCGCATCCGGCCGCCGTTCGGCCCGCGGCTCCGCCGCCATGATCACGCCGTCGGCGACCGTGACCCTGACATTTTCGACGATCCCCTCCGCCATGAGCGCCTGGGCGAGGTGAAGAATTTCCATGCCGAATCCGGCCTCCGGCTATTTGCATATGCAAATAGATAGCATATGGGTTTCGCTTGGGAAGCGAGGAGACTCTATTGCCAAGCTGCGGGACAGTGTGGACCAACGCCCGGCTGGCGACCATGGCCGGCGGCGCGCCCTACGGCGCGATTGAGGACGGGCTGATCGCGGAGCAAAATGGCCGCATCCTCTGGGCGGGCCAGCGCCGCGACGCCCCCTCCTTCGACGCGCAAAAGATGATCGACTGCGAAGGCCACTGGATCACGCCCGGCCTGATCGATTGCCACACCCATCTCGTCTATGGCGGCGACCGCGCGCATGAGTTCGAGCTGAGACTCGGCGGCGCAACCTATGAGGAAGTCGCGCGCGCCGGCGGCGGCATCGTCTCCACCGTGCGCGCGACGCGAGAGGCTAACGAGGCCACGCTTTTCGCCTCCGCCGATCGACGCCTGCGCGAATTGATGGCGGAAGGCGTCACGACGATCGAGATCAAATCCGGTTACGGGCTCGATCTTCAAACTGAAGCGAAGCAGCTGCGCGTCGCGCGCCGACTCGGCGCTGAACGCGACGTGCGCGTCACCACGACGTTTCTTGGCGCCCATGCGCTGCCGCCGGAATATAAAGACCGCGCCGACGCCTATATCGATCTCGTCGCCGGCCCCATGCTTGATGCAATCGCTGCGGAAAAGCTCGCCGACGCCGTCGATGTCTTCTGCGAGAACATCGCCTTCTCCATTGCGCAGACGAAGCGGATTTTCGAAGCCGCGCGCGCGAAGAATCTTCCGGTGAAGATTCACGCCGAGCAGCTTTCAAATCTCGGCGGCGCGGCGCTCGCCGCATCTTTCGGCGCGCTGTCCGCCGATCATCTCGAATATCTCGATGACGGCGGCGCGGAAGCGATGGCGCGCGCGGGAACCGTCGCGGTGCTGTTGCCCGGCGCGTTCTATTTCATTCGCGAGAAGCAGCTCCCGCCGGTCGATATCCTGCGCCGGCGCAATGTCCCGATCGCGCTTGCGACCGATTGCAATCCCGGCTCCTCGCCGATGACATCGATTTTGCTCGCGCTCAACATGGCCTGCACACTGTTCCGCATGACCCCGGAAGAAGCGCTCGCCGGCGTCACGCGCCACGCCGCGCGCGCGCTTGGCCTGCAGAACGACATCGGAACGCTCGAAGCCGGCAAAAGCTGCGACCTCGCCATCTGGGACATCGAGCGCCCGGCCGAGCTCAGCTATCGTATCGGCGCCAATCCGCTTTTCGCCCGCATCCGCAACGGACAGACGACGTGACACAGACGCTTCATCCCGGCGACGCCACGCTCGATCAGTGGCGCGCCATTCTCGCCGGCGACTCCGTCGCGCTCTCGGACGATGCATGGCCGGCGATCGATGCGAGCGCCGCCGTCGTTGCGCGTATCGTCGCGTCGGGCGAAGCGACCTATGGAGTCAACACCGGCTTTGGAAAGCTCGCGAGCGTGCGCATCGCGGCGAAGGATCTGGCGGCGCTGCAGCGCAATCTCATTCTCTCGCACGCGGCGGGAACGGGGCCTGATCTGCCTGACCGCATCGTGCGGCTCATTCTCGGCATGAAGGCTGCGAGTCTCGCGCGCGGCGCGTCAGGCGTGCGAAGCGAGGTGGTGCGTTCGCTGCTCGCAGCCCTCGACAGAAACGCGCTGCCAGCCATTCCCGCGAAAGGCTCCGTCGGCGCCTCGGGCGATCTCGCGCCGCTCGCGCATATGACCGCGTCGCTGATGGGCTACGGCCATATCAGGATCGAAGGCGAGCGCATCGCGGCCGACGAGGCTCTGAAGCGCGTCGGCGCGTCGGCGCTGGCGCTTGGACCGAAAGAAGGACTCGCGCTGATCAACGGCACGCAGGTCTCGACCGCGATCGCCATCGCGGGCCTGACCGACCTCGCGCACATCTTCGATGCAGCGCTGGCGACCGGCGCGCTTTGTGTTGACGCGCTCAAAGGCTCCGACGCCCCGTTCGACGCGCGCATCCAGAAGCTGCGAGGGCAGCCGGGCCAGATGAAGGTCGCGGAAACGCTGCGGCGTCTGATTGTTGGCAGCGCCATCCGCGAGAGCCATCGCTTTGGCGATCCCAAGGTGCAGGACCCCTACTCGCTGCGCTGCCAGCCGCAGGTCATGGGCGCGGTTCTCGATGTGATGACGAACGCCGCCGCAACATTGGCGCGCGAGGCGAACGCCGTCACCGACAATCCGCTTGTCATCAGCGACAACGAGATCGTCTCCGGCGGCAATTTCCATGCGGAGCCGGTCGCCTTCGCAGCTGACATGCTGGCGATGGCGGCGTGCGAGATCGGCAACCTTTCCGAGCGCCGCATCGCGCTGCTCGTCGACCCGGTAATGAGCGGCCTGCCAGCCTTTCTCGCGCGCGACGCCGGCCTCCATTCCGGCCTGATGATAGCGCAGGTGACGGCCGCCGCGCTCGCTTCGGAAAACAAGCAGAAGGCGGCGCCGGCGTCCGTCGACTCGATCCCGACATCGGCAAATCAGGAGGATCATGTGTCGATGGCGACGCATGGCGCCTATCGCCTGCTCGACATGGCGCGCAACGCCGCCAGCATCATCGCCATCGAATTGCTTGGCGCGGCCGAAGCGATCGAACATCATCGCCCGTTGAAAAGCAGCGAGCCGCTGGAGCGCTTGCATGATCTGGTTCGCGACCATGTCGCGCCGCTCCACGCCGACCGCTACATGGCGCCTGACATCGAAGCGTTGACACAACTTGTTCTGTCGGGCGCAATCGGTGAGGCGGCCGGGCTCGACGTTTTTGCAAGCTGGAGCGCGTCATGAGCATCGTGACGATCGACGAGGGGCCAAGCCCGCTCATCCTCTCCATGCCCCATCCGGGCACGCAGATTCCAGGCAGCGTTCACGCCCAACTCAACGATGTCGGCCTCGCGGTCGCCGACACTGACTGGCACATGCGCGAGCTTTATGTCTGCGCCCATCGCTTTCATCCGACGATCGTCGAGGCGACGCAGTCGCGCTATGTCATCGACCTTAATCGCGATCCCACCGGCGCTTCACTTTATCCCGGACAGGCGACGACCGAACTCGTGCCGACGACGGATTTCGACGGCCGCCCGATCTGGAAGATGCCGCCCGGCGAAGCCGAAATCGAGCGCCGCAAGCAGCTCTATTTCAAGCCCTATCACGACGCGCTGGCGGCGCAGATCGCGCGCGTGAAGGCGAAGCACGGCTACTGCGTGCTTTATGACTGCCACTCCATTCGCTCGCACATTCCGCGCCTGTTTCCAGGCGAGCTTCCCATTCTCAATCTCGGCACGAATGGCGGCCTGAGCTGCGCGAAAAGCGTCCATGATGCGGCGTCGGATGCGGCCGCGAACAGCGGCCTCTCCCATGTCGTCAACGGCCGATTCAAGGGCGGCTGGATCACGCGTTATTACGGCCGGCCTGACGATCATGTGCATGCGATCCAGATGGAGATCGCGCAGCGCGCCTATCTCGCGCGCGAAACCGCGCCCTGCGCTTTCGACGCCGCCGTCGCGCGGCCGCTGCGGCAGGCGCTCGACAACATTCTTGATTCCATTCTGCGCGCCGCAGCCGCCCTCGAAGGACAGAAATAATGACCCGTCTCGACAACACTCGCGTCATCCGCGCGCCGCGCGGGCCCGAGAAGAGCGCCAGGAGCTGGCTCACCGAAGCGGCGCTACGCATGCTCATGAACAATCTCGACCCCGAGGTCGCGGAGAAGCCGGAAGAGCTCGTGGTTTATGGCGGCATCGGCCGCGCCGCGCGCGACTGGGAAAGCTTCGACCGCATCGTCCACGCGCTGCGGAAGCTTGAGAATGACGAAACGCTGCTGGTGCAGTCGGGCAAGCCGGTCGGCGTCTTCCGCACGCACGCCGATGCGCCGCGTGTGCTGATCGCGAATTCCAATCTTGTTCCGGGTTGGGCGAACTGGGAGCATTTTCATCATCTCGATAAGCTCGGGCTGATGATGTACGGCCAGATGACCGCCGGCTCCTGGATCTATATTGGCACGCAGGGCATCGTTCAGGGGACTTACGAGACCTTCGCCGAAGTCGGCCGCCAGCATTTCGGCGGAAATCTCAAAGGCAAATGGATCCTCACCGGCGGCCTCGGCGGCATGGGCGGCGCGCAGCCGCTCGCGGCAACGATGGCCGGAGCCTCCATGCTCGCCGTCGAATGCAAGCCGTCGAGCATCGATTTTCGCCTGCGCACGAAATATCTCGACGAGAAGGCGTCATCCGTCGATGAGGCACTTGAAATCATCAAGCGCAGCCATGCGCAGGGAAAGCCCGTCTCCGTGGGCGTTCTCGGCAACGCGGCGGAAGTGTTTCCCGATCTCGTGAAGCGCGGCATTCGCCCCGACGTCGTCACCGACCAGACCTCGGCGCATGATCCGCTCAACGGTTATCTCCCCGCGGGCTGGACGCTGGAGGAATGGGCCGAGCGCCGCGAGCGCGATCCCGCGGGAACGACGCAGGCGGCCAAGCAGTCGATGGCGACGCATGTGCGCGCCATGCTCGATTTCCATCGCATGGGCGTGCCCACGCTCGACTACGGCAACAACATCCGCCAGATGGCGAAGGATATGGGCGTCGCCGACGCGTTCGATTTTCCCGGCTTCGTGCCGGCCTATATCCGCCCGCTTTTCTGCCGCGGCGTCGGCCCATTTCGTTGGGCTGCTTTGTCAGGCGACCCCGAGGACATCTATCGCACCGATCAGCGCGTGAAGGAGTTGATGCCAAATGATGCGCATCTCCATCACTGGCTCGACATGGCGAAGGAGCGCATCAAGTTCCAGGGGCTGCCGGCGCGCATTTGCTGGGTCGGCCTCGGCGATCGCCATCGTCTCGGCCTGGCCTTCAACGAGATGGTGGCGAAGGGCGAGGTGAAGGCGCCGATCGTGATCGGCCGCGACCATCTCGATTCCGGTTCGGTCGCGTCTCCCAACCGCGAGACCGAAGCGATGAAGGACGGCACTGACGCCGTGTCGGACTGGCCGCTGCTCAATGCTTTGCTCAACACCGCCGGCGGCGCGACCTGGGTGTCGCTGCATCATGGCGGCGGCGTCGGCATGGGCTATTCCCAGCACGCCGGCGTCGTCATCGTCGCGGACGGAACGCCCGAAGCGGCGAAGCGGCTCGAGCGCGTGCTCTGGAACGATCCTGGCACAGGCGTCATGCGCCACGCCGACGCGGGCTACGAGATCGCGATCGAATGCGCGAAGGAGAAGGGCCTGAAGCTGCCGAGTTTGGGGATCGGGGATTGAAATTCCCCGCTCGACCCGCTATCTGACTAGTCAGACTAGTCAGGAGGAGGTCATGGCTTGGGCGCTGCAAGACGCGAAGGCGAAGTTCAGCGAAGTCGTGAAGCGGGCCCAGACCGAAGGGCCGCAGCGAGTGACAGTGCGCGGCGCGCCAGCGGTGGTCGTCATCGCCGAGAGCGAACTCGACGAACTTCGCAAGAAGGCCAATGTGACGCCGAAGATGTCGTTTGACGAGTTCCTGTTGTCAGGCGAGCCTTGGCCGGACGATTTCGTCGACGAAATCATCAACCGACCCAAGGATTATGGTCGGGATATCGATCTTTGAGCTTTTTGCTCGACACGAACGCGCTCTCGGATATGCGGCGGCGCGCGCCGCCGATTGTCGCCTGGCTCAAATCGACCTCCGGCCAGACTCGGTTCTGCAGTGTGATTTCAATTGGGGAGATCACCAAAGGAATCGAGAAACGTCGAAAGTCTGACGAGCCATTGGCGGCGCGACTAGCGGTCTGGCTTCGCGACCTCGAAATGGAGTTTGGGGAGCGCGTCCTTCCCATCACCACCGAAATAGCCGTCGCATGGGGAAGAATCGCGTCAGGACGCACGCGTGACACCGCAGATTCCCTCATCGCCGCCACTGCGATCGTTCATGATCTGACGCTCGTGACTCGCAACACTCGCGACTTCGCCGATCTCTCGATCAAGCTCTATGATCCCTGGAGCGCCTGACGCTCAATGCGCCGCGCCGATCACCTCGGCGCGGATTTCCTCAACGAGCCGCTCTTTCAACGCGACGAAAGCGGCGCTTGTCTTGATCGTGTAGGGCCGGGGATGCGGCAGGTCGACCGCGATGTCGGCCTTGATCCGCCCCGGCCGCGCGCTCATCACCACAACGCGCGAGGCCATGAAGATCGCTTCCTCGACGTCGTGCGTGACGAACAGCACCGTCTTGCGTTCGCGCTCCCAGATGCCAAGCAGCATTTCCTGCATCAGGGCGCGCGTCTGGTTGTCGAGGGCGCCGAAAGGCTCATCAAGCAGAAGGATTTTCGGGCTGTTCGCCAGGGCGCGCGCGATCGCGGTGCGCTGCTGCATGCCGCCCGACAACTGCCGGGGATAATGCTGCTCGAATCCCTTGAGGCCGACGCGCTCGGCCCATTGGCGCGCGAGGCCGCGACGTTCGGGTTCCGACACGCCGCGCTCGCGCAGGCCGAACGCAATATTGTCCTCGATCGTCAACCACGGAAACAGAGTGTAGCTCTGGAACACCATGCCGCGATCGGCGCCGGGACCTGTCACCGCGCCGCCATCGAGCAGTACGCGGCCTTCTGACGGCGTTTCAAGCCCGGCGACGATGCGCAGCAGGGTCGACTTTCCGCAGCCTGACGGGCCGAGGATGGTGATGAAGTCGTTGTCGGCGATAACAAGCGACGTCGGCGTCAGGGCGCGCGTCGGCTGCGCGCCGCGCTGCGCCGGAAACAGCTTGCCGACGCCTTCGATGGAAAGCTTGCTCACGAACGGATTCTCAAATGCGCGCCCAGGGGAAAAGGCGCGCATTCGCCGCCTTGAACAGGAAATCCGAGATCAGGCCGATGACGCCGATCACGATGATGCCGAAGATGATCTGGCCGGTGTTCAGCAAAGCCTGGCTGTCGGTGATCATATGGCCAATGCCTGATGACGAGCCGATGAGTTCGGCGACGATGACGTAGGTCCAGGCCCAGCCGAGCACCATGCGAAGAATCTCCGCGATCTCGGGCGCTGCGTTCGGCAGCAGCACGCGCGTCACGAGTGAACGATCGCTGGCGCCAAGCGTATAGGCGGCGTCGACGAGATCGCGCCGGACGCCGCCGACCGCCACCGCGATCATCAGCACGAGCTGGAAGAAGGAGCCGATGAAGATCACCAGCAGCTTCTGCGTCTCGCCGATGCCGGCCCACAGGATCAGCAGCGGAATGAAGGCCGAAGCCGGAAGATAGCGCGCGAAGGAGACGAACGGCTCGAAGAACGCTTCAATAGACTTGTACGCGCCCATCATGATGCCGAGCGGCAGCGCGATCAGCGCCGCGAGCACGAAGCCGCCGACGACGCGCCAGATCGTGATGATGATATCAAAAAGAAATCCATGCTTGACGACAAGATTGGCGCCTTCCTCGACCATGGTGATCGGGCTCGCCAGAAACAGCTTCGGCACATAGCCGCCGAGCGTCGCGATCGCCCAGATCGCAACAAACAACGCGAAGAAGCCGACGCCATAGCCGAATTTCGCCGGCGCGGAGACGGGTTGAAGGGGTCTCATGAGAACGAAACAACAGATTGAGCGCTGCAAACCGTCGACGCAACGCGACGATTTCTACGCGCCTTCCCTCCCCCCTTGCGGGGGAGGGTGGCTTGCGCGGCGCGATGCGAAGCATCGTCGCGAGCAAGCCGGGAGAGGGGGATTCGGAAAGCGCCCAGCGAAGCGCAATCAGAAAAAGATAACGACAAGATCAAGAGCTTTGGCCCCCTCTCCCGGTCGGCTGCGCCGACCACCCTCTCCCGCTGATCTCGGGCTCGCCCGAGATCAGTTTCGAAATGCGCAAGTCGGGCGGGCCCGACTTGCGGTGGGAGAGGGACGCCAACGATAAAGATTGAGCGCGTGAACCTGCGCTCGCACGCTACTGGTTTCAGCTCCCGCTCGCAGTCGCAAAACGCGTGTCGACCAGAGTCGCGGCGTCAGGCTTCTCCTTGATCAGCCCCATTTCGAGCAGCAGATCCGCCGCCTTAGCGGTGAAGCTCTGCCATTCGCCGGAGAAGAATTTCTTGTTGCCCTCGGCGTCCGACCAACGGAGATAGCCCGCCGATTTGCCGAAATCCTCGCCGCTCTGCTTCACGTCGGCGCCCATGATCTCGTAGGCCTTCTTCTGGTCGCTCTTGATCATTTCGAGCGCTTCGAAATAGCTCTTCGTGATCGCCTTCACCGCCGCTTCATTCTCGCTGATGAATTTCGGCGTGCAGCCGAACGTGTCCATCACCATGGGATAATCGAGCGTGGTGGCGATGATCTTGCCGGCCTCGGGCTTGGCGCGCACAGCCGAGAGATAAGGCTCGTAGGTCATGGCCGCATCGTTCTGGCCGGCGAGAAGCGCCTGCGCAGCAGGCCCCGGCTCCATGTTGACGACGGTGACGTCCTTCACCGTCATGCCGTTCTCTTTCAGCATCCAGGCGAGCGCGAAATAGGGCGACGTGCCGGGCGCTGACGCCGCCACCGTCTTGCCTTTGAGATCCTTGATCGACGCGATCGCGCCGCGCACCGCCATGCCGTCGGCGCCATAGGACTTGTCAAGCTGGAAGAGCTGCTTCGTCGCGACGCCATTGGCGTTCCAGACGATCCAGGTCTCGACAGTCGTCGCCGCGCACTGGATGTCGCCCGACGCGATGGCGAGATGGCGCGTGCCCTGCGGCACCTTCTTGATCGTCACGTCGAGGCCGTTCTTGGCGAAGATGCCCGCTTCTTTCGCGAGCGTCAGCGGCGCGAAACCGGTCCAGCCGGAAATGCCAATCGACACCTTGGTCTGCGCGTCAGCGCCCGCGCTCCACAGTCCGAACGCCAGCGCCGCAGCGCCCGCCATCCACTTGTTCATGCCTGCCTCCTCTGCGGCGCAATCGCGCGATAGCGTCGCGCCAGCTTTCGCCGCTCCCCTGCAAGCGGCGTTCCATGGATTCACACTAATTGCCTATGCAAATCGGTCAAGCCGCCGCTCGCTGCTGACAGCCCCTGTCAGCAGGCCTGTCCTAGAAGATCGCAAAGAGGAAAGGACATCCGATGACCGTCCGGGGAAGCTGCCATTGCCACGCCATCCAATTCGAGGTGACCGAGATTCCGGCCAAGGCGACGCGCTGCACCTGCTCCTTCTGCTCCAAGCGCGGCGCGCTCTGGAGCTATCACACGCCCGATAAGTTCAAGCTGCTCACTGCGCGCGATCGCGTCGCGACCTATCAATGGCGCAGCTACACAGTGCAGCATCACCATTGCGCCATCTGCGGCTGCGGCGCCTATACGGAGACGCCGAGTTGGGTCGATGGCAAGCCTGACTTTTCGCAGATGCGCGTCAGCATCAACATCCGGCTACTCGACGATGTCGATATCGACGCCATTCCCGTCGACGTCATCGACGGGAAGAATCTGTGGTGACCACGCCGACAACGGAAGCCTGATCGCTCATGTTTGCGAAGTCCCTGTTCCGCAGCGCCGATCTTTCGATCACCGACTATCGCTGCGATTCCGGACCTGATGATCCGCCCTTCGAGGAGATGCATGATCTGCATTCGCTCGCCTATGTCCGGAAGGGCAGCTTCAGCTGCGAGGCGGTCGGCGAGACGTTCGAGATGACGCCGGGCTCGCTGATGGTCGGGGCGCCGGGCGACGAATTTGTCTGCTCGCACACGCATCACGCCTGCGGCGACGAATGCCTGTCGATCAAATTCTCCGCGGCGCTCGCGGATGAGATCGGCGTTGATCCAAAGACCTGGCGCATCGGCGCCGTCGCGCCTCTCGCCGAGATCGTCGTCGCCGGCGAATTCGCCGATGTCGCCGCCGCAGGAGAAAGCGATGTCAGCGCGGACGAGGCGGCGCTGATGTTGACGCAGCGCTTCGGAGACATTGTCGCTGGCCGTTCGCGATCACGCATGCGGCTTGCGCCGCGCGACCGGAAGCGCGCCGTGGAAGCAGCGCTCTGGCTCGACGGGAATGCGCACGAAGAAATCGATCTCGAACAGATCGCCGCCCGCTTCGATCTTAGCGCCTTCCATTTCCTGCGCGTGTTCAAGGCGGCCCTCGGCGTGACGCCGCATCAATATCTCGTGCGCTGCCGCTTGCGCCATGCGGCGCGCCTTCTTGCCGAGGAAGCGGCGCCCATCACCGATGTCGCCTATGACGTCGGTTTCGCGGACCTTTCCAATTTCGTGCGCACGTTCCATCGCGCCGCCGGCGTTTCGCCGCGCCGCTATCGCGACGCCGCCAGAGGCGACCGCAAGATTCTCCAAGAACGGATCGCAACGCCCCTCCTAAGTTGAGCGTCTAACGGAGGTTCTCATGTATGATCATCTTGGCTTGCGGGTGCGTGATCTCGCCGCCAGCATCCGCTTCTACAAGGCCGCGCTCAAGCCGCTCGGTTTCGTGCTCGACTCCGAAGGCGAAGGCTATGCGGGTTTCGGGCCGGCCGGCGCCCCCGCGCTCTGGCTTTACGCAAGCGACGCCAAATCCGGCGCCGGCGCCCATGTCGCGTTCTCGGCGAAAGACCATGACGCCGTCGACAAGTTCCACGCCGCAGGGCTGAAGGCCGGCGGCAAGGACAATGGCAAGCCGGGGCCGCGCAAGGACTACAGCCCGACCTACTACGCCTCGTTCCTGATCGATCCCGACGGGAACAATGTCGAGGCTGTCTGCGTGTAGCAACCGCCGCCCGATCGCGCGGGCGACATTCGCTCGCGCGATCGGGCTGTGAGGATTCAAGGAAAGGAGGCTTCAATGATCGAGCCTTCAACGCATATCGAAACCGAATTTCTGATGCGTCTGCATAATCCCGGATCGGGCGGATCCCATGCGATCGATTCGAGCCTGATGGTGTTTCACAATGGCGCCGAGGGACGAGCCGAAGGGCCTGCTCTCAAAGGCGCGATCATCGCGCCGTCCGGCGACTGGCTGCGCATCATGCCGTCAGGAAGTTTCCGCGTCGACGCGCGCGTGATGATCAGGACTGACGACGGCGCGCTGATCTACGTCTCCTATGGCGGCGTCGTTAGTATGTCGCAGGAGAATTACGCTCGCATGGGCGCTGGCGAGGCGCTGACGTCGAGCGATTGCTACTTCATCACGACGCCGACATTCCAGACGTCGCATCCCGCCTATCAAAGGCTCAATCGCATCCAGGCGATCGGCAAGATCGCGGCATTGAAAGGCGGCCCCGGCGGCTATGTCGACTACGACGTCTTCGCGGTGAGATAGCCTCCGGCGCTGCAGGCGTTTAATTCGAACCGCCGCGCCGCTCCATTTTTTGTCGCAACGTTTTTTGCGGAAAACCGGCTCCCACTTTTCCGCACGTTGCTCCGGTCTCACCTGAAAGGCGGCTCGTCGAAGGCGCGCAGCTTGCGCGAATGCAGTTCGCCGCGCCGCGTCTTCAGAAGATCGATCGCCTTCAGTCCGATCTGCAGATGCTGGCTCACCGCGCGATCATAGAAGGCGTTCGCCGCGCCCGGCAGCTTGATCTCGCCATGCAGCGGCTTGTCGGAAACGCAAAGCAGCGTGCCGTAGGGAACGCGCAGCCGATAGCCCTGCGCCGCGATGGTGCCCGACTCCATATCGACGGCAATCGCGCGAGAGAGATTGATGCGCCGCCGCTCCTGGCTCCAGCGCAGCTCCCAGTTGCGATCGTCATAGGTCACGACAGTGCCGGTGCGCAGGCGCTGCTTCAGCGTCTCGCCGGAATCGCCGGTGACGAGTTTCGCCGCTTCCTGCAGCGCGACCTGCACTTCGGCGAGCGCAGGAACTGGAATGGCCGGCGGCACGACATCATCGAGAATATGGTCTTCGCGCAGATAGGCGTGGGCGAGAACGTAATCGCCGATCTGCTGCGCCTGGCGCAGTCCGCCGCAATGGCCGACCATCAGCCAGCAATGCGGCCGGAGCACAGCGAGATGGTCGCACATGTTCTTCGCATTCGCGGGGCCGACGCCGATATTGACCAGCGTGACGCCCTGCCCGTTCGGCGCGCAGAGATGATAGGCCGGCATCTGGAAGCGATGCCATTGCGAGGTCGCGGCGAGCGCCGTCGCCTCGGCCTCCGACATGCCGCGCGTGATCTCGACATTGCCCGGCAACACCAGTCTGTCGAACGCGTTGTCTTCGCCGAGCTGCTTCACGCCCCAGGCGATGAACTGATCGACATAGCGATGATAGTTGGTCAGCAGCACCCAGGGCTGCACGGCGCGCCAGTCGGTCCCCGTGTAATGCACGAGACGGCGCAGTGAGAAATCGACGCGCACAGCATCGAAGAGCGACAGCGGCCGCGGAAGGTCGCCCTTTTGCTCCCACAACCCGTCAGCGACTTCGTCTCCAACCGCCGAGAGATCGGGCGTCGGGAAGAAGCGCGCGAGCTCGGCCGGCGTCACGCCGCCGCGACCCAACTCGTCGCCGCGCTCGAAGACGTAAGGGTATGGAATTTCCTGCTGCGAGGGGGCGACCGAGATCCTCGCGCCATATTCGCTGACCAGCGGCCTGAGCTGTTCGAGCAGATAGGTGCGATAGGCGGCGGGATGCGTGACGGTGGTGGCGTAGGCGCCGGGCGCCGGGAACTTCGCATAGGCGCGACGGCTCGTCGGCGTCACTCCGTCGGGATGATAGTCGATGCGCAGTTCGGGATAGCGATAGCTCGCGCGCTCGGCCGGGGTCGGCGGGTCGCGGTCGGCGAGATATTTGTCGAGAGCGGTTCGCAGCGCGTCTGTCGCGGCGGCGTAGTGCTGTTCAAGCGCGGCGACCGCCTCTTCGGGGGTCAGGTTCGTCGTGCTATCGGAGAGAGGGTCATGCTTCATGGCCACATCTAGAACGCAGGCCGGCCCATGCCAAGCCGAAGGCCGGGGACAGGCTTAAGAAGCACTTTCAAGTGAAAAGCGCCTAATTGCCCGGCTTTAGCAATCAGATGGAAAATCAAGTCGCCGTCGTCGCCGATTTTCCGCCGACGCCGAGACCTTCACTGCGACGGCGTCGCAGCCGCCTTCTGCGCAGCGTCGGTGGTGAAGACGCTGACGAGGATGCCTTTCGCCACATGTTCGGCCATGCAGCGATAGCCGAGATCGTTGAGATGGAGCTGATCTTCGGACATCAGCGAGAGCCTGTCGCGCATCTGCTCGACATACTGCATCGCCTCGTAACGCTTTATCAGCGGGACGTTCTCGTCCTGGGCGATCTGCTTCAGCGCATCCTTGAGAAGGCGATAATGCTCGTCCTTGGCGACCCCTCTGGTGAACTGCATGCCGACGATGACGACGTCGATCTTGTTCGCCTTGAGCCACTTCAGCGTCCGGCTCACCGTCCGCGAGAAATCCTCAACCGGCACCCGCGACAGCGCGTCATTGGTGCCGACCTGCCAGAGCACGAGATCAGGCTTGTTGAGGGCGACCTCCATTTTCAGGCGCTCGGCGGTGGTCTCGGCGATCTCGCCGGAAACGCCGCGGGCGACCATGGCGACATGGATGCCCTTGAAGCTCTTCTCGAGCTCGGATTCGAGCTGCACCGGATAGGTCAGGCGCGGCGAGGAGGCGCCGACGCCGACGGTGGAGGAGGAGCCAATGGCGAGCACGCGCACCGCCTTCTTGCCTTGAAGCAGCTTCTCGAGGCGAGGCAGCGGCGCGGCCGAGGCGACCGTCTGGGTCGGAGCCTGGCAGGGATTATCAGCCTGGGTCTCGGTCGCGGCGGAGGGGGCGGTCACCGCGAATGCAATCGCCATCGCTCCCGCGATCAGCTTCGCAACCGGTCTTGCGCCTCCGCCAACCATGCCGTCCCCCACATTGCGGCGAGCCCGATCCCAACGACCGCGGCGTCGACCCAAATATTGACCGGGAAAGCCGCTCTCACGAGCTGTCCCCCGAGGCTCAAAAGAGAACCTATACAGAACACATAGAGCGAATTCCGGCCCAGCACGGACCCGAACCTAGCCAGCCAAGGGGTATACCGGAGGATTCCTGAATATACGGCAACAAAGCCCGCGCAGAGCGCCAGCGCATGGATGAGGCGCAGCGGCGACAGGTAGGTCTTGTCGATCACGAACAGGGTGGTCGGCTCCGGGACCTGCAGCGGATCGGGCACTGTGTCGGTCCGCCAGGCCCACATGGCGACCAGCAGAAAGATGAGAGCCGGCCAGCGCAGGTAAGGCAGCGCCTGCGCCAGGGGCCGGCCCGGCCGCGCCCCGCCGGCGATGAGGAAGCCCAGGACATAGATGAACTGCCAGGCGAACGGGTTGAAATACCATTCGCCGGCCACCGGCCAGGTCGCTGCATTGAAACGGAAGATGAGCGCCGCGAGATAGATCGCGAACGAGACCGGCAGAAGCGCCCAGGGCGCCGCGCGATGGATCACCGCAATCAAAGGCGCGAGCGCGATCAGCACGACATAGAGCGGCAGGATGTCGAAATAGCCAAGCTGGTGGGTGAGCAGCACGAGGCCGATGTGAGCTGGAACGGGATCGTGGAAAACTGCGCCCGCATTGTGCCAGTCGAGGATCAGCGGATTATCGAGCATGATCGCCGCCGTCGCGATCATGGCGAGCGCGATCATCGAGATGACGATTTGCGCGGCGTAGAGCGTGACGGCGCGGCCGCCGAGGCGCGCCACCGTTCGGCCGATTCCTTCGCGGGGCGCGTCGACGCCGATCGACAATCTCAACGACCAGCCGGCGAGCAGCACGAACAATTCGGCTGAATCGGAGAAGCCGAAATTGCGATGTGTGAAGCGCTCGAACCAGACGCCCGGAATGTGATTGATGAAAATCGACGCCAGAGCGACGCCGCGCCAGAAATCGATCAAGTTGGGCGACCGCTTCATGGCGCCAACTCGCTACTCTACATCAAGCGGCGCGGTCAGCGTCGCGCGCGAATCCGCGCCGACATAGACGTCGAAGCGGCCGGGCTCCACCGCATAGCGCCCCTTCGCGTCGTGAAAGCCGAGCGATTTCGCATCGAGCGGGATCGTCACGCGCTTTGTCTCACCGGCCTTCAGCGCGACCTTCGCGAAACCCTTGAGCTGCCGCACCGGGCGCGACCGGCTGGCTACCGGTTGGCGCACATAGAGCTCGACGATCTCCTGCCCGTCGCGGCCGCCGCTGTTGGTCACATCGACGGAGACGTCGACAGTGCGGTCGCGCTTCACCTGGTCGGCGGAGAGCTTGAGGTTGGCGTAGGCGAAGCGCGTATAGCTCAAACCATAGCCGAACGGGAAAAGCGGCTCGTTAGCTTCATCGAGATAAATCGACTCGTAGCGCTGCCGCACCTGCTGCGGCCGTCCCGTTGGCAGCGCATCATAGGACATCGGCAATTGCCCGACCGAACGCGGGAAACTCATCACCGTCTTTGCCGACGGATTGGCCTCGCCGTACAGGATTTCCGCGATCGCCGTCCGCCCCTCGGTGCCGGGATGGAAGGTCTGCAGAATAGCGGCGACATTGTCATTCGCCCAGGTGAGGACGAGCGGCCTGCCCGTCGCCAGCACCAGCACCACAGGCTTGCCCGTGGCGACGAGCGCGCGCAGCAATTCCTCCTGCACGCCCGGCAGCGTGAGTTGCGTGCGCGACGCGCCCTCGCCCATCCATTCGCAATCTTCGCCGAACATCGCGATGATCAGATCGGACGATTTCGCGATCTCCGTCGCTTCGTCCTTCTCCTCATATTTGACGCCGCAGGCGTCGACGCCCTTGGCGTAACGCACGGTCGCGCCTTTTTTGCGCTCCTCGATGGCGGCGAGAAGCGTCTGCGTCTCCTTGCGCGGAATGCCGGCGGGGTCGGTCCAGATGCGATCCTCCTCATGGCGCGCCATGGCGCCAATCACCGCGATCGAGCCAATGCCGGGTTTGATCGGCAGGATGTCGTTCGCATTCTTGAGCAGGATCATCGACTCCCGCTCCATGCGCCGCGCCGCATCGCGCGCCGCCGGCGTGCGAAGCTTCGCTTCCGTCGTGGCGGGGTCGACGTCGGGCTTGTCGAAGAGGCCGAGCTGGAATTTCACGCGCAACACGCGGCGCACGGCTTCATCCAGCACGCGCATCGGCACGCGTCCTGATTTCACTTCGCCGGGAAGAAACGTGCTGTAGGCGCCGCCGAACATATCCATATCGACGCCTGCTATCAGCGCCTTCCGCGCGGCCTCCGCGCGATCCCTCGCGATGCCATGCCGCACAAGTTCACCGATGGAATCGAAATCCGAGGTGACGAAGCCGCGAAAACCGTAGCGCTTGCGCAGCAGTTCGGTGAGCAGATAGGGGCTCGCAGTCGCGGGCTCGCCATTGAGCGCGTTGAACGCCGCCATCACCGTGATGCTGCCGGCTTTCAGCGCCGCCTCGAACGGCGGAAGATAGGAATCGAAAAGCTGCTCGGTCGGTATCCAGGACGAGTTGTAGTCGCGCCCGCCCTCCGGAGCCCCGTAACCGACGAAATGCTTCACCGTCGCAGCGAGGCCAGCCCTCTGATAGCCGCGCACGCGCGCAGCCGCGATCTGCGCGCCGAGATAGGGATCTTCGCCCGCGCCTTCGAGCACGCGGCCCCAGCGCGGATCGCGCGACAGGTCAGCCATCGGCGCGAAGGTCCAGTCGATGCCCATCGCCGCGGCTTCGCGCCCGACCCAGTTCGAGGCCTCCTCGATCAGAGGCAGGTTCCAGCTCGACGCCTGCCCGAGCGGCAGCGGAAAATAGGTCGCGATGCCATGCACCGCATCAAGCCCGATGATCGGCGGAATCTTCAGCCGCGACTCGCGCGCCGCGCGGCGCACTTCGATGATCTCGCGCGGATCGATGTAGTTCATGGCGCCGCCAACGCCGCCCGCGCGAATGAGGTCGGTTGGAATCACGTCGAGCCGCCCGACCAGATTGAGCTGGCCGATCTTCTCATTGACGGACATGCGCGCGATCAGCGCGTTGATCTTCCCCTCATCAGCAGGCGTGACTTGTCTTATCTCGGCCTTTGCGATGGACGGGATGAGAGCCGCGGCGAGAAAAACAGAGACAAAGCGGAGGCGCGCGCCGCGAAGCGGGCGGAGACGGGAGGCGATCATCAGCCTGCCAAAGCAAACCGATCCGGCCGAAGCAAGGGCGGCCCGGTCAAAATGTCACGCAGGCGCCCTGCTGTGGCGCGCGCGTCAATGTTATGGTTTGCGGGAGATTCGCGTCCGGAGACTTAAAGCTTTGCTTCGTCCCTTTCTCGCCGCCTCGGCATGCGCGCTGCTCGCCGCCTGCAACACGGCCGCTCCGCCGCCCCCGCCGCCCGGCTCCGCGCCCAATGGGGTGACGCCCTCGACCTTCTCGATGCCGTCAGGCGGCGGTTGCGCTGGCGAGGTCGCGCGCTTCCAGGCGGTGATCGATAATGATCTCGAGACCGGCCACACGATCAAACGGGTGCATGAGGCGATGAGCGCCGAGATCGCCCATGCGCGCACGACCTGCCAGTCCGGCAATGACGGCGGAGCCATCGCGCAACTCAACGCCACCAAGGCGAAATTCGGCTATCGACAGGGATAATCGTCTAGGCATCCTCTTTCGCCCAGACCCAATCGAGATAGCGGCGCATGAAATCGGGCATGCGCTCATGCAGCGACTGGTCGCCGTGGCGGGCGATATGAATGCCTGAGAGCTCCGGCTCGTCCTGACGGGCGATGCGATCCAGCATGACGCGGCGCGCTTCTTCGGCGGGGAGATTGATGCGGCAGGGTCGCATGAAGGCGATGCGCGTCGTCTCGGCCACCGCCGCCCATCCCTCGCCGATCGCCACCTCATTAGGCTGAAGCCCGGTTTCCTCGCACAATTCGCGTTCGGCGGAGCCTGCGAGATCGAGCACGCCGCCTTCGCGGATATCGTCGCGATCGGGCGTGCCCGCGGCGAAATAGATGCGGCCTGCATTCACCGTGTGCGCCGCCATCTCACCCAGCAGAAATGCGCCGTCGCGCGCCCGCAGCGCCGCCATCGAGAAGCCGTTGCGCAAGGGGACGCCGGGATGGCCGGCTTTGATCCAGCCGATGAAATCGGCGTAGTCGGTCTCGAAATAACGCGCGACGAACACGTCGCCGACAAGCTCGCCATGATGCTGCAATAGCACGCGGCCGTTGAACATCTTCGGCTTGTCGGCCATCATGCGCGCCCAGTTCGCATCGATCTCGGAGCGATGGTCGCGAGGAAAGGCCCAGTCGAACGGCGTGACACGCGCATCGACTGAGGACACTTCGACGATAGCGTCGTCGGAAAGATTCATGCGAGGATGACGCCTCTCGTAACGATAATCGCGTCGCCGCCGATGGTCGCGCGCATCAGCGCGCCGCTTTCGACATGAAGCGTCAGCTCGATGTCGGAGGGTCGCCCCATCGCATAGCCCTGCTCGATGACGAAGCGATGGACGCCATCAACAGGTCTCTCGAATTCCATAATCGCACCAGCGAAGGCGGCGACCGCAGAGCCAGTCGCCGGATCCTCGGGAATGCCGAAAGCAGGCGCGAACATTCGCGTGTAGAAATGATGCTGCGCGTCGACAGGCTCCGCGCAATAGACATAGAGTTGATCGTTACCGGGGCTGCCTGTCGTCTGCGCCCGCCTTTCAGTCGAGAGACGAATGCGATCGATCGCGTCGCGCGAGGCGATCGGGATCATCGGAAACGGCACTCCGGCGTCGAACAACGCGGGCGCATACGGGCCGAAGCCGATGTCGGAAGCATCGAGCCCCAGCATGTCAGCGATCGCCTTGCGGTCATCGAACGCGGTGATTTGCTTCGGCAACCGTGGCAGATCGAAGGTTGCGGCGCCGGCGACGTCGCTATCGACATGCACGACGCAAGGCACCGGCCCGACCTTCTCGCCAAGGATAAACTCCGCCGCTCCGCGATCGCGCAAACCAAGGAGCACCGCGGTTCCGACTGTCGGATGGCCGGCGAACTGAAGCTCGCGGCCCCGCGTGAAGATGCGGATGTAAGCGCGCTCCTTCTCGTGACGCGCCGGCTGCACGAACACCGTCTCCGAAAAATTAAACTCACGCGTGATGCGCTGCATCGCGTCGTCCGACAATCCGTCGCTGTCGAGCACGACGGCGAGCGGATTTCCTGCGAAGCGCTGTGTCGTGAAGACGTCAAGCGTGACGAAAGAGCGTTCTTTCACGCGGCCTCCGCGGGACGCCGGGGAAGAGTGATGGTGACGACGAGCGGGCAATGGTCCGACGCCTTCGGGCGATCCCAGCCGATACGGGGATAGCGTCCGCCTGTAGCTGATAGCGCCGCAATAGAACGGTCCGATACGCGCGGATCGAGCGGCGTGCGGAAAGGCTGGCCCCGTCTGAGAATATCGACCGCCACCGGCTGACGCGCTGCCAGCGCGGGCGACAGGAGGAGATAATCGAGTTGCACATGCTCCTCGATCAGCCGCTGCTTCGTCTCGCTCCAGTCCTTGTGGAAATGCGTCCAGCGTTCATGCGGCGGCAGGCCCGCGACCGGATTGACCGCGAAATCGTCAAGCAGCGGATCGAGCGCGCTCGGACGCATCGGCGTCACCACGCCCAGCGGGCCGATGGTCTCGACATAATCATTGAGATCGCCGGCGATGATCCAGTCGCTCTTGCGCCAGCGCGCGCCGAATTTCTTTTCGATGATCGCCCGCACGGCCAGCGCTTCGGCCTTACGCACGGGATGCGTGCGCAAACGGCCATCGTCGCGCCCGTTCTGCATCGATTTGAGATGGCAGATGAACAGACTCAAAGGGCGGCCATCGATGTCAAGCGAGACTTCAAGACAATCGCGCTTGAAGATCAGCGAATCCGGGCGAAGGCCATGCGCGGCGAGATCATCATTGAACAGATCGAAATCGGCGTAGGTCGCATTCTTGTGCGAGCGCCAATCCACCTGCTGCGGGCTGACGAGATCGCGGCGGCAGGCGAAGGCGACGTCGATGCCGCGCTCGTCATTGCCCTTCACCAGATGAAAATGACCGTAGCGATGGTCGGCGACGCGATGCACATAGTTGCGGAAGAAGGCCTCGAGCACGCCGAGATTATCGACTTCCTGCAGGCAGATGATATCAGCGTCGGCGTCGGCGATAGCGAGCCCGGTCATCTGGCGCTTGTCGTCTTCCAGCATCACCGACACGGAGCGCTCGACCGCGTCGCGCACGGGCGGCTCAAAGCCGAAGAGAGCGAGCGCGGCGGCCGAATCCGGCCGCGCGGACGGGCCGAAGCGTTGCCGCGACAGGAGATTTTCGACGTTGAAGGTGGCGATGCGAAGCTGCATGCCGCAACATTAGCGCATCGGCCGCAAAAGTGGATGCCACTTTTGCGATAAAGATGATGCGAAAACAAACGATCTGGGGGCGGGTATGGCTGACCTTCTGCGGAAAAGCGCTAGATCGTCTCGACCGGGAACGTCCATGTCGGCTTCACGAATTCGTCCTGCGCGGCGACAGTGAGGATCTCGCGCGAATTCGCCTCTTCGGTTCGCCGCAGCAGGCTGTAGACGGACGACCCGGCCGCAGCGAGCGCCTCCGCCGCCGAACCCGTCTTCATCACATGGATGAAAAAGAGGGCCGCGATCGCATCACCGGCGCCATTGATGTTGAGCCCGAGCTTCGGCGTGCGCATGCGATAGAAGCCGGCGGCGTCCGCCGCCAGAAGATCGACCTTATCGTCGGGCGTTTCACCGACGACGAGCGACGTCACGAGCACGATCTTCGGGCCGCGCTCGCGCAAAGCCGAGATCGCAAGTTTCACCTCATCGATCCGCGACGTCATGGCGCCCGCGAGATAGTCGAGCTCGAAATGGTTGGGCGTCGCGATGTCGGCCGCCGCCAGCGCATGATCGCGCATGAATTCCGGAATTCCCGGCCGCACGAAGACGCCGCGGCCGATGTCGCCAATGACGGGATCGCAGCAATAGAGCGCCTTGGGGTTGGCGCTCTTCACGCGCTTCACAGCGGAGAGAACCGCCTCGCCGATGTCGGACGAGCCCATATAGCCCGAGAGCACGCCGTCGCAGCGCGGCAGCACGCCGCGATCGGCGATGCCGTCCATCACTTCATCGATCATCGGCCCGTCGAAGACGCGGCCTTTCCAGGCGCCATAGCCGGTATGATTCGAGAACTGCACCGTGTGGATCGGCCAGACCTCGACGCCGAGCCTTTGCATCGGGAACACGGCCGAGGCGTTGCCGACATGCCCGTAGGCGACATGGCTCTGAATCGACAGGATATTCATGGGCGGCGACAATCTCCTGACCGACCCGCGCCATGACTCCGGCTGATCCCCTCGTCAAACAAAAACGGGTGATCGAACCGATCACCCGTTGCTGAAGTTAACGACGCTGGCGGCGGCTCAGGCTGATGTCGCCTTCTTCACGAACCTGTCGACAAAGGTCCTGGAGAGATCGACCTGCGCGCTCGCCATCTCGGAATCGAGCGCCTTCACCATGTCATAGACGCTCTTCATGCCTTCAGGCGAGATGATGCCCGTGCGCGAATAGCTCTCCAGCGAATTCTTCACCGCGCGGATATAGAGCTCCTTGTCGCCGAGATAGAAATCCTCGGGCACGCTGGCGGCGACATCTTCCGGCTTGGCGGAGGCGAGCCATTTCAGCGACTTCACGAAGGCGTTGGTTACTTTCTGCGCCGCTTCCGGATTCTTCTCGATGAAATCGTTGCGGGTATAGACGACAGCAGCCGGATTGGTGCCCCCGAACAGCGCCTTGGTGCCGGCTTCCGTGCGCGTGTCGATCAGCACGACGATGTCGCCATCCGCCTCGAGCTTGGCGATGACAGGATCGAGATGGCTGATCGCGTCGATATCGCCTTTCTTCATCGCAGCGACCGCGCTCGCGCCGCCGCCCACGCCGATGAAAGCGGCGTCCGTCGGCTTCAGGCCGGCTTTCAGCATCGCATATTGCACGGTGATCGAGGTCGAGGAGCCAGGCGCCGTCACACCGATCTTCGCGCCTTTCAGGTCAGAGGCGGACTTGATCTTGTCGGCTTTCGATTTCGCCACGCCGATCACGATCGCGGGGAAGCGGCCGAGCTCACAGATCGCGCGAATGTCCTGGCTCTTCGCCTGCATGCGCACCGTATGCTCATAGGCGCCGGTGACGACATCGACCGAACCGCCGACGAGCGCCTGCAGTGATTTGGCGCCACCGCCGAAGTCGTTGATCTCGACGTTCAGCCCCTCGTCCTTGAAGAAGCCGCGGCGCTCCGCGATCGTCAGCGGGAGATAATAGAGCAGCGGCTTCCCGCCGACGCCGAGCGTCAGCTTGGCGCCTTGCGCATGCACGGCCGGCGCGGCGAGAGGCGCAAGCGTCGCTGCGCCAAGAACTTTCGTGAAATGCCTGCGATCCATGATTTCCTCCAAATCCTTTGTGGTTTGAGCCTATTTTCGTCGGTTCGCCGCAGCGATCAAGTCGTGGTCTGCGCGCCCTGCGGTTGCCAGATCAGCAGGCGGCGCTCGATCAGAGTCACGAACGCGTCGATGACGAGCACGAACGCGGTCAGGATGGCCATGCCGGCGAAGACGCCTGTCGTGTCGAGCACGCCCTCGGCCTGATGGATGAGATAGCCAAGCCCCGCCGCCGATCCCAGATATTCGCCGACCACGGCGCCGACGAGCGCGAAGCCGACCGAGGTATGCAGCGACGAGAACATCCAGGTCAGCGCCGCCGGCCAGTAGACATGGCGGAAGAGCTGGCGCTCGTTGAAGCCGAGCATGCGCGCATTGGCGAGGATCGTCGGCGGCACTTCGCGCACGCCCTGGAACACGTTGAAGAAGACGATGAAGAAGACGAGGCTGAAGCCGAGCGCCACCTTCGACCAGATGCCGAGGCCGAGCCACAGCATGAAGATCGGCGCCAGCACGACACGCGGCAGAGCATTCGCCGCCTTGAGATAGGGATCAGCGACAGCCGCAGCGAGCGCGTTGCGCGCCAAAGCGAAGCCGCAGATCACGCCGGCGAAGGAGCCGATCAGGAAGGCGTACACCGTCTCCTGGAAGGTGATCCACATGTGGCCCCAGATGTCGCCTTCGCTAAACAGCTTCACCACGCGCCAGAAGACGTCGATCGGCGCGGACAGAAAAAACTTCAGCGTCGCCGACCCGACCTTGATGTTGGCGGAGAAATGCCAGGCGACGAGCAGCGCGATCCCGAACAGGATCTGCAGCACAATGACGAGCGCGCGATTTGGCTTCATGCTGCGACCCCGTCCGCCTGCGCATAGGCGCGGCTCACCTCGTCGCGCAGTTTCGCCCAGATGTCGCGATGCAAATCGAAGAACCGCTTGTCATGGCGCACTTCCGCGATGTCGCGCGGCCGCGGCAGATCGATACGGAAATCGCCGACGAAATGCGACTGCGGCCCGGCGGCCATAACGATGACGCGATCCGCGAGCGCAATGGCTTCATCGAGATCATGGGTGATGAACATCACCGCCTTGCGGTCGGCCGCCCAGAGCTCCAGCAGCAAATTGCCCATGATCACGCGCGTCTGCGCGTCGAGGGGGCCGAACGGCTCATCCATGAGCAGGAGCTTAGGGTCGCGGATCAATGTCTGCGCCAAGGCCACGCGCTTCTTCTGGCCGCCCGAAAGCATGTGCGGATAGCGGTCGGCGAAGGCGCCAAGGCCCACGCGCTTCAGCATGGCGCGGGCGCGCTCCCGCGCTTCGCTACGGCTGACGCCCATGGGCTCCAGCGCCACCGCGACATTGTCGAGCGCCGTCTTCCACGGCATCAGCGCGTCGAGCTGGAAGAGATAGCCGGCGCGCCGATTGATCCCTTTCAGCGGCTCGCCAAACACCGAGACGGAGCCTGAGGATGGCGCGACAAGGCCGGCCACCGCGTTGAGCAGCGTCGACTTGCCGCAACCGGTCGGGCCGACGATGGCGACGAAGGACTGGTCGGCGACGTCAAGATCGACCGGCCGCACCGCCTCATAGCGGGCGCCGTCGCGAACCCGGTAGGCGATCGAGACGCCGCGCAGCGAAATGGCGGGTGAAGCGCCCGAACCCGGCCCCATCAGCGTCTCATCCTCCCGCGCGGCGGGTTCGCCCCGCCCCTTAATCTCTTGCCGCCGCCCGCTCAAAAGCAGCCTCGCGATGTCAACCTTGCGCCGGCGGAAAGGTCAAGGCGATTGACCCTTCGGGCCATGCATGCGGGCGCCGCTTGCAGCCTTCCGCGCCTGCGTGCCACAAGCGCGGGCGCCGTCGCGAGGAGAGAGCTCTTGGATCTGGATTCGATCGTTCAGCCGGTCATCAATTTCTGCAGGGCCTATCCGCAGTTTGCCATCGTCATCGTCTTCCTCATCGCCTTCGGCGAGTGCTTCGCGTTCATCTCGCTGCTTATCCCCGGCACATTCTTCTTCGTCGCGTTCGGCGCCTTCGCCGGCGCCGCCGGACTCAATCTTCTGCCGCTGTCGATCTCGGCCTCGATCGGCGCCGCGTTCGGGTTCTACACCTCTTATTTGCTCGGCGTCTGGCTTGGACCGCGCGCCGAGCACACCTGGCCATTCCGCGACAAGCCCGAGGTTCTCGCCCGTGGCCACGCCTTCTTCGAGAAGTGGGGCGCGCCGGCTGTCTTCATCGGCCATTTCTTCGGGCCGGTGCGCGCCATCGTCGCGCTCGTCGCCGGCATTGCGAAGATGCCGCAGCCGCCCTTCCATCTCGCCAACATCGCTGCGTCGATTGTGTGGGGTTTCGCGATGCTCTATGGCACCGGCGTCGTTGGCGAGATGGCGAACAAGTATCTCGGCTTCCTCAACTGAAACGCGCTGCGCCGCAGCGATTTTCACCTGGAGATGAACGGGCGATAAACGGTTTAGCCAGGGTTCAGCGAAAAACCGCAAGCGCGCCTTGATCCCGCCTTTTAGCAGCCCGTGAGCGCGCCGAATCTTGGAGCGTATCGAACGCATGTTCGACGCCTCGCGCGAAGCTCCGGGCTCCTCGCGCGAGCCTCCTCCCGGAAGCAGCATGACGGGGTTTGTCCCATGATCATTCGCAAATTGTTCGGCGCCGCCGCCATCGCGACTCTTCTGGCCGGCGCGTCCTACGCTCAGACCACGCAGCCCGCGACGCCCGCAAAGCCTGCGGCGCCGGCCGTAACTGCGCCTGCGACCACGGCGCCCGCGACGACTGCGGCCAAGCCCGCCGCCGCGCCGGCCGCGCAAACGACCAAGATCAACCTCAACACCGCGACCGAGAAGGACCTCGACGCGCTGCCGCAGATCGGGCCGGCCCGCGCCAAGGAGATCGTCACCGCGCGCGCCAAGACGAAGTTCAAGGATTGGAACGATTTCGTCACGCGCAAGGTCGTGCCGAAGAACGCCGAAGACGCAATCAAGGACAAGGTGACGTTCTGATCGAACGCCACGCGTAAGAATCAAAACGGGCGGCCGATGGCCGCCCGTTTCATTTGAGATCAGCGAAGGCTGGGTGAAGATCAATTCTTCGTCTTGTCGACCAGCGCCTTCGCCTTGATCCACGGCATCATGGCGCGCAGCTTCTCGCCGACCTGCTCGATCGGATGGGCCGCCATGCGGGCGCGCGTCGCCTTGAACGAGGTCTGGTTGACCTTGTTTTCGAGCATCCAGTCGCGCGTGAACTTGCCGGACTGGATGTCGGTGAGCACGCGCTTCATCTCCGCCTTCGTGTCGGACGTGATGATGCGCGGCCCCGTGACATACTCGCCGTACTCGGCTGTGTTCGAGATCGAGTAGTTCATCGTCGCGATGCCGCCTTCATAGATGAGGTCGACGATCAGCTTCACCTCGTGCAGGCACTCGAAATAGGCCATCTCGGGCGCATATCCCGCCTCGACCAGCGTCTCGTAGCCGGCCTTGATCAGCTCGACGAGGCCGCCGCAGAGCACGACCTGCTCGCCGAAGAGATCGGTCTCGCACTCTTCCTTGAAGGTGGTCTCGATGATGCCGGCGCGGCCGCCGCCATTCGCCGACGCATAGGACAGGCCGAGATCATGCGCATTGCCCGACGCGTCCTGATGGATCGCGATCAGGGTCGGCACGCCGCCGCCGCGTTGATACTCCGAACGAACCGTGTGGCCAGGGCCCTTCGGCGCCACCATCAGCACGTCGAGATCCTTGCGCGGCTCGATCAGGTTGAAGTGAACGTTGAGGCCGTGCGCGAACATCAGCGCCGCGCCGTTCTTCATGTTCGCGTGCAGTTCGTCGCGATAGATGTCGCCCTGCAATTCGTCCGGCGTCAGCATCATCATGACGTCGGCAACCTTGGCCGCTTCGGTTGGCGTCATCACGGTGAAGCCCGCGCCTTCCGCCTTGGCGCGCGTGGCCGATCCGGCCTTCAGCGCAATGATCACATCCTTGACGCCGGAGTCGCGCAGGTTCTGCGCATGGGCGTGGCCTTGGCTGCCATAGCCGACGATGCAGACCTTCTTGCCCTTGATCAGGTTGATGTCGGCGTCGCGATCATAATAAACACGCATGGTCTTTCCTCTTGTGTTAGAGACTTCTAATTCTCGGTCCGCTTTTCGTCGCGCCATAAAGCGCGAGAAACTGTTCGGCGGCGCGCGCAGCGTCGCGCTCGATCTCCGCATTTGTCATTTTCAATTCATCGCCGAGCAGCAGGCGAATCTGCACGTCGCGGCCGACAAGCCCGATGAAGGTGCGGAACGCCGTCTCGGTGTCATCGAACGACAGAAGCCCCGCGTCACGGCCGGCTTCGAGCACCGGCTTCAACCTTTCACCGATGGCGAAGCGCCCGTTGGCGAGCACGATGCCGCCGAGATTGCTCTTGCCTGACGCGGCGTGGCCAATCGCGATGCGATTGAGCGCGATCGAGGTCGAGCTTGAAATCACCTGCAGCCAGTTGGCGCCGAAATTCGCGAGGCTGTCTCGCAGCGCCGCCGCGTCGAGTCGCTGCCGGTCATAATTGCCGGCGCGAACCTTCGAGGCTTGCCATTGCACCGTCGCAGTGAGCAGCCCGTCGCGGTCGCCGAACCATTTGTAGAGCGTTTCCTTCGAACAACTCGCGCGCCGCGCGACTGCCGCCATGGTGAGATGATCACCCTCCTCCACCATCAGCCCGAGCACGGCGTCGAGCACGGCCTGCTGGCGCGCTGTCGGTCCTTTCGGGTCCGGAGGGGCGGGCATTTCCATGGGCAATCGGAGAGTACCGTACGTTACGGTTCTGCCGTCTAGAGGGCGAGCGGCTCCGACGCAAGTGGATTCTTCGAGGGCTTGGAAGGCTCAGGATTTCGTCAGCGCCGCGAGCGTCTTCACCGGATCGATCAGCCTTCCCTGCGCCAGCCAGGACAGCATCGTCGGCATGGGCGTCACGCGGCTGATCGGCCAGAGCACATGATCGCGCAGCCAGGGCAGCAGATCGCTGTCGGACTGATAGAAGGGCGTGAAGATCGCGCTGACCGCCTGATAGACGCGCACATGCAGCCCGCGCAGCCGGACATAGAGATGCAGCGCGCGTTCGAGATCGTTCTCGCTAGCCAGCGCCGCCGCCAGCGCCCAGGCGTCGAGCAGAGCCATGTTGGCGCCCTGCCCAAGTTGCGGCGATGTCGCATGCGCGGCGTCGCCGATGCGCGCGATCGCAGAGTGCGCGGGATAAGGCAGCGTGAAATGCCGATAAGCTGCAAGCGTGAGCTGTTCAGGATGCGTGATCGAACTCAGCAGCGGCTCGGTCTGCGGCCAGAGCGCGCGCACCTCGTCCTTCCAGGCGTCGAGCCCGTTCGCGAGCCATTGCGCATGTTGCTCAGGCCTCAGGCTCCAGAAGAACGCCGTCTGCTCGACGCCGCCAGATTCCATACGCCCGATCGGCAGCACGCCGACCATGACGTCGGCGCGGCGATAGCGCTGCTCCAGTTGATGATCGTCGAACGCGCCTGAAATCCAGGGCAATGTCGCCCACAGCGCGCCAAAGGAAAGGTCGCGCCCGCGCGCAGCCTTGCGATCGTCCGCCGCCAGCGGTGAGCGGGAGCCGAGCGCATCGACGACAAGATCGAAGGGACCATGTCGCCTGCCCTTGTCGTCGACAAGAAAGGGGCGACCGGCGGACGCCGCACCGCATTCGACGATCCGCGTCGAGGTCTCGATTGCAACGCCCGATGAGAGAAGCGCGCGATGCAACACGCCGAACAAGGCGGCGCGATGCACGGCGACCCCGCGCAAGCCACGATCTGCGGGATCATAGGCGACATCGAGCACCGTGCGCCCCGACGGCAGCACCTTGCCGAACATACGCGTGATCGGCCGCCCGAGCGATCTGATTTCGCTTTCGAGCCCAAGCGCGCCAAGCGTCGCAAGACCCGTCGGCTGCATCATCAGGCCCGACCCGATCGGCTGCGGCGCTGGCATCTGGTCGAACACCGTCACGAGATGACCGGCGCGATGCAGGAAGAGCGCGGCCGCCATGCCGGCCGGCCCGCGTCCCGCAATCGCGATGGCGAGCGGACGCATGGCGCCTATATTGAGCGCAGCGCCGGCGCAGAAGCGCCGCGCGCCAAGTCGGGATGCAGCCTGTGGCCAACGAACAAGCTGAAGCGATCATCTCGTTCTGGCGCGATGCGGGATATGACAAGTGGTATGGGAAGGACGACGCGTTCGACGAGGATATCCGCCAACGCTTCGGCGCGCTTGTCGAAAAGGCTGCGTCGGGCGAGCTCGACAGTTGGGCTGATGACGCCCAAGGCGCGCTCGCGCTGCTCATCCTTCTCGATCAGTTCCCGCGCAATCTTTTCCGCGGATCGCCGCGCGCTTTCGCAACGGACGCGCATGCGCGCCGCATCGCCGACGCCGCCATCGCGCGTGGGTTCGATGATGCGACCGACACAACGATGCGCGAGTTCTTCTACCTCCCCTTCATGCATTCCGAAGAGCTGGCGGATCAGGATCGCTGCCTCGCGCTTTACACAAGGGCCCGCGACGAGAACGGCGTCAAATACGCCCATATCCATCGCGACATCATTGCGAAATTCGGCCGCTTCCCCCATCGCAATCCCACGCTCGGGCGCGCGATGACAGCGGAGGAAGAAGAGTTCCTGAAAGGCGACGTCTTCAAGGGATGAGGCGTCACGCCGCCTGCATGACAGCCTTTTCCCGCTCCAGCGCGCGCTGCGTCGCCGGCCTGTCAGCCACGCGCTTCGCCAGCGCGCTCCACTTCGGGAAATCCTTCGTCATGTCGTAGCCGAGCACCTGCCCGCCGCCCCACGCCCAGAAGACATAGAGATAGGCGTCGGCGACGCTGTAGCGATCGCCAGACGACCAGCCTTCGGCCGGCAGTTTTGCCTCGACCGCCTGCCACACGTCGCGCGTGGTCTCGCGGCCCTTCGCCTGCACATTGGCGATCGCCTCTTCGCCCGTCGCATAGCGTTCGGCGCGACGGATATGAGCGTAGGAGACATGCACGCCCGATGAAATCCACGCCATCCATTCCATGCAGCGCGCTTCGTCGCGGGCGTTGTCAGGCCACAGCTTCTTTTCCGGCGCGAGCGTCGCGATGTAGCGCAGCACCGCCGGATTTTCGGTGACGATGAAATCGCCGTCGGCGAGCGCTGGCACACGCCCCTTCGGATTGATCCTGAGATAATCAGGCGAACGCTGCTGCGTCTTCGAGAAATCCACCCGCACCGGTTCGAACGGAACGCCCGCCTCCTCAAGCGCAATATGCGGCGCGAGCGAACAGGCGCCGGGGGAATAAAACAGCTTGATGGTCATGGGCGTCTCCAGCTCCGCATCCTCAGCCTGTCATCGCCGGGCTTGACCCGGCGATCCAGTCCTACTTTCAAGTATCTACGCTTCGATCTGGATCGCCGGGTCAAGCCCGGCGATGACAGATTGGAGTTTTGCCCAGAGCATGGCGCGAAAAAGTGGGAACCGGTTTTTCGCGAAAGCCATGCTCTAAACTTTTGGAATCGATCACGTTCCCGCACTTTGATTGTTTCAATCAAAGTGCGGCGTGATCTACCGCGCATCCATCGGCTTGGCGCCGCGGCCGATCGCGGCGACGCCCGTGCGCGACACTTCCGACAGGCCGACCTCCATCATCAGCCTGATGAAGCGATCGACGTCTTCGGACGCGCCCGTCAGCTCAAAGATGAAGGAAGTGCGCGTCGCATCGAGCGTGCGGGCGCCAAAGGCGCCTGCAAGGCGCAGCGCCTCGACGCGATCATCGCCCTCGCCGACCACCTTCACCAGCGCGAGTTCGCGCTCGATCGAATCGCCGTTCACGGTGAGGTCGATCACGCCATGCACCGGCACCAGCCTTTCGAGCTGATGCTTGATCTGCTCGATCACAGGCGCCGTCCCCGCCGTGCAGATGGTGATGCGCGAGAGATGCTTCTCATGCTCGGTCTCGGATACGGTGAGGCTTTCGATATTGTAGCCGCGGCCCGAGAACATGCCGGAGATGCGAGCGAGAACGCCCGGCTCATTGTCCACCAGCACGCAAAGCGTGTGCCTGTTGACCGGCAGGGTCGTGGTCGCGGCGGGATAATGAGTCGACATGCGGGCGCTCTGGCTCTGGGTGATTCAGGTTTTGATGTGCGGTCGGTAATTTTCGAGAGTGGGCTCGTCCGCCTCGTCTTCGGCGACGATCCACGGCTCCTTCAGCGCGGCGTCGCGCCACTGGCGGAAGGCGGGAAGATCATAGATCGCGTCGACATAGGCTTGCGCCACTGGATCGACCGCGATCGAATAGGTGTGGAGGCGCGTGGCGATAGGCGCATACATCGCATCCGCCGCCGAGAATTCGCCGAACAAGAACGGCTTCCCCGTCGCCTTGCCGAAACGGGCGCGCGCCTCGTTCCAGATCGTGGAGATGCGCGCCACGTCGGCCGCGACTTTCGGTCCGCGATCCCTCGCGGGATGGCGCTTGCCAAGATTGCAGGGACAGGCGCCGCGCAGCGCCGAGAAGCCCGCATGCATTTCGCTCGAAATCGCCCGCGCCATCGCACGGGCTTCACGGTCGCGCGGCCAGATCGCCAGATCGGGAAAACGCTCGGCGAGATATTCGATGATCGCGAGCGATTCCCATATCTTCACCTCGCCGTCGACAAGCGCCGGCACCTTGCCGGCCGGGGTGTAGGCGGCGATCTTCGCCTTCCATTCGGGATCGTCGACAGTCGGACCGAACGGGACCTGAATTTCCTCGAACGGGATTCCGAAATGGGCGACGATGAGCCATGGCCGCATCGACCATGACGAATGCAGCTTGTTCGCGATAACGAGCTTCATGCTCCGCTCCCCGTGATAATGATGGGGAGGAAGCTAGCGGCCCAGGCGGCGCTGATCTCATGCCTTTTGGTGATGGACTGCATGATCATCGCCAATCGGTTGCGCCGCCGAGCAGGAATCAGGCCGCGGATTGCAGCGCGTGAGCGCCGCCGAACGCGAAATCGAGCGCTGCGTCCACATGGATGGGCGTCGTATCGAACGCCGGCAGGTCGAGATCGGCCTGGCTGAGCAGCATGCCGATTTCGGTGCAACCGAAGATCACGCCATCGGCGCCGGCTTCGCGCGCTTTGCCGACCGCGGCGAGATAGGCCGCCTTCGCCTCCGGCCGGACGATCCCGCGGCACAGCTCATTGAAGATCACATCATGGATCACAGTGCGGTCATCCGCATTCGGAATGACGGGCTGAAGCCCGAAGTCAGCCTCCAGCCGCCGCGCGAAGAAATCGCTCTCCATGGTGTAGCGCGTGGCGAGCAGCAGCGGGCGCTTGACGCCGCGCGCGACGATGGCGCGCCCGGTCGCCTCGCGAATGTCGAGAAACGGCAGATCGGACGCGGCGCGGATGTGATCCGCCACCTTATGCATCGTGTTCGTGCAGAGAATGATCGCTTCGGCGCTGGCGCGCTTGAGCCGACGCGCTTCTTCCGCCAGCTTTTCGCCGAGCCCGTTCCAGTCGCCTGCGCGCATATGCTGATCCATCTCCTCCATATCGACAGAGGAAAGGATCAGGCGGGCCGAATGCAGCCCGCCAAGGCGATCGCGCACGCGCTCATTGAACAGACGATAGTAGATCACCGTCGATTCCCAGCTCGTGCCGCCGATCAGGCCGATGCGCTTCATCTGCATCACACAAGCTCCTTGCCCTTGGCGTCGATGACCGTCTTCGTGTCGCCGGTGAAGTCGGGCAGGATCATCTCGTTATGCGCCTTGCCCGACGGAATCATCGGGAAGCAGTTCTCCTCCTTCGAGACGAGACAGTCGAAAATCACGGGCCCGGGATAATCGATCATCTCGCGGATGGCGTCGTCGAGCTTCGCCGGATCGGAGCAGCGGATGCCCTTGGCGTGATAGGCTTCGGCGAGCTTCACGAAATCGGGCAGCGCCGCCGAATAGCTTTCGGAATAACGCCCGCCATGCAGCAATTCCTGCCACTGGCGCACCATGCCCATATATTCATTGTTGAGAATGAAGATCTTCACCGGCAGCCGGTACTGCGCCGCCGTCGACATCTCCTGCATATTCATCAGGATCGAGGCTTCGCCGGCGATGTCGATCACAAGCGAATTCGGATGCGCGAGCTGCGCGCCGATCGCCGCCGGCAATCCATAGCCCATGGTGCCAAGGCCGCCAGACGTCATCCAGCGGTTCGGCTCCTGGAAATGGAAATGCTGCGCGGCCCACATCTGATGCTGGCCGACTTCCGTGGTGACATAGACGTCGCGGTCTTTCGTGAGCTGATAGAGCCGCTCGATCGCATATTGCGGTTTGATGATCTCTTTCGAATTCTCGTAAGAGAAGCTCTTGCGCGCGCGCCACACATCGATCTGACGCCGCCAGTCGTTCAGCGCGACCGTGTTGAGCTGCGGCTTCATCTCCTTCCACACCGCGATCATGTCGGCGAGCACCTCGCGGCAATCGCCGACGATGCCGATATCGACCTTGACGTTCTTGTTGATCGAGGACGGATCGATATCGACATGGATCTTGCGCGAGTGCGGCGAGAAGGCGTCAAGCCGACCGGTGATGCGGTCGTCGAAGCGCGCGCCGAGATTGATCATGACGTCGCAGCCATGCATGGCGAGGTTCGCTTCGTAGGAGCCGTGCATGCCCAGCATGCCGAGCCAGTGCGGGTCGGACGCGGGCAGCGCGCCAAGGCCCATCAGCGTCGACGTCACCGGGAAGCCGGTGATCTGAACCAGCTCGCGCAGCAGGCGCGAAGCTTCCGGCCCCGCATTGATGACGCCGCCGCCGGTGTAGAACACAGGCTTCTTCGCTTTCGCCATAAGCTCGACCGCGGCGCGGATCTTGGTGGTGTCGCCCTTGGTCTGCGGGCGATAGCTCTTGTGCTGATTCTCCTTCGGCCGCGCATATTCGCCCGAGGCGAACTGGATGTCCTTGGGGATGTCGATCACGACGGGCCCGGGGCGCCCGTTCTGCGCGACATAGAACGCCTCGTGCAACACGCGCGGCAAATCCTCGATGCGCTTCACGAGATAGTTGTGCTTGGTGCAATGACGCGTGATGCCGACCGTGTCGCATTCCTGGAACGCGTCGGAGCCGATGAGATGCGTCGGCACCTGGCCGGTGAGGCAGACGATCGGGATCGAATCCATCAGCGCGTCGGTGAGGCCGGTGACCGCATTGGTCGCGCCGGGACCTGACGTCACAAGGACGACGCCGACCTTGCCGGAAGAGCGGGCGTAGCCTTCGGCCGCATGCACGGCGCCCTGCTCGTGGCGGACAAGCACATGCTTCACCTTCTCCTGGTGGAACATGGCGTCGTAGATCGGGAGCACGGCGCCGCCGGGATAGCCAAAGAGGGTGTCGACGCCCTGATCCTGCAGCGCGCGGATCACCATTTCAGCGCCGGTCATCGTCTCGCTCATCGTCGTCTCCTCGGCTTTTCCGATCCTCGTCGCGGCCGCCATTCGGCCAATAAAAAAGGCCCCGTGAGGGACCTTGCATGCGCCGGCGCGGGGGCCACAGTCTGGTGCGACTGCCCCTACCGGCGCTCCGTTACGAGAATGCTCTTCATCATCCTCGCCTGATAACTGCAAAGCGGCGTCGCGGTCAAGCGGCGTCGCGGCCTCCCGCGAACAGAGGGAACCGCCTATAAGCCCCGGCATGAGCGATGTCGCGGCGATTGCGCCACCCAAGGGGCCCGAAGGAACGGCCCGCCAGATCACCATTCGCGCCCTGCTGCTGGGCGAACGGCTCGACACGTCGGGCCTCGAACGCTCGGACCTGATCGCCAGCTCGCCCCTGGCGTTCCGTGTGGGAGGCCATGGCTTCGCCGCCCTGTTCCGTTTCGGCGTCGCCGTCTTCGCCGGCCTGACGCCTGTCGAGGAGGACGGGCTGCTTGCGCAGATCAGGCCGCGCATCGCCCGCCCCTTCGCCAAGGCGGAGGAGGAAACGGCGATCATCCAGCTTGCGAGCGATCAGGAGGATCATGTGCCGCCGGGCGGCCCGATCCATCTGCGGTCGCTGTTGCCGGAGAAGATGCTTGTCATCGCCGACGCGCTGGCGAAGAGCGTCGTGCTGGCCCGTGACGAACGCGAGGTCGCAGCTGTGTTCGATGTGATCGAGCCGCTGGCGCGCCGCCTCGGCGACAAGGGCAGCTTTCCCGTCGCGCGCAGCGACATGCTGAAGCTGATCGGCAAGTCGCTGCGCGTGCAGCATTCCATGTCAGGCCGCGTCGCGGTCGAGGAGAAGCCGGACGCTCTCTGGGAGCGCCCGGATCTCGAACGTCTCTATGGCCGTCTCGAAGACGAATACGAGCTCAAGGAGCGCGCGGTGGCGCTGACCCGCAAGCTCGACGTCATCAAGGAGACGGCGACCGCTTTCACCGATCTCATCGACACGCGTCGATCACTGCGTCTCGAATGGGCGATCGTGCTGCTGATCGTTTCCGAGATCGCGCTGACGCTCTATCAGATCTTTTTCAGCAAGAGCGGGCATTAAAGCGCGCTGACGCGCTGCTCACTGTCGAGTTGCGCCATTGCATAGGCCGCATAGCGATCGCCGGCGGCAGCGCCTCTCGGAACGGCCGCTTCGATCGCAGCAAGATCGCTTGCGCCCAGCTTCACATCGAGCGCGCCAAGCGATTCCGTCAAACGATCGCGGTGGCGCGCGCCGATCAGCGGAACGATATCGTCGCCCTGCGCCATCACCCAGGCGATGGCGATCTGCGCGACGCTGACGTCTTTCGTGTCGGCGATCTTCCGCAGCGCTTCAACGAGCGCAAGATTCTGCTCGACATTTCCGGCCTGGAAACGCGGGCTGTGCGCGCGAAAATCACCAGCGTCGGCCTTGCTGGCGTCCCAATGGCCGCTGATCAGGCCGCGCGAGAGAACGCCATATGCGGTGATGGCGATGCCAAACTCACGGCATGCCTGCAGAATGCCGTCCTCGATGCCGCGCGAGATCAGAGAATATTCGATCTGCAGATCGACGATGGGATGGACCTTCGCCGCGCGGCGGATCGTGTCGACGCCGACTTCAGACAGACCGATATGCCTGATATAGCCGGCCTTCACCATGTCGGCGACGGCGCCGATCGTGTCTTCGATCGGCACCGCAGGATCGAGCCGCGACGGACGATAGATGTCGATGTGATCAACGCCGAGCCGCTGCAGCGTATAGGCCAGCGCGCTCTTCACCGCCTGCGGCCGCGAGTCATAGCCGAGCCACGCGCCGTCGGGACCGCGCAGCGCGCCGAACTTCACGCTGATGAGCGCGCCATCGCGCTTGCCGCCTTTCAGCGCTTCACCGATCAGCATCTCGTTATGGCCCATGCCGTAGAAGTCGCCGGTGTCGAGCAACGTGATTCCGGCTTCGAGCGCGGCGTGAATGGTGGCGATGCTCTCGGCCCGATCGGCCGGGCCATACATGCCGGACATGGCCATGCAGCCAAGGCCCAACGCCGAAACGCGCGGGCCGGCCGCGCCAAGCTGACGAATGTCCATCTTCATCTCCGTGAGCCCAACCGGGCTTTCGAGGCGAATATGGCGCGGATTGTTCTGTGCGATAATCCGGCCAATATCGAACGGCCTGTTTGGAAATCCGCACAATGTCCGATCCCGACTTGTCCGATCTCGACGCCTTTGTCGCTGTCGCTCGCGCCCGCAGCTTTCGCGGCGCGGCCCAGCACCGCAACGTCTCCGCCTCGTCGCTGAGCGAGGCCGTCCGCCGGTTGGAGGCGCGCCTGTCGATCCGCCTGCTCAACCGCACGACGCGCAGCGTGACGCCGACCGAAGCCGGCGATCGTCTGCTCGATCGGCTGGGGCCGGCGCTCGGCGAAATCTCCGGCGCTCTCGACGCCATGAACACATTCCGCGACAGCCCGCGCGGCACGCTGAGGCTGAACGTGCCTTCGATCGTCGGCCACAAGATCCTGCCGCCGATCGTCACGCGCTTCCTCAAAGCCTATCCCGAGGTGACGGTCGATATCGTCGTCAACGACAGGTTCATCGATGTCCTTGCCGCGGGCTTCGACGCCGGCGTGCGTTATGAGGAACGCGTCGAGCGCGACATGATCGCGATTCCGTTGGGTCCGCGCCGACAGCGGTTCGTGGTTGCAGCTTCGCGCGACTATCTCGCCGCGCGCGGCGTTCCCCAACATCCCCATGACGTGTTGCAGCACGCCTGCATCCGCCATCGCTTCGCCAGCGGCGTCACCCATCCCTGGGAGTTCGAAAAGGACGGCGAGATTATCCGCGTCAGCCCGGAGGGACCGCTTGTCGCGACCTCGATGGAGCTGGAGATCGCCGCTGCGATCGCGGGTCTCGGCCTCATCGCGAGCTTCGAGGAATATCTGAAGCCCGCGCTCAACGATGGACGGCTTGTTCCCGTGCTGAGCGACTGGGTGCAGGAATTCTCCGGCCCCTTTCTCTATTATCAGAGTCGCACGCACATGCCCGGACCGCTGCGCGCCTTCGTCGACTTCATCAAGAGCGACGCAGCGGGCCGGACCTGAGGATCACACCGCCGGCGGGCTGAGCCGCGCGAAGCCTTCCTGCCTGTAATAGGGGAAATAGGGATAGGCGGCGTCCGTCGTGCTCGCCGCGTCGAGCTTCGCGATCTGCTCGCCCGAGAGCGACCAGCCGACTGCTCCGAGATTCTGGCGAAGCTGCTCTTCATTGCGCGCTCCGATGATGATCGATGAGACAGTCGGGCGCTGCAACAGCCAGTTGATCGCGATCTGCGGAATGGATTTTCCGGTTTCCTTTGCGATCTCGTCGAGCGCGTCGACGACGCGGAAGAGAAGTTCGTCATTAACCGGCGGGCCGAATTTCGCAGTGTCGGCCAGACGTCCCTCAGGAAGAGGCTGCCCGCGACGCAATTTGCCCGTGAGACGGCCCCAGCCGAGCGGGCTCCACACCAGCGCGCCGACGCCCTGATCGAGACCGAGCGGCATCAGCTCCCATTCATAGCTGCGGCCGACCAGCGAATAATAGACCTGATGCGCGACATAGCGGGGATAGCCATGCTTCTCCGCCGCGCCGAGCGACTTCATGAGCTGCCAGCCGGAAAAATTGGAAACGCCGACGTAACGCAGCTTTCCCGCGCGCACGAGCATGTCGAGCGTCGACAGAACTTCCTCGACGGGCGTCGCGGCGTCGAAGGCGTGCAGTTGCAAGAGATCGACATAATCCGTCTGCATCCGGCGCAGCGCGTCGTCCGTCGCCTTGATCAACCGCGCGCGTGACGAGCCGGCGTCACCAGGGCCATCGCCCATGGGCAGCGACATCTTGGTGGAAATCAGCGCCTTGTCGCGCCGTCCCTTCAGCGCTTCGCCGAGCACCTCTTCCGACGCGCCGTTGGAATAGACGTCGGCGGTGTCGAACAAGGTCACGCCGGCGTCGAGACAGATGTCGATCAGGCGGCGCGCTTCTGCGACATCGGTATTGCCCCACGCGCCGAACAGCGGACCCGACCCGCCGAAGGTTCCCGCTCCGAAACTCAGCGCCGGGACTTTCAGTCCGGACGCACCCAGACGACGATATTCCATGATGGTCTCCATGTGCGAAAGATGAGGAAGAAGAGATCAGCAGCCGCGCGGAATGGCGGCGAGCGCAGGCGCGCGATGATCGAGACGCCAATTGCAGAGCGCGACGGCGAAGGCGATCAACGGAATGATCGCAGCGACAAGCGGAACAGCGCCAAGCCCCGGCCCGTGATCGATCACGACGCCGCCGAGCCAGGCGCCGATCGCGTTGCCGAGATTGAACGCGCCGATATTGAAGCTCGACGCGATCGCCTGTCCCGCGCCGGACGCTTTCTCCAGCACCCACATCTGCAACGGCGCGACAGTCGCAAAGGCCGCGGCGCCGAGAAGGCCAACCGAGATAATAGCTGCGATATGATCGCGCATCGCGAAACTCATCGCGAACAGCATGCCCGAGAGCGCGAGAAGACTTGTCAGCGCGGTCCGCACGACATTTTTGTCTGCGAGTTTCCCGCCGATCAGATTGCCCGCGATGAGGCCGCCGCCGAAGACGAGAAGAATCGCGGACACTGCGCTTTCAGGAAATCCGGCGACGCGCGTCAGCATCGGCGCGAGATAGGTGAAGGCCGCGAATACGCCGACCCAGCTCAGCACCGTGGTCGCGAGACCAAGCAGCACCGGGCGACGCGCCAGCACTGCGAGATCGCTGCGCAGATCGCTGTTTTCGCCGTTCGGCTGATCGGCAGGGACCAGAGCCGAGATCACGCCGACCGCGACGACGCCGACCAAGGTCACGGCCCAGAATGTCGCGCGCCAGCCAAACACCTGGCCGAGCCAGGTTCCGAACGGCACGCCGAGAATGTTCGCAACCGTGAGACCGGTGAACATGACGGCGATCGCCGACGCCTTGCGGTCGGGCGCGACCAGACGCGTCGCCGCCACCGATCCCACGCCGAAGAAGGAGGCGTGCGCGAAGGCGGTGAGCACGCGCGCCGCCATCAGGGTCCAGTAGTCAGGCGCGAGCGCGCAGGCGGCGTTGCCGAGGGTGAACACGACCATCAGCGACGTCAGCAGCGACTTCTGCGACCAGCGGCCGACGAGCGCGCCCAGCAGCGGCGCGCCGGCGACCACGCCAAGCGCATAGCCTGATATCAACAGGCCCGCCGCCGAGATCGAGACGCCGAGATCGGCGCTGACATCGAGCAACAGGCCCATGATGACGAATTCGGTGACGCCGATCCCGAAGGCCCCGGCGGCAAGGGCGTAAACTGCAAGGGGCATCGGCCTCTCCTCTCATTGTGCGTTGCAACGAGAGATGGCGCAGTTGGCTGAGGTGATTTAGATTGCCTCAGGGAATATCATCTATGACTTGAATTCACATGGCGAGATGGGAAGCCAATCGATCCGGCGAGATGGAGGTGTTCGCCCGCGCGGTCGAACTGGGCGGCTTTTCGGCCGCGGCCCGGGCTTTCCGCATGACGCCCTCGGCCGTGAGCAAGCTGATCTCGCGGCTTGAAGCGCGGCTGGGCGCGCGGCTCGTCAATCGCTCCACGCGCAAGCTGCTGCTGACGCCGGAAGGCGCGCAGTTCTATGAGCGCTGCGTCCGCATCCTCGGCGACATGGCCGAGGCGGAGCAGGAGGCCGCGAAGGGCAGCGCGCCGCAGGGCCGCGTGCGTGTGAACTCTAATGTGCCCTTCGGACTCCATTATCTTCTGCCGCTGGTTCCCGAATTTCTCGCGCGGCATCCCGGCGTGACGCTCGATATTGTTCTGACCGACCTCGTCATCGATCTCCTGAACGAGCGCGCCGATGTCGCGATCCGCGTCGGCCCAATGCGGGAGTCGCAGTTGGTCGCGCGCAAGCTGGGACAAAGCCGCATGGCCGTTGTGGCTTCGCCGAACTATCTCGCGAAACATGGAACGCCTCATACGCTCGCCGATCTCGATCGTCACAATCGCATCGATTTCGGCTTCGCGCGCATTCGCAGCGCATGGGCGTTTCGCGATGGAGAAGAGAGCATCTATATTCCCGCTGCCGGCAATGCGCTCGTTGGCGATGGCGAAAGCGCGCGTCAGCTTGCCTTGTCTGGCATGGGGCTCGCGCGCCTCGCGCTTTTCCATGTCGGGCCGGATATCGCAGCCGGAAGACTTGTCCCGGTGCTGGAGTCCTTCAATCCTGGCGATGTCGAGGAGATCAACGCGGTGTTTGTCGGCCAGGGGGGCCATACGCCAGCCCGCGTCCGCGCCTTCATCGACTTTCTCGTCGAGAAAACGGCTGATCTGCGGGCCTAACTCGCACCGACGAAATTCCGCGCAACGATCTCTCTCGCTTGGTCAGGAGCAGCCGCGTCCCACCCTTCCATCTGATGGCGGAACCAGGTCATTTGGCGTTTCGCATAAGCGCGCGTGTCGGCCTGCCCTTTCGCGATCGCATTTTCGAGCGACATGGCGCCATTGAGACAAGCGATCAGTCCCGGCACGCCATGAGCGCGCATCGCAGGCAACGCCGGATCGAGACCGCGCGATTTCAACGCGCGGACTTCATCGAGAGCGCCTTCCTTCATCATCGCGAGAAACCGGCGATCGATCGCCGTGCGCGACGCCTCACGATCAGGCGTGAGGAACAACTTGAAGCAACGCGCGGTGTCGAGCAGCGCGCCTGATCGCTCGCCATGAAAGGAGACGAGCGAACGACCTGTCGCCTCGAACACTTCAAGCGCGCGCAGGATGCGCTGGGGATCGCTTGGTCGCAGCGTCGCGGCGGTCTCGGGGTCACGCTCCATGAGCTTCGCATGCAGCGCTTCCGGCGCCTGACCCTCCGCTTCCTCGCGCACCCGCATGCGCACCTCGTCTGGCGTCGCGGGAATGTCCGACAGCCCCTGCATCAGCGCCTTGAAATAAAGCCCCGTGCCGCCGACGAAGATCGGCAGCCGGCCCGCTTCGCGGACGTCCGCGAGCAAGCTTGACGCCGCCGCCAGCCATCGCCCGACCGAAAAATTCTCCGCCGCATCGATCACACCATAAAGGCGATGTGGCGCGCCGGCTTCCTCTTCCGGCGTTGGCCGCGCCGTGATGATCCGGAGGTCGCGATAGAGCTGCATGGAATCGGCGTTGATGATCACGCCGCCGGTCCGCCGCGCGATCTCGATGGCGAGCGCCGACTTGCCGCTGGCGGTGGGACCTGCAATGAGCGCGGCGTCGATCGCCCGCCCATCCGCCATGACCCACGTCGCAACCTTCATCGCAAATCCTGCTCGCCCCGCGCTCGACGCCACGCTTCTTTCATGCGGCGCCGGCGCGCTTCCCGGCGCGGGCGCGCCGGTTTGGCTCGATCGCGACGTCGCCGCCGATATTTTCTTTAGCGGTGACAACTCCGATCTCAAAGCGATTGCGTCAGAAGCCCGCGCAGCGCTCGGCGACGCGCCGATCGACGTGATCGTGCAGCCCGTCCCACATCGCCGGAAGGCGCTGTTCCTCGCCGATATGGATTCCACCATGATTGGCCAGGAATGCATCGACGAACTCGCCGATTTTGTCGGGCTGAAGAAAGAAGTGTCGGAGATCACCGAGCGCGCCATGCGCGGCGAGATCGCCTTCGAGCCGGCGCTGCGCGAACGCGTCGCGCTGCTGAAAGGACTGTCCCTCTCGATCGTCGACGAGATCATCGAAAAGCGCATCACGCTGACGCCGGGCGGCGTAGCGCTTGTGCGAACCATGCGTGCGAATGGCGGTTATTGCTGCCTCGTCTCCGGCGGCTTCACCGTTTTCACCTCGAAGATCGGCGCGACGATCGGCTTCGACGAGCATCGCTCGAATATTCTCGAAACCGAAGGCGAGAGACTCTCGGGCAAGGTGCGCGAGCCAATCCTCGGCAAGGAGGCGAAGCTCGCGACGCTTAAGGAGTTGCGTGAGAAATTCGGCCTGGCGCCGGAGCAGACGCTTGCGGTTGGCGACGGCGCCAATGATCTCGCCATGCTGGGCGAAGCCGGCCTCGGCGTCGCCTTTCGCGCCAAGCCTGCAGTCGCCGCCGCCGCTCATGCGCGGATTGAGCATACAGATCTCACGGCGCTTCTCTATGCGCAGGGCTATCGCATCGAAGATTGGGTTCGCTGAAAACAAAAAGGCGGCTCTCCCAAGCCGCCTTTTTAGTAATCGGGCGCGAAAACCTAGTTCAGCGGCAGCGCCACGAAGCGCGTTTCGCCCTGTGCGTTGGCGATGACGACGACGGCGGATTTCTTGCCGTCCTTCTTCAGCGCCTCAACGCGATTGACGACATCCTCGGGCTTCGTCACCGGCTGCTCGCCGAATTCGACGATCACGTCGCCCGCCTGGATGCGCTTGTCGGCGGCCGATGAATTCGGATCGACGCGCGTCACGACGACACCCTTCAGCCCTTCCTTGAGATTGAAGCGTTTGCGGACTTCATCCGTGATCGACGAGGTCTCGAGACCCAGCACCTGCTTCGTCTCGGGCGCAGGCGTCGATTGCGGCTTGGCTGTATTGGAGGCGACGACCGTCTCGTCGAGACGCGCGAGCTTGACGGTCTTCGTCTGCTCCGCGCCCTTGCGGATGATCTTGACCTCGACCTCCTTGCCGACCGGCGTCGCGGCGACAATGCGCGGCAGATCGCGCGAGTCGCGGATGTCGCGACCATCGAATTTCACGATCACATCGCCTGCTTCGAGGCCTGCCGGCTTCGCCGGCCCCTTGTCGTCGACGCCTGCGATCAGCGCGCCGCGCGCGCTGCCGAGTTTCATCGCTTCGGCAAGCGAATCATCGACCTGCTGGATACGCACGCCAAGCCAGCCGCGACGCGTCTCGCCATATTGCTGGAGCTGATCAACGACCGACGCCGCGACCGAGGACGGCACGGCGAAGCCGATGCCGATCGAGCCGCCTGACGGCGACAGGATCGCGGTATTAATGCCGATCACCTCGCCATCCATGTTGAACAGCGGGCCGCCGGAATTGCCTTTGTTGATGGCTGCGTCGGTCTGGATGTAGTTGTCGTAGGGGCCGCTATCGATATTGCGGTTGCGCGCCGAGACGATGCCGGCCGACACCGAGCCGCCGAGACCGAACGGGTTGCCGATCGCGATCACCCAGTCGCCGACGCGGGCCTTTTCGCTGTCGCCGAATTTCACCGCCTTCAAGGGCCTCTCTGGCTTCACGCGGAGCACGGCGAGATCGATCTTCGTGTCCTTGCCGACGATCTCGGCCTTGAGGCGCTGGCCGTCATTGAAGATCACGGTGATGTCGTTGGCTTCGCCGATGACATGGTTGTTGGTGACGACGATGCCGGCGGAATCGATGACGAAGCCGGAGCCGAGCGAATTGCCGCGCCGCTGCTGCGGCGCAGGGCTGTTCTGCCCGTTCTGGCCGCCCGGGCCGCGCCGGAAGAACTCGTCGAAGAATTCTTCAAAGGGCGTTCCCGGAGGCAACTGCGGAATCTGGAGTTGACGCCGCTCGGCAACCGGCGCCGTCGACGTCGCGGAGATGTTCACCACCGCGTCGATCACGCTCGAAGAGAGATCGGCGAGAGAGTCAGGTCCCTTGGCGAAAGCCGGCGCGCTGGCGACCGGCGAGAACGCCAGCATCGCGGCGACCCCGACGGCGGCGAGGGCTGTCCCCCAGCGGCCGGAGGCGGAGGGAGCGGTCAAAGCGCGCGTCAT